>CAVRFS010000123.1:0-152521 GCA_963720335.1 uncultured Planctomycetota bacterium | reverse complement strand
GATATCGCGAATCCGCTCCAGCAACTCGTCGAAGAATCGGGGACGCCGGACCCTTCGATGGGCGGTTCGGCCGCGGTTGTCAATTGCGGAAGCCCTTGACCAGATACTCGCGCAGCTGCTCGATTCGCCCAGCGACGGAACTGCGTGCCGCGCGGCGAACGCACGCGGTAGCCGACGGCCAGTATCGCATCCAGGCTGTAATGCTCGATTTCCCTGGCAACCTCCCGCGTGCCCTCACCGGCTAACTATCCGGACTTCCCGGAGGGTTGCCGCGGGGTCCAGCTCGGCTTCCTCGTAAATGTTCTGCAGGTGCTCATTGATCGTGCGGACGTCCTTCTGGAACAACTCGGCAATCATCGCTTGTGACAGCCAAAGGGTTTCGTCCTGGAAGCGGCACTCGATGTGCGTGTGGCCATCCTCGGTCTGGTACAGGAGGATTTCACCGAACGGCGGCTGGGGGACTGGGCTCATAATACTACGCTTAGCAAGACCTACGTGCGTCGGTATATGACACAAACATGGCTCTGCAGCTCAATCGTTGCGACAGTGTCGCAACAATTTCAATATAGAGCTTGCAATACGAAGCCGTGATGCGGACGATCAACACGTGAGACTCCGTTTGGGGGGGGTGTCACGCTGTCTTCGCGAAGACGGTCGTCTACCTTCTGAGGAGTCACGGGCCCCTCAGCACTGTCGACCTTCATCCTCTCATCCAGGCGATCCATCCCGATCTGTGTGACGATACGGTTGATCGCGTAGTCGATAGCGAACGATTCGGGAAGAGGTGGAAGCACACCGCGGTAACGGCCCAGCAGGAACTCAAGAAGAACCAGCTCATTGAACTTCGGGACGGGGAGGTGGTTCCTGATTGGAGAGCTGTCAAGTCATGGTAATCAATGAAGAGTGCAACCTATTCAAATAGTGCCGCGTATTCGGGACCATCGATCACTTCTTGAACTTCCGGATCGGACAAGCCGCAAGCCCTCTGCTCTCGAGTCATGACAGGACCAGCAGGCAAGGAAGAACGCACAGAGATCGCCGGCTTCATGGTCGAGCTCTCCTGAATACTCGCCGTGCAGTCGGGCAGCCTGCATCAGAGAAAATGCAAATTCACGGCTGGTCGTGACAGATAACATGGCTCTTCTTACCTATTCCTTTCTCGTTTTGACTATATCTCGACCTGTGAGAATGTACGTGTGGCCCAAAGTCCGAACAACGTAGAGGGTCTTTTCTTCTGGATCGTTGGATCGATCCAAAGCTAACGTCCGGCTGGGTGTTACCGGGCCTTTCTTTAGATCTCTCACGGGTGCTTTAGACCCAGCAATGACCCTCCGGGGTTTCTCGTCTAGAATTCAAACTCTAACCGGCTCGACCTTCTTTTCAAGGTATCGGACATCGACCGGCTTTCCTTTTCCATCTGGGGTGGCTTCCTTTGATCCGGCGGTTGACCTCTCTCCAGTCGGGCGGAGAAAGCTGAAGAATCTTCAGTTGACTATCAACTACAAATCAGATAAGCTTCCCATCGTCCTTCTTGGAAGCTTCTCATCGTCCTTTGGATTTGTGGGCCGTCAATCTTAGATTGAGTGGTTGTCCTGCCCTACCTCCGACAATTCGTGAGGCGAGCAACTGCCGGGAAACCAAGCAAGTCTACGCCAGCCGAAGATTCACGGCCCACAAGAGTATCATTGCGATGACGTTTGGCGAGCGGATCCGAGAATTGCGGAAGGCTAAGGACCTCAGGCAGCGTGACCTGGCGAAGAAAGTACAGGTCAACTTCACGTACATCTCGAAGATCGAGAATCAAAAACTCGACTTTGGAGACTATCCCAGTGATAACCTTATCCTGCAAACTCGCGAAGGTCCTGGAAGCCGACGATGACGAACTGCTGATTCTGGCCGAAGAAGATCCCCGAGAGCCTCAAGAAAGCGGGTGATCGAGTCGCCCAGATGTCTTCCGTAAGCTCGCCAAGTCTGGACCACGAGTTCCTGGATAAACTCCTCGGAAGCACTCGAGGACGATACGACATGAGCAAGAAATCCCCGAAGTTCCTGAAAAACGATGTCATCGAAGAGGTATCAGCCGCCAGCGTCTGGGAATATGAGGCGAAGAGCGGGTGTCACGGTTGGCTTCCCGATCCCGGTCGAACAAGATCGTCGAGCAAGTCTTGGGGCTGGACTTCGATTGGGACGAGATCGAGGAAATGCCTGGGCGAACAGATACTGGGCGGGTCTCGCACGCCGTGAACCAGCAAGATCCTTCCTGAACTCGAAGCACATCGCGACTGTTCGAGACGAATCCCGGACTCGTAGCGGAAGACGATCGGCCACGAAGCGGGCCACTGGGACATCGACGTCGACCGCAGCCGACTTGCTCACCCGACCCTGCCAGGCATCGACACTGGCCCCGCACGTCGTCCATCGCCATCTGGCGAAGACCTCGGACCTGCCTGATCGAAGTCCTCATCAACCGGGCCATCAAGGACGAGCGGGGCTATCAGCTCTACAAGAAGCTGACCGATGGCCAGGACCGCTCCGGGGGTGCGTACCGCCGTGGACCGCTACCAGTCGGCCCCGTTGATGCCCGCGTGGCTGATCCGGCAGTGCCAGACTCGCTACGACTTGACGAGCTATGGGCTGACCTATACGGGGCGCGAAAGGACGAGGCCCAGGTCAGCATTTCCAACCTTGTCTTCCGGCTCGAGCGGCTCAAGCTGATCGATATCCCCAGGGGGACCAAGACCATCTACCGAAGCGAGGATGAATACCAGGGCCAGGGGAGGTTGTTTTCAGAAGCATAGCGGAGGCTCGCAATGGTAGGGATATCACAAACCGCAGCACCTCCCTCTTTATCCTAATCAAATTACACCGAGCCCCGAGGAATCCCCATGAGTACTGACACGTCATCTCCGGACTGCTATCGGGACGTGGCACGCCTGGAATGTGCACGGGCGTTGAGGGATTGACTTGACCCCGAACGGTCGCGCGAAGAAAGACTGGCCGGCGTCGCGGATGCCAGGTCGGCGGCGGCTCTCGCTAACACGGGAGTGCCGCCGGCGTGGACTGTCACTGACTTCTTGACGCAGTCGAGAACGCCGAGCGGGGACTGGCTAGCCGTGATCGGAGGGCCGCTGCTGACCCAAGGGGGCGAGCTCACTCAAACTGCCCAGGATTCCTCTGCTACGAGTCCCGCGGCCCCGAAGCGGAAGCAGAAGTCGTCCAAGTGCTGGTCCGGAAAGCACGTGAGGTTTTCCGTAAAGATCTCACTGGAGACAGAGACGAAAAATACCGCGACTTTCGGCGATTCTTGATCGACCATCCCACTGCGACCATAGATGAAGCGATCTCCGTGCTACGGCGTGTCGGGTCCTCGTACCGACGGACCTGTTCGAGGACATACCCCCTTCTTGTCGAGCTGGTACGGTCTCCTACCCGTGCCGTCGATGCTGTTGGCCGATGAGGCTGACCTGCGGACATCGTTCAATGTGAGTCGGATCGCTGCCAGCACGCAGTAGCCGTGATTTCAGAGGACCCATCGAGGTTTGATAGCCTTGGGCAAGATGAAGCGGCCTTCGCCGATAGAGGTGAAGGACCTACTTCGTTTACGCCGCGGGGCGTGGAGATACACACTTCAGCCGGGACTGATCGAACTGGAACTAGCGGCTGCTCTGAGAGAGCTCGGAGGCGTGGGATGTAGGCCATGGCAGGCACTGGACAGTTACGACCTGCACGTCGTGGCTGGCGAAAACGAGTGGCGGGTCGATGTCAAGGACTGGGAAAGCACTTGGTACCTGGCCAAACATCTTGAGAGGCAGAAGAGACGTGAGAGGCAGGTTATCGTCGTCCCAGAATGGCGAAGCCGCCAACCTGAAATACTGCAACAGTGGAATTCCGACCCTAATTTGGATTTCATGACGTTCAACGAGTTCGTGAACGTCGTACGCGACAGGGCCACGCCAAAAGGGGGCCCTGATATGAGAAAGCGTGACAAATCAAAGGATCGTGGTAAACCGGATCCGTCCCTCGGAGCCACTAATGCAGCTTGCGGTGGACGCCGCGTTGGCCCTCGTGGTTTGTTACTTGCCAGCGCCTTGTCGTTTGGGCTACGCGATCCTGTTTACGAACGGGCGGCTACGTCTGTGGGATCAATGGAAGGTGAAGCAGCCCCTCGCCGACAAGAAACGCATCGCCAAATTCATGCGATTCAGGCCAGAGGCCCTTGCCGATCGCAAAGTCTTCTTCTATCAGGCACGCAAAACCCTGGAGCAGAGGCTCGGCTTTGGGCATGCGGCCGGGGAGCCGCAAGACGTATTCGAGCACACAAGTGGCAAGGACATTGCCGGACTACTTGAGGGAGCTTCTGGGCGTAATCGAGGCAGGGTGCTCGCGGTCGCGGGTGCCTTCGTTTCCACTGGCCCAAGGCGTGGCGCAACCAAACTGGAGTTCAGGTATCGCGACATCGGGTCTCGGCGTCCCGTCGGAGAATGTGTCGCGTTTCTCCTCCAAGAAAAACGCTTGGCCGAAACTGAAACAAGCGGGCGAGTGCGGACAGTGTCGAACTTAACCGACGCCGCCTGCTCCGATTAGCCAAACAGATCGACTCCAAGAGCGGTTCGCCAACCACCCCCTACCACCACAACACGCTCAAGAACCTTCTCAAGGAACTAACCCAGGACAAGAATGACTCGCCGTTCGGTGAGGGCGTTTCAATCTCTGCTGGCCGCACACAACTGCTGATCGCACCGACTGGCGGGGGCAAGTCAATTCTGTCGCACGTCGCGGCTCGCCCTGGATCTCGCGAGCCGTGAAGTCGCGGTTGCCATCGTGCTGCCCGACATATCATTGGTCATAGAAGAGGCCGATCGGCTGGAGCGAGACATCGAAACCCTCGGCTTAAACCTGAGAGTGGCCACCGTAAGCTGGGCAAGCAGTCTGATTCGCAAGGCCAAGGAGTACATGGACACCGACGCCAAGGCAATTCCGCCAGCTCGCTCGCCGTTGAACGGTCTGGCGTATTTCTGTCAACTGATGGCTTATTCCGACCCGCCTTCAAACCACGAACCAGGCCACGAACCATGTTTTAAGCTCCAGTATCTTCAGGCTCGTATCGGCCGGAAAAAAGAAAAATGGGGAACAGTGAGCTGCCCATTCGCCAGCGAATGCCCGAAGTTCAACCATTTTCGCACGGCCGCGGGCTGCGGACATCCTCGTGATCAACCACGACGCATTCCCTCTCAGGAAAGGTGCCAGTTCCTCTCGTGGTCGACGGCCAAGAAGTATACAAGATGAGCGTGTTGGAGATGGTCCTTCGGCACTGCGGAGTGGTACTCGTCGACGAGATTGACGTACTCCAGGCGAAGGCAATCGAGACGTCTGGCGGCGAACTCGAGCTCGAATCAGACCGGCGAGTGAGCGAAGTGCACAGGCTTCTTGATGATTTCGTGGGTGCGAAGGCCGCTGGAAAATTACCAAGAGAGTTCTGCTCCAGGAGCACGTCCGCAGACATCTTGCTGATCTCGGTTGGATGGCGGAGGAACTGACATGGGTTGCTTGTCAACCGATACGTGTCGTGGGACTGTCGGGATAAAATGCGGCTACCAATCAGCCGTGATCAGTTCTTGGCTGGTCGCCTTTTTGAGGGCAGCATCCACCGACTCGCGAAGTGTTCTCGGGTGAACAAATCACCGACGATGAGGACGCGGACAAATTGCGTGTCGCGGTTGGCAGATTCTCACAGCGGGACAATCAGAGAGGGGGCATCTCGGAACTGCAACGCGAGCTGATGGTCATCCTCCACGACTGGCCGCGGCCGCTACACAAGCATCGCTCGCAGGTGCCGAAGGCAGACTTTTTCTCGCGACGCTCTGGTCCTGCGCGTGGTGCTGGGCAACCTTGAGCGGCTCTTGGGGGGGGTGCGTTACGAACTCCCGACTCTCGAACAGTACGGACTGGAGCGGGCAACGAAGGTTCGTGGTGCGTTGCTCGGATACGTGCCGTGGAGACCTTCGCCCCGCGGTCCACTGCAATACAGACCGACCGGCTTCTCCTTTCGAGAGCACAGCGATGGCCGCGGCGGTTCACACCGAAGTGCTGCAAGGCGATCCCCATGGGTTTATCCACAGCCTTGGAGACGTGACGGCGTTGGCTCTCGCCGGTCATCAACGGATCGTGCTCGGCTTTTCGGCGACGGCCTATTTCCCCGGTTCGCCGAAGTCGCACGTCCGTAGTCCCGTACGGCTCGCGCAACCCGACAGTCCCAGCGGCATTGCGGTGTATCCCTACCACGCCATTGATACCAATCGGAAGGCGGTGCGAGTGTCAGGCGAAGCACGCCTGCCGCAACGACTTGAGCGTGTCGGACGCCTTACTTCTCTGATGTGGGAACAGATTCTGGAAGAGCACCTGAACGTTCTGGCTACCAACGAGTCCACGAAAGGGCGAGCCCGCGTCTTGCTCGTTACCGGCAATTACAAGGAAACTCGCTCCGCGGCGACAGCCCTCGAGCACGCCATTGGCGGGCGGGCAGAGGCGGACCGGAGCATTCGGTACGCGGTGCGAGACAAAGAAGTGGCTCGGGAAAAACTCGGCGTTCAGGCGATCCCCCGAAAGGACATCGATAAGTTCGGGGAGTCCGAAGACGCGGCTCATCGCACCGCTCAACGTGGTTGCCCGCTGCCACAACATCGTCTTACCTGGTAGCGGCGGCAAATCGGCGATCGCCTCGATCTTCGTCCTCGTGCGGCCGGTACCACCGACCGACAACGTGAGACAAGCCATAGCTTACGTGAGCTATAAGGCTAACCTGCGAGCGCTGGTCGGCGATACGGTCACAACACGAATGGAAAAGGAACGGCGCTACACAGAAAAATGTTTCCACGAGTTCTTTAAGGGCGTTGGAAAGTTCAGCGAAATGCCCTCCCAGTTGCGGCACGCCGTGTTCTGCGACGTCCTGGTCGATCTGGAACAACTGGCTGGCCGGTGCCGCCGGGGCGGCACCGACGTTGGCATCTGGCTCGTTGACGGCGCATTCCATGGCGGCCCCGTCGGCTGGAGGAAACTGATAAAACAAACGTTCCAGAAATGGGAGAAGGCGGGTCAACTGACCGAGATGATGCGATTGCATCGTTCGTTCTTAGAAGCTCTGGCGGATTTCGCGGGATTGAAGGTGTGACAAATGAATACTAGCGAATTGAAAACAACTTCGTTCCTCTTGAGCGAAGACTTTTTCGGCCACGTGTTCAGATACAAAATTGGACCGCGATTTAAGGACGCGTGGCTACGGCTTTCTGATGGAGGCAAGCGTTTGCTGCCATACGCCAGTCTGCGAACGGCACTCGCGGCGCACTCCAATGACTTCGTGCGTTTGGACCCGAAAAACGATAAATGGCGAGAGAGAGACGATGACTGGATATTTCTTCAGCCGCGAGAAGATCAGCGAGAACCTACTGCGGCGCATATTAAGGCGTGGGAATTCGTCGTAATGGAAAGCGAAGCGGGAGAGCTGGCTAAAGGCGTCGACGAGTTCTCGATCGAATCGGTCAGCATTGCAGACAGGTTCGGCAGGCGGCACGGGGCGTGCCCGTCCCCCGAGGAAAGATGGCTTTGGAGAGTCGGGCAGTGGCAGGCAGCCCACATGCTTTCCGAGAAGGGGCTTCGGGTCGATGACGGCACAGAGAAGGCACTCCGGCTGGACAGTGAGGCGTCCTTGCTGACCTGGCGCGGCTTGCGACTCGCGGGTCGCGGTGACGAATTTGCGGCTATTCATGAGATTAAGCCGGTATTTATCGCAGTCCCAGGGCTGGAACTGCCCGTGCTGCACCTCCAATCATCCTTCGTGAAGTTGGCTCCGTCCTGGGGGGCAGACATTAAGCACGCATGGAGCGACCCACTGGCGAAGGGCGACTGCTGCTCTACTTCGCGGTCGATGAACGATGGAATGACACGACTCGCAGGAAGGAGAAGCTCTGGGCCGACCGGGCACCGGACGTCCTGCGGCAGTGCGGGCTGCACGTCCCTCCGGAACCAGCTAAGGTCGAACTCTCGGAGTTCGGAAATGTTCGAGCACGAATGGGCGAGAAGCTGCCTCTGTCGCGGTACCCGATCGGTGACGGCCCGGGCCAAGTGTTTCACGACCTTGTGGCACAGCATGCCCTTCGTTGTCTCCCAGGCGCAAAAACGTGGCCATGGTCAAGGCGCGCCGGCATTGGCAAGACGACCAAAACCGCCGACCGGCCTGGCGGCGGTCGAAGGGGCTGTCAAGGCGACCGGAGAGAAGCGGTTCCATATCGTCATTTTGTACGGCAACGACCGAACCCGCCTGCGATTGGCGAACGCCCTGGCCGAGTTACTGGAGATCCCCGTGAACGGACTGACCTCCAATGCCAACGATATCCCCACTAAAATCGGCCTGATCACCGTTGTCTTCGTCTCTCCGCCGGGCGCGGTAGGCCGGCTTTCTGGCCAGTCGGGCCGGGAAGACGTGGCGGCTTGGGCCGTTAAGGCAATCTGCGAGGCAAACAAGGCGGCAGCGCCAGGCGTCATCCGGGCTGCGATCGTTGAAACGGGGGTCCCGGACGAATGTTACAGGAGCGAAAGCGACCCGAAACGCGATATCCGCCGCGGTTTGGTAGCCAACGGAATTGTCAACCAGTTTCTTTCCACGCACAGCCACATGAGCAATAGGAACCGTACAGCCAAACAAGAGAAGGACGAGGACCATCCAGCCAAACGGGCGGTCATTGACATGCTGCGTGGGTCGGGTGTGTTCCTGCTGCCGTTCCCACTTGTCGCTGGAATCCCGCCGAACACGTGGTACGTGGGCGCTTCACGTCCGCCAGCCGCGTGGAAACGAAAATGGTTTCGTCGTTTCGATCGTGGCCGCGAAGGCTGGCAGCCAGGAGGCTATCGGCTTTATCGACGACGAGCGTGGCTGGAGACCGTACCACAAGTACAACGTGGAGTTTCTGGCTTCAAAGCACAAGAGGACGTTGGCAGAGGCGAGGTCGGTGATCGACATGGCGGTTGAGCAATTACTGGCACCGCGCCTCACGCGAATGTGGTCTTGTTCCTGGATGCGTTGGAGTGCCGCAGGTTCTGGAACGGATTGAAGGACACCGGGGGCGACGAATTGCCTGACTGCGCCAGCCTGGGTCGCGTCGCAGTCGTGCGTACGCGGATAGAGGAAAGCGAAGTGCCGAGGCCCGCGAGGACCGGAGACTTTCCTCAAAACGGTGATCCTCAACCAAGAAAACCAGGGGAGACGGAGGCATTATACGCACTCAAAGAGTCGGATTATGCCGGCGCAAGTTGGTACGTCTCTGCGTCTCTCACAAAGAGACGCATGGGCCAGCACCGCAACCACTCGCGATTCTCGTGTAACGAGTGGGAGTTGAAAAAGAACTGGCACGCGATGACCATCACCGAGATCCTCGTGCACTCCCCGGGTCCCTTTGACGCGGAGTTGCTATGCGAGCTCACCGCCGTCCTATGCCGCCACTCGCCCGCGTGGGACGGCACGCTTAAGCGCCCGTCACCCTTGCACTTGGCAAAGGCAATCGTCGACGATCACCCGGATTTTGCATGAGGCACGCGATTCCGACGGGCGCAACCTCCGACAGCGGCGGATGAGTTCAGTCATCCGGAGAAGAGCGAAATCGCGCCGGTTCCGACCGAATGGACCAACAAAGTGCCCGAAACCGTTCTTCATTCGGGCGTTCCCCTCAGGAGGCGAAACAACAGATCGCTTTTTTTACCCGTCTTAGTACTACTCCGTTAGATTATACGGAACCGTCCGGGTCCTTTGTTCGTATGAATAGTATGAACAAAACCTTCACACCCGAACTCACTCCCGAAGTCCTGGAACGGCTTCGGGATTATGCCGACCACTTCCGTGATGACTTCCGGCACACCGCCCAGCGCTCTTGGAGTGGTGTCTACCTTCGTGGTCTGCTCCAGGATGGCGAGCGCAAGAGCATCGAACCCATGGTGGACCGGGTTCCACTCCCGGCTGAACTTTGCGAAATCGCCGATCCCGAACAAGCCATGCAACAATTCGTCAACCAGAGTCCCTGGGACGAACAGAAGCCGCTCCATCGCTACCGAACCGTGATGGCTCAGACCTTCGCCAGTCCCCAGGGGATCTTTGTCATCGACGATACCGGGTTCCCGAAGCAGGGCAAGCACTCTGTCGGCGTCCAACACCAATACTGCGGCCAACTGGGCAAGAAGGCCAACTGCCAAGTCGCCGTCACGGTCCACTACGTCAGTCCCAAGGGGCATTTCCCCACGGCCCTGCGGCTGTTTCTGCCTCAGTCCTGGACGAGTTCCCCTGGGCGGCTCGAACAGGCCGGTGTCCCCGAGGAATACCGCGCCGGACGGACCAAGGGCGAGATCGCCCTGGAGTTGCTCGATCAAGTTCGTAGCGAGGAGCTTCTGCCCGGTGACGTGGTCATCACCGATGCCGGCTACGGAGTTTCCCAACCGTTCCGCGAGGGGCTGGAACAGCGGGGGTTGTTCTACATCGCGGGAGTGACGCCGGAGATGGTGGTGTTCACCGAGGAACCTCGCTGGGACTGGCCCGAGGAGCGACCGGCCCAAGGCCGTCCCCGCAAGCGGCCCCGTCTGGCGGAGGACAACCCGCGACCACTGAGCCTGAAATCGCTGGCCCAGAGCCTGCCGCGTCGCAAGGTCACCTGGCGCGAAGGGACCAAAGGGAAGTTGTCGGCCAAGTTCGCCTGGGTCCGGGTTTGGCCGGGCCAGGGCTGGGCTGAAGGCACCTGCACCGGCGCCGGCCCGATCTGGTTGTTGATCGAGGAGCGGAGCGATGGCCAGATCCACTATGCTTTCTCGAACTTGCCGGCGAGCACCAGCCGGATCAGAGCGGTTCGGCTCTGGAAGAGCCGCTGGCCGGTGGAGCAAGGCTACCAACAGATGAAGGAGGAACTGGGCCTGAATCATTTCGAGGGTCGTTCCTGGCGTGGGTTTCACCACCACGCCTGCCTGGTGATGTTGGCCTATGGTTTCTTGGCCTTGGAACAGCTGCGAGAAAAGGAGGCTCTGGTCCAGCCGGGGAAAAAAAGGGAAGACGGTCCACGGATAACGCTGCCTGCAATCCGTAGGGCGTTGCAACAGTTGCTAAGGCCGATGGCCAAGCCGGACTGCACCTACTGCAATCCGAATGTTCATGTTTTTAATCAGACAATGCGTTTCTTAACGGAGTAGTATTAGAGTCTGTCCCATAAGAGGGTTTATGCAGCCGTCCGATAATGGAATTCGGCATCCGTTCCTCTGGGCACGAGTCGGTTGAGCATCATGTGGATCATAGCTAATTTGACGAACGCCTCCGACGATTGGACGCTCTTCTCCCGGTCCTTGCTCAACCGACGGCACCTCCCAAGCCACGCGAATGTCCGCTCCACCGTCCACCGGATCGGCATCAGCACCCAGCCCACCGCATCCTTCGGGCGTTGCACGATGTTCATCTCCCAAGCCGCATTGGTTTCCACCCATTCGTAGAGCGCGAAATTATGGTACTTGCTGTCCGCGTACATTCGCTTGACATGGCTCATCGGTTGACCGTCCAGGCGGGCGAACAACTCGGCGGCCGCCTTGGCGTCGTCGATACTGGCCGCGGTCACCAGGACGGCCATCAGTAAGCCCATGCTGTCCACGACGATATGGCGTTTCCTGCCATCGACGTTCTTGGCATTGTCCCGGCCCCGCTGTTCACCGCCCGAGGTGGTGTCGACCGACTGGCTGTCGACGCTCGCCGAGGTCCGGGGCGAGTAGGGCTTCGCCGCCGCGCGGACCTTGCGGCGGAGCAGGTCGTGGATCGTCTCGAAGGTGCCGTTGTGTCGCCACTGGTCGAAGTATTTCCAGACGGTGCTCTTGGGAGGGAAATCCTTGGGGAGGTAACGCCACTGGCATCCGGACCGGAGGATGTACAAGATGGCATTGACGACGTCGCGCAGGTTGGTCGTGCGAGGCCGTCCGCCCGGATAGACGGGCAAATGTGGTTCGATCAAGCGCCACTGGGCGTCGGTGAGATCGCTGGGATAGGATTGGGTTCTCATACACCATTCTACGAAGCTCGACCCCCTTGTGGGACAGACTCTTAATGCGATTTCAATGACTTTTGTTATGCACAAATAAAGCATGATAACCAAAGCTTCAGTCTCTGCATTTAAGTCACTCGAAAGCCTCGACATCGAGTTGGGTCACCTGAACGTATTTGTCGGCGCCAACGGCTCCGGGAAGAGCAATCTCCTGGAGGCTCTCGGCGTTCTGTCCGCGGCCGCGGACGGCAAAGTCACGGATCAGACCCTGATGCAGCGCGGCGTTCGTCCGGGAGTTCCCAAGCTTTACAAGTCCGCCTTTCCATCAAGCGGCCGCCTCAGTTGCCTCACATCTATTTCAGTGCCTCCTCTTTGGAGGCTCACTATGACGTTTCATTGCACAACCCGATGAGCGATCCAAGCCCTGCATGGCGGTTCAAGACGGAATTGTTCGAGCGCGGATGGCGTCAAACTCGTGAGCAGAGGCCCGGCAATGCGCGACAATCCCAACACGGAGAATGGGCTCGCCGCATTGAGAGCCGTGGAACTCAAAGAGGATGATCCAGCGCTGGCGTTCTTGCGCCGTCTTCAAGGGTACGTCATCTATTCGCCCACCACGCCGGTACTGCGCGGCGTCGCACCCGAAACGCAGCCGCGGCAACCGTTGGGCCTCTCAGGAGGCCGATTACCAGATGCGGTGCATGAACTACTCATGTTGGGTCGTGGCGAAAATGGACCGGCGAAGAAAGTCGCGCGAGATGCGCTTGAGCTCATCGATTGGGCCAGGAGTTATGGTTCGGCATCCAGCACCGATCTTCCGCTCTCGCAAGCGGCCAGTTCCTCGCCCAAGGTGATCAGGTTTGTTGATCGGTACATGCGCGAAGGCCGCAATGTCCTGTCGGGGTACGACGCAAGCGAAGGCGCCCTTTACATTCTTTTTCTCGCGGTGCTTGCGGTGCATCCCAAGGCACCGCTTTTCTGCGCCGTTGACAATGCCGACCATGGATTGAATCCCGGTTTGGCGAAAGTGCTCATGAAGAACTTTGCCGACTGGGTCTTGAGTAGCCCGCACGAGCGGCAAATCCTGATGACCAGTCACAATCCGGCGGTCCTGGATGGGCTTCCCTTGCAGGACGACAGGGTTCGACTGTTCACAGTCGATCGTGACAACCACGGAAAGACCATTGTGAAGCGGGTTGTGGTTGATAAAAGGCTGCTCGAAATGGCCTCGCAGGGATGGACCCTGTCTCGACTCTGGATGAACAAACTCATCGGGGGTATGCCCGATGTCTAGCACGATGAGGATTGCCCTGGTGGCTGAAGGCGTCACGGACTACGAGGTGCTAAGCGCAGCCATCGAATCAATGCTTGATGGCCAGTCATTTGATTTGAAATTGTTGCAGCCGGAGGAAAGTGTGGCCTTCACGGGCACCGGCGCCGCTGGTCCGCTCGGCGGCGGCTGGAAGGGTGTATACAAATGGTGTTTGCAGGCCGCCGAACGGGGGAGTGGCAGCGTGCGAGGCGATCCGCTTTTTCTCTCGTATGACATACTGATACTGCATCTGGATGCCGATGTGGCAGGCGAAGACCCCGCAAATTACCCAGTGAATCCGATCGCCACGCTCTCGGGAGTATTACCGTGCGAACAACCATGCCCGCCTCCCAATGACACCACCAATCGCCTTCGACAGATACTGCTCTCTTGGGTTGGTGAAGTTCAAACGCCCCCACGAACCGTCCTTTGCACTCCGTCAAAATGCATCGAGGCATGGATCGTCGCCATCTTTTTCCCGCACGATGGGCAAATGATAAAAAAGGGATGGGAATGCCATCCGGATCCGGCCGGTCGGTTGGGCCAACAGCCCAAGGCTCATCGCTTCCCCAAAACGGCAGGCCGATTATCGAAAGCGGGCAGGAGTTATTCAAGAAAGATGGCCCCACATCGCGAAGCGACTGACCGAGGCGAAGCGATTTCAGGATGAGTTTATGGTTGTTGTCAACGCCCACCCGAACTCGGGGCGTTCAGGCTCCGCCAGATGAGCTTGCCGAGCCAATGTCGACGCTAAACACTTCGCGTGCTGGCGATTTTGCCCTCGGACTGAAACCCGGCTTGAAGGTCGGTGTATTTTTCTCACCCGAGAACAGTCTGGGAGCAATTGGGGTCTCTCAATGCATTAACCTGAGAGGCCGCGACGGTCGGGCACCGTCGAGAGCGGAGACGCTGGGACAATCGTATGATCAACGGCGAGCAATCCCTCCTCCACTACATCAGTGATCAGCGACAATTAGAATTCCCTCCGTGTTGCCTCACTCAAAAATGTTACCGAGGATCGTGGCATCGGCCTCACGCTGGACTCTCGGATGCGTCATGGCTGAGGGCGACTGTCCATTGATCGGTTGGAGCGACAACAAGGCTGCCACCTGTGACACCGTGATCGACTGCACCCTTTCTCAAAGGCCGTTTGGGGTAGCATTCCGAGTGAGGCAACGGCTTGCTTTCGGTAGCGCGAACGATGAGTCAACGCGACAGGGGATTTTAATTGTCGCCAATCACAGCAGACAGCGAAAGCCTCAAATTGGTCTCCGTAAACGGAGGCCCCATCTCCGCCGTTCAGAAAGCGGGACGTAATGATCGATGGCGTCGTGGGAGAGTGCCGTGAAGGGACGCCCGGGATTGAGCCACCTCACCGCATCATTCGACCAGATCGCGACGATCCCCGGTCCATTGGCGGTGGCAATCTCTGCCTGGAGTTGTGTTGCGATCGGCTCGATATGGTCCCTAACGTGACGGTCGTAAAGGTCGAGAAGCCCGGGTCTATCGAGCCCCGCCACGCGGATCGTGTGGTCGCCTTTCGTGCTGCCGTTGCGGGGTAGCGGCCTCCACCTGTGCTTCGGCAAACCTGAATGATAGGTGAACTTTATATGGTTGATCGGATCCTCTCGGCAAGGATCGATGAGCAGCGGGACTTCCGAGAGGGGGGGCGACTGCTCTGGGACAAGCGGCGTGCTAATAGGATCAATGGGGAACTGGTCTTTTTTGCATGTTCTATTGCAGACAGGGCAAGCGAACATCAAATTCTGCCATGTCCACGCGAGCCACCAGTATCCATGGTCCGGGAGGCCGGGCCCTCGATCCGTGCGCAACTTGGGTCGGTAGTGCTCGACGTCGCTGTAGGAGGCTTCGAAGTTATTGCGTTCGCAGTAGCAGCACTTGCAGTGCTGTGCCGAGCAAAGGTCGTTTCGGACCGCCTGATATTCGGTTCCGATGTTGTCGTTGTCGAGAGTGCCCGCCGCATATAGCGGCCGGGCATTCGCCAGTTCGGTTCGGCGGATTGGGGGAAGGCGGGTGGGTTCTCGACCGCGGCGTATTGGGATCATTGTCGATCGACCGGCTGCAGCCCGGGCTCCACTCCAGCGCGACGGAGCTTGGTATGGAGTCTGTGCATTTCCGCATCCTCGTCGTCCGATCGGTTCGGGTCGCTCGCAAGATAACCGAATCGGTAGAGCGCTTCGCCGGTGTCTGTCGGATAAAGCTTGTCAATTCCAAAGAAATCCTGATAGATCTGGCTCCCGGTGAGGAGCGCCGGGGATTCTTCGGCCATGTCGTATGTGACGTTCCCCGCATCGTCGAGCTTCAGACGGATAATCTCATCACTCTCCAGGCCCGGGAGTAACATCGGCGAATGAGTGGTGACGATGAATTGCACCCTCGGAAACGTCGCCTTGAGAGCGCGTACCAGGCCCACCTGCCACAAGGGGTGCAGATGAAGGTCTAACTCGTCGATGAGGACCAACCCCTCCATCTCACTCAAGTCCACCTCTCCCTCCGCGTCCCAGAACATCTGACCGACCAGATCGGCGATCCAGGAGATCGTTGCTTGGTATCCTTGGGAGAGCCAGGTCGCCGGCACGCGGATGCGCTCACTGCCTGACTGGAACTCGAAGCGGTGCGACTCGACCAGATGCTTGGCGGATTTGACTCCGCCCTTGCCACGCAATTCTAAGCGATCGATCCTGGGCAGAGTCCCGTTCTGATCGAGCAGAGCATGCTGCAAGACACGCGCGTAAGGTTTGACCAGTTTGGCTTTCAGGATATCTGCGAATCCGGTTCCTACGATGCGTCCACGGTCGAAGAGAGAGGCCAGTCGCTCCAGGCCGGGCGATCCGATGCGTTCCGTGCTGAATGGCACGGGCAGGGAGCGCGCGGTTCCGTAACCTGCGACGAACCAGAAGGGCAGCCCCATCCCCCTGGCTTCCTTCAACGGGTCGGTCGCTGACGCATTGTTTGAAACAGGGCCACTTGCTGGTTCCGGCAATCTCCCGTTCTCTGGGTATCGATACGAAGAGCCGCCCAGGAAGAGGGACCAGCCTGGTCGGATCTTTACCGAAGATTTGAGCGCGGAGGGAGTTGCTCGATCGGGGCTGACACCGGGATAAGTTCTTCGGTCGTTGCGAACCCGACCGAACTGGAACTCTCCTTCGATTGTGACCGTCGCGCTCTTCCTCCTCCTGTCGGGAAGAGAGGGGATGATTTCCTGAAATCCATTCGCGCTATCCGCTCCAAGCGCTGCGAGGGCAATCGCTTGCAAGATCGATGTCTTGCATAGGCCATTCTCCCCAACCAAAACGGTCCACATTCGCGTTTCCTCGGCGCGAGAATAGCAACCTCATCTCCTTAATGAGCTTGATATTCTCAATGTGCAGTTCTTTAATGTACATTAGTGCGATCCCAAGATCGTCGGCGGGCTCACCGAAGTCATTAGACCGAACGGGAGGGAGGTTCGCAAGTTATCGGGCTCTGTCGCATGGTCCCCGATCGGGTCGGGTGCAGCGGAATCATAAGGCGCGATACCGTGCGCTGCGATCCGGAGTCCAGGGAGTGGGGCCTCTCGTTCCCACGCACCGCGCGGAAACGAGATGCAAAACCTTCGGTGCCCTCCATTTATCACTGATTAAACGGCATCGGCCCTACGCCGGGGACGTAGACCGACGTGCATGTTGACGCGACCAATCCACGACAACAAGGATTGAAACAGGCATAATCGAGCGGCACGGCAGCCCTGGGACTCCAGCCGCAAACCCGCTTCGGTCACAACAAGGATTGAAACACCGCGAACCTGAGACGGAGACGCAATTATGACGCCGTCGCTGACCCGCTTCCATCACAAGAAGGATTGAAACATTGACCGCACAGAACGCCTCGGCCGTGACTGGATAGCTGCTGACCCGCGAACTGGCCTGTTCACATCCATTCGCCGCGAGACGTCCATGAAAGCCACTGGCCGGGCGTTCGCAAAGATCATTAACGGCATGACATCGTTCGCCGTCCAACGTCCGGGCAAGGGCCAGGGAACTCGGTACCGGCTTCGAGGAAAAGACACAGATGCTTAACTATCTGAAGCTCGAAAACGTCGGCCCCGCTCCCAAAATGGAGATCGACTTCAAACCCCGGATGAACTTCCTGACGGGCGACAACGGCCTCGGCAAGACGTTCTTGCTGGATATCGCCTGGTGGGTGCTGACGCGGACATGGGCGAGGTCCCCGGCGACGCCACCTCGTCGAGGTTGGAAGACGCCCGAGGGAACACACAGAGGCACTTCGTCGATCGGGTACGGCTACGAGAAGGCGTCGGGCGGTCTCTTCAAGAACGAGTCGATTTTCAACCACTCTGAACAGCATTGGTCTGGAAAGCCAAGTCGTCCGGCCATCGCCGGAATGGTGATCTACGCCCACGCGGACGGCGGTTTTTCCGTCTGGGATCCGGCCCGTAATTACTGGAAAGACAAGGATATTGGGAAACCCGACCTGCCGCCGGCCTTCCGATTCAAGCCGGAAGAAGTCTGGGACGGCTTGCCGCGCGATAGTCCTGAAAAGCTTTGCAATGGCTTGATTCTCGACTGGGCGAGCTGGCAGCGGGAATTCGGCGACGCGTATAGTCAGCTCACTCGCGTCCTGCGGACACTCAGCTCGTCTGCCAAGGAGCTGTTGAGACCCGGCAAATTGGTGCGGATCGGTCTGGGTGATACGCGAGATCAGCCCACCCTGATGCTTCCCTACAAGCAGGATGTGCCGCTTGCCGTGGCCTCGGCCGGGATAAGGCGGATCGTTGCCTTGGCCTACCTGCTGGTCTGGACCTGGCAGGAACACCTGTGCGCCTGCGAGATCCGCGGGATGAAGCCCGCCAAGGAGATCGTCTTCCTGATCGACGAGATCGAGGCCCATCTTCATCCCCAGTGGCAGCGCCGGATCGTCAAGGCGCTTTCTGGATGTGATGAGTGCTCTGACAGAAACTCAAACTGTCTCGGTGCAGTTGATCGCCACGACGCAATCACCGCTGGTGCTCGCCTCGATCGAGCCTGAGTTCGACGACCAGAAGGATGCGATCTGGGAGCTCGACCTGGTGAATGACCGGGTTGAGCTGCGGCAATTTCCGTGGCGGCGCGTCGGCGACGTGAACAACTGGCTGACATCCACGGTTTTCGACCTCTCCGAACCGCGCGGAATCGAGGCCGAAGAGGCTCTTGAAGAAGCGAAGGAGCTACTGCGCCGGTCATCGAAACCGAGCTTGGCAGAATTCGAGAGGGTTGATCAGAAATTGCGGAGGGTGCTGGGCGATGTCGACCCCTTCTGGATTCGCTGGAGCTACCACCTCGAGCAAATGCGGGGTGAAGGGTGATTCCCGTCAACCCAGCACCCGAACCGCCGGATTTCGATCGGAAGGTGCGCCAGCCGGGATTGAGCGCGATCGCCGAGCTGGTCGGCGAGCCCCCGCTCGTGAGACGACCCGGCCGTCGCCGCAGTAAGATCGCCGATCGTCGCGAAGACATTCGGTCGGAGAGTTTCCCCCCTTTCTGGACGGAAGCGCTCGATGACATGATGCTGGCTTACGACCAGATTTGCGCATACATGGCCGTCTATATCGAGAAAGTGACGGGAGCGGCTACCGTCGATCACATGATCCCCAGGTCGGTGGAATGGAGCCAAGTTTACGAGTGGAACAACTATCGCCTGGCATGCTCGCTGATGAACTCAAGGAAAAACGATCGATCTTTGTTCTCGATCCGTTCCAGGTCAAGTCGGGATGGTTTGAGCTGGAATTCGTCAGCTTCCAGGTCAAACCGGCTACGACATTATCGGCACTGATTCGGAACCGGGCGGAGAAAACGATCGCCCGCCTGAGACTTAACGACCGAGAATGCCAGGATCTTCGCCGATGCTACGTGATAGAGTACCAGACGAAACAAATCTCGCTCGCACACCTCACGCGTCGCGCTCCGTTCATCGCCATGGAATTACGGCGACAGGGGCGGTTACAGGAGGGTGACACGTGAGGCACAAACGGGCAGGAGCCGTTGTTCGGTTGTTTTCGTGGTCGGCCTCTGGGCCGGAGCAACGACTCCAGACCCAGCCTCGCCGCTACCTCGGCCTGCCACCACTCCGAACCGAACGGTTGACCTCGATTCATGCTGCGGTGGATCGCCTCCTCCTTCGGGCCCAACGGCCGGTTCACCCGCGCCGTCCTAGCGCGCGGACGTTTGATCGGCCAAGCCGTCAATTTCGGTTGCTCCACCCCGTCCTTGGCCCGACGAGCCGACATGCTCCCCCACCTCCACCCCTCCGCGCGCGGGACCAAGTTCGCCCGCAGCGCGTTCTGTTCGACGTAGCGGCACACCGTCAGAAGATGCTCGTCCGACTGAACCGGGAATGACTTGTGCCGCCCCTGATACAGGTGGCCGGTGCCGGCCGTCCCGCGACGGGCGTGCCAGCGCATGAAGGTGGAGAGGTCGCCGTCCGTGCGGGGCCATAACGGCAGATGGAAGTGGTCAGGCATGAGGCCGTAGATCAGCAGTCGCATGTCGAAGCGGGCGACGGCCTGCTGCAAGACCCGCTCGAACGCGGCATAGTCGGCATCATTGTCGAAGAGAGCCGGTCGCGCATTAGCCCGGTTCAAGGCATGGTAGATCAGGCCACCTTCCGCGGCACGTCGTGGTCTTGGCATATCCTGAAGATACGGCGGCGCAAGCCAGATGTCAAGAACGGCTCCTGACCCCTTTCTTCACTCTGACCCCTTTCTTCAAGCCGGGCTGGGCAACGGTTCCAGGCCGGTCGTGCGGCCCTGCGTTAGAGACCAAGCAGAAAAGCTAGCCGCTGTGCGACCTCGGCCATGGTTGACGAGGATGCCCTTCCCAACTTCCGGCCCAAACGCTGGATGGATATTGAACGAACTTGGTCGGTCAAGATCACGCTTGCCTTGGTAAGGCCAGCCTCCTGGGCGGGTATCCTCACATGCGCCATGATTCCCCTGTCCGTTCCCGTGATCGGTGCCACGAAGAGTAGGCCGGCAGGGCTTTGATTCATCACATTCACGGAAACAATCAGGGCCGGTCGTACTCCCCCCTGCTCATGCCCAACCACAGGATCGAGATTCACGGTCCAGACATCGCCACGCGCTGGCCTAACCCGCCCTTTCGCCTTACTCATCCGGCCAGTCCTCTAATCCGTCGGCCGAAGTCGTTTCCCACAGTTTGATTTCTTCTTGGTACTCAGCCCACGCGATCGGGTCGGCTCGCAGGGCGTTATAGCCGGCGTAATAGTTTTCCCAAAATTTCTTTCGCTCGTACTCCCTGACGGCCTCCTCGGCGATTGCGGCCATCGTCGTCTGCGCCTTGGCCGCCAGGTCGCGGAGGATATCGCGGGTCGCCTTGCTCACTCGAATCGTCTGGCTTTCCATCTGGGCCTCAAAGCACCTGCGGAATTTTCAGTCCGAATCACTCTGCTCCATAGTGTTGTTAGTGCTTCGAGTTTGCCGAAATGTCGACAATTTTGTCAACGTTATGTGTCACAGTACGCTGCGCCGTTTGGGACGGCTGTGCTTTTTGAGACCCCTCGCGGGAATGGGCACAAAGGGGCGGGAGTGGGCACAAAGCGGTCAGGAGCCGTTGTTCGGTTGTTTTCGTGGTCGGCCTCGGGGCCGGAGCAACGACTCCAGACCCAGCCTGGCCGCTGCCTCGGCCTGCCACCACTCCGAACCGAATGGTTGACCTCGATGCATGCTGCGGAGTATCGCCTCCTCCTCCTTCGGGCCCAACGGCCGGTTGACCCGCGCCCTCCAATCGCGCGGGCGCTTGATCGGCCAAGCCGTCAAAGTCGGTCGCTCCACCCCGTCCTCGCCCCGACGAGCCCAGAGGCTCCCCCACTTCCGCTCCTCCGCACGCGGGATCAAGTTCGCCCGCAGCGCGTTCCGTTCGACGAGCGGCACACCGTCAGGAGATGCTCGTCCGGCTGCACCGGGAATGACTTGTACCGGCCCTGATACAGTTGGCCGGTGCCGGCCGTCCCGTGATGGGCGTGCGAGCGCCGGGTGTGGGTCATCGTCAGCCAGCGCATGAAGGTGGAGAGGTCGCCATCCTCGCGGGGCCACAACGGCAGACGGAAGTGGTTGGGCATGAGGCAGTAAGACAGCAGGCGCACGTCGAAGCGGGCGACGGCCTGCTGCAAGACCTGCTCGAACGCGGCATAGTCGTCATCATTGTCGAAGATAGCCAGTCGCGCGTTAGCCCGGTTAAGGGCATGGTAGATCAGGCCGCCTTCCGCGGCACGTCGTGGTCTTGGAATATCCTGACGGTACGGCGGCGCAAGCCAGATGTCAGGAACGGATCCTGACCCCTTTCTTACCCTCCTTACCCCTTTCTTCCCCTCAGTCGCGAACGGATGATCGTCACCGAGAGGGATCGCAAGCTGGAATGCGGCCAGGGAGAGAAGGAGAGCTGCCCGAGAGGCGAGCCGAGCGACCGTGTGAACTCGACGGCAAGGTCGTTGCCTGTGCCGTGTGGTGGCGCTACGATGAATGATGGCCTGGGCGGAGGATAGGGCTCCATGGAGACACGACCCGAGTGCCGACCCAGGAACGAAGACCAAGGGGGGCGGCACGATGCCGCCCTGTTTTCTCATTCGGGATTGGTACGAAAGCGGTAAATCGAAACGCAGAGATCAGACGTTCACTCTACCTTAACTTTTCGAACCCTGTTTCTCCATTTCACGGTGAACCATTACACCTGCGCCGCCCGGATCAAACCTGGAAGGTGCGGCTGATCGAGCAAGAATCCCAGCGGCTCATGTTCGACGTGAGCGATCCGTGAGGAGATACGATGCAAATGCTCAAGAGAATTCGTGTCGCGGGATGGAAGTCGATCAAGGATCAAACAGTCGATCTGACTCCCCTCACCGTAGTCATCGGCGCGAATGGGGCAGGCAAATCCAACTTGCTTTCCCTGTTCAAGCTGTTGAACGCCATGTTCGCCACCACGCCCGGCTTTCGGAACTACGTGGGCCAGAGCGGTTTCGCGGACAGCCTTCTGCACTACGGAACGAGGGACACGCCGGTCGCTGAAATGGAGCTCACTTTCAGCACGGACAGCGGCGAAACGAGCTATTTTGCACGGTGGGCAGCCGCGGCGGGCGGTACGTTGATCTTCACCGAGGAACGTGTCGCATTTCTGCGAGAGGGACTGTCAAAAGCAGGCGTTGTCGACCTGGGAGCAGGGCACTCGGAAACCAACTTGCTTCGCTCGGCGGAAGAAAAGAACCAGACAGCCGTTGTCGCCTTGCGGTTGCTTCGGTCGTGCCGCTTGTTTCATTTTCACGACACATCGGACAACAGCGCTGCCCGCAGGCCGTGTTACGTGGAAGCCAATCGCTTTCTTTATCCCGATGCCGGGAACCTGGCGGCGATGCTTTACCTCTTCCGCGAGCAACACCCGACCGCTTATCGTCGAATCACGGCCACGGTGCGTCAGATGGTCCCCGATTTTGACGGGTTTGTGCTGGAGCCGAGCAAGCTGAACGAGAAGCAAATCCTGTTGAACTGGACGCACAAGGGCCGGGATTATGAGTTCGGTCCCCACCAGCTTTCCGATGGCTCGTTACGCTTCATCGCACTCGCGGCCCTTCTTCTCCAGCCGGAGGAGAAATTGCCACTGCTGATCGCACTGGATGAGCCGGAGCTGGGCTTGCACCCCTCGGCTCTCGAAGTCCTGTCGGGAATGGCCAAGGCGGCGAGCTTGCATTCGCAACTGGTTTTCGCCACGCAGTCCTCGGTGTTCCTCGATCATTTCGAGCCGGAGAACATCGTTGTAGTGAATAGTCGATCTGGCGCATCCGAATTTCAGAGGCTCGACGCTGAGAAACTTGAGGCATGGCGCGCCGACTACACGCTGGGCGAAATCTGGGAGAAGAATGTCGTTGGAGGAGGGCCTTACGGATGAAGCGCCTCTACCTGACGGTGGAGGGACAAACCAAGGCGGCTTTTGCTTCCAGGGTCTTGACCCTCCACTTGACCAACTTCAACGTCTTCCTTTTTCCTCCACGTTTCACGGGCTTGCATCGGCGCCGCCGTGGTCGAATTCCCCAAGGAGGGCTTCTGAATACTTTTGGACATGCTTTGGCCGATATGCAGACGTGGCTCAAGGAGGATCCGTCGCCGGACGCTCGTTTTTCGATGATGGTCGATCTTTACTCCCTCCCGAACGACTTTCCGGGATTTGAGGCAGGAATGGCGAGGCCGACAGGCAGAGAGCAAGCGATCGCCCTTCAGCAGTCGTTGGCAGCGGAAGTCGCGGACACTCGATTCATTCCCTATCTCCAGGTCCACGAGTATGAGGCACTGGTACTCGTCGATCCACGTCGAATCGCCTCGATCTACGATGCGACTCAGGCACAGATCGAAGCCCTGTGTGAGGAATGCGGCGCCTACGCAACTCCCGAAGAGATTAACCACGGCCGGCAGTCGCATCCAAAGTACAGAATTCAGCAACGAGTCCCGGACTACGATGAGAACGTCGCGGGGCCGCTGCTGGCGGAAGACATCGGGCTGGCGACGTTGCGAGAACGGTGTCCACACTTTGGTGAGTGGCTAACACGGCTGGAACAACTGGACGCCGGAGGGGCGTGATTCATGGCGAAGCGGCGTTCCTCCCGATCACAGACGGCCACGTTTCTCGCCGAAGCGGTCCCGCTAAAGTTCGACCAGAAGCTCGTGCTTCTCCAGTGGATGCTCTGGCTCTTTGACAAAAAGAACTTCGAGCAACTGGCCGAACCATTCAAGTCCGCGGAACTCGAAGGGCTGAACGAGGACAATAACCACAAGTTCCCAGCCGTGTTCCGGGCGCTGTGGACCGTCGAAAGCTCCGGTGAAGATCATCCCGCTTGCCGAGAATCATCCCGATGGGACCGATCTCTGATTCAGCAGCGCTTCGGATTGCGCGAACGGCAGCACTCCGGTGACTTGTTCCCAGCGCGTTGATGAGGCCGTTTATCTTTCCTTCTGTCTTGTTCTCGAGACGACGATCATTTGAAGGGCATGCTCCGGTGTCCTGTTTCCACGGACCAGGTTATCCGCCATGTCTAACCGACGCTTCCATTTCCCTCCGGCGGGCGGTAACCTGGGACGGCTTTCGAGGACACTCACCATCCCGCGTCGCGGAGGTAGGCATGGCCTCACTATCAGCGATCGCTCGCGCCGTCGCCCTCGTCGTCGTCATCCCGCTCGCCCGGGTGCCGAGCCACAAGCTCCGCAGCAACAATCGATCCCCGGCGAGGCTCGGGACGACGTGGCCGACTACACCGTGCTCATGGCGGGCCGCCACTCCGGGACCCAGACGGTCCGGAGGTCGGCCGACGGCGAGTGCCGCGTGGTCTTCGAGTTCAACGATAGGGGACGGGGGCCTCGCCTCACGCAACTGCGCGGTCCTCAATGCAGCGGGTATCCCGACCCTGATCGAGACCGAGGGGCATGATTACTTGAAGAAACGTGTCCGGGAGCGGTTTTCGATCGAGCGGCGCAAGGCGGATTGGAAGAGTTCGGCCGAGCAGGGGAGCCGGGCCGTGTCCGCCCCGGCGTTCTATGTCACCTTCGAGGGGGCGCCGGTCGAGCTCGGCTGGCTCGCGCGGGCCTTGCTCGCCGCGCCCGAGCGGAGGCTGGCCCTCCTTCCGGACGGCGAGGCCCGGATCGAGTGGATCGAGACGCTCCAACTGTCGTCGAAGGGCCGGTCGCGGACGGTACGCAGTACGAGATCACGGGCCTCGGCTTCACGCCGGCGCCGGTCTGGCTCGATGAGGATGGCGGATTTTTCGCCGCAGGATCGGAGCTGTTCATGACGATCCGCGCGGGGTGGGAGGACTCGGCATCGGCCCTCACCGCCGTGCAGGCGCGACGTACTTTTCGAGCGCCAGCGGTCGCTGGCAAAGGTACTGGCGCGGAAACCCCGAGGGCCTCTGGTCATCACCCATGCCCGGGTCTTCGAGCCCGAACGCCTCCGGATGAGCCCCCCGGCCACGATCGTGATCGCGGGCAACCGCGTCGCGCAGGTCGGTCCGGACGGCACCATCCCGATCCCTCGGGACGCCGAGGTCGTGGACGCGGCCGGCAAGTCGGTCCTCCCCGGACTGTGGGACATGCACGTCCACCTCAACTTCGAGTCCGGCGCCCTGATGAACATCGCGGCCGGGGTCACCTCGGTCCGCGACCTGGGCAACGACACCGATCGGCTGCTCGAGGCGCGCCGGGGATATGACGAGGGGACCACCATCGGCCCACGCGTGATCCTGGCCGGGATGGTCGACGGGCCCGGGCCGTACGCGCGGCGCAAGGTGCTGGTGGACAGCCCCGGGGAGGCGATCCAGGCGGTCGACCGCTACAAGTCGCTGGGCTACGAGCAGATCAAGATTTACAGCTCCGTCAAGCCGGAGCTGGTCCCGGTGATCATCGAACGAGCCCAACGGCACGGGATGCGGGTCAGCGGCCACGTGCCGGCGTTCATGACCGCCGAGCAGGTCGTCAGGCTCGGATTCGACGAGCTGCAACACATGAATTTCGTGTTCCTGAACTTCATGGCCGACAAGGTCAAGGACACACGCACCCCGGCCCGATTCACCGCGATCCCCGAGCATCTGGGCGAAGTCGACCTGAAATCGGAGCGGGTCGGGCGGTTCATCGCGCTTCTGGCGGAGCGCAAGATCGTCGTCGACCCCACCCTGAATGTCTTCGAATCGAACTACCTCGATCGCTCCGGCACGATGGCGAGGGGGATGGCGGCCGTGGCCGATCGGCTTCCGCCGACGGTGCGCCGAGCCTACCTCTGGGGGGGCCTGCCGGTCCCGCCGGGGATGGACGAACCCTACCGCGCGACGTTCGAGGCGATGGTCCGGATGCTGGTCGCGCTGCATCGAGCCGGGATCACCCTGGTGGCCGGGACGGACCACACGGCCGGCTTTTCCTTGCACCGCGAGCTCGAGCTTTATGCGGAGGCCGGGCTCCCGGCCGCCGAGGTGCTGCGGATCGCGACGCTGGGCGCGGCGACCGTGATGCACCGCGAGAAGGATCTGGGTTCGATCGTCCCCGGGAAGCTCGCCGACCTCATCGTCGTGGACGGCGACCCGAGCAAGCGGATCGGCGACATCCGCCGCGTCGAGACGGTCGTCAAGGACGGCATCCTCTTCCGTTCGTCCGATCTCTATCGAGCCCTCGGCGTTCGAGCTGATGCGGCTTCCGCGTCCGGCGATTCGCCGACGACCCGATGACCGTCGAAAGCCACCGAGGGGCGGCGGGACCTGGCCGGCGCGTCAGCCGCGTCGCGGAAAAACCACCCGTCGTCTTCGCGCGTGCTCCTTCAGGCCTTCGACAGCCCTGGGAGCTTGAGGCCGCATTCAAGACGGCCCTGGGCCACGAAGGTCTCTGCCTCATCGAGGCCGACGTCGGCCCGACCGACTGCAGCCCGACGATACGCAAGTGGGGTACGCGCGTCGCAGCGGCCAACGGGAAGCCACCTCGAGCCTGATCGATCCGGACGGTGACCGCCTCCTCGTGGCGGCTCCGCTCATGTGATGCGGGCTCGTCGCCTCTCCGATAGTCCGGAGTAAGTGGCGAGGGAACAGGATGGTCTCAGGCAGGTGTCCGACCAAGTCGAGCGAGCGCAAGATCAGCGCGAACTGATCCCGGCCGGGGAAAAGCCTACCGGCCTGGCGTTTCCGGCCCCCCGCCCCGCCCGCCTATCCGGACGCACTCCTTGGCGGAGCGCTCTTCGGTCGGATCGACCGAAGCAGCCGGAAAGTGCCCCGGTGGCTCCACGCGAGGTTGTATGCTTGCCACCATCGAACGGCGAACGGTTACCGCTTCCAAAATGCTTCGGTGTCGTCGGACCGACTGCGCCACAACGCGGCATTCTGAACGGGGAATGGATCGCTGAGGCGAAGCGCCTTGACGGGTTCAAATCTCGTCACCTCGACTTCAAACGAGAAACAGCTCGTCGCACAAATTTTGTGACGAGCTGTTTCTCATTTGTGCTTAATGCTTTGCGCCCGATTTGCAGCTCCGCCAACGCAATCCAACCGAGGTCGGCTCGACCGCGCAACGTTTGGCGATAAATTGTTTTTCGCGCGTAAAGTATGGAGTTTAAATCGGGTCGCCATTTTCGCTGCGATCGACTGATGAACGGTATTGTCGCCTGCACCACGCCCGAAAACGCGTCGATGTTGGCGGATTGCCGCGCGGAAGGCGTTTGTCATTTCCAGGCAAGACTGCAACAGTAATTAGACTGGGGAGGCGGTTGCGACCATTAAAAGAAATAGGATTCACAAGTAAAAGAAATAGGATTCACAAGCGTCGCCGGCCTCTGGACAGGGCGCTCGTCAACGCTCGGGACTGGGAAAAGCGGATAAGTACGAACGGAGCTGTGTCGTGAACCAATCGGAAATGCTTCACCAAATGATGCCATGAGGTGCTGGCCGAAACCGACATCCGGGCCATTTGCAAGAACCGAGGGCTGCCGAACCAGGCTGCGTCTTCACGTCCGATGCTCGAAAGTCTGTTCCTCTCGGACACAGGTGTGGCAGTTGCGATGAATACGCTCGATCGTACCGAAATCGCTCTGCTACACCTGCTCAGGAGCCAGGACAAGCCAGTGGACGTCACCTTCTTCCGCCGCCTAAATCCGCCCCAAGGCAAGGCCGGGTCGTATGGCACTTTCTCGCAGCGCTTTCAGGGAGTGTTCTCCAAGGTGAAAGACCGGCTGGTGCGCGAAGGTATCCTCCTGCTCGCGCTTGGCCCGGAATCATTGACGAACAAGGCGAAGATGGAAAGATGGCAGTTTGCCCTGCCAGTGCAATTCGCACGCCATCTGCCGCCGCTTGTCGCGTCCAGACGCCTCGGCGGTGAAGGAGACTGGCGCAGCGACGTAGCCCGGGAGAAGCTGAAAACGGCGATCCGCCAGGGGGCCGACCGGGAAACTGGAAAGGACCGTGTCGAGATCGTTGACGACGAACTGTGTTGGGGCGGCCAGCCGTTCCGATCCGAGCGCTTGGTGCAATGGCAGAAACTCCAGTGGCAAGTGGAGACGGCCCCGGCAGAACACCATAAACAGGCCAACCGGTACACCTTGTCGCCTCCCGAGGCAGTGCTTCGTATTCTCGCTGACCTGGAGGCCGGCCTCTGGAGCGATGCGGCCGCGTTGGCCGTACCCCTGGAGATCTTTTGCGGATTCCAGGTCGACGCCGCAATGGTGTGCGAGAGCGGCTGGCGCTGGGGCTTCCTGGCGAGGCAGGAGGTCGAGAGCCGAATGTGGTATCGCCTTGCCACGCTTGCTGCCGCAGATGCTCCGCCAGATCGGTATCTGGCCGTCAGGGGCGACGAGGTCTCCGTGGATCTGGATGCCGTTCCTCTTGACGCTCTGGAAACCCTGGTGCGAATGTCCGACCAGCGGCCCCTTCCCGGAGGGCCGCTCTTGCTGGTCACGCCCAACCTGGTCAAGCTCGGTAGGACGGCGGACACGGTCGCGGCGCTCCCCCTGGCCGACTGGCTCCAGACGAACGCGCCGGCGTTTCACCAGGCCCTCGAGACGGTACGGCAACGCCGCGGCAAGACGATCCTTCACGAGAATCTGTCGGTCGCCCGCGTCGGCGACCTGAGCCTGAAAGTCGCCCTGGAAAAAGCGCTGGGCAGTCGCGTCGTGGTGCTGGGCGAAGAGTTCATTGCGTTTCCCTCCGGGGCGGTTACCGAGGTCAAACGCCTCGTGGTGCAGATGGGACACGTCGTCAAAGAGGTCAACCCTCATGAAGGTTGAGTCCATCGATGTTAGCCGGCTAGACGTTGCCACCGAGTTGCCGGATCTGAGGCGAGACCTTCATGTCTTTGTCGATTACGTCCGTGCGCGCAAGGTAAAACGCTCGCACCGGGGGAATGCGTTGAGCAAGGCCGATGCGAAACGACTTGCCAGCCTCTTGTCGAACCACGACGCGGTGCGGGAAGTGAACGAAGAGGGCTCTTCGGCGTGGATCGACTTTGTCGATGACACGGCTCTTCAGTTAGGTTTCGTGCACTACGATACCCAGGGCCAATATGCCGGGTACACCAGCCAGGAGCCCTCGTTTCCGGACAACTACGTCGAGTACCGAGCTAAGCCCTACGAGCAGTTCCTCGCGTTGAAGGCGGCGGACCAAGAATCGAGGCTCCTGAAAATGCTGGTCGACCAGGGACAGGGTTCGGCCAGCGAGTTCTATCGCCGGGGCGTGCTGGGGCGGCTGGAGGGGTTTAACCATTGGGGATCGGCGATCGGCGTCATGCCCACGCTTGATTTTCCTGCGATCCGCCGCTTCCTGCTGGGGCTGCTGGCCGAGTGCCCCTGCGGTCAGTGGCTGAGCACGGCCTCGCTGGTCGAACATCTGAAAAACCACCATCGGTATCTTATCATTCCCGCGAAACCACTGTTCAAGAACGAGCACGAGACCAGGTCCGGCCGCTACGGCAACTTCCACGAGAGCAAGGATGCGTGGGGCCACGACATCGACGTCCACGAGAGCGATCCAGACGGCTTCGAGCGGGTGGAGGGCCGATATGTCGAGCGGTTCCTGGAGGGTGTTCCGCTAGTGCTCCGCTATGTCGATGTGGCGTATGCGCGGAAGCCCCCCAGGGCCATTTATCCCACGCTGGGCTGTCTGCAAGCCTTCCGCGTCAGCGATCGGTTGCGCCGTGCCCTCGAGGGACGCATCGCCGAACCGCGAGTCACTGTGACTCCAAACTTCGATGTCCACGTGATTGCGGAAACGTACCCGGCGGGCGTGCTCGCCCAGCTTGCGCCACTTTGCGAAATGGTGTCGGAAGGCACGTCCATCGTCTTGAGGCTGACCAAACAGAAGGTCGCGGCCGCCCGGGCCGACTCTCCCGACCTGGACGCAGCCCGACTTGTTACGGGGGCTGTGCGGCGGCGAGTTGCCGGCAAATGTTGGCCACGAACTATCTGCCTGGTCGGAGCACGGTGAGAAATTCGCGTTGTACGTGAATTGTTCCGTGCTGGAAGGGGAGCAGGACGCGCCGGCGGCCGATCTGTTCACGGTCGAGCGCGTTGCCGAGGGAATCCGCCTGGTCCGCTCTCCCGACAAACTTTTCGATGAGCTGGAACGCCGGGAACTCATGCCGGTGAGAATCAAGCACGGCGACCAGGCTTTTTCGCCGCTGCCCAAAAGCGCGCGAACCCGTTTTCCGAAGGGATCGGCGGGTCGGGAGAAGCCGCGTGAGCCCAAACCAAGCGTTACGCTGACCCGTATGACGCGGGTGCAACTGGTGTGTCCAGATCGCGAGTTACTAGGCAAGCTCCACTCCGCGCTTCTGGAGCGCCAGTGTCCGGTCGAGATTGATCTCCCGAACCTGACCCTGACCTACTCCAATCAGTATGAGTCCGCCGTGGCCAACGCGATCCGGCAATTGAAGACCGAGTATCAGCTTGAGATCGAAGACATTTCCTTCTGATGGAAAACTGAGGTGCGGCCGCGTCATGATCGCCCGGAACGCCAGCGGGGCGCGGTGGGCGTAGTGACGACACGTAATTGTCGATCAATTCCTGCGCTGCGGTGTCGTCAGAACGAAGCAAATCCTGTCGAACATGTGGCTTAGCGATTCACGATGTCGTTCACCCGCTTGGCCAGCGCCGCTGCGATGGTGCCGCTGCCCGGCGCCATCTTGTTCATCACATAGGCGAAGGTCATGCGGCGATCCACGTCGATAATCAGCAACGAGCCGCCATAACCGCCCCAGGCACACACCCGGCCTGTCGGGGCAAGGCCATAACCGACGCCCCATTTCATCGGGATGCCGATCACGAGGTCGATTCCGTTGAATTGCACCTCGAAGATACGGTCGATCGTCTCGGCTTGGAATCGCGCAATCCCCCAAGCCGACGCCGCGTTTGCTTGCAACACGACAAAGGCCAGCCCGACATGCCGGACAAGCATGCTCATCGTGGCCCCGACCCGCGCGACGGCGACTTATTCGGTCCGTCGTACTGGCCCGCGCTGCGCGAAGCCGTCGCGGACCTGTCCTGGCTGCTGGGCCGGGGCTACGCGCCGGTGTCCGCGCTCAAACTCGTCGGCGATCGTTGGTCACTGACCGAGCGCCAGCGTCAGGCCGTGCGCCGGGCCGCGTTCTCCGATGACGCGCGGCAGCGACGGACCGAGCGTTTCGCGGTATCAGTGGGACCGATCTCTGATCCGGCAGCGCTTTCAATCGTTTTGGAGGGCAGCGCTCGGGGTTCTTGTTGCCAGCACGTCGATGAGACCGTTTATCTCTCAGTCTTGTTCCCGGGAACACGATCGTTTGAAGGGCAGCGCCGCTGTTCTGTGTCTTGTTCCCAGCGCGGCGATGAGATGAGGCCGGTCGCGAAATCATAGCCAGTTTCCATCTTTTGGAGAGCGCCACCAAACACCTGCTCCTCCCTTGGTCTCTTCCCAGCCGGATGCGCAAAACCGACTTCTTCTATGTCTTGTTTCAACGATGAGCCATGCAGGCATGGACCTTGTTCCTCGTTTCGATCGAGCCGACAACCTCTCGCCGGGTTTACCACCGTCGTCCTTGGTTGTCTGACACGAGCCAGCTTGGGGGTGCTCCCTGTTGGCTGCTTGCGCGCCCTGGCTGTGGCACGCGTCGGTGTCGTCGGACCGAAGCGCGCAAAACAACGCGTCCCATGACATTCGGTTGTCACGATCGAGGTTGCGTCGAGTGTCGCAACCGAAGCGCGAAAGACGCCTGAAGTTTAGGGCATCGTGGCTGCACGCGGCCCTGCACAGGTTTCGATGCGAAATCGGACAATTACGCTATCTTGAGCTATCATCACTCTAACCTGCGGTCTGGGTTGGTAGGTATAAGCCCTTGTTATTGGCTGCTCTGCTTCCGGTCGTTATGGTTTGAATTTTTCAAATGTATTTCCGTTGAATCTGTACGTTCCTGATTCGTTTGAGCCAAGCCACAGGTCGCCGCGGTTGTCTTTGTAAATGGAGACCAACCAAACATCCTTAGAACCATCTTTGACCGGATAATGGGTCATGCTTTTTCCGTCATATCGCCAGACGCCACCGACGGTCGCCATCCACAACCCGTGTTTCGTGGTGAAGTTGGTGATGGTCTTTCCGTCATAGCGATAGACACCTTGGCCATCACTTCCGAACCAATGGTTATGGTTCTTGTCTTGAAAAACACTCCATATGCTCTTGCTCATTTCTGAAACAGCTTCGCCTTTGGCAATAGCTGAGGTTTGGTCGTTTGCGGGAGCCTGCGCCGGCCTAGCTGGTAACCGAGGCGGGTTGGTTGCAGAAAAATTGGTGAAGGTCTTGCCGTCGTAGCGGCATGCGCCGCGTCGGCGCTGCCGAACCAGATGTTTCCGGCCTTGTCTTCGAGCATGCAATAGACAGTTAGGCTGCTGAGGCCCTCCTTTTGAGTGAAACGCTTGAGGGACTTGCCATCATATCGGCTCGCGCCACCTCCCTTGCCGTCGGGAAAACTCCCGGGATGCCCGAACCAGAGGTTTCCCGCTCGATCGATGATCATCGAGCCCACAAAATCATCCAGCAGCCCTTCTTTGGAAGTGAATGTCGCCAAAGTCTTGCCGTCGTAACGGAAGGCCCCCTCCTGGCCGCCGAACCAAAGGTTCCCTGATCGGTCCACGACCATCGAGCGAACATTCACGAACGGTCTTCCGACCTGGTCGGCGAGATTGGAAAACGATTTGCCGTCGTAGGAGCAAACGCCGCCCTGGGTTCCAAACCAGATTCGCCCCGAAGCATCTTGGGCGATCGTATATACCGAGTTATCGACGAGCCCTTCCTTCGTGGTAAAGTTGGTCATCGACTTGCCGTCGTAACGACTTACGCCGTTTCCGGTGCCGAACCAGATGTTTGCATCGCGATCTTCGAAGATCCACATCACGTCGTTGTTGCCCAGGCCCTCTTTTTCCGTGAACTTCTTGAACGACTTCCCGTCATATCGCGACGCGCCGCCGGTGATGGAGCCGAACCACAGTGCGCCCGATCGAGCTTCCAGCAGCGAAAAGATGCGTGTCTTCGCCAGGCCCACTTCTTCCGAGAAGTTCGCAAACTCCTTGCCGTCATAGCGAATCGCGCCGCCAAACGTGGCGAACCAGATGTTCCCAGCACGATCCTCCCGCATGTTGCGAATGATCACCCGCGGCATGTACGAGGTCGACTTGGCCGCAGTCGGCGTGAAGTGGGGATCGCGATTTTCAGACTGGCCGACCGAGCTTGAGATGGCGAGCAACCCCGCAATCAAGAGGGCGTAACTGTTGGACAGCAGGGGAAGTGGCATCTTTCCTCCGATCAAGGGTGAAGCGAGTTTGGCCCGAAGGTTGCGCGGTCTGTCGGACGGAGATCAATATACCCCCGAGTGGCCCTTTACGCGGTCACGACTTTGTAACAACAGCAAGTCAGCGGCCGACTCGCTCGCGAGGAGATGTTTCGAGAAAGCCCGTAGACGCATTCTCAATCGCGAATCGAGGTTGGCTTCTTGTGGCTCTTAGTCAATTAGCGCGGGGGTCAGCAGGTGCGCGACTGGGTGGCGTTCCAGGTGCCCGGAACTTGCAAATTACGACTTCAGCGTCGATCTGTGGAAGGAGATCCGGCGAATGGCGGCTGGGACTCTTCCATCCGTCGGTACAGCGAGAAGTGTCGGTCGAAGTACTCAACATTTCCTATTCATCTATTAGGGCAACAAGGCGATTTGTGCATTGCGCGCGTCGGTCGGATCGACCGAAGCGTCGAACGGTCACCTTGCGCGCGTCGGTCGGATCGACCGAAGTGACCGTTTGTCTCCGTTCATCGACTCTCACAACGCCTTGTGCCCGGGCGCCCAGGCGGTATGCTGAAGCGAAGAACTTCCCGATCGGCATCGCGCACTCGTGGAGCTGGGCCATCGGCTCATCAACCAGCGCGGCCCGGAGGTCGTTCGATGTGGTCGTGAGCCGTCGGTAAGCCCGGCCTTTCGCGTCGATCGCGGAATTGGGGCTTCAGGTGAACGGCCGACCATCCCCGAGGGGAACGGCGCTGTGGCCAGGGCCTGGTTCGATGGGCTGAGGAACCACGGGCAGCGCGTCTTCGTAAAGGAGCGAGCGATGTGAGGCGATTGAAGCATTTCCGATTCGTCCAGCGCGTGACCCAGCGCGGCGCGTCAACGACCTGAGCGGGTGTTCCCGTTGAAGTGAGCTGCATTCGGCGCCTGAAGCAGGGATGTCCAGCCCACCCTTGAGCCAGCCGAGCCAGAGTGCGGAGCGGTCCAAGCGGCCGGTTCCTTGAGGTGCGGGCTCACGTTGGCCCCAGGCCCTGATCCAGAATCCGCGAGCGGCTCGCCGTGAAGAGCTTCGTCTTGGCGGCCTGGTCATCCTGTGGTGGCCCGTGGCGGTCCGTGGCAAGTGAATTGGCGGTGGCCCTGTCCACTACGCCCCGGCTCACCGAGCTCGAACGCCTGGCCGGCCCGTCCGTGCCATGCTCGTCACGCCACATGATGTGACCAATTTCACTCCGCGCCTTTCACCGCGTGCCGAGCAGTATGAGGGTATGCGCCTTGTTTTTCGAATCTGCCCCAGATCCTCAAGTGGCTCCGCCTTCCCGATCGAAAGTGGCTCTGATTTCCCGATCGGTATCACCTTACGTCAGTCCCCGTTAGAAGGCCGGTAAGTGTACTGAGAACTGCATCGTGCGGTCTTGTGTCCCGGACCGGATCGGCGGCCTCCGAACTGAGTCCACTCGATGCGCCGCCTCACGATGATCCCTCATGTGCGGAGGGGATCGGGGTCGAGCGTTTCCATGCGAGTGTCGACCTGAACGAGTTCGGCCCTGATTGCGAAGGCCGAATCTGAGAGAATGGATAATTCCGGGCCCCGGCGCGCCTCGAGTTCGCGCGGATGGCGGCTATTACTGTATGAGGTACGTCGTGGACGAGGTGATCATGGCTTCGGATCGCTATCGCTCGTACCTGCGGCTGCTGGCCGAGGCTCAGCTCGGCAGGGGCCGACGGCCGGGAATCGAGGCGTCGGACATTGTTCAGCAGACCCTGCTGGACGCCCACAAGGACCGCGATCGCTTCCGAGGTCGTAGCGAAGCCGAACGTCTCGCATGGCTCCGTCGCTTGCTGGCGTGCAACCTTGCCGACGCGGCCCGCGCCCTGGCTCGCGCCAAGCGGGATGATGCCCGGGTGCGATCGCTGGAAGAGGCTCTCGACGAATCCTCGGCCCGTCTGGAGCATTGGCTGGCCGCCGACCAGTCGTCCCCCTCCGAGCAGGCCGAGCGCAACGAGTCACTCGTCCGCCTCGCCGATGCCCTGGCCCATCTGCCCGAGGACAACCGCCGGGCCCTGGTGATGCGGCACTGCCAGGGATCGAGCCTCGCCGAGATCAGCGCCGAACTCGGACGCACGCCGCAGGCCATCGCCGGCCTGCTTAAGCGAGGCCTGGCGCAGTTGCGAGATCTGATACCAGCTGATGGGGAGTGAGTGCCATGGCCGACGACGATCGCGAGCAGAGGCTCGATCAGGTGATTGCCGACTACCTCGCCGCCCAGGACGCCGGCATTGCCCCTGCCCGTGACGCGCTCCTGGCCGCCCATCCCGACCTGGCCGAAGACCTGCGGTCCTTCTTCCGCGAGCACGACCGCCTCGGGCGGCTGGCGGCACCGCTCCGAGCCGGCGTCGAGCCGACTCCATCGAGAGAGTCCGAATCGACCCTGGGCTCGACCATCTCGTCGTCGAGCCCATTCCAAAGAACGATCGACTACGACGCGGAGCGCGGGGCGCAGACGCCACCCGACGCCACGATGTTCGCGCCGCCCGGCGGGAACGGTGCTCCCATGACTCGCGGATCCACCGTCCGCTACTTCGGTGATTACGAGATCCAGAAAGAGGTGGGTCGCGGCGGCATGGGCGTCGTCTACAAGGCCCGCCAGGTCAGCCTCAACCGGCCGGTCGCACTCAAGATGATCAAGGCGGGCGTGCTCGCCGACGATGCCGAGCTGCGCCGATTCCACAACGAGGCCAAGGCCGTCGCGCTGCTCGACCACCCCGGCATCGTTTCGGTCTACGAGGTCGGCGAGCACGACGGCCAGTGTTACTTGAGCATGAAGTTCATCGACGGCGGCAATCTCGGCGATCAGATCGCCTCGTTCCGGGACAATCCCCGGGCCGCCGTGACCATGATGATCGAGGCGGCCGAAGCCGTTCAACACGCCCACATGCGGGGCATTCTCCACCGCGATTTGAAGCCGGCGAACATCCTCATCGACGCGGTGGGTCGCCTGCACATCACCGACTTCGGCCTGGCCAAGTTGATGGAATCCAACGTGGACATAACCGCCAGCGGCGCGATCATCGGCACGCCGGCCTACATGAGCCCCGAGCAGGCCGCCGGCCACCGCGGGAGGATGTCCCTGGCGACCGATGTTTACGGCCTGGGCGCGATCTTCTACGCCCTGTTGACCGGCAAGTCTCCGTTTGGCGGCGACAGCGTGATCGAGACGCTCGAGGCCGTGCGGAACCGTCCGCCGGAAGTGCCGAGGAAGCGAAACGCCAGGATTCCGCGCGATCTGGAGTTGATCTGCCTGAAGTGCCTGGAGAAGAACCCGGCCGATCGCTACCCCACGGCCGGAGCGCTCGTGGACGACCTGCGGCGATGGGCGGCCGGCGAGCCGGTGAGCGTCCGCGCGGCCGGCATCGCCGAGCGGGTGGCGAAATGGGCGCGGCGGAAGCCGACGCTGGCCGCCGCGTATACCCTCGGGCTGCTATCGCTGCTGTTCGGCGGGCTGGGCGGCGCGGCCGTGTGGCAGTGGCGTGCCGCCGCACGGGCGCGTGATGTTGCTGCGACGGCCAAAGAGGCCACTGGACGACTCAACGTCCAGCTCCGTCGTGCCCTCGATGAGCAGAAGCAACTGGTCGACCAGCTCAAGCAGCTCGCCAACGAAAAGACCACCTTGGCCGAACACGCCGGGACGGCCCGGGATAGCCTGGTTGCGATGATCAACGACCTCATCAACCAGGTAGCCTCGGATCCGAATCGCTCGCTGTCGGAAGCCGTGCTGACACGCAAGCTGAACGAGCTCAGCGAGAAAACGAAGATCGAATTCGATCGAGTGTTCGTTATGATTGGCGATTAATGACCGATCGTCCCGCAACTCCGGCCATTCCGGCTTCCAGTTGTGACCCCGCCTTCCGCGTATAACGACGCAGCCGCTCCGTTGCCCAGCGACGGAACTGCGTGCCGCGCAGCGAGCGCACGCGGTAGCCGACGGCCAAAATCGCATCCAGGCTGTAATGCTCGATTTCTCTGGCAACCTCCCGCGTGCCCTCGCGGCGAACTATTCGGAATTTCCGGATAGTTGCCGCAGGGTCCAGCTCGGCTTCCTCGTATAATGTTCCTGCAGGTGCTCGTTGATCGTGCGGACGTCCGTTCTGGAACAAATCGGCAATCATCGCTTGTGACAGCCAAAGGGTTTTGTCCTGGAAACGGCACTCGATGCGCGTGCGACCATCTTCGGTCTGGTAAAGAAGGATTTCACCGAACGACTGCTGGAGGACCGTCGTCATAATCGTGCGCGAGTAAGGTGTAATTGGGTCGGTAAGTGACACCAAAATCGCTCCAGCTCAATTGTTGCGACAGTGTCGCAACATTTCGAACATCTAGTTCGAAAATCCGAAGCCGTGACGCGGAAGATCAACTCGTGATGCTCCGTTTGGGGGCTGGTGCGTGTCACACAGTCTTCGCGAAGACGATCGTCTACCTGCTGAAGCGCCACGGGCCCCTCAGCACCGTCCAACTTCATCCGCTGATTCAGACGATCCATCCAGATCTGTGTGACGATACGGTTGATCGCATCATCGATGGCGAACGATTCGGGAAGAAATGGAAGCACGCTGCGCGAACGGCTCAGCAGAAACTGAAGAAGAATCAGCAAATCGAACTTCGGGAGGGAAGATGGTTCCTGATTGGAGATACGTCAAATCCTGGGAATCAATTGACGATCCGAGCCTAATCAAATAGGGCCGCGTATTCGGGACCCTCGATCACCTCCTGAACGTCCGGATCGGACAAGGCGCGAGCCCTCTGCTCTCGGGTCATGACGGACCAGCAGGCAAGGAAGAACGCGCAGAGATCGCCGGCTTCATGATCGAGCTCTCCTGAATACTCGCCGTGCAGTCGGGCAGCCTGCATCAGAGAAAAGGCGAATTCACGGCTGGTCGTGACAGATAGCATCATCCCCTGACCTATTCCTTTCTTGGGTTCGACGATATCTTGACGTGTGAGAATGCACGCGCCGGCAACAGTCCGAACGACGTAGAGGCTCTTTTTTTCCTGGGTCATTCAATCGTTTCAAAGCTGACGTCCGGCTTGATGTTACCGGGCGCTTCAAAACCAGCCGGTCGTCGGCGCTTCAAACGCAGCCATGACTCTCCAGGGTTTGCCGTCCACAATTCAACTCTAACCGGCTCAGCCTTCTTTTCAAAGTATTAGACGTCGATCGGCCTTCTTTTCCCGATTGGGACTGCTTCATTCGGCCGTGTGGTTCGACCTCCCTCGAAACGTCCGGCGCTCGCCCTGACCTCCCAACTTGTGTTGGTTCAGCGTGAATGAGACAAACGGCGTCGCTCTTCAAGCTAGTCAATGGAAACAAACACTATGGATGGATTTATCGCATTTGGGCCAATCCCGGGAGGCCGTGGGGCGGCATCGTGCCGCCCTTTCCGGTCTTGGCCCCTGAGTGGCGCTCGGGTCGCGTCCCCGCGTTGCCCTATCCTCCGCCCAAGTCTCCTCAGTGTACCTCACTGGACTGTGGCCGGGCAATTTCTTTCTCCTCGGTCTTGGCTCGCCTTCCGGCGCTGGCCTTCGCCCGCTTCTCTTTCCGAGCGGCCCAGATGGCTTCCGCACGACCAGCCAGTTTGTCCGCCGGTGTGACGTAGCCAATCGCGCTGTGCAACCGCACCGTGTTGTAGTAGATCACGAACTCGGCGACCAGCCGCCGAGCGTCCTCCAAGCTCAACGGGGTCTTTACTCGGATGCACCCTCCTTTCAGAGTCTTGAACCACCGCTCGATCTTGCCGTTGCTTTGCGGATAATAGGGAGATGTTTTGACGTGAGTCATCCCACATATGCGGATAAACTCCTTGAAATCTCGGGAGATGAACTGCGGGCCGTTGTCCGAGATGATGCGGGGATGCTCGCCGGGATGCTGCTCGCGAGCCCGCTGGAGGATCGTCTCCACGTCAGCTTCGGTCATGGCCTGGCGGATCTCCCAGTGGATAACCAACCGACTGTAGCCGTCGATGATGCTGCACAGGAAGAAGAAAGTCCCGCAGATGTTGAGATAGGTGACATCGATGTGCCAGTGCTCATGGGGCCGCAGGGGCTGCTCGAAGCCCTGTCCCTTCTTGGACGGCTTGCCGCCTCGGGGAGCCAGCTTGCCGGCCGCCTTGAGCACACGGTAACCGCTGGAGGGGCTGACGGCCACGATATCCGCGTCGAGCATCATGTAGGCCAACCGCCGATATCCTTCCAAGGGGTTGAGGTCATGGAAGGCGATGATCGCGGCCTTCTCCCAATCCTCCAGCCAGAAATCGCGGGGGAGGGAGGCGTTGTGCCGGTTGGGAGTTCCCAGCCGCCTGCTCCAGCGGCTGAACTGGGTTCGGGCGATCCCCAGCCATTGGAGCAACCGCCAGACCGGCAATCCCGTCTTGCCGGCCCAGCCAAGGATGAACTGGACGACCGCGTCACGGACGGCTTGGGGAACCCAGGATCCCGTCAGAGTTCCCCAAGATCTTTTTTTAGTTTGATATGTTCCTCCATAGGTTCCGAGAGGACTTCGTGCTTACGCTGGAGCTTCTGTTCCAGAAACGTGATCCTCCGGTCCTTGTCGTCGCCGGCTCGTCGGGAGCGGGGCTCGAATGCGGCAGCGGCGTTCTCGAAGAATTCCTTCTGCCAACGGTAGAACATCGTGGGGTGGATCCCGTGCTGGTCACACAGGTCCGAAACGGGGGGGTGTTCGAGAAGATGGAGCCGAAGAATGGCGACCTTCTCCTGAGCTGTGAAGCGATTCCGGATTTTCTTGGACATGGGAAAACCTCCACTCGAAATTGTAGCTTATCCGAGCAGACGGTTTGTCACATTTCGATTGAAGCAAAACAAGACCACGACGTGCCGCGGGGCGACCCGGCCCAGAATTTGCGGGACGTGGGCGTGGAGGGCCGGAACCTGATGCCGTTGGTGGCGTATTTGCAGCAGCACCGCCTACTGTGCGTGCGGGAGCTGCCGAGGGAGCAGGAGTTTCAGGAAAGGAAGGCTCCCGCCGTCACCCGCATCATCGTGATGGAGGTGAGCCGGTAACCCGGCATTCGTCCCGCAAGAAATCGCCGCCCCAGTCGGACCGGCTCACGCGACCGAACGCTTGCACAATGGATCGGATCATCCCCCTCTTTACTCGATCCCTTTGGACTCGCTCTTGTCGGGCAGGGCTGCGCGATCCAGCATGGGACTGATACCCAGCAGGTGCATCCGGCCGCTGTCTTTCGTCGCGTAGACCGTGTAACTCCGCTGCCCCGCTTCAAACGTCGTGGAAACGATCGTCCTCCCGTTGGTCGTCCCGATATTGAGGGACACCGAGGCCGCCGGGGGATGGAGCAGCGCCGGCTGATCGCGGAAGTACGCGGCCAGTTGCTCCGCGGTGTACGCCTGGCGAAACCGTTCATCGGCGCGCTGATAGGCTGCGTCTGCGTCCCCGTTGGCGAGGGCCTCAGCGAATAGGCGGTCCCGCTCGGTCAGGGCATCGGTGAAGATTCTTCAAGAACCTACGAAATCCCTGACCGCCTGAGGGACGAAGTAGAGGCCGAGGCAGACGATCAAAACGAGTGTGGCGAGGCAGCCGCCTCCACCCATCAAGATCCGGCGGAGGCAACCGCGCGAGGCTGAACCTGCTTTGGGCGGCGACTCCTCAACCATGCCCTCGCTCCCACCGGCCGAACCAGCTCTCAGATATTTTGATGAACAAAGTTATATAGATATAGTGCAGCGCGTCTACCGAACTGCCGGTGCTGCGGTCCAAACCAGGACACAAGCCGGACTCGTGGCAACTTGGCCACCATCGCTACCATATTCTCGTCTTCGATCGCAAGCGAATCAAGGGATTCCTGCCGGACTCGTTGCAGCACGTCGGCGGGTCGCCTTGGAGGCGGGAATTCCGCACGCCGGATCTGTGGGAACCCGGGGCGGGAAACCGCCCTGGGTGACCCGGCCAGGAATTCTTGTCCTCAGACTTCTGTCTCGGGAATTCAGCTGGTGTCCCCAGAATTCAGCAAGGCCGACCCCGCGCCTGATCAGCGCTTCGGGGACCAGGACACGAGGACTTAGCCATGGCCATCCGCTCGTTTTAACAACGTCTTGGAACTCCAGCATCAGAGGCATCTCGATCCTCAACTTCGATGCCCGAGGTAAAGAGATGCTCATTCTCCTGAACTGCAAAATGCCTTGAGGCGACCTTGCCATACATTTCCGCTGGAGCGATAATGTCGCAGGTAGCGGCGGACATGGGCTGTCAACAGCCAGTGCCTCCAGCCGCCCAGGTCGCCGTCGTCGCCGGGCCAGAGCGACAGTTGGATGTGATTGGGTATCGGGCAGTAGGCGAGGATGCGCATCCGGACGCGGACGCTCGCCTCGGCCATCATGTCGACGAACGTATCGTAGTCGCCGGGCCTGTGGAGGACGGTGGCAGTCCCTCCCATGCTCAAGGCGCTACGACTCGTTCACTACACGCAGGTCATCGCTATCCTCGCTGCACTCGTCGTGTCCCTTTTCCTCCTCCCGTATTGGAGGGATTTCCGTGGCTACCGTCATTCTTCAGTTTCTGCTCGTCATGTCGGTGATGGGCACAGTCATGTTGTTGGTAAATATGAACGGCCCTTGGCCGAATCCCGCGTCGCGATACTGGCTGTTGGCCTCGTTAACTGTGGCTATCCTATCGTTCATGGGCCTGGTCCGAATCTTGAAGGCTCCGAATCGGAAGACTGACGATCTCAGCGATGAGGTGCCCGGTCCCGGCCTCATCTGCCCCAAGTGCGGCCGCCCGATCTCCATCTGGGGCCGAGAGACGTTGAGCGACCTTTGCCCGAAATGTCGGCTTGAACTCAAGCAAGAGGAAGATCAGGCGGTGTTCAGCCAACTGCGAGAATATGAAAACCGAGTCATCTGGGTGATGCTTTTGATCCTTCCCCTGAGGTGGCGTAAACCTGTCGAAGTGGCCCTCACCAACGCGCGGTTCCGTGGCCTGATGAAGTTCGTCGGAGGCTTGGTCGTAGGCGTGGCGATGTTTTTGCTTTTGCTCGGACTCGGCAAGCTGACTGGGTATTACCATGCTTCGGCTCTGGCGGCGTTTCCGCTGGCCGTTTCGATGGTTGGTCTGATGGAGATCGTGCTCGGGATCGACTTCGCCCGCATCGCGTGGGAGTTCGATCACGGCGGCTTCTTCCTCAAGCTACGCGCTGCTGCCAGCGTGATTATTTTTGCTGGCTTATATATTATAGGTTGTTATTCTGTATACCGACAATTCTATCGCTGAGCCGTGCGTCCGGCGAGAAAGAAGGGACGAGACGAATATTGGAAGTTGGGGAAGGTCTGGGCGAATCCGAGCCGCGAGCGAGCGGTCCGCTCCGCACGATTGTTGTAAGCGTCCGGGATTCCCAGGCCCCCGCGGGGGCCTGGGAATCCCGGACGCTCACCTCCTCGGTAACAAGTTAGATTAACTCGTTCCCACGGTCCCCGCTACGCGTTACCCACAAATGTTATTATCTATCGTGACTTCTTCATTACAAACATTAATTGCTTTTCCTTGGTTTTGAAGTCAGTCGGAATCTCTCCATTTGGCAGTGCATAGACGAGCCGAACCGTATCTCCATCCTGCTGGATCAATCCCCGAGCGATCTCCCCCGCCGAGGAATCCACGCGGCTGGTCATGGTGATATCACACGGGTTATTCGTCGTCTTGAGTGTGTAAGACGCCGAAAAAATCTCTTTCTTTTCCCCATCGACGACAACAATCGAATCCTTGGTAAAGGCAACTTTCATCCCCTTGATCCGTTCCTCAGGTTCTTTTACACCTTCTTTTTCGCCGCTGACGATCACGTAAGCGCCCGTCAATGTTTCTGGCGTACACGTCTTGCTGGCCTTTGTTTCCTTGCCTGACTCCGTCTGGGCCAGAACGGGCAAGGCGATGAACAGACCCATCATTCCCAGCGCAATCGCAACCTTGAGCTCCAAGAGCATGACAATGCCTCCTTCCGGTCCAACCAACCCATACCGCGAATCGATCATGAGCTAACAAGCAATTGCCGTGCCGGACTTGGGTCAATGGCCTCGTTGCCCGTTGCTTCCCGAGGGAAATCCGGGGACACCAAACCTGAATTTGGGGCAGGGGGTTTGGTCGGGTATTTATAGGGCGATCGGCGAAATCAGCCTTTGAGTACTGGACTCGGGAGGTTAGAGTACGTACTGGTGCCTCCTGACGAACATGTCCGCTCCTCACCAGCGAGACGAAACGCGAAGTGCGTGCTCCTAAGCGAAAACGACCACAGCCGCGAACCGTTCAGCCACCACCTCAAGGCATCGACCAGTCGGGGACTCCTGCCGCGTAACGTATGTAGGGAGTCCAGAACACAAGACAGGTCCGTCGTTTGCCGGCATGCCGCGGCCTCGCGGAGACGCGACGAAATGTGACACTGCGCTGAATAGCCGTTTACCCGAGATTCAACGATGGCTGAGACATGCGTTCGAGGTTAGTTGTTTCGGCGGTCCCTGGGAAGGCGACTTTCCGCGGTACGCGTGGTGCAAGATCGGTGACACCGTCTATGAAGCGCGCCTCGTGAATCGCACCCTCGGGCAGTACAAAGGTTGGCAATTGGAGCTTGACGAATGGCCGGATGGTATCGACAACTTCAACTGGGAAATGTGAACGAATCGGTGCTATGAGCGATCTCCGCTTTGATTTCGATTGGCAGGATCCGGGGGAGGCCCGAGGCGAGGAACTGCGCACGACATGGGCCTCGCTCTCGATCTGGATTGACGAAGATCCGGTCACCGAGTTGCAGGATCGACGAACGAGGGCAGTTCGAAACGAGCATTTTCCTCCCGCTGTTTCCGCTGGCCGAATGGCTCGCCGATAACTGGTGGTTCTTGAAATCGGAAGTCGCGCGGTCAGACGAGAGAGAGTATCGCGAGTTTGATCGCAGACACAATGTTCGCTGGGCGCGCGAAGGCTATGTGTTGCCGTCACTCCGGTTCGTGATGCTTGGGGAGGATGTCGAGGCCGAGTGGCAATCGATGGAGATCGCCGACGCCGGAATCAGGTTTCTGGCCAGTGGACGTGCGGTTTTGTCAAGGAGCGTCTTCGAAGCGACATTGACCGACTTCGTGAATGTGGTCGTTACGCGACTTGACGACATGGGACTTTCGCAAACGACGCTTCACGATCAGTGGCTCGCAATTCAGAGTGCCGATGCGGACGAGCAGGAGTTCTGCCATGCAGCGGCACGGCTTGGCGTCGACCCTTATGCGATTGACGATCAATTAGAGGTAAAGATCCTCGACGTCTCCCGTAGAATTCGCCCGGAACTCCTCAATGATTTTCTGTCCCTGGCAAGCGTTGATCAATTAGCCACTCAGGAATCCGAGCTAGCGTCGGCTGCTGAAGCGATCGCGCGATACCGATGGCATCGATGCGATTAGAGGAGTGCGAGATCGGGCGCCGTCACTCATCAGCGGCGGCAAATCCCTGGGAGAGCGGTTACAAATTCGCGGAAGCGTTGCGAGAGAATTTGAACGGTGAAACGTGGAAATCACATTCTCTTCACGAGTTGGCCGGTCACCTACGTATTGATCAACTCGACCATTGCTTGTTACCGGAAAAAGCCGGGTGTCGATTCCTCGATGCGCTGACTGGATTGAATCAACGACAAAACCCTAAGTTTCTCATTGAAAAGAAGCGGGAGGACTCTCGTCAGTTTGCATTCTGCCGCGCGCTTTTCGAGCACCTGACGTCGCCTCCTGACCGTTTTGCGGTGGTGTCCGGACTGCGAACCAATCGCCAGCAGATGAATCGCGCATTTGCCGCAGAGTTTCTCGCACCCCATCGGATGCTGAAAAGCGATTTGTCAGGGGCTGTGATCGGAGAAGATGAGATCGCGGATTTGGCAACCGAATATGGAGTGTCGACGTTCATAGTCAGACATCAGATCGAGAACCACCAACTCGCCCGCGTCGCGATTTGACCAGATGTGAGGACGCTTCGCATTGTCGCTGGATGAGCGGGCGGATTGAGAATTGTTCGCTTCCGTCTGATTGACCCACTCGTGTCTCCAGACACGGGATAGAGTTGGAAGGCCTCCACTATGATTGTGAAGATCGCACCAGAGTGAGGATTGTCTGTACAGTGTGCGGAGCCAGAAGTCTTCACTTTTCAATGACTTCCAGCAACTCAGAAGGGACGGCCGAATGCTCCCGACTCATTTCCGACCAGGGGGAGGACCGATCGACGCAAGTGCAAGTTGCTAAATATTTTGCCGAGATCGGCTCGTGGTGGGACCGATCTGGAGATGAGAGCCACTATCGATCGTGAAGACGGAGCCACCCAGGGCGGTTGAGCGAGTCTCAAGGCGATCGGCGCATGTCACCACGCCGCTCGTCACGCGATCAAGCGCGGAGTGAGGTCGGACACAATCTGTGTCGTGACGTCGCGGGGCGAGAGACGGGCCGGCTAGCCGTTCCCGCTCCGTGAGACGGACGTTGGGGACGGGACCACCGCCAATTCGCTCGCCGCAGACCGCCGCGGGCCACGACAGGGTGGCCAGGTCGTCAAGACGAAGCCCCGTACTCGGGGCTGCTTGCGGGTTCTGGACCAGGGCCTGGGGCCGACGCGAGCCCGCTGTTCAAGGAACCGGCCGCTTGAACCAACAGCCCGGCAGGAAAGCCGGGCTGGCTCAAGGATGGGCTGGACATCCCGGCCGCTGACGCCAAAGGATGCTCACTTCGCGGGAAACACCCGCTCCGGACATGGACGCGCCGCGCTGATTCACGCGCTGGTCGAATCGGAGTTTTTGTCTTTCATCCGATAGCTGTCTCCTTGAATTACCAGCGCCTCCCCATGGTGCATCATCCGATCAACCCAGGCCCTGGCGATAGTGCCGTCTCCGTGAGGGAGGGTCGGCCGTTGCGGGAAGCCTGAAGTTCGTGCCGGGCACGAAATGGGCTGGCTTCGCGACGGCATGCGACCCTGTCCAACGACCTCTGGGCGTTGCTGGGTTGATTGGCCGATGGTCCAACTCCACGGGTGCGCCGACCGAGGTGGACCTCTGGAGATCCAGGATAACGCCCGGAAAGATTGACGCAAGTGTGCGTGCCGGGTACGGAGGCGGCGTTGCCGCCGCCCCCTCCCCTCAGAACTGCCCGTGAGAGTTTCCCCTCAAGCAGCTCAAGCCTTCACAAACGCCCCTTGCGGGACGCGGCTGCTTTCGTCCGTCCTTCTTGCACGTGGATCTGCCGATGACAGTTGGCATGTAACAACTCCAAGTTGTCCGCCGTGTCCAGACCGCCTTGGCTACGCCAGATCCGATGGTGGATCTGACAGTCTTCCTCTGCGATTTGCAGCGGTTGACCGCACACCACACATCGGCCCTCTTGCACCTTCCATAGAAACTCGATCCGGCTGCGACCTGTCCGCGTTTGGGCCAGTTGCCAGCACCTCCGTGCTTCCAGGTACAGCTCCCACTCCGGGTCGTAAGGGTTGACGGCGCTACGGATCTTCACATAACGAATGATCTTCACGTTCGCTGCGGTCATCAACTGAATCGGCCAGCCCTGGCCTTTCTGATCCAGCAACAGTCCCGTGAAGACCCAGTGGCAGTGACCGTCTTGCCGGAAGTATTTCCTCTTGATCCACTTCCGACTCTTGTTCGGGTGCCGTCGCCGGCACCACCGCCACAACATCCGGAAGATTCGATGATCCACGTGGGTAAAGGTGCGTTTGCTCGCGGCATAACGGTGATACATGGTCCAACCTTTGATCTGTTGATTCAAACGCCGGATCATTTCTCCTGCCGTTTGGTCGCCCGAGTTCTTGATCGTTTCCCGGATCTTGGTCAAGAATGTCTTGACATTGCGGGCTGACGGCTTGGTCAAGACCTTGTCGCAGCGATAGCGTCGCACATTCTGGCCCAAGAAGTCGAAGCCTTGCGCCACATGCGTGATCTGGGTTTTCTCGTGGGAGAGTTCCAAACCGCGTTCCTTCAAGAAGTGAGCCACGAGAGGTTGGACTTGGTCACGAAGGAGTTCCTTAGAAGTGCCCGTGATCAAGAAGTCATCCGCATAGCGGACCAAGTGGACTTTGTTCTTCCGTTGTTGCGGTGTGTTGGCGAAACGCTTCACCAGCAACCGTTGCAGTCCATCCAGGGTCCAGTTCGCCAGCGCGGGTGAAATGATCCCGCCCTGAGGTGTTCCCTCCATGGTGGCGAACCAGGCATGCTTCTCCAGGAAACCCGCTTCCAGCCATTGCCGCAGCACTCGGGTGTCCATGGGGACGTGCGTCAACAGCCAGGGGTGGCTGATGCGATCAAAGCAAGCTTTGATGTCCCTTCCAGAATCCATTGGGGACCCTGCCGGTGGCTCACCAAGCGATGGACTCGATCGAGCGCATCGGCACAACGGCGTTCCAGTCGAAAGCCATAGGAATGGCCGTCGGCCTGAGATTCCGCAATGGGGTCGAGTCCGAGCAGACATAATGCTTGCATGGCTCGATCGCGCATGGTAGGAATCCCAAGGGCGCGTCGTTTCCCGTTGCTTTTGGGTATGTACACCCTGCGGAGCGGTTGCGGCTGGTAGCCGTGCCGACGCAAGGTGTCGAAAGCGGCCGACTTGGCTTCCGGTGTGTTCCAGAGAACTCCGTCCACACCGGGAGTCTTCGCACCTGAATTACTGACGGCTCGTAAAATGGCCAGAGCCCGGCCACTGAACGAGTGCGTGAGCAGATAAACCAGAGCCTTGACTTTGTTCCATCTGCCCGCCGCGACAGCCTTCACGATACGCGCCTGGAGCCGACGGACCGTCTGCCAGACTTTCCTCCAGTCGATGGAGTGCCAGTCGAGCATCGGATCGGGAGCCGCACCAGCGTGTATTTCTACCGCCGACATGTCTGCTTGTCTCCCTTTGTCGGTTAGCCAAGGTTCTCTCGTGACGGAACACCCGAGGGACGTCAGCCCGCTTTCGCGGCGAGGGGATCTCGTCCGTGGGCGGACTCACCCTCTATCCGGTCGACTACCGATCGGCATTGGCTTGTTCCCTCATCCCTCCGCCGCTGCCTCATCAGCGTTCTTTGCAGTTCGCCTTCCCTTGCGGGGAGACAACGGGGTTACTTCGTTCATCTTCTGGATCACCCGGGAGTTAGGTCGTGCCTATCGGCCGGTGGTGCATCATCCGCGACGGGGGATTGGCCAGCCCCCATGCCTGACCACGTACCTTTTGGTCCAAGCCTGACAGCATCTTTGGCTTGTTGATTATCACGGCCTTTATCGGCACTTCACCTGAGTTGACCCTGTCCCGGACTGCTAGGTCCCGACCGCCGTGATGCTGGCAGTCGCCGAGTCAGCTCGCGCATTCCCGGCCGATCCAAGGATCGAGGCTCCATTGTCCCCCAGGCTTCGGACCTCGCCGTTGCCGACGACGCCCGCTGGGGTAGCAGACCGATGGCGGAACATCGGGTAATGTCAAAAGCCCTCCTGCGCTATGCGCATTACAGATCCATGAAGACACGACGAGTCACAAGGCCAAGTTAATCGACGTGAAATCGGCGATTCCTGAGCAACTTCTCTGAGGCTGGCAAGCAAATTCCCCTCGGAGATCCTGATCACGCGATCACGGTTCCCGAGGGGGTATACTCCGTTGAGTCCCAAACTCGCGGAGTACCCGACCATGTATCATGATCTGCCTAGCACCGCCAGCTTCTGGTCGTTCCTGTTTACGATCGACCAAGATCTTGCGGAGCAGACCCGCAAGCAAGGGTGTCCGTGCGGCGGACGCCTGCACTGCGCGAATTATCCCCGGCAGCCCCGGGGTGATGCCGATCAGTTACCCACGCCACAGCGGATCAGACTGAGCTTCTGCTGCGATCGCGACGGCTGCAGGAAGCGCGTGACTCCGCCGTCGGTGCGCTTCCTCGGCCGAAAGGTCTTTCTCGCCGCCGCCGTCATCCTGATCAGCGCCATGCGCCAAGGGCCGACACCCCGTCGTCTCCGCGAACTCTCCCAGCATTTCCACGTCGACCGACGGACCATCGCTCGCTGGCAGGTCTTCTGGCGCGATCACTTTCCCCAGACATCATTCTGGAAGATCGCACGCGCCCGCCTGGAGCCGGTTGTCAAGATCGCCTCCTTGCCCTACTCCCTCCTGGACGCCTTCCTCCAACCTCGTGCTCCGTGCGAGTGCGAGGGCAGGCTCATGGGTGAAGGCGACCATGACACTGGCCTGCCCCCCAAAACCTGGTCCAGTCTTAATGGGAATCGTACAACTGGCAGAGAGCCAGGGAGCGACCCATGCGAAAACGACCCAGACCGGACCAGATCGCGGCCGTCCTCCGCGACTTCCAAGCCGACCTCGACGCCGGCTTGAACATCAACCAAGCCTGCCGCAAGGCCGGGATCGGACCCACCACGTATTATCGCTGGAAGGCCCTTCTGGAGGACCCAGTATCAAATGAACAAATGCGAGTATTAGAACTCGAATCCGAGGTCGACCGACTCAAGCTCCTGGTGGCCGAGCTGGCGCTCGACCGCCGCATGCTTCAGGAGGCATTGAAAAAAAAGCCATGACCGCCTCTCGATGTCGTCTGATCGCCAATGAATTACGTGAACAATTCGACGTATCTGAACGCAGATTGTCTCTGGCGCTGGACGTGGCCCGTTCCAGTCTCCGTTACGCGCCCGTATTTCGCGACGAACAGGCGGCGTTGGCTCGACGGATCGAGGAGCTGGCCGGGATGCACCCACGGTACGGCTATCGGCGGATCTGGGCCCTCTTGAATCGCGAGGGCTGGGTCATCAACAAGAAGGCGGTGCGACGCATCTGGCGTCAGTCGGGGCTGAAAGTGGCCAAACCGCGGGCCAATCCCAAGCCTCGCCGAGAACACGGACAGGATCGGAACGCCTGTCATCTCCGGCCGTCGCGCGGGAAAGACGATGTATGGACATGGGACTTTATCTTCGATCGTACCAGCGACGGCCGAAGCCTCAAGTGGTTAAGTCATTAATTGATGAATATACTCGTGAATGCCTGGCGTTGGAGGCGCGACGAGGCATGACAGCCGAGGACATTGGGATCATCCTGGCCGAAGTCGCGGCGGGGCGCGGCGGCCCCCCGTGTCGGATTCGGAGCGACAATGGCCCCTGACCTGCCCCCCAAAAATTGGTCCAGCCGAAATGGGAGTCTCCGGGTAAAGTAAGCCCAGGAGGGACCCATGAGAAGGCGAAGGAACGCCGACGAGGTCGCGCGATTACTACGCGAAGCCGACCGCGATCTGGCCAAAGGACTCACGATATCTGACATCTGTCGCAAGCAAGGCATCGCGGAGACGACCTATTATCGTTGGCGACAGCGACACGCTCCGACCAGGTCGATTCCGATCGCCGATGCCGCGAGCTGGAGCTCGAGGTCGATCGCCTCAAGAGGCTGGTGGCCGAGCTGCTCCTGGACAAGACGATGCTCCAGGACATCGCAAAAAAAAAGTGGTGAGCCCGGACCAACAGCGGGCCGCCGCCGATTACCTCGACGAGAAGTACGGGGTATCCCAGCGGCGAATCAGCCGCGTGATGGGCCGGTCCCGTTCAGGCCTGCGATACCGCCGGAAGCACCGGGCTGAAGAGCCGGCCTTGAACAAGGAGATCAAACGGTTGGCGCGGCGACATCCGCGTTACGGATACCGTCGGATCCATGTTATGCTGATCCGGCACGGATGGTCGGTCAATCTCAAACGGGTGCGGCGGCTCTGGATCAGCCTGGGACTGAGGAGACCCGTGAGGCTGAGAAAACCCAGAAAACTAGGCCCCAAGCCGGGGGTAAGTGCCAATAGCTGCACCCAACAACCAGCCCGGTTCAAGAACGATATCTGGACCTGCGACTTCATTCACGACCGCACGGCCCAGGGGGGTTCCCTCAAGTGGCTAACCGTGGTGGACGAATATACTCGGGAGTGCTTGGTGTTGCACGCGGCAGCGTCGCTCACGGGGGCCGATGTTCGGCGGATCATGGCCCGGGTAATCGGACGTCGCGGGGCGCCGACCCGCATCAGGAGCGATAACGGATCGGAATTCGTTTGTAAAGCATTGGTTGGCTGGCTACCGCGGGTGGGTGCTGACCCAATCCCGGTGGCTGCGGGGAGCCCTTGGGAGAACGCCTATATCGAATCCTTTCACAGTCGATTGCGGGACGAGTTCCTGGAAAGAGTCGAGTTCGAGTCAGTCACCGATGCTCGGGAGAAAGGTAAGTGGTACCGTCGGGAATACAACACGGTCCGACCGCACAGTTCATTGGATTACGCGACGCCGAAAGAGTTCAGCGCGTCCTGCGACAAAAGGAGTAAAAGTCCGAATATTACACCATGATAATCACATTATATGTGGCATCATTCAAGGAACTCCCATTTCAGGTGGACCAAAAAATGGGGAGCAGCCCATCCGTCGATTATCTCGATCAGAGGTGCGTCAATTATCGTGATCACTCTCACACCCCCCCGTTTCGGACCTGTGTGACCAGCACGGGATCCACCCCACGATGTTCTACCGTTGGCAGAAGGAATTCTTCGAGAACGCCGCTGCCGCATTCGAGCCCCGCTCCCGCCGAGCCGGCGACGACAAGGACCGGAGGATCACGTTTCTGGAACAGAAGCTCCAGCGTAAGCACGAAGTCCTCTCGGAACCTATGGAGGAACATATCAAACTAAAAAAAGATCTTGGGGAACTCTGACGGGATCCTGGGTTCCCCAAGCCGTCCGTGACGCGGTCGTCCAGTTCATCCTTGGCTGGGCCGGCAAGACGGGATTGCCGGTCTGGCGGTTGCTCCAATGGCTGGGGATCGCCCGAACCCAGTTCAGCCGCTGGAGCAGGCGGCTGGGAACTCCCAACCGGCACAACGCCTCCCTCCCCCGCGATTTCTGGCTGGAGGATTGGGAGAAGGCCGCGATCATCGCCTTCCATGACCTCAACCCCTTGGAAGGATATCGGCGGTTGGCCTACATGATGCTCGACGCGGATATCGTGGCCGTCAGCCCCTCCAGCGTTTACCGTGTGCTCAAGGCGGCCGGCAAGCTGGCTCCCCGAGGCGGCAAGCCGTCCAAGAAGGGACAGGGCTTCGAGCAGCCCCTGCGGCCCCATGAGCACTGGCACATCGATGTCACCTATCTCAACATCTGCGGGACTTTCTTCTTCCTGTGCAGCATCATCGACGGCTACAGTCGGTTGGTTATCCACTGGGAGATCCGCCAGGCCATGACCGAAGCTGACGTAGAGACGATCCTCCAGCGGGCTCGCGAGCAGTATCCCAGCGAGCATCCCCGGATCATCTCGGACAACGGCCCGCAGTTCATCTCCCGAGATTTCAAGGAGTTTATCCGCATATGTGGGATGACTCACGTCAAAACATCTCCCTATTATCCGCAAAGCAACGGCAAGATCGAGCGGTGGTTCAAGACTCTGAAAGGAGGGTGCATCCGAGTAAAGACCCCGTTGAGCTTGGAGGACGCTCGGCGGCTGGTCGCCGAGTTCGTGATCTACTACAACACGGTGCGGTTGCACAGCGCGATCGGCTACGTCACACCGGCGGACAAACTGGCTGGTCGTGCGGAAGCCATCTGGGCCGCTCGGAAAGAGAAGCGGGCGAAGGCCAGCGCCGGAAGGGCGAGCCAAGACCGAGGAGAAAGAAATTGCCCGGCCACAGTCCAGTGAGGTACACTGAGGAGACTTGGGCGGAGGATAGGGCAACGCGGGGACGCGACCCGAGCGCCGACTCAGGGGCCAAGACCGGAAAGGGCGGCACGATGCCGCCCCACGGCCTCCCGGGATTGGCCCAAATGCGATAAATCCATCCATAGTGTTTGTTTCCATTGACTAGCTTGAAGAGCGACGCCGTTTGTCTCATTCACGCTGAACACACACACACCTGCGCGGGCTGCTCAACACAGTAGAGGCGTCCAGAACGGTCAGGTATGTGCTTTCATCCCCACGGGCCGGGTTGTCCTTGTTCACAGCATGTAACCGATCCGCCGCAAGAAGTCTCTGCGCCATTGGATTTCCCCCGCGTCTTCGGCGCTCTTCGGGGAGAACTCGTCCACCACGCCCAGTTACCGTGGACCGGTACCTGACGATCAGGGCTGGAACCCGACGCTCTTCCAGAGCTCCGCACAATTGAACTCGCGTCCGGCCGCGATCACGGTCTTTACCTTGCGGATGTCGGAGATATTGCGGTCGGGCCGGCCGGCGACGAGGATGAGGTCGGCCCGTTTGCCGGCCGTTATCGTCCCCATCTGCCGATCGAGCTTCATCGCGCGCGCCGGCACGATCGTGGCCGACTGGATCGCTTGCATCGGCGTCATGCCCGCCTGGACGTAGAGCTCCAGCTCTCGATGGAGGCTGTGGCCGGGTACCGCCTGGTCCGTCCCCGCGACGATCGGCACGCCCGCCTTGTGGAGAGCCCCGAGCACCTGGAGGTATTTTCGGAAGAGTGCGTCGGTGGCCTTCTCCAGGTCGGGCGGGACGCCCATCGAGTTGAGCGGACCGGCCAGCTCCGGGGCGACCTTGGCAAGACCCGGTTCGGCCACTCGACCCGCGGGGTGGAGCGTCAGCTCGTAAGACCGCGAGCGTCGGGTCGATCACCGTCCCATGCTCCTTGAGGAGCCGGATGATCTGCTTGGCCTGGTCCGAATCGAGATCGATCTCGCGGGCCATGCCGAGCGAGGTCGGCAGGTTTGGATTTCTCCGGCTCATGGGCTCGCATGTACTTCGTCACATAAGTAATGTGGTTGATCTGGTCCATGCCGGCTTCGACGGCGGGTTGCAGCTCCATGCCCTCCGGTATGTGGCCGGTCACGCTCATTCCCAGTCGGTGAGCTTCACGGGCGATCTCCGGGACCAGCTCGGGCTTGAGCGAGCTGTAGATCTTGATCTGGGGGAATCCGGCGTCGGCATAGCGCCGGACCAAGGCCAGGGCCTGCTCGGGCGTCGAGGCGGTATCGACGCCGATGGTATTCGGCCCTTCTCCATCGATGATCCCGGCCGGGAGCAGCCGGGGGCCGAGCCCGCGTCCCCGCGGCGATGGCATCGCGGGCGGCCGTGATGAACTCGAACTCGTTCGCACAATCCCGGGCCGTGGTCACCCCGGCGGCCAGGTAGATCGGTCCCCATTCGACCTGTGTGAAGTGGGCGTGCATCTCCCAGAGTCCCGGCAGGAGCGCCAACCCGCGAGCCTCCAGGATCTGCGCATCGGACGGGACCGCGATCCGCGCCCGGGGACCGGCGGCGGCGATCCGGTCGCCCTCGACGATCACGACCGAGTCCTCGACCGGCTCGGCCCCGTTGCCATCGATCAGGGTCGCCCCCACGATCGCGAGCGGCCCCGGCCGCTTGGGGCTGAAGCGGTCAGCGAGCTGGGCCAGCACGGCCATGCCGTCCTCGGCGGCCCGGGCCACGAAGGTCGGCAAGGCCGCCTCGAAGTCCTCGCGGATCGCTTCGAAGCGGTTGTACTCAGCGTCAACGGTGATCGCCGCGGCGAGCTTCCGGTCGCGATCCAACCAAAGGGTCTCGCGGCCCCAGATGACCCCGCCCACGCTGTAGCGATCGAGCTCGAACCGCTTGCCCGCAACCTCGATCGTGTCGCGGCCGCGCTTCTCGATCGCGACCGAGCCGCTGGGGAGCGTCTCCAGGAGACCTGCGACGTGCCTTCGCTCCCAGTCGCGGATGAGCATCATCTGGACCGACACGGGAGCGAAACCACCGGCGAAGAAGAAGTGGTCGGGCACGGGTCGCTGTACGGTTTTCTTCCCCTCGCGCACGGTCGCCATCCGCCCCTCGACTTTGACCTCACTGTCGATCTGCGTGAAGCGTGAGGTGCTGCCCTTGACCGCAAAGCGCTCGGGTGTGCCGTCGCCGCGCAGCCGGCAGGGTAGCCTCCAACGGCTCCTTCCTACCGCGATCGGTGTTCTCGTAGCTGGCCTTGAGGATCAGACTGTCGCCGTCGCGCTGGATCTCGTAGGTCTCGCGTCCGGTGGGCCTCTTGTACAGATGGAGACGGAAAGACCCGCTTTCGACAATCTGGCCACCATCCTCCGCCCACGCGCTTCGCCGCGGCAACCAGCGCGGACAGCGAACCGATCAAGAGAACCGCCAGCTTTCGAGACATCGGATTGCCCTCGGTCAGTGTGCCCTCGAAACGGCATGTAGTCTACATGGCTACGACAGGGCGATCAAAAGAAAAAAGGAGAAGCCAGTAGACGGTTGTTGGGGCAGCGCGTCGTTCCCCTCCGCGAACGACCACTTCGTCTCGCCGATGGGTATCACTCGCCGCGGGCCTTGGTATTGTAGCCGATTGCTTGGAGCGTCCGTTTCGCTGCCTGGAGGTGATCGCCTTGAAGCTCGATCTGCCCGTCCTTCACCGTGCCGCCAGCACCGCAGGCGTTCTTGAGCCGCGTGGCCAGCTCGTTCAGGTCGTTGTCCTTCGGGTCGAGGCCGGCGATCACGGTGACCAGCTTTCCCTTCGCCCGCCGCTCGGTCATTAGCCGCGCGGTCTGCTGCTCTGGCGGAATCCGTTTCACCTCCAGCGACCAGCGGAGGACAAGAGCACGCGGACTCAAGCCTGCCGCAGCGGTCGCAGGTCGGGGGACGATCCCAGGGGGTTCCGGCGAACAAGCGAGGCATGCGAACAACCCCATTTCGGAAACGACCGGTCAGCGGGCTAAATACGAGTAAAGGCACCGCCCAGATTGGTGCGGAAATATCCGCTAGGGGCGAAAAACGCATTGCTAAATGTTAGCGTAGTCTGATCAACGTAGTGGATTCAATCTTCACCGAATCCCGTATCGTACCTCGTCAATAAGCCGTTTCTCCTTCGCTTCCCTTATGAGTTGACTGTCCACGAAATCGGATCACCCCCAGCTCAGCACTGAACAATTAAGGTGGCGGCGATGAGCACAATTCTCGTTACCGGCGGATCGGGCTTCATCGGCAGCCATTCCATCCTGCAGCTCCTGGCCGCGGGCCATCAGGTGCGCACCACGGTACGGAGCCTGAAGCGCGAGGACGACGTGCGGGCCATGCTGAAGGAAGGGGGCGCCGAGCCGGGCGATCGCTTGTCCTTTATCGCCGCCAATCTCGAAAACGACGCGGGCTGGTCGGAAGCCGTCGCTGGCTGCGAGTACGTGCTGCATGTGGCGTCGCCATTTCCATCGAACATCCCCAAGCGCGAGGACGAGCTGATCGTGCCGCGCGCGAAGGAACGCTCCGTGTGCTGCGCGCCTTGCGCGACGCCGGCATTAAGCGCGTGGTGCTGACCTCCTCGTTCGCGGCAATCGGCTATGGCCAGCAGTCGCAGAAAACGCCGTTCAACGAGACGAACTGGACGGACCCCGATGGCGACGATGTGCGTCCCTACGTGAAATCGAAGACTTTGGCCGAACGCGCGGCCTGGGATTTCATCGCCAACGAAGGCGGCGCCCTTGAGCTTTCCGTCGTCAATCCGGTGGGCGTGTTCGGCCCGGTTCTGGGACCTGACTATTCGACCTCGATCCTTGTGGTGCAGCGCCTGATGGACGGCGCCATGCCCGGCTGCCCGCGGCTCTATTTTGGCATTGTCGACGTGCGCGACGTCGCCGACCTGCACATCCGCGCCATGACTCATCCCACCGCCAAGGGCGAGCGTTTCCTCGCCGTCGCCGGCGATTTCATGTCGATACTCGACATCGCCAAGGTTCTGAAGAGCCGCATGGGCGCGTCTGCCAAAAGAGTGCCGACCCGGCAACTGCCCGACTGGTTGGTGCGCATCGCCGCGATGCGTGATCCGGCGGCGAAGCAGATCTTGCCCGAGCTTGGCAAGACCAAAAACGCCACCAACGAAAAGGCCAGGCGCATGCTGGGCTGGGCGCCGCGTTCGAACGAGGAGTCCATCGTTGCCACCGCCGAAAGCTTGCTGCGATTCGGGCTTCTGAAGGCCAGCCCGAAAAAGCCCTCCTTCAAATAAGGCATAGAACCCGCTGTGCTCTCAGGTTCAGATTGTCATCGAGAGCTCTATTGACAATCCTGAGTCCACCGACACAATATAGACAGACAGTCTGTCTGTCTGTGTTGCAAACCAGGAGCGGGCGATCTCATGAATATCGAACCGGTTACCGAGGGGGAACTCTCGATCCTGGAAGTCATCTGGAAGCAGGGAACTCCGACCAGCCGCGATATTGCGGCCGCCATCTACGACAAGGTTTCCGATTCCAAAATGGCCTCGGTGCAAAAGCTGCTCGAGCGGCTGGAAGCCAAGGGCTACGTGAGCCGCGATCGACGCGATCGGGCCCATCGCTTCCAAGCGCTGGTCAGTCGGGAAGACTTCCTGCGGCATCGCCTGCAAGGATTGGCCGATCGGCATTGTGACGGCGCGATCGTGCCGCTGGTGACGACACTGCTTCGATCGAAGAAGGGACTTTCCAAAAAGAATGGCGAACAACTACGCCAGCTTATTGACGAGCTCTGGCCGTCAGATCAGTGACCATCGACAACCCTCCATTTGCGAGGCATCCATGTACGCTTTCTGGGAAATCATTGCCAGTAATGCCATCGTCGCCACGATTCTGGCGATCGGTGCCACGCTGCTGAGCCGCATCTGGAAGAACGCCGCCGCGGTTCATGTACTCTGGGTTGTCGTTCTGCTCAAACTTTTCACGCCACCCCTTGTCACCACGGCGCTTCCGGTCGCTTTCACCTCATTGCCGTCCGCGGCTCGCACCGATTCGAATGAAAGTCGTTTTCACTCGCCCGCACACAAAAAGGCGGAGCAAACGGTTCCCGTTGCCATGACGAATCCCCACGGCGCGATCGTCGGCGGGCAACGACCAGCGCACACCCTGGAACACGTCCACGGAGACAGCCGGCCACAAGCCCTGGTCACTCTCCACCATCGCTCGCCGCTATTTGGATTTGCGGCGCCTGCTGCGCGGCTGTGGGCTATGCCGTCCGCATTCGCCGTTTTGCAAGCGTCATCCGCGATTCCGAGGCGGCACCACCAGCCATCCGCACGATGGTCACCCAGCTTTCGAGCCGGCTGGGTCTGAGGTGCGTGCCCGATGTCCTGATGACGTCTCGTGCTCTGCCGCCCCTGGTCTGGTCGATGGGACTCTTTCCGCGCGTGATTCTGCCTTCCGAACTCTTTGCCCGGCTGAGTAGCGAAGCCCAGGCCACAATCATCGCCCACGAACTCGTCCATATCCGGCGCGGCGACTATCTCGTTCGGCTCCTCGAGCTCGCGGCGACCACGGTCTTCTGGTGGCATCCTGTCGTGTGGTGGGCAAGCCGGCAGTTGCGTGAACTCGAAGAACAGTGCTGCGACGGCCGCGTCGTCGAACTACTTCCGCATCAACCACGGACGTACGCCACCGCATTAGTTGACACCTTGGAATTCCTTTCCGAGCGACCTCGTACTCCCGTCCCATTGCGCACCGCGATCTATTCCACTGGCTCATTGTCCAGGAGAATTCGCATGTTGACGCAAAGCCGAACGAATCGTCTGAGTGCCCTGAGTGCCACGCTCGTCGCCGGACTTGTCATCCTTCCGCTCGTCGTTGCCTTCGCCGTCGATCCGGAACAGACGAGCAAGACTGCCCCCAAGGGCCAGCAATCCGCCGGCGCCCAGACCGCGATTCTCCGCGGTCGCGTGACAAACGAGGCGGGCGCTCCCCTGGCCAATGTTCGCGTGCGCGTCGCCATTCCCGCCGCTGACATGCGATTCGTCGATTCCACCACGCCTCACAAACAACTGGAAGCCAAATCCAATACCAAAGGCGACTACCGGCTGGAGATTCCCGGGATCACAAAGCCCACGACGATCTCAATCGATGCGATGAAGCCCGGCTATCGCAGGTTAGTGGGAACCTTGATGTCCGGCGGCGACGCGAAGAGCGTCGAAGTCGCGCCGGGCGCGACAGCCGAAGCCTCTCTCATACTCAAGCCCGCACTCTATTTCGCTGGTGTCGTCGTGGACGAAGAAGGGAAGCCGATCTCGGGGGTCAAGATTTGGGCCAATGCCGCCTTCGGCACCGCTGCGGGCGGAGTCGAGAGAACCGCGAGCCGTTCGGATGGGTCGTTCGAACTATTCAACTATCCGGTGAACCCGTCGCGTTATTCAAAACGAATTGACCAGGGGACTCGTCATTTTCTCCCATCCCGATTACGTCGATCAAGTAATTGAAGATATTTACGCGCTTGCGCCGGATAGAGCGCGAAGCTTTGCGGATTGTCCTGGAGACGGGGTCACGAAGTGACGGGCACGGTGATTGATGTGACCGGCAAACCGGTTCCCAATGCGATGGTCAAAGTCGCTCGCGAGAGGGTTCTTTAGCAACAAAGTGACCATGACCGACGCGAACGGCAAGTTCGCCTTGCACGGCCTTAGCGAAGGCCTGACGGTGCTTTATGCCCGCGCCCTGGATATCAAGCAGACGGTCCACATGCCGATTGCTTACAACGGCGATCAAAACGACCTTCAAGTCCGACTGAAACCAATTCCGTTGCCCGCCGACCTGAAGAAGCACGCCGTGCTCGGCATGCAGCTCGCGGACGTGACTCCGGAATTAAAATCCGCCTACGACCTTTACTTTGAGCACGGAGCGGTAATCCTCGATCCGGGCAATGATTCCGATCGGCTGAAAATCGGCCGGCTTGCCGAAGGCTACTGCTTTTGGCAGGTCGGCCAGCAGCGCATCGGCAGCGTTCGCGAGTTCGTCAGACCAGATTCTCACCGAGGCCGCCGGTCAAGACGCCGCTAAGAACGCGGCGATCTTCGGGGACATGGCGCAGTTCGCCGGGTTCGTGTCGTTTACAGATTCAGCACGGTCGATGGCGACGGGAACATGACGCAATTTCTGAAACTCACGAAAGACGACCTGAAGCAGTTGCAAATTGTGTCGGACCAACTCAAGCCCGTGTCGCAGTGATATTCGATCGGGGGGACCGAAGGGGACGTCGCCAGTACACCCAATGTCCTTCTCGGAATACCCAGCGGTTTTCGGGCAAGAATCCTGGTTACTGATAAGAGGCCGCAACAAAATGAACCTGAAGGCGAGTGTCGCCCTTCAGCCGGCTGTCGGCCACCCTCTCCTCGCGCAGCGGGGCAAGGGATCTTTTGTTAGCGTTTCTTAATACTCTCGTAGTGTGCTTCCGGCTGATTCTGCCCGGCATCATCAGGAATCATTGCGGGTTCAGTCCGTGGAGTTGTTGGCGATCTTGACCGCGCCCTTGCTGCGGTTGGCGATGCGTTCCCGGCCGGTGAATAAGTTGTCGGTGATGACTGCCCGGCGCACCGTGACGCCGAGCTCGATTTGTGGCTTATCCTCCTGAAACTCACAGCCGCGGATCACGACGCTGCCGCTCTCCGCGCGCACGGCCGGGCGCCCTTCCTGCTTGCCGTCCCATTGCATGAAAGTACAGTCGCTGAAGCCGACGGTGCCTTGGCCGGCGATGCGGGCGATCTGATTGCACGGACCCCAGAACGCACAGTTCACAAACCGCACAGCCCCGCTGTTCGCGGGGGACACCACCACCATCGTCGGGTCCGGCCCCTGGAATGAGACAAATTCGCCGTTCGTGATCAGAATCCCGAACCGAGGGCTCGCGTCCACGAGCATCGCCGTATAACAATCGTCGGCTCCCAAGCCGAGGAAGTTGCCGTTGCACATTCCTTCCTTGGTCTCGACGAACCGGTAACCGACACGATATCCGAAGCAGAATGTGTTGAATACGTACTGCCAGTCCGTCCGCCCGAAGATAAAGGCCTCACCGTTTTCCATCTGCCACTTCAAGAGCTTCGGTTCCATGCTCCACCAGGGGTTGAAGTGGACATTTTCGATCCGGCCGATGTCGTAGATGCCGTTCACCATGATCCCCCGGCGCAACGGTTGGCCGGACACGTCGCGGATCAAGTGCCGATTATTCTGGGTGGCGTCGATGCCGTTGTAGGGGTTGAGCATTTCGACCTGAAGCACGGCCGGGTTGTTGCCGCGCATGGCCACGGCATAAGGATACGCCACCGGCACCTGGTCGGTCTTCTGGTTGGGATAGTAGAGCACCACACCCTTGAGCGTGCTGTTTTCGTTGAGTGTGACGAACGCCGGGCCATCGTCTTTGCCGGGGTTTTCGGTGATGAGGAACGTCGTGCCTTGGTCGGCGGGCTTGGCCAGGCCCCGGTCGCGAATACCGGCATGTGAGGGGACGGATTCCCAGATGCCTACCAAGGCGACGCCCCGGGGAATATTGAGGTGCCCGGCAAAGAAGAACGTCCCGCGGCCGGCGTGAACGGTCCCACCGTTTTGTCCCGCGGCATCGAGGGCCTTTTGGAAAGCAGCCGTATCATCGGCCTGGCCGTCGCCTCGGGCACCGAAGTCGCGCACGGAAATGGTCTCGGGAACAGCCGCGTTCGCCGTGGGAGCCATTAATGTCTGCATCACAAGAAGGATCACGACAGCAGTGCTGATCCAGGCTCGATCAGGCAGCGAGGTGTTCATGGGTGAGTTCCCAGTTGGCGCGGTTGGAATGGTGGTTGCCAAGAATTCGGTGAGAGACGGCGGAGGAATCGAGCGCGGTCTCGAGCCGCAATCACCAACCGATTCACGATACCAGTTCGCAGTTTATTTCCAAACCATCTCGACCGACCAGAGGGTTCACGCCAACTCCTCCATTCCCTTGTTTGCACGTAGCTATCCGGTAAACTCACAGTCTGGTGTTCGGCGCGGGTCTCACGACCGCCGGAGTGCCTGACCGAAGGTCTCCGGCGCTCATCGTAGGCCTTGGCTTCAAAGGCATGCGTGCCTTCAGAGCCCGCTTCGAAGGAAGGAGACCTTCGGTCGAGCACCGGTGCGGGGTCAGGAGACCCGCGCACAACAAGAGGACGCGACGAACCCCTAACCCGGCAACACCGCAATTGGTCGTAGTCGTGGGATAATTCGAACGATTCGCAGCATCGTGAGGCCCACCGATCGCCACGGCCGCTGCGGTGGGCTGGCCGAGGAGGGCTTCGGCGACGTAGACATTTGTATCGAAGAACACCTTCATGACGGGTAGCGCATGTCATGGATGACCTGGTCGATTGCCGCCTGATCCAGGCTTTGCTCTCGGGCGATCCGGCGTGCGTTCTCGGCCTCGCGCTTCCACTCGGCCTCATCGAGCTCGGCCAGCCGCGCCGCGAGGAGCAACCGGTCCTCCTCTGGGAGCTCCTGGATCCGTTGGAGGATATCGTAGACGGCCTCACTCATATCAAAATCTCACAGCAGCTTGGGGATGATGACTCCGCGCGTACCGAATCTAGATGCATTCTCGCCGGCACCGCGTTAAAGATCAAGAAAAATGACTTTCAGTCGTTCGGGGGTCTGTCGTTTGAGCATCGCCCCGCACCCGACTTACCATCGAAGGGCACTCGGATTATTGGGCTTGACGAGTTCACCCCCGATTGAAGATCAAATAGAATTGGAAACGTCGGCGCCGGGACCGTTCCCGCTGCGGGGAAGACTCTCGCATACGACCATGGAAAGCCGCTCATGACGCCTTTCATTTCGCTTCGGATTTGGCTGGGCTTCTCGCTCATCATGGCCTATGACTCGCCGCCGTCTCAGCAACCAGAGCAAACCTTTCGTATCTTTGCCGACCTCAAACGCACCGGGATTCTCACTGGGCCGTTGACATCATCGTCGCAGGTACTCAACGAGTTCGGCATCGCGGTGCCACTTCCGGCTCGAAACGGCGGTCGAGATCGATGGCCGGAAAAGCTTGACGCCGGCGACCCGGTGGTACAGCGGCTGGGTCGACTGCGAGTCGAGACGACGCAGGCTGCGGGCGACGTTGTCGTCACCATCGAAAGCGACAATCGCAGTTGCCTGCGCCTCTTTCGGAACGCCGAAGGCGGGTGGCGGCGGCTGGCGCCGAGCGAGGATTACTCATGGACATTGACACCGGGAAAGGGCGGGGCGCTGGAAGTGGGCGTAGGCGTTGTGCTGCCCGAGCCGAGGCCCAACGGGGCTGAGGTGGCCTGGCCGCGGGCGTTCACCGTTGAGATCTCGATGAAGTCAACGCAGAGCAAGCGGATGCGCGTGCCGTACCGCGTGGCGCCGTATGTCATACCCTCGGCACTTGAGCCGGTTGAGGAGCTGCTGATCGTCTCCCAAACCGTCACAGAAGATTCGGTGCAGTCCGTGCGGGCGTTCGCAGCAAGAACAGGCCTCAAGCTCGTTGCTTACGAGGTCGACGAAATGTGCGACCAATGGATGCAAGACACGATCGAACCGGGAATATTCGCGTTCCCGACCGCCGAGGGCGGCAATCAGGTGCGCGCCTGCCTGAGCGGGCTGCGTAGAGGGTCAGGTCCCTCGGCGGCCAGGCTTGACAACCAAGTCGCCAGGTGGCTCCGCCGCCGGGGAGTGGTGACGGTGGCGCCGGGAATCCCCCGCAAAAAAACGCGGTGGACCGACTGGTACGGCAACGTCGAAGCCACGCCTTCGCACACTGACCGGCACGGGCGAAAATTTCCCTACGGCCGGGTGATCACCGGCAAGCAAGGTGAGTTCACGATGCACCCCGGCGTGCTGAAATTCCTCGAAGTGCAAGGCGTACAGTGGCCGCCGATCGTTGTGGACACCTCGTGGCTGGCGATCGGGCATGTCGACGAGCTCGTGAACTTCGTGCCGGCGAGGGCTAAGGCGGGGTTCAAGGTGCTTTTGCCCAGCCCCAAGGCGGCTCGAGAAATGCTCCAGGCGCTTTTGGCGAAAGGATTAGAAGACGAGCCGGTTTTTGCCGGGACGGAAGACGAGATGACGCTCGGCACACTGCGGATGAAAATCTCCCAGACAACGGAGAACCTTGCGATCGACGAGGCGGTCGCCCGCCTCCGCGAACAATTGAAGATGGAATTGAATCTGGAGGATTCCGACTTTGTCATGGTGCCGGCCTTGTTTCAGGGGGGCATGGCCGTGATCCCGAATGCGGTCAACAGTGTCGTCGTAAACGGCTATTTACTTGTCCCGGAGCCGCTAGGCCCTCGACTGAACGAGAAGGACGGGTTCGAGCAAGCGATCCGGGCAGCCCTCGCCGGGTGCGACGTGCGGGTAATCTTCATCGATTCATGGAACGCCTACCACATGTCGGGCGGCGAGGTCCATTGCGGCACGAACACGTTCCGCCGCCTGTGCGCCCCGGCGTGGTGGAAGCACGTTGAGAATTCGGACGACAAGGGCAAGTCAGCAAAAGGCGCCGCCCTTAACCTCGAGCCAAAACCATGGCAACCGGTGGCGAGGTTAGCAGTTGGTGAAACAAACTGAGAACCGATAACAAAGAGACCCCTTGCCCCGCTGTTCGGGGCATTGGTCTCTACACAAACATCTATGGCGCGAAGAATTTCCCCCCCTTGCGAAGGGGGGCAATAGTGTTCGGCACGAAATTTGCGCCGGGGAATTGGCATGAGACTTGGTTAATTTCCAGTCCGCGGTCGTGGATAGCAAAAACCGGTGGAGCGGGTTTCCTAACCCGCTACTTCCCTCCTTGATGCATCCAGGCGGTTAGGAAACCCGCCCCACACCATCAACAACCGATGGATCACAGGCCAGAGCAAAACTCGGGCCGAACACTATTGGAAGGGGGGTTCGGGGGGGTGACGACGCACGCTTCGGACACCGCGAACGTTTTCCCGCAAATGGAAGCTACGAGGCGACGCAAGGCCGGTCAAAATCCCCGTTAGAAGCCCTGTGCTGGGTTGCGCCAGACCACCCCCCCTGACCCCCCCTTCGCAAGGGGGGGACACTTTATTCGCGGATGCATGTGTAGATACCAATAGTGCGAGGAGAGGGTGGCCGAAGGCCCGTTGAGGGGCGACTCTTTCTGTAGGAGGCGGCTCCGTCCGCCGATCCCCACTTTCCCCATCGCGTGGACCTACTGGTTTGCGTTCGCCAGCTTACGGAACTCGTCCTGCGCCCTCCGAAACAGCATTTCGATTTGCCGCCGATTCTCGATGCTGCCGTAGCGGTTGCGTGCAGCGACGACCCGCAACATTTGCTCGATCCAGTCGACGAAGTACTCAGAGTCCTGCCGGCTGGCAATTCTTTGGCCGGCTACTTCGACGTATACAGGACTCGTGTGAGCCCAGACCGGCCCGTCGAAGACGGTCGGATGGTCGGGACCGCGCACTGCGCATGGCGATCCAACTACTGTGTCTGATCGGCAACTCGACGTTGAGGCGTCTGACTCGCCGCCCTGCCGCATCGCCCGTAGAGATTTCCTCGCGCGCCGCCACCTTGCCGTTCACAATCACTTCGATCTGGTTGAACGGCGCATAGCTCTCCACAGTCGCAGCAACGCGGACGTTGTCCGCTGCCGTGAGTTTACAGGTCTCACCGGGACCCTTGCCATTGACCTCAAGCGTGGGAATGGGGCCGTTCGTCACAAAACTCCGGCCGCCCTTCAACCCGTCGAGCCAACTCTGCATCGTCAGCGGACCGATGGTCTTCACGTAGACCCGATCCCCGCCGAGCGGCTCGGTCGAACGATCCAACAGCGCGTCGGTGCCGACGCATGCCGTGAGCTTCAGCCCGCAATTCAGCAGCCGGTACCACAACTCGGCCGAGCGGTCCTCGTCACTGTTGTACGACATCAGATCGATCGCGTGGACCACGCCGAGCACGGCGTCGATCGGCAGCTCCCTCGCCGCACCGCTGGCTTTCGCCAGGTCTTTGTCGAACGGAAACGGCTCGCCGGCGAACATGGGGTGGCCGTAAGTCACGACGCCCCCCTGACGGACGGCGTCCGCGGCCATCACATAGTTCGCGGGAAAGTCGTGCTGGTTCGGCGTTTTGTCGAAGCCGGTGTATTGGGGTTCCACCAACTTGTTAATTCCAAAAAACTGCATGTGACCATAGATCGTACTCCTCATCTCTTCGCCGAAAACCAGGAGGTGACGCTCCGTCGAAGCAGCGTGCGGTTTGCCTGTGATCAACGCTGCATCGCGTATATCATCGCCGACATTGTTCGACGCGCAGAGATTGACATAGTTGATGCCCTCCGCTCGGGCCGCGATTAGCGCGTCCGCAACCGTTACCTCGATCGGGCCACCCGTATGAAGGTGCACGTGCGAATCGCCCGAATACCAGCCGTGCGCCGCCATGTCGATCCATTGTTGCATTTGGACCGTGAGCTCGGTGGTCTTTTCGGCATCGACGGTTGCCGTCTGCGGGATGGTCTCGATGCCGCCGCTGAAATTCAGCCGCGCGCGTCCCGGTGGCAACTCCACGTCGAACGAATCATCTGCGTAGAAGTAAGATTCGTCGCGCTTTGTCTTGCGGATCGTCGCGTCAGCCGGCCCGTACGTTTTGTTGTCACTTCCGACGATGCTGATGCGAGCGGCCGTCGGCGCGTTGTTGCGAAGCAGCCTCACGTGAGCCTTCCGTCGCGGATCAGTACCAAATTCGGAATCATCGAGCACCAGCCGGAAGATCGTCCCCTCGTAGCCGACCAGTAACAACTCGCCATCGGAGTCAACGCCAAACGAAGCAATCTTCTGTGGCGACTCGCCAATCTGTCGAACCTTGATCAATTGGCGATTCGCTTGCGTCAATGCCCAAATCCGCTTCGATTCAAAATCGCCGAAAATGTAGGCGCCATAGTACGACGCGTTGCGCTTTCCCCGATAAACGTAGCCCCCCGTAACCGAAACACCGTGCTTGCGGCGATAGGTCATCACCGGCGATGTGTACTTCTCGCCCTCTCGGCGGTACTGATCCGAAAACTTCATGAAGCCTTCGTAGACATTCCAGCCATGGTTCTCGCCGGCGCGGGCGATCGAGACTTCTTCGAACAGGTTTTGGCCAACGTCGCCGACCCACAGTTCGGCAGTGACCGGATCGAAGCTGAAGCGCCACGGCATGCGAAAACCGGATGCCCAGATTTCTGGGCGGATTGGTGAGGGCGGAGTTTCGATAAGGATTCGACTCGGGGATCGCGTACGGCTTGCCATCCTGTTGGTGGTCGACGTCGATCCGCAGGATGGCGCCGGTCAACCGGCTCAAGTCCTGGCCGTGGCCTTCGGGGTCTTCTTGCGGGCCGGCATCACCCGCGCCAATATACAGGAATCCGTCCGGGCCAAACGCCAACATGCCGCCCCAGTGCAGGTCCGTGTCCTGATGGATCTGCAACAATCGCCTGGAAGGAACGCCCGCGTCGCGCCGCAGGTCGGGGGTCGCCTGCCGCTCGACGATCACCGGCGAGAAGAAACTGCCTTGATTGCGGACGTGGTAGTTCACGTAGTACTTCCGGTTTTCGAGGAACCGCGGATGAAACGCGACACACACCACGCCCTCGAATTCACCCGTTGTCGCTTCGTTGCTGAAGTCGGCGAACAGTTCCTTCCGCTGCTCGGGTTCGCCCTCTTCGAAGCGCCAGATCTTTCGCGTCTTCTGTTCGATGACGAGAAACGCGCTCCGGCTACCGGGTATCGCGATAATCCAAACCGGATGGTCGAACCGCATCTTGTCTTTGTGCAGCGGCACGAGCCGGATTGGTTTTTCGACCGCCGGAATCTCACTCGGCATGCCCGCGAACCGCAACTCGGCTTCCGGTTGCTTCAACGTCTCGAGATAAGCGATCAGGTCCGCGAACTGATCGGCCTTCATTGTCTTGTGCACTCCGGTGGGCATCAACGACGTGCCACTCCGCTGCTCCTGGTCGATCTGTGCGAGTGGCACTCGCACAAGTTTGCCCTCCACGTCGAGCAACTGAAGTTCCTCTTCGGTTCGTTTGCGCAAAATACCCGTGTGCACTTTGCCATCCGTCGTCCTTGCGACGATCGTACCGTAATCGGGGTGGATTGTTGCGCTCGGTTCCAGCACCGACTGGACCAGTTGCTCGCGCCCGTACTTGTCGCCGATCGCTCCCAAGTCTGGTCCCGCGCCGCTCGTCACCCGTAACGACATGGCATTTCCCGCAACCCACTGCTTCCGACTCAAACATGGTCTTGCCACGCTTCGGATCTCCACCGTTGAGCCCCGCTCGTCGATACTCGGCGAGCTCATCGGTCTCGATAGGTTGGCTGCTCAGCCGATTCGTCAGACAGGGGAGTAGTAAACCGCAAAGGCCAAACGCGAGATAGATCCGGTGCATGGGTCGATTCCTGAGCTACGGAGCGTCCGCACATCGGAGGGGCGCCAGCGACCAAAGAGAATGCCTGTACGCGAAACACGTAATTGCTAGTCGTTAGATGCCCGCGTTCCGAACAGACGGTGTAATCGGCGATGTTGGAGGCCGTGACGGTTTCTGGTTGGTTATCCACGCCTCCATTATGGCGCTATGGAGCGGCCGGCGCAAGTGAGGTTTTCGATGGCCCTGTTAAGAAGGTCTCTGGGCGGCTAACATGCTCTCCTGTCGGTTATGCTGGATGGCATTGTGCGTAAACGGACCGAACTGGGGAGAGAGTAACGATCAGACTTGATGAACTCCAGCGCACCGTCGCGGTCGCCGACCCGGCGGCGATTCTCGTTCCCGCGCGGATCCTTCGCCGGGTGATCAAGGTGGACCGCGGACTCAAGTGGCTGAGTGGCGCCATCCGACGTGTTACGTGATCCCGGCCGCGGCGCTCGGGGCGATTGTCAGTGGCCCGGAGTTGGGCCGGCCGCAGGATGCGGTCTGGCCATCGATGGCGCTCTTGATCGAGCAACCGGAACCCGAGGAATTGGCGGAAACAGACCCCGGGCTCATCCTGATCAAGGTGTGGCGCCGGATCTTTCGCGCACGCGTCGAGGGCGAGCTCAAACGGGCGTTCGAATCCGGGTCGATCGACGGCTCAGGGCTCGACGCGCGGATCGATGCGCGTAGGCCGGACCGAGTTCGATGAGGCCCGCGGAGTGCTGAGGCAGGACGGCCATCTGCTGCCATCGGTCTCCGACTCGACGGCCTACAGCGTCTTTGCGGCCGTGTTCCTGGACCTGACTTTCTTCGAGCCGGCGGCGCGGTCGTTCGTGTTCCCCGCGATCGAGTCCCCGGCTTCCATCGAGGGCGATGCTGGCCAAGGACGTCGACACCCTGGCTCTCCTCACCGGGACGCGGCCGGCCGGCGCGCCGGAACCGGCGTCTCCGGTCGACGTCGACGTCGAAGACGGGTTCGAGCCTCCTCCCGTGGCGACTGAGGTCGACGTGCGCGTTCGGGGGCAAGCCGGAGTGGAGGTTGGATTCCAGCGGCTGGCCGCCCGGGCGCGGTCGGCAAGCCGAGCACGGGAATACCGTCCGGGCGGCGATCCTCTGGACCCGAGCGGCGGAACGTGCGGGACCAGAGGCCGGCCAGGCCGAGCGGGCCGCGGCCCGGGCCGCGATGCGACGGCTTGCGGTACGGCTGCGGAAGGCGCTTTTCGTCCAGAAGGGAGAGTCCAGCCTCTGGGTCGAGGCGCTGATGCCTCTGCTCCGACTCGCCGCGCTCGAATTCTGGTCGCCGGAGAGGCGGCTGCTTTACGACCTGCAAAACGTCTGTCTCGACCACGAACGCGAGGTGTTCCGTCTCGAGCCGATCGGCTGGCTGTTTTCACTGGGCCGGCGCCCGTTGAAACATCCGTTGCCGCACCTGCGCGAGGTGACCATGTCGAAACACCTCCGCACCGCGGCGAAACGACTGCGCCGGGTCCGGCTCTCGCGCGAAGCACGGAGGCGGCTTGATGGACTGCTTCGACCCGCCGTCCATCGGGCCGAGGTTGCGCTTCGAGAGCGGTTCCAGCCGTGGATCGTGTCGCACTCTCGAATCGGCCGGGGTCCGGCCGGCCAATCTGCCCGAGCGAGTTGCCTATCACAAGCTTGTCGAAGAGATGATTGACCTGATCGTCTCACGCGGCTTCACGACGCTGGGCAACCTCCGCGACTCCGTCTCGCGGGGAAACCTGAAAGCACGCGACCTGAGCGGGCCGGCCGAGTTCTTCCGCGGCGACCGTGTGCTCCAGACCGACCGCAAACTGGCCGTTGTGCTCGATGGCGTCCACCGCAGGGGAGAGATTTATCTACGATGGCTTCAGCGATTTAGCGCGGTGGCGTTCGGCACTCGTTTCGGGCGGTTCCTCACACGTTACCTCGCGCTCCCGTTCGGTGGGGCGTTCGTACTGCTGAAGGCACTCGAGGAGATCAACGAGCTGACGATCGCTCGCCTGACCGGCAATCATGTCGAACTGGTCAACAGCACCAGCATCTTCCTGCTCGGCACGGTCGCGCTCGGACTCATCAACTTCATTCAGTTGCGCCGCGCCTTCTTCGCGTCCATCAGTGCGATTGGCAGACTTGCTCCGAATCGTGTTGCTGGACTTACCCGCACATCTGCTCAATCTTCCACTGCTGCTATGGTTGATCGCGAGTGCGCCTGCCAGAGCGGCCTGGCGGTTTATGATTAAGCCCGGCCTTGTGACGGCTCCGATCTGGCGCTGGCGCTGGCGCTCAGGGTACACGCCGACGACCGTGAACGCGGTCGGCCTGACCACGTTTCTGGCCGCGTCCGTCGTACTCAACACCCACGCCGGGCGAATGGTGGAAGAGATCGCCTTCGATCTGATTTCGCATGCCTGTCGACGGATCATCTTCGAGTTGATCCCCGGCCTGTTCCGGATCGTCGTATCGGCGTTCGCTCGACTGCTGGAATGGGTCGAGAGATTCTTCTACGCCGTGGACGAATGGCTCCGGTTCCGCGAAGGACAGTCGCACGGGATGCTCGCGATCAAGGCTGCGCTCGGGCTAATTTGGGGCGTGGCAGCCTATGCCGCTCGGATTTATCTGAATCTCCTGGTCGAGCCGACGATCAACCCCATCAAGCACTTCCCCGTGGTGACCGTCGGGGCCAAGATCATGCTTCCATTCGCGCTGGACCTCACCCGCATCTTTGCCGCGCCACTGACGCCGTTTCTAGGGCCGCTGATCGGCAATTCCATCGCGGCGACAACGGTGTTGTTTCTGCCCGGTGTGTTCGGATTCCTCGTCTGGGAATTGACATCGAACTGGCGGCTCTACGAGTCGAACCGGTCCGACTCGCTCGGGCCCGTCGTGGTCGGGAGCCACGGCGAGACGGTTGTCCGATTGCTCCGCCCGGGATTCCACTCGGGCACTCTGCCGAAGCAATTTGCGCGGCTCCGGCGGGCACGACGGGCCGGCCGGGAAAAGGCGGCGCTGAAGCATGTCGAGGCGCTGCACCACGTCGAGGAATCGGTTCGCAGGCTGGTTGAGCGCGAGTTCGCCGAGTTCCTCCACGAGAGTCGTTCGCTCGGAGATTGGTCGATCGAGCCCGGATCGATCCATCTGGCGACCAACCGCATTCGGGTCGAGCTCTTGGCCGGCGAACGCGACCGGCCCAGCCTCTGGATCGACCTGGAGGAGCGATCGGGCATGCTCGCAGCGGGGATTTCGCAACCGGGATGGCTAGAGAGCTTGAGCCCTGACCAGCGGCGGACGTTGGCCGACGCGGTCGCCGGTTTTTACAAAATCAGCGGCGTCGACCGGATTCACACACCCGGTGCCCCACTCCCCGGTCCGGAGGCGACTCCGGGCATCATCGATGGAGTCCGGCACTCCGTGAGCCAAGTCAACTTTGCGGACGTCGTGGTCCGTTGGCGTGCCTGGGTTGAGGCGTGGGAGGCTGAGGCCTCACGCGACCCGGAAGCCGGCGACCCTGTCTGGCGGACAGGAGTCCTTCCCGAAACAGCGTGTTCACCCGTACGGCACGGGCCGGGGTGAGTCTTCGCGCCGCGGATGCAAACGCATTCTGGGATTGCTATAATACGGCCCAGGCGACTGGACGCCCGGGCTGGCCACCAGATCCGGTGACGCCCGGCCCGATCGACCGCAGCAGACTGGAGCCACGCCATGGCAGGTGCCGACCACCATCTCTTGTTCGGGATGATCGCGCTGCAGGTCGGGCTGATCGATCAGGCTGAGCTCGTCGCCGCGTTCCAGGCCTCGGCGCGCGACAAGTCCCGTCCCCTTTCCGACCACCTCTCCGACCGGGGCAGCCTGGGCGCCGACGGCCGAGCCGCGGTCGAGGCGATGGCGGCCTTGCACGTCAGGAAGCACGGTGACGACGTCGAGCAAAGCTTGGCCGCGATCAAGGCTGGTCGCGCAGCACGCGAGCAGCTCGCGGCCTTGTGCGACCCTGATCTCACCGTCACACTCGCCCGCTTCGCGTCCGACTCATCCGAACGAGACGCCGGCCGGACCACGAGTAACACCGTCGGCAATGCGACCTCCGATGGACAGCGATTCCAAATCTTGCGGCCACACGCCAAGGGCGGCCTGGGGACCGTCTTCGTGGCGCATCGACGCCGAGTTGCATCGCGAGGTGGCCTTGAAGCGGATTCTCGACTCCCACGCCGATGACCCCGCAAGCCGCCATCGGTTCCTCATGGAGGCTGAGATCACCAGCGGGCTCGAGCATCCCGGCATCGTGCCGGTCTATGGCCTGGGGACTGGCTCCGACGGCCGCCCTTACTACGCGATGCGATTCATCCGCGGCGAATCCCTCAAGGAGGCCATTGACCGGTTCCACAAGGACGAGTCGCTGAAGAAGGAGTCCGGCCGCCGATCGCTGGAACTGCGCAAGCTCTTGCGGCGCTTCATCGACGTCTGCAACGCCATCGACTACGCGCATTCGCGGGGCGTGTTACACCGCGACCTGAAGCCGAGCAACGTCGTCCTCGGCACGCACGGTGAGACCCTCGTGGTCGACTGGGGGCTGGCCAAGCCGCTGGGCCGGGTGGATCCGGGCAGCCGCCTCGACGAGCGGACACTGGTGCCGAACTCCGCCAGCGGCAGTTCAGAGACGCTGCCGGGCAGCGTGTTGGGCACGCCGGGCTACATGTGCCCCGAGCAGGCACGCGGTGATCTGGACCGCCTGGCGCCTCGCAGCGACGCCTACTCGCTGGGCGCCACTCTGTATTGCCTCTTGACCGGCCAGCCGCCATTCGAGGGAGACGACGTCGAACAGGTGATCCACAAGGTCAAATGGGGCGAATTCGCCGGACCGCGGCAGATCAACCGCTGGATCGACCCGGCGCTGGAGGCCGTCTGCTTGAAGGCGATGGCGTTTATGCCGGAGAACCGCTACCAGACGGTCCGGGCCCTGGCCGATGACATCGAGCGTTGGACTGCCGGCCAGCCCGTCACCGCCTGGGAGGAGCCGTTACCGCGGCGCGTGCGACGCTGGGCTCGCCGGGCGGCCGCGGCTGCGACACTCGTCATGCTGGCGGGATTGGTCGGTGTGGCCGCGATGGCGGGCGCAGGCGCGGCTCATCGGCGCAGCTCCGAAAGGCCAACGCCACCACCAATCTCGCCCTCCTCGATTCCCGCGAGGCCACGCATCAGGCCGACCTCGCTTTCGGAGCGTCGGAAGAATCGCGCAAGCGGGCCGAGGCCGTCGGCAAGTTTCTGACCGATGCATTTCGGCGCTCGGACCCGAAGCAAGATGGCCATGAGCTCAGAGCGGCGAATCTTCTGGACCGCGCCGCGGGTGAGCTCGCGAAGGAACAACTGGTGCCGAATGACACCCGGGCAGCACTTTTCCTGGCCCTCGGTGAGACCTACCTGGGCCTCGGTCATCTATCAGAAGGCCGAACCGTTGTTGCTAAAGGCTTACGAAGGCATGAACGCCGGAGAGACCGAGATCCCGGCTTCGTCCCGGAAACGGCTGGCTGATGCCGGTGCGCGGATCGTCGCCCTTTACGACGCCTGGGGCAAGATAGACAAAGCGGACGAATGGCGAAAGCGGCTGACGGAAGCCGCCAAGACAACCGAGCCAAAACGATGAGGGAGCAGAGGACTACACGGCTAGCCTGATCGAACTCGATCCATCCCGCTTAGCCGGCGTTTAAAACGCATGGATCGCAGCATTGCCATTCAATAGAATTGAACGGTCCAGACCAGAGAATTCTCATTTACTTAGGAGGCAAAAGTTGGCACACGTCGCCCTCCCGGCATCGCGGCCAGGTCTCTCGTCGTACCTGCTCGCCAGCCCGCTCGTATTAGGAATGTTCTTCGGCGCTGCTGGAGACGCCCGGGCACAAACCTTGGGACAAGGCGGATCGACGAATTCACAACGCGGCCCTGGTGCGGCCGATCCCCAAGCGCGCCAACCGCGCGGGAGCTGCCCGGCCCCGGAACGAGCCCAGCGAGGCTTATCGTGAATCGATACGCCGGACGCTCGAACTACGCCGCCAGCGACGCGCCAATCGGGGACAAGGGACAAGCGGCCCCGTCGGCGGGATCGTCCCGTGGCCCATGCCTCCCGCCCTGGTCATTCGCCACACCCCGCGAGTCCACGATGAGATCGAGAGTTTCCTCGGACTTCTGAGGAAGTGAGCGCGTACCTCAAACTTCTTCACCAGGAGGCACGGTGCACCGCTTCACAATCCGCACTCTCATGGCCGTGATCCTCGTCTCCGCCATTGGCCTGGCGGCGCTGAGGAACGCCAATGGAATCTGGGCTGGACTGATGATGCAGCTCGCCTTGGCCGCAGTCGGGGTCGCCGTGATCGGTGCCGTCATCTCGCGTGGCAGCGAACGGTATTGGTGGACGGGCTTCTGGGTGTTCGCCGGCGGCTACCTGGTGTTGGTGTTCGCACCAGGCGTTTCAACGGAAATCTCGCCTAAGTTGTTGACTACGCAGCTCCTAGCCTACGTTCATTCACAGGTTGCAGTGTCTGACCGAGGGGCCTTTCGAGCATCGCTGATTACATACCAGAGGACACGAAGGCAATTGCAGAATTCTTCCCAGCAGACAAAAGACCCAAATGATCCCGCGCTCGTTGCTCTTAAAGCGAAGCTCACAAGCGAGTATGGAGATATCAGGAGCACAGCCTCGGCCTTGAAGAATTCCACCTTACAGTCTCCTCCTACAGTGTTCTTCAGCAGCATATTACCAGCGCCCGCTAACCGCTGGCGGGCCATGCTGCCTGGGGCGGCGAATGCGGAAGAGTTTAGTCGTGTCGGCCACTCCCTCATCGCCCTCCTCGCTGGCCTGGTGGGTGGGACGGTCGCCCTGTGGTTCTACGAAAGAAGAGAGCGGCAGGAGTGCGCTTAGTTTCCCGGGAAGACGCGCGGCCGTTAGCCACACTGATCCGTCCGGGCGATGATGCCATCTCGCGGCCGGATCGGTCGTCGAGGAGGATCGTCGAATGGGGTGTTTCTACGGTTCCCTTCCCAGCCAAGCTCAAACTCGGCGTCGCCGCAATCAGCTCGTCTCGGGAGCCGTTTATCGTCACGCTGGAGAACTTTCGAGTCATGCGCCCGGAGTGACCAGGTGGTGTCACTTCAGAGACTACGTCCCCTTCGAGCTCTTCCCCTTCGATCTATCCGGAAAAAAATCCGGACGTCCTCGGGCCTCAAAAAGGTGTTGCGAACCGGGGACGTGGATAGCGAAACCCGTGGAGCGGGTTTCCTAACCCGCTGGTTCTCTCCTCGACGCATCCAGGCGGGTTAAAAAACCCGCCCCACACGGGGACGTGGATAGCAAAAACCCGTGGAGCGGGTTTCCGAACCCGCTGGTTCCCTCCTTGACGCATCGAGGCGGGTTACGAAACCCGCCCCACACTTTCAATGACGCCGGCGGATTAAGAAACCTGCCCCACACCATTAACGACGCCGAAGTGGGGACACTCGCTGCGTTGCCGTCTGCCTCCCCCGAACCGCACGGCGGGGAATCCATCGACACGTAGATGCGGTTACCACAGATTGACCGGCCTCGGGCTGGTCTGGAAAGGTCGAGCAGACACCGTTACAATTGTAAGACAAGTGATCTGACGCTCCGATCTCGAACGATGGTTGCCCACCATGCCTGATCGCCCGCCAACCGCAGGATGGAGGAATCCGTATTTCCTGTTCGACCGGCCGGCACCCGGCCGGCTGGATTGTTCGAGTGGTCCTGTCGAGGAGTGACCCGTGATGGTGAGCACATTCGTCCTGGCTGTCATGCTTGCCCAGCATCCCGAACTGCGAGCGGGACCGCCGTTCTCGAAGGACTCCGCCGTGCGGCTGGCCTACATGAAGGACTCGGTGACCCCTTACCGCATCCACCGGACGGCCGCCGGATCGCCGCCGTTCCGACTCATCGCCGATCCGATCTTCCGGCTTGACAACCCGGTGTCGCAGGTCAAGGACAGCGCGATCTTCCTCTGGACCGATCCCGCGACCGGCCGGCCCGAGGCGACGATCCAGATGTTCCGAGCCCCCACGGGATACTGGATCCACGACTGGACGTCGCTGTCGGCTGGCCCGATCGTGGCCGAGGTTGGCCGCAGAGCGGTATGGCGGCCCGGGCCCGGCCTCGCGTTCCGACCCGTGCCGGAGGCCCCCGCACCGGCGGCAACCCCCCAAGCCCGGTTCCGCCAGCTCCGAGCCATGGCCGAGGAGTTCTCGGCCACCGATAATTTCCTGGGCGCGGGATGGAGCCACGCTCCGGCTCCTGCCGAAGCCCTGGCACCGCTACGGCAAGGCCGGTTCGGGGGTCGAGGAGGGTGCCTTGTTCGCCTTCGCGATCGGGACCGACCCCGAGGTGTTCCTCATGATCGAGTCCCGCCCCAACCCGGCCGGCGGCTTCCGATGGGAGTATGCCCTGGCCCCGATGACCTCATTCGAGGTCAAGGTCTCGTGGAAGGGAAATGAGATCTGGACGCTCCCCTGGCGGAAGGATTCCTTCGACCCGAACGAACCGTTCTACGACATGTATTACTCGCAGGAGCCGTAACGATCCCCCGGGACCGTCGAGGTGGTGCAGATCATCGTCTCATGGCGAGAGGCGTTCATGAAGTGGCGTCAATGGCAACGCAACCAGGAGCTCGAGCGCGGGCCGGTCGCCGGGCTGGTGTTTTCTCTCGTTCTCCTGATCACCTCGTCGAGCATGGCACAGGGCGTCGAGTCGGTCGCTGCCCCGGTCCTCCCATTGCCGGCGACGGACGGGCTGGGGCGCGCGTTGCCGATGCCGGGCGAGGTGTCGGGACCTCGACCGGATCGGTTCGTGGGGATGTTCTACTTCCTCTGGCACGACAACCGCGCGGGGAAGCGACCCGAGGGAGACGGCCCTTACGATATCTCCACGATCCTGGCACGCGATCCGGACGCGATCCACCACCCGCGGCTCCGCGTTGTGGGGGCCGATCGGCATGTACCATTACTGGGGCGAGCCCCTTTACGGCTACTACCAGAGCACGGACCCCTGGGTGATCCGCCGTCATGCCCGGCTGCTGGCGGACGCCGGGGTCGACACGCTCATCTTCGATACCACCAACACCGAGACTTATCCCGATGTTTACTCCAGGCTCTGCGAGGTGTTCCTGGGGATCCGCAAATCGGGCGGGCGGACTCCCCGGATCGCGTTCATGATGAACACCAATGCGGGTGAGACCGGGCGGCAAGTCTATCGCGACCTCTACGCACCGGGCAAGTTCCGCGACCTCTGGTTCGTCTGGCGAGGCAAGCCGCTGATGATCTGCGACCCGACCCAGGCCGATGCGGAGCTTCGGGAATTCTTCACGCTTCGCAGGGCCCACTGGCCGGACAGGCTGGTCAACACCCCTTACGCTTGGCACTGGGAGGCGACCTACCCGCAGTGCTACGGATACACCGATGATCCCGGCGGCGCCGAGCAGGTCAACGTCTCGGTGGCGCAGAACCTCCGCGCGAGCGACGGCCGACCGACAAACATGAGCGTCGGCAACGCACGGGGGAGGAGCTTCCACGACGGCGCCGCGGATACGGCGCCAGGCGCCCTGGATCGGGGCGGGAACTTCCAGGAGCAATGGAAGCGGGCCTTCGACCTCGACCCGCCGTTCGCGATGGTCACCGGCTGGAACGAGTGGGTCGCCGGCCGATGGGGCAAGCCCGACTCCACGGTCGAATTCGTCGACCAGTTCGATCGGGAGTACAGCCGGGACATCGAGCCGATGAAGGGCGGCCACGGCGACAACTACTATTATCAGCTCGCGGCGAACGTCCGTCGATATAAGGGGATCTCGGCGATTCCGAAGGCTTCGAGCCCGAGGTCGATCGATCTCGATGGGGGCTTTGAAAGCTGGAAGGACGTGGCGCCCGAGTTCCTCGACGACGCGGGCGATACGAGCCCTCGCGATCACGACGGCGCGGGAGGGACGCACTACGTCAACCGATCCGGCCGCAACGACCTGGTGGCTTGCAAAGTCGCCCGGGACGATAAGACACGTCTTCTTCTACGCCCGGACGCGGGCCGACCTGACCGCCCGGACCGGCCGGAACTGGATGGAACTTCTGATCGACGCCGACCGCGATCCCCGGACGGGCTGGGAAGGCTTCGACTTCATCATCAACCGGACCGTCGAAGCCGATGGGACAACCTGGCTGGAACGGAACGCCGGCGGATGGAGGTGGGAGAAGGTCGGGAAGGTCCGCGCCCGGGTCTCGGGGACCGAGCTGCAGTTGGCCATCCCTCGACCCGCGATCGGCATCCCCGAAGGCCCAGGCGGCCTGGCGATCGACTTCAAGTGGACCGACAACGTCCAGCATCCAGGAGATATCCTGGACTTCTACGTGAGCGGAGACGTCGCCCCGGAAGGTCGGTACAAGTTTCGCTACATCGCCGATTGAGACCACCGATTGGTCGTGCCTGACTCACGGAGGCCCGACGACGACGCAGGCTCGCGTTTCCTCCGCGAGTATCGGGCCTTTCCTTGCCGGATTGATCCGGTCTTCCCGAAGCAGAATCGCAAAAAAACAACACAATTCCTGACCTCGACTTTTTAGTTGTAATTGCGGCGCAGCATGATCTAATACACGGAATTGGCCGATCGATCCTCTCCACGCAGAGGAATCCGATCGATTCGTGGGCCGTTCGGTCGTCCGGCGATTCGTGTTGCTCGCCTCGACCAATCATAACACGTGAAAACGAGAGCTAGGAGGAAAACCTCGTGAACACCGTACCCAGCCGCTTCATCCCGCGTTCCGTCTCGGTGCCAGTTGCGGCTGCAGCGCTGGCGGCGTGCGTTGTGCTTGCCGGTCCCGGGCGAGCCGTAGCGCAGAACAACAACGTTGTCCAGACCATGATTCCAGCGTTCTATCAGCACCAGGGAGCCAACGGCGGACTATATCCGGACGGAACGCCGGGGCCGACGTCGCCTACGCCCTCTGCGGACCCGATATGGAAGCCAGACGGGGGATATTGCCAATATGTATCGTATCTGGATGCGCTTTATCCGTGGGAGGCGCTCACGGTCGCCGGCGTCCATCCTTTCGACAACAACAATGTCTGGCTGTTCGGCGCGCCGGCGCGCCGGGCACCAATCCAGGCACCGGGACAGCGCTGACCTCGGCAGGGACCTGGGTGAACGCGGCCGACAACACCGCAATACCGGCCTTGGTTGCCGCGGGCTCCCTCACCAATTATCTGAACATCCAGGGAGTGGGTGTCGCTAACCTCGGGCTGTTCGGCCTGGTGGATACCCAGTACCAAACGCTGCTCAACGGCCAAGTACAGGTCAATACGGTCGCGGGCTGGAAGAATATCACACCCAATACGTTCACACTTTACCAGCAGTTGACGAGCACAGCGCAAACCTGCCGGCCGCCCTTCAGCCGTTAGCGGCGATCACCACCGATATCAGGCTCGGCTATGTGGGGGTAGGAAACCCGAACCCAAACCCCGGCAACGCTGCATGGGATAAAGCAGTTACAGCCGGTGCAACCGCTACGGGATTCTGGTGGGGCTTCCATCAAGTGGCGGGCGCGGGCGTCGCTGGCGCTAATACCATCCAGTACTCCGATCCCGATGCGATTCCGGCCAACGCGGGGAACCGCAACGGCGGCATTACTCAGGCCGACGTGACCGCCAACGCGTACAACAAACTTCAAGCGGCGGGCGCGACGCCGCTGCCGACCAACGTGAATTCATTCTACGGCGCCAATAACCTCTACAGCACGATGCAGGTCAACGCGCTGGGCCAGATTACCGGAGGGAACGGGCCCTACGCGAGCGGACTGTTGGGAGCCGCGGCGCCGCAAACCAGAATCACCGACATCGAGGCGATTAGTCTGCCTGCCGCGCAGCTTGTGAACATCGTCGCCGGGCCAGTATTCGACGCGGCGAAATTTCTGTTCTCCGGCAACTTTGGCGGTGACATCAGCAAGCTGGAAATCTTTACGAACTCTCCATTGTACGCCGGAAACCTCGGCCTGAGCGAAAACGATCCGAAGTGGAGCATCTCGCAGGTTATGACCGATCCGTTCGGCAATAGCTGGGCCAGCACAAACGGTGGCATCCTGCTGTCCGAAGGTGCAGGCGGCACCGACCTCATGGAGCAAGGCTCAGATTACAACTTCACGGAAAACACCACCGGCCTGGTGACCGGATGGACCATATTCGCATACGATCAGGCAGACGGCTATTGGCTCACGGAGACCTACGGCGTCGGCGACGCCATTGGCGGCGGACCGCAGGCACTGGCACTGGTGCCAGAGCCTTCGACATGGCTGTTGTTGGCGACGGGCTTTCTTGGGCTGGTGTGCTTGAAGAAACGGGTCAGAAGCCGTTCTTGACATCTGGCTTGCGCCGCGTTATCGTCAGGATATGCCAAGACCACGACGTGCCGCGGAAGGTGACCTGATCTACCATGCCCTCAACCGGGCTAATGCGCGACTGGCTCTCTTCGACGATGAAGACGACTATGCCGCGTTCGAGCGAGTCCTGCAGCAGGCCGTCGCCCGCTTCGACATGCGACTGCTATCCTACTGCCTGATGCCCGACCACTTCCAGTTGCTGTTGTGGCCCCGCGAGGATGGCGACCTTTCCACCTTCATGCGCTGGCTGACGATGACCCACACCCAGCGCCTGGCACGCCCGGCACGGGACGGCCGGCACCGGGCACCTGTATCAAGGCCGGTACAAGTCGTTCCCGGTCCAGGCGGACGAGCATTTTCTCACAGCGTGCCGCTACGTCGAACAGAACGCGCTGCGGGCGGACTTGGTCGAGCGCGCGGAGGAGTGGAAATGGGGGAGCCTCTGGGCTCGTCGGACCAAGGACGGGGCGGAGCGACCGACTTTGACGCCTTGGCCGATCAAACGCCCGCACGATTGGACGGCGCGGGTGAACCGGCCGTTCCGCCCGACGGAGGAGGAGGCGATACTCCGCAGCATACATCGAGGTCAACCGTTCGGTTCGGAGTCGTGGCAGTCCGAGGTAGCGGCGAGGCTGGGTCTGGAGTCGTTGCTCCGGCCCAGAGGCCGACCACGAAAACAACCGAACAACGGCTCCTGAGCCCTTTATTCCCTCTATAAAGTGCCCATCCTTCGTGTTTTATCCTAGCGACGTTTTTCGAGCGTGAGGGACGGCAGGCTGAAGAACTAGACACGGACGTTTATAGTTATCGGTAGGTCTGACGCTCTGTCCCTCCATTCGACACAAGACGATTGTTTGGACATAGCCGGTCCGTCCGAAAAGAATCCGTGTTCAATCCGTGTTCGCTCTGTGGCTGAGACTCCGTTCAAGCTCGGGATGGTTTTGTTTCAACTTGTGCCCAGCATGATAACGAGGAGAAACCATGACGATTACAGTCCAGGTCCCTGACGCGCTCCTGGAAGAGCTCGGCCACGAGTCCCGATGAGCTCGACCGAGAGATCCGTCTTGCGGCGGCGATCCATCTGTACAACCGCGGCCTGGTTTCGCAGGGGCAAGTGCCGAGATCTCCGGTCTGAGCCGCTGGGAGTTCATCCAGGCACTCGGACGTGCCGAGGTCCCCGCCTGCCAGGTGACCGCCGAGGAATTGACGGAGGAAGTGGAACGTGCCTACCAAGCGCATCGTCAACGCATCACCGCTCATCCTCCTGAGCAAGATCGGCCGGATTGACTTGCTCGATGCCGAAAACGTCGAAGTGATCGTTCCGATGCCCGTACTCCAAGAGGTCTCGCATCTGGGACCTGCCGACCCGGCTGTCCGGGCGATCCACGACGCCGGTTGGAGTGTCGTGATGCCCTCGTCTCCGATCCTCGAATCTCTGAGTCAATGGAACCTCGATCCGGGGGAAGAGTCTGTCCTCGCAGTCGCACTACAAGATCCCGGCTGCGAGGTGGTGATCGACGATCGGGCCGGACGGCGATGTGCCGAGGCGCACGGCATCCCGGTCCTGGGCACGGTTGGCCTGGTCATCCTCGCGAAGCGAATCGGTCGAATTGCGGAAGCGCGACCGATCATCGAGGATCTGCACCGCGTTGGTCTTTACGTGAAAGACAGCGTGATCGCGAATGCCTTGAAACAAGCTGGGGAGTGATGCCGGAGTCATGAGAAGTTGGTACTGATTGATTCCCGGGCCGAGAAAACGTCGAGAAAAGGCGTCGGGTACGTTCTGATTGCGTGCCGCTACGTCGGACAAAACGCGCTACGGGCGAACTCGGTCGCGCGACGGAGGATTGGACGGCGCAGGTGAACCGGCCGTTGGGCCCGAAGGACGAGGAGGCGATACTCCGCAGCATGCATCGAGGTCAACCGTTCGGATCGGAGTGGTGGCAGGCCGAGGTAGCCGCGAGGGTGGGTCTGGAGTCATCGCTCCGGCCCAGAGGCCGACCACGAAAACAGCCGAACAACGGCTCCTGACCCCTTTGTGCTCAACTGACCCCTTTCTGCTCAACCTTTTCGACCGCTCGAACGAAAGATGGTCTGGCCATCAAGATTGTCCAGGAGGACCATGAAGCGCGGTCGATTTCGATACTTTTCTCGGATCGAGGCCAGTAGTGCGGTCCATTCGCCGGCGCGGTCGAGCGCCTCGTATATCGGACGGAGCTTCTTCAAGTAGCCGGTGGCGTTCTCGTAGGCGGAATACTCGGCGATGGGAAGCTGGGCGTTCAGCGCGGCCAGGTAGATCTCGATCGCTCGTTCCGGGTATGCGATCGACACCGCGGCCGCGACGCGGTCGCTGTAGTTCAAGGGACGGTTGTGAGCCCCTGGGCTTTTCTTGTGCAGGGCGAGCATCGTGTCGAACCAACGGAGCACCTCGTCCGGCCGTTGTGCGGCGATCGCCATGTCCAGCAGAACTCCCAGATGGGGACGCGGCGCGGGGTCGTACCGATTTGGCCTGTTCCAGAGAGGGATGAGGTAATCGGGCATCGGCAGTGGCCACGCGGGGTCAGTCTTCAGTCGAACAGGCGCTTTCGGTTCCGGGGATGACGCTGCCGGCCGGGTCGTGCCTAATCGCTTCTTGACCCAGGACGTGGTGGGCTGGCTGGTGGCCGCCGGGGCCGGAGCGATCACCTCAAACGGCGCGACTCCTGTTTCGAGAAAGTGTAAAGCCGCGGCGCGGACGGGCTCATCGACCCCGGCCTTGCCAGCGGCCTTCATCAGCTCGTCGAACCTGGCCGGGCTCGGTTGTTCGAAGAACGGTCGCGCGGCATGCGCGGCCACCACGTCCCATTGTTCGCGCTTTGCGGCGAGCTTACAAAGATTCGTTGGCCAGTTGATCCGCAATGCCCGGATACTTCTCGCTCGTCGCGGTGATCCCCTCCTTCGCCCAGCGTTCGGCGTCGTCGTAGCGACCTGTCTCCAGCAGGTAATCGATGAGCCGTTTGTAGCTCCCCGTGACTCGGGCTTCGGATTCGTAGAGCGTCTGCAGTTCTTCAGCGCGGCCGGCTTCACGCAATGCCGTAGCGATCCAATTGGTGATCCCGTCGCGCTGATAATTGCGTGAAAAGCTCTCCGCCTCCGTCTCCCCTCGGGCAGCGGCCTTCAGTCGTCCGGCCAAGGTGTCTGCCACTTCCGACCAGTCCTCGGGCTTCCAGGTGCCGTCGAGGATCTCCCCACTCGCGTCGCCGACCACCTCACGATCGTCAGCCCGTTCGGCATCGATCGCGAACAGAATCTTTTCCGGGCCGGAGAGGCTCGAACGCGTCACGGCCTGAAAGACTACCGGGAGACATTCGGCGAATGCCGTCGCTGTTTCACCCTGGTCATGAGCTCCACTCACCTGTCTCATGCCCTGTTCGATGAACTCCCGACCCAGTGACACAACCTCATCGGCATGGCCGAGTTCCAGCAGCCGTTCGAAGCGATGCCGGATGCGGCTGTAGTCGGGGATGTGCCCTTCATCATTCCAGTGGTTTTGCCAGGCCGGCTCGGACGTGACGTCCCGGATCTCGTCGCGAGCCTCCTCGACCAGTCGATCGACGTCCCCTTCCTGAAGTGCGATCCGCTCGCGAAACTCCTGATAGATTTCGGGAAAGCGTCGCGTCAAGGACCAGACAAGGTCGGCCAGCTCCCCCCGAGATTTCGCGCGGAGGTGCTTTTCGATCTTGTTGTCCCAGTTTGCCGGATTGCCCTTGGCCGACCCGGCGGCAGGAGAGCGCCTCTTCTTCTCTGTATGCTGTCCTCGAGATTCAGATCTCGCCATAAAGTCCTCCTTCGGCATAACTCATCCCGCTTCCGAGGTAACCGCTCGGAGCCGGATCGGCGTTCACATCGGCCATTATTGAGGGTTGCGCAAGTCGCGTTTGGCCACCATCCTCAGCCCACGCGCTTCGCCGCAGCCGCCAGCGCGGGCAGTGAACCGATCAAGAGAAACGCCAGCTTTCGAGATATCGGATCGCCCACGGTCAGTGTGCCGTCGACAGGGCGTGGAGTCTACTGGGCTGCGACAGGGCGATCGAAAGAATACTTCAGATCAAATGCCGGCCGCCAAGCCTTGACTCGATGGGTGCTCTCAGCACCCGGTAGTCAGGGACGCCTTCAGCTACCAGAGCAATCCTCATCGTGCTTGACATCGGGCATGCCCCCGATGAGTTTGTTCATCCAGAGTCGAGACAGGGTCCATCCCTGCGAGGCCATTTCCACGAGCCTCTTATCAACCACAACCCGCTTCATAATGGTCTTTCCGTGGTTGTCACGATCGACTGTAAACAGTCGAACCCTGTCGTCCTGCAAGGGAAGCCCATCCAGGACCGCGGGATTGTGACTGGTCATCAGGATTTGCCGCTCGTGCGGGCTACTCAAGACCCAGTCGGCAAAGTTCTTCATGAGCACTTTCGCCAAACCGGGATTCAACCCATGGTCGGCATTGTCCACGGCGCAGAAAAGGGGTGCCTTGGGATGCGCCGCAAGCACCGCGAGAAAAAGGAGACTCCTCGCCGATCTCCACCACAATTCATAGCAAAGAATTAATCGACAAGCAGTTAGGACAGATTTCGGGTGCCACTGGTCGTACCCGACCAGTGCCCATACTGCTTGGCCGAACGCACTGGTCGGGTACGACCAGTGGCACCCAAGATTCGGTGGAGATCCGTGAGGAGTCTCGAAAAACTGTGACATTCGCCAGAGATTGCTGGCCGAATAACCACGGGCGTTCGGATGCCGACTTTGGATGTGCTGAGCCAGTGATTCAACCGTGCCCTTACCCCACCCGTCGTCGGCAATTTTCCGGCTGATGTACTCGCCGATGCTCCAGTAAAGCTCGATGAGCGTGGTGTTGACGGCGGCAACGGCGCGTGTCCGCGCGGCGTCGATCAGCCGAAGGACTTCGTCAAAGTCGCCTTGCGCGGGCTGAATCGCGCTCGTTTGCCGGACAGGGCTTTGTTTAGTGCCCTTCTTGCGTGCTTTGCTCATGCTGGCTCCCGCGCTGGGCCACCAACTGGATCAGGTCGTAGTTGACGCTGGTCGCCTTGAAGTCGGGCTCCCTCTCGAATGGAGTGCGGCAATACCGAACCTCCGTCGAGTCCTGCTCAATGATCACCACGGCCAGAATGAACTCATCCGGCTTGTTGAGGCTGGTGAGGACTTCGTTCTCGGTGATGGTGGCGGTCTTAATACGCCGGCTCCAGCTTCCCCTCGGCCGCGACGAGATACGGCATCCAGGCCAGGACGACTTTCTCGACGGTGATATCCGTTTTCTTGGGCCGAAGCGAAAGCGGCTCGAGCTCAAGGGCCTCGGGCCGCAGTGCGGCGTGGATCTCCTCGATCTTGGATTGAAACTCGACTTGGAGAGCGGCGTACTTCCGCTGCAAGACTTCGAGCGAGTCCCCGGCCTGGCTGACGTCGCCGCGTTGTTGCATAGCCCGGCCGGCGGCTTTTGCGGCGGTGGTTGCCTTGCTCAGGTTGGTCTTGCTGATGGTCTTGCGGCCCATCAACGCACCCAGGACCGAGCTGCCCATCGCAATGGTGGCGTCCCAGGTCGATCGGCTTGCCTGGGCCTGTTCGCGCCTAGCTTCTCGTACGCAAGGCGGATCTTCTCCTGGAGCGCCGCCAGCTTGGGCGCGTACTTGGTCCGCACGACCTCGACTTCCTGATCGCGCTTTCGCGCGACGCCTGGACCAGCCGGACCCGGAACTCCCGCTCCGACTCCACGGCCTCGGAAAACGTCTTGAGCTCCGGACAAGTCCACACCTGCAAAGTCCGCTCGCGGTAAAGGTAGTTCTTCAGGGATTTGGTCCACTCGGCGTAACTCTTGCCTCGAGCCAGCTCGGCAGGCAAGGACGCGAAGCGAGCACCGGCCTCGGGTGCCTTGTCCAGCTCTGGAACGTGGTCGTCGAACGGCTCGCTTTCACTCCAGACCTCCGCCGGCATTTCATCGTGGACCCGCTCGACCAGTGCCAGGGTTTCCCAGTGGTCCACGCCGGCTCTTCTTGTCGGCGTAGTGGAGCCGGGCCACGCCCAGGATCGCGGGGCGATAGAGCAACGACTCCCCGGCCTTCAGCGAACCGCGCCGGGGCACGTAAAAAGCGGGCACGTCTGGCGGCACAACCGGGCGATCGCCGCCGGAAACCGAGGATGGGAGAACGGAAACCGAAGGGACAGCCGCAACGGGATCGGCAGCTCCCGGCGGCGCAGGCTGCCGGGATCTGCTTGCGAGTGGCCATCAGGGTCTGGATCTGCTCGCGAGTGAGCGGACCTCGCAGGTACGACAGCGCCCACCGGGTCTGGAACACCACGGGCTGGTCGTTGTGCACATTGTTCATCACAAAGACGCGGTTGCCCAACCCCGAGAGGATCTCGTCCATTTTCTTGCGGTTGAATGCGTGCCCGGCCGCGGTCGAGGCCCCCTCGAGTCCTTCCAGCACGCGATCCTTATCGCGCTGGGTCTGCAAGCGGCCCAGGAACCACGTCCCCGCGTTGGACAGCCCTTTGTAGTCGAGGTCGACCGGGTTCTGGGTCGCCAGCACAACCCCCACGCCAAACGCACGCGCCTGCTTGAGCAAAGTGAGCATCGGTACTTTCGACGGCGGGTTGGCCGTAGGGGGAAAATAACCGAAGATCTCGTCCATGTAGAGGATCGCCCGCAGGCTTGATGTGCCCGGCTGGGTGCGAACCCAGGCCAGCACCTCGTTCAACAGGATCGTGACGAAGAACATCCGCTCGTTATCGGACAGATGCGCAATCGACATGATCGACAGCCGCGGCTTTCCCTCACGCGTGTGGAGCAACCCGCCGACGTCCAGCGGTTCGCCTTCCATCCACGCGGCGAAGCTGGGCGAGGCCAGCAGATTGTTCAGTTTCATCGCCAGACCGAAGCGGTCCTTGGCCGGGAAAAACGTCTCGACGTCCATGACGCCGACTTTCTCGAACGGCGGCGACTGGACAGCATGGATCAAGCCCGCCATGTCCAGGTTCTTGCCCGCGCGCCAGGAGTGATCCAGCACATTCGCCAGCAGGATGTGCTCTCGGCTGGAGATCGGTTCGACGACAATACCCAGGAGCGCCAGCAGGCCGGAGACGGCCGAGCCGACTCGCTCGCGATAAGCCTCGGCCTGATTGACCAAGGCCGGCGGCGGAGCCTCGAATGAGCGGAGCACGGTCAGTGGCAGTCCCGCACTGCTTCCCGGGGTATAGATTGCCATGTCGACCGCGTCGCGTAGCCGGGCGATCCGGGCGCCATCCTGATCCCAGGAGGCCAGTCCCTCACGCCACTGGTCGGCCGTCTTGGCCGCGAACTGGTCGACCGTGAGCCCTCGCCGGCCCGCCTCGTCGGGATCGACCCACGGACGGAAGTCCTCCGGACGCAGCTCGGGGAAGCCCAAGAGCAGGTTGCCCATGTCGCCCTTGGGATCGATCGCGATCACCGGGATGCCGTCGATGGCCGCCTCTTCCAGCAAGGCGATCCCCAGCCCGGTCTTGCCGCTGCCGGTCATCCCCAAGCAAACCGCGTGTGTGGTCAGGTCCTTCGACTCGTAGAGCAGCAGGTTGGGCTGGACCTTGCGCTCCTGCATATCATAGGTCTTACCGAGATAAAATAGCCCGAGCTTTTCGTAGTCCATAGTTTGCCTTGGTCCCGCCGAGCCGCTGTTGTCTCTCGAGGCACCAAGGAGTGTACCATAGGATCTTGTCTCCCTCGATGCGCGAACCTCACCGCCGCGAAAAGTGTCGGCACGCTCAGTGAGACTTTCCTTGGCTGGCGGTTGCAAATCGGAGTCGGCGATCATGGCATCCGAGAAGAAGCGTCGAAAACTGTCTTCAATCGACCGGAGGCTGAAAAGCCCGGCGTCCCCGAAGCGTCCCAAGGACGGCGACCGCCGCCACAGAGGCGCGGACATGGGCCGCCTGGCACAACAATACAAAGAGGCGACCCGGCAGTGGAACCTCGACGTGGGCTGGACCGACGCGCCGGGTCCGCCCGCGGATGAGGAGAACGGCTGAGCTTGCTTCACCGCTTCGTACTCACTTCACCGCCGCCAGCACCTTGAGGACCAGGTCTTTCTCAAAGTCCTTGGGGAACGTGCCGCCATCGCCGAGCCGGACGAACACCAGGTCCAGGCTGGGGACGACAAAGCCGTCGTTGTGGTTGCGGCCCAGGGTCATGACCAGGTCGCTCGGGCGCCCGGGCACGCGGGGAGCGGTCCACCACTGGCCACCGTAGTCGGCCTTGACCGAGGTCCCCTTCCAGGCGAAGTCATAGTACGACGCCGGCACGATCCGCTGGCCGGCCCATTCACCCCGATGCAGCGCCAGGTAACAAAACCGGGCGTGCTGGCGAGGGTTGGTGAAGATGCCGCTGTACCCCTGGCTGAACGGACCGATCGCCCCCGTGCCGCTGTCTGGGCCGCCGATCTGGGTCCAACGCACTTGCGTCAGCCCGATCGGCTCGAACAGCCGCCGCTTCAAGAACGGAAACAGATCCTCGCCCGCCGCCCGGTGAAATAAAAGCACCAGGTGGGCAACCCCGGCGTTGCTATAGTGAAAACCCGCTCCCGGTTCGTTCAAGAGTTTGATCATCGGCGAGCCGGCGACGTGACCCAGCGACCACTCGAACGGATGATTATCGACCGGCGGGTTTTGCACGTCCAGGCCCGAGGCCATGTTCAAGAAGTTCCGGACCGTGATCTCGGCCTTGCGCGGATCGGGCAACGGCAGCGACTCGGGAATCCACTCGGGGTTGCAGACCTTGGTGTCGAGCGACAGCGTTTTCCCGCCAGGCAGCGGGCCGTTGCCGAAGTCCGAAAGGATCAGGCCAAACGCCGTGCTGGTGTACGACTTCGAGCTGGAATAGATGTTGAAGGCCGTGGTCCGGTCGCCCCCTTTGTACCACTCACCGACCACATGGCCCCGGCGAATGACCAGGAGCCCGGTCGCCCCCGGAGCACTGGCGTTGTGTTCCCATGCCGCCTTGAGGGCAGTCCAATCCACCCCGGCAATCTCGCGGATCCGCGCTTTCGCCGTGTCGTCGGGTTCACCCTCGGCGGGAAGCAAGGACCGCCAGCCCCCCTGCTCTTCCGTCGTCGGAAAATAATCGCTCAAGACCACCGTGGGCTGGTCTCCAGCCCAAGCCCCGAGTGGAGTCCAAGCCAGCACCAACCAGACAAAGTCCGACACGATATCGCAGGCCACTCATGATCGATCTCCCCAATGACGTTCCCGACCGACTCCCGCCGGCGCAAAGCAGTCGTCTTGAACCGCCAGAATACCACCTACCCAGCCGCGTCGAGCCTTCGCCATCGCCTGCCGCCGTCTCCAGCTCGAGCTCAGATTTCGGCCCAGTTGGTGGTCGGAAGGTCTCAGAGAACGGCTAGGATATGGCATTCGATCGAACCGACTTTCCGAAAAAAGACAAGATGGCCGGACATTTCATGGGGAGTCTTTGATGCCGACAGAAATTTCCTATACCCACGCGCGTGCCAATTTGGCGGCCCTCTGCGAGGAGGCGATCTCCACCCGGGAGCCGATCATCATTCACCGTCCCGGCGGCGAAGATGTCGCGCTGGTCGCCGCCGACGAGCTCCGCGGCTTGATGGAGACGGCTCATCTGTTGCGTTCTCCCAAGAATGCCGAGCGGCTCCTCAAGCGCGCTGGCACGGGCTCAGAACGAGAACCTTCCATCGGAGACCGTGGACAACCTTCGGCGGGAGCTCGACCTTGGCGAAACGCGGTGACCCGCCGAAGAATCCGAGCCGGCACCGGCTCCCCGAGAGGCCGTGTTTCAACCGGAGTTCCGCGAGGATCTTCGCTGGTGGATCGAAAACGAGCGACGAGTCGCCCTCCGCTTACTGGAACTCGTCGAGGCTACGCTGCGTGAACCCTTCACCGGAGTGGGTAAGCCCGAATTGCTCAAGCACGAGCTGGCTGGAGCTTGGTCGCGGCGAATCACGGGAGAACATCGCCTGGTCTATATCGTCAGAGGCAACCGCATCGAGTTTCTCCAAGCACGGTACCATTATTGACCATCGGAATCGCAGTGGTTTTATCTTCCCCTCTCTCTTATTCCAAGACTTTCTCAAAGCAGACGCTTCGGGGGTTTCCCACGTAGATGCCATAACAGTCGATCCGGTGGTAGCCTGCCCGCTCGTAAAGCCGGATCGCTTCGGGCTGTAAGAGGCCCGTCTCCAGCCGAGCCCGCGAATAACCGTCGCGGCGAGCGCGTGTCTCGAGTTCTTGGAGGATTCGATGGCCCAAGCCGCAGCGGCGGTAGTCGGGAACGACGTACATTCGCTTGATCTCGGCGACATCCGGGCCCATGGGCCGGTAGGCGCCGCATGCCACGGGTTGGTCTCCCAAACGGCCGACCAGAAACGCCACTCCGAGCCACCAACACGTCCGCCGGTGCGAAGTTCCCCGTGCCATCCTCGTCCGGGTATATCCGCGTCAGCTCTTGGATGAGCGCGGCGATCAGCGTCATGGCAACGCCGCCACGAGGATCGACGGCTTCAATCGCCCAATCGTCGCACATTCACTTCCCTCGCGTTCTCGCGTATCGAGAGATCCCGCTCCCCGAGCCGGCGCACGGCTGGCAGATCGCGAGCAGCCGATCGATCACGGCGAACGCTGCGTCGGGATTCCCCATCGATCGCGCATTTTCTCTCATCCGGGCGAGTTTTCCGGGTGTATCGATGAGCGTGTCGATCTTGTAAGCCAGGGCGGGCAGATTGTTGCAACGAATCGCGGCCCCTTGTTCCAGCAGGTGGTCGGAATTCCGCTCCTCCTGACCGGGAATGGGGTTGATGATCACCATGGGAAGCCCCTTGGCCAGCGCTTCCGAGGTCGTCAGCCCTCCCGGCTTGCCCACGAACAGGTCGGCCGCTGTCATCAGCTCATCCATCTCGGTCGTGAATCCCAGCAGCGTGAACGAAACGGCCGAATGCTTGGGGAATCTTCTTGACCGCCTCGGTCAGCTCAGCCTTGAGCGCCGCATTCCGGCCGCATACGGCCACCACCCGCGCCGGATGCTCCAGGCGAGAGAGTGCCTGCATCAGGTGTCCGACCGGGCCGACCCCAAAACCGCCCGCGGAAACCAAGATCGTGAACCGGTCCTGGTCCAGGCCGTGCTTTTGCCGCATGGCTCGCTTGTCCTTCGGCTCCGTGAAAACCGGATCGATCGGAATCCCCGTGACCGTGACCAGCGACTCCGGCACCCCCAGCGCCTGCAAATGGACCTTGGTCTCCTCCATCGCGACAAAGTACTGCTCGACATGGCGGCACAACCACATCGCATGAACGTCGAAATCGGTGACCACCACCGTGTTCATGACCTTCACTTTTCCCTCGCCTTTCAGCGACGAGATGATCCCAGACGGCAGAAAATGGGTACAGATGGCGACGTCGGGCTGGTAACGCTCCAGATAACGAACAAACGGGTTTGCATTAAGTCGATCGAATGCGCAGTCGGAGCGGATCGTCCTTGGCGGGATCGTCCAGATGGTCATACAACCAGCCCAGGACCTCCGGGGCTTTGTTGACCAGCTCGATATAAGCCTTGGAATAGAGGTTGCGGAACACGTGGTTAGTGTATTTGAGCACGTCGAGATGCTGGACCTCGGACGCGACACCACGAATGCGGATCGCCTTTTCGATGGCCTCGGCCGCCCGGAGGTGACCCGCACCCGCACTCGCCGAAAGAACCAGCACGCGACCTAGCATGACACCAATCCTCGTCCCACGGTGATCTTACCTATTTATGAAGCCAGCAATTCATCCCAGCTCGAGACGTCAAGAATCCGATCGAGGAGGACCTCCAGGCGATCCAAGTCCGCGATTTCCGCAATTCGGCCGCTGATTTGCTCATCGGGAGGACCCAGCTTCTTTAGGCCTAGGCGGAGCAAAAACTTCCTGGCCTCATCCACGGCGCCCTCGACGCGGCCCTTCATCGCCCCATGGCTTCTCCCCTTCTTTCAGAATTCCCTGATAGACCGACGACTCCTCAATCCCACGGATTCCGAATAGCATGGCGGATACCCCCTCGATGATCGAATCAACCTTCTCTTCCGAGTAACGCAATCCCATCAGGATTCGGGTCGCGTTCCACAGCGTCGTTGCTCCTTCTGGGCTGATCTCCTTCGCGAGCCGATCCGAGATGGCGATCAGCACCTCGGGCAGTTTCTCCTCTTTGACGTCGGAGACCGGCGCCAGCGGCAACACTGTCAGGCCACTGGCCAGCAAAAGATCGACCGGCTGTTGCCAGACCCTCACCACATGATACCGGAACGAGTTGTAAACTTCTCCGTCATGGTGCTTTTGCTCGCATGCGCCTGTCAATTCCGGCCCGTCGGCCGCCGGCCTGAGCAAGACCAGAACCGTCCGGATCGGGACCTTATGATGAGAGTGCAAGAGGCGCTGTACATGTGCGCTCGATCCTCCAGGTTTACATCCCGGCCCGCCTGAAGCTCGATGTGCATGATCCAGGGCTTGGGGTCTTCGATCCAGAGGACTTTGTCGGCCTCGGCGGTGACGGTGGAGATGTTGGAGTCGATCGCCTTGACTCGATCGGGATCGGCCACCGGGTTGCCCAGATAGGCCGCCCAGTCAGGCGGTCCCATCTCGATCAGCTTCCGCGCCGTCGCGTCGTAGGGCTTCTTCTTGCTCATCGTCACCTCTTCAATTACTTGGCTGGCAGGCTCGTCTCGATTGAATCGAGCCCGCATCGAATGGCTGGCCCGGACCGCGGTTCGATCAAAGGTGCAGTGCGGGACTCATGTGACCGTTCCCCTTGTGATGGCCGTATCATTCGGTTATAATAAAACTTATACAAGAATAATCACTGCCGCAACTTGTTCAAGAGAATGTTCCTTGGATTATCCTCGCGCCATTCGTCACGGATTCCTTCGAGGCTTGCAGGTCGGCCGATGGAGGTTGGCCACGCACCGCGGCAGCTATCTCCTTGTCGCCTGATTGTTGATCCCATGAATGAAGAACCGAAGCGAGAGAGCGCGGGGCCGTCGCGCGCGGTCGAATACGAGTATAGCCCATCGCTGGTCACGATTCTGGGGCTTCATCGGCTCTCGTTATTGATTACGACCTATCAGGCGGGCAAGCTCGTGGTGGTCGGCACGCGCGGGGACAGCCCGGATCTCGTGATATCGTACCGGAAACTCACGAGGCCGATGGGCATGGCGATTCGGCCGGAGTCAGCCGGCTTCGCCGTGGCGGCCGACACCCAAATCTGGCAGTTCGGCAACGTGCCTCAGTTCACGGCACTCGTCGATCCGTCCGGGACCCATGACGCCTGCTATCTCCCGCGCCATGCGAGCTATACCGGTCCGATCGACGCCCACGAGATCGCATGGTGTGGGGGCGAGCTCTGGGTGGTCAACACGCTGTTCTCTTGCCTGTGCACTCTGAACGGAGTTCACAATTTCGTGCCGAGGTGGAAGCCATCCTTCGTAACGGCGCTGGCGGCCGAGGATCGTTGCCATCTCAACGGGCTGGCGGTTCATGAGGGCCGGCCAGCTTATGTCACGGCCTTGGGTGAGAGCAACACTCTAGAAGGTTGGCGGCCGGGCAAGGCGGCCGGGGGCTGCGTGATCGACGTCGCGAGTAAGTCGACGGTCGTCCGGGGCCTATCGATGCCCCACTCGCCTCGCATCCACAACGGCGAGCTCTGGCTCCTGGAATCGGGCCATGGGCGACTCGTCAGGGCGGATCGAGCGCGGGGCGTGGTCGAGCCAGTCGCCGAGACGCCCGGCTATGCCCGCGGCCTGGCGTTCGCCGGACGGTACGCCTTCGTCGGCTACTCGAGGTTTCGCTCGTCCTCGGCTCCAAGATTGACCTTCGACAATCTGCCGATCTCGGAGCGGACGACTCCGCTGAGCTGTGGCGTGTCGGTCCTGGACCTGGGCACGGGCCAAGAAGTATCACGGCTGGAGTTTCATGCGGGCATCGACGAGATCTTCGACGTACAGGCGCTGGCGCAAGTACGCAATCCCTGGATCAGTGGGCCGGATCCCATGATCGATGGAATCCGGCCGGTCTGGGTCATCCCCAACCCGAAGGGCATTTAAGAGCGGGAGTCTGAACCGGCTCGCCGAAATGTCTTGGTTCTTGCTACAATTGGCAAAACAGAACCGAGGCACGACTCACGGCGGAATCCATGAACGACCTCGCACGCTTTCGCGATGATTGGGGCTTACGCCTCAACCGGCGGCACTTCTTTTCCCGGACCAGCCTGGGGCTCGGCGGGGCGGCGCTGGCATCGCTTCTAGGCGAGCCCGAAGCCGCCGGCGCCGAAGCCGGTGCCGCATCCAACCGGCCGGAGTCAACCGCTGGCCTGATCGATCCGGCTTCGGGAGGAGTGCTCAAGGCGTACCACGTTCCCCCAGGGCCAAGCGGGTCATTTATCTATTCATGAGTGGCGGACCGTCCCAGCTCGACCTGTTCGACCACAAGCCCCTCTTGAACCAGATGAACGGCCAGGACCTGCCCGAGTCGGTCCGGATGGGCCAGCGGCTGACGGGGATGTCGGGCAACCAGGCGACCTTGCCCCTGGCCGGCTCGATCTTCCAGTTTGCCAAGCATGGCAATTCGGGAGCCATCGGTCAGTGAGCTCCTGCCCCATACCGCGGGCGTTGTCGACGAGCTTTGTATCATCAAATCTCTCTTCACCGAGGCGATCAACCACGACCCGGCGATTACCTTTTTCCAGACCGGCTCGACGATCGCCGGGCGGCCGTCGATGGGGTCCTGGCTCAGCTACGGGCTGGGCTCCGCCAACCAGAACTTGCCGGCGTTCTGCGTGCTGATCAGTCACAAGCGGCCCGACCAGCCGCTGTATTCCCGGCTCTGGGGGAATGGGTTCCTGCCGTCGGTGCACCAAGGGGTGCAGTTTCGCGCGGGAGCCGACCCAGTGCTTTACCTCGAGAATCCGCCCGGCGTCTCGCCAGCCGCTCGCCGCAAGATGCTCGACCGCTTGCGCGAGCTGCACCAGATGGAGTACGACGCCGTGCTCGATCCCGCGATCCAGGCCCGGATCGCCCAGTACGAGATGGCCTACCGGATGCAAACCTCCGTCCCCGAGGTGACGCGCCTCGCGGACGAGCCCGATCATGTCTTCGAGCGATACGGACCGGATTCCCGGAAACCCGGGCACATTCGCGGCCAACTGCTTGCTGGCCCGACGCTTGGCCGAGCGTGACGTTCGGTTCATCCAGCTCTACCACCCCGGCTGGGACCATCACGGCGGCCTGCCCGGCGGCATCCGCCAGCAGTGCCGTGAGGTTGACCAGGCATGCGCGGCCTTGATCCAGGACCTGAAACAGCGGGGCATGCTCGATGAGACGCTGGTGCTGTGGGGAGGCGAGTTCGGCCGCACCAATTACAGCCAGGGGAAACTGACGGCCACCGATTACGGCCGCGACCACCACCCGCGATGCTTCACGGTCTGGGCGGCCGGCGGCGGGATCAAGCCGGGGATCACCCACGGCGCGACCGATCCGTTCGGCTACAGCGTCGCGAGCGACGGCGTCCACGTCAACGACTTCCACGCCACGATCCTCCACCTGCTGGGCATCGACCACGAACGGTTGACCTACAAGCACCAGGGCCGCTATTACCGCCTCACCGACGTCGCCGGCAAAGTGGTCAAGGGGATCATGGCCTGAGTTGAGTTGAGCTGAGCTGAGAAAGGCGAGCATGCCGAGTTCGTTGACTCGTTTCGTGGGAGGGCGGCCGAAGTCGCGTCGTCCTGAGCCTTCTGGCCCTTGCCTCGATGCTGGTCGCGGGATACCAGTGCTTTCGATACGGCAACGGCGCCGCCTTTTCCGTCGCGAGCGTGCCGCGCCTGGGTCGTTCCAGCGTCGAGATTGTGCCCGGGATCTACCATCCTCGGCGGCCTGAAGCCTTCAGCCGCTTACGTGATCGAGACTTCGGAAGGATTGGTCCTGGTCGATTCGGGTCTCGATGCCGACGCCGGCTTACTCAAGTCGGAAATGGCCAAGCTGGGGCTCGACTGGAAGCGGGTGCGCGCCATCCTGCTGACGCATATCCATGGGGACCATTCCGGCGGAGCCGAGGCATTGCGGTCGGCGACCGGGGCCAAGGTCTACGCCGGTGAGGGCGATGTGCCCGTACTGAGGGCCGGGCAACCGTCCGAGGCATTTTACAGCACGTACTTCATGCCCAACCACCACCCCCACCCGACCACGGTTGATGTCGCGCTCAAGGGGGGTGAAACGATCGCTTTCGGGGACACCCGCATCCAGGCTCTGGCCACGCCGGGCCACACACCGGGAAGCATTTGTTATCTGCTGGAACGAACAAACCTTCGCGCTCTGTTCGCGGGGGATGTGATCATGATGCTGCAAGGGCGACGAGAATCCTCGCGACGAGCTGCGCAAACCGCTTGGGCACCTACTCGGCCTACCTGTCGCCCCGCTACCGAGGCGACGCCAAGGACTCCCTCGCCTCGCTCCGCCGCTTGCGCTCGATGCCGGTTCCCGACCTCGTGCTGCCGGGGCATCCGGCGGCCGATGTGACCCCGCAAAGCCCATGTCTCACGCAACAACGCTGGGAATCCTTGCTCGACCAGGGCATCCACGATATGGAGACGCTTGTCGCCCGCTACGAGGCCGACGGCGCTGACTTCTTGGATGGAATTCCCAAACAGCTCCTGCCGGAGCTGTACTACCTGGGGGACTTCCGAGGTGCCGCCCTCTACGGTTTCTTTCGCGTCGTCAAAGTTCTTCGTGGTGGATGCGCCGGGCGGAGCCGGCTTGGTCGAGTTCTTGAACGCGAGCCTCCGCCGGTTCGGCCGCGAGCCGGTTGCCCCGACCGCCGTCCTGCTCACCGCGTGTGGCGCCGGCGAGACAGCCGGGCTCAAGGAGCTGGTCGAGAAGTGTCACCCACTGGTCGTGGCTTCCCCCGAAGGTCTCGAAGGCCTCAAGGAGTCGTGTCCGGCCGGGACGATCTTCCTTTCGGCGGACGAATTGCCCGGCAAGTGTTGGTTCCCGCGTGAAGCCGATTCCGCTCCGAGGGCGGGGCTTGGCAACGGTGGGCTATCAGGTCGAGTGGGGAGCGAAGACTGTGCTTTTCTCCGGCCGGATTCCCGTCAAGATCAACCAGAAGTCGGGAGAAGCGTTGATCGCCGATCTCTCGAATTCGAGGGACGATCTCCGCGATTACTTCGCCTCTCTGAATCGATTGCTCCCCCTCAAGCCGGACCTCTGGCTCCCCTTAACCCCAACCGATGACCAGAACGCCAATCTTTATGACACGAACTGGCAGCGAGAGATCACGGAAAATCTTGTCGTGATCCAACTGATCCTTTCCAATCCCAAGAAGGGTTGATCTTCATCCCCCTGTTCTCGTCGGGCGGCTGTCCCACAAGAGAAAACATCTCGAGTCGGGCCAGTTTCGCTGGGGTATTCGCGTAAGGTGTCTTCGTCTAGAATAGGGAAGCATCCCGAGCTTCTCCGCCCGATTTCGTGACAACTTTTGACCCAATGGGCCGTGACGACCGATGCGACCGCTGATCCGAGTCTTCCTTGCCGGGCTGTTATGCATGGGTGTGGCCGCGGTCGCGGTGGTCTGGCTGTTGAACCCGGGCTCGGGAGGCTCGAGGCCGGCTCGCCGCCAGGGATTGCCGGCGACCAGCGAGCCGGCCGGGAGGCGTCTGCGTCAACCGTTCCGAAAGGACGGCCGGTCGTCTACGACATTATTCCGGATAAGTTTGAAGACGGCGGTTACAACACGGCCATCGGCTTCATGGCCCCGATCCGTGACCTGGGGTCGCTTCAGGAGCTACGCGAGTCGGTCCGCGGACGTGGGCCGCCGGGGGATCTCCGCGCTTCGGGCCAAGTACGACCAGCTTCAGCCACAATCTTCACCGACCCGGGAATCGACCCTGGAAAAGGCTTCGCTCGAGCAGTCGATCGGAATGCTCCACATGTACGACGGCAAGTTCCTCGAGGCCGCCTCCTGGCTCGAGAAGGCGCTCGCGACAATCCGGGGCGCCGACGTGCCCGCGCTGGTCCGGAACCGCCTGATCGCCATTCTGGGGATCATCGCCATGCGGCGGGGCGAGATCGAGAATTGTCTGGAGTGCGTCGGGCCGTCGAGCTGCATCTTTCCGATCGCCCGCGAGGCGATCCATAAGAACGAGTCGGGCTCGCGCGACGCGGTCCGTTGGTTCACGGCCTATCTCGAGGAATCGCCCCGGGACCTGCGGGTGATCTGGCTCTTGAACATCGCCTATATGACGTTGGGCGAGTATCCTGACAAGGTCCCGCTGCAATATCTGATCCCGGTCGACCTGTTCCATTCGGGAGCCGACGTCGGCCGCTTCGAGAACGTGGCGGCGCTGGCCGGCCTGGGGGCGAGGGGCCCGAACCTGGCGGGCGGGAGCGTCTTCGACGACTTCAATGGCGACGGTCTGCCCGACCTTTTTATTACCTCGCTCGACGCCGACCTGGGGGCTTCGCTGTACATCAACGGGGGTCATGGGACATTTGAGGACCGGTCCGCCTCGGCCGGCCTTGGCGACCAGGTCTACGCGCCTGAACGTCACCCGCGGGGATTTCGACAACGACGGCGACCTCGATGTCTTGCTGTTGCGAGGCGCCTGGGAGACCCCGATGCGGCTTTCGCTGCTGCAGGAACAAGGGGGACGGACGTTTTGACGACGTCACGGTCGCCAGCGGCCTGGCCGAGCCGATCGCGACCGAATCGGCCGCCTGGGGCGACTACGATAATGACGGGTTGGTCGACGTGTTCGTCTGTGGTGAGTACCTTCCGCCCGGGAGCCCCCTATCGTCGAAGCCCGGCGACCCGCGCAACCGTTGCCGGCTCTACCACAACCGCGGCGAATGGCACATTCGTGAACGTCGCCGCGGAGGCGGGCGTCACCAACGAGCGGTGTGCCAAGGGCTCGGGCTGGGGCGACTACGATGGCGACGGCAGGCTCGACCTCTTTGTCTCGAACATGGGCCAGGAGTCGCCGCCTCTACCACAACGAAGGGAACGGCAAATTCCGCTGACGTCGCCCCCAAGCTCGGCGTCACCGGTGCCGATGCCAGCTTCGCTTGCTGGTTCTGGGACTTCGACAACGACGGCCTCCTCGACCTCTACGTCAACGACTACCGGGCCAGGGTCGCCGAGGTGCTTTGCAGCGCGATGGGACTGAAGATCGAGGGGTCGAGCCATCCCCGGCTCTACCGCAACCTCGGCCCGGCCGGCTTCCGCGACGTCTCCAAAGAGGTCGGGCTCGACCGGGCGATGGCACCCATGGGCGCGAATTTTGGAGACGTTGACAACGATGGCTATCTCGATATCTACCTGGGAACCGGCGACATGTCCTACGAGGGCCTGGACGTCAACCTCATGTTCAAGAACGTGGACGGCCAACGCTTCGAGGACATCACCGTGTCCTCCGGCACCGGCCATCTCCAGAAAGGGCACGGCGTTTCGTTCGCGGACTGGGATGGTGACGGCGACCTCGACCTGTTCGTCGAGCTCGGCGGCGCGACACCCGGCGATCAGGGGTACAACGCTTTGTTCCAGAACCCCGGCCTGGGCCGCCACTGGCTCAAGGTCAAGCTGGCCGGCACCAAGACCAACCGCGCGGCCCTCGGGGCCAAGATCCAGGTCGACCTCAAGTCTTCCAACGGCCAGACCCGCTCGATCCATCGCACCGTCGGCAACAACTCCAGCTTCGGCGGCAACAGCCTCGTCGAGATGATCGGCCTACTCGATGAGACACGCGTCAGCGAGCTGACGGTCACCTGGCCGACGAGCAAGACAACCCAGACCTTCCGCGACATCGCCGCCGACCAAGTGATCGAGATCACCGAAGGTTCCAGCTCCTTCAAGGTCTGGCGCCAGCCGGCGTCGCCGTCTCCCCACCCTTGAGGCACGATCGGCAGCCTCCACTGTCTCATCGCCCCGAGGCCAATCCGCCTGTGGCCGGGTTGTGGCGGAGCTCCAACTTCGACGTTTTGAATTGGGGCCAACCGAGGTGCCGATGGAACCAGGCGTCGGCCAGCACGGTGAGCAAGAATACGGCCCCGGAGACGAGAATGAAGGTGTCGATCCCCCAGGCAATCGGGATAAAGGTCGCCAGCAGGCGCGCCCCAACCGGCTCCCACGGCATCCAGGGCGAAGACGGCCACGGGTTTGTGTGCCGCCAGGTCGAACAGCGCCGGGAAGAGGTTGCCGGTGACCAGTGCGATCGGCGCCATGGCGAGGAGGACTCCCCATAGGGAGAGCCGCTCCGCGTGGACGAGAAAAATCACCATGGCGATGATCGCCGCGATCGCGAACGCGGGACGAAGCCGCCGCGCCGCAACCAGGCTTCCCAGGCCCGACAGCGTCAGAAAACCAATCGCCCCCATTCCCAGGGCATCGTCGTAAACGTAGAGCCGCCGGAACAGGATCAGGACCAGCGTGTGCTCCATCATCAAAAAGTTGGCACCGATGAGGAGCGCGAGACCGGCGACGGCCGAAAATGGCCGGCCCTCGATCCGGGGATCGTCCCGGCGCCGCAAGCCCCACCAGACCGCCGCTCCGGCCAGGCCCAATACGCCACCGGCCAAACCAAACAGTTGAACGACCTGAGTCATGGACAGGATGTACCGCACATTGCCGGCCAGGAACGGCTTCTGGTCGGTGATGGGCACAAAATGCGGATCGTCATCGACCGGATAGCTCCGGGGCCGCATGGCCTGAAACTCCTCGGAACCGGCAAACGAGCTGTCCCCCACCGTGAGCAACTCAGCCAGCTCGGTCACGGTGGGGAGCACCGCCTTCGGATCGCGGGCGGCCAGGATTAGCAATTCGACATCGTTGCGATATGCCTCGGTCTTCATGCCAAGAGACCGGAGCGTCCGGACGTACTGTTCGGTGAGGATGCCCTTGCTATCGAGTCCATTGGGATACCAGATCGCCAAGATTCCCTGCTCGGTCAAGCGGTCGCGCATCGTCCGGTGGGCTTGTAGGGTCCGGACCATGTTTCCCGGCTCGATCATCATCTGGGGGTAGCTGCCGACGCTAGGCAAGAAGATCAGGTCGAACCGCTGGCCTGTTCCCTCGAAGTAGCCCCGCGCCTCGGCTCGCACCGGCGTGACCCCCGGTGCCTCGTAAACTCGGCCGAATGCGCTGAGGAGGTGTTTCGGATCGCGTACCGCCTCGAAGACAGCCGGCTCCAGCTCGATCGCGACGATCGACCGGCCTTTTAGACGCGCGGCCAAGCGGACCTGCCGGCCGCCCCCCGCGCCGACGATCGCCAGATGCTGGCCAGGCTTGGTCAGCAGGATGGGGATCGCCCCCAGCGAGAGCCTGGAGAAACCCAGCAGCGGTGCATATTCCCATTGGAATATGTCGTTATAGAAGCCATGATAGACCTTTCGATCCGGCGTGGCGAGGATCTCGACCAAGCTATACTTGCCCCATTTCTGAAACACGCTATGGCAGCCGCCGACGGCCTGGAAATCCCAGGTCGATTGGGGACCATGCCCTTTGTAGAGGCTAAGGGATTTGCCCTCGAGGTCCGGCCAGCAGAAGCACACCAGCATCGCGGTCATCTGGATCATGGCGGCCCATCGCGACCAACGGTCGCCGATGATCAGAATAGCCAGAGCCAGCCCAGTGAAGGTGACGGCGACCATGCGGGCCATGCCCAGTGCCGGCAAGAGGGTTTTGAGAGAGAGATACGCCATCGCCGCGCCGAACAGCGCGAGGGCGTACACCAGCCGCATCCGGCCTCCAAGGTTCCGCCGGCCCACTTGATAACCCATGTACTCGCTCAGGCCATACGCGGCGAAGAACGGCAGGAACATCACCACGAACGTCGACACTTGGATCACCAGACGGGACAGATCGACTTCGAAGAGGTGCGCCCGGAGATAGTCGACCCGCTTGGCCATCAGGCAGATCGCCACCGAGGCCGCCATGATTCCTTGAAAGCGCCCACAGGCACTTGAGGAAATAGTGCCGGTCAGCCGGGATGAACCGCGCCCCGAACCAGGCACCGACCGGGAAGCCGATGAAGAGCAGGTCGAAGAACAGCGATGGCATGACGAAGAAGCTGAGCAGCTTGAAGAGCGAAAGTGAGAATAGGGCCGTCGCGTATGCGAGGCAGAACAGGCAGACCGCCATCCTCCAGGGATCGACCTCCCACCGCCCACTCTCACTCTCAAGTGGATGGTTCTCAATTCCCACGACGGCTGCCATGGCACGTGCCTCCCTCTTCCCCGAACCTGAGGAGAAGTGACTCACGACGATGAGTTCAAGGGTTCAGACAAGGCAACACGGACCACCGATTGACCCGGATCGGTCGGTCGAGCAGCAAGAAATCCGGGCGATCGTAGCCCCTTCGTTGTGTCGCCGCCACGTTCGGACGATCTTGATATGCACGACGAGGAACGAAACTATCACAGAAGCGAGGGTTCGTCTATAGTTCGCGCGGTTTCGATCGCGATTCGGTCACTCCCGAAGTCACCCGTCGCCACGCGTATGCGTTGGAATAGACGACTCCCGCGAACGGGAAGACGGCTCTGGTCGGGTCGCCCACAGAGTACTCTCTCACTTTTTCTGGCATCGTTTTCTGTGTGTAAAGCCGCTTCTAACAAAGCGTTATGATCGATGCGTCGGATCGTCAAACTAACAATTTAGTGGACGCGAGACGACTGGCACAAGTAACGGTCTCCCTGGAGAATGATAGAATTAGTTCTTTCCTCGCGAATAAGAAACAACGTCTGACAAAATGGCACGTGCCTTAGCTGTGACCTGCTTTGATCAGTGCTGCTTGGGCTTGGCGTCAAAGTACCGGCAACGAGAAGTACGACTTGGGCCGGGAGATGCCCGAGCTCGTCGCCAGCCGTCGACTTCCAAAGGATCCTCCACTTCAAGTCGGTAAATCTGGTCCATTTGCCCACTGCCCGCGGACGTTGTCTGGAAATTAAGCCGCAGGTGAGGTGAGATGGACCTTGGTTCTCTTTTTTCAAGCGAGGAGTCGCGGGACCGGTCGGGCTCCTCCAGAATCGGTGTCCAAATGAGATTTTCCCCAGACCTGAGCCCGATCCCTCTGTCTGCCCAGAACGCCACCGATTCTAATCGGACGTATAGAGACACACGTCGATGATTGGAGAACATCATCTCGCGAGCGCAACCTCTCACCCGGATCGCACCATTCTTTCGCCGGAATCGGGGCCGCCGATGAAGGTCAGGGTCGGGGCTCGCGTTGTCGGGCATCGAATCGAGGCGGTTGATCTACTCCTTCTATCGGCTTGGTGCGGTCTGGCCGCCGGGCTGCTGGAGGTTGCGGCGAGAGTCCTTTGCCGGACCATCGATCCGGCTCAACGACTCTACCTGGTGAGCCGGCACTTCCTCTGGTTGGGCCCGCTCTCGAATCTCCTCTTCTTCTCGGGGATGGGCCTGGTCTTGTCGGTGGCCGTCAAGCTATCGCCGCGTGTGGCCGGATGGCTCAGCCCTCGGCTGATCTGCGCCTGCGCCACACTACCCGTGCTCATGGCGGCGGGCCCTCAGATTTACGCTGAAGCTTGGGCATTCTTCGGGCTAGGAATCGCGATCCAGTTGGTTCCGATCGTGGAACGGCGCATCACCGTCTTACGGCGAAGGCTCCTGTGGAGCTTTCCCGCTCATGTTGGGATTGGTGATCTTGCTGGCAAGTTACCTATTCTTGGGAGATCGGCTGGAACTGGCTCGCGAAGCCGGGCGTCCCTTGCCACCGGCCAATTCGCCCAACGTATTGCTGATCGTGCTGGATACCGTGCGGGCGGACCACCTGAGCCTTTACGGCTACGAACGCCCGACTACTCCGAATTTGGAGCAACTCGGCAAGCGAGGAATTCGCTTCGACGAGGCGCGAGCAACCGCACCTTGGACTCTCCCGTCGCATGCGAGCATGTTCACCGGCCGCTGGCCGCACGAGCTTGGTGAGAAATGGATGACTCCACTTCGCGGGAACTTCCCGACGCTGGCTGAATACCTGGGGGACCGCGGTTATGCGACCGCGGGTTTTGTCGCCAACGTCGGGTATTGTTCTCAAGAAACCGGGTTGGCCCGCGGCTTCACTCATTACGAGGACTACGTCCTGGAAAGACTGGCTCCGCTCCGGACTTCCGGATTGGTTGAATATGTGGCCAGCGCGATTACGGAAATGATTCCCGCTCTTAACATCAGATCGCTCCGTCCCTTGCAGCAACTGATGAGTCGATGGTTTGAGGTCGGGAAACGAAAAAATGCCACGTCGATTCGGCGCGCTTTTTTGAGCTGGTTATCCGAACGGCAAGAGACCGAACGCCCTTTCTTCGCATTTCTCAATTTCTTCGACGCCCATGAGCAGTACGTCCTGCCTCACGGGGCATCACATCGTTTCGCTCGTTATCCCGTCACAAGGGACGAAAGCCGAGTCGTGTATGAGCTATGGCCATTTCTTGACAAGATGAGGTTACCTCCGCCCTATCTTGATCTCGCCCGCGATTCTTATGACGACTGCCTCGGTTATCTCGACGAGCAACTTGGCGAGCTCTTTGACGGATTGCAGCGTCGCGGCCTGCTCGACCAGACCCTGGTCATCGTGACCTCGGATCATGGCGAGGGGCTGGGTGAACACAACCTATTCGGCCACGGTGAAAGTCTGTATCGGACCGAGATCCGAGTGCCTCTGGTCATTCGATTGCCTTCGACTCTCCATCCGTCGTCGGTCGTGGGCGAGACGGTCAGCCTTCGCGACCTGCCAGCCACGATCGTTGATCTGTTGGGTCTGAGATCAGGGTCTCCCTTCCCTGGAAATTCGCTCGCCCGATTCTGGCGGAATTCTCCGTCGGGGACCGTTGCTTTGTCACGCAAGACTGATCCCGTGGTCTCCGAGCTTAAGGCCCCCAACCCCTCACAGCCCAACCGAGGTCGATCTCCGGCTTCCCGGGGCCCATTGATCTCGGTGGCGGATAACAACTTCGTCTACATCCGAAACGAAGGAGACGGCAGCGAGCAACTCTTCGACCAGCGCGGCGATCCTCTAGAGATCAGCGACCGGTCCCGAGTCGAATCGATGCGGCCGGTCCTCGATGATTTCCGCCGCTGTCTCGACCAGTTCCGAAGAGAATCCGCGCCATCCTCGAAATGACGGATGAAGGATCAATCCAAGTCAGGGTGTTTCGCCTTCGATCCAGTCGATCGCTGTATTGACGGGAAGATTGGTTCGCGATTCCACCTTCCCCGTGGGCCAGCGGACCTCCAGCCGATCGACCTGTGTCGCCTGGCCCAGGCCGAAGTGGACCCTCGGGTCGCCGGTGGAGAGATAGCTTCCCCCTCCATCAATGGTGCGGACCAGCCTGCGCTGGCCGACCTGGGCAATCAACCGCGTCCCGATGGCGTCACGATTGGCTCCGCGTCCTTGGAGCTTGACGATCAAATGGTTGCCGCGGCGGGCGGATTCATTCCAGAGCACGACACTGGGTGCGTGATAATGGACGACCACGACGTCGAGATCGCCATCACCGTCGAGGTCGCCGCAGGCCAGTCCGCGACCCATGTGAAGCGCCTGGAAATAGGGGCCGGCCGCGGCGGTGACGTTGATGAAACGGCCATCCCCCTGGTTTCGCCAAAGGATGGGAGGGTTCTCGTATTGATAGCGCTGGGACGGCTCGCGGCGGATGTGGCCGTTGGTTGCGATGAGGTCGAGGCTGCCGTCGAGGTCCAGGTCAGCCAACACCGTGCCCCAGCCGGTCAGGGGGCGGCTGTCGATCGCCAAACCCGCCTCGCTGGTCTGGTCTTGATAAAAGATTTCCCCTTTCGGGCCGGCGAACCCGCGCCAGAGAGTCTCGTGTTCGCCGAAAAAGTGGGTGATCACGACGTCGGGCAGACCGTTGCCGTCGGTGTCGCCGAAAGCGATCCCCATGTTGGCCTCGGCCAGACCTTGGCCGTTGACCGCCACGCCGAGTCGGTCGGCGACGTCTTCGAAGGTGCCATCGCCGCGGTTCCGCCAAAGAGCGTTGCTCTGTGCGTCGTTGGCGACGAGCCAGTCGATCCGGCCATCGCCGTCGAGGTCGGCGGCCAGCACGCCCATGCCGCGTCCCGACCCCGCCACGCCCGACGCGGCCGTGACGTCAGTGAAGTGGCCGTTGCCGTCGTTGCGGTAGAGGTTGTCGGGGAGGCCGACAAAGTCTTGAGGCAAACCGTACTCGGCTGCCCCTGTCGTCGGCGTTGCGACGGAACGGTGCCTTGGCCTGGTCGAACGCGAAGTAGTTGGCGACGAACAAGTCGAGGTCGCCGTCGCCGTCGTAGTCGGCGAACGCCGCGCCGAGGCTCCAGCTTCCGCAGGCGACTCCGGCTTCCTCGGTCGCGTCGGTGAATCGGCCGCGGTGGCGATCGTTGCGCCAGAGGGTGTTACGGCCGTAACGAGTCACATACACGTCGGGATCGCCGTCGCCGTCGTAGTCGGCCACCGTGACCCCCTGGCCGTATCCCTTGTGCGTGAGACCCATTCGAGCCGAAACATCCTCGAAACGGCCGTCGCCCAGATTCTTCAGCAACACGTCGGCTGAAGATTGCGAAATCTTGTCCCGGCAGCAGGGGTCCCCCTTGCGTGAAGAAGAGATCGAGCCGGCCATCGCCATCGTAATCGAGCAGACCCACCCCGCCTCCCGTCGTCTCGACAGGCCACGCCGAGCCGGTTTCACCCCGATCGTACAGAAACGGTAACTCCTGGCGCGGAAGACCAGGCGCCCGACCGGTTTGGCGGCCGCGGGTGCCGATCGTTCTGTCTCCTTGTAACAACCCGTGTTAAGCAGGATCAACACACCCAATGCCGCAGTCAGGACGGCGTGAGGCGAACTCTCCCACCAGACCCTATTCAAGGCAACCACCCGCTGCGCCAGAGTTGATCGATCGCGAGCCTGCGAGCCTGGACTATTCCAGCAGCTCGGCAGCGGGCCGAGGACTGGCATCACGGCTTGAACCTCCGCGGCGTCAGCGGACCTTCCGTGAGACGATTCAGAGCCCCGCGCATCCGATCGAGCGTCGACCGCGCGGCCGGATCGGCGGCGAGGTTGTGCTGCTCCCCGCCGTCCTTGAGCAAGTGGAACAGCTCTTCGCGGGCGTCTCCTTCGCGTCGGATGTAAGTCCAGCCGCTCTCGATCAGGGCGGCCAACGGCCAGTCACGCACCGGCGGAGGCGATGGATCGGGATTCATAGCCTCGTTGGGGACCACTTCGGAAAGCGCTTGTTCGGAGACGCGAAGAACCGACTGCGCGGCGTCGCCGATTTTCCATTCCAAAACCGCGCCAATGATTCCCCGGGGAATGGGGAGCGGACCTCCAACCCCAGCAGGTCGACGATGGTCGCCGCGAGGTCCCGAAGGCTCACTGTCTCGGCGATAATCCGTTTCGGTGGGCTCGCCACCGGTGGAATGATCACGAGCGGAACGTGCAGCTCCGTCTGGTACAGACTGGTTCCATGGCTAAACACGCCCGGGTGCTCACCGAAGCTTTCGCCGTGGTCCGCCACGATGATCACCCAGGTCCGTTCCCGTTCGGCACGGCGATCGAGCTCGTCGAACAACCGGCCGATCTGCTCGTCGAGATCCGCGACGCAATCGTCGTACGAGCTGCAAGCAAAAGCCAGATCCTGGGGAGGGATGCCGCTCTTGTCCAGCGACCACCAATTCTGGATCAGATCTTTTTGACGGTTGTTCCTGGGCCCGAACCCGAAACGGTGGATCCTTCCTGGCGTCAGCCGATATGGCCAATGGGCATCGAAGTAATTCAAGAAGGCAAAAAAAGGCCGCTCCGGCTGCCGCCGGGACAACCAGTCGAGGAATTGGCGATTGACCGTTGGTGCATCTTTTCGATCGTTGACTAACCACCAGGAGAGGTGTCTGGCGTAGAATTGCGGAATCGACAGATCCAGTCGATTCTCAAGGAAATTCTCCACCCACTCAATCGCATGCACGGGCCGGTCGACGAGCGACAGCCATCTTGAGAGCTGTTAGTTTGGGAAAGACATAATCGTGGTATTCGGTAAACCCGCGTCCCAGCCCTGAATCGCTTGCACAATACTGATAGTTCGCGACAAAGGCCGCCGTGGCATAGCCCTTCGCGCGAGGAATTCAGCCACCGTGGGATACGATTCATCGAGAGGAGTCTGCCACCCGGCGGAGAGCTCGTGAGGCCATCGGCCAGTCAACATACTCGCATGGGATGGCAAGGTCCACGACGAAGACGCCTGCGCGGAATCGAAACGAATGCCGCGCTCGGCGAGGTCGACCATGGTCGGGCTGGTGGGCCGCTCGTAGCCATGGAGGCTCATGTGGCTGGCCGCGACCGCGTCGAGAACGATCAAGAGGACGTTCGAGGAACCTGGCGGGGGCAGACTCCGCGTTCGCTCTCGCCACTCCTTGATCCGGTCTCCTCCCCAGAGCGATGCCGCCAGGATCACCACGAGACCGGCGACCACGGGGAAGCTGATCCGAACCAGCCGCCCAAATCCGGCGGCGTGACGCTCCAGTACCGGGGCCAGGCGTCACCGCAACTCCGACCACCACGGCCAACCAGGCGAGACCATAGATCTGCGGAAAGGCAACCAGCAGGCTCGGAAGTAGCGTGAGCGCGCAAAGCAGCCGCGCGGCCAGCCGGCGACCGAGTCGCGGCCGAGCCGAAACCACGACGCACAGCACGACACCCAGCCGCCAGGAACAGGCAAAGATTGGTGAACGGAATCAGCCACACGAAATGCCGGCTCATTCCATAGAGACGACTCGAATCGACTGTCTGCTTGCGCAGGACAATCGTTCCCACCTCGAGCAGACCGCGACGACCCCACACCAGGCGGAAAGACCCAGAATGGAAGACAGTCTCAAGCGATGCTCGACCAGATCCTCAGACAGCGAGCTGGTCGCACCGACCTGCTCGAAGACGGTTTCCGACGAAACATAATTATGCAGGTTGTGTGTAAGAATCCCGAATCCTCGCCGGGCACGAGGTCACGGCCGGAGGAAGCTTGTGTCACTCCAGGGCTCAGGTCAGATCTCAACGTAGCACCGGGGAGGGACTTCGGCAAGAGAAGGGAATCGGTTGCGGACGCGACGGCCCGCGACAACTTGCTCGATCGGTTGTCGATCTTGAGCGGAATGGAATATACTGGAGCGGTTCACGCTTCGCTTGCGCACGCACGGGGACAGTGAGAAGATGGACATAGGGATGGCGGTGGAGCGAAGATCGGCGATGGCGACACGCAAGTGGTTCAGGAGGCTGGTGCTGCTCATGGTGGCGGCCATCGGCGCGGGACTGTCCTGGGGCGGCTGGAGATTTTGGGAGGTCCAGCAGTATCAGCAGGCCATCGAAGAGATCGAGCAGCAGATTGCAGCCGGCCGGAACGGGTTGGCCGCGAAGAATCTCGTTTCGCTCTTGGCCTGGAAGCCAGGCTTGGTTGAGGCCATCTATCTCCTTGGAGTTTGTGAGAGGGCGCGCGGGCGAACCGAGGAGGCCTCTGAAGCCTGGGCGCGGGTTCCACCCGATTCTCCATTATGGGGCCAGGCGATCCTGCGCCGCGCGGAACTGCAAATCGAGCGTGGGCAGCTCGCCGACGCGGAGCAACTCATCAAACTCACGCAAGAATCGGCGCCGGAACGCGGATCCATCTTGAGCGTGGTGCTCGTTCCCATGTATTGCCAGCAAGGCCGGTTTGAGGAAGCCGGGCGATTGATCCAGGCGCAGTGGGATCAACTGAACGAAACCGGCGAAGGAGCCTCGGAGCAGGCCATCAACTTTGCTTCGGTTGTACATGGACATTCAGCGGAAGACCGCCCTCATCGAAGCAGCCCGCGTGTATCTCGAACACGCCGCGCAACTGGCTCCCGAGGACGATCGCGTGTGGCTAGGAAGAGCGGACCTGGCGATTCGCGATGGTTCGTACGATGAAGCGGCGCGATTGCTCGACGCCTGCCTGCGGCGTCGCCCCGAGGATGTCGCCGGTCTGGCGCACCAGGCTGAGGTACGCGGTAGCGACGAAGCAGCTCGCGATCGTGCGGAAGGCCCTGACGCATTTGCCTGCCGAAGAGTCGGCACCGGCCCAGATCCACAAACTGGCCGTCTGGCTTGCCAACCAGCGCGGGGATGTCGAGTCCGAGCGGCGCGCACTGGAACGCCTCATCGCGGCCGACCCCACTGATCTGTCCGCCTTGGACCGGCTGGCCGAACTGCTCGTGGAAGCCGGCCAGCCCGAGCGTGCGACGGAGCTGCGCCGGCGGAAGACCCGAGATCGAGCGGCTCCAGGCTCGATATCAGAAGCTTTACGCGCGGAACCAACCGATGAGGGACTGCGGCGGAGATGGCCCAACTGGCAACACAGCTCGGCCAGGAGTTCGAGGCCAGAGCGTTCCTGACAATCGCAGTCGCCGTGGACCCTGACCGTAGCGACCTTCGCAACGAGCTCGCCCGGCTCAGCCGGCAACCCGGATCCATCGCCCGATCGGGACGCACCCTGGCCCAGGTACTTGCCCCTGAGCTCGGCGCTTCACTCGACTCACCGGGTTGATCGACAGAATTATCCATCACAATACTCTTGCCCTGATCATCGCGATTGTCTTCAGTCGGATTGGTCTTCACGGAGCACCTAACGAAAGCTGGGAGACCAATCCTTCGCAGTTTCAAGGGTGGTTGCTCAGCGGGTTGCGGCCGGAAGTGTGATTGGGCGCTGGTGAAGAACCTTGAAAGAGTCGGACCCCTCCGTGATCTCGATCGCCTGGTCGGCGGCAAGGTCGCGGAAGGTCTGGGTGGTGCGGCTGGTCGGCCAGGAGACCGTCAGCTCGGTGACGTGCGTGGCGTCGAGCAGGCCGATCGTCTCGACGAGGCTGTTGCCGCCGAAGCTGGAGTTGTTGCCGATCGTGCGGTAGATCGAGCGCGCTTGTGCCCTCGGCTCCCTTCAAGTCGACCCGGATCTTGGCCCCGAGGGCCGCGCGGTTGGTCTTGGTGCCGATCGAGCTTGACTTTCAGCCAGTGCCGGCCGTGCACCGGGATTGCGGAACAGGAGGTTATACGACTTGTCGCCGGGAACCGCTCCGCCGGCCTCGACGAACAAGTCGAGGTCACCGTCGCAGTCCCAGTCGGCGAACGAGACGCCGTGCCCTTTCTGAAGGTGGCCGGTGCCCGAGGAGACCGTCACGTCCTCGAAGCGGCGCCCCTCGACGTTCTTGAACATCAGGTTGGGGATCAGGCCCGAGTAGGACATCCAGCCCGTGCCGAGGTAAAAGTCGAGATAGCCGTCGTTGTCGATGTCGCCGAAGTTGCAGCCCATCGGGGCCATGGGCCGGTCGAGACCGACCTCGCGGGTGACTTCGCGAAAGCCGTCGGCGCCGAGGTTGCGGTAGAGCCGGGGCCGGCCCGACTTCTCGACCGGTAGTCCCATGGCGATGGCCGCCGTCTCGGCGAGGCTGGTCTCGTTTTCGTTGACGTAGATGTCGAGCCGGCCGTCGTTGTCATAGTCCCAGAACCAGCAAGCGAAGCTGACATCGGCTCCGAGGACATCGAGCTTGGGGGCGACGTCGCTGAAGCGTGCCATCACCTTCGTTGTGGTAAAGGCGGCGAAGGCCCGTTCATGTTCGAGACGTAGAGGTCGAGCCGGCCGTCGCCGTCGTAATCGCCCCAGGCCGATCCCTTGCCGCACTGCTCGTTGGTGACGCCGGCCTTGGCGGCCACGTCGACGAACGTGCCGTTGACCCTGGTTGTGATAGAGCCGGCAGCGGTTGCGCGGGTCGGGCTGGAAGTTGTCCCCGGGTCACCGGAGGGAGGGAAATACTCGCCGCAGACGAACAGGTCCACCAGGCCGTCGTTATCGTAGTCGCCCCAGGCGGCCGACTCGGTCGCGATCGGCTCGGCCAGACCGGCGGCGATGGTCACGTCCTCGAAGGTCCCGTCTCCCTTGTTCCTCAGCAGCGAGAGCCGCATCGGGTTTTCCCAGGCGCCGCGCAGGAGCACCACGTCGAGGTCGCCGTCGTTGTCGAAATCGGCGCGGGCGACGTTGAGGGCGTACACCTGGTCGCCGAGGCCGGCCGTGGCGGACCGATCCTCGAACGTGCCGTCCCCTCGGTTGACGAACAACGAGGCTCCCAGGTCGGCGTCGAGGGAGGTGGTGAAAAGGTCGGGCAGGCCGTCGCCGTTAAAGTCGTCGAAGATGCTGCCGCCGGCCAGGTTTGGCCCCCGGGCGATCGAGGCCGACCAGCGGTGCCACGTTATCGAACCGGGCCGACGTTCGAGCTTGGACTGGAACGTGTCGAGCGGAATCAGGTATTTCTTCGGGACCTTGTCCGGATACTCGCCCAGTGTCATGTACGCGAGGTTCAACAGCCAACGGATGCGTATGTCGCCTGGCCACTCCTCCAGGTACGCGGTGAACCGTTCGACCGCCTCGCGCGAGCCTGCCTGCTGAGTGTGGACGGCCTCGCGCGCGATGGGAAAGATGCAGCTCGAGGCGCCGACGCATCCGATGCAGTTGTCGACTTCGCCCCGGCGCAGCGCGGCGATACCCTAGCAGAGCCATCAGGTCAGCCCGCACCCGCGACGGAATGCCCGCGGTGCGGCCGATCTCCAGCGACTTCTGAAACGAGGTGGTGGCCTCGGAGAAGCGACCTTCATACATCTCGACCAGGCCTAGCTCATAAAAGAGCCGGCCCGCCGGAGCCAGTTCCTCCGTGGGTGTTTGGGGACCGACGCGGAGACTGGTCGCACTCGGCCCGCAACGTGGCGAGCCCCACTCGCCCCCTGGCTTGAATCGCCTCGCGCAGCTCACGGAGTGATCGGGAATCTTGGATTGAGCCAGTGTATTCGCTGGCCATGCCGAAGCCTCCATCCTCGAACTTGCCCTCGTCGAGGAAGATGGCGTCCGACTTCCTTCGCGGATCATCGTCCTCGCGCGGCGCGGGGACGACTCACGGACGCCCTGGCCCCCTGGGAGCTCGAGGAGGATTGCCTGGAGCGATGACTTGATTGCCTGTCAGGGTCGATGGCCGAGAGGACCAAGAAGACCGCGCCGGCGGCCGCACCAACGCAGAATAGACCGACGAGAGCAACCCGGACCGGCCTGCGCATTTATCGTCCTCCCTCGTGGACCCAGTCAATACTTGGGACAGTCTCACGGACGAGCGACCTGGACTTGGACTTTTGAAGTCGCCATTTCGGAACTTCGCCCCGAAGGGGCAGCCACAAATCAGCCCAGGGCAACGCCCTGGGACCGAACCGACCGCCCACGATCGAGCCCTGAAAGGGCGAAACAGGGCCATCGCTTTGTGGCGCCCTTTCAGGGCATTCGGCATGTCCAGATTCCGGTTCCCAGGGCGTTGCCTTCGTCGTTCCCCACGGATTTGCGCTCTCACTGACAGCCCAGCATATGACGATCCTGGCACAATCACAAGGCCCCCATGTATGTGCGTTTGGACAGTCTGCTCCCGGCCCCCTCGCTCTCCAATCGCCGAGTTGCGCTCAACCGGCGCACGTCGATCGCCAGGCTATCACCCGCCTCGGGATGCCTGCCCGTCCTGTGCCACCGGCGCAGGGACTGCGTCCCTGCTTAGGGATGACTCTGCCGCTTGGCGGCTCCGCACGACATTCATGCCCGCACTTTCGTGCGAGGTGGGTCACTTCGAGTTTCCTACTGCCGACGCCGCTCAGAACCGGGACGGTCATCTGTCGCATTCCTACTGTGATCCGCGCGGGCACGCCAGCCAAGAGCGAGGTCCGTCATTCGTTGCATGCCGACCCACATCGCCTTCGGACCAGGCTCGCCTTCGCACGGACGACCCAGCCAACCCCCCAACGACGCAATCAGGCCGACCATGGTTTTCATCGAAGGGGGCTGCGCCGGCGGCGGTTCCTTCTTGACCGTCGCGTACACCGCTCGCCACTCGTCATCGTCCAACGCCACGTCGCAAGGGAGGTCCGGACATTCCCGGCCCATCATCATCACGTACATATCCGCCAAGCCACAATCATATCCAACGCCAGGTAGGGCTCGAAACGCTCCGCTGTCTCCAACTGCGATTCCTCGACCTTGCAGCCGGATTTGAGGATCCGGAAGTAAATCTCGATTTGCCATCGACACATATAATAATCAACAACGCGCAGAACGTCCTCGACTGTGTCGATCGGCAGGTCGGTCAGCAGGATCCATTCGATCGGTTCGACACCGGGCGGCGTGTTCAGCTCCGAGACCAAGACCACGTTGACTTCCAGGTCCGGCAGCTTTCCGCCCGGACGAGCCGGTCCCCGCAACGTCACCCGCGCTGCTCGAATGACCACCTCGGCCGTGCGGGGCTCGCGCGGTTGCTTTCGCTTTCGATCATCGTTCGACGTGGGCTCACGCCCACGAACTTCCAGGGTGCGTTGCGCCTGGACCGGTGTGCTGGCGACCCGTTCCCGCAGATGGGGAGGCGATTGGGGCGACCCAGCGTCGTCGGTGAGCGCCAAGGCACGATTCTGACAGGCGCGAATAATGAAGGAGGCCTTGCGCACTCCCTCGACGGCTTGGGCTTCCAGGAGATACTCGTAGATGTCTCCTTCACTGTCAGCGAGCGAAACGATCAGTGTCGACGACGCCTGTCGAGCCACCTGGCACGCTGCGTGGTAGCCCTCCACCCAGCGAATACTCTCCTTGCCCTCGATCGGTTTGGCTCTCCGCTCAGCGCGCTTCTGATCGGCGTCCTTCTCGAATTCGAGGAAGTCCCGCGCCGAGACCTTTGCGTCCACCGTGCCCAGGGGCAGGCGTTCCGGGGTCATGGCCAGGCTGACGTGATTGTAGAAGCCCACCCGCGTCGAGTCATTAAGCGGGCCGGACCCGGCCACGATCTCGCGCGCCGCGTGAGGTCGAGCTCGGTCGTGTCCTGTGGGATAAGGACCACAGTTTGCTCGCGAATCCGCTCGATCGTCGCGTCATGGTGCGGCTTCAAGATCGAATGGAATGTGACGTGCTCGTTATCGACGAAGCGATAGGCCGCCTTCACTTCGGCGCGGCCGTTGCAACCGGCGGGGAACTTCAAGGAGGGCTTGTGGCTCATGGTATCCAACACTTTCTTGAAGCGGTGCTTCAGCCGCACATTGCCGGACTGGGAATTGCGGTATTTGGCCTTGCCCTTGATCCTGGCTGCCTTGGCGGTGCCAAAGGTCGCCGTCGCGGTTTCCTTGTCAATCCATTCTTGCATGGCATTATCCATTGGTGTGGTCTGAGCAACGTGCTCGCCGGCCTGCGCTGCGTGCCAGGCGTGTCGAGGATAACCAAGGCCCCTTCAAGATTCAAACCATGATATCATTATCTAAAACATTTATATTGCCCATTTTCACGCAAATCCGTGGGGAACGACGAGGGCGTTGCCCTGGGCTTTCTTGTCGCTGCCCCTTCGGGGGGTACAGCAAACGCGCAACATCAAAAACTTGGACTCGGGATCGCACCGTTGTGCCGATCCCTGCCAGTGGCGATTCTCCGCGGTCCACTGAACCATCATGCCCGCATTTTCCAGGGTGGGTCAAGGGATCAATTCATCAGCGTGAGCGGGGTCCTCGGCGGTGATGTCCAGCGAAGAGTCTCCACATTTCAGATTCCGCCTCGCCGGGGCAAAACCCAAAGAGAGCGAGACCTGGCTGCATTATCGCGAAAACTCAACGGGATTCCAGCCTGCTATCAGGCTACTGATTGTCTTCGTTGTCGCGGAGCTCAGGAGCGAGCAGATCGGCCAGGGTCCGTCCCGAACCCTCGATCGTGTCGGTGCGCTGATTGAGCCTGTCGAGATCGCGCTGCAGGTCGTCTCGGTCGGGGTCGCTGGCAACCGCCAAGGTCAAGAAGGCCTTGGCCTCGAACCGTTGGCCGAGCTGCTCGGCCAGGCGGGCCATCTCCGCCGCGTCGCGGCTCGGCTGATGCCGCGCGTGGAGTTGCTGGTATCGTGCGATGAGCCGGTCGATTTCGGTTTTTTCGCGGCGGAGCTCAGCGGCGCGGTTCGGCTGGCCGTCCTTCGCCGCGAGCTCAGTCGAGCCGGTCAAGAGCGATGAAGTCGGCTGGATCGGCCACGATCAACCGTTCCAGCGCTCGGCGTTCCGACTCGACGTCACCACGCCGGGCGGCAAACCAGGCCGCCAACTTGTGGATCTGGGCCGGAGTCGACACCTCCGCGGGCAGATGCTTCAAAGCCTCCCGTGCCTCGGCGACGCGATTCGACGCCACCGCCCAGTCCAGCCGGGCGCGCCAGACCGGGCCATCCTCGGGACGCCGCCGCAGGCAGGCGCCGATCCATCGCGCGGCCTCGTCGAGCGAGCCGGCGCGAATCGCCAGGTTGGCTTTTCCCAGCCAGATCCGATCGTCCTCGGGTGCCATCTGCCCGGCCTGGTCGAGGGCGGAGCCGACGATCTCGATCGGGATGGCGCCGCGTCGGAGATCGATGTGTGCCCGAACCAGATCGAGGGCCGGCTCCGACGTCGCTTCGCCCGCCTGGCTCAATGCCTCCCAGCGCGACTCGATCAACCGCAGGGTTTCTTCCAGTCGGCCTTGTAGGCACCAGACGGGTCCGAGCAAGATGGGCAAGCTCGATCGGTCGATCCGAGGATCGTCCAGTGCGTCCTTGATGATCTGCTCCGCCTCAGTGAACCTCCCGCGCTTCTTCTGGATCTGCATGCTGCCCAGGATCGCTCGCGTCGCGAACCGGGAACTCGGCGTGACCCGGGCCCAGGCCTCGGAGGCTGATTGCGGCCGCCCTTGTGCCATCTCGCAGGTTCCCAGGAGGTAGAGGGCCTCATCCGAGTCGGGTTGCCGAGCCAGGAGCGAGACGAGCTTCCGCGCGGCCGTCCCATGCAGTCCGTTCTCAATCTCTTCCTCGATCTCGGCCATGGTCCTTCGATAGCGATGGAAGTCCCACCATCTCCAGCCGGCCCAGGCCGCTCCGCCGGCGACGAGGGCCAGCAACAATACCGGCTTCCATCGCCTCGCACTCCGACTCATCTCCGGCTCTCCACGCAACCCCGGACCCGGACGCCTCGACCGTTCGATTTTGCAAGAATCATTATGTTCTCTTGATGCAGCGGTCAGCAACCGCGAGGCTCCTGCTGGAAACCTTGACACGTCACGCGAGCCCTGTCACGATGCTGTCACCTTCCACTGGAAACGCCAAGCGCGATGGAATGATGCGGATGAAGAATGGGACGGCTGTGTTCGAGGAGGCACACGCGATCGGCTCAAAGTCTCCGGATCTCGTGGCAAACCGGCCGGGCCTTTTTTCGTTTTTGGTGTTATCAGCCTGGTGCGGGCTCGTCGCGGGGCTGCTCGAGGTCGGGGTCATCGTCCTGCGCAAGCGAGTGCTCGAATCCGATCACTTTTACAAGATGAGCCGTCATTTCATCTGGCTGATCCCGTCGATCAGTCTGGCGATCTTCCTTGTCCTCGGCTTGGTCTTGTCGGTCCTGGTCTGGTGTTGGCGCCGTCGCGGCCCGTGGCTGGCCCCGCGGCTCCTCTGCGCGATGACCTTACTTCCCTCCATCTGGGCCGCATCTCCCGGGATTTACGGGCTCGCTGGATTCCTTTTGGCCCTGGGTATCGCGTCGCGATTCGTTCCGGCACTGGAGCGGCATGCCTCCGGCTTTCAGCGGCTGGTTCGGGTCAGCTTCCCCGTCGTCGCCGGCCTTGTACCGATCCTGGCGGCCTCTCTCTGGGGATCCGATCGGCTCAAGGCGTGGCGCGAGGAGATGCGACCACTGCCGCCGCCGGGCTCCCCCAATGTCCTCTTGATCGTGCTGGACACGGTGGGAGCCGATCATCTGAGCCTCTACGGTTACAACCGTCCCACCAGCCCGACGCTCGATGAGCTGGCGCGTCGAGGGATTCGCTTCGACCGGGCGCAGGCGGCCTCCTCGTGGACGCTGCCATCGCATGCGAGCATGTTTACCGGTCGATGGCCTCACGAGCTTTCCGCTGGCTGGTTCACCCCGCTCGACGGGAACTATCCCACCCTGGCGGAGTTCCTGGGGTCGCGCGGCTACGCGACGGCCGGCTTCATCGCCAACACCGGGTATTGTGGGACTGATTCCGGGCTGAACCGCGGTTTCACCGCCTATCAAGACTTCATCTTCCCGCGACTCACGGCCTTCAAGACGGCCGTCCTGGTCGATCGCTCCCTGGAGGGGCTCCAGGCGATCGAGGAGTTCCTCGAAGATTGGCTGGATTTCGATCGCTTGAGCCCGGCGATGGAACACCTCTGGCGGCTGTTCAAGACCGATCGAAAAGCGGCCATGGTCGTTAATCGCGAGTTTCTCGACTGGCTGTCCCGGCGCCGGCAGCCGGAGCGGCCGTTCTTCGCCTTCCTGAATTACTTTGATGCCCACAATCCCTATCAGCTACCGGAGAAAGGCATCCACCGATTCGGGGTCAAGCCTCGCACCACTCGCGACGCGACCTTGCTTCGGGATTGGCGTTTGTTGATCCAGAAGGGACCATCCCCGCATCAGCTCAATTTCGCTCGCGACTCTTACGACGACTGCGTCGCGGACCTTGATGAGCAACTCGGCCGGTTGATCGACGAGCTCGCTCGCCGTTCGGTCCTCGAGCGGACCTGGGTGATCATCACCGCGGACCACGGCGAGAGTTTCGGCGAACAACCCGGCGTGTTCTGGCACGGGACGAGTTTGTACCAGCAGCAGGTCCATGTTCCCCTCGTGATCATCCCTCCGGCGGGTGGCCCGTCGCCACGGGTGGTCACCGAGACGGTGAGCTTGCGGGCACTGGCGGCGACGATCGTCGAGGCCCTGGGTTTCCGGGCCGGTTCCCCCTTTCGCGGGGAACCGCTGGCCCGGTTCTGGAACGTGTCATCCCCGACGGTGCCGACCGAGGCCGCGGCTTCCGACCCGGTGCTTTCCGAAGTGGTCCCACTTCAGTCATTCGTTTGGGATTCCTCGCGATGGCTCAACGAGCCGCGATGGCCGCTCGCTGCGCTGACTGACGGCGACTGGGCTTACATCCGGCGTGAAGGCGACGTTCGCGAAGAGCTATTCCACTTACGCGAGGACGCTCAGCAGCGGCACAACCTCGCACGTGAGCCGGCGATGCAGCCGACGCTGGAACGGATGCGGGGAGCCCTGGGCCGCCTCACGGCCGGCCCACTGACACCAGAGCGGTTCAGTCCGTGATCAAACCTCGCGCGCTGAAGGACTCAGAGGGAGAAGGTTTCGTCATTACTGGCTCCCTCTCCCGAGGGAGAGGGCTGGGGTGAGGGGCGGGATGCGGCAAGACCGCCGCGCAAATCGAATGACTCGCCGCGAGATATCATGGCCGGCACGAGAGCCTTGGCACCGTCAAATACGAGCGGGTATTGCGGAGGCTCACAGTGGCGCCGACCCCTCACCCCAGCCCTCTCCCGAGGGAGAGGGAGCCAGTTTTTCAGGGCATCGACGGCTGTTGTTCTGAGGCGGGGACTCTGCCCTCCCTGGCCGATGTCAGAAAAACCCCTCCCTGTGAGGCGCGTGAAGGGAGGGAAAAGCAGTGTGTCCATTTCCCTCTTTTCATGAGTCCAGCCCACTGGCTCTATTTCGCGGCACCCCGGTGACCGGCTCTCAGCTCGTTGAGTTGCACTCGAAGCCGTTCCTTGACGGACTGCGTCGCTTGGAACCGAGCCCGATTGTCAAACTCATTCGGATCATCGCGCTGGTTGAAGAGCTCCTCGCCGCCGTCACCTTCATTGCGAATGTAGACGAAGTCGCCTTCGGCGAGCGCGGCCAGCGCGCCCCGATGACCAGGCGACCGCCCTTGGTTCGGATCATACGGATTGGGACTCGCCAGCTCCGAGAGCGCTCCTTCCCCGGCGGCGGAAGGGTCCCCGGGGCGAGAATCCTGCCACAGCCTGGCGAGCGACCGTCCCGGAAAGGGCGCCCCGCGTCCCTGGCCGGTCAGGTCCACGATGGTCGCCGGTAGGTCACGAAGGCTGATGGTTTCGCTCACGACCATGGAACGGTTTTGCCCGGGCAACACAATCACGAGGGGCACGCGGATCTCAGTGCGGTAAAGAGTCTCACCATGGAAAAACAGGTTATGCTCGCCCAGTCCTTCGCCGTGATCGGAGGTGACGATTACCAGCGTGTGGTCGAGAACGCCACGACGCTTCAGCTCGTCGAAGAGCTCACCCAGTTGCTCGTCCAGGTAACCGAGACAACTGTCGTAGCAATCTTGAACCAGGGTGATGTAGTGAGGAGGTAACTTGAGCTTGTCTATGGAGAACCAATGACTAAATACCTCGGCATCGACTTCGGTCCTGGGTTGCAGCCCAAAGCGATAGGGAGCACCCGAAGGAAGTAGATAGGTTGAATGGGCGTCAAAGTAGTTGAGGAAGGCGAAGAATGGACGGCCTGGCTCGCGGCGCTCCGACAACCAATCCAAGAATTCGCGATTGATCGAGACCGCGCTTTTCTTGGAATCCCTGGTCAGGAACCGCCAGAACGAGGAGTCTCTCTGGGGAAGAAACGGCATTGCTCCCAGACTCGAGCTCGTGATCCAATCCACCTGGCGAGCGACGATGTTCAAAGCGAGGCCACCCAGGCTACACATCCATAAGGGAGTCATTGGTTCGATGACGTAATCCTCGTAATGGGTGAAGCCGCGGTCCAAGCCGACGTCGTAGGAGCAGTAGAGGGTATTGCCGACAAACCCCGCGGTCGCATAACCGCGGGAACCGAGATACTCCGCGAGCGTGGGGAATTTCGTCCCCAGCGGGCTATACCAATCCACATCGAGTTCATGGGGCCAGCGACCAGTAAACATGCTGGCGTGCGAGGGGAGGGTCCAGGGGGCTGTTGCGACCGCCTCGTCGAAGCGGATACCACGCTTGGCCAGCCGCTCGAGTGTGGGGCTGGTCGGACGATGGTAGCCGTAGAGACTCAGACGGTCGGCTCGCACTGTGTCCAGTACGATCAAGAGCACGTTCGGAGCATCGCCGGAAGGCAAGGGACGGCTCACCTCGCGCCGCTCCTTGAGCCAGTCTCCCCCAAACAGGAAACCCCCACAAACCAGGACGCCTCCCAAGAGAGCGGGGAAACTCCAAATCAGCCAACGCCGCCCTTCGGTCGGACGGCGCTCGAGAATCGGCACCAGACGCGACGCGATTCCTACAGCCAAGATCGCCCAAGCCCACGGCTCGATTCTGGGGCTCATCACGAGGAGTACGGGCAGGATCGCCAAGGAACAGACCAGTCGTGAGAAGAGCCAACCTCCAACCCGAGGCCAGAACTTCGTCGCCAACGCCGAGCACAACCCAATTCCCGAAAAGAGCAGCAGGCTGAACAGCGGCACCATCCAGAGGAAATGCCGGCTCACCAAGTACAGTCGGTGGCTCGAGCTGATGCTCTTGAAGACGACTCTGGTCCCCACCTCGAGCAACCCGCCAGTCAGGCCACACCAAGCTGATAGGACGAGCACGTCGACCGGGCTGAGCCGGCGCTGGGTCGCCATCGTCAAAACCGTTCTCCTGGTACCAGTGGATGAAATCGCCATCCTCGACGACGGGATCGGTTTCCGCCTGGGTAGCCCACCGGTGGGGTTTTGAAAGGACGCGGTTAAACGTGCTCAGTGGACCGTTTCGAGACCCGCGTTTTTGTTGCGCTCGATTGAATACCGGTGCGAGCGAGCGATTCCTTTCCCCCCCTTGCGAAGGGGGGGTCAGGGGGGGTGGACAGTGCATAACCAACAGTCTCGGCCGAGCCGGAAATTCCGCGGAGTCTCGCTGCCCTGAAACCGCATACAAGGCGCCTGGTTCGCGGGGACCACCCCCCCTGACCCCCCCTTCGCAAGGGGGAAAAAACGCGCGCAACGGAATCGGGATGAACTGAAAGCTTCTGCAAAACCATCTTTTCAACACCCCAGCCCACCGGTCATACCAACCCGAAGCGCGAGCGACGAAATCGTCCTCGGGGACCCTGGCCTTCGCAGGGTGCCCCTCGCTCACGATTCGGGTTAGTATCGATCCCCCCACCAATGTGCATCCACCCGTGACATCCTACTCGATTCGCGCGCGGGAAGCAATAATTGGGAGTCCAGACCCGGCAGGCGACGTTGATCGGTCGTGCTCTCATCAGTTCTTGCCGAGGCCGTCGGGGTTCTTCTTTCGAGGTTGCATGGCAGCCGCCCACTCGCGCTGGGCCGGATCGGTGCCGCGAGCGAGGATTACGCGCGGGAGCGACTGCAATTGACAGGCACCAGGTGGCAACTCGACAATCAACCGATGCGGAAGGTACCGCGTACTGATTAAGAATAAGAGGACTCCGGAATGCCGCGGGTCGGGCGACGGGGACGTGGGCGTTTCATCATCGCATTGATCACGATCGCGGCCGCGTGCGGCGGTGCGGTGCTCCTCGCGCGGCCTCTTCTGTTCCCCGGGCTAGTAGAGCAGGGCCTTGCCGCGTACGCTCGGGGCGATTGGAACGCGGCCGCCACTCTGGCCAAGACCCGCTTGAAGACGGTGCCGGACGACAAGGAGGCAGTAAGACTTCTCGCGCGATCATCGGTTCGCCAGAATCACGACCAAATCGCGCCACTCTCTTTACCCCCGCCTGGGGGGCATCGCAGCGATGCAGGCCGAGGACTATTACCTTTTCGGGACCCTCATGGACCGCCTGGGAGATCGTGAAACCGCCCAGGAATGCTGGGAGGATGGCCTACGCGCCGACCGGAATCACGCCGAAATGATCCGCGAGCTGGCTCGCCTCTATCTCAGCATGGGCCAATTCTCAGGCTACCAAACTCGCCAATCGCCTGGCCACGCAGCCGGGCTGGGAAGCCCAGAGCAACCTTCTCCTCGGCCAGATCCAGCTCGAGCATGGCGATCCAGCAGGGGCCGTCAGTTGCTTGCGACGAGCGTCGATCTCGACGCGGCGGCGATTGGCCGCTGCGAACCTTCCGAACCAATCCAGCAAACTGCTGGCCAAGGCTTTGCTGCAAACCGGGCAACACACGAGGCGATCAGCCAGTTACAGAAGGTCTTGACGGTGGGACCAGACGCTGAAGCGTCATGGCTCTTGAGCCGTTCCTACCTTCAGGAGGGAGACGTGGGCTTGGCGTCAACCGCTCTGGGACAGAGCGGTTCCTACCGCGATGAGCATCCCCTGATCTCCGAGCCTGCCGTTTACGTCGGCTCGGCACGCTGTACTTCAATGCCACGCCTCCATCTACCAATCAGAACAGACCAGTCTGCACGCTCGGACATTCCAGCGCGGCACCGAGTTGAAGGATCTGATTCTTCCCGATCATCCGATCGCCGACCCGGCGCAGGCACGAGTGAGCCACACGATCAATCGATCCGACGGTGTTATTCGTTTTGAGACGCATGACGATGGCAAAGTCTACCGCGCGGTGGTGGACTACGCCTTTGGATCGGGCGATCGCGGCCTGACGCCAGTGGGCCGAGATGGGGCGGGGTCGGGCACGCGAGCTCAGGTTTTCCTATTACGCCGATGGATCGGCCTGGGACCTGACGCCGTCACACGCGGAGAAATCTCCCGCGGGCGAAGCTCTTCTGGGTCAGGCGGTCTCACTGATGACAATTTGGATGCCTGCTTCTATTGCCACACCACGGTCGCCCGTTCTGCTCGTAATCAGACGGGCCCCGAGTCCGCCGATCGGGGGATTGGCTGCGAACGATGTCATGGACCAGGGGAAGCCACCTCTAGGGCGGTCGCGCTTCGACTTTCCCGATCGGGCGATCGCCAATCCCGGTCACGGTACCGACAGCCAGGTCGTCATCCTGTGCCGGCAGTGCCATAGTCCGCTCGGAAAAGAGCTGTCGCGCAGCGATCCGCTCGCGGTCCGCTTTCCCGGCACGAACCTGACCTGGAGCCGGTGCTATTCCGAGAGCGGCGGGGCACTCGGCTGCGTGACCTGCCATAACCCGCACCGCAATGCCGAGAAGACAGCCTCCTACTATGAAGCCAGGTGCCTGTCGTGTCACTCCAACCCCACGGTCCCTCCGCCTCACCTGCCTGGAACGGTGGATAAAGTGCGCCAGATCGTCTGCTCGGTGAGCCCGAACGGGGGCTGCCTACCTTGCCACATGCCCAACGTGAAGACGGCCATCCCACACTCGAGTTTCACCGATCACAACATCCGGATCCGATCGCGGAGCGACACGGGAAGCACAGTGCGGCAAAACAATAAATTACCGAATTCCTCACTGGCGCGAGTGGCTGGAACGTCGAGTGCAAGAGGAAAGGTCTTGGACGTTGTTTACGTTTGCCGCCCCGGTGGCCGTCACCGACATTTAACGAATCGCGACGCTGTTTCCCTCGCGAATTCTTCGTTTCCTTGGTGTCCTTCTGTTCCAAGACGAGACCTTCATGTTGCACCCGCTCTTTGCCGAAGCGGACAGACTCTCCGGTGAGGTCATTGGCGCCGCCATCGAAGTGCACCGGATCATGGGGCCAGGATTGTTGGAGAGCATCTACGAGCGGTGCTTACTGCGGGAGCTCGAGCTACGAGCCATTCCCGTCCTCAACCAAGAGGAAGTCGTCATCGACTACAAGGGCACCGTGTTCAAGGAGAAGTTGAAGTTCGATTTGCTCGCCGACGGTTGTCTTCTCGTTGAGCTAAAAGCCGTCCAAGATGTCCTGCCGATCCACAAGGCACAGTTGCTCAGTTACATGAAACTGCTAAACGTGCCGCTGGGGCTCTTGTTCAACTTCCATGACGTCAAACTCATTAACGGAATCTCAAGGCTTGTCCTGGCCGGTGCAAACAAACTTTGAACAGAAGGAAACGAAGGGAACGAAGCGTGAGAACCAAGCCTGAAGCAGCGGCCCGTCGCCGAAATGTCCCAACTCTCTATCAAGAGGAACACATCCCACGGCGACTGGATTACGAGATTCACCCCCGCAACTCTGGACGCCAAATTCGGTAAGTTATTGTTTTGTGCGCCCCTACCAGCGGCGCTGGCCAAGCCACGAACCTGAACGGCAAGTCGAGATTGCACGGGTCCGCATCTCCGGGAAAACGGATCGCTCCCGATCGATTGTCTCCATGCGATCGTCCGAGGCGTTAAACGTTGAAAGTCATAGACCGATTGACAACGGCGTGTTCGAGGGCGATACGCGGCTGATCAGTGTACCACGGTTGGGGCGGCCGGGTCGGCGGCCACGGGATCGTCGACAAGATACGTGAAGTTGCCCACGCGAGCATCCTTGAGCATCTTGAAGCATTTGTAGGCGATTTCGGGATCGGGAAACAGCCCTGGGCAGGCCCTCCTCATCAGTACCGAGCGGTGATCCGCAGCCTTCAGGCCGCGCTCCACACTCCGATAGACGGAGAGCCGGTCCTCACCGAATCGCAGCGCAAAACTTGATGTTGGCCGGAATCGCCAGGCAGACAAGAGCGAGCAGGACGATGTGTACGACCCGTCGAGCCGAACTCGGTCCGTAAGCAAGCCAGGCAACGTAGAGGGCGTAAAGTAGAGGGGCGGAGATCGTGACATAGCGGCTAGCGAGTCCGCCGACCGCGCCGACGTACGATCGCGATAGGCCCACCGCGGCGGCGGCACTGAGCATTGACAGGATCATCGCGCGATCGCGCGAGAGCACGCGGGCGCTCCTCTGGATGTCGCAGCACCACTACGACCAGCCGCACAAGTGTGACGGCGACGAGCAGCACAACGGCCAGGCTCGCGAGACGCCAGTAATTGGGTGCGTTGGCGCATACGACCAGACTGAGGTATTCCAGCGTCGTGGTCGCCACCGCCGCCGGCGACGGAGGGGGCCCAAAATGGACCGGACTGGTATAGTTAATCAGGTACAAGGCGACCACCACCGAGCAGGCCGTCAGTAGCCACAAGCTGATGGCCCGCGCCGCTACGCCGGGATCTCGCCCGGACCACCAGCCACAGGCGGAGTAGCCAGCAAGCCACATTGCGAGCGGAGGGAGCATAACCAGGCCACTGCCGCCGCAGAGTGGCAGCAGCAGCAAGCACAGACCGAATTTCAGAGCCAGTCGCCAACCAAGCCGACGGTCGGCAGTGGCCCCACTCGCGATCAACTCGCACGAGATCCACGCGGTCAACACCAGATTCATCGCGAAGCTGATCAAGAGGGTCTCGGTCTGTCCAAGGTTAAGGATCGACAAGGGCAGCACAATGTCCGTGATACGGAAGGACCCGCGGAGCCTACGGACCAGTACGAGCGCGGAAGCAGCGGCAGCGGAGAGTAGCCCGGCGTTGAAATACATCCCGACACGGAAGTCGCTCGCGATGAAACGGTGCAGTCCCACCAGAATCAACCGGGAGATGGCTGGTCGGTGTTCATTGTGCTGCGACCAGATCCATTGAAGACTCGCCGGTTCGTGTCCCGTCATCACGGGAACCAGCGCGAAGTCATCCATGTAGGGGATATTTCGCGCGTAATGCCAAATAAAGAGGATCGCGGCGGCCGTCATGGCCCCCCAAACGGCCCAGACAATAATCGGCACGGCCAACTTACGAGCATGAGCACCCCAGGGGTGGGCTGATGAAACGACACGGTTGAACATGCTCCCGGTGCGGTTTCGAGGGGCGTGTTTTTGGTGCGCACGATCGAATGACAATGCAAGCGAGCGAGCCTTTTCCCCCCCTTGCGAAGGGGGGGTTAGGGGGGGTGGACAGGGCATAACGAACATGCTCGGCCAAGCCGGCAATTCCGCGAGGCCCAGCAGTTCGGGACCCACGTACCAGGCCATGGTTCCGCCGGGACCACCCCCCGTAACCCCCCCTTCGCAAGGGGGGGAAAAGACGCACCGAAATCGGGGTGAACTCAGAGCTTGTCCAGAACCGTCGTTTCATCATCCCAGAGTGAGGCTTCCTCCCGAGCGGTCCGGCCGCGATGCGCCCATTTTCAACGTGGCGATCCCAAGGCAATGTGGCCGGCACGATAATTCTCGGCGATGATATCTTCCCATTCAGCTGCCGTATAAGTTGGCGTTCCGGCCATCCGTGGCGACTGCCGGTAGCCAGAGGTCCGGTTTTAACTCACCCAGCCGATTGACCGAGATCAGGTAGTCGGCCGAGGCATCTCTCGACTTCGAGATGTCCGCGAACAACTCGGCCCAGGTCTCCACCTTGTACCTGATCGGAATTCGCCCTGAGAAGAGGACGGTCTTACCGGCCCACGACAGCAGGAAAGCCATCGGTGCGAGGCCTCGCCCTCGCAGCGGTATCGGGGTCACCTGGAACCAACCGCGATCGGGCAGTTCCTCCGCCGGGAGGATGACCGTGCCGGCCGGACAGGATTCCCGGATGATCGAGAGGCCCGACGACGAGACCACCACTTGGGTGGAGCTCTTCTCGACCAGCTCCCCGAGCCCGGCGGTTGCTTCCGCTCCGCATGAGGTGAGCAAGACCGCAGTCGGCTCCGTCCGGTTTCAGGCCGAGTTGATCGAGACGGGTCTTCACAAACTTTTTCAGACCGGGCCCACCCGGGGCATCGACAAGGAAGAACCGCGACGAAGCGAAGAAGGCGTAAACGGCCGCACCTTTGAAATCACCCAGGTAGTATAAGTCGGGCAGCAGTCTTTTGGGATTCGTCGTCGAGGAAGTTGGCCCCGTCGGCTTGGAATCGGGCCAGGAGTGTTTCCATGTCGCGGATGCCCTGATCGAGCAGTTCTCCCCAACGCTGCCGGGACAAACAAGGGCTCTGGGGTTCGGGGTCCGCGCGCGGGTGGCCGGGCAAGACGAGGTCTGGGACTGGCAGCAAGCGCAGTTCTCGCAGAGAAGACAGGTAGGCCGTGGCATCGCCGCGAAAGCGAGGCGGCAGATACGCCGAATACGTACCTACTGGTTTCGCTTCCGGCGAGTGGGAATGCTCATCACCACGGAGCATGCCGATCACATCGCCCGTGAAGAGCACCCGGAGACCGGGTTGCTCCATCAAATAGCAGATGCTCCCCGGAGTGTGGCCCGGCGTTGCCAGAGCCAGGAACCGGACGTTGCCGGAAACAATTGACTCACCCCCTTTCAGCTCGAGGTCCACCGTGGTTGGGTGGGGATTATCGTTGGGCATGGAGAAGTTGCTGAAGAACGCCTCACGCGGTCCACCCGCCCTCAAGACGGCCGCGTCACCTCGTCCGGCGTGGACCTTCGCCCCCAACACCGTGCGGAGGTGTTCCGCTCCCCCGCAGTGGTCGCCGTGAGCATGGGTCAACAATACGGCCCGCACACGCCTCCAGTCGAGCCCGAGTGTCGCCAATTGAGACTTAAGGAGGCTTGCATCGCCCTGGAGTCCTGAATCGACCAGGACGAGCCCTCGGAAGTCTCAACCACATAGGCGGCCGCTGGATCCAGCCCACCGAGGAGGTGGATCCCCGGGGCGATCGTCATCGCCGAGGGGCCCAAGCGCGGCACTCGGTCGGCGGAAAGCAGGGTGCTCCTCCCCATCCGATGACTGAGGTAGGCCACGGACGGCACCGTGACCACGATCACGACGATCAGGCTTCCCACCCACCTCGCCCGCGATCGCTTCGATCGAGCCAAGGATGCCCGCATGTCGCCCCTTTTTTTCCAACGGCCTTACACAAGGCGAGAACCGGGATCGGGAGACGGAGCTCCGTCCTACAAATCCCGTAGGAGCCGGCTCTGTCCGGCGACCACGCTAGAGCGGCTAACCCATGGGTAGCGGACAGCGCGACTGAGACGTCCATCATACTAGCCCGAAGCGTCAGCGAGGATTCCGGCGAGCGTCCCCTCGCTGACGCTTCGGGCTAGTATGGCCCCGTGAGCCACCCGAGCGCGGAACCGCTCGAGCTGTGCGTCGGGACATTGTTTTTGTCAAACGAACCTCGAAACGCGATCCTGGCCAAGCCGCGCAGGTCGGGGACGATCGGCTCGATCGATTCCGCCGCGGATATCAAGCCCAGCGGCGTCTCATGCCCGGGCTCCAATTCGGGGTTCGAGCCCTCTCAAGGTATCTTCCACCAAGCCAAGCGACAGTGACAAGGTCTCGACGATTCGTGACCTGGTTCAAACCAGGTAACAGGGGCACGTAACAGGGGCACCTTGGAACGGGTTTGTTTCAAGCCGTGCGGGACATCGCCTCCAGCGCGGTCGAACCGGCTCGGGCGATCGGCCGAAGTGGCCACCTCGCGGCCATGCGCATCGGCGCCAACGACACAGATCTTCAGGGCCGGCCAACCCGCGCGGCAGCGACCTGAATAGGGCGTCGAAGACTTACTGCGCCGCGCAAATTGTGCACATTCGGAGAATTTTTTTGACTTTTTTTCCCCAGGGTGGCCAAGGACTTAAGGCCGATTCCTATCAACTCGCTCGTCCAGATTGAAAAAGCTGTGGTACAATCAACAAGTAGAGATAGTGCGCGCCTCGTTTTTCGTTCGAGTCGCTGCGCATCATGACCGACCCGCCCTTTCCCTCCAATCCAATACCTAAAACGGCGGTTCTGAAATCGTGCGAGAGCGCTCTTGGCTGGCGTGGGTTTCATCTGCCGACCCCAATGGCGGCGTGGTTCAGCTTATGGTCAGACTGACAAACGAGGGGCGTGAGCCCCCTGATTGACGCAACCCAGCGTCATGCCTAGAGATCAGGGGGCTCACGCCCCCTGCTCGCCGGAACCATCTCTTACCTTTCTGCCACACAATTTGAACCATGCCGCACTGGCCACACGACTGCAGTCCTCACCGTATCTCCAACAGAGTACTCTACTTAATGTATTCGGAGCCGGTTGTGCTGCCTGGATCACTCGGACATAATGAAAAATTCAAAAATTTTGTTGACATGCGATTGCAACTTCGCGTACGCTTGGTACAGTTTCCGTTACCTTTCTCGACAACAAGCTAGAGGGTCGGCAACCGGAGGAAGCGGCTCAAACCTCCTGGTTCCAGTGTCCGAATCAGCAAAGCGTGTTTGTGTGCTACCAAGTGCTGGAAGTTCATCGCGTGAACTCTCCAAAGTTGGGGGTGTTCGCGTTAGCGTGCGCGAAAGTCTTCGGCTCAGGTCGTGTTGACGCTGGCGTCTGTGCGACAGATCGATTCTCAATCTCATCTTGACTGGACTTGGTTCGAGCGACGAAACAGAGTTCTTCCCGCGTTTTTTCTCCTTCCTTTTTTCTCCAATTGGAGTCTGACACCCGTGAAGACGTTCACCCACGGATTGTGCTTGCTATCCGTCGTCTTGATTTTGGGCTTGATGGGCGTGGCGGGTTGCGGGGCTGATAACGAAACCGAGGCGGATAAGCTCGCGAAGGGGCTCGGGGATCCAGGCGCAGTCAACCCCAAAGCGGTAGGCGCCGAAAGGTCCGCGCCACCGACAAGCCAGGCAGAGTTCAAGGAACGAGCGGATGCGCAGGCGAAAAAGAATTTCGGGCCAGGGTCAGGATACCCGGGCGGGAGCAAGGCGAAAAATTGATAGTCATCCCTTTTTCTGCGTGGCGAATGTAACGCACGGATGTCCAGTTCAGAGCATCGGAGTGTTCCGTTCTCGATTCTATTGGCCTCATACAGGAAGACGATCATGACTCGAAAACCTCGGGGATTTACCCTCATCGAACTTCTCGTGGTGATTGCTATCATCGCCGTTTTGATTGCTCTGCTCTTACCCGCCGTCCAGTCAGCCCGCGAGGCAGCGCGGCGGGCGCAATGCACCAACAACCTCAAGCAAATGGGGCTGGCGATGCACAACTACGTGAGTGCCAATACGCTTCTGCCGCCTATCGCGGTTGATAAGGCTTGGTCTAAGAATACGACTGCGACAATCCCTGTACCCATTCAGACCTACTCGCAGCATGCCCGCCTGCTGCCGTACCTCGAGCAGACGGCCACTTACAACGCGCTCAATACGAACCTGGGAGTGCGCTGGACTAACCCTGGAGTAGGACTCGCAGCGGGCATGCAGATGGAGTATTTTCAGGCGACCGTGCTTGTGACGCAGATCTCAGCCTTCTTGTGTCCCTCGGACCCGATCACCAACGGAGGGGGTACGTCATCCTATAACGTCGGTGGCGCTCAAAGGTTTGTGGGGATGAGTAACTATCCCGCCAACATGGGTATGAACCGGCATATCAATGGGGCGACCACCCCGGGCGGTGGGAACTGGGTTCCAAACGGTCCCAACTACGTCGCCACCACCTGGGATGGGAACCTGAACAGGAACATCAGCATCAATAGTTTCACCGATGGAACGAGCAACACGGTTATGTTCAGCGAATGGGTCAAGGGTCCTCAGCAAGGATCGCCAGCCAAGAACGGGCTCGGCATGGTTTATTATCTTCCCGGTCGCGTGGGAACGAACGCCTTCACGACCGATTTCCAGTTCGCTCAGGCCTGTGCACAGACCAAGATAACCGGTGGCAATCAAGCTTGGGGCTGGAAGGGCGAGTGGTGGGCTTGGGGCGAAGAGCAGATCTACTCGCATACGAATCTGCCCAATCGTTATGCGTGTCAATACTCTGACTTTAATAACGACACACGGGCCAATACCACCTTGGTCAACGCAAGCTCGAACCACCCGGGAGGAGTTAACTGCGCGTTCATGGACGGCTCGGTGAAGTTCATCAAGTCCAGTGTCGCCTACCAGACGTGGTTTGCACTTGCGACTCCGGACAACGGCGAAGCGATCAGCAGCGACGCGTACTGAGCTTAGAACAGGGGTTTCTCGAGATCTGCCATCGTGTCGAGCGGACACGGTTCATGAGCACCTGCGTACAGGACAGGTGTTGGTGGTCCGTGCCCGCTTGTCGCGTTGTGTCATCGCCACTCCGGTTTCATTTCACCATCTCCCTTTGCCTTGACTTCACCTCTCAAGATGAAGCGTTCCCACCTTGCAAGCATCGGTTCGAGGCGATGGCATTTCACATTGATCTTCGCTTCGGTTCTGATCGGGCTAGTCGTCCTGACGGCATGGAACTTGACACGTTCGACCGCAATTGAAGAGGCGCGCCACTCCTACACGCGGGGGGAGTTGGCGGACTGTCTCCAGCACGCTCTTGACCATCTGAAGCGGCAGCCGTGGAGCCGCGAGGCAGCCCTGATGGCGGCCCTCTGCTTGAGCCGGCTCGACTATGCCGACCCGGCCGAGTCCTACTATCGGAACGCCGGGAGCCTCTCTCTCAATGAACTGCAGATTCGCGCGTTGGGACTGGCAAAAGGTCCTCATCCCGAGCAAGCGGTCCAGGCTTACGACGAGATCCTGGCACGCTGGCCCGACAACGTGACCGCCCTCCGCCGGCTTGCCGCCGTTCAGATTGCTCGGAACAAGACGGACGAACTCCTGAAGGTTGGCGGAACGCCTCAGCCACACTCCGGGCGGCGCGGTGATTGGCCACACGCTCCGAGGGGTTACTTATCACAACGACCACAACCCCCAACAAGCGGTCGTCGCCTTCGAGCGCGTCTTGGAGCTCGATCCGGAACTGCGCGAAATGCCGCTATCTCACCGGCTGTTCTGGAGTCATCTCGCCAGTGACTTGGTCGAGAGCGGCCGCATTGATGATGCGAGCCGCCAATTGACAAAGGCTCTGGCGATTGCCCCTGACGCCGAGTTGATGAATCAGCTCGGCCGAATCTATTTTCTCCAGGGAGCCTTGGACGACGCTGAGCGTTGTTACCAGCAAGCGGCGGAATGGGACCCAAGTGACTATGGTCCCCACTTGAACCTCGCCAAGCTGGCTCTCCAGCGCCGAGATCGCGGAGAAGCGCTCAAGCAACTGAACAAGGCCAAGGCGCTCGAGCCGCGACAATATGACGTGCTCTACAGCCTCGCTTCCGTGTACAGTCAGTTGGGCCTAACAGCCGACGCGGACCGCGTCCAAGAAACCCTCAAGCAATTGCGCAACAAGTCACGTTCGCCTTCTCCGTCCGTGCATAATCCCTGGCCCCGTTATGCACTGTGAGCCGCACGGTTCGGATCGCGATCGGCGAGCGAATCGGTTCGGTTTCGTCTCACCGAGTCGAGTTCGCGCGATCCGAGGATTTCTCCGCGTGGGTTTCGTGGAAGTTGGCCAAACCGAGTTGACCTTTCTTGCGGTAGTAGTCGGCCAGCAGGCGATTCATCGCCGGATGAGACGGATCAGAGCGCAAGACCAGATTCGCCCACTCGACCGCCTCGTCCGCGTGACCGTGCTCCATTAGCCAGCGCGAGCCTCGCCGCGGAGCTGCAAGTCGTGCGGATTATGGAGTAAATCGCGGCTGATCTGGCCGTAGCGCGCCTGCTCGTTCTTGAGTTTGTCCACAGCCGGACGCTCGGCATCAGCCTCATCCCTTTTGCCAAGTTTGGCAAGGAGCAGCATGCGTTGATATCGATTCCAATGATTGAACGGGTCGGCTTTCACCGCCTGATTGAAGTAATCAAGGGCGGCGGCGGGGCGACCCCGGCGCAATTCGAGGGTCTGCGCGGCGGTCAGCACCTCGAGGTCGTGGGGCGCCAGCACGAGGGCCCTGGCCAACAAGCGGTCCGCTTCGACAAAATCGCCCATTTCCAGGGCGTTTTGTCCGGCGTTGGCGTAACCCGAGTAATCGCTGGGCTGGCGGCACAGATAAGCGGAATACTCGGTGGCCGCCTCGGCATGGCGGTAATTTAGTTGAAGTTGCCGGGCCAGCCCAAACCGCGCTTGATCGAGGCTCGGATTGCGTTCCAGTGCCGCTTGATAGTGTCCGATGATGACCTCGGGCTCGGCCTCACTCCGTCTGTCGATCTCGGCTTGCAACAGATAGGGGCGACCATCGTCCGGCGATCCGCGCATCCATTGGTCGAGGACGGCGGCAGCCTCGCCCAGCCGAAAGTCGGCCATGTAAAGGCGGGTCAAGGCCTCCGCGACCTCGGGATCGGTCTCGTGGGCGCTGTCGAACGCCTGACGCAAGAGTGGTTCGGCCTCGGAGATGTGGTTGGCCCGAGCCAAGAGCAGTCCCCGCAAGCGGGCCAAGGATCCCCGGTCGTAACCGAGCGAATAGGATCGCGCCAATTCCTGGTCGACGGTCGAGAAGTCGTTCTGAGCCCAGGCGATCCGCGCCTTGAAATAGTGAGCCTCGGCCGAATCGGGCGAAGACCTCAGCCAGCGTTCCACCACTTTCGAGGCTGTGTCCAGCCGTCCTTCGGCCAGAGCGCGGCGGACGGCTCGGGGCTCACGTCCCATGTATCGGTTCGCGCACACCCACAGCCCCGTCGCGCTCACAAGAAAGAGCAGCAGCATGCCCGCGAAGATCATTGGTCTCCGGCGGGACGAAGGCGCTTCGGGCGAGTTTGGTGAAGACATCGAACCGCTCGATCGTTCCCGGATCCTTCATTTGGAGGGCCGACACATTCTGAAGATGGCGTTTTTCAAGACCGCGAACAAGAGCGAATCGGCAAAGTGTGGGGTAGCCGCTCTCGGCGGCCTCTTGCGGGGGTGACCTTGTCGTAGGGTGCTCTGTGAGCACCGAGCTTGGCAAAGCACCCCTGATCGGTGCTCACAGAGCACCCTACAAAGACCTTCCGAGGCAGCTTCTTAGAGTGGTTCCCACCTGGGCGGCCCACGGGCTATGCCAATCCGGCGCACGAACGAGGATTTCAGGGGCGATCCACTCGTGCGCTTCGGATTGGTATGATGGTATTGGTGTCGTGCTGTGCGCAACTCATGAGTGAAGCGTTCGGATGCCTGAATGGCGTCCTGGAAACCCCAAGCAATTCCGATGACGAGTAGGCTTAATCACCGGACCTTGATCGTGGCGGTCGTGTTCTCCCTCGTCGGGCTGGCCGCGCTGGCTATCAGCCGTATGGTCTTGCCGCCTCCAAACCTCAATCAGATCCACGCTCTAGCCCGTGTCCGCCAATTCAAGCAGGCACAAACGCTTTTGGACCGCCATCTCCAGGCCTATCCCACGGATGAGCAAGCCCACCTGCTCATGGCTCAGCTCATGACGGAACCGACCAACGCGCACCCGGAGCCTGCCCTTGACCACCTCCGCGCCATCCGGCCGAAGACGCCCAAGCAGGCCGCGCTGATCCAGTTCTTCCAGGGGAAAGCCCACTACCAGCAAGGGAGGTACGACCTGGCGGAGGCTTGCTGGACCGAGGCGCTGCGCCTGGACCCGGTCGTGCCGGAAGCAGGCTGGGTGCTGGTCGATCTCCTGGACAAGGAAAGTCGGACCGAGGAAGCCCACCGCCTGGGAATGCGGCTGCATGAGGTCGAGCCCGATCGCACGCGACCGAGTCCGGATCCTGCTCGAAATGTCTCGGCTCGACATCGAAATGCCGGACCCTTTGTCGCAGGTCCCGCTTTTCGAGCCTTTGGTCAAGCTGCACCCCGAAAACCTTCCACTTTCCGTGACCCTGGGGCTGGCGCTGATCCGTGTCAATCGCGGCGACGAGGGGATTCGAAGTCCTGCATGAAGCCCTGAGACGCCATCCCGACTCACCCGAAGCCTGGGATGCCTGGCTGACGGGATTGTACCAGGCCTCGGAGGCCGACAAGCTTACCCAGGAGTTTGCCCATCTGCCCAAGGCACTCGCCGCGGACCCTCGGTTCGCCAAGCATGAAGGAATGATCGCGCAAATTGCAAAGGACTGGCCGGCGGCGGCCAGGGCTTATGGCCGCGCCTTCGCTTTCGAGCCTTTCAACTGGGCCGTCTGCTACCGGCTTCGCTTTGCTCTCCGCCAAGCCGGAGAAACCGCCGAGTACGAGCGCATCAACCAGATCTACGAGGTCTACAAGGGAGCGTACAAGCAAATGCGCGGTATCCTTCTACGAGACGGTTCGAGCCTGGCCAGACTGCCGACTTTCCCGCGGAGGATTTCACGCAGCAGCGCGGAGCTTACTACGAGACACTCGCGATCAAGACTCTTGGTTTGAAGCCCCATCCCGAGCTGTACCAGCGACTGGCCGACCTGCGTGAGAAGATGGGCCGGTTCGACGAAGCCCGTGCCTGGCACCGGCTGGTGGTTCGCGACTCGCCCGACAATGCACTCAGCCTGGCGGCCCTGGAGCGGCTCAAGTAAGATGGAGCCGATGAAGTGGCCGGGGAAGACGTGCGTGTGCCGGCCGCGTGCCGGAGCGATTCTACCGGTCATGACCACAACCTCCGCCGTCGCCGCTCCCAGTGGACGCCCTCGCGCCTGTCATCGCCCGGCCGCCGCAAAGGCTCACTCGTGTGGAAACTCGTCGGGGTTTGCCTGCTGGCCAGCCTGTCGGGCTTCAACGCTTGGTGGTACTGGCGTGACACGCGGCCTTTGCCGGCCCTCAACACGATCTCGGACTGGATCAGTCAGGAACGGTATCTCGAGGCCGAGCCGGCTCTGCGAGAGCACTTGCGGAGGTCACCCCACGACGTCGAGGCACGGATCATGCTCGCGCAGGCGCTGGCCGGCCGCGGCGACCTGCCGGCTTGCGCCAGCCAGTTACACCAGGTGCCCTACTGGTCGCCGCGGAAACCGAGGCGCTTTACCGCGAGGGACAGTCCTACTTCGAGATCGACCGGGCCAAGGATGCCGAGGCCGCCTGGTTGGAGCTGATCAAGGACGACCCACTTCATCCGCTCGCTCCAGAGATCCTGCACGACGCCTGTCAGTCGCTGCTCAAACTGTACGCCATCGAAGATCGCTGGGAAGATGCTTATCCGGTCATGTGGACGGCCTACGATCACGCCGCGGCGATTGACCGTCCGGTTTTGCTCGCCATGCGAATGCGGCCCGAGCTCGAGCGGATCGCCCCCAAGGAGTCAGTCAGCGTGCTCGAACGTTACGTCGCCACCGCGAGCGACGACTGGGAAGCGCTCCGCGCCCTGGCCCGCGCGAAGGCGGCACTGGGGCAGTCCGCCGAGGCCGTGCGTCACTTTCAAGCCTGTTTGAAGGGCCGGCCCGATGATGTCCGGGCCTGGCGCGACTATCTCACCATGCTCCTGGAGCAGGGGGACCTGGACCCGTTCCTCGCGGTTCTGCGGAATGCCCCCAAATCGGCCGACAGCGAACCCGAGACCTGGCTGTTCCGCGGCGTGGCTGCCGAGAAGGCGGGCGACCTGCCGGCCGCCGCCGAATGCTATCGCAAGGCGATCGAGCTCAATCCCTATGGTCCCAAGTATTACTACCGGCTGGCGATGGCCGAGGAACGCCTCGGCTTTCGCGAGGAAGCCATTGCCCACCGCAAACGGAGCAAGGAGATGAACGAGGCCCGCGCCCAGTTGCCCGCCGCCTACGCGGACTACTTCGCCGCCACGGAGGCGGATCAAACCGCCTCACCCAACCTGGCGGCGGCATGCAAGCACCTTGCCTCGATCTGCGAAACGATGGGTTGGTCCCGTGCCGCCCAGGCCTGGAACCGTCTGTAGTCAGTAGTCAGTTGTCAGTTGTCAGTTGTTGGTCGAAAGGGGATCGCGTGGTTGGGTTAGCTTCTTTGCGAATGACCAATGACCAGTGACAACGGACAACGGACAACTGACAACTGACCAGCCTCAATGATTGAACAAGAATGCCGGACTGTTGATCAAGGCCCAGGCGATGTCCTGGGCGGCGGTGAGCCGCCGCGTGGCGGCTTGCTGGACGCTGATTTCCAGATCCCGGCGCAAAGCGACAAGCACCCGGTCGGGCCCGACTGGCCGCTGGGCGAACTCGAGTTGGTCCCGTAGCTCCTTGTGCCTAGGATCAACCGGTAGCGCGGCCCTGCTGGCGTTCACCGCGTTGGTCTTATTCCGCAGCTCCGTGTCGGTGGCGCGGAAATAGGACATCAGCAGGTTCTTCTGGGATTCGGTCCGCACCTCGGGCGCGACGGCCAGGACCGCGCGGAACTCCTCCGGCAAAGAGAGACCGACCGGCTTGGAGCCGCGCGTTACCGACAGACGGAACCGGCCGAGCGTCCAGGCGTCGCCGAACCGGTGATGGAGCGTGAAGGTGAGCACCGTCCCGCCGGCGCCGCCGATCGGCTCGGCCGTCTCGAAGGTCGCCCAGTGGGTCACTCCCGTCGCCGGTGAGACGGCCCAGCCGTTGGCCGGATCGTTGAAACTGCCGTCGATCGCCTTGGCCACCTGAAGGTTATCCTGGCTGAAATCAGCTAACGCTTTGTCCAGCTTGACCGGCTTGGCTTGCTTGGCGTCGGCCTTGGGGCTTGCAGATAGCTGGAGCTCGTTGAGCACGAAGTTGCCGTCCTTCGCGCGGCCGGGCCCTTTGTTGGGCAGTCGGCTGTCGGTCAACACCTCGAGCCGCAGGCCGGTGATCCCGGTGAGCTCGGTCTCGGCCACGACCGTCACGACACCGTTCTTGTTGCGTCCCGTGACGATAATCGAGCCGTCTGGTTCCTTGGTCAAGACGGATCGGTTGGTGGCGCTCATGGTCTTGGGCTCGACCACCACCCACCGATTGACGATCGCTGGGGCCCTCTCCTTTTCCCAGTCGGCCATCTTCTTGGCGAAGGTCGTGGACTCGAATGCCTTGAGGTCGGCCTCGAGCTTGGCGGTCGCCTCGGCCTTCTTCCGCTCCGCTTCGGCAACGATGGGTGCCCGCTCTTTCTCATAGGCGGCCAGTGCGGTCTGCGCTGCCGCGATCGCGGCCAGCCGCTGGCGTTCGAGCTGGGGACGTTTCAAGGCGAACTCGGTCTCGCGCCGGCCGAGTTCTTCACTCATCCGGCGGTGGTCCTCGTCGACGGCCTGCATGTCCTTACGGCAGGTTTCCACTTCGGCGGAAGCGGCCGGCCGGTTGAGGACTCGCATGAACAGCTCGTCAATCAGTTTGGTGTCGTCGCTCTGGGTCGCCACCAGCTTGGTCAGCTCATTGGCGGGATCGGCGATGGCGTCGCCGAGCGTCGGACCACTGACCAGGGCCATCACCGGCCCGAGCTGCAAGCCGCTGGTCCGCTCGCATTCGCACGCGCTTTCACGGGCCGGGCGGCCGAACGTCGTCAAGAAACCGCTCGGCAACTCGACGCCCGAATCAGGCAACGCGGCGGCCCGAGTCCCCGGCGCGACGCCCGGGAACTTCGAAACCGACCCGGTCGTGCGGTACACCGTGTCGAGCAGCACCTCGGCCGGCAGCCGTCGGGCCAGGGCGTGCGCGTAGTTCGTCTTGTCGTCGGAGTTCCACTGATTGGTCTCGACCGACAACTGGTAGGTCCGCGACTTGCAGATCAAGCTGCATGACATGCCGGACGTCGAAGTTGCTCTTGATGAACTCGCCGGTCAAGTAGTCGAGCAACTCGGGATTGGTCGCCGGGTTGCCCGCGAAGGTCGTCTAGCGGCTCGATGATCCCCACGCCCAGCAGGTAGCCCCAGAGCCGGTTCACGTAGCTCTTGGCGAAATAAGGATTGTCCTTCGAGGTCAGCCACGCGGATAGCTCCATCCGCCGAGGTGCATTCGCAGCCGGTTTCGTATATGAGCATGTGAACGGGAGCTTGGGCGCGGTCACCTTGTTGGTACGGATGTGAACGACCTCGCCCTTGCCCGTGTCGGCGACCATCTCGAACAGAGGCTTGGGCGCTTCCACGTCGGTGCCGCCGATCATCTTCCCCTTGCTGGCCGGGTCGCGTGCTCAAGCCAACCTGGGCGAAATAGGCGGACGTCTGGTAATACTGGTCCTGGGTCCAGCGCTCGAAGGGGTGGTCGTGGCACTTGTTGCAGTTGAACCGGACGGCCAGGAACAGTTGCGTGGTGTTCTCCATGGTCGTCGCCGGGTCGCGGAGGATCTTGAAGTACGCCGACGCCGGGTTCTCCCGGTTCGAGCCCGTCGCCGTCAGGATCGAGCGAGCGAACTGGTCATAAGGCAGGTTGGCGGCGACCTGGGCGCGGATCCAGTTGCGGAAGGCCACCGAGCCCTCCACGCCCAGCCACTTGCGGTTGACCTGCAACAGGTCGGCCCACTTGTTGGTCCAGTAGTCGACGTAGTCGGGGTTGCCGATCAGGCGATCGACCAATTCATCGCGCTTGACCCGGCTGTCTCGCTTGTCGGCCAGGAACGCGCGAACCTCGTCGGCCGTCGGGGGCAGACCGGTCAGGTCGAGCCGAATTCGGCGGAGAAACTCCGCGTCGGTGCAAAGGCCGGAGGGGAGGATCTTCATCCGCTTCCATTTGGCGGCCACCAGCTCGTCGATCTTGCCGTTTGACGGCGGGTCGGTCCAGACAAAGCTGGTGCGGTCTCCCATGACGGTCATGGTGGTGGACGCATAGTTCCCCTCGAACCGAGCCAGCACCGGCGCCTCGCCGCGACGTATCGCCGTCAACAGCCCGGCGCGGCCGGCCACGGCGACCTCGGAATTGGCACTTTCCAGGAATGCTTCGCGGGTCACGTCGCGGACTTCGCCGCTGGCGTAGGTCGCAATCACCCGGAGCTGCTGCTTCGAGCCGAGCCGTTGGACGATCGGATTGACCGGGAAGACCTCGATCTTGCTCACCTTGGGCGTGGTCAGGTCGAGCTTGGCACCATCGGCGATCCACGAGCGAAGGATCTCATAATACGGCTCGCCCGGCTGGATCAAGCCGCCGCCGAGATGCGGCACGGCCGCGGTGGGCTTCGAGAGCATCATGCTGTCTTCCGGCGAGGCGAGGTTGATGTGCCGCGCGGCATGGTCGTCGGTCAGAGCCCGCACGTCGAAGATCGGGTCATAGCCGCGCAGCGAGAGCTTGAACCCGTTCCTGCCCTGGGCCGAGCCGTGGCAGGTTCCCGCGTTACAACCCAGCCGCGACAGCACCGGCGCGACGTCGTGCGCGAAGTCCACCCGAACCGCTGTGTTCAGCCCGAGCACGGTCACCGGCACGGCGGCCGACTTGCCCGCCAGCCGAAGCTGCAAGCTTCGCCTTGCCGTCGGCCTTGGGCCGCACCAAACCCGAGCGCGTGACCTCGACGATCTCCGACGACACAGACGGCTCGACCATCCGGGTCACGTCGATCGTCTCGCCCGAAGCGAGCTTGCCGGTGACCAGGAGCTGGATGTAGGCGAACCGATTGGTCAGGCGAATCTCCTTGGGGACGACCTCCAGAGATGCCAGGCTCGCTCCCTTGGGGAGCACCTCGGTCTCGACCGCTTCCTCCTGCTTGGGCGCGACGGCGGTGACCGGAGCGTTCTGAGCGACCGAGGTGGTCTTGACCGTCACCGGGGCGAACTCCTTGACCAGGGAGCCGGTCTCCGGGTTGAACAGCCGCACAAACCCATCGGCGCCCCCGGCCGCCAGGATCTTGCCGTCGGGGCGGAACGCCACCGAGTAGACGCCCCCCTGGGGCAGCTTGACGTTGGCGATCTGCTTGACCCCCTCCTTGTGGTATTTCTCCAGCGCGGCCGCTTCCGCGGCTGACCGGGTGGTGACCACCTTCTCATTGATGGCCTTGATGTTGGCCGGCAAGCTCGTGTCGAACTCGTAACCGTAGACGCTGATCTCGCCGGTGCCGTCCAGGCTGCTGGCGGCCGCGATCCGCTTGCCATCGCTGCTGACAGCGACGCTGCAAACCCGACCCGGCAGACCGGGGAACTCGCGGATCAAGTTGGAATCGTCGCCGATCACGCGGATCGTCTGGCGATGCACACGGTAGAGCTTGGGCTGGCCGTCGGAGCCGCCGATCACAACCTCGTCGCGTTTGGGATGGCGTGCGACGGTCGCGAGCCCTCCTTTGAGCGCCCCCGGCGTGATCGAGGTCATGTTGTCGACGAACCGCTGTGTGGCCACCTCGGTCAGCTTGGCGGCCATGTCGCGGCCGACCGAGATTAGGTGCGATCCATCGGCCGAAAACACGGTATCGAGAACCCAGTCGTTGTGCCCGCCCATGAACAGGACCTGCTCGCCGGTCTTGGAGTCAATGGCCCGGACGATGTTGTCGTCGCCTCCGAAGGCGATCTTGGTGCCGTCGGGCGACCAGCTCACGCCGTTGACCGTATCAAAGGTAACCGGCACCGACAGTGCGAGCTTGCGCGTGGTCACATCCCAGACCTGGACTTCGCCCATCCGCGGGGAGCCCGCCGGTGACGGCCAGCTTCTTGCCGTCGGGTGAGAACGCCAATGACTCGATCCGTTCGGACAGGCCCACCAAGCGGCCGACTAGCTCGCTGCCATCGGCTTTCCACAGTAAGACTTCGTGGAACCCCGCGACGGCCAAGAGCGACCCGTCGGGCGAGAACGCCAGGGCCGGAATCACGGGCAGGCGGGTATATTCGGGTGGATGGTCCTTATCATAGCGGGAGCGGGCGGTCTGGGGCGTGTCGTCGACGGCTCCCTGGGTGATCCAGCGCGTGATCAGCTCGACCTCGGCCTTGGATAGCGGCGGCTTCTTCTGGGGCATCGGGGCCTTGCCGTCCTTGGCCGGGGTGATCTGGTCGATGAAATAGCTCTGATCGGGCTTACCCGGCACGATCGCCGGCTCGCCGCTCTCGCCCCCCTCCCGCATGCCGTCAAATGTCGTCATCACATAGTCGCCGCCGGCCTTGGCCGGCTGGTGGCAGCCTTGGCATTGCGCCTGGAGGATCGGGCGGATCTGCTTGTCGTAACTGATCTTCTGGGCGGTTTTCGCCACGGCTGCCCCGGTTTTTGCCGGCTTCGCCTCGTCCGCGGCGAGAAGCGCCACGGGCATCAACACCAAGGCCAGCAGGACAACGACCCTGCAGCTCCTTTTTCCCATGATCTTCGACATCTCGGTCTGCTCCCTTGGTATTGCGTTGTGCGAGCTCGTTCGTCGCACAGAGCCTTCCGATGCCATTGCCCCAGGACAGCGGTTCACAACAATGCGAGTCGGTATGCGGTTGGTTCGGTGGGGCCTATCAGCGGGACAAATCTCGTAAACTGGCGGCGGGATGAATCGCGGCGCGACTCGACGCATGGTCCTCTCATTCGCTCCCGGAAAGCCTGTTGCCTCTTCCAGGCTGATTCGCGGAAGTCCATGCAACCACGCTGGCAATGTCGCCTCTTCCTACAATACTAACCATGATGACCACTCCAACGCCAGCAATACAATTGTTAAACGACGCGAATTTGTCGACAAGAGGGAACATTCCCAGCTCGGGGGACGGACGGTTTCGCCCTGTTGTGAGGCTTTGAAGGATTTGTTCTGGCTTGGCTTTCGAGCCGATCGCACGGAGGTCTCAAGCATCATGGACGGGCGAAAACGACGCAGCCTCCGTCTTCGGGCATCTCGGCTCGGTTCGTTTTCAGAACGCCCGATCGCGGGTCATCGGTCATAACTCGTTGTGGACAAGCTAATTTGGTGTCGGCTGCCATTTTGGCAATTGGGTTCGTTTTCGCGAAAACGGGCTTCGGCGATCGCGGTGGCTTCGTTCGGCAGAATCGGGGCATCGCTTGCCGCGGTGGCTTCGTTCGGCAGAATCGGGGCATCGCTCGCCGCATTGGCTGGTATCTGGCAAAGTTTGAGAAAGAAAGAAGAAGTCTTCTCTTCTGCGTAGACCCGTGGGCTCCCATGCTGGGTTTGAGTACATCCTCAGACTCTTCCGGAGGACCCACTCATGCGTACACGCAACCAGCGTCGCTCGCGCCGGCCGGCCCGGGTCATCCACCTCGGCAAACCCCAGGGCCTCCTCGCCCCACGGGTCCAAGCCGTCGGGCCCGAGCATTTCGGCATCGTCGCTGTGGACCCCGCCAAGGCCCGCTCCTACTGGATGCTCGCCGACTTCTATGGCCGGGTCCTCATCCCGGTCACTGTCGTCGAGCACAACCAGCCCGGCTTCGAGACGGCCATCGCTCAACTGCGTCAGGCGATCGCCACTCACGACCTCCGCGACCAGGTCGTCGCCATCGAGCAGACCGGCGCCTATCACCGGCCGGTACAGCGCGCCTACGCCGCCGCCGGCTTCGAGGCCCGGATCGTCCATCCCTCCATCTCCCGCCATTTCCGCCAGGCCGGCTCCTACGACATCAAGACCGACCCCACCGACTTGGAGGGGATCTTCCGCGCCGCGATCAATGGCTTCGGGCTCCAGCAACCCACCTGGGATCCCCTCTACACCGCCTTGCAGACTCCTGGCCCGCCATCGCCGCGACCTGGTCCAGAAGACCACGTTGGTCCGCTGCCAGATCCTGGAGCACCTGGAGGCCTGCCTGCCCGGCTACGCACGTTGTTTTGATGATGTCTTCATGACAAAGATCGCGTTGCTTGTGCCCGTCCGTTATCCGACATCCGGCGGCCGTCGCGCAAGGCGGGATTGGAAGGGTTGACCCAACTGGCCCGCTTGGCGAAGGTCCGGTTCCATACCCGCACCTTGCTCCGCATCCTGGGCTGGGCCCAGAACGCCCCGGCCCCCGACCGACGACGCGGCGTTGCATCAACGCCTGCTCTGCATCCTGGACGATGATCGGATCACCAAGGAGAAACATATTCAATCGAGTCGAGCGAGAGCTCGTCGACCACCTGGTGCAGACCCCCTACGTGCGGCTGCTGGCCCTCCCGGGCATCAACGTGGTCCTGGCCAGCGAATTCGCCGGCGAAGCCGGGCCGATGGTCAACTATGCCAACGCGCGGACCATCACGGGTCGGGCCGGCCTGTACCCCGGCGCTATCAGAGTGACGAGGTCGATCTCTCCAGCCGGCCTGGCCCGCCGCGGCAACCGCCGACTCCGCCAGGCGCTGCTCCTGGCCGCCGACACCCTGATCCGCTGCAACGACCACTTCCGGGTGCTGGCGGCCAAGTGGCACGACTCGGGGGACGGATCCCCGCGACGTCCATGTGCGGGTGGCCGGGCGGTTCGCCCGGATCGCCTTCCAGATGGTCACCGGCACGGCCGGGTTCGATCATCCCGCCTGCCAGGACCCGGCTCTATGTCATGAATAAGTTGAATGAATTTCATGACGCTCATAATATCAATGAAGAGACCACACGATCCAACCTCGAGCGTGCCGCCGCCCAACTCCCGCCGCCCGAGCCGGCGCGGCAGCACCCGGCGGTGCACGTTCCGAGGAAGGCGGCTGACGGTGACCGCAACCGCGGCCCGTCGGCTCGGCGACAGCCGGCCGCCGACGCGCGCCGCGACCCCGGGCCGTGCGGGCCGGGGACGCGGTCCCAAGCCCCTCAGCTCGATCCTCCCCGAAGTCCTCAAGAATCTAGGAGGTGATCGCCGCAGGTGCTAGAATCGATCGGGTCAGGGGAGACTCCCTGAGTGGAGTCGGCATCGGACCGGGAGCCGTACAACGTCGCATGCGTGGCCAGGCGCAAAGCCGTTAACGAAGTCAGGCGCTCTGTCGGATCACCCACGTCGGATACGGCCCCTTGGGGACCTCCCCTGATACCAGCAAGGCGAGACGTGATCCCACACGGCAGAGAAGGCTCGTGCTCCGAAGACCCACCCAGGGACTGATGCAGGCATGCACCCGCGTCCCACGCCGGGCCTAGGGAACGTCCGTTCATAGTGTCAAAAACCCCGCTTCGTCAATTCCCACATGGCCCACTTCGTTCGGCAAAAACGCTAGACGCGATCGGTCGCTGGTTTAGGTCTTTGGTGCCTGGCATCATCCCGCCGACCGGTCAGAGCCACCAAGGACTCAGACCCCAAATAGCCCGGCAAAAAATGTGTATGATCTGTGAATGGGAATTTGGGTTCGTTTCGCAAAAACGCTGAAGCAGTGCTGGTCCCTGGTTTTGGTCCTCGATTTTAGGAGTCATGCCATCGATTCCAAGGAGCATCTCAAGAGACTCAGGACTCTCAAAGCGCAAAGACCCATGTTGAATATGACCTACGAAATGGAAGGAAGCAAATCAAAGACCGAAACAGCGTGGTCGGCGGGAAACGGGAAGCATTCGCATACATAAGGAAGGGATCAGCGATGGAGGTTGGGATCCTCGACAGCAGCCCCTCGGCGGTGGCAGCGGTGTTAAGGTCCAGATCTGCCGAGACGAGCGTGATGCTTCCCATTCCGGCGGCCAGCCACCGGCCATTCAGCTCAGCTGCGGCAGCCAGTTGCACAGCGTCGTAAGCCCGTATCCCGTGGGCCTCCACCAGCCGCATGGCATCGGTAAGTAGCGGAGCGGTGATCTCAAGGACCAGGTATTCTTGTGACAGGTCGAGCCGGAAACGAGCCAGGGAAGCGGCCGCGGCAGGTGGGACGACGGTTCCGAGCCGCACTCGCGCATGATGGCAGGCGCAGACTCCGACGCCAGTAATACGGCGCGAGGTAGATCAGATGACCCGTGCCGAGGATGGGCCAGTCCTTGAACCCAGGCGGTGCCGATCTCCTGGACGTATCGCTTGACGACAGCACTGGTGTCCAGAAGATAACCACAATCCCCCAAAGTACCATCTCGCCGATCCTCCTGCGACGCGCCCATAATCGGGCTGTCGGCGTTGCTGCAACTGGCCGAATGGAGCCAGGCACGTCGGCAGAGAGACCACCAAGGAGGATCACCATGCCCCCACTCGTACCCAATCCGTCCCCCCCCGCCGAGGACAGCCGACGACGCCGGCCCCGATGAACCGGCTCTGGCCGGCTCTACCGGTCGAAGCCCGGCGGAAGATCCTGCGGGCGCTCAGCCGCCTCCTGGCCCGACAACTGGGGCCGCCCCCGAACTCGCCGGAGGTGCCGCATGAATGCTCATGACAACGACCTCGCCCCGTCCCGCTCGGCGGAGACCACGACCGCCACTGCCGGACCATCGAGGGTCGCGCTCGACCAAGATCCTCGATCGGCATCTCGACCGACTGGCGATCGTCTATGTCCGGCAGTCCACTCCGCAGCAGGTCCTCGAACACAAGGAGTCGCGGGAGCGTCAGTACGCCCTGGCCGATACGGCCGTGGCCCTGGGATGGCCCAAGGACCGCGTCCTGATCATCGACGAAGACCAGGGGCATAGCGGCAAGGACGGGGCGCAGCGGACTCGGGTTCCAGCGCCTGCTGGCCGAGGTCACCATGGACCATGTCGGGATCGTGCTGGGGCTGGAGATGAGCCGCTTGTCCCGCTCGTCGAAGGATTGGCATCATCTGCTGGAGGTCTGTGCCCTCTTCGGGACGCTCCTGGCCGACCAGGATGGCGTCTACGACCCCCACGATTCCAACGACAGGCTCCTGCTTGGGTCTAAAAGGCACCATGAGCGAATTTGAATTATGTACCATGCGGAATCGCCTGGATCGCGGCAAGCTGAACAAGGCCACGCGCGGCGAGCTGTTCTTCAAGGTGCCCTGCGGGTACGTCAAGCTGCCGTCCGGCGAGGTGGCCCTGGACCCGGACGAGCAGGCCCGCGACGTGGTCCGGTCGATCTTCGACAAGTTCGACGAGCTGGGCACCATCTACGGCGTGCACCGCTACCTGGTGAGCCAATGGCATCCGCCTGGGGATGCGCCGCCGAGGATGGCCCCCGGCGCGGCCAACTGGAATGGCGACGGCCCTCGCTGGCGACGCTGAATCAGATGCTGCACAACCCGATCTATGCCGGTGCCTACGCCTATGGGCGTCGGCCGTGCGACGCCAGGCGGAAGGCATCGGGAGCGAGCAAGACCGATCAACGGCGGGTCCCGATGTCGGAGTGGAAGGTGCTGCAGCAGGATCGCCTCCCGGCCTACATCACCTGGGAGCGTTACCTGGCGAATCAGGAGCGGATGCACCAGAACCGCTCGCTCCCGGACACGGCCGGGACGCCTCGCGACGGGCGCCGCGTTGTTGACGCGACTGCTGGTATGCGGCACCTGCGGCCGCTTCCTGCACGCCTGTTATCCCAGGCAGATCCAATATCCATTATAAATGCGAAACTCATCTGCAAAGGCGGGACCGAGAAGGTCTGCTACGGATTGAAGGCGGCGGTGATCGACGGCCTGGTGTCCGATCAGGTCCTCCGCGCCTTGGAGCCGGCGGCGCTGGAATTGAGCCTGGCCGCCATCGCGGACATCGATCGGGAGCGGGAGCGGCTCCATCGCCACTGGCGGCAGCAACTCGAGCGAGCTCGGTACGAGGTGGAGCGGGCCGAGCGCCAGTACCAGACGGTCGAGCCCGAGAACCGCCTAGTCGTGCGCACGCTGGAGCGCCGCTGGGAGGAGGCGATGCGCGAGCAGCAGCAACTCGAAGAAGAATATGATCGATTCTTGCGGATAGCAGCCGCCGTCCTTGAGCGAGGACGAGCGGGCCCGGATCAGGGAGTTGTCCCATGACATCCCGGCCCTCTGGCATGCGCCCGGGACCACGGCCGCGGACCGCAAGGAGATCATCCGGCTACTGGTGGAGCGGGTCGTCGTCCAGGTGCGGAACGACAGCGAGGAGGTGGAGGCGACGATCCACTGGCGAGGCGGTTCGACGAGCCACCATACGATCGTCCGGCCGGTGGGCCGGTACGAGCATCTCCGCGACTACGACCGGCTGGTAGACCATCTGGTCCGATGGCGCCGGGAGGGATACTCTGCGGGGCAGATCGCGGCGAAGCTCCAGGCCGCCGGGTTCCGGCCGCCGAGGAAGCAGGGGGAATATACGAAGGGGCAGGTGCAACAACTGCTGCGCCGTTGTGGCCTGACCCACGAGCGAGCCCAGAGTGGGGGAGCTCGGCCCGAACGAGTGGTGGCTCACCGATCTGGCCGTTGCCTTGGACCTACCCGCTTTCAAGCTCGCGCGATTGGGCGGTGCGCGGCTGGGTGCACGCGCGGAAGACGCCGGCGCAGCACCTTTGGATCGTCTGGGCCGACAAGTCCGAGCAGAAGCGGTTGCGCCGGCTCAAGGCCCTTTCGAGGCGCGGGATTGTGGTCCTTCCCAGCGAATTGATCACGCCGGGGGGAGCGGTATGAGTGGCGATGGAACAGGAGACCGGAATATGATCGTTATATGACGAGTTTCTCCGGGGCTGCGGGGTGGAAACCGGGCTGTTATGCCCCGCTTTCCGCCCGAACTCGTCGTATAGGCGGGCTGAGACACGCGGATCGTCCAAGAGGCAGTGCTCGGTGCGAGAAGATGTTACACTCAAGCCTGTCTTAAGCAGATCAGTTGGGGGGTTGATGCAGCCCAGCCGAAACGAGGATGAGGCGGCGGAGAAACAGGCCGTGGATTGGATCACCGACGAGGTCGCCATCGGCAACTACTTGGAGGCCCTGGACGCAGCTCTTCTGAACCATCAAGGGTTTCGTTCCGTCCTCAGTCTCGACGGCACGCTCACCGAGCAGCATGCCGCGCAGTTCGGGTTGTCCGAGGTGGTCTCCTACCGGCTGATCGATGGGCCGGGAAACGACCTTCGAGTCTTTCGCTTTGCTATCGAGGATTTGAAAAGGTTAGCCGCATCGCATAGTCCGGTCCTGGTCCAGTGTCATGCTGGCCGTAGCCGGTCTGCGGTCGTGGTTGCTGCACATCTCATGGAGGCGTGTGGCCTCAATCCCGATAAGGCGATCGCCCTCGTCGCCTCCAAGCGCGAGATCAACGTCACATCGGCTTTGGTCGACCTGCTTCACAAGGTTGGGACATAATGCTTAACCATCGTTGCAACGGCCCCAAGCAATTGTGATTTGCCGCCGCTATGCCAGTCTTCTGTCCCCTTGCAACTCGCGACGCAAGGAAGTCGCGAAGAATCAATGGTATTCAATAGAATCGATGAGAGCCCACCGCCGAGGAGGAACGATGAACTCGAAAGATGGAGGCATCATGCCGGCTACTTCTCGAAAAGATAAACAGCCACTTAGCGGCGCTCGCGGATAATGGTTTCGGAGAGTGGCTCACCTTCGATCGCGATGGGCGAGAATTCCTGATAGTCCATGGGGTCGGGCCTGGCGGGTATCTGGCTGAGTAGGCCCGCTTCCATCAATTGCTGGTTCAGTTCGTCCGGGGTGAGTGCCTTCCTTGGGGATTGAGCCTCCTGCTTCTTCTGCCGATGCAAACGGAGAGCGTCGCTGATCGCCTCGTCCGGCGAAGCAAACCGCCCGCTCTGCACCTCAGTTTGGACGTAGTTCTGCAAGTCTTCGGGTAAGTGAACGGTCATCATGCAATGTCTCCCTTGGTTTTCAGCCTATCATGGACGTCGGGCATTGCCAAGAGAGTGTTGTGCCCATGCATGCTCGCGAGTGCGCTGAGATTTTTCCCGGGAGCTTCGGGACCACGTGAGGAAAGTGAATGTAAGGTCTTGCGGCAGAACCGATCATGCCGGAGATTAGGGCGGTTCTCGCTCGAGTTGCTTGGCGGTCTCGATGCTCGTCGCCAGTTCTCAATTCCCCCCTACGCGAAGCGCGCGAGCCTGTCGTTCGGCCTGCTGAGCTTCTTCAGATCGTCCGGTCGATGCCAACGCACGGGGAGGATTCGGAAGTTTCGGGTTGCGGAGACGCTGCCATGAAGCCGATTGTGACGACAGGCCGTGTTTCACTAATGCTGTTGAGTTTGGTCGTGCTCGCTCCGAACGCGGTGATGGGGACGGACGAGACGTTCCGTCTGAGCGCCCCGCGCCACTGGTGGCGCGACTGGGCCAGCCCCCATGGATCCCGCTGGTTGGCGACGCGGACGGAGACGGCCGGGCCGACCTGGTGGCGGTCGAGCCTCCCGGGGGAACCATCTCAGTCGAGGGCACATCGCCCCTGGGAAAATGGGTGCAGGACCCAGAGCCCAACATTCGCTTCGGCAACGATGTGGTCGCGGCAGCCGTCGGCCCCTTCACGGGAGGTGCTGCCGACGAGCTGCTCGCACTGGGTCGCGACGGCTCGCTCGCCTGGCCTTCGGCATGAAACGTGGCACCAGGACGCACACTCGCGTTGAGCGCGTGGGAGAAGTCCCCGCAGCCGACCTCCCGATGTCGGTCGCGCACGCCTCCTAGCGCCGACATCAACCACGACGGGCGAATCGACGTGCTCGTCCCGCGCGGCGACGGCCGGCTTCTCGTGCTCTTGAACCGCCCCGGCGACGGCGGTCGCCCGCGGTTTGACGGCTCGCTGCGCGCTCGGTGCACCAAGCGACGCCATGGAAATCGACGTCGGCACGTTTCGGCGCCCCGGCGCGCAGCGGCTGGTATGGGTCGACGCAGGCGGTCGACTCAATGCCGCCACGCTCGCCCTTGCCGGCGCAGGCCTTCAAGTGGGAAGCCCCGAGCACTGCTCGAAATCGGCCGCGGCGCGCATCTGGCGGTGGGAAGGTTCCTCGGCCACGCAGGCCACGACATCATCGCAGGTCGCCAACTCCTCCACGGCGGCGATCCCGCCTCGGCCGTCGAGATTCGAGCGCTCCCGACCACCGCTGAGTGGAAGCGCGACGCCTGGTGGCGCACCGGCGACATCGACGGCAATGGCATGGATGACCTCGTCCGCAAGCGGACGCTCCCCGCGTCCGCGGGCGGCCCTGAAGTCTCGATCCAATTCGCCGCGCGCCGGGCGAGGCACAACAAGGCTTCCTCGACGACGACCTGGACGGTCTGCCCGACGCCTGGGA
>CAVRFS010000122.1:0-17932 GCA_963720335.1 uncultured Planctomycetota bacterium | reverse complement strand
ACTCGTTTCGTTTGGACTACGAGCCGGGTATCGGTCTCATGCTGCCCGACGTGGCGCTCCCCGAGGGCGTCGACGCCGCGAGACTGGGGTCGGCTGGGATCTGCTGCGTCAACTCGGCGGACACGAGGAGAGTCCTACGAACGTCGGACAGCCCGCACGGATGAAGCATCATTACGATCTGGCGCACTCCTTGATTGCCTCGAGCCAGGGCCTGGCCGCGCTCGATGTCGGGCGCGAGCCCTCGAGAGTCCGCGACGCGTATGGGCCGCACCGCTTCGGCCAATGCTGTCTGATCGCTCGAAGGCTGGTCGAGGCGGGAATCCCGTTCGTCCAGGTCAACTGGAGCACGCACGTGGAGGGACCGGAGGACGGCGGCGACGGTGGTTGGGACATGCACGACCGCTACTTTCAGGTGATGGAGGACTGTCACGGCTGGATGCTTGACCGAGCGTCTTGGCCTTGCTCGATGACCTTCACGACCGTGGTCTTCTGGAGACCACGCTGATCGTTGCCGTGGGCGAGTTCGGGCGACACAAGATCAACGATCGCGCGGGCCGCGACCATTGGAACACGTGCTACTCGGCCCTGCTGGTCGGTGGGGGAGTGCGCGGAGGACACGTCGTAGGCGCCTCCGACCGCCTCGGCGAGCAGCCTGTCGACCGCCCGGTCACCCCCGCGGATCTCGGCGCCACGATCCTCGCAAGGCTCGGCATCGGGACCACCGACCTGACCGGGATCGGCCTGACACCATCAGGTGATGTCATCAACGAACTTTTCTGAGTGACTGGGTCCCGCCCATGCTCACGAAGTCCACCCCGCTCTTGATGGTCGGCACGGTGCTATCGTTGCTCTCTGGCGTCGGAGGGACGCCACGACACACACTAGGTCCGCTGGTCCGCGTGACCCATGACGGCCTTGATAAGCATCGGCCGAGCTGGTCCCCGAACGGTCATCTCCTTCTGTTTGGACGGCGAACCGGATGGGTCACACATCTGGCAGTACCTGCTCGACGTCCGCAGTCCCACCGCAAAGGCCCGCCGGCTTACCGACCGCAAGGAACCGGAGTATAACGGGGTGTTTTCGCCCGATGGGAAGCGCGTGTTGTTCTCGGCGATCACGCTCTCCGGGACACAGGGCACCTGGATATCGCCGTGGTCAACGTCGACGGCACGGAGCTGAAGACGATCAGCGACGACCAGGGGAAGCTCGTGCACCAGGACTGGCCGTCGTGGTCGCCCGACGGCCGTCGGTTCGCGTTCAGCTCGACCCACGACGGCAACCAGGAGATCTACACGGCGATGGCCGACGGCACCGATCTCGTCCGGCTGACCCAGAGTCCCGGCCTCGACGCTCACCCTTGCTGGTCGCCCGACGGCCGGAAGATCGCCTTCGCCACCGACCGTTGGGGAGGATTGGAGCTCGCGTCCGTTCGTACTGACGGCACTGAACTGATCAGACTGACGACCAGCACCGGACTTGATGACTACCCGGCTTTCTCCCCCGATGGCTCTCGCTGGCTTTTGTCTCCAACCGCGACGGCCAGTTCGAGATCTACCTCGCTGCGTCCGATGGAACCGATCCGTTCAACCTGTCCCAGCATCCGCTTCGCGACACGTTTCCCACCTGGATCCCCGACGGCCGCGGCGTTACCTTTCTCTCCAACCGTGACGGCGTGTTCGACCTCTACACACAGATCCTGGCGCATGACGAGCGAATCCGTCGCGTCGATGTCCCGCGCCCGTTATCATCTACGACGAGCAGGGCCGTTCGCACTCGAGCATCGGTCCATCAACATTCCCAACGGGAAGGAACGAGCAGGTAAACCGCCATGAGACAGACGCAAACGCCAGTTCAAGACAATGCGGCAGAACCAGAAGGCAGGATCGTCGATCGGCGCGGGTTCCTCGCCAGCACAACCGCGGGTCTCGCGACCGCGGCCTGGACCGCCGTCGGCACGACCGCAAGAGCCCAAAGGCCCGGCTACGGGAAAAACGCCGAGCCCGCCCGTTACCCTGATCCTGACGTGATCGTGCTCGACAAGCGATTCGCCAAGATCAAGATCGGCAATACCGCCATCCAGCGCCTGCACACGGGCATGCTCTGGGCTGAGGGTCCGGCCTGGAACGGAGTGGGCAAGTACCTCGTGCTGGAGCGACATCCCCAATGACGTTCAGCTCCGCTGGCTCGAGGACGACGGCCATATCAGCGTGATGCGCCACCCCGCCGGCAACTCCAACGGCAACACGTTCGACCGTGAGGGCCGCCAGATCTCCTGCGAGCACGGCAACCGCCGCGTGGTCCGCTACGAGTATGACGGCAAGACCACCGTCCTGGCCGACCGGTTCAACGGCAAACCGCTCAATGCGCCGAACGACCCCGTCGTCCACCCCGACGGCGGCATCTGGTTCACCGACCCCGGCTACGGCACACTCATGGACTACGAAGGCAACAAAAGCCCCCTCGAGATCAAGGAGGCCGTCTACCGCATCGATCCGAACTCCGGCAAGTTCGAAAAGGTCACCGACGACCTCTTCAAGCCCAACGGTCTCTGCTTTTCACCCGACTACAAAACCCTCTACATCGCCGACACCGGCGCTTCGCACTACCCGGAAGCGCCGAAGAATATCCGCTGCCTACGACGTCGTCGATGGTGTCAAGCTCGCCCGGGGCCGCGAATTCGCCTCGATGAAGATGATCATGGATACCGGACGCGAGAAGGCCGGCTTCGCCGACGGCATCCGCGCCGATGCCGAGGGGAACATTTACGCGGCTGCCGGCTGGGTCGGCGAAGGCTACGACGGCGTCCATGTCTTCGCCCCGGACGGCGTCCGGATCGGCCTGATTCTCCTTCCCGAGATCTGCGCCAATATCTGCTTTGGCGGTCCCAAGCGGAACCGCCTCTTCATGGCCGCCAGCCAGTCGCTCTATGCTCTCTACCTCGATACGCGAGGTGCCCACTTCGCGTGAGCGACGGGTCACGGCTTAATGGTGTCGAAATACTCGAAGAACACGCGGGCAAGCTGGGCGCCGTATTCCTTCCAGTGGCGCCCGAGGGGTAATCCTTCAGTCCGGCGATCCAGTTGACGTTGAACTCGTGGACGGCGGCGTCGATGCCGTAGCGCTCGAGCCAGCCGTCGCCGAGGGTGCCGGAGTTACGGAACGACTCGTTCGTGCTCCCCTCGGTGAACCACGTGTGCTTTCGGAGCAACGCCTCGAGCGTCTTCATGCGGTCCAGGTAGCGCTCCAGCGCCGGCCACCGGGGGCCGGCTGATGTGCAACAGGCCGTTCCCATCGTTGTGGAGCTCCAGCGCCAGGTTAGGAGCCTGGCCTCGTCGGATCATCCCTTCCAGCCACGCTTCCAGGGCGTGGTTCTCGGGCGCGAGCACCGGGTCGGCGGGACGGTCCCAGTCGCGGTTGAGGTCTTTGCCGCGCAGGTTGAAGCGCGTTCGACCACGGGCCACGCCATCCTTGTTGGCCATCGGCATGATGTAGACGCAATACTTCGCGAGGTCCTTCTTCGCCTCCGCGTCGTCCTTCAGCAAGCGGTTCACAAGTCCCTCGACAACCCAGTTTCCGCCGGGCTCCCAGGCATGCCGCCCGTGCCCGGAGGAACACGCGATAAGGGGCTTCCGGCCGGCCGACCCGGACGATCTCCAGCGGGCGCCCCTCGGCCGTCTTTCCGATCGTTGTGATTTCGACCAGGGGATTGACCGGATCGACGCGAGCCACTTCTCCAGGTCGGAGATCCGGTACGGTTCGACACGAGCCACGTACAGCTCGGGGCCCGGCATCGTTACCGTCAGCCGCACGCGATTCTCGGGCAGCCGCTCCAGCGCGACGGGCTTCCACCCCTTGCCGTCCGAGGAGACGACCGCGGCCTTTAGCTCATCCGCGACCGATCCCGGCCGGCCATTATAAATGTTGTCCAGGTTCTTGAACTCGAGCGTGAGCACGGTGCCCGGCTTCGCGTGAAGGCGGAAATGGAAGTGCCCAGCCGCGCGGTTGGGGAACCCGCGCTCATGGTCGTACATGAGGTAGACTCGGGTCGAGCCGTCCGGCGCGGTCTCGTACCAGACCGGCGACGCGTTCTCGAAGCCCGTGTCGATAAACTCCAGGCCGGTCGCTGGCGCCTTGGGCATCCCCTGCCGTTGAGAGGCGTCGGAATGGGAGCGAGACTGGGGATCCTCCTCGATCGATCCCAGGCCGAGAGCCCGGTCGTCCGATCCACGGGCGGCGAGCACAAGAACGGCGATAAGCAAGCTGATCGGCTTTCTCATGGGACATCTCCCGGACGTGCTGGATTTCTTTTACAAATGGGTTCGCGAAACAGCGCAGGATACATCCATCGGCGTACAATCTCAAAGGAGCAAGGTCACCGATCCCGGCTTTCCAGCGCGAAAAGAGAGACTGAGCCATATCAATGGGGGCCGCTGCCAGCGAGATGTCGCCCGACGGAACTCGTCAGGCCGACGAGTCTGGGCTCGTGCGGTCTCGCCTGGACTCCGGTGCGGTGCGTATGGGGCGGTTTTGACTAGCCTGTGATCGGCGTCATTGTCACCTCTTTTTTTCTTGACCACTCCCACACGACCATGTTATCGGGAATAATGAGGAGTGGTCTCAACCAACGAGGCCTTCCTTGAAGAACGCAGTTACGTGGTGACACGGCACGTCTTGGTCGGCGAGGGACAGCGGTATCCATCCACTTCTTGTCAGGCGGCGGCAAGAGCGCGTCGAAGTATCTTCGCAAATCTCCGATTCCACTCGCTGCATTCAGCCTGCATACCTGTTATGAGGCTCCCTGATGCCACACTTCCACCGACGGACGACCCCAAGAAAACTCCTTCTCGGAGGTCGCCTTGACCTGAAGGATGCGGAGAAAATGCAGGCGTATACCTTGAATCTGGACGATCCGGTTCCGACGAGGGATGCGAAGCATCCTGTCGAGATGAGCCGCCACCACATCATCCCAGACCTAATGCTTCCGCACTTTTGGAACGCCGTGGCGGAAGCGGGGCATCTCGATTTTTTGGCGGGAAACTTGCTGAAGCAATTGCAGGTGTCGCTTCGCGACTACCCGTTCTCGAATCAGAATGGTAAGGACGGAACCGTCGTCCTGCTCGGGAAAATCCGGGGTCAGGATGCGGCCGAAAAATACGTCCACGATGCCGAAGCCGTCTCGGCCGAGTGTATCGATGATTTGAACCGGTTTTATAGCTGGATGCCGGGGAATGTGTTCGTAGGTCCCAGGCAGCGGAACCACGACCCCGGTGACCAGTTCGATAGTGAGTCCGAACCACTGGTGCGGCGCGATTTCAACAAGATGCAGAAAGCGTACGATAGCATGCAGCAGTACAACGGCATGGTGTCAAAATCCAGTAATCTGGTGAGTGAAATCGGCCGTGCCTTGGCCGTCGTCGCAGGCAAGACGGACTTCATTGCGTTCGACTAGAATTACTGGGTCCTCAAGGGCGGCAAGTACAGCATCGTCGGCTGAGGCGGCTGGAGACGGTCTTAGACTCGACACGAAAACAAATGTGAAGTTCTCAATTCAGTTCCTGAGCCAATCTCTACCACGAGGAGGCAGCCGTGCAAATGCCACGCTTTCGAATTGCCTGGCTCATGGTATTCGTCGCTATCGCTGCGCTTAACCTCGGCGCCATACGGGCGTTGCTTGGCATCAGAAGCTCTCTGAACAACAAGGCCGTCGGCGTCTTAGGTATGGGTGCCCTGCCAATGGCGAACTTGCTGGCTGCCGGCACGATCGCCGGTCGTTGGCATCCTTCCTGTCGCGCGTTTTTCTGGGGGTTTGAGGTCGCCGGTGCGGTGGCGTTGGTGCTTTACGTCGCCGGGGCGTGCTTATTCAGCGAGCAATTGCTGATGTCATACCTCTACCTGGTCGTCTGGCCCGTTACAAGTCTCATCGGTCGGAACCCGCTTATGGTTCACATTCCAATCGCCTACATCACAGCCGTATTCCTGCTCGCCTTGCCGCAAGTGACATTCGCTCTGATCGGCGCCTTCCTCTTCCGCAAGTTCAAGATCGCGGAATTACCAGACCGAACTCGCTCGAGCGTTTATCGCTTCGATTGAGCACGCGTGGTTTGGCCCGGCCGCGGCATGTGCTCAATCCAATCGTTAAGCGCTCTAATTCGTATCGGCCAGCGTTTGCTCGACATCGACGCCCAGCCAGGAAAGCGTGCCGAGTGCGTAACCGAGCGCGAGGAGTACGAAGGGCAAGACCAGGTCTTGTTGGTCGAAAAGCCAGCCGATCGCGATCACCTCGATCGCACCGAACAAACTGGCCATCATATTCATCCCACCGGCGAGTGTGCCGGTATAGCGGCTCGCCGATATCGGCTGCCGCGGCCCACGCGGGCGCCATCGAGAAATCGTTGCCGAAGAACGCCAGAATCAGCAAGAATCCTACTACCCAGACATGGTCGACCCAGGGCACAGCGAGGATCGCTAAACCCGCCGTGAACAATCCAGTGGCACCGACCATTCGCCGGCCCCATCGCGTGCCCCAACGCCGGATGATCGCGTCGGAGATCGATCCTCCCACCAAGCAAGCGATCGCTCCGAATCCAAAGGGCAACGCCGAAAGACTCCACGTGACTGTCAGACTGAAATGACGGTGGTGATGCAGGTAGGTCGGCAGCATGGTCAGGTAGAAATTTCCGCTGAAGCCGAGGAAACCGTACATCAACCACAACGCCCACACGGTGGGCATCCGCACCATTCGGCCCCAGGGAATCGCGCCGTGGCCCACTGGTGGCGCAGCACTTCGTCCAGCCTCGATCAGCTTTCGCTCTTCGCGATTGACCTTCGGCATCTCGTCCGGGTTATTGCGAAACCAGGGCCAGAACCCGGCGCACCAAACCAGGCCCAGTACAGCCACAAGAACGAGCGGCATTCTCCAGCCGCCCATTATCGTGAACAGACCGCCCATCACCAGCGGCGCCAGAAAACCCCCGATCCGACTGGACATCCAGATCGCTCCTTGCGCCCCTCCTCGCTCGGTCATCGGCATCCAGTCGGCCATCATCCGCGAGAACGCGGGAAACGTGCCCGCCTGGAAGGCTCCGAACAGGAATCGGAGAATCATGACAACCGAAAAGACGATCGCGACATGACGCGGGAGCCAGAACACAAAGACCAGGCACGCCGTAAGCGTCGATCCACCCAGGACGATGACTGTTAGGATGTTTCTCACGCCGAACCGATCGCCGAGCGTCCCCCATGGATCTCGAAAACGCCGTAGCCCACCATGAAAGCGGCCATGAGCCAGCCGAGATGTGAGTCGCTGAGGCCCAGCAACGTTTTGGAACCGGCGATCGCCGTCGCGAAACCGACGCGATGGATATACGTGATGACAGCCAGGCTACATGCCACCGCCAGGACCTGGTAGCGCACGCGAGTTGGTCGAGCCGGGGCATCCGACAGACCAACAACTGCGTCTGGAGATAAAGAATCGTCGAAGTATTTCGTGTTCACAGGTCCCTCATTGACCGCCCAACTAATTCCACCAGTCAAGTCCCCGAGCGCGCAACCGCCGAAGGAACTCGGCCGACGACCGAGCTGCCTCTTCCCAGTCCGGAACGCGGTAGACCTTCACCGAGACGAAGTGACTGTAACCGGCGTCGACCAGCGAAGACAGGACCAACCGAAAATCGAGGTGGCCGGTGCCGAACCGCCCGCCGTTGGTCTCGCATAGATGAAAGTGGCGAATCCGAGGACCATGCGCGCGGATCACTTCGAGGATCGAGTGCTCCTCAATATTAAGGTGAAACGTGTCGAGCATGTAACTCATCGCCGGAGAGCCAATACGCTCGACCAGCGCGGCCACTTCGGCCGATTGATGATTGAACCCAACCTGGAGGTGATTGACCGGCTCGAGCACAATCGCGATGCCTCGGTCATGCGCCGTCCGAGCAACTCGCCGAGGCCCTCGACGATGCGGTCATTGGCAATGGCGAGGTCCGGCTCGTCGGAGCGCAGTCCCTGCATGAGCCCGACAACGATCAGCGAGTCCAGCGTCGCCGCTTGGTCGACATAGTCGTTCAGCCGGCAGACCGCGCGCCGCGCACCAGAGAGTCGGGGCTGGAAAGGCAGAGCATCTCATTGGGATATGACCACCCGGTGAGAAACGAGACAACAGGCAAGCGATGCTTTCGCGTCAAACCGGCGATCTCTTCGGCCGAGTAAGTCGTCGGGTGAAACGCGGACAGCTCGACCCCCTGATAGCCCAAGGAAGCGAGGATCCCCATGCGACGATCGAGCTCGGCGATGGTCGGGATCGGCTCGTAGAAGAGGAAGCTGAATCGCATTTCGTTGCGCCGCCACGTGGTGAATTGTTGGATTCGGGTCCGTCGGTTGCTTGAAAAATACGAGGCGAGGGGTCATCCTGCAAGTCAGAAGAGGTCCCGGTCGTTAGTTGCCAGTGCAGTCAAAGACTTTGCCAAACTTTTGAAGTGTGCCCCGCGGCGGTTCGGCCAAGTGGCACAGCCGCGCAAAGGGGCAAACGTGAGAATTACTGGTTTCGAGACGTTTTTGGCTAACGCTGGGCTGCGGAATTATCTGTTCATCCGCCTGCGGACGGATTCGGGTTTGACGGGCGTGGGTGAGGCCACGCTCGAGTGGCAGGAAAAGACTGTTCAGAACCTGGCCCACGAATGGGTAGAAGGCCGGGTGCTGGGACGCGATCCATTCGACGTCGAGGCGGTCGTTGGTGCCATGATCCGCGATCAGTATCAGGGCGGATCCACGGTGATGACGGCCATCAGCGGAGTTGAGATCGCGATGTGGGACTTGATCGGTAAGGCATGTCATCAGCCGGCTTACCGGTTACTGGGAGGGCGATGTCACGAGCGCATCCCTGCGTACGCCAACGGCTGGTACGGCGGGGCGCACGGCCGAGGAGTTTGCCGAGCGCGCACGAGCGGCCGTGGCAATGGGGTATCGCGCGTCTCAAGTTCGATCCGTTCGGCTCCGCTTGGAAAGTGTTGACAAAGGCTGATGCCGAAGCGGTTGTCGCCACCGTCGCGGCGGTGCGAGACGCGGTCGGGCCCGACGTCGGCTTGATGATCGAATTCCATGGCCGGCTCGCGGCGGGAACCGCGATCGCGATGATTCGTTCCCTCGAAAGGTTCGATCCCGTCTGGTGCGAAGAGCCGGTTACGCCCGACTCTCTCGACCTGTTGGCCGAGGTCAGCGCTCGGTCCGTGCTCCGATTTCCGCGGGGGAGCGCCTCTATACCCAGGCGGACTTCTACCGGTTGACGGCGCTCTGGGCGGCGGATGTGGTCCAGATGGATGTGGCCCACTGTGGCGGAATCCTGGCCAGCAAAAAAATCGCGGCGATGGCCGATGCGCAGGACCTGCGCATCGCGCCGCACTGCTCGATCGGGCCGGTTGCCTTGGCCGCTTGCCTGCACCTCGACCTGTGCACGCCAAACTTCATGATTCAAGAAGCCTTCGCCCAATTTGACGTCCCCTGGCGCAATGAGCTGGTCCGAGGCTGGAATCCGATCAAGGATGGCGAGTTCATGCTGGAAGAAACGCCTGGGCTCGGTCTTGAGCTCGACGAAGAGGCGATCGCCAGTCATCCGTATGTCCAAAACGCATTCCCGAGCCTGTGGGACCGCGATTGGCAAAGCAATTTCAGCCAGAATCGCTGAGATCGAGAGGACCGTCGTCATGCGCGTCTTTCGCGTCGCCCTCACCGGCGACTTCCTCGACGAGACCGGCGCGGTCGCCTATGGCGATATCGGCCTCGACCGCCTGGCGAGCCAGTCGTACATTCACCAGCACTTCGTGGGGGATCTCGCACCAAGGCCAAACGACCAAAGCTACTGGTCACGCTTGTACTCGCTGGAAATCACGCCGGATCACATCAAGGACGTCGATGGCCTGGTGGTCCTGCGTCCCTGGGTGACTCGGAGTGCATTTGGATCAGGGGCCGAAGATCTCGTCGTGATCGGCCGCTCGGTGCGGGCTACGACAAGATTGATCTAGCCGCTTGCAGCGAGCACGGCGTGGCCGTCTTCAACGCGCCGCTTGCGCTGAATCACTCGACCGCTTCATCGGCGTTATTGTTCATGCTGGCGCTCGCCAAGCGTTTGCCGGCTCAAGATCGGATCGTGCGCGAAGGACGTTGGGACCGCCAAGCCGCTGTCATGGGTAGCGAGATCGAAGGGCATACGCTGGGAATCGTCGGCCTGGGTCACAGCGGTCGTGAGCTGGCGCGATTGGTCGCGCCATTCTCCATGCGGATTCTTGCCTTTTCGCCTCACGCTGACGTGGCCAAGGCGAGGTCTCTCAATGTCGGTTTGACTTCACTCGATGAGGTCCTTCGGGAGTCAGACTTCCTCAGTTTGCACTGCCGGCTCAATGCAACGACCCGCGGTCTGATCGGTGCGGCTCAATTGGCGCTGATGAAGCGAAGCGCGTACTTCATCAACGTCGGGCGCGGCGAGCTTGTCGATCAGCAGGCGCTCGTCGCCGCCCTGCGCGACCGTAGAATCGCCGGCGCGGGCCTCGACGTCTTCGAAGTCGAGCCGCTGCCCGCCGAGGATCCTTTGATCGGTCTCGACAATGTCATCCTCACTCCGCACTGGTCGGCATCAACGGCTGACGTGTGGTCGGCAACCGGCCAGGCGATGGCCGAAGGCATGCTCCGCGCAGCCCGTGGCCAGCGGCCCGACAACGTCGTCAATCCGGAGGTGCTCACTCAGCCCGCGTTTGTGCGGAAGCTATCCCGATTCGCGGAGAACGCGGAAATGTCATGACCGGCGCGTTCGCAATCGTGCCAGAATCATGTCGCCGTTGTCGTCGATTGCAAGGAGTCAGGTTTTTCCAGTACTTTTCTTCGGACTACCCTTGGTTCTCCTCGGCGCCTGTTTCTTCAAGTACCTATTGAAGAATGCGGCCGAGTGCCGGCTCACGTTCTCCCAGGTGGGAAGGTCGAGATTATGACCCACTCCCTTATAGATGTGGCTCACGGTAGGGGTATCGTCGGCCTTCATTTTCTCCTGGAAATCCTTCAACCGCTGCGTGGGAGTGCCCTTGTCTTTCGATCCCTGAAGGATCAGGATCGGAGGAAACTTCGACTTGGACTCAAGCGGCAAGGAGCCCGAGATGGAGACCACCGCCTTGATCCTCGTGTCGCGTGCCGCCCTGAAAAATGCCAGGTAGGATCCTAACGACCAGCCCACCACACCGATCCGTTCCGAATCCACAACTCCGCTGGCGACCGCGAACTCGATCGCGTCATGGACAGCGTCGACGAATGCAGGGATTTCTTTATCTCCAAATGGCTTGCCCACGACGTGAGCCGTCGTCTCGAAATAATGCGGGATCAGCACGACGTAACCTTCCGATGACAGTTCACGCGCAAACGCCCGGAAGACATCGCCAGTCGCCTGTTCGAGGCCTCCAGACCCGTGTAGCAACAAGACGGCCGGAAACTTGCCCGCGACGGCAGGCGAGAAGCACTCGACCGTGACCCGCGACTCGCCGCTTTGGTACTGCTGGACGGCTTCCTGCACTTGCACATCTTGGCCTTCGACAGCGGCCGTTCCCAACCAGAGGAAGGTCACGAGGAAGGCGCGATATCGTCGCATTCCGTTCATGGGAGTGATCAGCGTGGAGATGTTGTGCGATGCTGCCGGAAATACCACTCCCGAACATCATGGGGCAGCCAGATCGAAAGTGCAAGCATCAGTCAAAAACCGTTGGCTTACACGCTCAACCGGCGAGAGGTTCGCTTCGTATGGCGGGGACATCGCCGAGACGCCTTGCAGGAAGGGCTGGGTGTCGGCAATCCCTTTTCAACGGAACGGAGGCAGACCGCGCCTTCGGCAACCCGCTACTGGCCGGTGGACCTGTGCCGGCGTTCCGTCGCTGTGGTTCAGTTGTTGTTATTCGCATCGCGGACGAGTTGTCCAGCCGTGCCGGCCGCTGCGGTGGCCGCCGCCGGCAGCACCTTGTCAAGGGCTTGGCCATTGTTTGCCAGGACGGCGTCGACTTTGAGTCTCACCTCGCAGTTTGGCAGTCCCGGGCCTTTCGGAACGATTCGTACGGCGTCCGGCGGACCGAGCTCACTGGCGAGTTTGTTCGCGTGGTTAACAAAATTGGCTCTTCTGCAAAGCGTGTGGGTAATTATCGAGGGTCCTCGACATCCACGGAGCTGGTTTCAGTTTGGTGGTCGACTTCGGGCCTGTGTGACGCACCTGGAATTCTCGGGCAACGATGTTGTTGTTGATCATGAATCTCTTGAAGAGCAACAACAACTCTTGTTCTCCCGGCCATGCGAGACGGCGGCGCATGATTGCGAACCGTGCGAAATGAGCCAATCCCCTTGAAAGCAAGGGCATTTGGGCTCACCTAGGCAAAAAAGTACCCACACACTTTGCAGAAGAGCCACAAAATTTGGCCCAGCCTGCTCGCCGACCATGGTGAACTCGGCCTGGCCAAGCTGCTTGGACACCTGTGCCGACTGCACGATCATTTCGCGATGCGCGGCCCTGTCGGAGATCGCGGCTGCGTCATCCATGCCGTCACATCCACGTAAATGGAGACGAAGGCATCCCATTTCTGAACCGGCCGCTCGTGTGTCGCGCTGCGGTTTCTGGTCGCGATGCCTGGCCATCAGTCCATTTTCAACAATACGATTGTATTGAGGAACCAAAGACGACGATCAAGCACCAAAGACCAACAGCATGAAGTATAATCGTGCTGCCAGTCGCTTACGCGGGTGCGCGCGGCCGCGCGGTCGCCCGCTTTGTGACGAGAGACGCTTATGGAGATTGCGATGGGCATGATCCAGCCAGACGAGCTCCGGACGGAACACCGCTATGGGCCGTACGGAAGTCGTGGATGCGATGTTTGGGACGCGATTTGCGCGGCTGTTGACGGTGACGTGCCCGCGCTGCAGGGACTGCTTGAGCGCGATCCCAACATTGCCCGTTATGATCAACCGATCCACTTCGCCGCGTGCGGAGGGCACCTCGAAGCGGTGCGGGTGCTGCTCGACGGCGACGCGGACCCGGACGCGGAGTTCAACGGCGCGGATCCGGTAACCGCCGCCCGCGACCGCGGCCACGAGGCGGTTGCCCGGCTGCTCGAAGACGCACGCATCCGGCGCGGGCGGGCCAGGCCAGCCGCGGCCGATCACCCGATCCACGATGCGGCCGCCGCCGGAGACATCGCCCGCGTGCGGCGCTTCTGGACGCCGAGCCCGGGCTCGTCCACCTGAGCGATCGCTCGGGGAGCACGCCGCTGCACCGGGCGGTCGCGGCGTCGGCGCGCGAGGCGGCCAGCGTCTTGCTCGATCGTGGCGCCCGACATCCACGCATTGCACGGCGCCGGTGCACGCTCGGAGCGCGGCTATGCCGCCGTCGACTTCCAGCCCATCGACCTGGCGCTCTGGAACGGGCCGTTCTGGGGCATCCGCGGCGACTTCGAGACGGCCCGGCTGCTGCTGGCGCGGGGCCGCCTACGACCTGGTGATCGCGTCTGCGCTCGGCGAGCTCGAGCGCGCGCGGGTCATTCTGGACCAGGATCCAGCCCGAATCGCCGAGACGCGGCCGTCCGGCAAGCGGCGCGTATCCTCGGCCGTCGAGTTCGCACACCATGACATCGTCAGACTGCTTCTGGACCGCGGCGCCGACCCGAACTGGCCCGACGGGACCAACGCCCCCCGAGGCGTCGCGCTGCATGCGGCGGCGCGCGCCGGCGACACCCAGACCGTGGAATGGCTGCTCGCGGCCGGTGCTGATCCCAATAGCTATCTCGATTCAGCCGGGAGTGCCACCTACGTCGCAAGCACGCCGGAGCTGCGCGGCTTTTGACCAAGCACGGTGGCGCGCTCGACCCCTATGACCTGGTCTGGCTGGGCGATGACGACGAGGCGGTGCGCCGCGTCGCTGCCGACCCGCTCGGCCCAAGCCGGCTGCGGCGGCGTGCTGGCGGCCGCCGCCACGATGGGCAAGCGCGAGCTGTTGATCCGGCTGCTGGAGGCCGGCGCTCGCGTGGCGCCGGTCGTCAATGATTGCCGGACCTACCTCTTCACCGATCCCGAGATGCTGCGGCTGTTGCTTGAAAGCGGCATGGACCCCAACCTGCCGAGCTGGCTGCACACAACCCCGCTGCACGACATATGCGCGCGCGACAGCCGCGGCCGGCCGCGGGCGCATCGTCTGGAATGTGCGGCCATTCTGCTCGACGCGGGATCGGCGATCTCCGCCAAGGACGATGACTACCGCTCGACCCCGCTCGCGTGGGCCGCCCGGCACGACCTAGCCGACATGGTCGAGCTGCTGCTCGCGCGGGGATCGCCATCGAGCCTTCCCGACGACGATCCCTGGGCCACGCCCCTCGCATGGGCGACCCGGCGCGGACATGACGGGATCGTAGCCATTCTCCGGGCCGCTGGGGCAACGGTTAGTGCGTAGTGATATTAGAGGAGAAATTCGCAAACGGAGGCTTCCGCAGACGCCCATCTTCTGTGCATGCGTTCAGTAAAGCAGCTACCGTCACGGGGCGACTTCGATCGCCCACGTTGGAAAAAGGTAGATGTCCTCCCGTTCTCCTACCTTGCGGAATCGACGGCATTCGTTGTGTTCAATGGGAGCTGGACTTCTCGTCTCGGAACAGCCGCTGTGCTAGAAGATACAGGTCGTTCCTCCAAACCGGCCACGTGTGTGCGCCGGAGTCGATGTGCCAAAGATGCGGCACGTTCTTCTGCTCCAAGGTCGTGTGGAAAGTCTTGCTGGCACTCATGAGCCGATCCTCGTCTCCGCAGGATAGCCAGAGCAGGTGAAGCTGCTTGCTGGCGGTGGCTGGATCGGAGACAAGAGTGCTCGTATTCCCGAAGAGTGCGGAGGAGAAGCCGCCGATGTAGGCAAAAAGGTCCAAGTTCCTCAGGCCGATTGTCAGCGCCTGGCCTCCACCCATCGACAGTCCCGCGATTGCCCGGTGCTCGCGGTCAGCCAGTACGGGATAGTGCGATTCGACATAAGGTATGATGTCTTTCAACAGGTCATTTTGAAAGCCGCTAACGAAGTCGCCCATCCCGCGCTGGCGGCCACCCGGTGGGCTAGGGGCCGGCATGAGACGATTAACGCCGGTAGCGAGTTGTTTCTCGTCTAGTTTGCCCGTATCGAGGTCCTTGAAGAGGGCCTCGGCGGCGGCGAGGAATTCTTCCTTCGACACGATGCCGTTCTTGTCGGCATCGGCTCGCTTCATGATCGTTCCGGCGAGGACTGTGCCCGGCCTCGGCCCTTGGGGAGAGCCGTTGGGCATGACCACGATCATGGGGACGATCTTCTTGTCGGCGAAGAGATTGTCGAGGATGACGTTGGCCGAACCGTTTCTGTTCCAGCCCCCTTCGTTATCACCGGCGCCGTGGAGCAGATACAGAACCGGGTATTTGGTGTCTTTCGAGTAGCCAGGCGGCAGGTAGACCGTCATCTTGCGTGTATCGCCGACGGATTTCGAGTCGTACTCCACGGTCTGAACGTTGCCGCGCTCGACACCGTCGCGCCGACTCGCGAAGCCGCTCGGTGCCGGTTGGAGTTTCGAGTCCGTTTGCTCCCACGCGTCTGCCACCGGACCTAGAAAAAGCACAGCGCTCCCAACCACGAAGTGATGCAATAATGGTCTCATTGGGATGATCCCCAAAACAAAGGCAACGATGAACATCAGATGCCGAAGCGCGACGAGCAGCTCACCCCGGACGGCCTAAACCCATTCCACAATACCCACCACGCGCCGTTCGCGAGCGAACCCAGCGGCTGCGTGCTTGTCGTCGACTGAAAGAGCCGCTCTCACGCTGATAATCGCGCAGCACAGGGTCCCTTATAAGGAGGAAGCGTTGTTTTACGTCGCGTCGTCCCGACCCCATGTCACTCCCTATGAAGTTGATAGCCTAACCTCGGCCTCGCCCGAGGCGTAGCAGGATCTGCTCAGAAAGCGAGGAGGAGGCGAACCACTCCGACCTCAAACATTCCGATCAGATGAAAACTTGCCGTGGCCGCACGCCCAGTACGGGCGACCCGTAATCTTCTCTCACGCTCGTTGACACGGCCGGCCGTAGGCGAAATTCGCGTCGAGCAGATAGGGCGCACCTGGATCAACTGGCAACAAAAGCAGTCCCAGACATCCACCAGGGACTCTCACTGGGGGCTTCGGGAGAATCGCGCCGTCGGGATAAACCCGCCAAGAAATGGATGACTTGGATTTCTCACCCTTGGATTTGTCCCCTTCGGTCTCAACTTTCCCCTCCCAATTCGTGGACGCCGTGGCAGACCTGAGGCCATCATTGTTAGAGATGCGGCCTTGCTCTGAATCGGCTTTCGGCGATTGCCGGAGTGGCCGCGTCGGTTTTGTGCACACACGCAACTCCACGTTGATCGCGCGTCGTCAAGGCAAGCGTGTTGCCGAGCACGGACACCGCGCTGATAGGCGGTATGCATTCATGTCGCTTCCAATACAAAGGTTGCCCGTGATTCAGAACTGGGATTGTCATAGCTGCGGCGATTGCTGCCGGCTCGTCGTCGTGATCACCGACGAGGAAAAGCGTCGCATCGAAGCGCTTGACCCGGCAAACGATCCTGAGGTTGGTCCCAAACCCTGGTTCGCGCCAGCGGAGGCGGGCTCGAACAAGTGGACGCTGAAACAACGGCCTGGTGGTGGATGCGTCTTTTTGACGACCGGCAATCGCTGCCGGCTGCAAGAGCGTTTCGGCGCCGATGCCAAACCGTTGGCTTGCCGTATGTTTCCCTCTGAATTCGCTGCAGTTTTGCGGGCCAACCAACTTCAACTTGCCGCTCTGGGCCGGCCTTGATTCGCTCGTCCTCACGCTGCCCTTGATCCTCTGGCTTACGCGAGCTTTTGCCGGCCCGTCTCCGATGCAAGGCGTGAAGCAGGCGATTCAGCTCGTTGACGATCATTTCGGGATTAACCGGATGTTGGGCTTACCGCACATTCGCTTGATGGTGCGTACCCTCGCCCAGCGCGGTGAGTTGGAAAAGCTTGTGGCGTGGTATAGCCGCTGATCGCCCGTTTCTGTGGCGTCGGGATGCAGCGACCGCCTGGTGATTTCTGGCGGGAGCACATGCTTAGCTTGACTTTTGCCGTTTTTTGGGGGTTGTTCTGCGGTGAGCCTCCCTGGTGAGCTGGTAGATGTTGGCCAACCGCCACATCTCACGCAAGGAGGCTCCCATGGGTACTGTAACCAGCCAGCCGCGCAAGCGCCTCTCCCCGAAGCAGCTCCGGCAACTGCTTCGGACTGTGCGGAGTCAACAAACTCGCAAGGCCCGAGTCGCGCGGCGGCGTCTTCAGCGGAATCACGACCGAGTTCCCAAGCAGGTTCGTACGATCTTCGACCCGCTCGAGCCGGCGTTCTCGCGGCCGATCCATCGTCGGTTCGTTCTCCTTGCCTTGGCTGCGATCCTCACCTTGGGCGGACGCACGATCGCCAACCTGCTCCGTGTCCTGGGCATCCTGGCTCCCGGACACCCCAGTAGTTATCACCGGGTCTTCTCGCGCGACCGCTGGTCGCTCTCGCTCCTGGCACGCCGTTATGTTGCGGCGGTCCTCGCACGCTTCGTCCCGTCCGGCACCGTTCTCCTGGCCGGTGACGATACGGTCACCGAACATCCCGGTCCGCACGTCTACGGCAAAGGCCGTCATCGCGATCCGGTCCGCTCCACTCACACCTACACCGCGTTTCGCTGGGGACATAAGTGGGTGGTCCTCACCGTGCTCGTCCCCGTCCCCTGGGCGACCCGACGTTGGGCACTGCCTCTTTTGGTTGCGCTCTATCGACCCAAGGAAGAAAACCTGAAATGCGGGCGACGGCACAAAACACCGGCCCAATTGCTCGGTCAGATGGTTCGCATCCTGAAGCGCTGTAGGTCAGGCTTTCCAAC
>CAVRFS010000121.1:0-68701 GCA_963720335.1 uncultured Planctomycetota bacterium | reverse complement strand
CGAGGTGGCGTTGTTAGCCCAGTGGCTACGGGACGACATTCTGTCGGTGGCCGGTCCGGAGTCCGCCGTCCGCCGTGAATTGTTGGACTTCGTGGTAGCGGAGTCGGCGCGGGCCGGAATGGCTGTCCGGATCCGGATCAGGCCGGTAAGGACCTTGCTGGAGAATCAACGGACAACCTTTTGGAAGCTTTCGCCGTGGACCTGGACCGTGAACTGGCGGCCTTGGCCCAAGAATGGCAGATCAGCGTGAGCACCGCCCGGGAAGTCTTGCAGATGCAATCCCTGCCGATGTGGGACCCGAAGCGACGGCGTTGTGAGGCGGCCCTGCGAGAGACGCTACGAGGGCGTTATCACGGGAGTGTATGCCAACGTGCAGGAGCTATCCGATCGGGTGGTGCGGGCCAGCAGTCTGGTTGAGAACCTCAACAGCCGGCTGCGAACCTACTTCTTCCTGCGGCGGCAGTTGGGGAGGGACGACTGACGCTGCTTCAGTTCTTCCTAACCACCGCCGATACCTACGCAGTGAGTTGCCAGTCGAGTCGGCAAGACTCCGCAGAAAGTCTCGCCGACGGGCAAACCGCACGCTCACTGGTTGGAACTTCTGGGGGTACACTCGGTTCTCCAAGAACTGAAACCTTTGCGCAGCAACCAGCAACTCGCGAAAACCCGCACCAGGCCCGCGGACCGCCCGGACTTGCCGGTCGGCCCCAAGTGTTACCCGAAAAAGGGCCTTTTGAACCATGCCGATTCTTGTCCCCGAAGTCTGGCTCTCGCTTGGGTTGGTTACGGAGTCGTCCGAGCAGGCTGAGGCTGCGATTCGCGAAATGAGGGGAGAGTGCAGCGTGACGAGAAGAGGCCAGACAACCCCACTGTAAGTGTGCGGCTCTCGGGGGATGGGTAACGAACGTAGGATTAGTACATCTCAAAGCACTTGATCAAGTCGAATGCGTGTCCCTGAGCGGTTCAGACGTGTATGATAGTTCTCTGTCCTACTTTCGGAATCTAAGACAACTCCGGCGTTTGACCAACTCCTAACACATGGATCACCGGCAGTGGACTCATCCATTTAGCCGGCCTTCCACGGCTCAGTACCTAGATTTATCTTTCGATGTGGGTGTGACCTGACGCCGCTGTGGAGTACTTGAAACAGTTGAAGGGGCTTAAGACTCTAACCGATCCGTTACGGGAATTACTCAGACTGGAATTCGTGCTTGCAGGAACTAATCCCCACCTATCGATTATATGTAACAATAACTGGACATCAAATGACAGCGACAAATGCGGTGATGAATTGAGTAATCGAAGGCAGCGATAACCAACGAAACCAGGAAAGGACGTTCAATCACTTATCACAGACACGCATCTATGAGAGGGCGTTTATCAAGCGAGGCGGTGAGATTTTGTGGTGCAGGGAACCGATAAGGAGTCAGACCGATAAGGGGTCAGGATCCGATTCAGGCTTTCGGGTCTCCTACCTCATCCACGCTGACCCCTTATCCTCATACCGATTGCATCGGATTTCCGAACCAACTGAAAACGTATATCAGAAAAACTGAAAATGTGGGTAACGACAATTGCCCTCCGGGGCGTACCTGCGATTAGGAACCGCATCATGGCGGCGTGTGGATGGTCATCTAGAAGTAGTGCTATTTCGAGCAAATAAACATGAGCGGGAATATATACTTTGGCCTACTGACGATCGCCCATGCGATCTCCGCTCCCTTAGCGAGCCTATGTGCTGCTGTCTTCGACGATTACTCCGGTTCGCTAATCTCAGTATTGTGTCTTCCTCGGCCTTAGACGGTCTTTGCTATTCGCAGAAATGCTGAATTGCGCCTTGGTTCGCGTTTTCAGATTCAAGATGCTGAGGAGCCTCCCGCTTCTGATCGTTTGTATATTATATTTGTGGACATTGCAAGTAATAGGGTTCAGGCGTTATGATAGTATCAGTGCCTACTCCGCATGCCTCGATTTCGGTGTCCCAATCCTTTTCGCTGTCCTATCACTTATTTCCAGAGGTATGGGCATAAGAGCCTGTCGGCCTAAGAGCAACGGTCCACCTCGAAAACAAGCAAAAGCAATCCCATCGATTCGTCTGTGTATGTTAACGATTCTCATGCTGGGTATATCGTTTAAGGCCGCCGGGCAATTGCGCGTACTGGAGATCGTAATGTTTCTCTCATCGTGACTTTATTATGATCGATGCAACATTGGTGACAATCGGATTTATATCCGTCTGGGCAATGCTGGGGCGCTTGTGCGTAGGCCGCGGAGGATGCCGTGGATCATCGTAGTGACGGTGTCTCTGGCCTCTTACAACATTTAGATACGCGGCGAGGTAGGCAAATTGTTTTACAGGCAACTTTTCCTGCCCTATTCACGCCGTGCCATATCGGTATCTCTGTTCGCCGTTCGTCGTGTGGCTACCGACTGGTTCTACGGGAAGACGCGGGAAACCGATAAGGGGTCAGGATCCGATTCCTGGGCTTTCGGATCCTGACCCCTTATCCTCGCCTGCGGGAGGCGAGTCGGCCGGCGAGCTGATCGTCACCGAGTCGTTGTCGGAGTCCTTGGCGGCATTATGATGAACGACGACCTGGGCGGAGGATAGGGCTCCGTGGCGACACGCCCCGACCGCCGACCCAGGCGCCAAGACCGAAGGGGGGCGGCACGATGCCGCCCTGTCTCTCCCTTTCGGGATTGGCACCAAGGCGGCAAATCGACCCCATCTGTTCCCATGTGCACTCTACCTTATCTCCCAACCCCGGTTTCTCCATTTCACGCTGAACCATTACAATTGAAGGCTCCTTCCATGAAGAATTTTTGGCGTCTCGCAGGCTGGTCCTGCATTGATACCGATCTGGAAACAGAGCCATTATTGATCGGGAAGGCGGAGCCACTTGAGGTGGGCGGGTGAGGTCGCGCCAGACATTGGCATACATGCACGCTGCTCGGCACGCATTGATGTACGCGGAGTGATGGCGGGCGCGGGATGTGGCGTGGCGGCGAGTCTCCGGTCCGTTCTGGGGCGCGGACGAGGCCAGTGAAGAGGCCGTCGTGGGCTGGGCCACCGCCGAGTCGTCTGGCACAGGCTGCGTGCTGACCACGACAGGATGACCAGCGTGCACAGTCGAAGCTCGTCATCAATGAGCTGCTTGCGGCATTGGATCAGGGCCTGGGGCAGCGGTGAGCCTGCGACAAACGATCCGGCCGCTTGAGCCGGTGATCGCTGGTGAGCGCTCGCTTGGTCAAGGGTGGGCCGGACATCCCAGCCATTCAGGACGGTTGCTCTCACTTGGCTCGTTCGCGTGGGAGCCGGCCCGTGGCCGGATTGGCGTCGTCACGCGCTGGGCGAGTTGCGAGGGCTGTGTCTGCTCACATAGCTGACTCCTTGTTGCAGGAGGCGCCGCCGGTGGTTCATCAGCCAGTCGAACAAGGCCCTGGCCACAGTGCCGTTCCCGAGAGGGATGGTCGGCCGTATCGGGAAGCCGCAAATTCGTGTGTCAAGACGAATGGGCCGGCTTGGTGACGGCGAGCGACCATGTCAAACGACCTCTAGGCCTCGCGCTTGTTGGAGAGGCAATGGCCCAACTCCACGGGTGCGCCGGTCAGGAGCGGACGGTCTACATCAAGCATAACGGCTACGAACGTCGGCACAAGCGGGGTGCGTGGCGATTTTTCGCATTATAATATTGACAAATCATACTATATATAAGGACGTTAGATAAAAATATATAATATGAATTAATTATATAATATCAATAGTATAGTATTATTTGTAATATTATTTATGATATGTGTCAAGGGGCTTTGCAAAGCTCCATGGTCGCGGCCGAAAGAAGACTGGGTGCGCATCCATCGAAGCGTGGAGTGAGATCGAGACGATGAGAGCAATCGGTGTAATGAAGGCTCTCATGAGGAACGAGACAAAGAAGGAGACGAATTCTTCACGAACCTGGAAGATCAAGACAAGGAAGCAGACATCCCAGGTGGCTCTCTCCAAACGATCGAATTTGGCTCTCTTTTCCAGATCGGTACCAGCTCCGGCAGTTGCCGCCTGCCGACGATGGGCCGGGAGTTCGAGAAGCTTGCGCGAGATGCCGCCGCGACCAACCAGACGTTTACCCAGTTCACTCCGCCTGACCGAGATCGAGTTGGGAGCCCGATCGGCCAACGCGGTGGCGACGCGAATCAAGAATGCGGAGTTCCCGACCATCAAGGATTTCGATACCTATGACTTCAGTGCCATGCCCGGTTTATCCAAGCCGAAAATCTTGGAGCTAGTGTCGTTGGACACAATAACTGCAAGAAATTCAAACAGATTGTAAGCTGGCTGTAAGTCTCCCCGGTTTCTTGGAGTTCTCCTGCCATGCGTGGTCGAAGACCCGATCCCTTAACGATCCGACCTCATGATCACCCGATCCTCCTCCAACTCGCTCGCAGTCAAAACTCCCCCTGGTTCCAGGTGCAGCGGGCGCGGATCATCTTGGCGATCGCGGCTGGCCAACGGACCGAGGCCATCGCCGGCCAGATGCAATGCGAAGAGACCACGGTCTGGAGGGCTTGCCAGCGTTATCGACGCGACGGCTTGGCGGGGCTGCTCGCCGATGGGGGCGAGAAGCGATCGGGGCGAAACGCCTCGATTTCCCCCCCTCCAGCGCGCCGAAATCGTCGCGTTGGCTTGCTTGGAGCCGTTGGCCCGAGGGCTGCACATCACCCACTGGTCCCGTAAGGATTTGGCCGACCAAGCCGTCGCCGACGGGATCGTGCCGACAATCAGCCCCCGAACGGTCGGGAGGATTCTCGATGACGTCGACCTTCAGCCTCATCGCACACGCTACTGGCGGACGACTCGCCTTGATGCACGCTTCAAGGAGCGAGCCGAGCAGGTGCTCTGGTGCTACGGCAACGCCGACCGGCTGGCCCGCGCGGGATCTGGGTCGTTTGTGCCGATGAGATTCCCAATCACCAAGTTCTGGAGCGAATCCCGATCCGCCGCGGCATCCCCGGCTCGATCGAGCATCAGGAGTTCGACTATATCCGGCATGGCACGATCAACATCCTGAATTTCCTGATCGTCCATAGCGGGAAGATGGAGACGTTTTGTTTGGAGGCCAATGATTCCGATCACTATGTCCCGGCCTTGAAGCAGTTCCGAAGGAACCACCGCCGGCTTCGGGGGATCTATCTGGTCCATGACGGCGGTCCCAGCCATACGGGCCAGATCACGAAGGATTATCTCGCCGCCAGCCACGGTTGGTGGCGACCCCGATTGACGCCGGCCCGCGCCTCCTGGTTGGACCAGGCGGAGTTGCTCAACCACGCGTTCAGCCTCCGATACCTGAAGCGCGGGTCGTGGAAGAGCCGCGAGGCTTTGATCGATCATGTGATGTTGTCGTGGCCGGAGTATAACCGTCGCTACGCCCATCCGTTCAAGTGGACCTGGACCAACCAGAAAATGAGGCGATGGTTCGCCGACCATGCTCCTTGAATTTCTTGCAGTTATTGTGTCCAGCGACACTAGGGCGTTGCGAATGGATCGAACAGAAATCGAACTGTTGCCTTGTGGGGAGCCACGGAACTGGAAAGACCCATATTTCGATAGGACTTGGCTTGGCAGCGTGTCGCGCCGGTCTGAAGGTGCGGTTCTTCACGGCCGCGGCGTTGGTCAGCCAGTTGGAAAAGGAGCAGAAGCAGTACACGCTCGACCGGTTTCTCCGCCGGCCAGCTCGACCGGCGCAGCTCCTGATCTGTGACGAGCTGGGCTACGTCACGATGAGCCGAGGGGGAGTCGAGCTGCTGTTCCGGGTTTTCGCCGACCGCTACGAGCGCGGCAGCATCCTGGTGACGAGCAATTTGCCGTTCAGCGAGTGGAACCAGATTTTCCAGGGAGAGCGGATGACTGCGGCACTCCTGGACCGACTCACTCATCATTGCCACATTTTCGAGATGAATGGTGAGAGCTATCGGTTCCGCGAGTCGATGAAATCGAAGAAGGGCCGGAAGCCCGAGTGATAGGAGTTACCGCTCTTGCCCAGAGCGGCCATCTTGACGACCAGGGAGGGTCAAAATTACGCGCTCGAGGGTGGGCTAAAATTACGCGCTCAGTTCCACCCGTGAACCGCTTTGAAGATGTGGTTCACCGGACGCACAGACTTGACGCACTGCAAGAAGTGATTTCGGCATTGCTCTGCCGATTTTTCAAAATCGTTTGATTCTGCCGATCGCGGGCCCACGGGAATCTTAGATTGATGCAGCAGATCGAGCGAAAACGCTTATTGTAAGGATGAGGGATGCTGTTCCTGCCGGGCTCACAGGCAGAGGTGCTGGCAGGAAGAGCCGCGTCGGTGGCGAGACCCCTGCTGATATCTTCCAAACGAAGCCACGATTATATCGAGATTTCTGGAAGTGGCGGCCGGGTGGGGTGGATCCAGTCAGAGCGATGGTAGCAGCACTGGGTAATGCCACGAAAAGACACAAGTGCGCAGTGGTCGAAACTGCGAAACGAACCCACACGAATTTGTCGGGAGTTCCGGGATTGGCGATGGGTGGGGTGGGAGTAGTCATGGCGACGATAAGGCCACATGAGAATGGCCTGAGAGAAGGGACGCACGTGATGGTCGAAATTGCGAAACGAACCCAATCAATCGTATCGACAGTTCCGAGAGTGGTGATCGATGGGGTGGCGCATTCATGACGATGATAACGGCACATGAGAATGACCGCAGCGAAGAGACGCGCGTCGTGGTCAAAAACCGCGAAAACGAAGCCAATCAATTATATCGACGGTTCCGCGAACAGGGGTCGCAGGGAGTGGCCATGTTGACGATAGCACCGAGCGACAACGACCAGGGGGAAGAAGCACTCGTCGGAATCGAAAACGGCGAAAACGAAGCCAATCAAATGTATCGACAGTTCCGAGAGTGGCGATCGGGGGGTGGGAGCGGTCATCTTGACGGTAACGCCTCATGCGAGTTACCGAAAAGAGGAGTCGCACGCGGTGGGCGAAACGGCGAAAACGAAGTGGGCCATGTGGGAATTGACGAAACGAGGTTTTTGACACTATGGACGGACGTTCCCTAGGCCCGCGGGCGAATGCGGGTGCGTGGTTGCATCAGTCCCTTGGCTGGATCTACGGGCCACGAGCCTTCTCTGCCGTTGGGGATCACGTCTCGCCTTGCTGGTATCAGGGGAGGTCCCCATGGGGCCGTATCCGACGTTTGTGATCCGACAGAGCGCCTGACTTCGTTCACGGCTTTGCGCCTTGCCAAGTTTGCGACGTTGTACGGCTCACAGCCCGATGCCGACTCCACTCAGGGAGTCTCCCCTGACAAGGTTGATTCTATCCGCTGGGCGATGTCACCTCCTACTAATTTGTGGAGGACTGCCGGGAGAATTTGGTTCAAGGGCTTGGGGCCGCGTCCCTGGCTTCCACGACCCGCCGCCGGCTGCGCCTCTGGACGCCGCGCGTGGCTGCGTCTTTGGGCCGCATTTCTGGCCATCAGGAGCCGCCTTCCGCTGCACGTCCAAGGGCGGGTGGTTCCGCGACGGCTTGGCCGAGGGGAGTTGGGCGGCGGCACGCTGGATGTTTATCTTAGTTATATCTTTATCAATAATATGTACGTTATGAAATGCATTCAATTTCTCAATCACATAGGGTGGGTCCTGGCAAGCGGGATGATCAAACCCCGCATTGCCGGTCACCACCTGGAAGGCAATCCGAGCAAACCGCCCGGCCACTTGCACATGGACGCCGCGGGGATCCGTGCCCTGAGCGGTCCATTTCGCCGCCAGCACCCGGAAGTGGTCATTGCACCGAATCAGGGTGTCGGCGGCCAAGAGCAGTGCCTGGCGGAGTCGGCGGTTGCCGCGGCGCGCCAAGCGGCCCGAGGCCAGATCGACCTCATCGCTTTGATAGCGCCTGGGGTACATGCCGGCACGACCGGTGATGACCCGCGGGGTGGCGTAATGGACCATCGGCCCGGCTTCGCCGGCGAACTCGCTGGCCAAGACCACATTGATGCCCGGGAGTGCCAGCAGGCGCACGTAGGGGGTCTGCACCAAATGATCGACGAGTTCTCGTTCAACTGAATGAGTATGTTTTACTTTAATAATGCGATCGTCGTCCAGGGAGCCGAGCAGGCGCTGGTGCAAGACCGCGTCGCGGTCGGGGGTCGGCGCGTCCTGAGCCCAGGCCACGATCCGGACCAAGGTGCGGGAATGGACCTGGATCTGCGCCAGGCGTGCCAGTTGAGTCAACCCTTCCAATCCCGCTTGCGCGACAGCCGCCGGTGTCGAATAGCGACGTGCAATGATCAAGGCTATCTTAGATATAAAGATGTCGTCAAAACATGTTGCGTAGCCGGGCAGGCAGGCTTCGAGGTGCTCCTGGATCTGGCAGCGAAGCAACGAGGACTTGCAAACCAGGTCGCGGCGGTGGCGGGCCAGGAGTTGCAACTCGGTGTAAACCGGATCCCAGGTGGGTTGCTGAAGACCGAAGCCCATGACCGCGGCGAGAAAGATCCCCTCCAGGTCGGTGGGGTCGGTCTTGTTGTCATAGGCGCCGGCCTCACGGAAATGACGGGAGATGGAGGGATGAACGATCCGCGTCTCAAAGGCGGCGGCGGCGTAGGCACGCTGGATCGGTTTGTGATAGATCCCGGTTTGTTCGATGGCGACGACGAGATCACGGAGGCCGTGGGTGGTCATCGCCTGGCGCAGCTCGGCGACGGCCTTCTGGAAGCCGTGCTGGGTGTGCTCGACGACAGTGACCGGGATGAGGACGCGGCCGTAGAAATCGGCGAGCAAGGTGTAGGAACGGGCCTTGGCGGGGTCGACGGCGAGGATGCCGAAGTGCTCGGGACCGACGGCCTGAACGCGCGGACCGAGGATGCCGTGAGGTTTGCCGAGGTGGACGGACTGCTTGTGTCGACGGGAGCGACGCTCTTTGGTTGCACGCATGAGTGGGTTCTCCGGAATGGGGCTGGGGGATACCTCAACACCCAGCATGGGAGTCCCACTGGTCTATGCAGAAGAGATTCTTTTTCTTTCTTTCTCTTACTTTGCCAGATACCAGCCAATCAATTGTATCGAGCGTTGCGGGAATGGCGATTGGCGGGGTGGGAGCGATCACGGCGGTGAAGAATAACGGAATGAATTCCGTTCTACGTGGGTACGGGCGCACTGCAACCACGCTCGCCTCATCGCCCCTCAGTCGCCGAGAATCATTCATCTTGCTTGATGAACCAGGCCAACCCGTGTACTCTAAGAATGTTAAACAAGTTGCGACGGCCGGGATCTCGGGAGCCGAACAACAATAATCAAGATGCGAACAACCTCGTTAGTGACAATTGGCCTCCTGTTGGCACTTGTCTGCCTACGGACAATGGCCTCCGATCCTGTCCGCAGCCCGGAAACGGCGACGGTGACGCTCGAACACCGGTTCCGCGATACTGTGCGGCCGTTTCTCGACACCTATTGTATGGGGTGCCACGGCGCGGAAAAGCCGAAGGGCGACATGGACTTGAGCGTCTACCCGACCGCGGATGCGGTGGCGAAGGACCTCGTGCACTGGGAACTTGTCCTGGAGCAGCTCGAAGAGAAGTCGATGCCACCGGCGAAAGCGAAGCGCCATCCTCAAGCGGAGGCTCGTCAGGCGATCATCGATTGGATCGAGGCCATCCGCAAGGATGAAGCGAAGCGGAACGCGGGCGACCCCGGCCCGGTGCCCGCTCGCCGGTTGAGCAACGCCGAATATGACTTCACCATCCGCGACCTGACCGGCGTCGACCTGCGGCCGACGCAGGAGTTCCCCGTCGATCCCGCCAACAAGGCCGGCTTCGATAACTCGGCGGAATCGCTGGCCATGTCGCCGGCCCTGGTCAAGAAGTACCTGGACGCAGCGCCGGGATCGCCGACCATCTCGTTCTCAAGCCGCAAGGGTTCGATTTCGCGTCGCACCCGGTGGTCGCCGACACCGATCGTGACAAGTATTGCGTGCGCCGGGTGATCGATTTCTATAAGCGGCAGCGGACCGACTACGCCGGCTTTTTCCTGGCCGCCTGGCGATTCCGGCATCGGGAGGCACTGGGCCGGCCGAACGCTTCTCTGGCCGACGTTGCCGCCGAGGCTGGGATCAGCCCCAAGTACCTGGCATTGATCTGGTCGACCCTGACGGAACCGAGCGACCAAGTCGGGCCGATCGCCGCGTTGCAATTGTTGTGGCGAGAGCTCCCGCCGCCAAGTCATGGGTCGGCGGACGCCGCGCGGGCGGGTTGCGAGCGGATGCGCGACTTTGTCGTTCAGCTTCGCAAGCGGCTCGTCCCGCAGGTGAAGAATCTGACTGCCCCCGGCATTCAAAGCGGCTCGCAGACACTGGTGCTCTGGAAGAACCGCCAGTTTGTTGCGAACCGCAGGCGTTATGCCGGCGGACTGGAGCGGCTGTGCGTCGACGGGTTGTCAACCGGCACGGCGAGCGGCCCGCGCCCTGGCTGTCCCCGGCGACACCGACGACCCCGGCAAGTACATTCCGGGATACGTCCGCTTCTGCTCGACGTTCCCCGACACGTTCGTTGTCACGGAACGGGCCCGCGTCTTCCTCGACCCAAAGGTGGATAAGGACAACGTGGGGCGGCTGCTGAGCGCGGGCTTTCATAGCATGACGGGGTACTTCCGCGACGATGCTCCTCTCTATGATCTCATCCTTGACGAGCGAGCTCAGCGCGAGCTCGACGAACTCTGGCTCGATTTTGATTGCATCACCGGCGCCCCCATGCGGCAGTATTCGAGCTTCCTCTGGTTCGAGCGCGCCGAATCTCGGTTCATGGCCGCCGCGGAGTTTGACTTTGCGCGAGCGGAGGACAAGAGCGCGGCCTCGGAAGCGATGATCGAGCGGCTGGCCAAAGTCTACCTGGCGAAGGCCCGCCGGAACCGAGCCAGCGAGACCGCGATTCAGGCGGTCGAGGATTATTTCAAGATCATTTCGGCGAATATTCGCCGGGTCGAGCGGACCCGGCTTGCGGCCGAGCCAAGCCACGTCGAGGCCCTCCAGGCGTTCGCGGAGCGTGCCTTTCGCCGCCCGTTGTCGCCCTCGGAGCGCGACGGCGTCGTGGCGTTCTACCGGACCTTGCGCGAAAAGGACGGGCTGAGCCATGAGGACGCCGTTCGCGACTCGATCGTCAGCATCTTGATGTCGCCCCACTTCTGCTACCGCGTCGATCTCCCAGGCGCGGGCTCGGGCGTTCTGCCGTTGTCCGATTACGACCTGGCCAGCCGCTTGAGTTACTTCCTCTGGGCGAGCATGCCCGACGCCGAACTGCTGGCGCGGGCCGCGGCCGGCGACCTGCACCGTCCCGAGGTGCTGGTGAAACAAGCCCGTCGCATGCTGCGTGACGTCCGAGTTCGTGGCCTGGCCACCGAGTTCGGCGGCAACTGGCTCGACTTCCGCCGGTTCGAGGAGCACAACAGCGTCGATCGTACGCGGTTCAAGACGTTCAACGACGAGCTGCGGCGGTCGATGTTCGAGGAGCCGGTCCGCTTCTTCATCGACGTGGTCTACAACGATCGCTCGGTGCGCGAGTTCCTCGACGGCAAGATACACGTTCGTCAATCGGAGCCTCGCCCGGCACTACGGCATGCCCGAGCCCAAGGTCGGCAAGGACGGATGGGTGCGCGTCGACGACGCGAGCGCCTACGGGCGCGGGGGGCTCTTGCCCATGGCGGTGTTCCTGACCAAGAATTCGCCCGGCTTGCGGACCAGCCCGGTCAAGCGCGGTTACTGGGTCGTGCGGCGCTTGCTCGGCGAGACCATTCCGGCGCCGCCAGCCAACGTACCCGAGCTGCCTGACGACGAGACCAAGCTCGGCGAGGTCACCTTGCGCGAGGCACTGGCCCGGCATCGCGCCGATAAGAATTGTGCCGGTTGCCACGCCCGGTTCGACGGGATCGGACTGGCCTACGAGGGATATGGGCCCATCGGCGAATTCCGGACCAAGGACCTCGGGGGCCGGCCCGTGGAGACCCGGGCGGCGTTTCCAGGCGGCGGCGAGGGGACCGGGCTCGACGGTCTTCGGGCTTATCTGGACGAGCGTCGTGCGGATGAGTTCATCGACAATCTCTGCCGCAAGCTGCTGGCTTATGCGCTCGGGCGCAGCCTGCTGCCTTCGGACGACGAGATTATTGACGGCATGCGAAAGCGGCTGGCGGCTGGCGGCGATCGCTTCGGCAGCCTGGTCGAGAGCATTGTGACCAGCCCGCAGTTCCGGAACAGGCGAGTCGATAACCGGCTTGCGGAGGGATCAAGACCATGAGTGGATCCGAGCAGCGAGAGGAACAGGTCCAGGCCGAACATCCCCGGACATCCCGGAGGACCTTTCTCCGGGGCGTGGGTGTCACGATGGCCTTGCCTTGGCTCGAGTCGGTCCCGGTCTGGGGTGCCGCACCGTTGGCTGGCGGCTTGCCCGCCCCTTGCCCGAAGCGGTTCGCCGCCATGTTCATGGGCTGTGGCGTCAACTATCCCAACTGGTGGGCCAAGGGCTCAGGCACCGAGATGGAGCTCGGCCGTTGCCTGGAGCCACTGGCCGCGCTCAAGACCAAGATCAACGTCGTCAACGGCCTGTTCAACAAGCGCGCGCTGGGCGTGGGGATCCATCCCGGTCAGACCGGCAACATCCTCTCAGGGGCGGCGCTCCAGAGAGGGGCCGAGTTGAAGGGGGGCATCAGCGTCGACCAGGAGCTGGCCAAGCACCTCGGCGAGAACACGGTGCAACCCAGCATGGTCCTGGGCTGCGAGCAGCCGATCACCGGCTACCACGAGACCAACTTCTCGATGGCGTATAGCTCGCACATCTCCTGGCAGAGCGCGACCTCGCCGGTGCCGATGGAGGTTTACCCGTCCTTGGCCTTCGACAGCCTGTTTGACAACCGCGGCAGCCAGCGCAACCAGAGTATCCTCGACCGCGTCCGGGAGGAGGCCGCGGGCCTGAGCCGCCGGGTCAGCTCCAGCGATCGGGCCAAGCTCGACGAGTATCTCACCAGCGTCCGTGAGGTCGAGAAACGTGCCGCCCCGATGCGATCGGCCAAGGAGAAGGCGGACGAGCAAGCCAGGGACAAAGGCCGGCCGGCCCTCACGATGAAACGGCCCGACAACGGCTTGCCCGAGGATATCCGCGAGCACATGAAGCTGATGTGCGACATCATCGCCCTGGGCTTCCAGACCGACAAGACCCGGATTGCCACCCTCCTGCTCTGCCGGGATATCTCGGGGCTCTTCTACCCGTTCCTCGACGTCCGAGCGGCTCACCACCCCGCCTCGCACGACGACAAGTCCGCGGCGTACGAGCGGATCACACGCTACTATTGCGGGCTGCTCGCTTACCTCGCGAGCCGCCTCGACGCCATGCCCGAGGGCGATGGCACCGTGCTCGATCACTCCTGCCTGCTCTTCACCTCGAGCCTGTGGTCCGGCACCAAGCACGACGCCACAAAGCTGCCGATCATCCTGGCCGGCAACCTGGGTGGTACGCTCCAAACCGGCCGCGTACTCGATTACCATGACAAAGGGGATGACAACCGCAAGCTTTGCAGCATGTATCTGTCGATCATGGACCGCATGGGCGTCAAGCTCGACCACTTCGGCGACGCCGAATCCCGACTCAGCGGTTTCTGAGCCGAGAGGAAAGAGTGACAGCAATGGCGAGCGCCGATGTGATGATAAGCTGCTCTGACGTCGAATGCCATTTCATCCCGATCTCGTTGCGTTGTTACGCCCCCTTGCGAAGCTGAGAAGGAGGGGGTTTCGTCATTACTGGCTCCCTCTCCCTTGCGAAGGGCTGGGGTCGAGGGGCGGGATGCGTCAAGCCGTCGCGGAACCGAATGACCTGGTACGCGGGTCCCGAGCTGTTGCGGCCGCGACGAGAGCCTTGGCCGGCTCGGCCGAGCATGTTTCGTTAGGCCCTGTGCCACCGCCCCCTCACCCCAGCCCTCTCGCAGAGGGAGAAAAGGATCCAGCTCGCTCGCGGCAGAATTCTGTTCTGCAAGCAAAAACACCCATCTCGAAACCGTCCCTTCAGTACGGTCAACACCGACTTTTCAACACCCGCCCCTTCCCTTCCCTTCGCAAGGGGGGAAAAAGGATGCGCCGCGCGTGGCCAATCCCGTCTGCGCAACAGAACGTTCGCCGGCTTCGCCGCATCCTCGTCCTGTGTAGTCTTCTTGTCTTGATATCGTCGACGACGTGGGCTCAAGCGGTGCGTCCGACGGCCAAGGCCAAGACCGCGACGCAGACCACGAGCTTGGCCCGCTTTGTGCCGCGCCAGGATTTGCTGTTCTATCTCGAATTCGACGGGGTGGATGCCCACGCGACCGCCTGGCGCGCCACGTCCGCTTATAAGCTGTTGAACGAAACCAAGCTAGGTGTCCTGCTCGAGGACCTGGCCTCACAGGGGCTCGAGCTTGCACAGCAGTCGGTCGCTCCCGCGAATCGGATCAAGGGTGCCGAGGTCGTTGCCCTGCTCAAGCACATGGCCCGACAGGGATTCGTGTTCGCGGTATCGGGCAAAGTGCCAAACGACTCACGGGTCATCCTGGTGTTGCGGCGGGCTGACCGTCCCGAGGTTCGCCGTCTGCTCGCGACCGGATCCGCGGTCAGTTCGGTCAGAGATGAAAACCGGCAAGCCGCGTCGGCGCCGATCCGAAAAGGTGCGCGCACGCTCAATCCGCTGGGAAAGGACGGAACCTGGTGGTTCGAGAAGGGGGACTTGATCCTGACCGGGAACGACAAGGTCGACGAGATCCTTGCCGTGATCGATGGCAAACGACCGAGCGCGGTGAACCACCCAATGCGTGCCGAGCTGGCCAAGCCCGAAAGTGGCTTCGAGCCGGTCGCGGCCGGCTTTCTGGACATGGCCGGGCTGCCGCCGCTGCCTCCTGCGGCAGCCAAGCTGGGTCTGGATGGCGTAAAACGGATCGATGTCCGTTGGGGCTTCCAGGACGACGCTTTGTTGAGCGTGCTCCGTGTGGTGGCGCCGTCGCCTCGGCGAGGAGCGGTTGCTTTGCTCGAACAGCCCACGTTCGGGATCAACTCTTTGCCACCACTTCCTTCGAATCTGAGCGGTTTCACCGTGCTCTCGGTTGATCTTGTGAAGACCTATGACCAGATCGTCGCATTGATGAAACTGGCCAGTCCTGACGGTGCCGACCGGGTCACAAACTTCGAGGCGCTCGCGCGCCAGCAACTCGACCTGGACTTGCGCGGGGACCTGTTCCGCAACATCGGCCCGAAAATCGCCTTTTACGCACAACCAACCCCGCCGAAACCGGAGACAAACCCGCAGTTGCGCCTCCTCCGGCAATTCGTTGGGCTGACGATTTCGGTGCAGGTCCGCGATCAGGTCGCCGCGGGAAAGGCAGTCGATTCGCTGGTTGAAAGCATCAATACCAGCTTGAAGGAGCAGCGGCGAGCCGCCGGTGCGAAGCGTAACGCCCCAGCTCTTCAATTCGAGAAGCAAGCGGGTCCTCACTCCAGGTATGAGATGGACTTCGCCGCGGGGGGCATTGCCGGGCCGGTCGCGGAGATGTATCGGCCGACCGTAATGGTCGGCCACAACCAGCTTGTGATCGGTGCGACCGGCAGCGCAGTCGACCACGCCCTGACCGCCGGCCGTGGCAGCCCGAACTGGCGGCCCACCGGTGCGTTTCTCGCCATGACGCGACGCCTTCCCAAGGAACTCATCTTCTTGAATGTTAGTGATCCCCGCGACACCATGCCCGCTCTGGTCGAGAACGTGCCCAACTTGCTCCAGCAGGCGAACGCGGCGATCGCACAGTCACAGCGCAAGGCAGGCAAAGCGGGCGGCGGACTCGCCTTGCAGGTCGATCCGGACAAGGTTCCCCACGCGTCCGAGCTTCGCCGCTTGCTGTTCCCGGCCTCGATCGCGATGGCCGTCGATGGCCAAGGTCTGAACCTCGTGATCCGTGAGCCGATCCCCAGCATCAGCTCGCCGGGCACGAGCGCGGTCGCGATCGCATTGTTGCTTCCCGCCGTCCAGTCCGCCCGCGAGGCCGCCCGACCGCGCCGTGTGCGTGAACAACCTGAAGCAGATCGGTCTGGCGTTTCATAACTACCACTCGGCGAACAACGCCTTTCCCCGAGCGGCCATCACCGACAAGCAGGGCAAGCCGCTCTTGAGCTGGCGCGTGGCCATCTTGCCCTACCTCGGGCAGCAGGGGCTTTACAACAAGTTCAATCTGGACGAGCCGTGGGATAGTCGGCGCAACAGAGAGCTCTTGAAGGAGATGCCGTCGACCTATGTCTGTCCCAGCCGATCCAACGCCGAGCCGTTCGTCACGACTTACCAGGTGTTTTCGGGCAAATCCGCGATGTTCGAGAACGGCCAAGATATCAAGCTCCCGAGCGTCACCGACGGCACGTCCAAAACAATCCTGGTCGTCGAGGCCAAGGAGGCGGTTCCTTGGACCAAGCCCGCTGACTTGACGTTCAACGCCGCGGCGGCACCTTCGCTCCATGGCGCCGGTTCGCCCCATCCGGGCGGTTTCGACTCCGTCTTCGCCGATGGCTCCGTTCACTTCATCAAGCTCACGATCGACCCGACCGTGTTCCGAGCCCTGATCATGCGCAATCGAGGCGAAGTCATCGACGAGGGCGCGTTTTGAAGCGGTAATCGCGCAAATATTTGTTTGTGCTATAAGTTCCACGCATAGCTCTTTGAAATCAAGGCCGTTGTGTATGGAAGATTCGACCCCGGAGGATTCGCCGCCTTTTGGCATCGACCCCGCGGTATCGCGGCTGATTTTTGTGGCGATGCTGGGATTGGGCGCGGGCGGATTCGTGGCCTTTCGGATGCTCAGCAAGCCGGTGGAACCACCGCCCCCGGAGGTCGCCAAGGATCCGCTGTTGACCCAAGGGCGGACGATCTATCTCGTGCGATGCGCCGACCTGCCATGGCAACGACGGCCGCGGCGACGGCCCGATCGCCAAGGACTTACTCGGCCCACCCGTGGGCAACCTCACCGACAACGAGTGGAAGCACGGTGATCGCCCCGACCAGGTCCTGGGCGTGATTGCCAAGGGAGTGCCGGAAACCCGCATGGCAGGCTGGAGCACCGTGCTCGATCCTCCAGAGGTCAAGTCGGTCGCGGCCTATGTCTACTACCTGGCCAAGCACCCCGTGCCCGAGGAGTTACGCCAACCGTGAAATGAATGAATCCGTGCTCATGCGATCCGCTCATGGTCCTCGTGATGAATGACGGCGTCGGCCTCGATCTCCACCATCGCGGCATCATCGATCAGCTTGGCCACCTGAACCATCGTGGTCGCCGGACGGATTGATTCGAAGTACTCGCTGTGGATTTCGGCCGCCTCGCGCGATCGGCTGATGTCGGTCACATAAATACGAGTCCGGACTACGTCGGCGGCCTTGCCGCCCAGTGCCTCGATTGCGGCGATGATGATTTCCAGGCTCCGTCGCGTCTGTGCTTTGAGGGTTGACCCAAACTGGCCGTCGGGCTCGACGCCAACGGTCCCCGTCACGAAGATGAAATCTCCTTCGCGGACCGCGCGCGAATAGCCGACCACGGGTTCCCAGGGTGAGCCAGTCGACACGCACTTTCGGCCATTCCGCTCGATCACGGTCAGTTTCACCTGAGAGGTCATCGTCGTTGGCTCCCCTTGAGTTGAGGTCGGAATTCGGCTTGATTATCCTCTTGAGCTTAGCCCGGTCCCGCCGCGGGAGCAATTCGAATCGACTCATCGACTGGACGAGCGGGCATTCGTGCTCGACAATATCATTGAGATGCGATGAGTCGTCGCCCTGGCAAAAGCGTGGAAAACGGAGAGACGGAGATCGTGACGGCGGACGCAACTGTGGTGCCTGACTTCTATGCGAGACTGGGGGTCGATCCGGGGGCCGAGCGGACCGAGATCGAGGCTGCGCTTCAGCGAAAGCAGCCGGCCTGGTCGATGGGCACGCGCAATCCCAAGAACCGGCATGTCAATCAGCTCTATCTCGACGAGATTCCGGCGTTGCGCAAGGCGCTTCTCAGTGATCCCACCTCCCGCGCCGCGTACGACGCCGAGCTGGCCGTGGCCCAAATGCAAGAGCGGGAGCGCAAGCTCGACGAGCTGCAACGCAGGGTCCGCCTGCGTGCGGCCAAGGGGGGGCTAGCCGCATCGGATCGTGGACTTCTCGGCGATGAGGCGGCCAAACTCGGCCTGAACGAGGAGGATCTGCTCAAGGTCATCAGGCCGATCCCGAACCTGGTCGAGACTGCAAGCAAGAACGGCGACGGCGAGCTGGATGTCGACCCACCCGCCGATGTGCTCGACCCGTCCGCCCGCCGGCAGATCCGAGTGGCACTCGAGCATCTGGGCTGCCGCCGACCTGTATGACGCGATCGGCGTCGAGCGCGACGCGCCGGCATCGACCATCGCTGAGCGCGCCGACACCGAACGTCAGCGCTGGATGAAGAAGGCGCAGGTCACCGCCGAGAAGACCGCCTGGCTCGAGATCATCACCCATGCGCAGTCGCACCTGGGCTCGCCCAAGGCCCGCGCGCGATACGACCGGACGTTGGCCCTCGAGGCCGAGGAGTCGTTCGAAGGCCTGGCCGTATTCGCCCTCAAGGGTTTGAGCCGGCTCGACGCGGGCACCCACGCGGCCCTGCTCGATGAGGCCGCCGCGCTGGGGATTCCTTCCGCGCGGGCCGAGCTCCTGATCGGTCGCATTTGCCGGCGGTTGGGCGTGACCCGCGAGTCAGTCGCGGGCGCCAATGGCAGGATGGCCGGTCTCCTCGTTTCCACTCCCTCCCCGTTGGCGACGGGTCAGGTCAACGGCTCACCCAAGTTCACGCTGTTGCGCTGCCGGCATTGCTCGGGAGTGACCGAGATGAGCCCGGTGACGCGGAAATCAGCGACGGCGCGATGCAGGCACTGCGGAGGGTCGCTCAAATGGGATTGCCCGGTCTGCAAGCGCAACCAGTGGATCGACGAGCGTCGATGCGCCTGCGGGTTTCGTCAGGCGCTGGCTGAACCGCTGACGAGACACTTCGACGCGGCCCAGCAGGCGTTTCGTACGTTTCAATTAGACCGGGCGGCTCGAGCATCTCGAGCGGGTGCGGGAGTTGGCGCCCAACCACGCCGTGCGCGGAATGCGATCGCCCGAGTCCGGCAAAGGCAGGCGGGCCTTTTGAAGGTCCAATTGGCCTACCAGGCGGCGAAGGCCGGCGGCAGGCTGTTCGCCGCCCGCGCGGCCGTTGAAGCGTGGAGCCGGGTGGTTGATCCCGAAACGCCCGAGCTTTTGGCCGCCTGGTCCGAGCTGAGCCGCGACCTGCGCCGGGCTGAGACGCTGGCGGCAAGAGCTCGGAACCTGGAGCGAACCGATCCCCCGATGGCTCGGACATTGTATCGGCAGAGTCTGGCCATCGCCGCCGATCTGCCCGAGGCCGTGGCCGGGCTGGGCCGCACTCCGCCCGATGCGCCCATCGTCCTGGATGCCCGGGTCCTGGGCGACCGGATCCAGCTCTGGTGGACGCCCCCGCCGCCGGACGGTCTGGGACCGCTCACCTACGTGATCCTCCGCAAGCGGGGCAGCGCTGCTCCAGCACCCCGCCGACGGCACCCGGATCGCCGAAGTTAGCACGTGCGAGTTCGACGACACGCACGCCACGCCGGGCGATACCGTCGGCTATGCCGTCCTGAGCAAGCGCGGCGGGACCGAGTCGATTTCGGCGATCTCGCTCGGCCCGTTTGTTTTCCTGGCCGATGTCAAGGATGTGCGGGTCGACTTTCGCCCGGATGTGGTCGAGCTGGCCTGGCAGCCTCCGCGGGGCGTGTCCGAGATTCGCGTGATCCGCAAGCAGCGGTGCGCCGCCGAGAGACCCCGCGACGGCGATCGGATCGCGACGGCCATCGATCATACACTGGACCGCAACGTCGATCCGAACGAGGTCTATCATTATGGCATCTACGCCATCTACAAGATGTCCGACGGCCGGTTGTTCCCGCGCCCGGGGTCGTGGTGTCGGCGCGGCCGCAGGCGACGGTGTCGGCGCTCGAGGCTCCCCGGCTGTTGGTCGAACCCGAGCGCGGTGTCCGGCTCGACTGGATCGAACCGGTGCGTGGCGCGGTCCAGATCCTGCGCACGGCCGATCCCCTGCCCGTCCCGGCCGGCACCCGGCTGCCGGCGGTCGAGGCCGAGGCGCTCGAAGGCCGTCGGATCGAGCCGGCCTCACCCGGACGAGCGTACGATCCAGAGCCTCCGACCGAGGGCCATTGCTATTACACGCCCTTGACCGTCTGGAACGCCCTGTACACCGTTGGGCACGGTGTGGCCCTCAGCCGGGTGCCGGACCCGTCCGAGTTCGCGCGACGCGCGCCGGCGGCGGAATCGGCGGTGGTTCCAGCGGTATTCGGGTCACGCTTCGCTGGCAGTGGGCCGCGGAAGCGAGCGCCACGCTGATCGTCGCGCGCCAAGGTACAGCTCCACGGGGGACAAACGACCTCGCCGCAATCACCGAGACCGTTCTGTTTGCCGATTACGACCGCCTGGGGTGCTGGACGCTCAGCTTGCCAGTGACCACTCCCCCGGATGCTGGGCCTTGGCACATCAGGGTTTATAGCCTTGCCGACCTGGATGGCGTGCGTTCGATCTCTCCAGGGCTGGAACCGACCGCGGCCACGGTCTTGCCAGGGCCAAATCCGGAGGTGACTGTCTCGTATGTACTGAAGCGGCCTCGATTTCCGGGCTTCCCTTGGTCGGTGACGTTCCAGACAGACCCACCCGGCACACCCGTGCCCGCGATGGTCCTGGTGGCCCACCCGCGCGCTGTCCCCCTCTCGGTCGACGACGGCCAGATCGTGGCGCGCTTTCCAGCCGGACCCGCCGCCGTCCGCTACCCGGTACGCACGCCTGTTAAACTCGCTAAATGTGGCGTTCGCGCGTTTCCCGACCCCCAGGTTGAACCCGCCTTGATCGTGCCGATTCGATTGCAACACCCTGAAAATGGAATAACTCGTGTCTGATCAGACCTCTCGTTGAAAGTCATGTTATGTTTTACTAAACCGGTCCGTGCGTCGCCGAGTGATCGGCGGCCGGCGATGATCGCTTGTTGGGCCGCCCATTCATTTCGTGGCAGATCCGATTGTGGTAGAGTGGCGATTTCGTGAAACCCCCATCGACGCCGCCAACCCTTTGGATTGCGGCTGGAAAGCCCGTTCTTTCGGCGTGGCCTAGGGTTAGGTGTCGTTTTCGAAGTATTCAGGATCACCGGTATGAATCGCTACATTTGCGACGCCGACGACTTTTACGTCAACGTTCACCTCAATACCGAGATGGATCTGCCCAGCAACCGGGACACGGTCTTGCACTTTTTTGAACAGATGAAGAAAGGGCTTCCCGGAGCTGCGAAACTTTTACACGAGGGAGAACGGAGATCTTGTCTTCGAGGGGGATAAGGACCAGGAAATGTATCGCTGGCTGGCGATCGAGCCGCGCCGGTTGTGCTCGGGGCATACGAATCCCGAGTCGCTGGAAGAGGCTTATCGCCAGCACGAGCTGGTCCTGGAACTGGCTCCGCCGCTGTTGACGATTAGCTTGCTGGACTGCGAGGCGCTCGACGTCATGTATGGCTTTGACTTCAATTTCGACGGCAATCACGACGAGGTGGTGGCCGAGGCGCTGGGGGTCGGGTCTGGCCTGGAAGGGCTCTTCGAGATGCCGCGCGCCCGCGTGGTCAACTACGAGCCGTCCGTGACGTTCGCGTTGAACGAGTCGTCTCAACTGCAATGCCGGCTGGCGATCGAGACGCGGACCAGTGCGACTCAGGTTCGGACGCGCGACTATGGCGAGGACCAGATCAGCGTCTACTTCACGGTGCGGCAGTACTGGGGGAGTGGTCCGGAGCTGACCTTCCTGGAGTCGTTCCGTCGTCAACGCGAAATTGGTGAGGAGATCCTCCAGCAGGCGGTCATCCCTCGGATCGTCCGGCCCTTGGCTCAAGTGATCGCCTCAAGATAGGCGGCCTTCTTTCCTTCCGTCGCTTGTGTGAAGAGCAAGTACCGACTCAGGACGAGGAGTTCCATGCCTCGACTCAGTTCATTGGCGCGAAACCTGACGGCCGAATCAGCCTTCACGGTGCTGGCGATCGCGCGATTCCTCAAGTCTCGGGGTAAGGACGTCGTCGAGCTGGAGATCGGCGATAGCCCGTTCCCCACCACGCCGAAAGCCAAGCGGGCGGGCATCCGCGCGATCGAGGATAACGAAACCGGCTACTGTCCCAGTCAGGGACTTCCTGAGTTTCGCGCGGCCGCGGCTCAGTTCGTCACGGCCGAATTCGGCTACTCGGCAACGACCGAGAACATCGTTGTTGCCTCAGGGGCCAAGCCGTTCGAGCAATACTTCGCCGAGGCATTTTTGGACCCGGGCGATGGGGTCTTGGTTTTCAGCCCGCAATTCCCGACGTATGTTCCTAATCTCGATCGCCGAGGTGCACGGGCGGTGCTGGCGCCGCTCAAGGTCGAAAACCAGTTTCGCCCATCCGCCGAGGACGTCCAGAAGTTTTTGGCGAACGATCCCAAGCCGCGAGCGATTTTCCTGAACTCGCCGCACAATCCGACGGGCGGCGTGGCTACTCGCGAAGACCTGGCCGCGATCGCCGCGATCGTGCGCGGCACCGACCTGATGGTCTTTTCCGACGAGCCTTATTGCCACATGGTTTGGAGCGGCCGGCACGCCTCGATCTTGGCCGAACCGGGGATGCTCGACCACACCGTGGCGGCCTACACCTTCAGTAAGTCGTACAGCATGAGCGGGTGGCGGATCGGTTTCGCGGTGGCGTCGCCCGCCGTCGTCGAGGTGATTGGCAAGTTGATCAACACGACAGCCTCGTGCAGCCCGCCCCTGGCGCAGCGGGCCGCCCAGGCCGCGCTCGAGCACGACGCGGCGACCCGCGACGATTACATGGCGCGGTTCCGCGGCAAGGTCGAGCGGCTCTGCGACGGCCTGGAGCGCATCGAGGGCTTCCGGGTGGTGCGGCCGGCCGGCACATTCTACGTCTTCCCAGACGTCCGAGCGGTCTGCAACCGCCTGGGAATGACCTCGCACGGTCTGGCGCTCTACCTACTCGAAGCGGCCGACGACGAGTTCGGCGTCGCCTGCCTGGGCGGCGAGTGCTTCGGCGAGGCCGGCCGCGGCTTCTTGCGCTTCAGTTGCGCCGAGCCCGACGAGCGTATCGACGATGCCATGAAATTCCTGCCCGCGGCCATTGGAGCGCCAGAATCGAATCAAGGGCTACCTGGACGCGAATCCGCAATATGTGCTTGATATTCCATATTAAGCAACTTTAATATTAATCACATAATTTAATCTAAATTGCTCTTCTTGATCGGAGATCGAGGCGCCCGGTCGCCTTGACGCAAGAACGCGATCAGATCAGCCACATCCTGAAGACTGAGCTTCTGTTCGAGCCCCTCGGGCATGAGCGATTGTGCGGTGGAACGGATGTCTTCGATCTCGGAACGGAGCAGGGTTTCCTCGACCGCGTCGGCGTGGCGAAGTTTCAAGGTCGTCGCGGACTCTTCGGCGAGGAGTCCCGAGAGGAGCTGGCCTCGACGGGTGGCCACAATGAGAGTCAGGTAGTCGGGTGGGACCTCCCGGTTGGGGTCGAGGATATCGACGAGGAGGGCCTCAGGGGCACGGCCGGCGATGCCCGAGAGGTCGGGACCGACCTTCTGTCCCCGACCTTGGTGTTGGTGGCAGGTCTGGCAATGCTTGTCGAAGAGGGCCGCGCCGCGACGTTCGTCGCTGTCGAGTTTCAGGGCGTCCTGATAGCGCGCCAGCGCGGCGGAGCGTTGGGGCGGCGCGAATCGCGCCAGGATGGCCGAGGCACGTGACCTCAGGCTCGAGCTCGACAGGCGATTGAGCGCCTCGCGGGTCGCGGCGTCGAGCTCGCCGGGTACGATCGTCTGCCGTTCCAGGGCCTGGATCACGCATTCCGCGAGCACCTGCGAGCCGGCCAGGGCTGCCAACAGCTCGCGGCGCGTGCCCAGTCCCAAGTCGTTCCAGTGGGCGAGGGCCTTGGTGCCTAATGAGAGTCGCCCGGCGACGCGCGACCGCCCGAGCGGCGGCGGCCTGAATCGCGACCGGTTGGTCTACCGTGAGCAAGTTGGGAACGATCTCCTCGGCCAGGTCAGGACGGCACCGCGACACTACGTCAAGGGCCACCAGCCGCTCCGCGACCGGCTGGTTGGAAACCGCGAGTGCTCGAGCGGCGCGGCCAGAGTGTCGCGAGCCGTTCCAGTTGCGGTTTCAGCTCGGGAGACGGGCGAGGCGATCAGGGCATGAAGCGGCGGACCGGACCGTTCCAGACCTTCGGCCAGGCCAGCCAGCATGGTGAGCGCATCGATCGATCGGCCAGGATCGGACACCTCCCGCCTAAATCGTTCCACTCGGGACGCGATCATCCCCAGCAGAGAGGTCAGCTCCGGAACGCGCCGGCGAACGCCCACAATCGCGGAGGCCTGCGATAGCAGTTGAGCCCGGCCTGTCGCGGAAGGAATTTGGTCGCATAAAGGGATGAACGAAAGTGAAGAATCAGCCAGCCCGCTCAGGATCGCGAGCCGCATCCAAGGATCGTCCGCGTCTCTGACCGCGATCCTTCCCAGGGCTTCCAGAGCGGCGGGTTCTTCGCGACAGCGATCGCCAAGTGCCAGCGCGGCTTGCAGCCGGACGCGGATCTCAGGGTCCTCGGCACGGGCAACCAAGCTCGTTGTCGGCAGCAGTCGACTGTGTTGCTGAGACTCGATCGCCGACGCGACACGCAGGGCGTGTTCGCGCAGGCCGGGGTGCGAGTCAGAGATCACTTGACGAATGACGTCCGTGTCAACCGCGTCGAGTCCTGCCAAGGACCAGAGAGCATGGAGCCGCGTGAGGGGGTTTCGCGTGTCCTTGAGCGCCGCGATCAAGAGCGGAACCGCCGCGCGATCCTGGCGCTCGACCAGCAGACGCTGAGCCGTGATGCGCCACCAGCCGTTTGAGTGGCCCAGGAGCGCAACGAGCTCGGGCACGCCAGCCTGGCTCAGGTTCGGCCGGCGACCGCGTGGCGACGTCGCCCCGGCTTTGGGACGAACGCGCCAGAGCCGTCCTCGATCGTGCCAGCGGCGGAAGTCGACGGTTCCGCGGGCCGACTCGGGCACGAACTGAGGATGCTCGACCAGCTCACGGTACATGTCGACGATCGTCAGGGCTCCGTCCGGTCCGGTGGCCAGGTTGACCGGACGGAACGCGGGGTCGGATGACGCCAGGAATTCCCGACCCGGATCGGCCCGGCGAGCAACGAAGGTCACCCCGCTTGGTTCGAGCGTGCGACGGTGTACCAAGTTGGTGAGGGGCTCGCAGACGAAGGCGTTGCCGTGGTAGGTCGCCGGCAACCAATCACCGCGCTCAATCGTCAAGCCGCAACTGGCGTTGAAGAAAGCGACTGATTCGCGGTTAAACCGCGCCTGGGCCGGGCTGATCCCGAAGATCCGGCCGCCGTCGGCAAGGTCAAGGATGGACGCGACCGAGGAAGTCTCCGCCAGGTACGGGTTGCGGTCGAGCGCCTGTTGCTCGAGCACGACGTGGCGGATCGGGATCGTGTTCCACGAAGGGAAGCGGTTCCCCCAGTCGTCATGTGCGAGGCCGAATTGGCTGAAGCCGGCAATCGCCTCGACCCCAACCGCTTGGCCTGATCCTGGCCGCTGTTTCAGGCGAAACCGCAAGTCGCGGCGGCGGATGGAAACGGCTTTGCTCGAGGGCTCATCAGGCGCACGCACCTCACCGTCGCTGCGGCCGTTGGCCGCGTAAACCTGGTTGTCCAGCCCCCAAAAGAGGCCGTTGACCCTGAGCTGCGTGTTCCCCTCGCCGAAGCCGGTCAACACGACGCTCGCTTTCGTCGGCGCGACCGTCGCCATTGCGATCACACAAGAACCAGATGTTCGGCGCGGCCGTCACCAGTACGCCGCCAAAACAAGGCATCACCCCGTTCGGGAAGGGCAATCCATCGGCAAAGATCGTTGCGTGCTCATAACGGCCGTCGCCGTCGCGATCCTCCAGCCGCCTGATCCGTCCCGTTGCGGTCGCGGTCGGGTAGTCGATCATTTCCGCGACATAGAGCCGCCCATCCTCATCCCAAGCGATCGCGACCGGGCTCGTCACCTCCGGCTCGGCGGCGACGAGATCGATCGTGAGGTTAGGGTCAACCAGCTCGAAAGCGGCCAGAGCCTCGCGAGGCGGCCGAGGAGCGCTACCCGGACCTTGCGCCCAGACAGTGGTCGTCAAGAAAGCCCGGCAAGAACAGCAGGAGCCATCGAAGATCGGAAAGTCTAAAAATACTCATCATGTGTATTGCTTGATTTCTTACGAGGCACAGGTTTCATCCAGCCGTTCCAGAGCATGATGAGCGCCAGGAAGCCAAGTAGCGGCATCAGACCGGCCAGGAATGTGACCTGTGTAAAGGAACCGGTCCGGTCGATCCAGATGCCGATTCCTGCCTTGAAGGAATGCGTTGGCAATCCAGGTGGAACAGCTCAGCACGCCGGTGACGTTTCCCATCCGCCGCGTCGAGAGCTCCTGGGTGAATGCGTAGTAGAGCGGATGCTGGCCCAGTGAGCCGAAGCCGATTATCAGCAGGATAAACAAGAGAGTCGACGAGGCGGGCAAGAAGGCGGCCAGTGCGCTCGTGGAGGTCAGCAGTGCGCAGCCGAGGAACGCGGCCATTCGGCGCTCCGTGGACCGAGTAGCCGCGCGTTGTGAGCCATTTGACCAGAAAACCGATCGCGATGCAGCCGACGTCCGCCGCCACGTAATAGGCCACCGAGAAATACTGGACTTGCTGCTTGGTGTAAAGATGCTCCTCGCGAAGCATTTTGGGCATCCAGGCACGGAAATACTGCCAGCACAGGTTGATGCTGATCACAACAACCATGAGGGCGAGGAAACGGCGGATAAACGTACGGCGCTGGGTCATCAGGGCATGAGCGACTTCCGCATCATTCACGGCGTCCGCGAGTAGCCGTTCCTCCTCGGGGGCAAGCTCCGGTAAGGCGGATTTGTCGAGATCCAGGTCCTTCGATCGGACGATGGCCAGCCAGGCCACGATCCAGACTGCACCAATCGCGCCAATCACTCGAAAGGGAAGTCGCCAGCTATCGGCGGCGCCGGTCGTCAATGCCAAGACGACCAGTGGCGTGGCGATCGCACCCATTGACGCACCGCTCTGGAGGATGCTGTTACCCAGCGGGCGATCGCGGCGCGAGAGTAGTCGTTGCACGGCCACCAGCGCGCACGGCCATTGCCCCGACTCGAAGAAACCGAGCAGCAACCGGTAGAAGAACAGTTCACGGTAAGTTGTCACCCAGCCGGTCGCGAAGCCGACGGCCGACCATCCGAACAGCACCGCCGGGTAGATCCAGCGCGGACCGAACCGGTCGACGGCGAGCCCCGTGGCCAGACCCCCCACGGCGAAGGCCATGCCGAAGCCGAACTCGAGCTGGCCGTATTGTTGGTTGGTCATCATCAAGTCGCGGCTGATTTCGGTTGCCTGCTGCGCCAGCGCCTGGCGGTCCATGTAATTGAGCATGGTCGCAAAGAGCATGAGCACGCAGATGCCCCAGGCCCGGAGTGTGGCCCGCGACTCAGGGGCCGCCAATGTTGCACTTGCGTCGGTGTTCATATCATCCTTCCCAGGAATGGCCATCCCAGGCGATGACCCGTTCCAGAAAGGTGACCAGATCCTGAGAGAAGACGGTGAACAGGGTCTGGCCTTTGAGAGCGTTGGTGCGCCGAGGGTCGCCGATATAGCCGAGGGGGCTCCGCTCCTTGGTAATCCAGCCTCGCGTGGCCGGCTCGAATGCCACGCCCGCGGGGACGGGTTCCAACTGACTCAAATCACCGACCAAGTGCGGCGCCAGGTGCAAGATCATCGACGTCTCCCACTCGCACGCGTGTTGCATCCGATCCTGCTTCAAAGTGGGATCGACCTGGTGGGGCTTGCCTCCCAAGAGCCAGTAGGTCGACGCCAGGAGCAGCAGATCGTCGCGCTGTCGATAGCGCTGGCGGGCCTCAAAGACCGCCTGTTGAGCGGGCACGATGTTGCCCCCATGGCCGTTCACAGAGCACCACGCGGCGGAACCCGTGTACGACCAGGTTGTCGATCAGGTCTCCCAGCAGATCAAGGTAGGTTCGTGGCGCTGCCGACAAAGTTCCCGCGAACTCGAGATGATGGTGCGAATTGCCCAACCACAAGAGTGGCGTCCAGACCACGCGATCGCGCAGCAGCTCCGCCGCTCGGCGGACAACCTCGCCCAAAAGCATGCTGTCGGTAAACACCGGCAAGTGCGGCCCGTGCTGCTCGACCGCCGCGATCGGCACGACGACGGGCATGTCTTTCGAGATCGCCCCCACCGCCGGCCAGCTCATTTCTTGAAGTTGCACAACGGCCGCTCCTCTCGCCTGTTTCTGATCTGTCGCCACAACGATTACCCAGTTTAGTCGAGCCTGGGCCGATCACAACCCCGTGGTGGCCGGAACGCGTGGGGCGGTTGCTCAGACGTCCGCGCCCTCAGCGCCTCAAGAATGTCATCGCTGGAATATTGTCGTGCGCCATCTCATCTGGCGAGCGCCAGGAAAAAAATTCCGTCGGTCCTGTGGAAAGCTCGCCTCGGCTCCCGGATCTATTCTCAGGAGGTGAGACGAACGGCTGGCTGACCGGCGAGCGTCGTCGGCCAGCCTCGACACAACCTATCCAACCTGGCCCTGGCGAGAAGGAGCGACCCCGTGACGCGATCCGCATCGAAACGGCTGACCCATCCCCGATTCGTGCTCTTCGGTCCTGGCTTGTTTGCACTTGGCCTGCTGCTGTTCACGTTCGTGAGTTGCTCCGATGACACCCCTCGCACGGGTTCAATCGACCTCGCCGCGTCGACAAAGTCCGCGGCGGACCGGGGAAGCATCGGCGTCTCCGTCATTGCCCCGAAGACCCGCGACGGTTCCCGAAGCCGGCCCCGGACAAAGTGGAAAATCGGCCGGACGCTCAATCCGACCAGCGAGACACCGGTGAAGACGCGTTGACGCCCCTGCCTATCAAGTCAAGGAGTTATCGATCATGTTGACTCATTCTCGAACGGACAGTCGCCGGCCCACTCCGGCCGGCTTCACTTTGATCGAACTGCTGGTGGTCATCGCGATCATCGCCGTCCTGATCGGCCTGTTGTTGCCTGCCGTGCAGGCGGCGCGGAGGCCGCTCGGCGTGCCCAGTGCACCAACAACTTGAAGCAACTCGGCTTGGCCCTCGCCAATTATGAGTCGAGCAACAACTGCCTCCCCATCGCCAGCGTCTTCGGACAGAACGGACTCTGCTCAGGCTTTGGCTTCGGCAACGGCTGCCAGCAGACGCCGTGGTTCATCCTGATGCTGCCCTATATCGACCAGGGGCCGCTCTACAGTGCCTTCAACGCCTCGATCGGCTTCGAAGGCCCCTCGTTTCTAGGTTATGTTGTTAATAGCACGGTCCATACGACCAAGATTCACTCCTTTCAGTGCCCGAGCGATAACGAACAGGTCCTCAACTTCACGGCCGTGTCGGCAGCCTCCGGCGGCTTCGTCCCCGCCTTGCCGTGGTCTCTCACCAAGGGGAACTATGGCGTCAATTGGGGGAACGCCGATTACGGTCAGGGGGCCTTCAGTGGATTCTTCACTCGCAACCTTTACTTGCAGTCTCCATTCGGCATCAATGCCACCGCAACGGGTCCCATCACGATCCGGATCTCGTCGGTGACGGACGGTACGAGCAATACGCACTTCGTGTCGGAGATCTTGCAGGGGGCGGCCGACGACATCCGCGGAGCCATCTGGACCGACCATCCCGGCGCCGGCTCCTACATGACGCGGTTCACTCCCAACGGCTATCAGGACTATGTCCCGGCGACTCAACCTTGGGCGTCGGCGATCGGCAACTTGGCCGGCAATAACATGGACAACCTGGCAGGGTTCGCCGGCTCTAGTCCCGGCACCAGTCCCGCGGGTCCCTTCTCCCTGTGCGACAGCCAGCCCGCCCAAGGTTTGGCGTGCTACACCCAAGGCAACGAAGGTGGCGAGTACAACGGCTCGCGCAGCCGGCATCCGGGCGGCGCCAATACCCTCTTCGGCGACGGCTCAGTCCGCTTCGTGAAGAACTCGATCCGCGCCCTGACCTGGGTCCAGCTCGGGTCGATCAACGGCGGCGAGGTGATCAGCGCCGATTCGTACTGAAATTGTCCCGGAAGGGCGCGGACCGCTCCGCCCAGGCGCTCACGCCACGGCTCTCTTGTGGTAACATTCGTCACGCACGTCAACTTGGTGCTCCGAAATGCCTGATCCGTCGAGAGTCGTCATGGCCAAATCCGTACCGGCCCAGCCGGAAATTTTGTTAGTCAGCGCCCTCGCAGGTGACGAAACCGCTTTCGCCGCGCTGTTCGACGGCCAGCGCGACCGGCTGCGGCGGCTGGTCCGACTCCGGCTCGACCGCCGCCTCTCGGGCCGGGTGGATTCCGACGACGTCCTCCAGGACGCCTACCTCGAGGCCCGAAAGAGGTTGCCCGATTACGCCCGCGATCCGCAGGCGATGCCGTTCCACCTCTGGCTGCGACTGGTCACCGGCCAGAAGCTGACCGACCTGCACCGGTTCCACCTCGGTGCCCTTGCTCGCGACGCCGGCATGGAGGTTTCGCTGCACCGCGGCGCTTTTCCCCAGGCCAGTTCGGTGTCGCTGGCCGCACAGCTCATGGGCAAGATGACCAGCGCCAGCCGCGCCGCCATCCGCGCCGAACACAAACTGATCCTCCAGGAGGCGCTCAATGGCATGGACCCGATCGACCGCGAGGTGCTCACCCTCCGGCACTTCGAGCTACTGAGCAACGAGGAAACCGCGCTGGTGCTCGCCCTGACCAACAAGGCCGCGAGCAACCGATATATCCGAGCCTTGAAACGGCTCAAGGAGATCCTCACCTCGATCCCCGGTATGAACGAAGGTTGGTAACCTCAACCGAGTGTTTCATCCCCTCCTTTGGACTCGAACCGGACATGAGCACCTCCGCCGACAGTAGCAGCGATCGCAATCCCGTCGAGGAGCTGGCCGACGAGTTCTTGCAGCGCCAGCGTGGCGGCGAGCGACCCACCTTGGAGGAATACTGCCGGCGCCACCCCGAGCTCGCCGACGAGATCCGCGACGTCTTCCCGGTCCTGATCCGGATGGAAGACATGCGCTCCGACGGCCCCGACGAATCCACCGGCGGCGTGGCCGTTCACACCGCGACCCGGTTGGAGCGACTGGGCGACTACCGCATCCTCCGCGAGGTGGGCCGCGGCGGCATGGGCGTCGTCTACGAGGCCGAGCAGGAATCGCTCGGCCGGCGGGTCGCCCTCAAGGTCTTGCCCGATGCGGCCCTGTCCGACGCCCAGCAGGTGCTGCGGTTCGAGCGGGAGGCGCGCGCCGCGGCACGGCTGCACCACACCAATATCGTGCCGGTCTTCGGCGTCGGCCGGGACGAGAGACACCACTATTACGTCATGCAGTTCATCCCGGGCATGGGCCTCGACGCCGTCCTGGAGGAGCTAAGGCGGTTGCGGCGGGGCACACCAGCCACCGGCCCGGCCGACCGGCCTATTTCGCCGGGAGCCGTCAGCGCCGCGGCGGTGGCCGAGGCGATCCTCACCGGGCGGTTCTCACTCACCGACCCGGAGATCGCCGAGCCGGTCCCGAACGGGGCCTCGGTCACCGCCGCCGTCACGATCGATCATCCCACGGCTACGCCACCGGTTTCCGTCCCGCCGTCGGTCAGCCTGCCCGGCGCCTCGGCCGACTCGCTGGCGCGCTCCGACCCCGACCGGACCTTCTTTCGTAGCGTGGCCCGCATCGGCCTCCAGGTCGCCGAGGCGCTGGAGTACGCCAACCGCCAAGGGATTCTCCATCGCGACGTCAAGCCGTCCAACCTCCTCTTGGACCCCAAAGGCAATGTCTGGGTGGCTGACTTCGGGCTCGCCAAAGCCAGCGATACCGAGGATATCACCCACTCGGGCGACATCATCGGCACGGTGCGCTACATGGCCCCGGAGCGGTTTGCGGGGAAGTGCGATGCCCGCTCCGACGTGTACGCGCTGGGCCTGACGCTCTACGAGCTGCTGGCCTTGCGGCCGGCCTTCGAGGCGTCGGACCGCCATGAGCTGATGCGTCGGGTGATGAGTGAGGAGCCTGCGCGGCTGCGGGGGCTGGCGCCGCATCTACCGCGGGACCTGGAGACGATCGTGGAGAAGGCGATCGACCGCGACCCGGCGCGGCGGTACCCGACCGCCGCGGCACTGGCGGAGGACTTGCAGCGGTTCCTCGACGACAGGCCGATCAAGGCGCGGCGTGTCACCGCCGCCGAATCGGCCTGGCGGTGGGGGCGACGGAACCCGGCGGTCGCCGTCGCTGGCGGCGGGGCTGCTGGTCGCGCTGGTTGCCGGTTTGATCGGGGTGACCTGGCAGTGGCGGCACGCGGCCGCCAATCTGGTGGCGGCCGAGGCGGCTAACCGCAAGGCGCAGAAGCGGTTCGGGCTGGCGATGGAGGCCGTCAGGGCGTTCACCACGGGAGCGAGTGAGGACGTGATCCTCAAGGAGAAGGCGCTGAGAAGGTCTGCGGAAGAAGCTGTTGGGCCAGTCGCGAACGTTCTACGAGCGGCTCCGGGACTCGCTGGAGGGGGAAACCGACCGGGCGTCGCGGGCGGCGCTGGCCGAGGCCTTGTTCGACGCGGCGGGGCTTTACGGCGAGGTCGAGGCGCCGGAGAAGGCCCTGGAGGCGCACCGCGAGGCGCTGGCGCCTGCGCGCGCGGCTGGTGCGGCGAGCAGCCCGGGGACACGGCCGCACGGCGCGACCTGGGCCGCAGTCACCTGGCATTGGCTCGGGTCCTTGTGCCCCGGTATCAGCTCGATGAGGCGAGCGCCGAGTTGGGGCTTGCGCGTGGCGTGCTCCATCCGCTGGCGCGGGAGCACCCCGAAGACGGCGGCGCACGTCTGCTGGAAGCGGAGTGCGACGGCCTCGAAGGGGAGAGGCTATACCGCAACGATCGGCAAGAAGAGGCACTGGCGTTGCTGGAGCGCTCCAGGACCCTTTACCAGCGACTGATCGAGGACAACCCGGCTTACACCCTGCCGACCGCGGCCGATGGCCCGACCGAATACCGCCGTGGGCTCGCGACCGTCCTCCACGTTCTCGGGTGGATCTTCTTCGATGAAGGGCGTGCCGACGCATGCCAGAGGGATGAGGACGAGCAGCAGGAAGTCTACGAGGCGCTGGCGTCGGGACCTTTCGCCACCGACGCGGACCGGCGGAACCTGGCGCACCATTATGTGAACGTGTGCGGCAGTCAAGGTCTGACCGGAAGGCGCGTAAAGGGCACGCGGCTCTTCAAACGAGGAGTCACGATCTGTCGGCGGCTCGTTGAGGAGAACCCCTTATCAGTGACCGACAGAATCATGCTTGCCTTCTTGCTCGCCGCAACCGACGCTGCTGATCCCGTTGCCCGCGATTCCTTCACAGAAGCGCTGTCGATCGTTCGGGCCTTGAGCCCAGAACAGCGACAGACGCATGACGCGGTTAGTGCGGAGTTTGACAGCGAGCGCGGCCTGGCAGCCTGCGATTGGGCCTCGGGCCGGCCCGACGAGGCGCTGAAGCACAGCAGGCAAGCCGTCGCCATCGTCGAGCGTTGGGTCCGGAGTGGTCCGGATGTCGCGAGGTCGTTTCGTCGCATCGTCGGGATCGCTTGGCGGAATCTCGCCTTCAACGAACTGGTCTTGGGTCACGACAAGGAGGCGCTCGACGCTGCCCAGCAAGTCTGGGCCACCCTCGAACCGAGCCTCCGGGCGAACCCCAGGTTACGTGTCTCTGTCGATACCATGAGCACAGGGCTGCTGATCGAGGCAATGGTCGCGCTCCGGCGCGGGCAGCCGAGCGAGGCGTCGCGACTCGCCGACCGAGCCGCCGCGCTCCTGGAAAAACTCGGCCCTCTGACGTCGTTCATTGACGAGCCCTTCTATCTGGGCGTGGCGCACGCGTTCTTCTACGCCGTGGGCCGCCCCGCCGGCCCCGGCCGCCCGGCCGATCCCCCCAGACTGCCCGTCCATTCCGACCGCGCCATCGCGCTGGTCAGGGAGGCGGACCGAATGGGTTACCGAAATCCCGGTGCGACGGCGATGGTCAACTTGCTGCTCGGCGGTCCCCCCGAGATGAAGCCCCTGATTATGGACCAGGTCTTTCCCATCGACCCGTTCCGGCCCGATTCGGGCTCGAAGGATGACGAACCTGCCTCCGACCCCCAGGGAACCAAGCCATGACTGCCTCTTCCTCTAGCAGCAGCGATCGCAACCCCGTCGAGGAGCTGGCCGACGACTTCCTGCACCGCGCAGCGCGGCGGCGAGCGGCCCACGCTCGAAGAATACTGCCGGCGTCACCCCGAGCTCGCCGACGAGATCCGCGAGGTCTTCCCGGTCCTGATCCGGATGGAAGATCTCCGCTCCGACGGCCCCGACGAATCCACCGGCGGTGTGGCCGTTCACACCGCGACGCGGTTGGAGCGACTGGGCGACTACCGCATTCTCCGCGAGGTCGGTCGGGGCGGCATGGGCGTCGTCTACGAGGCCGAACAGGAATCGCTCGGTCGACGCGTGGCGCTGAAGGTCTTGCCTGACGCGTCCCTCTCCGACGTCAAGCAGCGGCTGCGGTTCGAGCGGAAGGCGCGGGCGGCGGCGCGGCTGCGCCACACCAACATCGTGCCGGTCTTCGGCGTGGGACGGGACGACGGCCATATCACTATTGCGTCATGCAATTCATCCCCGGCATGGGGCTGGACGCTGTGTTGGAGGAGCTGCGACGACTGCGGCGGAGTCTGCCGCCGTCGGTTCGCGCGCCGTCCCGTGGGCCGGTCAGCGCCGTCGCGGTGGCCGAGGCGATTCTCTCGGGCCGGTTCTCGCTCACTGATCCGGACGTCACCGATCCGGTGCCGAAGACAGTTCTGTCCAGGCTTTCTTCGAGTGGTTTCGCCAATGACTTGTCGGCCCGTATGTCAATTTTCGCGAAATCCGATCTGCGTCAATGGCCGTCGAGGTTTCGGCGACAATCACTCGGAACGTAGTCAGCGTCATCGCACAGGGCGGCAGCACGCCGCGCGTCGGTGTGTCGGACCGAAGCGTTCTCCGAGTTCAACTTGCTCAAATCTCTGACGTTGTTTATAGTAAGGCTGACATAGTTTAGAGATCAACGAATGATAGAGCGACGCGAAATTGCGGTCTACGACGGATCGAAGCTGACCAATCCAGCGACGCCGGTGTCAGCTCGGAACGCACCCGAGATCGTGAAATGTGTCGGCCAGGTTGCCGAGTTTGCCTGGTTCGAATCAGACTGAACCAGAAAGCCGACAAGGAGCGATCGCTTGACGCACAGCAAATTGACTCTGAAAAATGTCCATGTTCGGCCGGTCGTCGTGCCGTTGAGGAGCCCGATTCTTTTCGAAGGTCGGATTGTTCGACGACTGGCCGCTGATCCTCATCGATCTCCACACGGAAGAAGGCATCGTCGGCCGCAGCTACCTGGAGCCGTATCTCAAGCAGGCAGCACGTTATCTGGTGCCCGCGATCATGGACCTGACCGAGGTACTCAGAGGTCACTTGGTTGCGCCGTTTGAGTTCTTCCGCAAGGGAATCAATGCTCTGCACTTGGTCGGGCGCGAGGGCCTGTCGATGATCGCCGTGGCGGGGCTCGACATGGCTGCCTGGGACGCATTGGCTCAAGCCGCCGACATGCCACTGGCGGTCTTTCTCGGCGGAACGCTCGGCCCGGTACCCGCCTACAACAGCAACGGGCTCTGGCCGACCCCAGTGGAGACTCTCCGTCAAGAAGCCGAAGCACTTGTCGAGGAAGGCGGCTTCACCGCACTGAAATTGCGTCTCGGTCGGGACCGCCTCGCCGATGATCTGGCGGCAATCGCTGCCGTCCGCCAAGCGGCAGGCGAGGAAGTCAAGCTGATGTGTGACTTCAATCAAGGGCTGTCGCTGGGTGACGCCTTGCAGCGCTGTCACGCGCTCGATGATCAGGGCCTTTTCTGGTTCGAGGAGCCGATTGTCCACGACAACCTCGCTGGCTACGTCCAGCTCACGCGCGAGTTGAAGACGCCCGTTCAACTCGGGGAGAACTTCTACGGCCCGCGCGCTGTATCAGGCGATCGTCTCTGGGGCCGGGGACTTCGTCATGCCCGACCTGATGCGCATAGGGGGCGTAACAGGCTGGTTGCGTTCGGCGGCAATCGCTGGCGCGGCGGGCATTCCGATGTCCACTCACCTCTACCCCGAGGTCGCCGCCCACCTGATGCGGGTGACGGAGACGGCCAACTGGCTGGAATGGCAGGACTTTGCCAACCCCATTCTGGCCGAGCCATTCCAATTGCAAAACAGCCATCTGGTGATCCCGGACCTACCGGGTAGCGGCATTTCGTGGGACGAGGACGCTGTTAAACGTTATGCATATTAACGCCGATTGGCGGCAACGCAGTCGAAGTGTGCAGTGAGGCGGCGACAGGCACGGAGCTGATCGTCCGGGCAAGAAATGCTCCAGATCAAACGGGCAGACCACGAATCGTCGGAGTTACCCACGACATTTCGTGAGGCTGATCCGCGGAATCGCACTGTTGCCACATTCTTGCAAGTGCGTGCCACGGTCCTCATAATTCGTTGTCATGCTGATGCTTATGCGCAGCTGTCGAGATCGAATTCCGATTGGCACAGTCCGTGCAAATGCGATCGTTGACCGTGCCCGCAATCGCCGGACCATGTCTGGAGGGTCCCCCAGAAGGAGTTCATGAAACATGCCACCAATCCGAACCGTGTTCTGCCTGGCTTTTAGCACAGCGCTCTTCCTCGTTCCGCCTGTCGGCCGAATCTTCGCGCAGGAACCGCAGGCCGGTCGCCAACCGGGAGAATTCAAGGAACTCGAAGCGCTCAACGCCTCTTACCGCGAGCAATTGAAAGCGATCGAGCGCCGCTGGATCAGCGACCTGGCCACTCTGGCCGGCAAGGCAACGGGTTCGGAGAGAGAAGCCGCTTACCGGCAGTTATTCAACCTGGCGATTACGCATGACCTCTGCTCCGCGGCGATGCCCGCGGCCGAACACTACCTGGCATTAACACCGTCCTCCGGTCACGAGGTCCGCGCCTTGGCCGCTCTGGTCAAGGTGCTCGCCCGAGCTGAGCAAGGCGACCACGATCAATCGCTGGCCGACCTCGGACGCGCTCTTCAAGAAACCGCGAGCAGCGCGAGCGGCGCATGCCGGACACCGACATGGCACTCGCGGTGGGAGAATCCTATCTCCAGCGATTGATTCGTAGCGGCCGATACGATATCGCCCGCAAGCTGTGCGAATTAGCCTGCGAGAACGACGCCCCGGCCATGGTGAAAACCCATTTCGAGGGCCGAATGGCTCGGCTTGGTCTGGTGGGCAAAGCCGCACCGGCGATTGCGGGCGTTGATGTCGACGGCCGGCCAGTGTCCCTGGCCGACTACAAGGGGAAAGTCGTCCTGGTCGATTTCTGGGCGACCTGGTGCCCTCCCTGCGTCGCCTCGATCCCGGCTCTCAACAGACTCGCCCAAAAGTATCAGGACCAAGGTTTTGTGATCCTGGGAATCAACGTCGACGCGATGCATGAGGACGTCAAAGACATCAAGACCGCCCTGCCGGTCGTTCGCCGGTTCCTCATCAAACACGGAGTATCATGGACCAATCTCCTCAATGGCCAAGGAGCCGGCGATTTCGCGACGGCCTACGGCGTCGAGGAGATCCCGGCCGGGTTCCTCCTTGATCGTGGCGGGAAGATCATCGGGGTGGACCAAAGCGGCGAAGAGCTGGAACGGGCCATCGTTGCCGCGCTCGGCGATCCGATCACCACCAAATCGAAATAACGGCAATTGAAGGAGTAAGCCATGACGTCGCGAATCGGCAGCACGGCGTTTTCGGGATTGGTCCTCACCCTGGCGTTGAGCACATTCAGTCCCGTAAGGGCACAATTCCGTTTCGATATCAGCCCGGGTAGCCAGTACGAACAGGGCACCGTCGGTGGCTACGGCAGCTTCGGTGGGCGAGGCACGTCGCCTTATTCCTGGGGCTATAACGTGAACAACGGCCAACTTGGGGCGGGGTACCAATCGGCCGCCCGGTACCATCTACCGACATTGCCCAGCGTCAGACCGCAAACGACCATCGCTTTTCAGCCGCTCTACAATGCCATCACTGCGCTGCCAGGCTGGTCGGGCGGAAGCGGGTCGTCATATCGGATTCGACGCAGGCTGCCGCGCAGGGCTTCGCAACCCAGCGTTCCGCGTGCCCATCTCATGGACGACAAGGGCACGATTCGCTGGCCTAGCGTAATCCCCGACGATCCGTCCCTTGCCCCGGCCCGCAGGCCGCCGAAGCCGCCGTTCACGCTGTCGTTCACGAGTCGAAGACAACCGGCCACGCCTCGATCAAGCCTGTGATCGACGCCAAGAACAAATTGACGGCATTCGCCGAGAAGGCGCTGCCGCTGGTCAAGGTCAAGAATGCCGCGGACGCCGACGCCCTCGAAGCCTTTTTCGACCACCTTGGCAAGGCTCTCGACAACATGGCCCTCTACTACTGAATTTCGTTTCAAGCGGTTGGCTGACGAGGCAGGTAATGGAGGAACCATTCCTGGGCCAGTCGCGCGACCTCTTCCAGGGCACCCGGCTCTGGAAACAGGTGGGTGGCGCCCGGGACGACGTCGAGCTGCCGGGAGCATTCCAAGAGTTCGAACGCTTCGCGGTTTAGCTCGAGGACCACTTCGTCGTCTCCGCCGACAATCAGCAGCGTGGGAGACTCGACGCGGGGCAGCACGTCGCGCGCCAGATCGGGTCGGCCTCCCCGCGAGACAATCGCGCCGGCGGATTGCGGCGATGCCGCCGCCGCCAACAGTGCGGCCCCGGCACCGGTACTGGCCCCAAAATAGCCCAGCCGAAGCTTTTCGGTTTCCGGCTGGCTCGCCAGCCAGTCCGCCGCGGCCTGCAACCGGCCGGCCAGGAGTGCGATGTCAAAGACCTTGGAGCGGTCGTCAGCCTCGTCCTCTTCGAGCAGGTCGAGCAGAAGAGTTGCCAGGCCCGCTTTTTGCAAGACCTGGGCAACGTATTGGTTTCGCGGACTGAATCGGCCGCTGCCGCTGCCGTGTGCGAAGACGACCACAGCCGAAGCTCCCGTGGGCAGGTTCAGCATTCCCCGCACGGTCCGCTCCCCTACCGGAATCGTGACTTCGCGTTCCATTCGGTCTCCTTCCGATTCGGTTTTCATGAGCTGGATTCGCCTTGATTTTGAGCGGACTGGGCCAATAGGTGACAGACCTCCTCGTCATCGGTCTGTTTAAAATCGTCATACCAGAACCCGACGGCCCGGAAATGGTCGGGGGTGACGGCGCAGATGCATTCATCGGCGATCCGCTGGACCTCGGCACATGTTGACTTGGCACCGATCGGGACGGCGGCCACGATTCGCGGCTGGCTCTTGCCGACGGAGGGCCGCTACCGCGGCCTTCATGGTCGAACCAGTCGCCAGGCCATCGTCAACCAGGATCACGGTCTTGCCACGAACATCACGTGGAGGCCGGCCACCGCGATAGATCGCCTCTCGCCGCGCCAGCTCGATGCGTTCACTGGCCACTTCCATCTCCACCACCTCGCGAGGAATCTTCAGGCCTGGACCACATCGTCGTTCATGACCACGACGTCGCCCGAGGCGATCGCGCCCATCGCCAGCTCTTCCTGACCCGGGCGCGCCTAGCTTTCGCACCAGGAACACATCCAGCGGCGCGCTCCAGCGCGGAGGCCACTTCGAACGCCACGGGAACACCGCCTCGCGGCAAGGCCAGCACAATCACGTCGCTCCGGCCCGAATACGCCGCGAGCAGCTCGGCCAGCACCCGGCCCGCTTCCATTCGATCCGCAAATGGCCTGTTCATGGCTCCTGCTCGATCTCGTTCGAGGTGGTCACCAACGAAAACGCCCCGCCCATGCCAACGTTCACCGACGTCGCACAGGGGGGCTACCATAGCCGTTGAGTCGCCGCCCGACCACCAGCCTTCTCATTCCAGGTTAGTTCGATGACAACACTGGCGTCAAGCGATTTTCAAATATCTTGAAGCATGCCCGCTCCGCTCTCGTCGGATCGCTATTTCTTCAGCGGGTACAGGTCCAAATGCTCGAGCGCGTCGAGGATCCAGGGATGGCTCCAAGGGTTGCGCATCGCATAGCCGACGGAGAGCACCGAGATCGCCAGGGCCAGGAGCATCAGGCCGCGAGCCCAAGAGCGGCTCTGGCCCCCCTCGACCCCCTTCAGCAGCAAAAGCAGCCACAAGGGAATCAGCCAGAACATCCAGCGCAGCCCCTGCGTCATGCCGCCGTAGTTTCGTGCCTTCGGGTTCCAGGTGTAGAACGCCAGGATCACGAAGGTCAACGCCGTTGTCAACCAGGCGACAGCCGCCAACGGTGCACCGCCCCCGCGCAGCAGGATAATCCCACTTGAGCCAGCCAAAAGCGCCAGCAGACCCGGAATCAACCAGAGTGCCCACGAATACGCTTGCAACCGTCCGCCGGCCGCCCAAGCCGACGGGTCGTAAAGATACGAGCCGCCGAGCCCGAGGACCGCCAGAAACGTGATCCCGGCCCAGACCTCGAGGAACCGGCCGCCCCCCCCGAGCAGACGGATTGCTCCGAGAGCCGAGAACAAGAAGATCGGCGTTAGCGAAAAGATTCCGTGGTGTCCCAGCGTCATATGGAACAGGTAGACCCAATATGGCTCAGGTTGATCGTTGAGCGCATCGAGATCCAGAGGTGTCTTCCAGAGACTTCCTTCAAAGAGATACTCGTCAGTCCCGAACGACTCATAAGCCAGTTTGAACTCGCCGAAAACCGCGTACTGAGCGGCCGCGAACGCAGCAATGGGAATCAGCGCCGCCGGGATGAAATACAGGACGGTTTGTCGGGAATCACGGACCAGGAGCAAGCCGGCGAGCGACGCGAGAAACGCCAGGGCCGGAAGCTCGTTGGCCGCGGCGAAGGCCGCGAAGAAGCCAGCCACGGCAAACCGCCAGGCCGAGAGTTGCCGTTGGTCCCAGATCCGCACGAACTGGTAAAGCGCAAAGAAGACGCTGCAAGCCGCGACCGTGTGGTTGTTCAGGGTTTGCGTGAACGGCAATAAATACGTGCCGAATGCCGCGGCGGCCAGGCTGAAGAACCAGACCCAGTCGTTGGCGGCAAAGTCGTCCAGCAGACGTGCGAACAGCGACCAGGAACGCCCAAAATGGGATGACGTTCAAGAGGATGAGAATTGGTTTGAAATAGAAAATGTAGACCGGCCATTTCACCTTATCTTTGGGTGTCTCGAGCACGCCCTTGACCTTGCCGGGAGCATCGGGGTCGGGCTGTTGAGTTTCTCGCGGAGCCCGTTCCTGGAGCACGACTCGGTCGAGCGGCACGCCCGTCAAAGATCGGGCCGGGTAGAGAATCCCGGCGATCAAGGTCGGCAGGCGCAGGCTTGCTAGAGTAGAAGTGCTTGACTGGTTCCTGACCACCTGAGCTGCCACTTGGTTCTTTCAGTGCGCGGAAGACCTTGTCCTGGGTATCCGTCTGCCACGGGCAGTCGTCGATGATATAACTGCCACGCTCCAGCAAGCTCCAGACGGTGCACCAGCGGGAAATGTCGTTGGCGCCCATGAGTGTCGGCTGCCGCAGCGTGACGCCGAACGCGATCGCCGTCGCCGCCGTGATCACAATCAAGGCAACGAACCGGCGTGCGTCCGGACGTCCTAGCTTCGGATCGAATTCGTTCATGTTTTAATATAGCCTTGGCGTGTATTTTCCCACTGTTGTGAACGCGTGGTTTCGGTCGGTCTATCTTGCTGTCGCCGGAAAATCACGTCCAAATGAGGGGCCTTATTATAACCGCTCGGTGATCGAACAGGAGAATGAGCTAGTCCAGTGAGCGTTCTACGACCTAGGGCGAGATGTTCCAGACCTCGACCAGGCGCAGCCCTTCGCCGTCAAGGCGACCCTGCCGCCGATGTCCCAACCCTCCTTGCAGGCCCGGGCGATTTTCGCGGGGATCGGGATGGGCCCAATGGCCCGGTCGTTGGTCATGAATGGCTCCAGCCAGATTTCCTTCGGTCCAATCCGCTGGATCAGGAAATGACCGTCAATGGTCTTCTCGGAATCGACTGGATCATTCTCGTCGAGCCAGTCGTTGAGATGGTCGAGCAGCTTCTGGCTGGCGGGCAGGTCACGCGCGGCCTCGCGGACCGATTCGCTTGTAAATTCATCGTCCTCGGTATAACCCCTCTGGACCAGCCACTTGGTGAGCTTCTTGACGACGGTCCCTGCGGACTTCATCGTTTCGTTGCTGCCGATGACTTTGTGGGGCATGAAATAACCGAGGAATTCGGAGAATCCGGAGGTGATGTCTTCGGCCCCGAACGTGTCGCAATAGGTGCCCTTAGCGCTGGTAATCGCTTTGTATTCCTTTTGGTCGTGACCGGGCCAGTAACTTTCAAGATACGAGCGGTAGAGATGGATGATTCCTTCATACTTGCGGTAGGTGTTCAGGCTGAGCCTGGCGTTTTGGTCGGCCAAAAACTCCGTGAAGATCTGCGAGATGGTTTTGCCCGGCTGTGGAGTGCTCATCCTACCCTCAAAGCTTGAAATGAGAGCACTTTCGCATTCACCGAGACCGGCCACGATGGATCTCAGCTATGGATACGAACGTAATAGCGCACGATACTGAATTGTATACGAGAAAGGGCCCGACACAACTGAGGAGTCAGAGCCCGAAGATTGGGATTCTTCGGGTCGACTGCTCCCTTCGCGCCGCGGCATCAATCGTTCCCTCCACGACGACGGCGCAGTTCGACTCGTCACCTCCCGTCGCCGAGAATGAGTCAAGAAAGCTCACCGAATCGGCGATGGAGTTCGCCATGAACCGCCGCGTTGCGCAGGCTAATAACTCCTACCAAGAGGTTCTTCCTCCGGGTGGAGTGCCGAGTCAGGCCGAAGCCCCGGAGGCTCTCCAGGGGCTCTTTTTGGTTTTCGGCCGCAAGTTTCTCGCGCACGCCACTCGAAGGGAGCGTCTTGGATGTCAGCGCCGCCGCTCGAAGAGGTCGTTTCCGGCGTGGTCGCATCGGTCCGAAAAGGACCGGAACGCGGACGAACTCTCTGGGACGAGCGGTGGGAAGGTGCTCACACTTTCGCGGCAGCTAGGGGCCGGAGACACCGGCTTTGCACCGACGCTCGCGGCGCGGATCGTTCGGTTCTTCCCTGGGGAGCACCACCGACCGGGTGAGCGAGCGCTGGCCCTGTAGCGTTGTGATCGTCAATTAACAGTGGTCATCAGTTGAAGAAGAGGAGAAAGAGGCGTGGAGGCGTGGATCAAAGTTATCGTGCTCTCGGCTGGCGGGGCTGCTTGGCGTCAATGCTCGCTACTGGCTGGGAGTCTGGATGAACAGGTGGGCGAGTCCGCAGTTTCCATGGGCGACCTTCACCATCAACGTGACGGGGTCGTTTGCTATTGGCATCCTTACGATCGGCCTGACTCGCTGGCTACCCCACCCGAACCTTCGCCTCCTGTTGATCACGGGTTTTCTGGGAGGATATACGACGTTCTCGACATTCGAATACGATTCGGCGACACTCTGGGAACGTGGGGAGTCGTGGCTGGTGGCAGCCAACATGGTAGGGAGTGTCGTGGTGGGTTTCGTGGCAGTCCTGCTGGGGATTGCCATCGCTCGCGGCCTTGGCCCGAGGCACATCGCCGTCGCGTCACGCGGAGCACCTCTCGGAGGCAGTCGCGTCTCCCTCATCCTCGCACGACCCTTCGGGTGCCCGGATCAATGGTTCGGCCTCATTGGGGAATGGCGTCGACCTCAGTGCCGAGAAAAATGGGAAGTACACCATGATTCCAACGGTTTCGAGTCTGCTACGCATCTACCTCAACGCCAACGACCGCTGGCACGGAGCACCGCTCTTCCGAGCTGTGGTGGAGCAGCGCGTGCACTGCACTTGGCTGGGGCCTCGGTTTTCCCGGTCGAGCTGAGCTACGGGGCGCACCGCCGGCTTCACGACGCGGAGAGCGAGTACACCTCGTACGATATCCCGGTCGTGATCGAGGTCGTTGATTCGCCTGAGAAGGTGGCGATGTTGGCCGGTGAGTTAGACGCCATGATCGGTGAGGGACTTTTCGTGTTGGGGCAGGCCCACGTTGTTCGTTACACCCATGCGGCCGAACGTGGCGAGGATGGTAGAACAGACACTCTGGAGAGCCGGAAGCCCGGACTTATCCCATGAGAATGTCGCGATTGCGCGAGCGGAGGGGCGACCATGAAAATCGAAGGTGAGGCGAAGCGACTGACCGTTTACGTTGGAAGTTCCGATACGAAGGATGGCCGGAACCTCGCCGTCGCGATTGTCGAGCGGTGCCGCAAGATGGGGTTGGCCGGGGCGACCGTGTCTCGGGGTATCATGGGGTTCGGAAAGCAATCCGTCATCCACAAGGCCCACTTGCTGGGCCTTTCCGACGACCTGCCGGAGAAGATCGAGGTCGTGGATCGGCCCGAGGAAATCGAGCGGCTGCTGCCTGTCCTCGATGAGATGATTGGAGGCGGCCTCATCATTGTCGAGGACGTGCATGTCGTCCGTTACCTGCACGATCCAAAGGGATAGGAGTTGTGCGTGTTGCTATTTTTTGGCGCTCTCCGGATCAGCCCTCGGACCGTTTCCCCGGTTCGACCTCCACGGCTTCATACCCAATCCGCTGTCGCCAGTACACGAGGTTGGCCTCGATCTCGGAGAGGAAGCGGCAAGCAATCGGCTGTGGCAGCCGCTTGCCTTGCTCCCACGATCGCACCGTGTTGACGTTCACCCCCAAGAATCCCGCCAACACCGCCTGGCTCACCCCGACGAGGTCTCGGACCCGCTTTACGTCTTCAGGCTGATAGGCACGCGGGGCAGGTGGTTCTTTGTAGGTTCGGACCGTCAGTTGTTTGCTTTCAATGCCTTCCGCACCCAAAATCTCGGTCGCCTCCTTGATGGCCGCCAGGATCTTCGCCACGGCTGAGTGGCCGTTTTGCACTTTTCCTACGCCTTCGTCCGGCGAGGATGCGTTTCCGGTTTTGCATTCGTGCTCTTCATTTTCGATTCTTCCTTCTCTAGTTTCGCAACGCGAACTGACGGCGGAGTTCAGTCTGAATGTCTTTAACGTGTTGGCTCTCTGCAGAGCCTTGGCGGGAGACAGATCGCTCCGTTCGTTCTTGCCGAAGATACACGAAGAGGGCAATCGTCCCATATATCGGAAAATAGGAATAGCAAACGCGGTACGCGCCGCTCTTTCCCCGGCCCGAGCCAGGCGGTGTGAACCGTAACTTTCGCAGTCCACCCGTCTGCTCGATGACCTGGGCCTTGTCGGGCGAGTCGATCAGCTCTCGCTCTAGCGCTCGCAGAGCCTCGTCTCCAAGTCTCAGCCGTTGCCAGTCCCGGACGAATGTCGGGAATTGGACGAACAGCAAGAGCCTGGAAGGAAGCGGGATTGCGAATCGACTCGGACTCCCCAAACATCCCGACAAAACTGGCTATCGTTCCTGCCCAACGCTAGTACAGGGTACCACAATTTGCGAGGAGTGCCATCCCTACCGCGGGCACCCGTCCGTCGAACGCCTTCTGATGCGAGGTGTGCGGGCTGCGGACAAGAACGGCTCAAACCAGCCCGCCCTGCTCCAAGGCGATCCGATAGTATGGCGAGGCTAGCCCACCTTGGGGTGTGCGTGACGTAACTCCTGGCGGCGGCGCCAGGGTCGAATTTTGATTTGTTTTCGAAAAGAGGATCCGCACCAGTTGACTTCTGTTCAAAGAATTAGCCTCCCTCCGTGTCGGTGGACGATAGGAGCGGCCCGACACTGGCCGGGTGGGAGAAATCGGTCGAGGCGTGTTCCTGGCATCTTCAGCAATTGATTCCGCAGGCGAAAGTCGGGCGAACAACCGTTCCCGAACAGTTTTTCTCTTTTGCCGGGCGGAGCCAGCTCCGACAAAAGAGGCGATTGGCGGATTGCCCTGAAGGAGGCGGCTCCGTTCGCCGATTTCCACTTTCCCAGTTACGTGGCGGACAGCCGCTGTCCCCGACGGATTTAGGTTCCCCCTTGAGGACGCCACATCAGCTCGGGAGTGGCCCGACCGATCGGAGCGATGTGTTTCATTCGGCTGCACGTCGGAAGGCGGTTTGGGGGATGCAATGTATCATACGTAGCGGTATCCTCAACGATGGCCTCCGTTGTGCCTTTGAACGTCTGGCAACTGCGGAAAAGAAGCTTCTTACAGACGTCGTATTGTAAAAAATGAAAATGCCCTTCGGAACGACTCAATTTGCTATCTCGAGCACAACTTATGCAAATTTCCGATGTAAATCCTGAACTAGAAACGAGACTTTCCACTTGCAGGAGGTGACAGAGATGAAGTTACGACTCACTCTTGCTATCGATCGTTGTCGTCGCTCGGCCCCGCGGCGTCGGCGCAAAACCAAGCCGGCCGACAGAATGCCCTCCTACCCGATCGAGATCGCTCCCGAAAAGGTATATGAGTACCCCGATCTGAACATCGCGCGTCCGGGACCTCCGGCTGAGCTCAAATACGGTCTCCGTGGTCCCGATCTCTTGCGAGCGGGGCATTACCGGGATCGTGCTTATCGGCAACGGAAAGTTCCATTACACGCCCAAGGGGAGCAAGCCGATCGAAGGCCAATTCCGCGGCCATGCTGAGATTCAACCCCGAGGATCAGGCTTCGATCATCGCACTAGACAAAGGGAAGAAGGTGACCGATCGGGGCACTGCGGAGATGAGCCGACACCTCCTTAGCGTGGTCTTCGGGCATTGCTGGCATAGTGGCAAGCAGGCGTTGATCCCACCCAATGGCTCAATCTCGGCGGTACTCTACTCGAAGGACCACGGCGACTTGCTAATCTCGGACGACAAGCAAACGGCGACCGTGTTCAACTTCACAGAAAAGAAGACCCTCTATCAGAAAAAGTAGAGGACTCAGCTCCTGAAAGGAAAGCAGTCGTACCTGCCCAGCGGCCGTTGGCCAGCGATGCACACCCGCGTGTTGGGTGAACTACACGCGCATCGGGTGAACTACAGTTGGCGCGGACGCTCGGGTGCGGGACGATGTCGGGACGTGGAACGGTGATCTAGAAGATCAGACGTGCCACTGCCTGAAGGCGCCGACGTGACGTTAACTACGTTGCCAATCATCAGAAGAAACGCCGAATATTAGCTCGCAGAGAGCGAGTCGCTCTGCGCGGCCCAGCCGCAGGGAGAGCGAGGAAAAGGTCAAATCGGCCGCTGAAGAAGTGAAGGCAGCGCGGGTCCGGGTCCTCAAAGTCGTACGCTCGCGTGTGCCTCCATCTGGTCGGAATGCAGCCGAGTTCGACGTAATCGATGACAAGATCCGTGAGTGCCTCACGACGCCGGTCGACGCGATCGTCCTGGAGTTCCGTCGAAAGTTGCGGGTGCATGCAAATCCCCCAAGTGGAAACGATCAAGAATAGTCGATAGTTGCCACCTGGTTGCCTGACTCGTGTAACCGATCGCCTGTGGCAGAGACGCTTCAGAGGCTTAACCGTGTCGGTAAACCAAGCTCTCGCTGCCATCGCGTTCATCTGCGGCGAACCTCGCCGGTCTCGCCGCGATCCATTTTGTCTGGCTGAACCCGGCCGTGATCGGACCGTTTGCTCTTCCAATCGGCATGACGCCCCTGGTACTTCTGTTCGAGCACAGTTTTGAGATCCCTGGTGGTTTCTTCGTGCTCGGTGCAGTCCTCGCAATGACGACGTGGTTCCTGCAGCGACGGAACCCACCTCGTTTTCCGGTCGCAGGGGCGGTCTTGATCAGTGGCGCCACGCTCATCTTTGTCTCCCTGCTCGTGTTCGTCGGCGCATTGGCCTATTACAACGTCGGGATGGCGGGAGAGATACCTGCCGGATGACATCGTTGGGTTCGTCCCGGTGAGGGCCGGTGGCTTGGGGCTTGTTTCATTCCTCGCCGGACTACCTCTCCTGAGCCGCGACAGGCTCGGGCCGCGACTCGCGTGGACTGGAAGCCAGGAAATCGAGGGTATGCTGAATGTGGTGTGCCGCTACCAGTCCGCCCCCGATTTCGCGCGACGGCTCATCTATGAAAGACACTCTCCAGATGCCCCGGTCCAGGTTTCGGACGGTGTTTGTTGTTGTCGCCCCCTCGGTCATCTTCCTAATCGGGGGCTGGCTCGTAGGCATAGCATCTTTCATGCTGTCAGAAGACCCGTTTCAGCCGAACTTAATGATCATGGTGGGCGGGACCGTGGTAGTCGTGACGATGGCTGTTGGTGCCATTATCTTCATAGACCGATCCAAGAGAGGGGTATAGACTCCGGGGCATATGCCACCGGTGGCCGATTCGGGCTATGTTGGCGATCGGAAGAGTCGCCTCCGCTCGGGGTGAAAACCGGCGGTTAGTGCCTCTTGTCCATCCTCCCGACCCGCAGTATGAGGTGCATTATGATGACGATTTCCAGAGTCCCGCCCCACTTCTCGCACCATAAGCGACAATGGATCTCGGCTCGATTGACGTGAGAAGTGCCAACCTTTGCTATCTTGAGCCCCGCCCTCCCAAAGCCAAGATCCCGTTTCACGATTCGGATGTCAACGACCCGGATTCCGAGTGATCCTCGCCGTTTTGAGTCGGAACCGGACTTTCCTCCTGGGCGGGAATCGTCTCGGCGATGCTGTAGGTATCCTCGGCGCGGAAGTTGTATGACGTGACCAGCTCGGCCAGGATGCCCAGGCTGACGAGTTGAACTCCCACGATCAGGTTGGCGATCGAGTACAGCAACAACGGGCGATCGCCGATCGGCTGGTTCTTCGGATCGAGCCAGAGTATGGCCAGATAGAGCATGCCCAGGCTTCCCAGCGCAAACAGCACCAGGCCGATGCCGCCCAATATGTGGATAGGCCGCTGGCTGAAGCGAGTCAGAAAGCGAACCGTCAAGAGGTCGAGAAATCCTTTGATGAACCGCGAGAAACCGTACTTGGACACGCCATGCCGGCGACGACGATGGCGAACCTCCACCTCGCCGACCTTGAAGCCTCGTGCGTACGCCAGCACCGGGATGAAACGGTGCAGCTCACCATAGATGTCGATCTCACGCAGCACCTGACGGCGATAGAGCTTGAATCCGCAATTATGGTCGTGCAGGTGGCAACCGGTCAGACGGCTGACCATCCAGTTGAATACGCGGCTGGGATAGACCTTGTGCCAGGGTCGTGATGGGTTTTCTTCCAGCCGCTGACCACGTCATAGCCCGTCTCGAGCTGAGCCAGAAAGAGGGGAATCTCCTTCGGGTCGTCCTGGAGGTCGCCGTCGAGTGTGAAGACCAGGTCGCCCCGCGCCTGCTGGAAAGCGGCAATCAGCGCAGCCGCCTTGCCGAAATTGCGACGGAATCGGATCGCTGACCCGTGTGGGATCAAGCCGGGCCAGCGCCAGCAATCGCCCCCCAGGTGCCGTCTCGGCTGCCGTCATCGACAAAGATGAACTCAACTGGGACCGGCTCCGGCCCCAGTGTGGCGAACACCGCCGCCAGCTCCTCGTGAAGCGTGGCCAGGCTCTCTTCCTCGTCACGAACCGGAACGACGACGCTGATCATGAGGAACCTGAAGCGGCCGCCGAATCCAGAGGAGGGATCAACTCGGCCGGCGGACGTCGAGACCAAGGGACCAAAACGGCTGCGGCCGCCAACTCGGCGACCACCCAGACTAACCGGAGCGTCAAGGCCGCGACCACCGATTGATCCGAACCCAGCGCGGGGGCCAGCGCCGACATCAAGACCCCCTCGCGCACCCCCAGACCGCCGGGAAGGACGGCCACCAAAAATCCCGCGACCGTGGCCAGCGCCACGCTGGCGATCACCACGGGCTGAAGGCCGAGCGCGGCCAGAGTCTGGTTCCCTCGGGGTCGAACGCGCGTACGACCGCGAGCTGGCTCAGGCCGAGTAAGACCCAACCGGCCGACGACCAGAGAAGACCCTGAACCAACAGTCGCCCCGTAAGTCGCGGCAGTGCCTCCGGGCCCACCCCGGGAATCGGTGAGCTGACGAGCCCCGCTAACCGAACAAACACCGGAGGCAGAACCAGCAGCAGAAACGCCAGCCCCGAGCCCAGCCCCGCCAAGGCGGCAAGCCGGTAGACGGGCCACTCGACCCTGCCCCAGACAGGTAGGTTGAGCTCGAGCGGATGCGATCCACTCGCCATCGCGAAACCGACCGCCGCGATCAGGCCACCCGCGGCCATCATCACCAGAGTTTCATAGAATGTGGCGATCGCGGCCACCGACGCCCGCGCACCGAAGGGAACGACCATTCCCGTGCGGATGATCACGACCATCGCCTTTCCCGGAACGTACTTGCCCAGGTGGCTCACCACATACGCCCGAAGAGCTGGCAGCAGCGGGACCGGCGTCGAGCTGGCGGCGAGGATCCGCTCGTAAAAGCGGCCGAAGGCCGATAGGCCCGCCAGGTACAAGAATCCGGAACCGATCAGCCAGCCGGTTTGGAAGTGGAGGGAAATACTTCGATCACGCAGGTCGTTCCAGGCTGCGCAGCACATGACGCCCGACTGCCCAGAGCACCACGAGTGCCACCGCCGACTTCAATGCCCTGATCGCCATTTTTTTCCAGCGGGGCCGAGCCATGCGGCGCACCTCCGTCCGGTACGACCTCGCCCCAAGTTAACGGTCCAACCCATGTCGAGCAAGGGAGGAACTTCAAGTCGCCAACGGGGAACCGAACGCTTCCCGCTTGGCAAACCGGTCTGATGCCCATACATTTGGGTTGAGAGGGGCGGAGGCAACTGTCTTCCACGGCCCGATACAAGGCCAGAACTCGGATCGGAAGACGGACCCCTTCCTCCAGGTCCTGTAGGAGCCGGCGTCTGTCCGGCCGACCTCTCTGGCCGTGTCTCGGGTCATCGACTGTTTTGCCGGCGCGGCTCTTCTAATGGAAGTCTGAAGTCAGCACGATTCGGTGGTGACGACCGTTCACCCGGCCGCACTCGATCCCGGTCTGTTGGCCGCTGAGTGTGAGTTCCGCGCCACCCGACGATCGGGCCCGGGTGGGCAGAATCGCAATAAGGTCGAGACGGCTGTGATCTTGACTCACCGTCCGACCGGGATCAGTGCCCAAGCATCGGAGCGGCGTACCCAAGGTGAAAATCGGCGCGTGGCCTTGCATCGGCTCCGTCTCGAGCTGGCGATGATGGTCCGCCGTCCGATTCAATCGCGATGCGACGGACCTTGGATTGCCCCACCCCGCTCTGGCGGAAGCGGTGCCGCGGCGGCCGGATCGTCGTCAATCCCGGCCACACGATTTCCCGGCGGTTCTGGCCGAGGCGCTCGACGTCCTGCTGGCCTGCGGGGACGATCCCAAGCCGGCCTCGGAGGCGCCTGGGTTGTTCGCCGTCGCAATTGATCAAATTGCTCAAGGATTCACCCCGGGCCTTGGGTCTCTTGAACGAGCGGCGGTGCCAGGCCGGGCGGCATCCCCTTCGTTGGTGTTGATGAGCGAGTGCCGCCCTTGGCTGTTGATAGCCCGCCAGCCGAGGGCGACTGGCCCGCAGACCGTTTCGGTTCAGGCTGGTGCCGAGAGTTCGGTCAGCTCCTCGGGGGTCATGTCCTCGAATGCCCGTCCCTGCCGCTCCAGGCCGGCCTTGAGCCGCAAGGCGATCTCGTGCAGCTCCGGTGAATCAATCATCATCGCCAGCTCGGCGAGCTCGGCTGGGTCCAGGTCGCCGAGCAACCGCCCGCTTCGATCGAGCTCGCGTTCCATTCGCATCGCGGTCTCCTGGAGCTCGGCGTGGGTCTCCTCGGAACCGCCGAAGATCAGACATCTGGTCGCCGTGGGTCAAACGGTGGTGGTCGTCACCGCCATCGAGACCCACTGCGATGATGGCGGCTCGGAGACGTCGCGGTCGTGGGCTGAGGGATTGCTTCAGGAGGATCATCGCGATGTGGGCCTTTCGCGTGTGGGGTGCCGGAGTCAATGGCGGGAGCGAGCGGAGCCTGAATCCGGACCGCCGGACCGGACCGCTCGTCACGCGATTGTCTTATCGGCTTCTCCCCGGCCATCAAACAGCACCCGCCGGGAGAATCCCCGCCGGCCGGCGGACGCGACCGGTAACGGTCTTACGATCCGCCCAGGCATTCTTTCGCGACCGTTGCGGGCGACCCGGTAAGCGGCCCGAAACGTGATCGCACGGGCCTCGATCTGTTCCTCGCCAAACAGCCGGCTCTCGCTGGGGGGAAGACCAGCCAGCGCTAATCGTCAATGGCAGCAAGTCGAGAAATTGTCGATACTTCTGTTGCAAGTCAGTGGAAGAGGGTGGTTGATCGGGCACGGGGTTGGCTCCTCATTCCGTAAGGTCTTGGGATTGGTTAAAGTATTCTCTGTTACCACTCCATCCAGAGTCGATCCCGATGGGGTAGGGAAAGCGATCGCCGGCAGCCAGCCGCCGCAGCAAGGCCCAGCCCCGTCGTCCGCTCCGATCGCTCTTCCCGCTCCATCAGACACGTACCTGCGCCGGCCTCCTCTGCACAGCAAGTCGTTTGACGAGCTTCTTCCGAGTCGCACCGGTCGCCGAGCTTGAGACGGTCGCGACACCGACCCGATCCGGCCCGAAATCGCATGCCCATTGGCGAAGCTTGGCCGTATTGCCTTTGACGAACCGGGGTTAAAAGGATAAAGTTAAAGAAGTCAAGACGACGTCCGCGAGTCAAGCGGGTTGTGGCGATTAGACTTTCGACTCGCCAGTGTTCGAGCACTTGCTGAATCGGTCGTTGGGAGCGGGGCACAAAACCGCTCCAGCCGTCCTTCTCAGTGGGCGGTGACGGCCTGGATCCAAGGAGCCTCGAACACAATCCACGACCCATATCACACCAAATTACAGACCAAAACGTTTCTGGAGGATTGATTGATTCGACGAGTTGAGGAGGAACCCGCCACAGGGTTCTCATCCATGGGTCTGAGCCCGATCATGCTCAAGGCCCTCAAGCAAGCCCGCTACCTCACACCCACCCCCATTCAGGCGGCCTTCATTCCCAAAGCGCTCGATGGACTCGATGTCATTGGCCAGGCCAAGACGGGCACGGGCAAGACAGCGGCTTTTGGAATTCCCTTAATTGAGATGATGGAGACAACGAGGCAGAGGGCCTCAGGCCATCATCCTGTGCGCCGACTCGCGAGCTGACCCAGCAGATTGTCGGCGAGCTGCAAAAGCTCATGCTGGGCGGGGATGTAGCCGTGTGCGGGGTCTTCGGCGGGGAGCCGATCGAGCGGCAGTTCCGTGCCCTGACCCGCGGGGTCGATCTGGTGGTCGGCACACCCGGCCGAGTGCTCGACCATATTCAACGTCAGACGCTTTATCTCGGCGATATCGTTCATGTTGTGCTGGATGAAGCGGATCGGATGCTCGACATCGGATTCCGTCCCGATATCGAGAGAATCCTTGCGTAAACTGCCCACTCCGCGTCAAACCATGCTCTTGTCGGCCACGATCGACGCGGACGTGCGGAAACTGGCTCAACGCTACATGTACCAGCCAGTCGAGGTGAACCTGTCTCGAGACGAGGTGTCGGTCAGCACGATCCAACAACTTTACATCTCGGTGAATACGGATCAGAAGTTCGACCTCTTGATGCTCTTGCTCAAGCGCGACCGGCCGAGGCAATGTATCGTCTTCACTCGCACCAAGCGCGGCGCCGACCGGCTTGCTGACCGGCTGCACCGATCGATCTCCGGTGTGGCGGCGATCCACGGGGATCTCCCTCAGTCCACGCGCGACCGCGTGATGCGCGGGTTTCGCAGCGGGCAAATCTCGATCTTGGTCGCCACCGACGTCGTCGGCCGTGGCATCGACGTCGAGAACATCAGCCATGTGATCAATTACGACATGCCCGACGATGCGGAGAACTATGTTCACCGGATCGGCCGGACCGGACGGATGGGCAAGGACGGCGTCGCCTACTTGTTCGTCTGCCCCGATCAAGGCGAACCACTGACGGCGATCGAGAACCTGATCAACAAGGTCATCCCGCCCTTGCAAATCGATGGTTTCACCAAATCCCGACCGCGGATCGAGCCATCGGCCCGCGAGATCTTCAATAACACCGGGGCGACGCGTTCGCGCGCCATGGCAACTCGTTAACTAACGATCGCTACGTCGTGAAATCTTGACCCGCCCGAGGGCTCGAAAGAGCCCGCGGGCATCTTTGAGCAGTTCGCGCGCGCATCTTTGGCGGCCGCATGGTCATGCCCATACTGGACCAGATCACACCGGGCCGTCACCCGACCGGCTTGTTTGCCCAGATCGTCCGAATCCGTGAGTTGTGAGACCCCCTCCCGCGCTTCATCCGGCGTCAAGTGCGCCGGAGGACGGCCGATACCGACCTGCAAGTACTGGATCAGCTCTTCGCTGACCAGACGCGCGGCGTTGCGGAAAGGCTCTTCGCTGAAGGGATTCCGATCAGAGGTCCTCTTGTCGGATTCCAGGCTCCGGCCCAATCGCGCGGCGTATCGCCGAGCTGCGGTCGGTCCCTGAAGCGGGCGGCTCCGGTGCAGGCGGCGGCGAACGAGAGCAAGCGAGACGGACGCGGCGAGCAGCAACGCCGCCGAGAAACCCCACACGGCCCATGCCACCGGTGTGAATCCGCCGGAACCAACGCTTGATTCCGGACCGTCGATCGTTGCCGGGTCGAAAGAGGCGACCGCGACGACCCGGACCGGTACGCTCGCAGTCACGTGGGTGATGTAGCGTGACAGTGCCGGGTCGTACGAGGCGATCGTGACCGGAGGCAAGACGGCCTCGTCGGCCTTGGTCGGCCGAAGGCGGTATACGAACGTCCGCGATGGCGGCTCGCTGATGGTGAGATCGGGCTTGGGCTCGATTCGCGGACTGATCGGCAGTCGTTCAAAACGCTCCAAGACGGGACGATCGGTCATCCCCCAGGCCGCCGGTCCCGTGACCTTGATGCGGTACTCCAGCTCTTGACCGACCCGGACCTGGTTCGGGATCGCCTCGGCCTGAAGCGTAAAGCGGCCCACGCCGCCGAGGAAGGCGGCCGGACGACCCTCCAATGGCACGGGTTGGATCATCAGCCGCCTGGGACGAGTCGATCCCGACCGGTTGTTGATCCGCACGTGGATCGCCGGAATCTCCAGCGGTCCCGACCGTCTGGCGACAACACGAAACCGCGTCACAATCCGGTTTTCCATGGCCACCGTCGAGCCGATACCACTGGCGCTGATCGGCCTCAAATCGGTATCGATCGTCCAGGCGACCGCGCCGTTGAGCCGGGGTGGCTCGATCCTCGGCCGCTGACCGGTTGCCACCACAGCGACACCCAGCTCGAATCCTTGACCTACCAAATAAGGTCCGGGCGAGACCTCGGAACGGACGGAAAGTCCCTCTGAACTCTGACCGGCCGCCACGCTGGCAGAATAATTGAGTAGGCAGTAGGCAGTAGACAGTAGGCAGTAAAGAAAGAATCGAAGGCAAACTAGTGGAACTTGGCGTCTTGGCATAATTGGACAAGACCGAGAAAATCAATGTGACGCAAAACGCTCTGCCTACAGCCTACAGTCAATTACCAGTCCCTGCGGTCGTCATTCGCGGTTGCCGGGGGCGGATCATCGGGAAGGCGCCGGCTTTGAGCGGCGTGAATGTGCTCGAGAGCGGCGTCAAGGCGGTCATCGGGAGAATCTCCTTGGGCCCCCGGCGCCGTCGATCGTCCACCACCGGCACCACCGGCTCGGCGACGCCTTGGGTTTGGACGCTTGTTCTCACCATCGGCATTGGGATCGGACTCCGGGTTGGCACCACCGCCCCCTTGGCCGGTCTCGGGCTGATCATCCTGGGAATCGCCGTTGTCATTGCGCCGATTCGAGTTTCGTCGACGTTCTGGCCGCTCGGATTTCGGTGGATCACCGGAGCTGTCGTCTCGAGAAATCGAGGGGGGCTGCGGCTGCTCAAGTGCGTACCGGCGATTGGCCCTGGCATCAGCGCGGATGGTGTCCAGGCCGGCGCCGGTCGCGGTCGACTGGAGACAGTCGTCGTAGGAGGCGATCGCGGCGGGTACGTCTCCCAGCAAGAGGGCTGTATTCCCCAGGGCATAATCGATTTTGGTACGGAGGAAACCGTCGGCGTGCTTGCGGGCTTCGACGTAGCGCTGGCGGGCCTCGGCGAAGCGCCCGAGCCGGTACAAGGTGGCCGCCGCATCGTACCAGGGGACCGCCCTCTGAGGCTCGCGCTGGATGGCCGTTTCGAAAGCACCAGCGCATCGTCGAGATGGCTCGCATTGTAGGCGGCCTGTCCGCGCGCGACGGCCTCAGCCGCCGTCTCCAGGCGTGGCTTCGACGGCACGTCGCCAGCTCCCGAAAGGATGCCGGCCATGGCAATCACGAACGCCGCCCGAACCGGGTTCAGGTTTTTGACCGGCCGTTGCCAGCGCCAGCTCCAGTGCCAGGTCCAGCCCCAGCCGCGACCGTACGGCCAGCAGCTCGCCAGAAGAAAGACCAGCGCCGCGATCAACACGAGCGGGAACCCCTCCGCGCGTTCAGCGAGCCGGGATGCCTCGCGGCGCCGGCGAGCGGCGGGCTCGATCTTGGTCTGGTAAAGCGGGCCGAGGTCAACCGACGCTAATCCCAGCGGCACGAGAATTCCGCCGGTCCGCCTCGCCACGCTACCCAGCGCGCTGATCCGAACGTTGCGACCGGACCGGTGCGCCACGATACGACAGCGGCTGAGCATCCTTTCCCGAAGGGATCAAATGGCCTTGGTCGGCGTCGCCGATCGCGACGGCGTGTACCACGACGTCCTGTTGGCGAAGCCGCTCTATCTGAGAGCTCCAGCGATCGGCGAGGTCCTCACCATCGGAGAAGACAACGATTGCCCGTCCTTGAGCGTGCTCTTGGGGGTCGATGGCCTCGAGCGCCACATCCAAAGCCGCGCCCAGGTCGGTTCCACCGGGTCGAACCAATCCGGGTCGCAGTCGATGCAATGCGTCCAGCACAGCCCCGAGGTTTTCTGTCAGTGGATAATAAAGCACGCCGCGACCAGCGAACGCCACCACGGCCGCACGGTTGGCTGGCACTTCAGACAGTGCGTTGACCAGGCTCTCCGCCGACTCGATCGCCACGGCCAAGCGGTTCGGTACCGCGTCCTCGGCGGCCATGCTCCGGCTCACATCGATCAGTAGAACGACGTCGTGGCCGGGCGGCGATGGCGGCGATGTGCTACGCCCCCAACGCGGCTGAGCCAGCGCGACGATCAGGCAAACAAGGCATGCAGCCAAGCGCAGTCTGCCATCCCGCGGTGATCGGCCCCGTTGCGCCAGTGCTTGCCAGCTCCGCCGCCGCCAACGCCGATCATAGATCGACCAGGCCGAAAGCGGCAACATCAGGAGCAACAGCCAGAGTAATTCCGGATGAACGAAATTCACGGTTCAGCAGCCTACACCTTGCATTGCTTCGCGAGTGGTCAGTCGCCCGCTTCCGGGCGGCAACGCGGTCCAAGGTCGACCCGTACCCAGGAATCGAGGACAGACTGCCTGTACAAAATATCGTTTCTGATGGTTCACAAGTCAACAGAGCCAGCCAGGAGACACGTCACCTTCGTCATTTTCCGCACAACTGTGATTACGCCCCCTGCTCTGCCAGATCGCGATGGAGTTTGCTCGTGAACCGCGGCAGGAACGTCGATATCCCGGTCGGATTCCCAGTCGTCGGTACATGATAACTCAAATAACATGGAATCGGTCGAGGAAACGGATGTCTCGGCTTTCGCGGTGTGTTTTCCCAAGAGTCGGCAAACAACAACCGGCTAAGCCGGCGGTTTGCCTCGATCGGCTCGACCGTGGCGTGGGATCCGTGCCGCTCGATCCCTCGGTGATCCTCATTGAGGCCGAACCCGGAAACAACAACGTCTCGATCGCCCGGGCAACCTGGGGTTTTCTCGCGCTCGGTCTCTTTGTTCGGTTGGTCCGATTCTTGGTGGTCTATCCGATCTGGCCCGACGAGGCCTTCGTCGCGGCAAATTTTTTGGAGCGAGGCTACCTCGATTTAGTTCGCCCGCTCGACTACGTCCAGGTTTGTCCGATCCTGTTTCTTTGGATCGAGCTGACGGTTGTGCGGCTCTTCGGCTTCTCGGAATGGTCGCTTCGTCTATTCCCTGCGTTGTGCGGCCTGGCGAGCATGGTGCTTTTTCGACACCTGGCGACGCGACTGCTGCGCGGGATTCCCCTGCTCTTGGCCGTTGGGATTTTCGCGACGTCGGTTTCGCCAATCCGCCACAGCGCCGAGGTCAAGCCGTACGCATCAGACCTGTTCGCCGCCTTGATCTTGTTGGCAACGGCAGTCGAATGGCGAAGATCACCGGATCGCAGTCGTTACTGGTGGGTCCTCGCCGCCATTGTTCCCGTTTTACTGGGACTGTCGTACCCATCGGTTTTTGTGGCGACCGGCCTGAGTCTCACGCTGGGGCCGGTCGTTTTTCGACAGCGGCTCCGATCGGTACGATGGGCCTACCTGATCTACAACCTGATGCTGCTCGGGTCGTTTCTGGTGATCTATCTCGCCTCGACGTCCAGCCAGAGTGCCGCGGTGCGAGCGGGCTACCGCTGGGGTTACTGGCGGGACTCGTTCCCACCCTGGGAACAACCTTGGAAGCTCGTAAACTGGCTGATCTCCACGCACACCGGCAACATGCTGGCCTACCCGATCGGCGGAGCGAACGGCGCGCGACGCGGCCACCTTCGCCGCGATGACCATCGGCATCGCCGCATTCTGGCGCGCGGCCAACGGACTGCGCTTCTGCCTCCTCCTGTCGCCGCTGGCGATGGGTCTGGCCGCATCCGGCTTGGGACAATATCCTTACGGCGGATCGGCCAGGATCACCCAGTACGCCGCTCCCTCGATCTGCGTATTGACCGGCCTGGGTCTCGCGGTGTTGTTTTCCCGATTGCTTCCTCCAGCGTCGTGCCGACACTCGGTGCGTCTGACCGCCGTGCTATTGGCTCTCTTGGGGGCTTACATCGCTATCAACGACCTGGTCCGGCCCTACCGCACTTATGAGGATTCGGAAAATCGACGGTTCGCTCGCTGGTTCTGGTCGGAGTACGGCCGAGAGGGCGACCTTCTGTGCTCGCTGCGATCTGGATCTGCTTTTCGACCCCAAGGACTGGCGCACCGGAATGAGCGCGGTCTACCTGTGCCATCAGAGAATCTACGCAAACCACAACGCGGGAAAAGGTTTTCGTCGACGGTTCGCGGGAGATCAGCCGATGCGATTGGTCTTCTTCGACCGGATTCCACAGGAATTCGCCACTCTACGACCGATGGTTGGCCGATGTCCGCGCTGCTTACGAGATCAAAAAACGTTCGGAGTTCGTCGTGAATCCTGACAAGCCCGTCGGGGATCGAAGCCGTTACGTCGTGCTGGAGCTCAAGCCCAGAGCGCGGCCAGAGCCACTCGCGTGGTCGCTCAATGGTGATGAGCAAATCCGCAGGTGAAGGTTACGTTAGGACGAGAACCGGTCGTCGCACTCCGCTCTGTCAAGGCAGCCGCCGAAGCCGGCCCATGGCGAGCATTCGGTCCAGCACCAACATCGCCACGGCAAATCCCGCACACAGCCCGTAATGTTCTTCATAACGCGTCAGGATCTTACCGCGGACCGGGCTCTTTTCGAGTGCATCGATCCGTTCGAATACCTTGTCGAGAGCGTCGACGTTGGTGGCGGAGAAGGAACGGCCGCCGGTGAGCTCGGCCAATCGGGCCAGGAGCGGCGAAGTTCGGACCGGAGCCGTCGGCCATTGCCGGGACTGGCGTATCCGGGCCAACCGTGCGAGGGATCCCGTCGAGCCGGCCGATGGCGATGGTATGCACGGTCACACCAAGATCGCGAGCGATGATCGCGGCTTTCTCGGGGTCAAGCGGATCGGGAACTCCGGGTTCGTTGTTGCCGTCGGTGAGCAGGACAAGGACCTTCTTCTTGGGAGTGGTATATCGCAGGGCATCGAGCCCCAAGGCAATGGCATCGCCGATATTGGTACCGTCCTCGCCCGGCTTGGCGGAGGCACCACGCGAACGTGGTCGAGGAGCCACGAGTGATCGAGGACCGGCGGGCATATCAGATCTTGATAATTGGCAAAGACGACCAGGCCGATCAGGTCGTCGGAACGGCCCTCCACGAAGCGAGAAAACGTCTCCTTCGCGGCTTCCAGCCGAGCGATCCGCCGCGTGCCATGGTCCGTTGGAAAATCGACCGCGTTCATGCTCGAGCTATTGTCAATGGCGACGACGATCGCCACTCCTTGCCCGGCGATTCGGGTCACCCCGCCGACCGTTTGCGGACGTGCCAGCCCATAAACCACGCCGCCGATGGCGAGTCCACGCAACAAAGCGGGTAACGCCCGTAACCAGACCCAGCCGATCCGTCCGCGAGATGGAAAGCCGTCGAAGCTGGGCCAGGCGATCTTCGGCCGCGCTCGTTCCAGCAGCCAAGGAACAGGCATCAAGATCAAGAGCCAGAACCAGCCGGGCTGAGCAAAATGCAAATCAGAATGCATGAGGGGTACCGATCGATGGATGCGAGGGTCTTGTTATGTCAGTGGACCGAGCGCCAGCATAACCGGCGACCAAAGCCCGGCGCGCCGCCAACGCGCGGGTACAGCGCGGCCTCGGGGTTGGGATCGAGCACAGTTAAGTGGCCCATTTTCCGCCCGGTCGCGGGCGTCCGCTTGCCATAGAGATGGAGCATGACGCCCGGGTCGACAGCCAGTGCGGCATCCCACTGCGGCTCTCCTCCGGCCAGCGTCCACAGGTTGCCTAGCAGGTTGACCATTGCCGCCGGCATCACCAGGTCGCTCGGGCCCAGCGCCAATCCACACAGGGCCCTCACCTGCTGCTCGAACTGGCTGGTGATGGCCGCCTCGATCGTCAAGTGGCCCGAGTTGTGCGGGCGAGGGGCGATCTCGTTGACCATGAGCTGTCCGTCGGCAGTCAGGAAAAACTCGACGGTCAACACCCCGACGGTCTCCAGCGCCTGGACCACGGTGAGGGCCAGTCCGCGCGCCTCCAGAGCCACGATCGGACCGACCGGAGCCGGCATTAACGTCGTGTCGAGGATGTGCTTTTCATGGCGGTTGAGGGCGACCGGGTAGCAAACCGCACGGCCATCGTGGCCGCGGGCCACGACGACCGAAAGCTCCGCGGCAAAATCGACCCAACCCTCCGCGACACAAGGCGATCGGCCCAGGCTGGCCCAGGCGGTGGTGGCCTGATCGGCCGTTTCGACCAGGATCTGCCCCTTGCCGTCATAGCCCGAAGCGGCCGTCTTGAGGATCATCGGCATCCCCAGTCCGTGAACGGCGATGTCCAGTTCGGCCTCGGTTGCGAACGGGCCGCCACGGCGCATGCGGGATGTTGTGGCCGGCCAGAAAGCGTTTCTCTCGCAGCCGGTTCTGGCTGATCCAGAGCGTTCGCCAGCCGGGACGCACCCGCCGTCGGCGAGCCAGCCACCGCAGCGCGGGGGCCGAGACGTTCTCGAACTCGACGGTCACCGCCTCGGCTTGGTCGGCGAATGTCCGCAAGGCCGGTAGGTGGTCCGGAGGCCCAACGACCGTCCAGTGAGCCACTTGCGCCGCGGGCGCTTCCTCCGTGGCGCTCGAGCACTCCGGCCCGATAGCCCATCCGCTGCGCCGCCTGGATGAACATGCGTCCCAGTTGGCCACTGCCGATCACGCCCAGCGACGCCGGGGGAAACAGAGCGTCGCTCTCTTTGATGGCGGGACAGTCGGGATGCGGGCTCGTCATCATACGGGCGACTCTCCCACGGCGTCGGTCTGAGACTGGCGGAACCGGGCCAAGGACGCGCGGATCGCGGGATACTTCCGCGCCAGGATCGCCGCCGCCAGGATCGCCGCGTTGGCCGCGCCCGAGCCGCCTATGGCCAGTGTACCGACGGGAACGCCACGCGGCATCTGCACAATCGACAGCAGGGAATCGACCCCGCGCAGCACCTTGCTCTCGACCGGAACTCCCAGCACCGGCAGGAGCGAGATCGCCGCCAGCATCCCCGGCAAATGGGCCGCCCCGCCCGCGCCTGCGATCAGGACCTCGAGACCGCGAGCCTCGGCCTCGCGACCATAGTCAAAGAGACGCTCAGGAGTCCGATGAGCCGAGACCACCTTCGACTCATGAGGAATGCCCAGCTCAGTCAGAAGTTCGGAGGCATGGCGCATCGTCTCCCAGTCGGACTTGCTCCCCATGACCACGCCGACCAGCGGTGCTTGCGAGATCTCGGTCGCCATATCGCACAGGATGAGATGAAAGGGTTTCGTCGTTCGAAATGCCTATGCACGCATGGCGTTCATTCAGGTCCGCTTCTTCTTGGCCCAACGATCGGCCAGAGTCAACAATCGGGCCAACGGGAGCACGAAACCGGGGAGCAGAGGGGTCTCGTAGGTCTGCTTCTCCGAAATGACTAGCTCCTGGTCGGTCTCACCGTCGAAGCGGAAGACGGTCAACGTGCGGCGGAAGCGGTCAATGACCCAGTATTCCCGGACACCGATCTCGCGATACTCAGCCCGCTTCACGACGTAGTCGCGTTCCTGGTTAACCTTCCCCGACGACACGAACTCGGCAATGATCGTTGGGACCTCTCCCTCCTCCGGATCACGCCCCAACCCAGCCCAGATCGCCCGATCCGCACGCCTGCGGTTTTGATTGGTCTTGATCATCTCTTCAGACAAAGTCAGGTCTAACGACGACCCTTGGGGATGGTCTTCTTGGTAATTCGTGAGCCAGCATCATAACTCTTCGTTGGGATGACGTTCTTTGCGCGACGGAGTTGGAGACACAACGAGGACTCCGTTGATTAGTTCATAGCGCCAGCCTTCCTGAAAACGAGCGCGGTCAAATTCCGCCAGGGTAAGCAACTGCCCGGCCGATCGAGGACCAAGCCGGAGCCGGCGGACGGCGGGGGTGGCTATAGACATGCGGAAACCCTCTGTCCTGGTTCAGACATTGTCGATCGTCCAAGGTACGATCGCATTCATTCTACTCCGAATCGAGGCTATCCGACGATCTGAGATCGACGGCCCGATTTGACCAACCCGGCGAGAAGCAGGACAATCGCCTTCCAAGTCATCGAGTAAACCCATAGCGCGGAAAAATGGGGTCACGACGAAAAGCCTTGCGCCCTCTATCGAGATTGGAGGATTACCAATGGCCTGATAATCCCCACGATGTCATCGAGAAGATTTGGATCATCGTCATCGACTACCATTACTGATCCGCGTTTCAAAGTTGGCCAGGCTTCTTCTTGGCCCAGCGATCGGCCAGAGTCAACAACCGGGCCAACGGGAGCACGAAACCGGGGAGCAACGGGGTCTCGTAGTTCTGCTTCTCCGAAATGATTAGCTCCTGGTCGCTCTCACCGCCGAAGCGGAAAACGGTCAAGGTCGCCGGAATCGGTCGATGACCCAGTATTCCCGCACGCCGATCTCGCGATACTCAGCCCGCTTGGCGACATAGTCCCGTTCCTGGTTAACCTTACCCGACGACACGAATTCGGCAACGATCGTCGGGACCTCTCCCTCTTCCGGATCACGCCCCAGCCCGGCCCAGATCGCCCGGTCCGCACGCCTGCGGTTTTGCTTGGTCTCGATCATCTCCTCGGGCAAGTTCGCGTCCAGCGACGATCCTTGGGGATGCTCTTCCTTGTAGTGCCTGAGCCAGCATCCCAAGCTCCTCGTTGGGATGACGTTCCTTTCGTGATGGAGTTGGAGACACAACGAGGACTCCGTTGATTAGTTCATACGCGCCAGCCTTCCTGAAAACGGGCGCGGTCAAATTCCGCCGGGGTAAGCAACTGCCCGGCCGATCGAGGACCAAGCCGGAGCCGGCGGACGGCGGGGGTGGCTATGGACATGCGGAAACCCTCTGTCGTGGTTCAGACATTGTCGTTCGTCCAGCGACGACCCCATTCATTCTACCCTGAATTGAGGCGTCAGGACGATCCGAGTTCGCCAGCCTCGATTTGACCGGCTCGGCGAGAAGAGAGAGAATGACGGAGTTGATCCGCCGGAAAAACTTCGGAGCTGTCCGATGCCATCCCCATTCCCCGGAATGGACCCTTACCTGGAGCATCCGCGGTTTTTCCCGGATCTCCATGATGCTCTCATTACCTTCCTCAAAGACGAATTGCAGCGCCGATTGCCCGACGCGTATTACGCTGCAGTCCGGCCAGCGTGTCTGGCTCGAGCGATCGCAGCGTTATGTCGATCCGGATGTCAACGTCATGCGCGAGCGTCGCGAACGGCCCGATCCGCGGTTCGGAACACGGCGGAGTCGCGGTCGCCGAGCCGGAAGTCGAAACGGATCTCGAAGTTGCCCAACCGGTTGTGATCACGGTCGAGGAGGTCATCCATGACGAACACATCGAGCCGTTCCTCGAGATCCACGGCCGGTGGAGTGGGCAGGACCGGCTGATTGCCACCATCGAGGTCGTCAGCCCGGCCAACAAGACGCCGGGCGACGAGGGCTACGATCAGTATCGCGCCAAGCAGCGGGAAGTTTTGGCGGGTCAGGCTCATTTGATCGAGATCGATCTGCTCCGCGCCGGAACGCACGTTACCGCGATGCCCCTCGATCTCGCACGTGAGAAGGCTGGTCGGTTCGATTATCACGTCTCGGTGCACCGCTTCGATTGCCCAAAGATTTTTTCGTGTATCCAATCCGGCTGGAGCAGCGGCTGCCGGTGATCGCGGTGCCGCTCTTGCCGCCAGAACCCGCCGTGCTGCTGGACTTGCAGGCGGCCTTCGACCGCGCTTACGACGCCGGACCCTACCGCAAGGCCGTCTGGTATGGTGAAGACGCGATCGATCCCTCCGTTGCCGGCCGAGCAAGCCGCAGTGGGCCGCGACGACTTTGACAACGCTCAACCGCACGCTCGACACTGACGTCGGTCAAGGATCCGGTTCATCGGCATCGACGGACAAGATTCAACATAAACGGAGTGACCATGAACTCGGGTGAGATCAGGCTGGGTGTGATCGGTTGTGGGGGTTTCGGTCTCTATGCGCTTCAGCAGTTTAGCCAGGTGCCGGGCGTGAAGCTGGCCGGCATGGCGGGAACGAATCGGGAGGCCGCCCGCGCCGCGGCCCTGCGGTTCGGTATCCCCGATATCGAGGACGTCGACAAGCTGCTGGTGCGCGACGACATCGATCTGGTCTACATCGCGACACCGCCGTTTCTCCACTATCCACAGGCGATGGCCGCACTGGAGGCCGGCAAGCACGTGATCTGCGAGAAGCCACTGGCGATGACGGTCGAGCAGGCCGATGTCATGATCGCGAAAGCGAGGAAGCACGACCGGTTGTTGTTGGCCAACCTGATGCAGCGCTATAACCCGGTGTACGATGCGGTCAGCCGCCTGATCCAGTCGAAGACTCTGGGCGAGCCGCTGCACGGTTATTTTGAAAATTACGCCTCGGACGAGAATCTGCCGCCCACGCATTGGTTCTGGGACCGAACGAAAAGCGGCGGGATCTTCATCGAACATGGTGTGCACTTTTTCGACATGTTCGCCGGTTGGTTCGGCGCCGGGCACGGTCGTTGCCGCGGAGCGTGGACTGCGTCCCGGCTCTTCGCCTCCGATTGAGGAGCACGTTCAGTGCACGGTCCGCTACAGTCCGACGGTGCTGGTCAACTTCTATCACGGTTTCCATCAGGCCGGACGGATGGACCGCCAGGAACTGCGCCTGGTCTTCGAGCGGGGCGATGTGACCCTCTTCGACTGGGTACCGACCCGAGTCAAGATCCACGCGATCGCAGATGAGGCAGACACCCGCGCCATTTGCGAGATTTTCCCGGGAGCGCGGCTCGACGTCGCCATGAGCTATGGCGCGCAAGGATCGAGCCTGCGAGGGACGGCACAAGTCCCTCGATGTCTACCAGACGTTCGACCTTTCTTGGGGTGAGGGAACCGTCAAGTCGCACCGTTATTGCGAGCTGCTCCGCGGCGGTCATGACCGACCAGCTTGCTTGGATCGACGACCATTCCCACCCTCGGAAAATCAGCGAGGACAACGGCCGAGATTCCCTGGCCGTCGCCTGCGCGGCCGACCGGCTGGCTCAGGCTTGACGGCTCGCAGATGATGGGAAAGGAGCCGAGAATGATCCTGAAGAGGCACTTCGAGCGATTGCTCTTGAGTCCCAGCGATCTCGAGCCGATGCGCGACGATTTTGAGGTTGTTGGAGTATTCAACCCGGGCGCGATTCTCGCGGGAAATGAGGTGATTCTCTTGGTGCGTGTGGCGGAACGCCCGCGCGAGCGCCGGCCTGGCTTCACGGCATCGCCGCGCTGGGTACCCGGTGAAGGCTTGACGATCGACTGGCTCCCCAACAGTCGAGATCGAGGTGCTTGATCCGCGGGTCGTGAAGCGCAAGGCCGACGGCCTGGTGCGGCTGACCTTCATCTCGCATTTGCGGGCGGTCCGCTGTCGCGACGGCCGTTCGGTCGAGGAAGTGACCGACGTTCGGTTCCTCCCCGACTCGGCGCTGGAGGAATTTGGCGTCGAAGATCCGCGGATCACGGCGATCGGCGAGCGGTTTTACTTCACCTACGTCGCCGTTTCGCGCCATGGAGCGGCGACGGCTCTGGCCTCCACGACCGACTTCCGCCGTTTCGATCGGCACGGGGTGATCTTCTGCCCGGAGAACAAAGATGTGGTGTTGTTCCCAGAGCGAGTTGATGGAAACTATGTCGCGCTTCATCGACCGAACGCGGCGACGCCGTTCTGCCGCCCCGAGATGTGGGTCGCGTGGTCGCTGGACTTGATCCACTGGGGCGGCCACGACTGCCTCCACGGCGGCGGCGCCGAGTGGGAGACCGGCCGCGTCGGCGCGGGCACGCCGCCCGTGCGCGTCGCCGATGGCTGGCTCGAGATTTACCATGGAAACCGCCAGCCGACCCGGCCTGGCGAGGTGGGCACATACTCGACCGGTGTCCTGCTCCTCGACTCGGCACAACCCGGCGAAGGTACTCAGTCGCACGGACACCTCGATCTTCGAGCCCACCGCCGATTTCGAACGTCATGGCTTCGTCCCCGATGTGGTTTTTCCCACCGGCATCGTCGAAACCAACGGCTCATACCTCATCTACTACGGCGCGGCCGATTCGTGCACGGCCGTTGTGGAATTCTGCTAAAGACGAGGTGTTGGGCTCGCTGGTATAATCAGAATTAGCGGTGGAGATGGTCCCGCAATAATAAAATTTAATTATAAATTAAATATAAATGGATATTAATATGAAGGTAGGTTTAGAGCGATGTTACTTGAGTTCACTGTGCCTGGCCCGCCCGTATCTCACCAATCACATAACAAGACCAAACTCAGTGACTGGCGAGGGATGGTTCGATCCTCGGCGGCCAAGGTGTGGGGATCACGATCTCCGCTTGAGTCGAAACTGATGATTGTTGTGACTTACTATCACCCAGGACAAGCCGTTCGGATCGACACTGACAACATGGTTAAGCCAATCCAGGACGCCTTGATTGGTCTTGTTTACAAGGATGATCGTTGGATCACTCAGACGAATAGCCAAAAAATGAGTATCGATGGGTTCTTCCAAATTAGCGGCCTTTCACTGGTTCTGCTCGAGCCTTTTCTCAAGGCGTCGAATTCCTTCACATCACGGTGGATCAGGCACCCAATTATGACTCCTCTGAAGTGACCCCATGACTAAACACGAAATGCTGGAACAAGTTGCGGAGAAGTACCGATCCGAAGGCTATCGTGTCACGATGGCCGCGGGAGAAGGCGTTGTTCCGCAACCGATCGATCACCTACGAGACGATTTCGACTTGTTCGCCCAGAAAGATCAAGAGTATGTGGCGATCGAAGTCAAACGACGCGATCAATTGCACGAGATCAGTCCGCTGAAACTCGCTGTCAAGCAGTTTCTTCCCGGCTGGAGCTACGATCTGGTTGTCTATCCTCCTGATGGAGTGGATAGGATCCCGCTTGAAGACGGCGAACCGAGCCCGGAATATGTGGATTCTTTGCTCGCGGAAGCACAGCAGTCGCTCGATTCGGACAAACCGCGCGCGGCCTTTCTTCTTGTCTGGTCCGCCATTGAGTCGGCGATGAGGTCGGCTGCTCGGCGAGAGAACCTGGAAATCGGCGACGGAGCCCCTCGTTTCGTACTGAAGACCTTGTACTCCAATGGCGTCATTTCTTACGAGGATTTTGATCGACTGCAACGTCGATTGGACGACAGGAACCGGCTCGTTCACGGGTTGCCTGTTGATCACCTGGAGCCTGATGACGTCCGGTTCCTGATCGAGTTCGCACGGCAACTTCAGTGCGCCGCACCTGCCTCATCGGATGCATGATCGCGCGATCTCCGCCAAGGCTGACCTCCGCTCTGCTCATCAGCTCAGCTCGGCGCGGACGAGAGCGCGGCGCCGGATTCAGG
>CAVRFS010000120.1:0-55472 GCA_963720335.1 uncultured Planctomycetota bacterium | reverse complement strand
AAAAAGGTTAATTATGTCCATATCCAACAGAATCCGGCCCACAATGGCGGTCGGCCCGCAGTATAGGTAAATAGGCCTAACGAGAGGATGTTTCCTGCTCGGAGTCGTGATGCTGACCGTTTGCCGCAGAGCGCAGGCGTCGCGTCGCCGCTCTGCATCTCATTAACCACTTTCGCGAATTGGCAAAGCCGCTCGGTCCGCTTTCAATGAGGAAAGGGATCGACGATCAACACCAACGCGACACTCTGGACCGATGATCCTGCGCGATAGAGCACCGTCGAGATTAACGACAGCCCACGGGTCGCGCTGGGCCTGGTCTCACAAACCTACCGGTTTGCTCAGGAAGCCGCACGCATTTGGAATTCTCGCTGAACACCACCAGAACGAGCGGGAACGGCCACACTAACCCGAAGCGTGAGCGAGGGATGCCGCAGTCTCTCGTGGCGCGAAGGCAGCGACCTCGCTCACGCTTCGGGTTGGTGTACGGGCCAAGTCACCCTCCGCCAATTGCTCGACGTGTGCCGAAATTCCTGGTGGTGCTGGCGAGAAGTGTCATATTCTTTGACTTCTTTCTCGCGCTGCGCGGTCCTCATCCTGGTCTTTCGTCTCTCGCAACGCTTCCCTTCACGGTAACCCACGGCTCGCTAGGCCCGTATTACCGGGCCCGGGGCAGGCTCCTGGTCCGAGGCCGGTTCGATGGGATCGATCGGAAGCGCGCAGCCCGGATCGGCCAGCCGAAGCGTATCTTCCGCGCCGGGAGCCAGCGACCCTGGGACGCCCTCGCTGACCTCGGTTCGGCCCATCGCCGTCACCTCGCGCCGGCTCGTGCCGGACTGCCGGATCGGGCGCACCCTGGAAGCGGGACGAGCTGAGGCTCCGCTGGCACCGCTACTGGGCCTCGACGGACACTTCGTCGAGCGCAGGGCCGAGATTCGGGTCGGTCGTCTCCAGGGTGCGAAACTCCAGGACTGTCCGGCTGGCGATTGCCTCGAAGTGCCAGGCGTACTCGACCCAGCGCATGTCATTAGAATTCCGGCCCGTGGAATCGAAAAAAAACGTCGCCGACTTCCCGGCCGCGCTCACGGCGATCCGCTTGACCGGGGGATTGCCGCCGGGGGTCCCGGCCAGGGCGAACGTGACGCGATAACGCTTACGCTTCTCGGTCGCGAACGTCTGCTCGATGCCGCCGAAGCCGGGCGAGCCATGCAGGTCGAGACTGCACTTGCCCTCGGCGGCCCTCCAATTGTCGCCGATGTAGTCGATCTGCCCGCGCGTCACCTTCCACCCCTCGATCGCGGTCGAGCCGGGGTCCAGCGACAGGTAGCCGCCGACCGCAGGGCCGTGCTCGAAGCCGCCGTTGACGAGCAGGTTGGCGCCAGCCTCGGTGGCGGAGGGATCCGGTGCTGTCGGATCAACAGGTCGATCGCCGAGTCGAGTTCCTTCCGGATGCTGTCGTGAGCCACGTCGCCCCCCCGGCCGTTGAAGACGAAGGCGACGTTGATCCCGTCCGGCCGCCACTGCATCATCGAGGTCGAATTGTCCCACGCGCCATACATGGTCCACACCTGGTTCCCGGTGTCGCGCGGGAAGCCGTTGAGCCAGTAGCAGCGCATGAAGGTACACAGAGCCGGCGTGGAGATGCCGAGGGACGTCGCATCGTTCTCCTCGCCGTGCAGGCCATTCCAGAGCCTCGGCGGCTCGCCCAGGCGGTGGACGCCGCCTTGCCTGATCCACTTCACCTCGCTCAAGCCGAACGGGTGGCAGAGCTCGCTCCGGTAATACTCGGGCAGGCTCCGGCCGGAGACGCGCATGATCATGAGCTTCAGCACGTGATAGCCCATGTTGTCGTATTCCGACTTCTCGCCGGGGGTCCAGGCGAGCCGTTGCACCATGATGTGCCGAAGCAAGACAGGAAGGACCTCGGACCACGGCGGAGCCGGCGTGCCCGGTCGCGCGCCGCCTCGTACGCCTGGTTCGCCCGGTTCAGCGGCTCGCCCTGCCAGCCCGCCTTGTGTTCAAGTAGGTGGTTGAAGGTGATGTCATACATCCGGTTGTCGACCACCGGGCCGGCGGGTTTGATCTTGAGCACGCGGAAGACCGACGCGTTCAGGTCGATCCTGCCGTGCAGCGCGAGCTGGTGGATCGCCGCTTCCTCCCACGGCTTGTCGCAACTGGCGACACCCATCGGGGTGTCCGGATGCATCGGCCGGGTATCCGCGCGGTCGAGCCACCCGTAACCGCGAGTAGAGCATCTGCTGACCTCGGGCGATCGTCAGCGAGGCCGCCGAGCAGCCGATGTCCCGGCCGTACTTCAGCATTATGGCATCCAGCAGCTCAACTCCAGGGGCATGTTCTCCGGTCACGGGGACGTGGTGGACCGGTTTCGCCTGTCCCGAGGCGCCTCGAGGCCAGGGGCCGAGCAGAGCGATGGCCAGGCTCGCGGCGATCAGGATGTCGCGGTTCATGAGCGGTTCTCCCGGAGGCGAGGAATCCCGGCAACACCCGACGGAGCAGCCCCGATATTCTCCCCGGCGGCTTGTTGGGCGTCAACCCGCTGCTGCCGACCGGGCGAACCGGCGGCGGTAATCGATCGACGCCACACTGGGAGAAGCTCTCACCAATGGTTATGCGGTTGGACGTGCACCGGGCCCGAGGACAGGAGTGACCTTCCTGGATGCTCTCTGATTATGCCGCCTCGGGCAGTGAAGGACCCGAGCGATTCGCCGGATGTCGCTTGCGTGAACCGGCCATGATACGCTTCGGGATGGAACAGCGAACGTCGATCAGTATAACATCCCGAGCTGTCCAGTTTCAGGGGTCCACCTCACATCACCCTGCGAACCCCGGTCGGCATAATCCGCAAGGCGGCATTATGAAACAGTTCATGAAAGCCACGGACCGCGAAGGGCCGAGCGTGGTCGGCGGCAAGCCGCTGATCGGTGCTCATCCCATGCCGAATGACGGGCTAGCGCCAGCCGCGGACGCACGTCCGGCCGAGTACGCACCTGATCCGGATTACGCGGCGGCCCCAAGTCCCGCATCGATAACCTTACCTACAGGATCAGCCTGAACCGAAAAGCGATCGACGCGAGTCAACTGGAAGTCACGGCCACCGTCTATTCACAGTCCATCATGCCCGCCTGGCTACATCAGCGGTTTTCGCAAGCGGCCTGGGCGAAGGAGCAAGGCTATCCGACGCGAGAGACCGACCGGCTGATTTACATCACCAGCGATCTCAAGTTGAAGAATACCGGCATCAAGAACTGGAAACTGCAGTTGGCAAATCCCGTGAAAGCCGCGGTGAAAGGGGAATGAGAGAATTCAGAGAATCAGGCGACCTGCTGGACCACCGGGCAACGCACCAGACCACGCCACGGAGGTCGTAGGTGGAACGCGATGCGTACGACCGACGATGACTCCAAGATGATTCGTGGATATCACCCTGCGAGCAGGTCGTCGCACTGACGCAACGAGACCTCACGCGTGGTACCTGCCCAGTCTGCCCGTCCGTCGAGCCTGCTCGAACAGACGGCGACCGAGTCCGCCGACCTGAAGACTATTGACGGTGCGGCCACTGCCGTTGCGGATTCGCTCGTGGCGATCCAGAGGGGCTACTGAGCTGCAGTCTGCGCACGACGAGAACTGCTCTGGCACGTCAGACCATGCGCCAGTGGGCGCGACCCGCACGGCGCAACTACCGTCGTTCCCCGTGCGACACTGCTTGTGGGTGACGAATGAGTGGCATCGTCCACTCGCCATTCGCAAGAATGAGTCGCGGCCACAAGCTAAAGAGCCGCCAAGATTTACGCCGTATAGCGTGCAGCGAAAGGCGCACAGAATTGACGTAAGTCTAATGGGCGGCGCGGGATTCGAACCTGCGACTTCCACCGTGTGAGGATGGCACTCTAACCGCTGAGTTAGCCGCCCGAGGCGTTGGAGCAAGCAGTCCGGGCCTGTCGGCTCCAACCGATTCCTCGAAAATAGCAGTTATCCACTCCGGCGGCAAGTCATCGGCTCAAAGCGTAGTCGATCGAAAGCGTTCGGAGTGGTCTTGCTCAAAGCCAAGCGGCCTCTTAAATTAACGGCGTGGCTGGTGCAGCTTTCCTGAGCTTCGCGAATTGCGAGAGGCCCGTCGATGGCCGAGTCGTTTCCTGAGGTGCCCAAGATCCAGTACGGTGGTCCCAAGTCGAGGAACCCGCTGGAGTTTAAACATTATAATGCCGACGAAATCATCGACGGCAAAACGTTGAAGGAGCATCTCCGGTTTTCGGTCGTCTATTGGCACACTTTTTGCAACGTCCTCTCCGATCCGTTCGGCGTCGGAACGGCCCTGCGACCTTGGGATGACGGCAGCAACTCCGTCGCCAATGCCCAGCGCAAAGCTCAGGTGGCCTTCGAGTTCTTCGAGAAGCTGGGTGCTCCCTTCTACGCGTTCCACGATCGCGACGTCGCGCCCGAAGGTAAGAACCTCAAGGAAAGCCACGCCAATCTCGACGAGGTCGTCAAGGTCCTCAAGGACGAGCAAGCGCGGACCGGCGTCAAGCTGCTCTGGGGAACCGCCAACCTTTTCACCAATCCCCGCTACATGCACGGAGCGGCCACCAGCCCGAATTTTGACGTTTTCGCGTTTGCCGGGGCACAGGTCAAGAAGGCGATGGAGGTCACGCATGACCTGGGCGGAGCGGGATATACCTTTTGGGGAGGCCGCGAAGGCTACTCGACCCTCCTCAACACCGACATGAAGCGAGAACTCGACCACCTGGCCCGCTTCCTGCACATGGCTGTCGACTACAAGAAGCAGATCGGCTTCAACGGCACGTTCTACATCGAGCCCAAGCCAAAGGAGCCGACCAAGCACCAGTACGACTCCGACGCCGCCGCCTGCCTCAACTTCCTCCGGACCTACGACCTGCTCTCTCACTTCAAGCTGAACCTCGAAACCAACCATGCCACGCTTGCCGGGCATGAGATGATGCACGAGCTGCAAGTCGCCATCGGCGCGGCGCGCTCGGCTCGATTGACGCGAATACGGGTGACTATCTGCTCGGTTGGGATACGGATCAGTTCCCCACGAGTATTTATCTGACAACTCAGTGCATGCTCTGCATTCGCGACATGGGAGGATTCAGCACCGGTGGAGTCAACTTTGACGCCAAGGTGCGCCGCGAGAGTTTCGAGCCGATCGACCTGTTCTATGCCCACATCGGGGGAATGGATGCCTTCGCTCGCGGCTTGAAGATCGCAACGGCGATCCAGGCCGACGGCCGGCTCTCGTCCTTCGTCAAGGAGCGGTACCAGAGCTGGGACTATGAGCTCGGCCGTCGGGTCGAAGCCGGTAAAGGGAGCTTCAGCGATCTGGAAGCGTACATCCTCCCGAAGGGGGACGCCGCCAAGAATGTCAGCGGCCGGCAGGAATGCTCGAGAATCTGATCAACGAGTTTATTTGAAGTAGTCACCGCGGAGCAGACGGTGAATTAGGTTCGGAGCGGATTCACTGCCGTTCGCCAGGATTCCCGGTGTTCAGCGCGACTCCTCGAGTGCCGCGAGGATGCCTTCCATGAAGGCGGGCAGATCGTCGGGCGTGCGGCTGGTGACGATGTTCCCGTCGCGGACACAAGCAGCGTCCTGCCAGATGCCGCCGGCGTTTTCGACGTCGTCGCGAATGGCGAAGAAACCGGTCACTTTGCGGCCTTTGAGGCATTTCGCCGAGCAGAGCATCCAGGGACCGTGGCAGATGGACGCCAGGATCTTGCCTAGCTTCGCTGCCTGGGTGACCAGGTCGACCATTGCCGCATGTCGGCGCATGTGGTCGGGTGAATAGCCGCCGGGGATGATGATCGCGTCGAAGTCGGACGCCGTGACCTCGCTGGCGGCGACCTCGGCCTTCGCGGGATATCCATGCTTTGATAGGTAAGTCTCACCCACCTTCGGGCCGACGATCTTGACGTCGCAGCCGGCCTCGCGGAGACGGAGCACCGGGTACCACAACTCCAGGTCCTCGTAGAATTTCTCCACGAGGACAGCCACACGCTTGCCTTTCACGTTGCTCATGATGATTCTCCGGTTGTTGCATTGTTCGAAGAACGTTCTCTCAGGATCTCAGCTTGCCGCGGCGACCGTTGCCGGACGCGGCGGCTGATGGAACGATGCTCGGCCATTGCCCGCTCGATTCCTTGCTCGAAAGTGAACGGGGGTTGATAGTTAAGCACTTGGCGTGCCTTTTCGATCGAGTAATCGAGGTTGAGTGCGAGGAACTTGTAACGTGCCTTGTTGATGATCGGAGGATTCTTAGCTCCTCGTAGTTTGGCCCCGCCTTCGAAGAGTTTGGCGAGAAACCTGGCCAGAGCTATTGGGATGTGTCGGGTGGGGGCGCTCAACCCCGCCAGTTCGGCGACCCGGCCAACAAACTGCCGCTTGGTTACCGGCTCGCCATCGGTCAGGTTGAAGACTTCGCCAATGGCGGCGGGATTCTCGGCGGCGAGGAAGAGCCCGTGGACAAGATTCTTGACGTAGATGCAGTTGAGGCGCTGCTCTCCAGAGCCGAAGTAAGCAAACGTGCCACGTTTGAGGTTGACCAGCAATTTGGGCAAGACCGTACGGTCGCGCTCACCGTAGATGAACCCTGGCCGAACGATCGCCGCCGGGAGCCCTCGTTGCGCGGTGGTAGTCCAGGACCAGCGCCTCGGCCTCGGTCTTGGACCGAGTATAGGCATCCAGCGAATTCGTGGCCGGAGAAACCGTTTCGTCGGTTCCATGATGGTCGCGGGCTTCGTACACTCCCAGCGAGCTCACATGGATGAATCGCTCGAGCTTGACTTCACCGGCCGCGTCGAGGAGCAGGCGGAGTGCCTCCACATTGAGGCGGCGGAACTCTGCAAGCGTACCCCAGTCCCCCACCTTGGCGGCGCAGTTGAAGACCCAGTCCGCCCCAATGACCCCGGCACGCAGTGCCTGGGGATCCTCCAGGTCGCCGACAATCGTCTCCACACCCCACTGGTCCAGCCATCGGGTGTCGCTGGTCGAACGGACCAGGGCCCGCACGCGATGGCCCCTGTTCAGGGCCTCTTCGGTCGCATGACCGCCGACCAAGCCGGTCGCGCCGGTGATGAAAATGGTTTTCGGAGCGCTCGCGGTCATGCGATTGATCGAGGCCCACAAGTGGCCCCGCCTTCTTTCCTCGGATTTGGTGGAGATCGCCGGTTTGCTTCGGATGCGATTATCGTAACCGATCACTCACCGACTCGAAAATGCGGCACCGCTTTCGATCGGCGGATGAAGCTGCGAGCCCGCCGGATCAAGGCGGTCACCAATCCAAAAACCAAGCTGTTGGGGGTGGCTTTCAAAATGCGGATCGGTGTAGGCTTTATTGTGGCAGAAGCAGCGCTGGACAGCGAGGCAGCCGGTTGATCGCCTATCTTAGATCGTTGTGAAACTGGTGTTCGTATTGACAGAGAACCATGCGAGGGTCTAGGATTCGCAATTCCTATCCCTCCCGGGACGCGATAAAGGTTGAAGTTAGAGGGGATGGGATACATGGCGAGCGTTTTGAAGACTGACGAGTTGGTGTCCTTTCGGGCAATGCTTGAGAACCTTCGGGCCCGGCTTCGGGGCGACCTGGATCAGATGACCGACGAGGCTCTGGGGCGAGACGATGCCGGGGCGACGGGAAATCTCTCCAACCTCCCGTTGCATATGGCCGACCTCGGTACGGATAACTACGATCAAGAGTTCACGCTCAGCCTGATCGAAAACGAGCAGGGGACGCTGGGACTGGTCAACGAAGCTTTGGGCCGTGTGCAGCTAGGGACGTTCGGGCAATGCGTGGAGTGCGGTGAGCTGCATCTCGAAGGCCCGGCTCCAGGCGATTCCCTACGCTCGACATTGCATTGAATGTGCAAGGAAGCTGGAGGGCGGCGAATGAGCGACGAAGGGACCGTGGGTCTGGGTCGCTGGATCCTGTTTTGGGCGATCGCCCTTGGTGGGACCTCGTTCGATCTGGTGACCAAGTCGATCGTCTTTTCGAAAGTCGCCGCTCCTCCGGCGACAGTTTCGGTCGTCCCTCGTATCCTGGAGCTGCACACCAGTCACAATACGGGTGCACTTTGGGGATTCGGTGCCGGCTTGCCCTACAGCAGCCAGATCTTCGCCGGTCTCTCCGTGATCGCGGCGGTCGTCATTTGCTTCTGGCTGTTTTTCCTGCGCGGCCGCGAGCATTGTCCTGACCGTGGCTCTGGGCTTGATCATGGCCGGTGCGCTCGGGCAATTGTTACGATCGCCTTGTCTTCGGATACGTCCGCGATTTCGTCCATTTTCACGTCGATGCGATCGGCTTCGACTGCGCCATCTTCAACTTCGCCGACAACATGCTGGTCGCTGGCGCGCTGACCCTCGTCCTTTTCGCGTTGCGGCCGGAGCCTGGCTCGCAGGACGGGCCGAGCGTAATCGAAACGGTCCCTTCCGCCCCGGCTGGCAACGGTTCGCCTTAGACCGGCTTATTTCGTGAGAAGATTGTCCGACCGGCGAGCCTGCCCAACCGCTCACACGTCGTAGTACAGCGCGAATTCATAGGGATGGGGACGGACGCGGATCGTCTCGATTTCTTGCGTCTGCTTGTACCAGATCCAGGTGTCGATGACGTCGGGAGTGAAAACGTCACCCCGGAGCAGGAAATCGTGGTCGGCTCGCAAGGCTTCGAGCGAGGCTTCCAGCGAGCGCGGGGTGGTCGGCACGGTATCCAACTCCTCGGGCTGAAGGTCGTAGATATCCTTGTCGAGTGGCTCGCCGGGACGCAGCTTGTTCTGGATCCCGTCCAGGACAGCCATGAGCATGGCCGAAAAAAGCAGGTAAGAATTGGCGGCGCCGTCGGGCGCACGGTACTCGATCCGCCGGCTCCTGGGGCTCGGACTGTTGACCGGAATCCGAATGATGGCGGCACGATTGCGGCGGCTGTAGGAGATCTTGGTGGGGGCTTCGAAATCCCTCGACCAGCCGCTTGTAACTATTCGTGGTGGGATTGGCGAAGGCGCAGAGGGCCGACGCGTGCTTGATCAAGCCGCCGATAGCATGGATCCCCAGGTCGCTCAGGCCCGCGTAACCCTGCCCGGCGAGGAGTGGCTGATTATCCTTCCAGAGTGTCAGGTGGGTGTGCATCCCCGAGCCGTTGTCACCGAATAGGGGCTTGGGCATGAACGTCGCGGTCTTGCCTGCCCGCCGGGCGACGTTGCGGATGATATACTTGGCCATCACCACCTGATCCGCGCTTTCCACGAGAGAATGGGGAACCAGGTCGATTTCACACTGGCCACCAGTGGCGACCTCGTGGAAGTGGGCCGCCGTCGCGATCCCGCACTCCGCCATGCGCTGAGCCATCTCCGAGCGGATGTCCACCAGGCTGTCGGTCGGCGGGCAGGGAAAATAACCGAGGCCGGAGCCTGGTTTATAACCGAGGTTGGGCGTTTCCGAGCGGCCGCGGTTCCATGCCCCTTCGACCGAATCCACGTGATAAAAAGCCTCGTGCCCCCTCTGTTCGAACTGAATGTTATCGAAGACGAAGAACTCCAGTTCGGGTGCCATCAAGCACTGATCGGCCAGCCCGGTATTCCGCATATAGCTGGTGGCCTTGCGCGCGATGTTCCGCGGGTCGCGGGTATAGTCCTGGTGAGTGATCGGATCCTGAATGTTGCAGATCATGGTCAGCGTCGGTTGCGCGGGGAACGGGTCGATCAGCGCCGTCTCGGGTTGGGGGACAACCAGCAGGTCGGCCTCGTTGATCGCGCCAGCCCATGACACTCGAGCCGTCAAACTCGATGCCTTCCTCGAACGTCTCCTCGTTGAGAGCGTCGGCTGGAATCGAAAAGTGCTGCCAGACGCCGGGGAAATCCATGAACCGCAGGTCGACCGTCGTGACCTCGCGCTGCCGGATCTGCGCCAAGACTTCTTTGGGAGTCACACAAACCCTCTCTTTTTGTCTTAATTCATGGGCGATCGCTTTCATCCAGCCAGGTCTTATTGCGATCAATGACCGGATCACAACTCCGATTCAGGTAGGCCCGTGATCTGACCGCCCTTCTCGCCAACTTTGGTACATTATGGTGTCGAGTGTCGTGTTTGGGATCTTGAATCGCGGCTTTTTGAGTTTCTAGAATGGGCCGTGTGACCATTTTCGTCATTTTCTTAACGAATTTGGTGGATCGGGAGAGGGATGCCGCGGTTTGTCTTGCTGGAGCATCTTTGGGACGGCGTGCATTGGGACTTTATGCTCGAGGCGGGCGAGGTGTTGCGCACCTGGGCTATCGATGCGCCCGATTGTCGCGGGCGTGGATCTTCCGGCTCGGGCGATTGGAGACCACCGCCGGCTCTATCTGGAGTACGAGGGAGAGATCTCCGGGAACCGGGGCAGGGTCCGGCGGTTGGACGAAGGGACCTATCGAGTCTTGCTCTGGTCGGCGGAGCACATCCGGGTCGAGCTGGCGGGTTCTCAACTGGTGGGTGAAGTCGAGCTGCGCCGGGACTCGTTCGGGTTCGGACGGTGTGACATCCTGGAACTTTCGGATGGGAAACTTGGATTGAAGCACCTTCCGCGAGGGAAGGATGGGTCTTTGGAAAGCCCCCTTGGCTCGATCGGAACGTCCCGCCAGTCGGATCTGGCCGGCACGGATCTGGAGTTCCTCGAGTTGCACGTCCTCGCGCTCGATGTTCGGCGTATACCGCATGACGACGACAGGATAACCATCCTTGCGAGTCCACTCGACGTCAACGCCATGGAGCCGCGCGTACTCGATGATCCGGTCGATCACATTGTCGGCTGGTACGGGCAAGATGCCCGCGCCGGATTTTCTCCAGGGTCAACTCGACCGTGTTCCCCTCGGGAACGCGGGGACGAGCCACGACCGTGATGACCGATTCAACCCCGCGCTGGCGGAGTTGAAAGGCGAGCGTGACTCGGTCCAGCTCGAACAGCAGCCGCGGTTCGTGGATTTCCGGCGGAAGTTGGTCCAAGAAATGGGTGACCAGGTCCTCGGCCAGCCAGGCGTTGACTTCCTGATCCGAGAAGACGGCTTCCCAGTTCGGTTCGTTGCAGATGTCGTTCCGGAGCTGGAGGCTCTGGGCGACGAACTTCTTGGCCTGGCCGGCGCGCTGCTCCGCGGTCAGGAGCACCATCTCCCGATAGTAAGAAGGCTGATAGGTCAACGAAAGCCAGATCCCGATCGGAATCGCGGCAAGAATACCCAGGCAGACACCGGACCAGAGCAACAATTTGGTCGTTTTATGCATCGGACATCCCGATCTCGGGGTGATAGGGACGCGGGGGGTTGGAAACGACCAGCCTTCAGCGGCGAAGAGTCGTGGTGTCGCCAGGGAGGGCCTCTGACTTGGAGACGTGGTCGAACCTTATTTAACCATACGATCTGAAGACGACTCGGTCAACCCGAGCATTTCCGGTCGAACACGAATTGACGCGATGCTTCACGCTTCGACCGCCGACTCATGCAAAATCGGCCCGAGCGACGATTCGACCATTGTCCCAGGAGCACTGACCGGCCTAGCATAGATCTAGCGATCACGACCCAAAAGGGGAGTCCGGGGCCATGCCGTCGCGTTTTGTCTCGCTGGCCATACTTGATCTATTGGTCGATTGCCGCATTCTGCCTGCTGTGCTGGGATGTCCTCCCCGAGTTGAGTTTGGGATATGCCCCGGACTTGCGGTCGATCGCCTTCGCGGGCGTTTCCAATGAGGCGGTGCGGTGGAGTATTCAAGTCATCGATGATCCCAAGACACCCGATATCCGGCGAACCGTCGGCGCGGCGATCACTGGTACTTCGCGACGGCCGACGGCTGGTTCGAGTTAACCAGCGAGGTCGAATTCGAGGCCGGCGGGTTGCTCAAGGGAACGCCGTTCGGGACCACTGCGAATATTCAGTTGGAGATCGACAGCGTGTATCGAGTCGACCCCTCCGGGCAACTTGCATCGTTCGATATGGAAGTCAAATCGCAGGACTCCGTCGGGACTCTGGTCAAGGTCAAGGGCCAGCTCAAGGGAGCGAAGATGGAGATTGTTTCCCGCGGTCCGGTCGCGCTCTTGAACAAGACGTTTTCGTTTCCGTACGAGCCTCGGAGCGTGGTCCACGACGTGCTCGGTCCGTTGGATCGATTGCCGGGGCTCCATGTGGGCCAGCGTCGGGAGACAGCGCGTCATCAATCCGTTCTCTGGACAAGTTGATAAAGTGCGCGTCGAAGTGAAAGCGTCGGGGCGTGATCAATTGGGACGGCAACCCCGTGAATACGTTTGAAGTCGAGCAGCACATGAACCCATTTTCGTTGCGGACCTGGGTCAGGACCGACGGCGTCATTCTGCGCCAGGAGGTGCCCTTCCCCTTCGTGCGGCTGATGCTGGAACGGCAGCCGGACCGTTCGGCGCCGCTGCGACCCCAACCAAGGTGCCAGGCTCATGATCGTATTGCGCGGCGTGACCAAACGGTTCGGGACCAAGTGCGCCGTCGATCGGCTCGACCTCGAGGTCCGTGCGGGAGAGTTGTTTGCCTTTCTCGGGCCCAATGGAGCTGGCAAGACAACCACGATCAAGATGATCTGCGGGCTGCTGGCACCCGAGCGCGGGCATCGTCCAGGTCGGGGGCTTCGACGCGACGAGCCAGCAGGCCCGTCAATTGCTTGGCTACGTCCCCGATCAGCCGTATTTGTATGACAAGCTGACGGGGCGCGAGTTCCTCAGGTTCGTGGTGGAAATGTATGGCCTCGAGGGGCGGCGAGCCACCGAGCGAATCGATAAGCTGATCGAGACCTTCGAGATGGGCGACTACGTTGACGAGCTTTGCGAGAACTACTCGCAGGGTATGAAGCAGCGTGTCGTGTTCGCCTCCGCCTTGGTTCACGACCCCAAGGTCCTCGTCGTGGACGAGCCGTTGGTAGGGCTCGATCCGCGTAGTGCGCGGATCGTCAAGGACCTGTTCCTCGCCCAGTCCCGATCCGGGTGTGCCGTGCTGATGTCCACCCACCTGCTGGCGATCGCCGAGGAGCTCGCCGACCAAATCGGCATTGTCGATCGGGGTCGGATGCTGGCGACCGGCACGCTCGACCAGCTTCGCCGCCAGGTGCAGCACCACGGGCCACTCGAAGATTTGTTCTTGAAATTGACCGGTGACCATCGCTTGACGACCGACGGCGGTTCTCCCGCCCGAAATGGCCAGGTCGCAACCATGAGGCTCGCACTTCCCAACGCCAAGCCGTTCGCCGTTCCCGAGATCCGGCCCGAGCAAACGGCCCGCGCCTTGCGCCGCCTGCGCTGGTGGCTGACCAGGAATACGATTCACTCGCTTCTATCCGGCTCGCGGCTGCGGCTGTCGATGATCGGGTTTTGCAGCGTCGTTTTCTGGGTGGGCCTCTTTGGACTCTTCCTCGGCGGTTTTGAATTCATCGGTCTCTACGACGAGCTGTTCAAGGCGATTTTTGAGTACTTTTTCGCCATGTTCTTCCTATCGATTTTCGTCATGCTATTTTTCTCGACGGGAATCATCACATACACAGGTTTATTTCATTCGCGCGAGGGTGCGTTCCTGTTGACCATGCCGGCGACGACGGATCGGATCTTCGCGTACAAATTCAGCGAGGCGGTCGGAATCTCGAGCTGGGGCTTTTTCCTGCTGGGCAGCCCCTTGATGGTCGCCTACGGGATCACGGTGAAGGCGCCGGCGGCGTTCTACGCCATGTTCCTGATTTACTTGCTCGCCTTTGTCCTGATCGCTGGAAGTCTCGGGGCGATGGCGGCGATCGTGACCGCCAACGTTTTTCCCAAACGACAAAAGATGGTCCTGGCCCTGGCGCTGCTCACGACGGTGAGCCTGGCAATCACGCTGGTCGTCCCGCTCTGGCGGACGCGGGGCGACGCGTCGACCGGCGACTGGCTGGGCAACGTGCAAAACCGGTTGGCATTTTGCCAGAACCCGCTTTGGCCCAGCCGATGGATGTCGGCTGGTCTGCTCGCATCGGCCCGCGGTGAGTGGTCGAAGTCGGGATACTACTTGATGGTGCTCTCGTCCAATGCGGCATTGGGATACCTGGTCGCCGCAGCCATGGTGCGCGACCTTTACTTCCGCGGCTACAGTCGGGTCCAAGGGGGCCGGACGGCCCGCCGTCGCGTGGGGCTTTACGTGTTCGACGCCTTGTTCCACCGCCTATTCTTCTTCTTGTCGAGGCCGGTTAGATTGCTGATCCTCAAAGACCTGCGGACCTTTCGGCGCGACCCTGCCCAGTGGTCGCAGTTCCTGATTTTCTTTGGACTCCTCGCATTCTACTTCCTGAACATTCCCCAACTGGGCTATGCCGTTCAGAGCCCCTCATGGCGAAACCTCGTCAGTTTTCTCAACCTTTCAGTGACCGCGTTGATCCTGTCGACGTTCACCAGCCGGTTTATCTTTCCGCTCCTCTCACTGGAAGGACGCAATTTCTGGGTGCTGGGCCTGTTTCCGTTGCGACGCGAACAGATTCTCTGGGGCAAATTTGCCTTTTCCGTGGGGATTTCCCTAGGGGCGACCGAGGTCTTGGTGTTCTTGAGCGACCTCATGCTGGGAATGAGTCCACTGATGATCGCACTCCATGTCGGGATGGTGGCGGTGCTGTGCATGGGACTGTCGGGGATCAGTGTGGGCCTCGGAGCACGGTTGCCGAATTTGCGCGAGACCGACCCGTCCAAGATCGCCGTCGGATTCGGCGGCACGCTCAACCTGCTGGTCAGCCTGGTCTTCATCTTCGCGATCGTGATGGCGCTAGCAGTCCCCTGCCACCTCTACTTTCTGGGTCAAGAGAATCCAGACACAACCCGGCTGGCACTGTCGATCGGCGGCTTCCGGTTCTGGTTCACCGTGGCGATCGCGGGCAGCCTGCTGATCGGCGTCGTCGGCACGATCGTACCGCTCCGGATCGGCATCAAGGCATTCCAGCGGATGGAGTTCTAAGCTTGTTAGATCAATAGCCGGCCTTCTTGTCGACGATGTTCAGGAGCATCTCGCCCGATGCGAACCGGCGGAGGTTCTCGCGGAACGTCTCGTGTCGTCGACGGTCGCCGCCGGGTGACTGGCCCGCGGTGTGTGGGGTGATGATCACGTTTCGCGACCAGAGCGGGTGCCCGTCGGGGAGCGGCTCCGGGTCGGTCACGTCGAGCCCGGCCGCCGAGATCTGCCTGTTGTCCAGTGCGGCCATCAGTGCATTTGTGTCGACCACGCCGCCTCGCGAGACATTGATCAGGATGGTGCCCGGCTTCATCATCGCGAATTCTCGGGCACCGATCATCTTCCTGGATACTTTTGTAAGCGGAACTGCGCTGGCGACCACATCCGCCCGGGGGAGCAGGCTGTGAAACGCGTCCGGCCGGTGCAGCTCCTCGACGAAGAGGGGGCGTTCGATCACCTTAGGATCGGTCGACACGACACGCATGCCGAAGCCAAAAGCCCGGCGCGCGATCTCGCTGCCGATGCCCCCCAGCCCGATCACGAGCATGGTCTTGCCCGACAGCTCGTCCACGACAAACTCAGCCCTTCGAGAGGCCCATTTCTGATCTGGCTTGGCGCGGATGTAGTGTCCCAGGTCGCGAGTGAACGCAAGCAGGTAGCCAATGGCCTGGTCGGCGATTTCCGGGCCGTAGGTGCGCTGCATGTTGGTCAAGACGACAGCCCCGTCGACGAGCTCGGGGATCTCAATCAAGTGCTCGACGCCGGCACTCGGTTGCTGGACCCACTTCAGGGACTTGCCCGCGCGGATCAGACGCCGTGAGAGGAATCCATAGCACGCGTCGGCGTCAACGACTCGTTCGACCGATTCGACCTCGCTCGAACATTGGACCAGATCCACCGCCGGTGCCACTGCTTGAAGCTCCGAAAGCTGCTCCGGACTCATTACGGGGATGATCACCTTCAGCCGTTTCGCCGCCTGAGCCTGCGAATTTGTCGCGGGGGCGAGGGCTGCGACAGCCGCCGAAGCGGCGAGAAAGTTGCGTCGATTCATGGTGTTTGGTCCTCGATCTTTGGTGAGAGCCGTGATTGCGATCCGTATTGAAAGTCCATCTTCGGCAGTTCCGAATCAGTCGGTGTACGAGGCGATCAGCGCAAGCAGTTCCGCTCCAAAAGAACGGCGTTTTTGTTCGCCGATGCCCCAGATAGTCACCAAGTCGTACAGCGTGGCCGGGCGTCGGGCGCAAAGCTCATCAAGCGTGCGGTCCCAAAAAAGCGTATACGGCGGGACTCCCAGCTCCTTCGATTTGCGGGACCGCCAATCGCGGATTGCCTCGCGCAGCTCCGCGTTGACTTCCGACGGTTGAGTGGACGAAGCCCCTCGACGAACCGGCGGATCGTCGGCGCGACTTCTTCTGTGCGGCGGGCTGCCAAGAACCTAACCGAGCGCGAGTTCGATCGTACATGACTTCCCTGCCCTCGTCGGTCAGGACCAGGACCGGATACTGTAATCCCTCTTGTCGGAGATATCCCTGACGGAGAAGCGCCTGAATCAGTGCCTGAACCTGGCGTTTCGACATGAGAGCTCAAGCGACCGTAGGTGGGTAGTTGCTCATGTTGGTATCGCCGGATCTGGGCTGTATCGCTTCCCGTGACAAGGTCCGCCAGTTGGATGGAGCCAAACCGGCCCCCCAACCGCGCGGCTCCCGAAAGCAGGATGCGGACGGTCTCTTGCGTTTGCCCATCGACCGGCGCAGCCTCTGGCGTTTGGCAATTGTCGCAACGGCCGCAGCCCGTCGGGAGCTTCTCGGAATCGCCAAAATACTCCATAATCGCCTGCTGCCGGCAGCCGGCACCATACGCGTAACGGCGCATCAGGTCGAGCTGATCTTGTCGATGCCTCTGCCACTGTTCCTGCTTTTCGGGCGGCACTGACTCGACGGATTGCCGGTTGAAAAACTCGTGGATCGCGATATCGCCCGGACTGTGCAGGAGCAAACATGTCGCGGCAAGGCCATCGCGACCGGCCCGGCCGGCCTCCTGGTAATAGGCCTCGACGGTTCCAGGCAACTGGGCGTGGATCACACAGCGCACGTCCGGACGGTCCACGCCCATCCCGAACGCGTTGGTCGCGACGATAACCACGCGCGCGTCATCTCGAAAATGGCGGTGAGCGTTCTCACGAACATCGGCTTCCAAGCCCGCATGGTAGGCGAAAGCCGGTCGTCCGGCTCTTTGGAGATCGCCCGTCAACTCATCCACGCGCTTTCGCGACGAGCAATAGACGATCGACGCGCCGTCGAGATCGGTCTCGTCCATGATGCGTTCCAAGCGTCTTCGGTCGCTGGCTTCCATCACCGCCGCGAATGAAAGATTGGGCCGATAGAATCCATGGACCCGCACCAAGGGCTGGCGGAGCTTCAAGTTGGCCACAATTTCCTTCTGAACTCGCGGAGTGGCCGTGGCCGTGAAGGCCGCGATCGGGAATGTCAAAGAGTTCCTTGAGCCGGCCGAGCGTCTGGTATTCGGGCCGGAAATCGTGTCCCCATTGCGAGATGCAGTGCGCCTCATCAATCGCGACATAATCCGGCCGGCTCGCGGCCAATGCGGCCATGAACGACTCATCGGAGAATCGTTCCGGCGCGACATAGAGAAAACGGAGGCGGTGAGCTGGCCCAGAGCTCCAGCGCCAACCGGCGCTCGGAAGGGGGAACATGGCCGTGCAAACCGGCCGCCGGGATGCCCGCGATTTCCAGTTTCTTGACCTGGTCATTCATCAAGCTGATCAGCGGAGACACCACCAAGCAGCGCTGTTGCACGCTCGACCGCGGGGAACTGGTAGCAAAGCGACTTCCCGCTGCCAGTGGCCATGACGCCGAGAAGATCGCGGCCGCTTTGCAACGCGTCGATCAATTCCTCTTGCCCAGGTTGAAATGCGTCGTGGCCGAACGCGGATTTCAAGAGAGCATTTTTCATGAACGATGATCCACCAGCAGCTTGACGGGGGCAGCGAACATCCTCGAGGTTCCCTGGTCGATCGGATGCATCGCGGCACATCAACTTGGCACCTCTCCAGTCTGTTCTACCAGGAAACGGGCAAGGGATCAAAGGTTCACACACGAAGAACGCGGGTCTTGGGTCTCCGCCGACGACTGCACCGAAGACCAGACCCTCTGACTCGCGGATTTCCCCATCGTGCCGATAGTCCTGCATAATCCATACAGATTCACATTGGGTTCGCTTGGCAGAATTCGGAGGTCCATTTCAGGGCCACATGCTGAGTACAGCTTCACATTGGTTTGGTACAGCGTCACGTTGGCTTCGTTCGCTGGATTTCCGATGTTCACTCCCGAGCCTGATCTCGTTTCTGTCATGCGAAGTGCGGCCGGACTCCGCCTCCTCCCGCTCAGACCATCCGAAAGGAAGGGCGAACGACCCTACCCGCGGTACGATAGCGGAGAAGAGCGCACACAAAGGTGTGAGGGGCCAAAAACGCCGTCACGGCGTCACAGCCTTGCAGGCATTGGACTTACGTGTGACGCCTGAATAATCGGACCACCACGGATCGATATAACTCTCGACAGAAATTGAGATAACGTGTGACGCCTGAATAATCGGAACGGACTCCGAAAATGAAATTCACTCTCGACATTCATGCAAAAATGTGGACTTCATTTTCATAGGGTTGGGTGCCGTACGAGCGCCGTTAAGGTTCGTTTCGAAAGCTCAATCGCCGCGCCGATGCTGCTCCTGAGTTCGTTGTGGGGCTTCGCTGCCATTACGTTGACTGCGATAAACTCACCCATTGTCATTTGTAGCAAGCTCGATACAGTCGTAACTTCGTTTCGAGAATTCAATCGATACGACGGCCTGCCCACGGAGGCCGTCGCCGAGAATCGGTAGCATTCTTTAATGAACAACTTCCCATAACCGCTAGGGTTCCAGAAGAATGACAAACGGAAACGCGGATCGGACATCAACACCCGATAAACCCATAGGTCGTTCGAAGCATCCCGCGGCTCTGAACCCTTTAATCCCGTAAGCCAGTGAGGACACGCACTTTGGGCCGCGCATCACGAAATGCGTCGATTCCGGCATCGGTGACCTTCGTCTGATGAATACCTACCGCGCGAAGACCGTGGAATCCCGAGTTTGGTTGAGACAACTGGGCCAACCCGGCGTCGCTGATCTGGGTGTTGCGGAGGTACAAAAAACCAATCGAGGTCGGCCGAAGTTGGACCAGCCCCGCATCGGTGACCCGCGTGCCGTCCAGCCAGAGTCCTTGGAAATACTTCATGTTCTTGAAATACATCAGGCCGCCGTCGCCGACCCGCGTGTTGCGAAGATGCAGCCAATTCACGCCCGTTAGCCCCGCCATGTAAATCATCCCGCGATCGCCGACCTGTGTGTCATCAAGGTAGAGCATCCCTAGGGATTTCAATTCCCCCACGAAGTGCATTCCGGCATCACCGACCCGCGTCCGGCCGAGGTTTAAATAGAAGAGTTTCTCCAAGCTGGCCAGGTGGACCATTCCGGCATCACCGACCAGGGTGTCGCCGAGGGACAACCACTGGAGGTTGAATAGCCCGCTCAGGTGAGCGAGCCCGGCGTCACTGATTCGTGTGCGATCGAGGTCGAGCTGGTCAAGCTCGGTCATCCCTTTCAGATCAGCCAAGCCGGCGTCGCCGACTTGGGTCCCTTCGAGGTCCATCCTGCGGAGCGCGGTCAGGTTCCTCAGGTGAGCGAGTCCCGCATCCGTGACCCCGGTGCCACCAAGGTACAGCTCCTCTAGCCCTTTCAATCCCGCAAGTTGCGCCAGCCCGGCGTCTGTGACCCTCGTGTTGGTGAGGTCGAGCGCTTTCAGGCGCGTCAACCCCGCGATGTGAGCGAGCCCCGCGTCGCCGACTTGAGTGTCGCTGAGATAAAGGGTCTGAAGCTCACTTAAACCTTCGAGGTGAACCATTCCGGCGTCAGTCACGGAGGATGAGTTGAGGTCCAGGATTTCCAGTCGGTCGAGGTTCCCGATGGGAGCGAGCTCCGCATCCGACCCCCGCGGGCTCAAGGAGACATGAACGACAATGCTGAAGCACTCGGCAAGCGGACCGTTCATCAGCCATGAGGCGATCGACTGTTGCGGGACCGTATACTGGCCCAGGATTTCATTCAACTCCGCTTGCATCATGTGCCTACGCGGCGTTTCGAGGCTGGGACGCAACCCGCCGGGGTGCGGGTCGGGCCGGCCCGCCTTCCATTGCCAGTCGTACCAAGCACTTCCACCGGCTCGTTTGGCCGCGGCCACGGCATCCCGCTGGACCTTGGCACGCCGGGCGATCCATCCCAACCCGCTGCCGAACACGAGGACAAGGACGATCATTGCCCGCAACGACAACCTGACGACGAACCGCCTGCGCACGCGGCGGGTCAAACCGTTCACCCCACGAACTATGGCTCTGATCGCCAGAAGAGAGCGGCGAGCGGCAGGGGCGAACCTTGGGAGATTTCGCTCGAACGTGTGGGGATCCATGCTGGGCTCTCCCTCCCGGACTGCGACCTGGCCAGCGTGGGCCGCGCGACATGCAAAAGCGCGGGCAAGGGCCGTTTACGGTATGATCCCAAGTCGGACGCCGATGTTCAAGCTTTGGGACGTGCTCGCGTGGTCAGTCATGGGGATGCTGCATCAATACGCCCTACCCCGGCAGCCGCTGATGTCAATCGAATGGCCGGTTCGCAAACTTCGCGGGCATGGCCGAGGTCGAGAGCACACTACCGAAGCCGTTCTCTATTTCCTCGGAGGGTATCTCTCAACAATTGAAGTCTCCCCCGCATTGAAGACGCGCCTGGGCGATGACGCTATGATTGGGCATGGTTCAAGAGGAGGTTACCGTTCAGGTGTATCGCCTTTCGTTCCGCGAAAGGACGTGCTTTCGCGAAGCGAAAGCCGACAGACAGACCTCGCCGATCTCGACCACAGCTTCCATCTATCGACGGGGATCTGGGGAATCATAATGGCCATCAGCCCGGATTCTACCGAAGACAATTCAAAGCGCCCTGTGGTCTGTGACCGATTTCGTATATTAAGGAACTCTGGAGGAAAGGGCCGGCCTCAAGGGATTGGAGAAGCAGGCGAACATGGACGTCTCAGTGTTTGCACACGAGGTCGGTCAGCCCGTTCACGGCGCCTTGGCGCGTGGGCCGGCTCCGCACGAATCACTCGATGTCGGAGCCGATGGGCCTCACGTGGATGGTTCGGTCAGGGCGGAACTCATCCCGAATGGACGATCGATTGACGGAGCTGTCCTGGCGTTGGTAGCGCTTGGGGTGTTTCTAAGGATTGTCCGATACTTGACCAATTATCCCATCTGGGGCGACGAGGCCTATCTCGCACTCAACTTTGTTCGACGAGGCTACGTCGACCTCCTATCGCCGTTGGAATATGGGCAGATCTGCCCGATCCTCTTTCTTTGGGCCGAGCTGACGTCGGTCAAGATACTCGGATTCTCGGAGCTGTCGTTGCGGCTCTGTCCGCTGTTGTGTGGGGTCGGGAGTGTCTTTCTGTTCCGACGCGTGGCCAGCAGAATGTTGGACGGTCCGGCGCTAGTCCTGGCCATGGCCATCTTCGCCATTTCCGTGCATCCGATCCGACATAGCGCCGATGCCAAGCCCTATGCGTCCGACTTACTCGTGGCTTTGGGACTGCTGGCGCTCGCGATCGAGGCGAAGCGGTCGTCCGAACGGACCCGTTGGCTCTGGATGCTGGTCGGGTTCGCGCCGATCGCGCTGGCGGCTTCGTATCCGGCCGCGTTCGTCGAGGGCGGAATCGGCCTGGCGCTGGCGCCCTCAGTCCTGAGAACGCAACGGCGCGGGCCGAATATCGCCCTGGCGGCCTACTTCTTGACAGTGGCGGTGAGTTTGGCGTTCTTCTACATCGGTTATATGCACCGCCAGCAATCTGGCGTGTCGCTGCCGGAACTCCGGACGTATTGGTCCGAATCCTTCCCTCCGGTCGACTCGCCCGCGCGGCTGGCGAGTTGGCTGATCGCGACCCACGCTGGCAGCATGTTCGCTTACCCTGGTGGCGGCAACCGAGGCGCCAGCAGCGCGACGCTGCTCCTGGTTCTCATCGCGGCGGTCGTACTTTGGAGGCGGGGCCACAGGACGAGCCTCGCACTGCTGGTGATGCCGATGGGCGTCGGGATTTCGGCCGCGGCTCTGAGGCTCTATCCCTACGGAGGCGAGGCACGCATCATGCAGTACGTTGCACCAGCCGTCTGCCTGATGGCCGGCCTGGGCCTGAGCACGCTTTTGGGACGCATTCGCCGGCCGGCCAGCCGCGCGATGGCGATTCGGGTCGCGACCATCACCTTGGGCGTCACGGGAGTCGTCATGCTGGCGGATGACTTCCGACATCCTTATCGGGCCGTTTACGATTATCAAGTCCGCGAGTTCGCGCGCCGATTTTGGCCGGACCAGGCCAAGGGTGCCGAACTCGCGTGCTTGCGCTGGGACTTCGGGGTGAAGCGAGGGCACGCGGCCTATTCCCGAACGGCGATCTACCTGTGCAACCAGCAAATCTATTCGCCGCAACAGAGTCGAGGAGGCGGACCACGCTGGACGTTCGTTACACCGCAACGCCCCCTTCGTTGCGTCGCCTTTGAGATTCCCCCCGAGAGTCCCGAGGCCTCTGCCTGGCTCGCATCCATGGCCGAGCGCTATACTCTCCGAAAACGGTCGGACGTTGTCGTCCCAACCACGGGCCTCAACATGAAGCCATGGGATGACCAGATCACGATCTTCGAGTTCCAGCCGAAGCCCATCCGTCCGATAGAACAGGTCGCCGGTGCGGCCGTCGTTGACCGGCTCGCGAAGTAACAAAGCTGATCGTAATTGCGCAACGCAACGAGATCTCACGACAGGAGATTTTTGTACTCCGACACGCCGTCGATGACCCCTTTCTCCTTCAAGATCGTTCCCATTTGCTCTTGGGTTCCGTATGGAGGGTATCGCCACAGGAATGCGAGAGACCACAGCAACTCTTTCATCCGCTTCAACGCAAGGCCGCTGGGAACTTCAACGAGGATCTGAGTGACGAGATCGAGATCGGCGAGAAGATCGCTCAGGAGCCATTGAAGCTCCTCGCCTTTGGTGGGCAAAGAGTGATGGAGATCCCTGAGAATCTGCGCGGCAACTAGACTGTGAGGACGATAGCGGATGGCTCTCATCCGAGCAATATCGACGCGACCTCCATCGAGGTCCTCGATCACGCTGTCGCGAACTTCAATCCTTTCGCCCACGAGACGCGGATCGAAGTTGATCCGGAAGAACTCCAGCGTCTTGTTGACACAGGCGCGGATCGTCTTCGTCAAACTGTCAGAAGGCCGGATCGGACAAAGAGGTTTTGACCAATCGATGCGAAGCCATTTCTCGACGGAATCCAGAGAGGGATCGACCAGGAGACGTGCCTCGCGCTGTAAGCGAACTCGGGTCGGATATTGGATTCGTACGGCGCCGGCTCGTACGGGAAATCGATCGCGCTTGCAGTTGCTATTGCAGGGCGAACAACTGAGTAGATAGTTGTCGAAAGTGTACGCGAGCCACCAGTAACCGCCGTGGTTTCGGTCCTCGTTCAATCTGCCCTTTGGGCGGAAATGGTCGACGTCGCCTCGATCGTTGCCTGGGAGTTTGCAGCCACAGTATTGCGCATACCTTGCCATGCACAGCATAAAGAGCTCCCCGCACATCGACCTCGTTCCAGTGATCAGGAAAGCTCAGTTCAACTAATGGATTCGCGTCGCGGTCAATTTCATTTTGGGCGGATCTGATCCCTCCCGGCCCTGAGGACGCCAGGGTGGGGGGAACACCGCGTGGTCTCGCGACCGATCTCATGGCTTGAGTCTCTTCAACCGTTCACGGCGCATCTGTGTTAGCTTCTTCGCGTCCTCGTCATTGACGTCGGTCGAAACGACCATCATTTCCGCCAATTCCTCGTCGGAGACCGCCATCTTGCGCACTGTTGTCGCCAGCTCCTGTTCCAATGCCGCGCTGGTTGGAGGAGTCTCCATGAGCCATTCATAGACCTGATCAGTCGTGAATCCGAGGATTTGGCGGTCGAGAAACCGCACGCCGCCCGGCTCGGTCCGGTCGAGTGCAATGATCTCGGCGGAATCAAAACTCGAGAGGACCAGAGGGGAGTGCGTGGTCACCACCCATTGCACGCGCGGCAACGCCCGCCGAAGCTGGGGGACGATCGTTCGCTGTAAGGACGGGTGAAGGTGAAGGTCAATCTCGTCGATGAGAACGATCGCCTCGATGTCTTCTGGCTTTCGGCTCGCGGCCTTGTCTGGAAACTTCTCGCACCAACATGAGCAGAGATCGACCAGCCAGGCGATCGTGGAGCGGAACCCATCAGGCAAATCGATGGCGCCGACGGGTTCGCCCCTGGTCGTAAACACAACCCGCCCCTTGCCCGATTTCATCCCGAGCGACTCACCAAAGACTTTACCCAACAAAGACTCAAAAAGGGGCGTTAGACTCGGCTTCTCGAGTGATTGCTTTCCGAGCAAGAACTCGGCGTGGCGACTTGCGTTAGCGGATCGAAGAGTGTCATCACGCGGCGAACATCCGGAGTGAGGCCGTGGTATCGAGTATCGACGAAGTCCGACAGATTTCGGGTCGCACCATAAGCGAGAACAACCTGCGACCGCATGTCCTTCCAAAAGTCGAACATTCCCTTGAGATAGACTGAGCCAGCTCGCGAGGAGAAGGCGTCTCTGCTGCCTAAGTCAACTCCGAGGTAGTGCCAGTCGTTTTCTCGGCGGACCCACGCGCGAATTTGAGCATCCGCACGCTTGGTTTCGACAAGCCGTCGACTCCGTTCGAGTCGATCGCCTCCGAGCTCCCGACAGAACGGCTCGCCGAGCAAAACGATAGCCAGAGCCTGAAGAATCGACGACTTTCCGGCGCCATTGATGCCTGCCAAGCACGTCCATTGGCCTGGCATCCGAGACGACTGGTCGAAATCGACCGTCAGTCGCTCCAGGCATCGGTAGTTTTGGATTTCGAGAAAATCGACTCGCAACGGTGGGCGAAGATCCGCTTGATTCCGACGCCGGTCAGGCTCGTCGATCTTCGACTCCTTCTTAAGCTTAAACATTCGTCGAAAGGTACTGAGCGGGAGGGCGGAAGCGAGAGGCTCGGCAGCGTACGTCCCACGTTTGGCGACGGCAAAGCGCCTGGTACCGTCCGTCACGACCGTTTTTCGCTCTCCGGGCGCATACTTCGCAAGTTTTCCAGGGAAGAAGCATCTGGGCAGGAGCCTGAGCGGTTCGGCGCTGGGATTGAGTCGCAAGCTTCCGACGTTGTAGCTGGAATCCTTAGTATCGTCGGTGAATGGCGGCGACAGAATGAGCAGAGTCGGCCCATCTTGCATGCATTCGATATGATTCGTTTGCGCATTGCTGCAGAGCTGAATCGCAAAACGCCCCGGAGGGACTACCTCTCGATAGAATGCGATGCGCGATTCGAGGCTAAGCCATGACGCAGGGTGGTGTGTCAATAGCAGGCAGACATCATGTCTGCTCGCCCACGCGTCCGGGTTCTCGCCGCAAGCCGCCTCGAGTTGCCGCGGATCGAGTGCGATCCGGTCCCGAAAATCGAAGTCGTAGCCTGCCGTGAGCTGAAGGAACGCCGTGTTCAATCCGGCAACGCCAATTGTTCGCTTTCCAACCGGGATGGTCGCCGCGAAATCACCCGGCACCTTCCCTCGATGGTAGATCGCGGGCACCGACAGGTTGTGTTCCTTCGACCACAGCTCGTATGCGGAAAATGCTTCGTCGACGACCTTTCGTAGACCCAGCTCGTCGGTATCCGGATTCCAAAGAGCCCGGCGGAGCTCATCCATGTCTGCTAGATAGGAAGTCAGTTTAAATGGTAAGCGCCACGAGGCTTTTGAACATCATGGTTACCCGGCACAGTCAGAACAACGGGCGATGAGCCAAGTTCGCTCAGATCCTGAAGGAATTCCGCGAGCTGCTCGCTTACTCGTTGATACTCGTCGGCTTCCCCGGCCCAGGCGAGATCGCCAGTGATGAACACAGCATCCCACGGGCCGGATTCGTCGTGAAGTTGCGCAAGATCCAGACGGAGGTCCAACAGTCGGGCTTCCGCGGCTTTCGGCGTCACGGGGGCCTTGAGCATCCAATTCCCGAAATGAATCCAATTGAATCTGTCGCGATCTTTATTCAAGCTCTCTCACCCCGCCGTTTATCACCACGCGGACGGCTCGACCAGTTAGTTAAGGCTTGAGGGCATTGCAGAATTGTTCAGGCACCCTTGCGGCCATTCTCGATTTTCGAGCGAACGTTGCAGTTGATCGTATTATGAGCGGCTCAAACAGAATTCTCCATCGAAATCCCGCCGTTGCCGGCATCACCCAATTATCAATCACGAACTCCTGCTCTTGCGATTCAAGCCGCGCTGTCTACAATTTCAGAAGAGATTGAAAGCCAGACTTGAGAGGTCGATATCGAGCGAGAATCATCGTGCTCGAGCACGAGGATCGGGAGCCCGTTCGCAACCAGGAGGCGGACGTCATGGCCACGCCGATCCGGATTGGGGCGGTCAGTTATCTTAACGCAAAGCCGTTGTACTATGGGCTTTGCGAATATGCACCTAACGTCAGGCTCTCGATGGACGTTCCCAGCCGGCTTGCCGAGCAATTGGCTGCCGGCGAGCTGGACGTCGCGTTGATTCCGTCGGTGGAGTATCTCCGCGGAGCCAGTCGGGGCTACGAGATTATTCCGGGCTTCGCGATCGCCGCTCATGGACCGGTTCATAGCGTCAAGCTATTCAGTCGAGTGCCCTGGGGGCGGATCGAGCGGCTGGCGCTCGATGCCGGGTCGCGGACCAGTCAGGTGCTGGCGCGGATCTGGCTCGACGCGAGGCACCAGGTGCGTCCCGCGCGGGTTGAGGATTTGCCGCTGGGGGTCTCGGTCCTGGAGAGCACGGCCGATGCCGTCCTGGTGATCGGCGACCGCGCGATGCAGAGTGCCCGCGAGCCGTTTTACGACGTGGTCGACCTGGGAGAGGCCTGGCACACGCTCACGGGCTTGCCGTTCGTGTTCGCTCTGTGGGTGGTGCGGCGCGGGCGTCGATCTCGGCGATTTGCCCGAAGCGCTCGATCAGAGCCGAGCGACGGGGTTGGCCGAGGCGGCCTCGCTGGCTCGAATCCACGGGCCCCGACTGGGACTCGATTTCGCTACGTGCTACGATTACCTCACGCGCATTTTATCCTACGACTTGGGTGAGCCCGAGATTGCCGGCTTGAGGCGATTCGCCGAGATGGCGGCACGGCTGGGCCTGGCACCCGAAGGAGTGAGCCTTGTCTTCCACGGTAGCCGCGATCTTGCACCGCGCCGTTGACGGCGAGCGGTTGACCTTCGACGAGGGGGTAGAGCTGTTCCGGTCGGCCTCCTTGCTCGAGCTGGGCCAGGCCGCCGATCAGGTCTGCCGGCGGCTCCATCCCGAGCCGTACCGGACCTATAACATCGACCGCAATATCAACTACACCAACGTTTGCACGGCGGTCTGCGACTTCTGCGCGTTCTACCGCAAAGTGGACGACGCTGAGGCTTACGTCCTGGATCGCGACGTGCTGCTCAATAAGATCCGCGAGACGGTCGCGCTGGGGGGCGACCAGATCCTGATGCAGGGAGGGTTGCATCCTCACTTGAAGCTCGAGTGGTATGAGGAGCTGCTTCAGGATATCAAGGCCCACTTCCCGGCGGTGAACGTTCACGGCTTCAGCCCGCCCGAGATCCATCATTTCACCAAGGTCTCCAAGCTTCCGCTGCGGATCGTCCTCGAGCGGCTCAAGAGCGCCGGTCTGGGCAGCCTGCCGGGCGGCGGCGGCGAGATCCTGGTCGATCGGGTTCGCAAGGAAATCACTCGCGGCAAGGTGATGACCGACGACTGGCTCAACGTGCATCGAGTCTGGCACGAGCTGGGGGGCCGGTCGACTGCGACGATGATGTTCGGGCACATCGAGACGATCGAGGAACGTGTCGAGCACTTCGAGCGGGTCCGGCAGTTGCAGGATGAGACCGGCGGATTCACGGCATTCATTTCGTGGACGTTTCAGCCCGACCACACCGACATGGCGGACGTCCCGGCCGCGGGCGCGTTCGAGTATCTTCAAGACTCAGGCGATTTCCCGGCTGTACCTGGACAACGTGCCGAACATCCAGTCGTCATGGGTGACGCAAGGTCCGAAGATCGGCCAGGTTCGCGCTCTATTTCGGGGCCAACGACATGGGCAGCTTGATGATCGAGGAAAATGTCGTGTCGTCGGCCGGCACGGTTTATCACCTGTCGCTCGCCGAGATCAAGCGAGCGATCCGCGAGTCGGGCTACATTCCTCGCCAGCGGAACGTATTCTACGAATATCATCGACGAAGAACCGGCGCTCGCTCTGGTCGAGCACGATCGCCGGCTGACCCATCAGAAGAACTTTCCATCAAGGGCGGGCCGACATGCCTGCCGGGACTCCATTCGTGATCCATGTCGAAGGGCTTGGCAAACGCTTTCTCGATTACCAGCGGGGCTGGGTCAGCGCGATCTCGGACATTTCGTTCGACTGCGAGCCCGGCGCGATCTTCGGCCTGCTGGGACCCAACGGCAGCCGGCAAGACCACGACGTTGCGGATCTTGAGCACGGTGCTCAGACCGACCAGTGGCCGGGCGATCGTCGCAGGCCATGATGTTCTCGACGAACCCGCGGCGGTGCGGTCGCGCATCGGCTACATGTCGGCCAGTACGGGCATCTACGATCGGATGTCCGCCTGGGAGCTCGTCGAGTATTTCGGGCAGCTCTACGGGATGAGTCAGGACCAGCTCAGGCAGCGAATGGAGAACGATCTTCGAATGGCTGAAGATGAACGACTTTCGCGACGTGCTGGGCGCAAAGATGTCGACCGGCATGAAGCAGAAGGTGTCGATCGCTCGCACGATCATCCATGATCCACCCGTGCTCATTTTTGACGAGCCGACATCCGGGCTCGACGTGCTGGTCGCGCGGGTGGTTCTCCAGAAGATCCTCGAGCTGCGCGACCTGGGTAAGACGATCGTGTTCTCCACGCACTCGATGCACGAAGTCGAGAAGCTTTGCTCACGGGTAGCGATCATCCACAAGGGGCGCGTCCAGGCCGAGGGCGAGCCCCACGCGCTCCTGGAACAGTTTGACCAGCCGGATCTGGAAGAGCTATTCTTTTACCTGGTCGATGCGCTCCGAATCGAGCTCGACCGCGACCGGGGCCGTGGGCGAGCACGCCGGGTCTCAGCATCGCCAGCGAAACACTCGATCTTCTGAGGCGACGACGAAACCCCATATGCGCTGGTCCAACCTTTATAGTCATCTTCCGCCGAGAGGTTCGCGATCAGATCCGCGACCGGCGCACCTTGTTCATGATCTTCGTCCTGCCGATTCTGCTCTATCCAATCCTGGGTCTTCGGCATCATCCAGTTGACAATCCAGCAGCAAAAGCCGCGCACGGTGGTCGTGGTCGGCACGGAATTCTTACCCAAAACACCTCCGTTACTGAATCGCGAAAGGCGACGGCTTTAATCCCGAGCTGTTCGATTCACCGGCCGAAGCCGAGCGGCTGGTCGTGCAGCAGGAGCCGGCTTCGAGCCCCTGGGGAGACCCCCGGCAGGCGCGAACAGGCCATCCGCGACAAACGGGCGTCGGCCGTGATGATGATCCCGCGAAACCTGCCGGATCAGCTCCAGCACGAGAACGATATCGACATCCCGATCAAGTACAACAGTGTCGACGAGACCGAGCCAGAACACGTATGACTCTGCTCAGGGAAATGTTGTCCCGGTGGAGGAGAAGCATTGTCGCCGGCCGCCTCGAGCGCGACCAGAAGACAAAGAATTACACCGAGCCGATTCAAGTGAAGGCCGAGGACGTGGCGACGGCGACCGAGATTGGGAATATGATCTGGAGCCGGCTCTTTCCGTTTCTGCTGGTCATGATGTCGCTGACCGGCGCGTTCTACCCGGCAATCGATGTGTGTGCCGGCGAAAAAGAGCGGGGAACGATGGAGACCCTGCTGATCAGTCCGGCGACCCGAGCCGAGATCGTGCTCGGCAAGTTCCTGACAGTCATGCTGGCAAGCGTCACGACCGCCCTGTTGAACCTGGTCAGCATGGGTCTGATGGGCGTCCAATTGGCGCTCTACGTCGGCACGCTCGCCATGGGTTCGAGCCGGCGAGCCTCGCCTGACCCGTCGCCACCGACCGTGAGAGCCGGCGTTCTGGATCCTCCTGCTCTTGATCCCGCTGGCGGCCTTCTTCAGCGCGATCTCCTGGCGTTGGCGGTGCTGGCGCGAAGCATGAAGGAAGGCCAGTATTACCTGACGCCGCTCTACCTTATCTGTCTCCCCCTGATCTTCCTGACGCTGTTTCCCGGGGTCGAGCTCAACCTGTTCTACAGCCTGGTTCCCATCACGGGGGTCGCCTTACTTCTGAGGGCCCTGATCCTGGGGAATTATGGACTGGCGGCGCAGTTTTTCCTGCCAGTCATGATCCCGACCTTGCTCTACGCCGCAGTCGCGCTGCGGTGGGCGATCGACCAATTCCAGCGCGAAGACGTGTTGTTCCGCGAAGCGGAACGGTTCAGCCTGGCGTTCCTGGCTTCGGCACTTGTCTCGCGACCGCGAGCCCACGCCGACAGGCGGCCAGGCGACCCTATGCTTCGCCCTGATGTTGACCGCGTCGTGGTTCATGATGCAATACCTGGCGTTCAGCGGCCAGGGCCTTGGAATCTGGCAGCGTGGTCGCCGGTCAGCTCGTGATTCTGGCTCCGCCCTTGATCATGGCGGTGTTGTTGACGTCTTCGCCCGTCGCGAACGCTACGGCTCACCTGGCCGGAACCGAGTATCTGTATCTCGCCGTAGGGCTGGCTTTCGCGTTAAATCCGATGATCAATGAACTGCGGCCGATCGTTGAGTGGGTCTTTCCAATCTCCTGCGACCGTAAAAGCCGTCATTCAATCAACTGATGACCGGGTGCCCAGCCTGGCGATCGCCTGGTCGTCGTTGCCCTCGTTCCCGCCGTCTGCGAGGAGTTCGCGTTTCGCGGCTTCATTCTTTCCGGGCTGGAGCGGCAGCATCGGACTCGCTCGGCCATCTTGTTGTCGGCCTTGATGTTCGGGTTCCTGCACGTGCTCCTGAGCCTGTTCCAGCAACTCTTTAACGCCACGCTCCTGGGGGTCGTCCTGGGTCTGCTGGCGGTTCGGAGCAAAAGCATCATTCCGGGCTTCGTCTTTCACTTTCTGAATAACGCCATGGCCGTTTCGCTGAGCTACGCTGGTGAATTCCTCGAGTTTGAAGCCGATCGTCACTTGGATCTATCGCAACCCGTCAGAAGGGCTTTATCATTGGGTATGGATCGTGGCGAGTGTGTTGACCTCGGGGCTTTTGTTGTTCCATCTGTGGCACCTGAAATTCGAGCGTGCCGGCCGGGAGCCGTGACGCGGGTGACTCATCGAACCGGCGTCGTGATGCGGGATTAAAACGTCGGAAACTCGGACGATCCACCCACCACACTTCGACGCTCCTTGGTGGGAGACGCCCGATGAGGCGCGGCACGCTGACAATCCAGTCACGCTTTCTCTACCCGGTGGAGGGACCACCGATCCGTGACGGCTGCCTGACGATCGAGCAGGGCCGGATCGCCTGGGTGGGTGAGGCGAAGCGAGCGCCGTGGCGACCTGAATCTTGGCAACGTGGCGATCGTGCCGGGCTTTGTCAATGCGCACACGCACCTCGAGCTGGAGGAACTGCCTGGGAACGGACGATCTCTTGAGCGGCCACGAGGACGAAGTTGCCTGGCTGAGGCGAGTTGTCGAGCAGAGACGCGCCGGCACGGAAAAATCCGCAGCCGCGGCCGTGGCGCGCAACGTCCAGGCTTCGGTGGACGCGGGAACGACATTACTGGCCGACACGACGACAGCCGGACGGAGCTGGGAGGTTCGTTGCCAGGGCACCGTTGCGGGGTGTCGTCTTCGCCGAGACAATCGGGCTCAAGCGCGACCGCGGACTTCAGACCGACGAGGCGGCATGGCAATGGCTGGGATCGATCCGACCCGAGGCTCAGGTGGCCGCGTGCGCACGGCCTGGCCTCAGTCCCCATGCACCCTACAGCACTTCGGGCTGGCTCTATCACAAAGCGGCTGCCAGCCGGTTGCCGCTCTCCACTCACCTGGCGGAGATGCCCGAGGAACTGCGGTTGCTCAAGCATCGGGACGGGCCATTAAGGCAGTTCCTCGAAGACCTGGACGCCTGGGATGAAGAGTGGGAGCCGATCGGTCCGCGGCCGGCCGATTATGTGCGCCGCGGCGAGCTACGCAACGCCGACTGGCTGATCGCCCACGGCACTTATTTCGAGCCGGACGAATTCTGGCAACTTCGCCCCGAGGCGGCCCCGGACGGCCACCGCGTGGCCGTCGCCTTCTGTCCCGAGGACTCATGCCCGGTTCGGCCACTGCTCCGCATCCGTATCGCGCTCTCCTGGAACGCGGCGCGATCGTCTGTCTGGGAACGGACAGCCTGGCATCCTCCTCGAGCTTGAGCATCCTGGACGAAGCTTCGATTTCTCCACCGCCCGCGATGATTCACTCTCCGGCGAGCTTTTGCTCACCATGGCGACCCTGTTCGGCGCCTGGGCGCTGCGAGCCGAAACGACGACCGGCAGCTTGAAGCCCGGAAAGTCGGCCGACCTGGCCATCGTGCCTCTTCCCGGACCGCGAGGAGACCGATCCGTTCAATCTCCTTTGGAATCCGACTTCCCCGTGATCAGTACCGTGTTCGAGGGGGATTTCGTCAGCGGTCGCTGGGTCGGCGTGTGAAGCCTCACGGAGCTGGGGCGATTCGTCGCGGAGGGCAGCTCGCACTCGCTCCAGGGCGTGCCGTCGACATCCTTTCGGAGCCAGAGATAGAGCAACGCCGCCGCGGTCCAGAAAAAGCTGTAGATCCAGCTCTTCGCGAGGATAACCACCCATCCGAGCCAGAATGGGTGAGCACTGCCGGCGATCGCGATTTGACGCCGTCCGACGGGCCCGAACAGAACAGCCGTCTGAGCGTCACCCGCGGTCAGTCCAAGACCCCATAGAGTGAGGCGTATCACGCCCCCGGCGAAGAGATCCACCAGGATGAGCCCGACGATTCCCTCCAACCAAACGAGTGCCAGCAGGAGCCACGAACGAGCCGATCCGTTGGTTCAGATAGCCGAATGTTCGGCTCCAGGCATCGAGCGCATCTTCGGCACCCGCCGCCACTGCGGCGACCATCAAGGGCCAGCCCGCGACCAAGCCGGCGACCAGCAACGTCATCAGGACTCCCAACGTGAGCGGGATGAACAGAAGGACTCCCGCGATGGTGAATCCCACCACGGGCAGCCGGTAAAGCAGTCCGAATGCCGCGACGATGATGGCGCAAAACGCCAGCCCAATCAGCGGGCAAAGCGGAGCCACGATCAGGACTACTCGCCGATCGCAAGGAAATCCGCAAGGCTTCGCCGACCCCCGTCTGCCGGACCTTCGCGACTTGAACGATCGCGATCCGAGCGATCGCACCTCCGCAAATCCCCCAGACGATGATCACCCAGAGCATGCTCAAAAGCGCGTGCAGCATTCTTACCCAACCGCCGCCGGGCTCGAGCATCGCGAACAACGGGGATGGTGAGCAGCGCGGATCGGCTCCGAGATCCAGGAGTGTACGATCGCCGAGTTCTTCCCAGATCCCGTCTCGTGTCAGTGGACAGCACGATGGCCTGCCGGGCCGCCCGTGTCGAACATGTTCGGCGTGACGGAAGCCGAGCCCGAAAACAACCAGTCAAGCCTCGACCATCCGAACTGGAGCAGAAGCAAGCCCAGTGCCGCGATGACCAGCTTTCTGAGGTCAAACGCCAGTCCGATTGCCTGGATCAGTCGCGCTGCGCGAGAACGCGCCGGTGCAGGGAACGCCGCATCTCCGCTCGAGTCGTCATCGACCACAACATCCTCCGTGGCGTTTTTCGGTCCATGTCGTTTCAGACGTCCAATCGCCGGTCTTACGGCACCACGCAGGTTAGCACGGTGGCGTCGCCTCGTGGTGAGACCTGGCAAGGTCCCACAGCGGCCGGGAGCAACATTGTCTGACCAAAGTCGAGACGGACGCGTTCGCCGCGATGGACGACGTCGGCGCACCCGGACAGACCCATCAAGATCGTGAACCGGTCGTCCCGTCCCACGGACGTCGCCTGCTTGAGCCTGAGCCGCTCGAGGGCGAAATACGGCGACCTCGTCAACCGCTCGCGCGTCCCGCCGCCGTCGATCGGCTCAACCTCGGGTCTGATCGGGTCGACCGGCCCTCGGCTGAAATCAATCGATTCCATCGATTGCGAAATATGGAGCGGACGGGGCTTGCCATCGTCGCCCAATCGGCCCCAGTCATCAATCCGGAAGGTGGCATCCGACATTTCCTGGATCTCGGCCAGCAGCACTCCGGCGCCGATCGCATGGACAGTACCGGCCTCGATCAGAATGCTATCGCCGTGTTTCGGCTCGAATCGGTGGAGCAGGTTTTCAACCGTCTTTGTCTGAATCGCCTCGGTGAGTTCCGCTTCGCCGACACCCGGCTTCAATCCGGCATAGATGAGACTTCCTGGCTCGGCGTCGATAATGACCCAGGTCTCGGTCTTGCCGTTATCGCCGGCCAGCCGTCTTCCCTTCTCGTCGTTGGGATGGACCTGCACCGAGAGATTCTGGTGAGCGTCGATGAACTTGACCAGCAGCGGAAACTGGTCGTGGGCGACGACCGCCGACCCGAGCAACTCTTGGCCTCGTGTCCGAACGAGCTGTCTGAGCGTCGTGCCCGCCAGGCTGCCTTCACAGACCACGCTGACCGAGTCGTGATAATCCGACAGTTCCCAGCTTTCCGCGTAGTCCTCCTCGTCGCCGATCGGCTTGTGCAACACCGTCCCCAGCCGCCGGCCTCCCCAGATCAGGCGGCGGAGAATCGGTTGAAATCGCAAGGGGTAAAGGGGCGCGATTGACATCACCGTGGGACCTCGAACCGAAGCTTCCTGGACTAAGCAACCAGCGAGCAATTCTTGCGGCTGCTGCGTGGAAACCCGTTTTACAGTTCCTTGCAGGTGATGTCCATCTAGGAAACGATAACAAAAAGGCCCCTTGCCCCGCTGTGCGGGGCGTTGGTCTTAGACAAACCTGTATGGCGCGAAAACGGCTCTGGACAGGCTCTCAGTTCATCCCAATTTCGGTGCGCTCATTTTCCCTCCCTTGCGAAGGGGGGGTTAGGGGGGGTGGTCCCGGCGGAACCATGGCCTGGTACGCGGGTCCCGAGCTGCTGGGCCTCGCGGAATTGCCGGCTTGGCCGAGCATGTTTGTTATGCCCTGTTCACCCACCCTGACCCTGGGAACGCGGCCGTCCCGGCCGCATTCGTGCGGGCGAGACGCCCGCGCTCCCGGGAGCCAAATGGACGCGCTTGCCTCCGCGATCAGTTTAACGCCCCAGCGCGGCCCAAAGGTAGCGTGATCGACAAATCTGCCCAACCATTGATCTCCTCTAGAAACCGTTGCGGTGCTTGTGGTAAGCTCTTTCGTATAGGAACGCTCCCGCTCGATCGGTCGTCCCGGAGAGGCCGACGCGCGGCGCTGCCCACAAGGGTTCCGGCCTCGGGACTGGCCGCTGCAACCCGCGTCTCCTCCTCAACCCGCCACTCTAGGCGATTTCCATCTAGATCCTGAACTGGTGGTTCACGTCGATGTCTAACGATCATGATCTCTTCACGGAAGAGAAATCGATGGTCACGATGAGCTTCGGTGATCACATCGAGGAACTTCGTGTCCGTCTCATCCTCGCGCTCCTTGGGCTGTTTTTAGGCTTGGTTGTCGTGTTCCTCCCGCCGGTTTACATCGCCTGGCATGTCATGAAAAGCATGGAAGGACCGGCCAAGGTCGCGCTCGACGAGTTCTACTCCGCCGAGTATAAGAAGAAAGCCGAGCAAGCCCGGGCGGATGAATCAGTTACACCACGGCTTCAGGCGGAAGTCGAGGCCGGCTCGTTCATCACCGAACTCAAGAAGGTCGCGCCCAAGCTCGAACTTCCCGAGTCAGAAGCGCTCAAAGATCAGATCGTTGATCTTGCCGCTCCAATTTCTCTTCGGCGGGGATAATTGAGACCGTCCGGACTTCAACCGTGCAGATCGACCAGAGTCTGGTCTCGCTCGCTCCGCTCGAAACGCTCACTATCTTTTTCATGGTCGGTCTGGTGAGCGGTTTGGTGGTTGCCAGTCCCTGGGTGTTCTACCAGGGCTGGGCGTTCGTCGCCGCCGGTCTGTACCGGCACGAGCGAAAGTACGTGAAGCAGTACTTGCCATTCTCGCTCGGGCTGTTTCTCACGGGCGTATTTCTCTGTTTCTTGTTTGTTTTGCCCATCACGCTGCGATTCCTCTTGCAGTTCAACGTTTGGCTTGGAGTTGCGCCGACGCTTCGGCTCAGCGAGTGGATGGGGTTCGCGACGATCCTGCCATTGATTTTCGGCGTTTCCTTTCAAACGCCGCTGGTCATGCTGTTCCTGGAGCGAATCGGAATCCTCACAGTCGAGGATTTTCGGTCCAAGCGAAAGATCGCGATCATGGTCATTACCGTGGCCGCGGCACTGCTCACGCCCGGCCAAGACCCATTTAGCATGCTACTCTTGGGCTGCCCGATGATCCTGCTCTACGAGCTCGGCATCCTCCTGATCGGCTACAATAAACGGGCACAAGCGTCGCGTGCCTGATCGCGATTGTTCCGAGCACGGGATTGATTGGTGCCACTTCAACACCGTCCTCAGCAAGAGGATCTGAATGGCCGTTGCTGTGGGGAAAGTCTATCTGGTCGGGGCTGGGCCGGGTGATCCGGGACTCTTGACCCGTCGAGGTGAAGCCGTCCTGGCACGCGCCGACGTGGTGGTCTACGACCACTTGGCGAGCCCTCGTTTGCTCGATTTGGCGCCGGGCGACGCCTTGCGGATTTGCGCGGGCAAGTCGATCGGCCACTGCACCATGAGCCAGGATCAGATCACCCACGGCCTGATTGAGCATGCCCGGGCGGGCCGGATGGTGGTACGGCTCAAAGGAGGAGATCCGTTGATTTTTGGGCGTGGGGCCGAGGAGGCATTGTCGCTCAGTTCGGCCGGCATCCCCTTCGAGATTGTCCCCGGGGTGACCGCCGGTGTCGGCGTCACGGCGTATGCCGGCTTGCCGGTGACGCACCGCGGAGTGTCCTCCGCCGTCGCCTTCGTGACCGGTCACGACGACCCGGAAGCCGGGTCGGAACGCAACCCGCTGGATTGGGCGGCACTGGCGAGTTTTCCAGGCACGCTGGTGGTCTACATGGGGGTGACAAACCTGGCGGCGATTTGTCGCGCCTTGATGCGTTTCGGGAAGGCAGCCGCGACGCCGGCCGCACTCGTTGAGTCCGGGACATTGCCCGCACAGCGAACGCTGGTCGCGACCCTGGACACGATCGCGGCGATCGCCGCGAACCAAGCGGCGAGCCCCCCTGCCCTGCTCGTCGTTGGCGAGGTCGTTGCCTTGCGCCAGGACTTGGCATGGTACGAGCATCTGCCGCTGTTCGGCCTCACGATCGTGATCACACGTCCGGACGAGGAAGCCGGCGCGTTCGGCGGCCACCATCGAGGCATTGGGTGCCGAAGTGCTGGTGGCGCCGACGGTCACGTTACGGCCGATTACCGATGCGGGGCCGCTCGATGCCGCCATCGAGCGCATTTCCGAATATGACTGGCTGGTTTTCACGTCGGCCGCGGGAGTCCGGTTCTTCCTCAGGCGTCTCGAGCAGCAAGGCCGCGATCTCAGGGCACTCGGACATCTGAAGCTCGCCGCCATTGGTCCGACGACGGCGGACGCACTGGCGCAGTTTCACTTGAAGGCTGACCTCGTACCCGACTCCTATCGCTCGGAATCGCTCGCCGAGGCCCTCGGGCAGGCTGCCCGAGGCCGCAAAATCCTGCTCGCGCGAGCCGATCGAGGCCGTCCTCTCCTCAAGGAGGTACTGCGGCAGACGGCCATTGTCGACCAAGTGCCGGTCTATCACAACGCCGATGCCGAGTCCCTGCCCGACGCAGTTGTCCAGCGGATCGTGAACGGCACCGTCGATTGGATCACTCTGACCAGTTCGGCGATCGCGACACGATTGCATGAACTGCTGCCGGAAATGGCCCGCGGGCGGATTGGCAACGAGGTCCGCCTGGCAAGCCTGAGCCCCGTCACCTCAGAGACGGTCACCCGCCTGGGCTGGAGCGTTGCGGCCGAAGCTGTCGAATTCACTTGGGACGGGTTGGTCGACGCCCTGGTGAGTCGCGTTACGCGCGATCGCCACGCTCCGTCGCACACGGCGCGCCGCACCGCCGTTAGCGTGAGCGCCTCGGTCCATTCGACAAGCTTGGAGCCGCGTCAACGCAGTTCCAGCGCCGTCTCGACACCTTGCCAGAGCAAGAATCCCGTGCCGATGATGAACAAAACGTCCATGGCGACGTGCCGACCGAAAATTCCGGCGGCCAAGTCGAGCAGAAAGAGCAAACAAACGAGGCCGGCCACTCCGATCGCCGAGTAGGTGAGAATCTTCTCGGTCTCCATGGCATAACGCTCCGCTGATTGTGACGAGTGATCTAGTAAGATCAATTTACCACAAATCGGCGATCGGAAGAGCCTTAACGAGCAAGATCTCAAGATCCTCTTCCACGACCGGCCTATATACCCTTAATTCCCGAGACTATCGCACGTGCGGAGATGATTGCCAGGATGGCTCACATCTCCCGCCCGTGGTTCGTCCCGGCTGATCCGACGACTAACTCGGACGGATCGGAATCGTCCGCGGCTTGGCTGTGCTCCGCTTCGGAAGTCGGATCTTCAGAACGCCGTGGTTTGCCTCAGCGTGTGCCTTATCGAAATCAACCTCGTTGGAGAGCGTGAGCTGGCGGTGGAACGCGCCGAGTTGTCGCTCGCGGGTCTGGAGAAGATTTTCCGGGAAGCTATTCGTCTCCTTGAGACTGCGCAGGGTTAACAGGTTGCCAGTTACGGCCAGGTCGATCGTTGCCGGGTCGACGCCCGGGAGTTCGGCCACGACGATGACCTCTTCGGGCGTATCGTAGACGTCAACAGCCGGACTCCACGCCGACGGATCGAGGTCGGTGGGAGCGGCCTCCGGCTGCGCTGTATCGTCCCGTTTGCAGATATTCCTCGAGGAGCCGGCCCAGTTCGTGTTGCAAGAAATTGAACGCACCGGGGGCCTCGCGCCGCCAATAGCCGGATCGGACCATAGGAGGACTCCAGAATGATGTTCAAGACCGAGATTGGTGAATCGAACGCAAGTCGTCGGATATTTCAGCCGAGCCTCTTGATCCCGGCTGGGGATCGAACTCAGGATTTAATCTCGATGCGACGGGTCCGAGCTCGCTCGGCCTTGGGCAGAGAGAGCCGGAGGACCCCATTTTTAAGTTCGGCCGTGATTTGCTCACGATCGACCTCGTCGCTGAGGATGAACGAACGATGAAAGTCGCCCAATCGATACTCTTCATGGACGAGTCGGGCACCCTCGGGGACCGGCGGATCGATCTTGGCATAAAGGCTTAGGACGTTGTCCTCCAACTGAATTCGCAAGTTTCGCTCGGTCGCGCCGGGGAGGTCGGCCTCGAGAGTCAAGCCTTCCGGTCCCTCATGAATGTCGATCGGCGGCGTGAACGCATTTTGAAGCTCAGGAACACTGGGGTGCTCCGCTTCTGGGAACAGGGCGTCGTTGTGCGACTCCGCCCCAACTCGGACTCGGATTGTCGAATTATCCACGTTCATTTGAATTCAAAACTCCACGAAAGGGCTGTACGTTGATTCGTCCGCCCGCGTGCTGGATTGGGAGTATCTCGAAAGCCTCGCTCAAGAGGATCCGCCGGCCGCCGTGACCGCGATATGTCGAGGCTTGTGCGTCTCCGCCTTGGGGAGACTCACAGTCAGAATTCCGTTTGAAAACGACGCCGCGACCTGCGCGCTATCAACGCGGTCCGGCAACGTGATCGTGCGTGCCCAACGGCCCATTGGCCGCTCCTGCCGGCGATAGCTGTCATCCTTGACGCCCTCGGCCCGGTTCCGCTCGCCTCGGAGCGTCAGGGTTTCGCCAGTGATCGTCAAATCGATGTCCGTCGGTGTCATACCCGGCACCTGGGCCGACAGAATGTACCGATCACCAGCGTCGTGAAGATTAAGCGGCGGATAGTGGTGGACGTGTCGAACGGAATGAAACGGTTCGAGAGTCTGAAAAAGGCGACCCATCTCGCGCTGGATCTCTCGAAACGGATCCCATCGCCGTTGCCAAGGAAAACTAGTCATAGACCAACGCCTCCGATTCGGATCAATCATCTTGAAATTCGCCTTGATCCGCACCTGGAACCGAATCCAGGAGAAATCGATTTGATCAATAAGCAGACCCTGTGCCATTTTGACGGAATTCAACGACGTCAGTGCGAGATATTCCCTAAGATTCATTTTTATAATAAGTTATGTCGTGGAAACCGGCACCGTTTCTCGAGCCGGCGACAGTTGGCGGGCCACGCGAGTGTGCCAAATTGGCATGATTCCATTATGGGCCTGCCACAGGAAGCCTTCGACTGCCGTTTTGGCAGCTAGCACGACGAGCAGTTCCGACTTTTGGCAGTCTGATCGCCTCTGATCCTTTCGCGGTTCACGCTCGCATGGCGCATGAGCCATACCGACCCGAAGCGTAAGCGACGCGATAACAGCCGGAATCCTCGCTTAGGCTTCGGGTCGGTATCATCGACGCCGCTTTTGCGCATGTGCGCGACTTACTCCGCGAAAGAGATAACCGGTCGACCTCAACTTTAACCAGTCAGAGCCTTGTTCACGATGCGGCGAGGAGTTGTGACCGGTCCGCACTCGATTCGATTGTGCCGATCAGACATTTAACACATATAAGCTCAATTAATGTAATGAGATGCTCTCAAGAAAACTGCTACCTCGCACCGATCATATCAATCATGTATTTAAAATATATATTAATACATTATATTATTATATACTTTATATGATAATTTATTAAATTTATTTAGTCACTTAGAGATTGTTAAACGTAAATATAGCTGCGCCAATGGCATACGGCCGAGATGCGGTTCTCCGCACCACGCAACTGTGTGCGCTCGGCGTGAGGAGAGGTTGTCGTGGCCGACGGACGTGATTTACCGTCAAGGCCGGAGTTTCGCCATCTCAGCATCGCCCTCCTCGTGCGCCGAATACGGTTGGGGCCTCTAAAGCTTTCACGTCCAAGAAGTGACTTATCGACTGTTCTTAAGATGCGCGGGACTACTGTCGCTCGTGCAATCGCGCGATGATTCATTTCGATGTACGTATTGGCTCTTGATATCGGCATTAGTTAGGATCTCGAACTTGACCTCACCAGGTTCACATCGAGGGCGAAGATCGTCCCCGGGTGGTTGTTAGGGGCGAAGCGGCCGTGAGAGTTCTGCGCCCCATCTCTTTGGTATGGATGTCGCGTCGTCAAACGCTCACGCCGTTGCGGTAAATCGACTCAAACAACTCGAGCCGCTTCGTCGCACACCTACGCCAGGACCCGTCGAGGACCGCCGTCGTTCACAGCGGTGATGCGGCCTTCGACCTGCATCTCACCAATGCGGACGCGCTGGCCCGCAAGATCCTCTGACGAACATCCAATGATCTCGAGAAGCGTCTTGAAAATTGTCTACCAAGACTGTTTTATTTCGCCGTTCGACCTGATAGTATCCTTCGTTGACATTTACCCCGTTCTTTGCAGACGGCGCAGTTTACGCAATGTTGCATGTAGTAATGTACGGAGTCCTTTCGGGTCGGGGAAAGTGATAGGGCGAGATTCGAGCCATCGATATATCAGACACGATGTCCACCGGCCACGCTTCGTTATTTCGGGGAGAGATAGGGCGAGATTCGAACCATTGAGTCATCACGGTTTCTCTCCGCCAAATCAGGTTGCGATCAGCGAGAAGCATCAACGATGTTTTCCGCGGCGAGCGAGTCGAAGAGATCACAGCCGGTGAGGATCAATGCCATGACTGATGATGATAACCGAGTCTATCAAGTTGTCGTGAACGACGAAGAACAGTATTCGATCTGGTTCTGCCGACCGGCGAGCCCCCGCCGGTTGGCGGATCGTGGGCAAGGAGGGTCCGAAGGAGGAGTGCCTGGCGTACATCGAGGAGGTTTGGACGGACATGCGTCCCGAGAGCCTCAGGAAGCGGATGGACGAACACGGGTGACGTCATGATTCGAACGCCAAGTCGACGCGAGCCGAATGGGCCAGCCTCGTCGATCTCCTCCGTTGTCGCGCGGCCGCCGAACCGGACTCGGACCTGTTTACGTTTCTCCCCGACGGCGAGGACGGCGGCGGCGGTGACGATCACGCGCGGCGAGCTCGACCGCCGTGCACGCGCCCTGGCGGCCCGATTGCGGGACCTCGGGCGTGGACGGCGGGCGCGTGCCTGCTGCTCTACCCGCCCGGGCTCGAGTTCATCGCGGCGTTCTTCGGCTGCCTCTATGCCGGAGTCGTGGCCGTCCCCGCTCATCTGCCAAGGCTCAACCGGCCGATGACGCGGCTGCGGTCCATCGTCGTCGACGCCAAGCCATGCGCGGTGTCTGACAAGCTCGTCCCAGGCGAAGGACGCCTCGCGCTGGGAGGCCGGCGTGCCGGAGATGCGGGGCCTGCATCGGCTCGTCACCGACGATCGAGGCTGGCGACCTCGCGAGCTCGCCGGCACGGTGGATCGATCCGGGCGCGACGGCCGCGACACACTCGCCTTCCTCCAGTACACCTCGGGCTCGACCGCGGCGCCCAAGGGAGTCATGATCACTCACGGCAACCTGCTCGACAACTCCGCTCTGATCCACGCCAGCTTCGGCTCGACGCCGGAGGCCGAGGGGTCTTCTGGCTGCCGCTGTTCCACGACATGGGATTGATCGGCGGCGTGATCCAGACGCTCTACTGCGGCGGGTCCAGCACGCTCTTCTCGCCGGTCTCGTTCCTCCAGCGCCCGCTCCGCTGGCTGCAAGCCATTTCGCGCACCGGCGCGACGATCAGCGGAGGGCCCAACTTCGCCTACGATCTCTGCGTCGAGAAGACGACGCCCGAGCAGCGTGCCGAGCTCGACCTCAGCTGTTGGCGCGTGGCATTCAACGGCGCCGAGCCGATCCGCCCGGAGACGCTCGACCGCTTCGCCGACGCGTTCGCCCCGGCCGGATTCCGCCGCGAGGCGTTCCTGCCCTGCTACGGCCTGGCCGAGGCGACGCTGCTCGTTTCGGGCGGCCCGAGGGGTCGGCCCGCCCGTCGTCCTCTCGGTCGACGCCGAGGCCCTCGGACGCGGCGAGGTCGTCGAGGCAGGCCCAGCCGCCCCGGCCAAGCAATTGGTCGGCAGCGGCCAGGTCGCCGCCGGCCATCGCGTCGTCGTCGTCGATCCCGCGACCGGCGTTCGGTGCGCCGAGGATCGCGTCGGCGAGATCTGGGTCTCGGGCCCGAGCGTCGCACGCGGCTACTGGGGGCGACCCGCGGAGACGGAGGAACTCCTCCGCGCGACGCTCCGCGGACGGCGACGGTCCGTTCCTCCGCACCGGCGACCTGGGCTTCCTCAAGAATGGCGAGCTCTTCGTCACCGGCCGGCTCAAGGACCTGATCATCCTTCGCGGCCGGAATATCTATCCGCAGGATATCGAGTGGACGGCGGAGCGATGTCACCCGGCGCTCGCGCCGGCGGCACCGCGGCCTTCGCGATCGAGATCGACGGCGAGGAGCGGCTGGCGGTCGTCCAGGAGATCGAGCGGAATCGCAGTCGCGGGGTGGACGAGGAGGTCATCACGGCGATCCGCCGCGCAGTCGCCGAGCAGCACGACATCGACGTCTACGCGATCCGGCTGATCAAGATGCTGAGCCTGCCCAAGACGTCGAGCGGGAAAGTTCAGCGCCATGCCTGCCGCGAGGCTTCCTGGCCGGTTCGCTCGACGTCGTCGCCGAGTGGACGCGGCACGATGCAGCCGACGCCGCTCGCTGAACCGCGCATCGACTGGCCTCATCGAACGATCCCAAGTGAGGGACGACTCCGGCTCGCCCGCCCGCGACGCGATCGCCGGCTGGTTGGCCGCGAAGGTCGCCGGCCCGCTCGGAATCCGGCCCGACGAAGTCGACATGCGCAGGCCGCTCGCCGGCTTCGGCATCGGCTCGCTCCAAGCCGTGCGGCTGGCGGCCGAGCTCGAGGAGTGGCTCGGCCGCAAGCTCGCGCCGACACTCGTCTATGACTATCCCACGATCGACGCGCTGGCACGATTCCTCGCGGGCGAGGACCTGCCGCGCAGTGAGTCGAATGCGGCCGGCGCAACCGGTCGGTGCCAGGTCGCGAGCCGATCGCGATCATCGGCATCGGCTGCCGATTTCCGGGCGCGGCGAACCCCGCCGCGTTCTGGAGCATGCTGCGCGACGGCGTCGAGGGGGTCGGTCGATCCCGGCCTCGCGATGGAAGCCCGGGGAATTGAGCGGCCCGGGCATTCCCCAGCGCGGGGGATTCCTCGCAGCGTGTCGACGAATTCGACGCCGACTTCTTCGGCATTTCCCCCCGCGAGGCAATGTTCGTCGATCCCCAACATCGGTTGCTCCTCGAGCTGGCGTGGGAGGCGCTCGAGGACGGCGGCCAGGCGCCCGAGCGATTGGCCGGTGCTGCCGTCGGGGTTTTCATCGGGATCGCCACCAACGACTACGCCCAGCTCCAGGCGAAGCGCGGCGGCGCGAGCGACGGCTATCGCATCACGGGATCTGCCGCCAGCATCGCGGCCAACCGGATCTCGCACCACTTCGACTTCCGCGGACCGAGCCTCGCGATCGACACGGCCTGCTCATCCTCGCTGGTGGCGGTCCATCTCGCCTGCCGGAGCCTGTGGGACGGCGAATCCGAGCTGGCGATGGCGGGCGGGGTGAACCTGATCCTCCTGCCCGAGGTATTCGCGAGCTTTGCCAAGGCCGGGTTCCTCGCCCCAGACGGCCGGTGCAAGACGTTCGACGCGCAGGCCAACGGCTATGTCCGCGGCGAGGGAGCGGGGATGGTGGTGCTCAAGCCGCTTTCGCGCGCCCTGGCCGACGGCGACTCGATCTACGCGGTGATCCGGGGTGGCGCGATCAACCAGGACGGACGCACCAACGGCCTGACGGCCCCCAGCCGATCGGCCCAGGAAGCCGTGCTCCGCTCGGCCTACAGGCAGGCCGGCATCTCGCCCGGTCAGGTCGATTACATCGAAGCTCATGGCACGGGGACTCTGCTCGGCGATCCCATCGAGCTGAATGCGCTCGGGTGCCGTGCTCGCCGAGGGACGTGATGCCGGACGGAAATGTGCCGTCGGTTCGGTCAAGACGAACATCGGCCACCTCGAAGCCGCGGCCGGAATCGCCGGGCTGATCAAGACGGCCCTGGCCCTTCACCACCGGGCGATCCCCCCGAGCCTGCATTTCTCCGAGCCGAACCCCCACGTTGACCTTCGATGCCCTGCCGCTCCGAGTCCAGTGCAAGCTCGAACCCTGGCCGGAGAACGGGCGGCCGGCAATCGCGGGCGTCAGCTCGTTCGGATTCGGAGGGACGAACGCGCACCTGGTCATGGAGGAGGTTCCCCCGTCGCAAGCGAGCGTCTCACTTGGACGGCGAAAACGGTCAGAGAGCCCGAAGAGGTCGTGTTTCCGCTCTCCGCGAGATCGCCGGCCGCCCTTTGGGCCCTCGCCAGTTCGTTCCGCGACGCTTTGGCCGACGACGCCTGCGACGCGGACCTCCGCGATCTGGCCTACACCGCCGGCGCACGGCGCGGGCATCACGACCACCGGCTGGCGCTCGTCGTCTCGAGCCGGGACGAGATCGTCGAGGCTCTCGACTCCTTCCGGCGCGGCGAGCCGCACTTGAGCAGCGTCCAAGGGCGAAAGCTCTCGGGGCGCCATCCCCGACTGGTCTTCGTCTTCTCCGGTCTGGGCGGCCTCTGGCAGGGCGCCGGCCGTGCCCTGTTCCGCCGCGAGCCCGTCTTCCGGGCCGCGATCGAGCGATGCGACGCCATCCTGAGTCGCCACCTCGGATGGTCGCCGGCGGCCGAGCTGACCGCGGACAAGCCGTCGTCTCGGATCGGTAAGCCCGAGGTGGATCGACCCGTCCAGTTCACCCTCCAGGTCGCCCTGGCCGCGCTCTGGGAATCGTGGGGAATCGTCCCGAGCCGGGTCGTCGGCGACGGCATCGGTGAAGTCGCGGCGGCGTATGTCGCCGGAAACCTCAGCCTGGAGGACGCGGCGCGGATCGCCGCGGAGCCCACACAGGAGACCTCTCGCTTTCCGACCGCCATGGCCGAATTGGCGAACGAGGGATTCGAGGTCTTCCTCGAAGTCGGACCGCACCCGGTCCTTGCGTCCACCATCAAGGCGTGCCTTGGTTCACGAACGGGATCGTCGCTCATCCTCGCGTCGTCTGCGACGAGGCGATGCCGGACTGGAGACGCATGCGATGGTCGTCAGCCTTTCTTTACGCGAGAGGCTTCGACTTCGAATGGTCGCGGGTCTCGCCCCCTGGCCGTTTCGTTCGCCTGCCGAGTTATCCCTGGCAACGCGAGCGGTTCTGGCTCGACGACGAGGAGAATCGGACGCAAGTCGTCGCGACACGGGCAGCTCGATCGAGACGACGCCATATCGATTCCGGCGCCTCATCAAAACGGCCGGTCGAACGGCCACCATGCCGCCCCGGCGAAGCGGACATCCCGCTCGTCGTCGTGAATCATGACGAATCCGCCGAGCAGCCTCCCGCGATCCTTCAGAACGGTGTCGCGGCGCACCTTCGGGCGAGCTCCGTCCAGAGAGGCTCTCGGACTTGCCGGTCGCCGTGCGCCGCCAGCGGCTCATGGAGTACTTCCGCGATCGCGTGGCCGCCGTCTTGGGCCTGGCTCCGGACAAGGTCGATCCCGATCGGCCGCTTGCTGAGCTTGGGACTCGACTCACTGAGTGCGATGGATCTGAAGATCGAGATCGATGCCGGTCTCGGAACCACGCTTCCTCTGTCGATGCTGATGGAGGGGTCCGGCATCCGCGAGCTGGCCGAGAGGGCGAGCGAGCATCTCGCCGGCGCCGCCGATCCAACCGTCCGGAGACATCCTCGCCGTCCGAGCACGTGGAGTCCGACCAACGGCTCTCGCACGGGCAGCAACTGCTCTGGTACGCTCACCAGTTCACAACGAGCCGGCGCCGCCTACCACATTCCCGGGGCCGCGACATTCCGCGTCGAACTGGACATCGACGCCTTCCGTCGGGCGTTCGGTCGGGTCATCGCCCGCCAGGACGCCCTGCGGACAACCTTCACCGTCGTCGATGAGAAGCCCGCGATTCGCCTCCTTGACGCCGAGCGATCTGGCTCTGCCGCGAGGACGAATGGCTCCTGATCGAAGACGTCGCGGGCTCGAGACGATGCCGAGCTCGATCACGAAGCTGGCCGAGCTGGCTCATCGTCCGTTCGACCTCGAGAAAGGGCCGCTCTTCCGCGTCCATCTCCTGAGCCGATCTGTTTCGGAGCACATTGTTCTCCTGGTCGTTCCACCACATCATCTCCGACTTCTGGTCGACCGCGGTCCTCGTTGACGAGCTTCAGGAAGGCGTACGCCGAGGAGCGTGCGGGCCGGATCGGCGAGCTGCCTCCGTCGCGATCCAGCTACGCCGACTTCGCGCGCTGGCAGCACGGTATGCTCGCAGGAGAGGAGGGCCGGCGGCTCTGGGAATACTGGCAGCAGCAGCTCGCGCGGCCGCTCCCCGTGCTCGACCTCCCGACCGATTTCGCCAGGCCGGCCATCCAGAGCTACCAGGGCGCGGTCAAGCACTTTGACCTTGATCCGACACTGACCCGGGCGATCGTCGCCCTGGGCGAGTCGCGGGGGATCAGCCTGTACACGACGTTGCTGGCGGCCTTCCAGGTCTACCTCGGCCGTTTCAGCGGCCAGGACGACATCCTCGTCGGCTCTCCCGTGGCGGGACGGACGCGTCCGGGATCTGCGAGGGGCTGATCGGCTACTTCGTCAACATGCTGCCGATGCGGGGCGACCTCTCGGGGAACCCGACTTTCGACGAATACCTGGGCCGCGTGCGCCGGACCGTCGCCGACGGGCTGGAGACATCAAGACTTCCCCTTCAGCCTTCTCGTCAATCGGCTTCAGGGGAATCCCGATCCCAGCCGGCCGCCGTTTTCCAGGTGATGTTCGCCCATCAGAAAGCCCAGCGTCTCGACGACCAAGGTCTGGCCCCGTTTGCGCTGGGCATTCCCGGCGCGAGGTTGAGCCTGCATGGGCTCGCTGCGGAGTCGATCGCATTCGATAAACAGACCACGCTCTTCGACCTGACGATGATGACCGCCAAGGACGGCGACCGGCTCTGCGTCGCGCTCGAGTACAGCACGGATCTGTTCAAGTCGTCGACGATCGATCGCATGGCGGACGGGTTCCGAAACCTGCTGGAAGCCATCGTCGCCGATCCCGGGCGCCGGCTCGCGGATTTTGCGCTGCTCTCGGCCTCGGAGCGGCATCAACTGCTCGGCGCCTGGGCGGAGTCCCCGGCGATTCCTCACGAGGAAATCGCCATCCATCATCGCTTCGAGAGACAAGCCGAACTCTCGCCCGACGCGGTCGCATTAGTATGTGGCGAAGAATCTTTCACATATCGCGATTTAAACCGGTTATCCAACTCGCTGGCCCATCGCCTGATCGAGCTCGGTGTGCGGCCAGAGACCGTCGTGGGCCTCTATCTCGACCACTGGCCGTCCAGAATCGTCGGTCTGCTGGGCGTTCTCAAGGCCGGCGGGGCGTACCTGCCGCTCGACACCGACCATCCCGCGGAACGACTCGACAGCGATGCTTCGGGATTCCGGAGCGATCGTGCTGGTGACCGAGAACCATCTGCGCGGCCGGCTTCCGGAATGCCCACCGCTGGTCGTCGCCCTCGATCCGCTCGACGAATCGCCAGCGGTTGTCGAACTCGACAACCCCGGCGTGCACATCGATGGCGAGAACCTCGCCTATGTCGTCTTTACCTCCGGCAGCACCGGCCGGCCCAAGGGCGTCATGGTCTCTCACCGCAGCCTGCTGGCCGCCGCCAGCGCCTGGGAGCACGCCTACGCCCTGCGCCGGCCTCCGCTCCGACACCTCCAGGCCGCTGGCTTCGCCTTCGACGTCTTCACCGGCGACTGGGTCCGCGCCCTGACCACAGGTGGAACTCTCGTCGCTTGCCCCCGTTCGGTCTTGCTCGACCCGGCTGCGCTGGCCGATCTCATCCGGCGCGAGCGGATCGAGTGTCTCGAGCTCGTCCCGGCCATCGCCGACGCCCTGGCGACCCACCTCGAGCAGCAGGGCGAAGACCTCGGCGGCATCCGGCTTCTGGCCGTCGGCTCGGACACCGTGCGCGGAACGCCTGTACCGGCGGCTCTGCCGGCTGGTGAGGGCCCGGCGGCCGGGTGGTTAACTCCTACGGCCTGACCGAGGCGACGATCGACAGCACCTACTTCGGCGGTCTGCCCGAAGACGTCGAAGGCGAGGATACGCCAGTCCCGATCGGCCGCCCATTGCCCGGCACGCGGCACGTACGTCCTGGACGCGCGGCGCGAGCCGGTTCCGGTCGGCGTGATCGGCGAGCTGTATATCGGCGGCTCGGGCGTGGCGCGGGGCTATGTCTCCAATCCGCGGTCAGACGGCCGAGCGGTTCGTGCCGGACCCGCACGGCGAGCCGGGACTCGCGAATGTACGCGACGGGCGACCGTGCGCGCTGGCGAGAGGGAGGCGTGCTCGAGCTGCTGGGCCGGCGTGACGGGCAGGTGAAAGTGCGGGGCTTCCGCGTGGAGCTCGCCGAAGTCGAGGCCGTGCTGGCGCGGCACCCGAACGTGACCGAAGCGGTTGTCGTTGTTGTCATAGATGCCCTCGGAGAGAAGCGACTCGCCGCCTACGTGGTGCCAGGATCCGTTCCCGTCCCGACGGCGTCGGACCTGAGGCGCTGGCTGCAGGACCGAATGCCCGAGCCGATGATCCCGTCTTCGTTTGTTTTCCTCGAAGCGTTGCCGCTCTCGCCAAACGGCAAGCTCGACCGATCGGCCCTTCCGACCTCCCGCCGAACTTTGATGGGGACGGCTCGGCAGACCGAATACGTCCCCCCGCGCACCACCGCGGAGGAGATCCTGGCCGGGATCGTGGCGGACTTGCTGGGCCGGAGCCGGGTCGGCGTCCACGACAACTTCTTCGAGATCGGCGTCGACTCGATCCTCGGCATCCAGATGGTGTCGCGAGCGCGGCAAGCGGGACTGGCCCTGGACCCCGCGCACCTGTTCCGGCACCCGAACATCGCCGAGCTGGCCGCGGCGGCCGAGTCGAACTCGGATCACCAGGGCTCGAGCGGAAATTCGACATCCGCGAGTCGCACCGTTCGAGCTGACTCCCGAGGGCGTCGACCTCGAGGCGGTGAAGCACGACTTTCGCGGACTACGGTGGCATTGAGGATCTGTATCCCCTCACGCCGATGCAGGAAGGGATGCTCTTCCATTCGCTCGCCGATCCCGAGGCGGGGCACTACGTCGAGCAGTTCGTCTGCCGTCTTCGAGGCGAGCTCGACCTGTCCGCACTCCAGGAGTCGTGGAATCGCCTGGTCGCCCGGCATCCCGCTCTGCGGTCAACAATCCATTGGATCGATTTCGATCGGCCTTACCAGGTCGTCCATCGTCGGGCCGACCAGCCCGTGGAATACCAGGATTGGCGAGGGCTGACGCCCGCCGAGCAGGATGAGCGACTCACGGCCTATCTCAGCTCGGACCGCCGGCGCGGTTTCGTTCCCTCACAGCCTCCCTTGTCGCGGCTGACTCTCGTCAGGCTCGGGACGAATGTGCACGAACTCGTCTGGAGCATCCATCATGCCGTGATCGACGGCTGGTGCCTCTCGGTCCTGCTCCACGAATTCCTCGATATCGACGAGTCGATTCGCCGAGGGCGGGAGCCCGCATTGAATCCGACCCGGCCGTTTCGCGATTATGTGGCCTGGCTGCGTGATCGAGATGACGCGGAGGCCGAAGGATACTGGAGGCAAGCCCTCAGAGGCGTCACGGCGGCGACGCCGCTGGGGTTGGAGGGTCGTCCGTTCGGTCGTGGCCGTACATCGCACGAGACGATGGCCGAGCGTGCGACCGCGCTGCCGGCGGATGTGACGGCCATGCTCAATGCGCTGGGGCGGTCGCGCCGGCTCACGCTGAGCACCCTGATCCAGGGCGCTTGGGCTCTCCTGCTATCCCGGTACAGCGGCCGGAGCGACGTCCTCTTCGGCGTCACGGTCTCCGGCCGGCCCCCTGAGCTACCGGGCGTGGAGTCGATGGTCGGGATGTTCATCAACTCCCTTCCGCTTCGCGTCTCGGTGATCGAGGAAGCGTACCTGGTCCCCTGGCTTCGCGAGCTGCAGGCGACCATGGTTGAGTTGCGGCGATTCGAAGCGATTCCGCTCTCCCAAATCCAAGCCTGGAGCGAAGTGCCAGCCGGCATGCCGCTGTTCGAGAGCATCGTGATCGTCCAGAACCTCCCATTCGTGGCGTCCCTGCAAGAGCGTGCCAACCGGCTAGGGATCGAGTCGGCTCGGTACCTCGAGAGGACCCATTACCCGCTCGCCGTCACCGTCGTACCGGGCACGGAACTGGAAATCAAGATTAGCTTCGACTCGCGACCGATTCGATACGTCCGCCATCGAGCGGATGCTTGGACATCTTCGTACACGTCCTCGAGGCGATGGCCGTCGACCCTGACCGGCGGCTCGTCGACCTTCCTTTGATGACGGAGAGCGAGCAAGAGCAACTGATCGGGCCAGTGGAACCGGTCCCAGGGTGAACCATTGACTGGACGACCTGCAACTCGATCGATTCACCGAGTCGCAACTCGACGCCCTGATCGATCGACTGCGCTGAGAAATGAGGAGCAACCGATGAGTTCTGTCGCAGAGAGTGATGCGTCTAGCCTGGAGCAGAAGCGTGCACTGGTCGCGCGGCTGCTGCGGGAGAAAGCCGGATCGCGCCGAGACGGAACGAGCCTCGTCCATCGCCGGATCGAAATGCAGGCTGAACGGGCTCCGGAGTCCGTCGCCTTGAACTGCGCCGCCGAATCGCTCACGTATTCCGAATTAAATGCCCGGGCCAACCGCGTGGCCCGTCGGCTCCGAGCCATGGGTGTCGGCCCCGAAGTACTGGTGGCCTATGCGTCGGCCGATCTTCGGACATGGTCGTGGGGCTGTTGGCCATCCTCAAGGCGGGCGGCGCGTACGTGCCGCTCGACCCGGCCTATCCCGCCGACCGGCTCGCCTTCATGCTCGACGACGCGCAAGCCTCGGTCCTCCTGACCGAAGAAAAACGGTTGCGGCGAACTGCCGGAATGCACGGCGCGCGTCCTCTGCCTCGATCCGAACGGGCGGTCAACCGACGCGCGAGAGCGGCGCGAACCTCGACAGCGAACCGGCCGCGGCGAACCTCGCCTATGTCATCTACACCTCGGGATCGACCGGCAAGCCCAAAGGGGTTCAGGTCACCCACGGCGCGCTCGCCAACCTGCTCGACGGCAATGCACAGGCTCCTGCCGATCAGCGAGCGTGACGCGCTGCTGGCGGTGACGACGCTCTCGTTCGACATCGCCGCGCTCGAGATCTTCTTGCCCTTGATGGTCGGCGCCCGAGTGGAGCTGATCGACCGCGACGTGGCCGCCGACGGGAGTCTGCTCGCCGAGCGCCTGAACGACCGCTGGAATCACCTTCCTCCAGGCGACGCCCGCCACGTGGCGCTTGCTGCTGGAAGCAGGCTGGCGAGGCAACCCGACGCTCACGATGCTCTGCGGCGGCGAGACACTCCCCCGGGCTCTAGCGGATCGGTTGATCTCGACAAGGGGGCCGCTCTCTGGAACGTCTACGGTCCGACCGAGACGACCGTCTGGTCGTCGGCCTGGCGGGTCGAAGCCGGCGACGCCCCGATTTCGATCGGGCAGTCCGATCGCCAACACGCGCTTCTATGTTCTGGACCAACGGCTCCGGGCGGTTCCCGTCGGCATTGTCGGCGAGCTCTACATCGGCGGCGCCGGGCTGGCGCGCGGCTACCGGAATCGCCCGGGTCTGACGGCCGAGCGGTTCATCCCCGACCCGTTCGCGAACCCGCCGGGCGGCCGACTCTACCGGACCGGCGACCTGGCCCGATGGCGGACCGACGGGACACTCGAATGCTTGGGGCGGGTCGATCACCAGGTCAAGATTCGCGGGTTTCGCGTCGAGCTCGGCGAGATCGAGGCCGCTCTGGCGCGGCACCCCGCGGTGCGCGAGGCCGTCGTCGCGGCTCGTCCGGATGCGAGCGGGGAGATGAGTCTGGCCGCATACATCGTCCCGCGCGACGCCTCGGATCCGAGCATTGCGGCCGAGCTGCGACGATGGCTCCAGGGAACGATTCCCGAGTACATGGTCCCCTCAGCGTTCGTTTTCCTGGACGCTCTCCCGCTGACACCCAACGGCAAGATCGACCGCCAGGCCCTCCCCGACCCGGGCCGAGCTCAGGCCCGCGGCGGGTGCCGATTTCGTGCCACCGCGGGGGCCGATCGAAGAAGCCCTGGCCGAAATCTGGACCGAGTTGCTTCGCGGCGGAACGGTCGGTGCTCACGACAATTTCTTCGAGCGTGGCGGCCATTCGCTCCTGGCCGTCCAGCTCCTGTCACGGCTCCGCCACACGTTCGAGGTCGAGGTATCCCTGCCACGATTTCCTGGAAGATCCGACCATCTCGCGGCTGGCACGCATCGTCGAGCAGACCCTGGAGCATGGGACGGCTCCCTCGGCTCCGCCACTGGTGCCGGTCGACCGCGACGCTCCGCTGCCGGCTTCGTTCGCGCAACAGCGGCTGTGGTTCCTCGATCAACTGGAACCGGGTCGCGCATCCTATCACATCCCAGCGGCCGTCAAGCTGGTGGGCCGGCTTGACATCCCGTCGCTCGAGCGGGCCCTCAACGAGGTCGTACGCCGGCACGAGGTATTGCGGACCACGCTGGTCGCCGATGGCGGGATCCCGCGCCAGGTCATCGCCGCCAGGCTCGAATTGCCACTGACCGTGTGACGATCTGAGCTGCGTTTCCCGCGGACGACCGCGATCTCCTCGCCCAGAACCGCATTCGCTGAAGAAGCCGAGCGGCCGTTTGACCTGGCACGCGGACCGCTTGTCCGTGCCGGGCTGCTGCGACTGAGCGAGCGAGAGCACATCGCCATGGTGACCATGCACCACGCCATCTCCGACGGCTGGTCGATCGGGATCTTGATCCGCGAACTCTCCGCGCTTTACCAGTCGTTCCTGCTGGGCGAGCCGTCGCCGCTTCCCGAGCCGCGATCCAGTACGCCGACTACGCGGTCTGGCAGCGGAGCTGGCTCGAGGGCGCAGTCCTCGAGGCGCAGCTCGATTACTGGACGCAGCAGCTCGCGGGCGTGCCCGATCTCGAGCTGCCCACGGATCGGCCCCGACCGCCGTCATCGAGCCAGCGCGGCGGCGAACGGTCGACCACCTTACCGAAAGCACACTCGAAGCCGTACGAGCACTCGGTCGACACGAGGGCGCGACTCTGTACATGACGCTGCTGGCGGCGTTTCAGGTGCTTCTGCAGTCGCTACTCGGGCCAGGACGATTTCGCCGTCGGGACGCCGGTCGCCGGGCGAACTCGCCCCGAGCTGGAGGGCCTGATTGGGTTTTTCGTCAACACGCTCGTCTGCGCGGCGACCTGTCGGGCGATCCCGGGGTTCCGCGAGCTGCTCCGCCGGATCCGCCGAACGGCGATCGAGGCATTCACCCATCAGGAACTCCCTTTCGAGAAGCTGGTGACCGTCGCCGATCGCGATCGCGACGCGAGTCGCACGCCGCTCTTCCAGGTGATGTTCGCCCTCCAAAACGTGCCGTCGCCGGCGCTGCAAGCGCCGAGCTTGTTCTCACTCCCCTTGAGCTCTCGAGCCGGACTTCGAAGTTCGACTTGACCCTCTTCGCCACCGAGGTCCCGGAGGGATTGCGGCTCACGATGGAGTACAGCACCGACCTTTTCGACGCGGCGACGAGTGGACCGCATGCTCGCCCATTACCGGATCCTTCTCGAAGAGATCATCGCCCATCCCGATCAGCCGATCGGTGCCGTTACGCATGCTCACTGAGGAAGAGCGGACGCAAGTGCTCGTGGGATGGAACGCCACGGCGATCGACGACCTCGCAATGGTGCTCGATGGGCCGGAGAACGACGAGCTGGACTCCTTGCTATACGACTTGTCTCCCACGGAGCTCGTGACCGATGAATAGTGCGACTAAGGACGGGGTGGGCCGCGTTCCCCAAGACGTATTGCCGC
>CAVRFS010000119.1:0-32874 GCA_963720335.1 uncultured Planctomycetota bacterium | reverse complement strand
CCGCATCTGATCGCGGTTTGGCTCGGCCTCACGTAAATACTCGGCCAGTTTCAGCGGCCGGTTCTCCATTAACCAAAGGGTTCGGTGCAAGGCGTCGATCAGTGGAGCAGGCTGACCGCCCTCGATCGGCAATCCGAGCCGTTGGTCGTCGCCGCGTTCCTTGGTCCGGGCAGAGAAAGCGGGACAGTATAGGATAGCTCAATCTGCCAAAAGCGAACCAGTCCCGCTTTCGCGCTCCCCGTATGTTCGGCATCAACCTGAAATCTACGGCAGACATCGCCCTAGACCGCATGCCGGGCGTGCCACTCACGTATGCCTTCGTCATCGACGCCGATGATTCTAAGCAACCTCTCACACTCGCTGATTACCTTTGCCTTGAGGGCAGGGTCGTTGTACCACACCTCGTCTAGGTCCTGCAACCGGTCGATCGACGTGGCCACCAGATCAAGGGCCGCGTCTGATATTCGTCCTTCCGGCTGGCTGTTTTCCGCGGTCAGGCCAGTCGGGTCATCTCCCCCGCCGATGATTGGCGTGACCATGTAAGCAAGCGACAGCATCTCCATCGGAACGGCCCGTGTGCCGGAAACAATACACGCTGTGTAGGATACGGCGGCGGGTGGCTTGTTCAGCCCGAGATTGCCGAGAAGCCATTTGCCGAATGCGAGCGTGAAGAGCCTCAGGAAACCCGGCTGGGCCAAGGCGGCGGGATTGCTGAGAGATACACCCAGCGGCAGGCCGTCGCGCCGACGGCAGAAGCCAATTCATCCTTGAACCTGGCATCCCTCTCGCAATTGCTGTTCACCGTCGAAAAGAATTTCGTGATGACCACGGCAGCGATGTGGGACGCATTGCCGTCGTGGTGATGAACAGCAACCACGGGTGTTGCCGCATAGCTTGGCTTGTGAGGACATATTTGATTGCATTCAGGAGCGGCGGATCATCGCCATGGACAATCCCGCCACAGACGTCCAGATTGATGATGTCGAACGGGCCTCGCTCGTCGAAAATGAGAGTGGCGATGCAGTTGGCCGACCGATGTTCTCTACGCTATCCGGGTACGTTATCGAATTCGGTGTAAAATACTTGGATCTTGACAAGATGGAAAGCTCTTGCAGATAGACCGCGGGGGCCTCGGGCCTCCGCCCGTGCGGAAGCCGAGATAGTCCAGCCGTAGTTTCTTCTGGATACATATGCCTCCCATGCTCAACACGTCAAGATGATGCTGGCCCGGTAGACCGACGTAGCGTAGCGTCCGCTCTTCCCCGACGGCTTCGGCTGGGAGCTTTGACAGTAGTTGGAGAATGCCAGCATCCCACTGCTCACGGCAGGAATTGCTTCGCAGGCCGGTGCCACGGGGCTGACACGTCGGTTTGGTAATATCTGGCGGCAGGGACGGGGGGATCGACTCGCCGACGATTTCATCGCCGGGATCGGGTTCTGGTATACCCATGGGTCTTTGATGGTCAATCACCTGTGGTGAAGAGGCGGATGATGGCGGCGAGGAGATCTCTCTGTTGGTCGGAGCCCAGACTTTCGAGGAGGCCGTAGGCGTCGAGCAACTGAGTCAAGGCCGCGGCGCTTCCTCGAAAAGCGTGATCTTTGCCTTCATAGCGGCGGTCTCCTTTTTGTCGCCCAAGACCGGCCCTACGATGACATCGCCCCTTGGGAAAACCCTCTTGCCTGCTTTTTCCGCCTTCTCCTTGACCTTCTGATCATCCGTGAAGAATACGCCGCGTACCGTGTCTTCTTCGTCGCCAAGGGCCCGCGCAACTCCTCGGAACGCCTCGCCTGGATCGCTGTCTTGCCCGTCGAGGCGGCCTGCTGCCGACGTTTGGCCCGGATAGCAGACTCGAGGTCTTTCTGCTTGTTGAAGACCTGGCGGAGGGCATTGTGTACCCAATTGAGAAGGATTTGGTAATGCGGATGGGCGGTGTTGAAGGTTCCGGGTCGATGTCAAGGGCTTCCTCTAACCCCTCGGAAACGAATACTTCCGCCATGACCTGTTTCAACCTCGTCTGCTCCGCCACTTGGTAATTCATAAATGTCGAGTCAAAGAGAGTTCCACTTGCGCCATTGATTCTGATGAGTAATCCATTGTGTTCTTTGGGTGCTATCCTGGGGCTCCAATAGAAATATCCTGTGAAGGAGAGGTTCTGCCCGCCGCGCTGCGTCTTTTCGTATTTGGTGAGATCGGGTTTGTACTCGCCAACGAAGAGGAGCGGCGTTTGCAGGGCTGCGCTCGGAGCCGGGGATCATGTCATACTGAATCGGGCGATAGAGCCTGATTCTGTCGATCTCGACCCGGAAATCATTGCCTTCTCTTGGCGCTGGCAGGCCCGCTGCGTCGCCGACAGTTTTCTTGGGACCAGTTTTCAGCTCGGTGGCCTGAGCCAGCGACGTGGCCCCTGGCGCGGAACGTTTTCTGTTTGACAGCCGGAAGCATCTCACCCCAAGTCCAGCGGGCAGGTCGTATGGGTGGATGTCAATGTAAGGGAGCGGGAGCGAGAGCCCGAGCCCCCATATCATCCGGAAATAATAATCGAATGCATTGCTGATCTGCGTGTAAAGCTCGTTGTCAAGCGCGGCATGGCGCAATGTCCTTGCAAGCAGCTTCATTCGCTCGTCGGCTGGAGTCCTCGGCTTCCATGGGATTTCGGGACCACGTTCGAGCATATCCGTACCGCGCTCCAGGAGCCCCGTATGAATAGCCGGCACAATGCGGCCTAATTCGATACCTGAATCCGGGTTCAGAAGAGCCGTCCATCTGTCCCGCGACTGGAGGATATCACTGGCCCCCGGGATGAGGTTTCCAAGGAGGATCGTCGTCCCGTGTGCTTCATCTTCTTCGACGACCTCGGACGTGATGACTGTCTCCCCGCTCTCGAACATCGAATCCAAGGTTACCGACCCCAGATAATCATCGGTATAGCGATGAAGGGTGACCACGGCCGTATAGCGGTAATTCTCATCGGCGGGCTTGGTGATGATGGTAAACTGGCGGGTGAGCTGAGCAACTGAGCACATCCCAATACCGATTTTCCCGATCAGCTTGCGTCCGGAAGGGCTGAGCCGCGGGTTGTTTGGGTGAGTGATGCCGAGCTGCTGCCCTATATCGGTTCGCTTCTCGCTGCCCCCGATATGCTGGATGAGGTTGACGAGCACGCCCGCCGTCATCCCATTGCCATTATCGCGCACTAGGATCTGCGAGTAGCGTCGCGCGTCCGTCAGGATCACGACCTCCGTGGCGTCGGCATCGTAGGCATTGGCGATCAGTTCGCGGAGCGCTGAAACCGGCTGCCGATAGATTCCATCGGTAACCCGAGCGAGTACGCGGTTATCGGTTTCGAGCGGGAGTTGGATTTGGGCGCCGCTCGGGCAGCCTCGTAAAGCTCTTCGACGTAATCTTCGGCGGTAGCCTTGTCGGTTTTGGCAATCATCACTCACCCTCGGCCAGCGGGCGGGTCACAGCCTAGCGAGGTTTGCGTCATTTCCCGGATGATTCCGAGATGGATCTTCTGATCCTCCGGGCCAGCGATCTCGCCACGGTGGCCCGGAAACCGGCTTCCAGATTGTAGGCGCGGGCAGACGTTCTTCTCAAGATCATTCCGCACCAATTGCTTGTCCGGCTAGTACTTGCGGAATCGCTCAGCCTCTCGTAAACGGCAGGATGAGTACTTCCGACGGGACACGCGAAGAAGAATCTCAGAACGCGTACCTTCTGCGGGCTAGGCCGTCACGGCGGATCCGGCCCGTGAATGGATGCCCCCTATCATTTGTTCATCGCCGGGTGCATCGACCGCCTCTTCCAATTCCAGATCTTCAGGAAAAGAAGCTGAACGAATTTCACCTACGGAGCTAGATAAGTCTATCACGACTCGACAGGCAAGATGGGTGGAACTGAGCACGTAATTTTGGTTCTCCCTGAGCGCGGGTAATTCTGACCCTCCCTGGTCGTCAAGATGGCCACTCGGGGCAGAACTGTTCATTTTACTTCCGGAATTCCGAGCTCGGTGAGATAGTGATAAGTTGAATCATAAAACATGGGGGACCGGGTTGGATCACTCGAATCCCCTGGCGGAACATAAATCACCATTCCCTGCCGAACCGCGCGTAAGCAGAACTCGGTAAGCGTTACACAGGTAACGCTGGTTATCGAGATTTGCGATCCACTGTCGGTATCGGTCAGAAAGGGTACCCTTTTTCGGTCCAGTGGGGACCACCTCAGTGGTTGCGGCGTGATCCGTTTCACCGCTCGCACAGATCGACCTGGCTCGCCGATCTGCTTCCAGTCAAGTTCGTGGCTTCGGGGCCGTTGCGATCGGCTGGCCAGGCCCAAGCGATGTCTTATTGAGCATCCACGGGACCTCGCAGTGGAGCTGCTCGCACAGCGCGGCGGTCGCCTCAAATAGGCTCAGTCCAGTCACTGAGGCATACAGATCCAGTTGATTCCCGCACGATCCACACTTGAAGCATTTGTAGATATGCCTTCTTAGATTCGCGGAGAAGCTGCGGCTCCTTGGTGCGGTGGAGTGATGGACTGGACATGGCCCTCGCACTTGATCCCCAGAGGTTTCACAGGGGACGAAGCCGACGAGCTTGAGGACATCAGCCATAGGAATCATGGCCCGGACTGCGGCGAAGTGAATGCCCGGCATGGGTGGAGTCTCAGGACAGTAACACGACAGACCATCGGGGCCGGTGACTCGCTCGGGCAGACACTGGTGGGAACAGAAAGAGGAACCCGTATCAGAGCCCACACGGCCTGAAACAAAATCTATGCACAACCATAAATATATTATATATAAGAATTTAACGGACAAACGAAAGGATGGAGAGGCGATGCCTTTGAGATGTGTGCGTTGCCGGCCGGCAACCGATCAATCTCTGCCCAAAGTGAACCAAACGCTCCGTGAGTTTCGTCCGGCGAGGCAGTGATCGTGAGCCAAGGAGGAGTTGCCGACGAGCAACTCGCCCCTCTTCACGATTGACGGGTGGCCACTCAGGTCTTCGCAGCAAAGCTAGCCACCGAAAGCCGGCATTATTTTTAGGCGAAAGACGTCCGCCGTCAAGACAATTCTTGCGAAAAATCGTTGCTGAGCGAGGGCGAGCACCACTTCACCGAAAACCACCGATTTCGGTCTGGTACCCACCTGACCGAAAAGGTGGTACCCTCCGAGACCGTTACTGACATGCGCACCACCGCCTCCGCGAGCGACGCGCTGGGATGCCGCATAATCCTCGTCGGTCTGGAAGATAGCCAACCGGGTGTCGGCCCGATTCAGGGCGTGGTAGATGAGGTCACCTTCCGCCGCTCGCCGTGGTCTTGGCATGTCTTGGATGATGAGCGGCGTGTCAAGAACGGCTCCTGAACCCCTTCCTCTGCCTGAACCCTTTCCTCTGCCTCAGGTAGGTCATCGCCAGCACCGTGTAGGCGGCGACCTTGGAGTAGTCTAGTCGCCTCCGTTCTTCTCCGGTGACCTACTCGCTCAGCCGTTTCCGGCTTGGACGGTTTCATTCGGTGCCTCGGGATAAAGCTCGATAGCTGGGGCCGCCTTTTTGCCACGGCTCTCTTGGAAGACATCGATGTCCGTCTTCCGCGACAGCAGGAACTTCAGGAAGCTGATCCCCCCTGTATTTGCACGTCTGCCGGATGCTGAGCAGCACGAGATAAGGGGCTATTCCGGCCTCCGAGACCATGCTGTCGGCAACCTCACGGTAATAGGTGAAGCCCTTCACTGCTTGCTCGGCGGCGTTGTTGTGCCAGGGTACGCCGTCGTGCTCGACGAAGGTAAAGAGCTTGTCCCGACACTTCAGCAGCCTCTGCCGGTAGCCCTCAGCCACCTCCGAGGGGTACGTCGTCTCCGCGATGCTCTCGAAGAAGCGTGGATCTCCGGCTTGTGTTTCCCCAGGTGCCTCCTCCTCAATCCGTAGAGGTCAACGGTTCCACAATCTGCCTCGAGCAGTCTGCCGAAGCCGCCAGCTATCAACTTCAGCCCCTCGTCCCAGGGGTTGGCAAGGATGTCCTGGTTGAAGATACACACACAAGTGGATCAAACATTTTTGCTGCTCGCACTTCAGCGAGTCGTAGGCGGCGTAGAAGTCGGTCACCAGCACCCCTCGGAAATCCTTGAACATCTCGTGGAGGAAGTCGCCCTCGCCCAGGATCGGTACACGTAGATGACCTCCTCCAGATTCGTGAAGACCCAGACATACGCCTTGCCCACCTGCCTGATGCGGACCTCTGTCTCGTCCGCGTGGACGAGGTGTCCGGCCAGGACCTTCTCCAGCAGCCGCTTGTAAGTCTCCTCGTAGTATGCGGGCAGCATCAGCTTGAAGCCGTCGACCTGGTTATGGCAGATGGGGAGGTTGAAGCAATCTCTGAGAGTATCCGCGATGCTCCGGAGGCTGGTGCGATGGGCCACATGCACGTACATCGCCCAGCCCTTCAGGGAGTGGCAGAATTCCTCCAGCCGCAGGTAGTCCGGCGGCAGGGACCGCTTCCGCACCAAGCACAGTAATGCCAAGATGTCCTGTAGCGAGTCACGCAACTCCTGATCCCGGTACGGGTGACAAGGAGGTCGAACGCCAGCCGGGCTAGGCTCCGGTTCTGACGCCTGTCCAGCTTCGGCCCCTCCACAGTAGGAGCAGCATGACTAATGATTTCGACCTCCCGATTGACGCGGCGGTTCTTCTTCCACTTCTTGGCACGCTTGCGGGTTGGGTCCTCCTTGAGCGGTTTGCCCGAGCGGACGCAGATCCTGTCCCTCAAGTAGTCGAAGGAGGCACGGTCGTGAACGAACTCGAAGTCAGGTAAGGCGTGGATCGGCCCGTTCCACCCGTGCATCCTTCCCTTAGCGGCGGTCTGCCCACACGGGTCGCCTCGCGGCCGTCGAGGTCCGTTAGCCGCCAGCCACCGGCTGGTTGGTACAGGCGGCGTAGAGGAACTCTGTGACTTTCGGAGTGCGGCACAATCCTCGATGTTGTAGGTGGTGAGCTCTCCTTTAACCCGGCGAGGCTGCCTGCTCCCATCGCCTCCGCCACACGATGCTCTGCACGCCGGAGGCGTCGGGCTCTGACCAGGCGAAGCCCAGGTGACCAGCGATGTCCTTCAGCCCGTTGGAGTAGGCCGGGAAATAGACGTACGGATAAATCACCGACAGCACGTTGAAGGTCCTTGCCAAAACTCGCGTGACTTCTTCTTCCTGGCCTGCGGCCTTACCCGCCGTCGGAGAAAGTCCAGCTCATAGCTGCCGTAGGTGTACAGCCAGGCGTCGGGGTGCCCGCCCGCGAGGTCGAGGAACTGCCGCAAGATGCGAGGCTCATCGGCGGGACTGTCCGCCCAGAACGAGTACCGCTGTTCCACGCCGTCGGCCACCACGGCCAGGCCTAGCAGATAGTCGAAACCGCGGTCAGGATCGCCCTCGATGTCAAAGTAGATGCGGGTGGCGGATGTCGGCAGTTCGGGCGTGCCAAGGACGTGGACTTTCTTCTCCCGAATGGCCAGCGCTGCAAGGCGTGCAGGTGGACCTGCTTCTGCTGTCCAGGCGGCCTCCCCCTTCGGGCTCGGAAGGTGTACGACAACTGTGTGACGGTGAACACACCGCGTTCGCGTTACTCTTGATCTCCTTCTCGGCCATCCCCCGCAGCAAGCTCAGATCATCCTTGTTTGTCGCCTCCGCCTGGCACCGCTGGCGAAACTCGCACACCTGGCAGTGGGAGTTGAGCATCAGTCTGGGCAGCGGGGTGGTCCTGGCCTCGCGGATCTCCACAGCGACCGTCGGCCTGCGCTACGACGCCCGCCAACTTGACCCTTCTCTCCTGGCAGCCGCAGCCGTGGAATAAGACCCCGGTAGCCGGCTCCTTACCTTGGATACCGCACAGGATCACACCGTGTAGCGCGGAGTCAGAATCCGGAGGTTCTGCAGTGGTCTTCTCGGCCTCGTGGAAGACCACAGGCTGGTAGTGGAAGCCTCCCAGCCGCGAATCACCATCCACCCGCAGCAGGGCGTCGAAGTGGATGGAGAGGCCCTCGTCTTCGAGGGCGATATCCAGAAGCAACGGCAAGCCCACGCTTCAGCAGATCGGCGGTCAGGAACAGCCTAATCGGGACCTCGTCGCCGTCGTGTCGGGCTAGAAGCCTTGCCGTCGCAGTCTGGCGTATCCGCGCCTGCGTCTCTTTCATCAGGATCTCGTAGTCGTGGGACAGACCCTTCTCGCCCATTGTCTTCAGGTGGCCCTTGTACCTGCACTTCAGGTAGCTTTCGAGAAGATCGCTGGTGATTTTTCCGGACATGTTGCACCTCTGGCTGCTGGGATCAGATGTCGTTCAGAGTCCACGGCCCCCGCTTGTTTTATTGCAAGGGGGAGCCAGTAGTAAAGCGGCCATGGAGCGCACGGAACTTTGTCCCTGGATACTGGGCACGGCAGGCGGTCCATGAGTTCCGGGATCATCACCGTCGCAGTAGGCTTGTCCGGTGTCAGGGCTTGTCCCGTGTCAGTATTGTTAGGGCTTGTCCGGTGTCAGTACTGTTAGGGCCGTGTACGGCTTGTCCGGTGTCAGTACTGTTAGGGTCGAGACAACTGACGCGTCGTCCCCGTTCCACCATCTCCGCCTAGCCCCCAATCGCACATCGGGAAGGGGACAGAGCAGATAGGAAGAGGACAAAGCGGTCAGAATCCGTTCTTCGCCACGAGCAATCGAATAACGGATCCTGACCCCTTTTATTCCTCCTTTATGTTCGCTTCCCTGTCCGATTGAGATTCCGCTGCATTTGAAACAGCAGCGCAGAATGTTAGACGACGTAGACTTTGAGATTGCCGGCAGCAAGTAGGTTGTCTGCCGGTGTGCACATTGCGAGATGCAAGCGTCTTTTGAGGTTCCAATCGGAGAGTAAACGTTGGTGCAATCGTCCGCGCTAGCTCTTCTAGCTTTTCACGTTGACTGTTGTACATTCCACCACGAGCCGCCCTCGTAGCCGCAATTCCAAGCAGCGAGTGATTGTCCACGTTCAAGGGCGAAGCGGATTTCTTCTTCACGGTGGTGTTGCATGCCTTCGGCACCACACGTACCCAAGCAGGCGATGAGACCAGCCGTGCACCAGTCTCCCCGCACCGCCGCATCCTTATGCGTCTCGACCGGCAAGCCGGGCATGTGCTCCCAATTTCTTGTCTGATAGCGGGGCAGGCGACATGAAAAACGCAGTCCTTCTTGTCCAAGCGTCTCAATTAGAAGCCAATTGCCGTCCCCTGGAGCCGCGCCTTCCTCCCCATCCACCTCTCGTGCGAATACTTCACGATGTGGGCTAGGCCCGCGGCTTGCTCGAATAATGCGGGATCGCCCTGGCTGGGTGGCTCAAACACGACAATTGCACCGCCAGCTCGGAAACCGAGCAGCCATGTCAATCGCGGTGCGCGAGCACCGATCGAAGAAGAAAACTTCCGGCGTCGGCATGTTCGACAAGCATCTTGCTGACATCCCGCCTGGGAACCGGACGAAACCTCGGTAACTGATGGCCGCAAACGTGGACATTTAAATGAGAATTTATGGATAATTTCACCGCGGTCATCGCGTCGAATGTGCTGGAGGATAACCGGAGTGCTTCCGGACGCCGCTTGATACACGTAATCGAGATGGACGCCCCAACTCGACAAGTCCTGCCGCAAATCAAGTGCCTGCTCGTCTTCGGCCAAGCGGGCCACCGGGTAGGACGCCCAACCGAGACACGACAAGATGGTCAACACATTTCCGCAAGTGCCGCCAGCCCAGCGTCCGATCGACTCCTCTGCCTGCGAACCGAAGACAATGTCCAAAGCCACCAGTCCGGTGCCGACAACCGCCGGTCGCGAAATCTCAGTTGATCCGATAGCATCCTTGCTCATACTGATCCCCCGCCAGTCAACGTCTGAGCAACGGACTCTGCAGCAAAGGCTACTGCGAACAGTAACCGCGTCTGCCGCCGCGCCTTACCACAACCTCTCGAGCGGAACGACGGCTCGCGAACGCAGTCCAAGAAAACCCCGTCATCATGGGACATAGGACTCTCCCGAAAGCCACAGGCCAACAAGTTCAGGGCTCGTCGCGGCTGAGCTGATGGTATACCCCTGGCACTCGATATGGGCAACACCGATGTTGAAGTTCGCCTGCTTTTAATTCGTACGCAACCAAAAGGGCACCAAGCGACATTAGTTTGCTCGAAAGCGCGGACACCGCAACCTTGCACCCCCCGAACAACTTGAATACCTCTCCATAGTGGAGCACGGCAGTCCGTAGCTGGCGATACACCTCGAATGGGTTTTGCTCGGACGCGTAAAGAAAGTCCTTGGGATTGAGACGCAATTCGTCAAAGAGAACCCGCTGGTACTCGACGATTATGTCATCTCCTCGGCGCGGGTTCCGTGACGGCGACGGGAGAACCGGGCATACCTCCCCCGGATCGACCCGCTCGTGAATGCGGTCGAATTGAGTCGTGCGGTTCTCTCCCATCAGGGGTATCCACACCTTCGGTGTTTGCGTCGCTTCCTGATCGAACCCGCCCCCGAAGGAGGCCATAAACTCAGCTTCCTTGTCGATCCCCTCTTCCTGTATCCCTGCGTCCAGTGCCGGATCCTCGGCAACCAGGACGTGGAGGTTGATGGGTGGTTTCTCTGAAGGCGGTGCGTTGTCCAGGAAAGTAAAGAATCCGGGCTAACAGCGGAAAGTAGATGCTGCGCGGCATCGCTGAGATGTCTACGACGACATCCGTATATCCAGCGAAGCTCTTCTGCCGAACTGAAGAGGTCGCGCGCATCTCTGAGAGCTCACACGCCGTCCTTCCGCGGACCAGAAATCGAGCGGGCGCACGGTTATTTCGCCACGTCCCTGAACCAAACCTTCCAAATTGGTCCAGTTTTGCAGGATACGATCCTGATGCGTTAGCGAGGGCGAGCGCCGCGCCCTCCTGCAATTCGAGCGCGACGAACGTCCCTGGCGCCCGTGCCGCCGCTCGCGAGCACCAGCTCCGCACCTAAACACATACGCGGGTCGAATCCCGCTGCCCAACACGAGGAGCAGAGACCGCTCGCCTCGGGCGAGGTGGTTCTGCCAGAACCGACGGAGCCGGTCCCCGCGGAGCAGTACGTAGTGTTGCCACCTGGGCTGGGCCGCAACGCCGCTCATAAAAGGGACTCCTGCCGGCCGGGAATAGCGAACGGCTCGACTATCCAGCGGCACAGTTCGTCCAACGGCCGTTCCTTATAGAGACCGTACCCTAGCGGCAGGTCGAAGTGGACGCATAGCAATCGGTTCAGGTTCAACACCATCCATCGCTCACCTTTACATTTGTAGTCGAGATCAGCGACGAGGTAGTTGTGTGCGAGAGCCGAAGCCAAGAGATCAGCAAACCTCGCCCGTTCGGGACGATTCTCCAGCGACTGCCGATCGAGCAGCATCGCCCGCTCTGACATCCGGATCGCAGTTCCGCCGACGCCTGGGTCATTCGGCGCGGTCGGTCGGTATGTGTACCACGGCGCTGTACTTGCCTACCGACTCCAGAAATTTTCGGAGATCACGGCCGTGGCGGACTTTGTTGGGGATGTCGTTCAAGAAGGCCTCAGCGGCTTTCTTCATCAGCGTGTGCTGCCGCCTAGCCGACAGTACCTGCGTCCCCCCGCGCAGAAGCTCAGCGGCGATGACCTCCTCGAAGATGGTACCGCCAAGGCCAAGAAACTGTTCGATGTTGAGTGACGCGAAGTCGAGCGATGCGTTCCGGTCCGAAATAGTACGGAAGGTTGTATTCCCGCGCGAGGAAGAGTTCGGCCGCTCTTTTGACACTCGAATCGTCCTTCTCGTTAAGATCTTCTTCCTCCAGCGGAGTCGCATCGTCGAACAAGCCCTTCTGGGGACGATTAATCTCTCGCTCGATCAGGATCTCCAGCGCCCGCCACGCAATCGCGCGTTCGCGTGGTATCCCCCCCGCCCTCTCCCTCGACTCTACCCACTCCTGGAACCGACTCGACCGCTGGACGCGCTCGCGCACTCGCGTACGCGATCTCACTGGCGGCCCGTTCGAAAATCGGCTTCGTACTCCGGGCCATCCAGACTGTCCGCAAGGGACGAGCGAAACGCATCCAGTTCGGTGTCCGTTGACGAGCGCACTCGCCGGTCTGCGATCCGCATCACGTGCTTCTCGAACCTTTCGTGATGTCGCCGCCAGTACCATTCCACTTCGATGGGCTTCTCGTGGTCTCGCCCTTCGGTCGATCCGGAGGCGAGCAGTTCCTGGGTGTTCAGCGCCTCGAACCGTTCTGCGATCCAGATACCGACTCGGCTCCGGGCCTCGACCACTCTCTCCACCAGCAGCGCGCGTTGTTCGCCGGTAAGCATGTGGATGTCGTCCATCATCAAGCACGACTCGCTCGGCGACCTGCCGGCCATCGATCGTCAGTGCGTCCGGCGCACGACCGCCAGTGCAAAAAGCGTGTCGTGGCCGGGCAGAGAAGTTGCCTGCAGCGGCCCGAAGCTGTCAAGCTCAGCGAGATCGTGCGCTCCAACGTCCGAGCCCAGTCGTAGATGGCCTGACCCGAGCATGGCAGCCTGCAGGTCCGCGGGAAGGTCCAGGGACGCGTGGAGCTGCGACACAGAGACGCCCTAGGTCGTTCGGGTAATCCAAACCTCGGAAGACCAGGCACTTCGCACCACCGCCAGGATGATCCGCGGCGTTCAACAGTCCAAAGAAAAGACGCAACCGCATTGCCGGCTCCATCGGCAGATCCTGGAGGGTGGCATAGTTCCGACCGCAGAGAAGCATGACCCCGAGCAGGATTGGTCCTTTCTCATCGATCGCACCGAGTTCCTGCCAGCCGCCCGTGTAGTTCTTTGACTGCGTCGTCTCCCCTGCGGGCGTGGAGTTTGTGCAGCACGCTCGGAGTGAACAAGCGAAGGAGCGAGGTCTTGCCACCACCGGCAGCGCTTCGGATGGGCTGCACAGTTTCCGGAAGCCTGTTCCCGAGCACTTCAAGGATACTGGGCTCGAAGAGCGTCAGAAACGAAGTATCAGTGTCGATGTTCTCTGAGCGGCGGAGGCGGAACGGATTGCGTGTTTCCCTCATGTCATCTCCTTGTGCCGCTGAATGCGGGAAACAGCCCGCGGAATTTCTTGTCTTCGTAGGACATGAGGAGAGCAATCGAATTGTTCGGTGTATTGTGGTACAAGACCAGGGGAAGCCCGCAGGCCGCATAGCCGTACCGGGCGTCTGTCGTTCCGCCTTTTTCAAAGTGCTCGTCGTGGATGTTGTGATCGTAATATTTCTCGTGGTCGATGAGTTGGCCGATCGGGCTGCCATCTCCGCGCGCCAGTCGCACGTCTTTCGGAAGTAACTGGACCGCCTCGACCGTGAACGGGATGTTCTTCTTCCCCCAGGTAGCTTGGGACGCCTCGCGCAGGTGATCAAGGGCCTGTTCGGTAGCCATGTAGAGAAGCACTATGACTTCCAGTTCTGCAATCTCCATGAGATTCGACACAGGTTTGTTCGCGTCAAAAAGGTCCGCGAAGAGATCCATCACTTTGCCGCCCGGTGGTGCGGACGCCGGACCCGCGTAGTAACTCGTACCGCTTGCCGAAAAGTCGTCGAGCAGGACGAGCGTGCGGAACTTGCAATCGGACGCCCTCGGTTCGCTCCCTGTGATCTGGTGTAGGTGCACGGCCAGCTTCTTCAGCAGCTTTGTTCACGCGTTGGTCGGATATCTCGTAGGTTTGCCAAATCTGTTCGTGGTTAAGGTCAGGGTTTGCCCGGCGGAACGTGTCGATCCTTGCGCCGTCGCTCAGTCCTAGGAACAGACACTGCCGCTGTCGAACCTTGAACGCCGTTCCCGCCGCCACGGCGGCGGGTCGAAAGCGCTCACAGTCTGCACCGGCTGCTCGGTCAAGCAGTATGGGTCGAATGTGGTCAGGGTAGGCCATCTCGACGAGGTGGCGCATTTCCGCCGAGGAGCAGAAGACTAAATTACGTTTTACAAACTCATACGCAAGCTTGCGTTCCGCCACTGTCTCGAATTGATTGAGCCATAACGTGAGGCACTCAATGAACCGGCTTCCAGCGGAAAACTGCTGGTATTCATCGTACTTATAGGCGGCCAGGTTCAAGAGAACCGGCCGCTCCTGCGACATTACCTCCTGGTCCCACTGCCAGCACGCGAGCCAGAAGTTTTTCGGCCAAGGCTTCTTTCATGAGCGTTCTCCAGAAGCCACTCTATAGGTTGATGGTAAATGCCCCGGTCACCGGGCGCATTGCATGTAAATAAAACATCGTTGCCTCTACACACTTCCGTCCGGGGCCAGCCAGGTTCCAGCACGTCGTCTTGTCCAAAGAAACTTCGTCCACGCTGAGGGACAACGGCTCGCTGAGCAGCGAAAAATCGTTCCCGGGCCATCTTCCCCGGTCGCCCACGCAGAGGATACCGGCTTCGGGTCCAAGGATGCCGCGCATCCTGTCCACCAAAGCCCGTTTCGACACGCCGGGTGCCAGCACATCGATGGAATGCCCGGACCGCAGCGCAGTGACACCCGGGCAGCCGACATCACGCAGAAGCCCTTGGACCGCCTCCCACGCTTCCTCAGCCACTTCGATCCGCACACCCTCTAGCGTTATTTGCCGATTTTTTCCCTCATACCTGGCAATTCCAGTAAGCCACGCATGGGCTTGGATGGCGGCTTTCCACCGGTCCAAGTGACTCGTCCAGTGTGCCGCCTTTCGGCGGCTCGCTGTCGTCGTCTAAGAACGCGATTTCTGAACCGTTGTGATACCCCACAAGCACACGTTTCCACAGGTCCGAATCCTTCAGTGCTCTGCGCAGGTCGTTCCGCACGGACTTGCCACGTCCGGTCGCGATGCCCACCAAAACACCGGCCGCTATCAATCTGGTTAACTGCTCTGACACCTCGTCCAATCCCCCTGTGAATCGCTCGGAGGCATCACAGAGCGTTCCATCGTAGTCGAACACGACGGCATCGAATGAGCACAGCGCGAACGGCATCAAGAAATGTGGCATGAGCCTTTCTCCAACATTGAAGCCGACCCTGAGCCGAGAGTGTGACAATCGAGGCCCTCGCCTTGCGCTCAATCGCCGTTACCTCGTCCTCGCCCATGTCCGTGAAGGGAAGGCATGTTTGGCATGGCACGGAGATGATAGATCTTGCGTCCGAATGTAGGAACGGTCGGACGACCGGGATCGATGCCCCTTGCCTCCCCCGCCATTCCCGCCAGGTAAATGGCAAGGACGATCGCTGTGAGTCCACCAGTCACGCCACCCTCTGGCAGATCCACACGCACGACAGCAACTTCTTTAGGCAGCAGCCCCAGCGTCTTACGGGCCAATTCCCGCTCGGCGGGTGTCACAAACGCCAATACCCCGCTCTTTTCGCCGTGCCGGGCAAGCCAGTGGTGCCGACCGTGGGCGAAGTTCCTGTAATCGGCGACCTGCGCGTGTCCGATGGCGGCCTCGGTGAATTTCGACTCCAGATCAGCCGCCGCCGATTGCGTTGCGTACCCATGGAGAACAAGTGTCGTTTCGCGCTCCCATAAGACCATTGATCGCCGCCGAAGGGCGTCGAAAAAATCCGGCAGTTTCACTTCGGGATGTAATAGGTCATCCAACTTGGGAGGCAGCGTCTCTTGTTCCGACCAAGCATGCGTGTACGCCCTGGCGAGCAGCACGCAAGTCGCAAGCAGCGTGTTCGTCGCGAGGAACCCATCTTTGCCAGCCGGCAAGTCGAAGTCATACAAGGGAACCCGGCATGCGACCGCCTTTTCCGCCAGCGGAGATTCCTTCTGCGCAGACAACCCCAGTAACAGCGGGCTCTCGACGTATGAGCAGATCGAAGCACCCGAGTACGTCCGGATTCCTGCCCCCGGCAGTTGAGGATGACAACAGCAAGGTCCCGCAAGATAGCTGGCGATGAAACTGACTCCAACGGGGTCACTGCCTTCGCAAGTCTGCCCGTATACACCGTGTGGAGAAACGCTGCGAAATGGGCCGAAGTGAAAGAACCTCCTGAGCCAATGCTGACGAGCGGCAAATGCGCAGCCGACTTTACCAGCACCGCAAGCGTATCGACGGGCAATCCAAAGCTGTGGCGTAGGTTTCGTTACAGCATTTTCAGTTCAGTCGTATAGGGCTTTCCCAATGCATCTCCCTCTCAATGTATCCATCCTCGGCCGGTTACCTATTTGGCGGGGCAACCACCGCGCCACCACACCACGGCCCCAACAGAGCAGCCTTCATCTGAATGTGTAAGTCTGTATACAATCACCAATTCTCGAGCAAATTGCAATCGCCATAACAGCTTTCCATCGAGGTTTTTGCGAGTCCTTACCCTGGTATCCTCCGTCGGTTGGCCCTCTAGAAGTAGAGCCATTGGGAGACCGATCCCGGCAAGCCCGCCAGTTTGGCAGCCAGCACCCCCCATGTGCCTCAGCGTCACGGCTCGCGCACCCGCGCATTTTCTCCATGGTATTAAACCTCCGCGGGATAAACCATCACGCCAACCAACGGTGTTGCACCCCACGCGATCCACATGTATCGGTATGCCATTTGCACATCGAGCTCTTCATTGGATCATGGACATCCTGCTGGTACACTCGCTTCCGATAACGCTCAGAGTCGAGAGGTGCACCGATGGCAATGAATCCTCCGGCCGGAGATGGTCACCGAAAAGGCGCGGTGCGTGATCGGTCCCAAACCCACAATCCGCTAACTGAACAATGCGTAGCAGGTGTAGTGCCGGCATGCTCAGTTCCAGATCTTTCTGGCGGTTGCTTGCCAGCTCGCTCCCCTTTCCGAAGAAGATCAAGCCGTTGGCGCATGTTCCAGTTCTCGACGACGTTCAATCCTTCGTGGATCTCCCGGCTGTTATCTTTCGCGATAGCCCCGAACTTAACAGTTAACGATTCTCCCAACCGGGACGATTGATCCACTCCACACAACGGAAAACTGAACACGGAAAACGATGTAACGATTCTCCCAACCGGGGCGATTGATCCCTCCAGACAAGGAACGAATTCCTAAAAAAAGCCGACAAAGTCGCGCCTCTTGGGCCATCCTCTTTATTAAAGCTTGTCAACGCAAGTCGTCTGGTTTATTGGGTCGATAAGCCCGCGGCGACCGGAAAAATCGCTTCCCGAGACAAGATCGGAAAAGGCCATGTCATCCGAGAAGAAGATCGAGGCCAACCGCCGGAACGGTCGGAAAAGCTCCGGACCGAAGTCCGACGAGGGGAAGAGCCGGTCGCGGCTCAATGCGCTCAAGCACGGCATGAGGGCCAATCTGCTCGTCCTGCCCGGTGAGGATGCGGAGGCGTGCCAGGGGCGAGTCGACGGCTGGATAGACAGCCTCAAGCCGCGCAACGAGGCCGAGCAATACCTGGCCGAGCGGGCCGCCCGAATCTCGTTGCAGCTCGACCGCATCGAGCGCGCCCATCTGGCCCGATTGACCGCCAACATCAATAACGCGGCGGCCGGCGTGGCCCAGCCGGAAGCGGAAGGAGAAGGAGAAGACGTCCTCACGCTGGGATGGCGGCTGTTCTGGAGCACGCGCGGGCCGCTGTCCTTGTACCCGCACACCCAGCTCGGACCCCTCCCCAAGCCGGGCGTCTCCTGGTCGGGCGACGTCGATGACCTCAACAACCCGGGGCGGCTCGTCTTCTCCTTGGAATCGACGGCCAAGGGCTGTGACTGGTTGCTGGACCGCTGGGCTGAGCTGCGCCGCCTTTTGGAGCAGGGGCAACCCTGGCGGTCACCCGACAAGCTCAAGGCGACCCGGTTGTTGGGCCGGCAGCCTGTCGACGCTCTCTATGATCCCCAGGTGGGAGTCGTGTTCCTGGCCTGCCACCAGCTCGATCCCAGCGGCGGCGAGCTGTTCCACGAGATCTGGTACGAGCTGAAAGACGACCAGCTCTACGTTGCAAAAAAGCGGCTGAACGCTCGGCCGCTCGACTGGTTGCAACCGCAGAGTGACGTCGAGGCGCGCCAGGCGCTCTTCCGTATCGTCGCTCAGGCCGTTGAACGATTGGAAACGATCGCGGAGGCGCACCGGAAACGGGCCGAGATCAACGCCCATCTGATCGCCGATCAACTGGCGTTCGACGGCAGCGTCGAGGGCGAGCGGCTCCGGCGCTACGAGACATCGTGCGGCCGGGCGTTGCTCCGCACGCTGGATGCATTCGACAAGAGGCATCGAGCCGCCGCCGGTGATGATGACGATGATGATGGTATCGGCCCGGTCGTTCCGGCCAGCATCGATGAGTGTGTACCAGTTTCAATCGTGGAGGTGGAATCCGACATCCCGATCAACCCGGCCTTTGCCGCCGCGTCCACCGATGTGCTAATCGACTGGTCCACCCCAATCGCCGACATGGAGATTCCCCAGCCGGTCGAGCCAGCCGATGTGGGCACGCTGTCGCACTGCGAGCCGGACGCGATTCAGCGAAAACCCAGAATTGCCGAACGAACCCACGGACCTCGCCAGCCCGCACCACAACCCAAAACTGCCGAACGAACCCACGGACCTCGCCAGCCCGCACCACAACCCAAAACTGCCGAACGAACCCACGGCCACCGCCAGACCGTATCAAGGCGACGCCCGAAAACCGATCGAGAGCGGATCTCACCGCCGAGAATGGCGAAAGAAACCAAAAGATGGACCACACAGTCGAGAACGCAAAGCACAAAGCGAGAAACGGCGGATCAGCGACGAGGATCTCAGCTTTCTTTACCCATCCCGCGATCTTCTGACTTGGCAGCCACCATCATGATCCGACCGGTTCGTTCAGAGTTTGCCATCAGAGGGAGGCTGGTCCACGTCCTCGAATCTTTCCTGGTGCTCGCCAGGGAGTGTAATAGGCGCTCTGATCATCCACATACACCGGATCCTCACCGACGATCCCACCCGCGTTGATCCCTCCGCGAAACTCCGACGACATCGTGAGATTACACATGGTAATACGTCAGTTTATGAGCTTGGGATGTCTGTTCGCGATCGCCCTGGCCGCTCCGACGGCCGCGATTGCCGGCGATCAGACCAAGGGCGCAGCGGCGGCATCCCAGTCCAAGCCGTACGTTCCGAAGATTGCTCCGGCTTCCGATCAGGCCATCAAGGCGATGCGGTCGTTCCGCGTGCCGAAAGGTCTGAGCGTCGAGCTGTTCGCGGCCGAGCCGTTGCTGGCCAATCCGGTCGCCTTTTGCATTGATGAAAAAGGCGTGTTTTACGTCGCCGAGACGTTTCGCCACAGTGCGGGAGTGCCTGATACGCGCGGGCACATGAACTGGCTCGACGCCGACCTGGCCAGCCGGTCCGTCGCCGACCGTGTGGCCATGTACAAGAAGTATCTGGGGAAGGGGTTCGCGGCCTACGAGGTCGAGCATGAGCGAGTGCGGCGCATCGTGGACAAGGACGGCGACGGCCAGGCCGACGCGGCCACCGTCTTCGCCGACCAATTCAACGACCCGGGCGCCGGCATCGGCGCCGGGCTGGTGGCGCGCAAAGGGGATGTCTGGTATGCGTGTATCCCCTGGCTCTGGAAGCTCCGCGACACCAAGGGCGATGGCCAGGCCGATCGTCGCACGCTCTTGCACGAAGGGTACGGCGTTCACGTCGGATTCATCGGCCACGACCTGCACGGCCTCAAGTTCGGACCCGACGGGAGACTCTACTTCAGCATCGGCGACCGCGGATTCAACGTGAAAACCATCGACGGCCACACGCTGGCCATGCCCGATACCGGCTCGGTCCTGCGCTGCAATCCCGACGGCACTGAGCTGGAGGTTTTCGCGAGCGGACTCCGCAACCCGCAGGAGCTGGCGTTCGATCAGTACGGGAACCTGTTCACCGGCGATAACAATTCCGACAGCGGCGACCGGGCCGCGCTGGGTCTACCTGGTCGAGGGGGGTGACAGCGGCTGGCGGATCGGCTACCAGTTCATCGAGTCGCCCATTAGCCGCGGACCGTGGAACGAGGAGCGGCTCTGGTATCCCGCCTTTGCCGGTCAGGCCGCATGGATTGTCCCGCCGATCGCCAACCTCGCCGACGGCCCCTCCGGCCTGACTTACGACCCGGGCGTCAGTCTGCTCCCGGACCAGTACAAGAACCACTTCTTCCTGGTCGACTTCCGCGGTTCCAGCGGTCAGAGCGGGATTCGCACGTTCTCCCTCAAGCCCAAGGGAGCGTCGTTCGAGCTGGTGAACCCCCGGCAATTCGTCTGGTCGGTGCTGGCGACCGACGCCGACTTCGGCCCCGACGGTGCGCTCTACTTCTCCGACTGGGTCGAGGGATGGGACAAGCCGAACAAGGGGCGGCTTTACCGCGCGCTCGACCCGTCTCGGCGCGGTGATCCATTGATCCAGCAAGTCAAAACGCTGCTCGCCGAGGGAATGGAGCCGCGGTCGATCGACGAGCTGGCCAAGCTGCTGGCCCACCCAGACATGCGGGTGCGCCAGGAAGCGCAGTTCGAGCTGGCCGGGCGCGGCGATAACGGCCGCGCGGCACTCACTCAGGTCGCGCGGTCCGCCCAGAATCAACTCGCGCGGATTCACGCGATCTGGGGCCTGGGCCAGGTTGCCCGCACCAATCGCGACGGCCGTCGCCAGAGCCAGTGGAGCACACTCGAGCCCTTGCTCGCTGATGCCGATCCCGAGATTCGCGTCCAGGCAGCGAAAGTGCTGGGGGAAGCCAAAGAGTCGAACGCGTTTGCCGGCCTGATCCGCCTGCTCAGCGACGCCAGCCCGCGAGTCCGCCTGCTGGCGGCGATCGCGGTGGGCAAGCTCGGCCGTTCCGAGGCGATCGGGCCGCTGCTGGCAATGCTCCGCGCCAATGGCGACCAGGACCCCTACTTGCGGCACGCCGGCGTGATGGGACTGGCTGGCTCCGGCAACATCGCAGATTGGCGGCGCGCTTCTCACGATTCGTCGGCCGCGGTGAGAATGGGAGTCTTACTTGCTTTGAGACGGGTCGGGGCCCCGGAAATCGCTGAGTTCGTGAACGATCCCGATCCTCGACTCGTGCTGGAAGCCGCCCGGGCGATCAATGACGTGCCGATCACCGCCGCGATGCCCGCCTTGGCCACGCTTCCGGTCACGGCCAATACCCCCCTGCCCCTCGCGCGACGAATCCTCAACGCCAACTTCCGGTTGGGCGGGGCTGGGAACGCTGCCGCGATGGCGGAGGCCGCGAGCCGGTCGGACGTGTCCTCGTCGGCGCGCACCATGGCCTTGAGGCTGCTGGCCGATTGGGCCAAGCCTTCAGGCCGTGACGCGATCATGGGACTTTGGCGGCCCATTTCGCCGCGACCGAGCCAGGCGGCCGCCGACGCCCTGCGTCCCAAGCTGGCCGCGATCCTCGCTTCGTCGTCCGAGTACGTTCGCGACGCGGCCGTGCCGGCCATCGCGGCCCTGGGCATCAAGGATGCCAGCCCGCGCCTGGCGGAGCTAGCCACGGATAGACGACAATCGGACAATACTCGCTCGCTGGCTCTCAAAGCCCTCGACCAACTGGCGGATCCCCGTCGAATCGACGCCGCTCAGCGCCTTGATTTTGCCTGGATCCCGAAGCCGTACCGAGGCGCTCCGCGTACTGGCCAAGGTCGATCCTGTCGCGGCGATGGCACCGATTCGAGATCGGCTCGAACATGGCTCGCCAGCCGAGCAGCAAGGGGCGATCGCCGTTTTGGCCGCCATGCCTGGCGACCCGGCCAGGCAGACCCTCTCAGGCTGGCTCGACCGGTTGATCGCCGGCCAGGTTCCCCCTGAGCTCCAGCTCGACCTGATCGAGGCCGTCGCCGCCAAACGCAACGCCCCCGAGCTTGGCAACAAGCTTCAGCAGTACGAAAAGTCCAAGCCCAAGGGCGATCCTTTGGCCCCTTACCGGGAAGTCTTGGCCGGCGGCGACGCCCAGCGCGGCATGTCGATCTTCACATCCAAGGCCGCGGTGGAATGCCTGCGTTGCCACAAGGTCAAAGGCCCGACTGGCGAAGTCACCGGCGGTGAGGTCGGCCCTGAGCTTTCCGGCATCGGCGTTCGGCAGAATCGCACCTATCTGCTCGAGTCGATCCTCGACCCCAACAAACAGATCGCACAAGGGTTCGAATCGGTCGTCCTCGCCACCAGCGACGGCAAGATCGTCACCGGCGTCTTCCGCGGCGAGGACGACAAGAATGTCCGGCTCATCACCGCCGAAGGAAAACCGCTCGTCGTACCCAAGGACTCGATCGATGAGCGCAAGCGAGGAGTCTCGGCCATGCCCGCCGACCTGGCGCCAAAGCTATCCAAGACCGAGCTCCGCGACCTGATCGAATTCCTCGCGAGCTTGAAGACACCACCCAAGACCCCTTGAGACTGCGACGATGTTCTCGCTAATCACATTAATCACATAATTATAACTAGGATTTATGAAAATCAGACTATATCCATGATTCAGCAGATCCTCGCTGTCGGTGAAGTGCTCTGGGACCTGCTGCCGGCTGGCAAGCAGCTTGGTGGCGCACCCGCCAACTTCACCTATCATTGCCGCTCGCTGGGCGCCGACGCGCGACTGGTGACGCGGGTCGGCGATGATGACCTGGGACGGGAGGTGCTGGACCGGTTCCGGCTCCTGGACCTCCCGACCGAATCCGTCCAGGTCGACCCCGAGTCGCCGACGGGGACGGTCGCCGTCGCGCTGGACCCGGACGGACAGCCCCGATTCACCATCCACGAGAATGTCGCGTGGGACCGGATCCGAGCCGATGAGACTGCGCTCGCCTTGGCTGCCAGGGCGGATGCCGTCTGCTTCGGCAGTCTCGCCCAGCGGAGCGAGCCGGCGCGCAGTGCGATCCGCGCGCTCGTTTCGGCTGCCCGTCCCGGGGCGTTGCGGCTCTTCGACGTGAACCTCCGGCCGCCCTTCGTCGACCGCGACATTATCGCCGATTCGCTGAATTTGGCCAACGCCCTCAAGCTCAACGATCAAGAGCTGCCCCAACTGGCGGCGATGTTCGGCCTCCCATCGGGCGTGCGAGAGTCGTTGGCCGAGCTGTCCGACCGCTTCGGGCTATCGCTGGTGGCGCTGACCCGCGGGGCCGGCGGGGCCTTGCTCTTGGCCGGCGGCCTCTGGTCGGACCATCCGGGGCAATCCGTCGCGGTGAGCGACACCATCGGTGCCGGTGACGCCTTTACCGCGACCCTGGTGGTCGGGCTCCTCGCCGGCCGGCCGCTCGAGGAGATCAACCGTCACGCCAACGAAGTCGCTGCCTTCGTCTGCACCCAGCCAGGCGGCACGCCGGCCTTGCCGGATACGTTGCGATGCTATGGGTAGCTCCCTTCGGCTAACCCCGGTTTCAGGGCACCCGAAGGGTCGCCGCCGGTTTCGCGAACCCAGTGAGCGGCAGTCGAAATGAGACGAGATAAAACGCTGAAAGTCGCCGTGGCATTCCATTCGCCAATCCGGCGCTATTCAGGGAGACTCCCTGGAGGTATATCCATCAACCACTTGGAGAACCTCAGGGTTGTCCGCGTCAGGGAACACGACTTCCTTCAAGGTTTCCGTCGCCGATCGGATGTGCCGATCCATAGCCTGGGCTGCCCCTTCCGCGTCGGACTCAAGCAAGGGCCGAACGATCGCGAGATGCTCCGGAACGTCATCGGCGCACGAATAGTTGGTACCGGCATCGCGGAGGTGGCAGACATCGCGTAATGCCCCGAATAAGATGAGGTAACGACGGATCTCCGCCGCCAGCCGCACACTACCGCAAGATTCGGCGATCACGCCGTGCAGGCGGGTGTCGGCGGCACGCGCATCGCTGTCCCAGGTCTGATCCCGGGGCAAGGCCTCCAGCCGTCTCAACTCCAAGTCCAGAGCCGACAACTCGGCCGGAGCGATTCGACCGCAGGCGCATCGAACGGCTTCGGTCTCAAGTAACCTGCGGATTTGACTGATTTCACTCACCTCGCGCGGACCGAACGGCCGCACGATGGCACTTCGGTTGGGCAGTAATTCCACCAGCCCGAGGCTTACTAATTCAACCAGCGACTCGCGCACTGGTGTCGGACTCACATCATAAGCCTTGGCAAGATGTTGAACCACCAAGCGTTGGCCCGAACGCAGACTACCCGCGAAGATCCCTGTCAGGAGCCGCGCTGTCACCTGCACCCGCAGGCTGCCACGCGGGACAGGCTCGCAGGGAAAACTCGTAATGCTCGACTTTGGTCTCATCATGCGGCGAAACGCCCAAACGCCGCTTCCTCGGTAAACGACTCGGGATATGCACCACGACCAAGTGCGTGCTTGTAACTATAAGGTTCGTCTCCAAGGACCACAAGCAAATTCTACACAAAATATAAAATCGAATCCGGTAGGAGGCCGAAGGGTAGCGGCATTCCGGCGGGCACGCGACCTTGCCATCCCTCCGCTCCCACCCATTCGCCGAAACAGGTCCAGGAAGGAATTGCCGGCCCGTTCCGGAGACGGCTTTATGACCCGGCGCGGTTGCTTGCCGACACTTTTTTCGCGGCCGAACGTGCTGGCCCATCGTGTTCCAACTCGAAGAGGGTTCGCTGGCTCTCAGCGTCGAGTGAATCATGCTGGATAGCCAGGTTGAGCCAAGCCCGCGCCGCCCGGTAGCGATGGGCCGCGTCGGCCTGGCCGACCAGGTGGAGGGCGGTTCCCAATCCGGCAAGACAATGACCACGATCGAGCCGATCCACGCTTTCTGAGTGCGACTAGGGCGCACGCTGGCTTCCTCGCCGCGGAACGATTCGTCCCGAGCGTTGCGGGTCACTCGAAGGCGGTCGGTGGGTGCCGCACTCGCAGCGCTGCCGGTCCGAATCGAAGACCGCGGCGTCTCGTCGCTCAGTCCTTCTTCTCCGTCGTCTTGCTGTCGGCTGCTTTGACATCGGCCGGCTTGCCAGTCTCAGCCGCCGGTTTGGTCGTCTCAGCCACTGGCTTCTTCGTGTGGTTCCCGGCTTTCACGGCCTTGGACATATTATCCCTGAGTGCGTCGATCGACGGGTCCTTGGTCCCCTTAAACTCGTGAGGCCCCTCATCCACGGTTTCGCCACAGCCGGTCAGGGTGAAGGCCAGGAGGGCCCCCGCGATCCCCATGCAAAAACTTCGCATCGATGTGTTCTCCGGAGGAAAGCTGAAAAGGTGCGAGCGACTTCATGGTCGTTGGCAAGTGGCTGCCGCGGACGTAAAAACGAAATCCAGCGAGAAGTTTCTATCCGCTCCCAGCGTTGAAGCCGGAAGCAAGAAGACAGGCATCAAGCGACCAACAAAACCACGAACCACTTCGTTGGTCACCCGGGGACAGCGTCTGTTCCGGCCGCCCCCAGGCGGGTCGTCCAATCAATCATTCGATCGATCAGATCAATAGGCGTCCGAGCTAAGGGCTTCCGAGCCGTTCCGGGTACCAATCGCCCACCACGGGTTCAAGGCGATCTGGTTCTTGATGAAACGGACCCCCCCGTCGGCGAAGGCGACGTTGACTCCATTGGGATGGTTGCTACTGGGTGGAATGGCGTCCATGAACGAGCCCCAGCCTCCGTAGGTTGTGCCGAGGTTGGTGCCTCCGAGGTTGCCTCCGGGGTTGATGTTCGGATCGTTCAAGGCCGCGCAGCCCGTCGAGTTGGGGGGCATGTAGTGGTTGTATGCATCCCACATCAAGCTGGAACCGGGGTTGCCGGCGAGCCAGATGTCGCCGTTCGGCGGGAGAAGCGTTCCCACGGAAAGCTGAATGCCGGGCAGGGCTCGGCACGCCTGGACGAAGAGCTGCGCCGTAGAATCCGCCGGATGGACCTTGGTCCCAAATGTTATTGTATGGCACCAACCATTGGTATGTGCCCTGCCGAGTCGTCGCGGACAGAGCGACCGGAGACGCGCGGACCGGAACCCATGAGGGTTTCGCTGAAGATCGCCGTGTTCGTAACTGCCGTCGGTGATCGACTCGATCCCGAACGTGTTGCCGCTGTTGCTGTTCCAGTAGACGCCGGCGTAGTTGAGCGGAGGATTGTCCCGCAGTGGCACCAACACGCCGCTCCAGGCCATGAAATTGGCGGGGCCGCCGACATTGGCGACATAGTTCCTGCGCGTTCCCGGCCCAATGCTCGGCGTCTTCTTATCCTCCGAGGGACAGATCAATATGGCGACTTGAGTCGCCAGCACGCTCGTGTTCTGCGGGTCCCATCCCGTGGATAACGGCCCAAGCCACCCCGAGCTGACGTAGAAGTTCAACTGATTGAACAACACCGTCTGATCGAGCTGACCCAAAATCGACGCCGTCCAGTCCAGCGGCCAGGGATCGTAATAAAGTCCGGTCAATACCACCCCAACACCAGAGAACGTGGTCCCCCAGACGTTGTAGCTTCCGTTCTGGACTAGGGGAGGAAAAGATCCCATTCGAAGTCATGTAGGTGTGAGTGGCAAGGGCCAGTTGCTTCAGGTTGTTAGTGCACTGAGCCCGCCGCGCCGCCTCGCGGGCTTGCTGGACCGCGGGCAGCAGCAAGGCGACGAGAATGGCGATGATGGCGACGACAACCAGTAACTCGATGAGCGTGAAGCCTCGGCGAGATCGCATACGATTTCCCCCTCTCGGGATGACAAAATTTAAGGACGACTGCTTCACTCGGTTCGACCCGATGATTCTCTCAGCGGGCTCGCTCGACTGAATGAGATCAACTCGCGGACGCGACAACGGACTACTTCCTGACCGGGCCACCTCCCACCTAAACCCAAGGAAGAGGGCGAAGTGAAAATTGGCCCTTAACCCTATCCTATTGAATCACATCCAAATCGCAAGGAGATTCCGGACATAAGTAGAAGGGTTGGCAATAACCACAGTGAACATCCGTGCGTGAATCCAAGATTGGTCTAAGGATCGCCTAGGTCACGACGCAGCCCCCCTTGCCTTCTACACAGTATAGCGTACTACGAGACAGACACGGCCGAACTTCCCTCGGAAGAACCGAATATGAGAACGAATGAATTAGTAGGGCAGGCTTTCCTGCCTGACAGTGATGCTTGGAGCGTCAGACAAAAAAACCTGACCTACAAACGGCGTAGGCCGGATCCGATTTCGCCCGAATAATGCGGTTCTCACCTGGCCTCCGACTGGCACGAGGCAGCAGGTTCAGGCAAAATTGACCCAGGAACATCTTCCCTGGTCCCTCCCGACCCTGGTTGAGGACGTCGTCATGGCCGCTGCCGACAAGAATGTGGAGCGAGCCTTCGCCTGCGCGAAAGAACAATACTCGGAATGGGGCGTCAATGTCGAGACGGCCCTCAAGCAATTGTCCACAATCGCGATCTCGCTGCACTGCTGGCAGGGAGACGATGTCGGTGGGTTCGAGAACCGTGGCCAAGAACTGGGGGGCGGCCTGGCGGTGACCGGCCGTTATCCCGGCAAGGCCCGCACACCCGATGAGCTGAGATCCGACCTGGACCAGACGCTGATGCTCTTGCCCGGCACACATCGTTTGAACCTCCACGCGAGTTATGCCGAGACCGGAGACCGGCAGGTCGAGCGCAACCTGACTCCAGCCCGAGCACTTCCAGAACTGGATCGACTGGGCGAAGTCCCGGCGGATCGGCATGGACTTCAATCCGACGTTTTTCTCGCATCCCCTGGCCGATGATGGCTACACCCTGGCCCACGCCGACAAGGCCATCCGTGAGTTCTGGATCGAGCACGGAATGGCCTGCCGGCGGATCGGCCGCGCGATCGGCAAGGCCCTCGGGAGCCCCTGCGTGACCAACGTCTGGATCCCCGACGGCTCCAAGGAGAGTCCCATCGATCGCAAGGGACCACGCCGACGGCTCGCTCGATTCGCTCGACGCGATCTTCGCCGAGCCGATCGACCCCAATCACAATCGCGACGCCGTCGAAGGCAAGCTGTTCGGCATCGGCTCGGAGAGCTACGTCGTCGGCTCGCACGAGTTCTACCTCGGTTACGCCCTGTCGCGTAAGAAGCTCCTGTGCCTGGACGCCGGCCATTACCATCCGACCGAGGTCGTCTCGGACAAGATCTCGGCGGTGCTCACCCACCTGGACGAGATCCTGTTGCACGTCAGCCGCGGTGTCCGGTGGGATAGCGACCACGTGGTGATCCTCACCGATGAGCTGGAGGCGATCGCGCAGGAGCTGGTCCGGGGCGACTACCTCGGCCGGGTCCATATCGGGCTCGACTTCTTCGATGCCAGTATCAACCGGGTGGCGGCCTGGGTTATCGGCGCGCGTTGCATGCTCAAGGCGCTCCTGCTCGCCCTCCTCGAGCCGACCGAAACCCTGCGACAACTCGAGGCCGAGGGAGATACCACCGCACGGCTGGCGCTTCTCGAAGAGCTCAAGACGCTCCCCTTCGGCGCGGTCTGGGATCATTACTGCCGGTCCCAAGACGTACCGACCGGCCGCGACTGGCTGGCGAAAGTCAAGACTTACGAACGCGACGTCCTTTCGAAGCGATGATCTTCGACGTTTGTAGGTCAGGCTTCCGCCGACGCTCTCCATTCAATCACCGTCACAGCTGGAAGCCGACGCTACGAAAGACGATGAGACCAAGAACCCGCAACGTTGCTGAAACTGACGGGGATCAGCAAGGCGTTTGCCGGTGTCCAGGCCCTTCGCGAGGTTTCGTTCGATCTGCGGGCGGGTGAAGTCCACGCCTTGGTTGGCGAGAACGGCGCGGGCAAATCGACTCTGATCAAGGTGATCACCGGCGCCCATCTTCCGGACGAGGGCACGATCGAGGTCCAGGGCCAGCCGGTCGTGGACAATGACCCGGTCCGCGCGGGACCTGGGGATCGCCGCGATCTACCAGCAGCCGGCCTTGTTTCCGGACTTGACGGTCGCGGAGAACATCGCCATCGGGCTCGAGCTCGGCGGCGCCTGGCGGCGGATCCGCTGGGACCAGCGGCGGGCTCGAGCTCGGCAGTTGCTCGAACGGATCGGCGCGGCCATCGACCCGGAGACGGAAGTCCGCCGGCTGTCGATGCCCGAGCAGCAACTGGTCGAGATCGCGCGGGCCCTGGGGGCCAAGGCCCGTATCCTCATCATGGATGAGCCGACCTCCTCACTCAGCGACAAGGAAGTCGACCGGCTCTTCCGGGTGATCGGCGACCTGAAGGCCCAAGGGCGCCGGCATCATTTACATCTCCCACCGGCTCGAAGAACTCCCCCAGATCGCCGACCGCGTCACGGCCCTCCGCGACGGCGTGCTGGTCGGGACCCGGTCGATGGAGGCGGTCTCCCGCGGCGAGCTGATCCGGATGATGGTCGGCCGCGAGCTGTCGGCCGTCTTTCCCAAGTTGGTCGTCGAGCCGGGCGAGGTCATCCTCGAGGTTCGTGGGCTTTGTTGCCGGGAATCGGCTGTCAAGGACGTCTCCTTGAGCGTTCGGGCCGGCGAGATTCTCGGTCTCGCCGGACTGGTCGGGGCGGGACGGACCGAGCTGGCGCGGATCCTGTTCGGCCTGACGCCCGCCGACGCAGGCGAGATCGAGCTCCGCGGCCGGCCCGTGGTGATCGATTCGCCGGGAAGGGCGGTCGCCCTGGGGATCGCCTATGTCCCCGAGGACCGTCGTCGCCACGGCGTGATCCTCGACATGTCGATGGCGGCCAACACCACGCTGGCAACCCTCCGACGCCATCTCTCGGCTGGGATTCCTCGACTTCGGCCGGGAACGCACCGTCGCCGCCGGGTTCGTCAGGCAGCTCGGGATCAAGACCGCGTCGCTCGAAGCACCGGTGGCGAACCTCTCCGGGGGCAATCAACAGAAGGTGGCGCTGGCGCGTTGGCTGGCCGCGAACCCGGCGGTGCTTGATCCTCGACGAGCCGACGCAGGGCGTCGACGTCGGCGCCAAGGCCGAGATTCACCGGCTCATGAGTGAGCTGGCCGCGCAGAGGACTCGCCATCCTGATGATCTCCTCCGAGCTGCCCGAGATCCTCGGGATGAGCGACCGGATCGCCGTGATGCACGGTGGTACCATAGTTGGAGTTCTGGACCGTGCCGGCGCGACTCAGGAAGCGATTCTGGAGCGAGCGCTGGGCCATGTTGTCGAAGCCGGGGTGACGCCATGATTGAACGGTACCGGCGCGAGCTGTCGGTCGCCACTCGCGTATGCGGCTTTGCTTTTGGTCCTGGCATGTCGCCGCGCCCCGCGTTTCTATCGCCCGGATCCGCTTCGTGCCTTCGTGGTGAGCAACGCCTCGGTGCTGGTCGCCGCGGTGGGGATGACGCTGGTGATCCTCTGCCGGCAGATCGACATTTCGATTGGCTCGATTTTCAGCATCTGCGGCGTGGTGGCCGGCCTCCTGGCCCGGGCGGGCCTGCCGATCGCCCTGGTCGGCCTGGGAACGCTCGTGGCCGGGGGCGGCATGGGGGCGATCAACGGCGTCCTGGTGGCGCGGCTGGGCTTGCCTTCGATCGTGGTGACCCTGGCCACCCTGGTGATCGGGCGTGAGTCGCTTCGCTACGTCCGGGAAGGCGAGTTCGTCCGCAACCTGCCCCCGGGTTTCCAGTGGTTCGGCGCCGGGCAGGCCGCCGGCCAATGGCTGGTCGTGTCGATCGCGATGGTGGTCTTCGCGCTGTTTGCCTGGGGCTTGCGCCACCTGGCGGCGGGACGGGCCGTCTACGCCACCGGTTCGGACCCCGAGGCCGCGCGGCTGGCGGGCATCCGTCCTCGCGGGGTGATTTTCGCCGTGTTTGTCGTGATGGGCGCGCCTGGCGGGACTGGCGGCCTTGCTCAATGCCGTTCGCTTCGCCGACGTCGACCCCAACGCCGGCCAAGGGCTGGAGCTCCAGGTCATCGCCGCCGTCGTTGTGGGCGGCGTGGCCGTCTCCGGAGGCCGGGGCACACTCGCGGGCAGCTTCATCGGCGTAGCCTTGCTCGGCTCGATCGGACCGGCCCTCGTCTTCCTCGGCACCAAGCCCCAGTGGGAAAAAGCCATCCAGGGCCTGATCATCCTCCTAGCCGTCGCCTCCGATGCCTTCGGCCGGGGAAAACGCCTCTAGGAAAACGCCCCTAACGGACGCTGATTCGCTGCATGTGAGAGTGATCGGGATAATTGACCTACTTCCGGTCGCGATAATCGATGGAAGCCGGCGATTGCGGATGGTCGGTGTACCGGTGGCGTCGTCTCCCTGTGCCCGGTTTGGCGTTCCGTTCCACCCTGTTCATTCTAAGGTGGCGGAACGCGGAACGAGAGCTCTTCAGGGGGCGACCCTCGATGACCTCGCCCAGGTCCCCGTTGGGCACACCCATCATCTCCGTGTCGAGCCTCAACGATCTCGCTCATGAAGCAAGCCCGCAAGATGTATCTCTGCCAATCTCCCGAGCAGCGCTCGGAGCTGGCTACTGCCGGGGCATTGATCTGTCTAAGCTATTTGATGCGATTCCACCCCCGAGCATCAGTAAAGTCGCTCAAAGTTCGCCGAATCTCGGATCGTTTGTCTTGACCGCTCACTTGGTCTAGTTCACCGCCTATCCGGCCTGCCAGCTCGGCGGCGGCCCGATCGAAGATAAGCGTTTCGTGGAGCGAGATCGCGGCAAGGAAATCCTGCAACTTTCGAAAAAGCTTGTTTCTTCTGAAAACCTCTGATAACCTCCATCACGGTCACGACCGAAAGCGTTATACCGCATGCGGGCTCAACTCAGACATTTCGCGACCCTGGGAACATAAAGAGCGCCCTTGCTTTCGCGAGCCGTAGTGATCGTCACGCCGTTTGAGTGCGACCATCCGATCGAACGGCCGGATCGGTCGTCGCCGCCCGCGCCCTCGCTCACGGCATAATCGCGACTTTCGGGCGGCCACGCCAAGCGAGTCGCATCCCGTTCGCGACTCCCGGGGATGTCCGGTTATACCGGCGCCACACCTAACTCCAACGCCAGTAGCGTATTATGGATCAGACAAATGTAACGATTATTCCTGCGTCACGTTTAATTCATTTGTCGATAACGAGATCCGGAAAAGCACGCTATCGGGTCGAGTTTTGCCGATTATGCCTGTGTCACACGTAACTTCTTGGCTTACAGGGAGATAGATCAAAATCATCTTCAGAGTACCAAATTTAACGATTATACCTGTGTCACACATAACCACAAGGGAAGCAGACCGTTGCGGCTGATCGCCGCGGTTCCGATTATACCTGTGTCACACGTAAGTTTCAGGCCTGTCGTCAGTTGTAGCAAAATGGCTATTTTTCGACCCGACAAAGTGTGTGCCCTCTTCAAGCGTCGTGGATCGGCATCTTTGGCTGCTCGGCGAGCCTTTCGTCTGCCTGAATCCATTCGCCATCCGAAATCCTCCGCACAACCCGAGAGGCCGTTACCAGCGCCCGGCCTTCGGCGGTATGATGTCTCACTTATGGCCGCGTAAAGTATAAGACCCCATGATAGCGGCGATGAGCCGTGGCATTTTGAGTGACGGTCTGATCAACGGCTTTAAGGATCTCGGAATAGATGTCGGTGTCGAGCACGCTTACTTTACCGAGGATTACCCGCCACGGTTGCTCCCGCCGCTGTCTCATGGCATCTTCAACGATCTCGTCCAGTTCATCGGCGGCATCCCGCATGGCGCCAATCGACCCCAAATCCGACGTAACACGCGCACCTTTATGTTGGCGGAGAAATGATCGCACGGCCTCAGCCACCGCTTCATCCTCAGAAGCGAACAGGCCGCCTTGCACAAGCGAGCGGATCGATCTTTCGAGTTCTTCAGGTAATTGGATAGGCATGAGACAGACTCTCCTCTGCTTTCTAAACTACCACAGTCATTGGAAGTTGCCACGTCGCCCCAGTTGCTCATCCAGATCATCCGCACGTCGCTGTAGCCTCCGTCGGCGAATGGATTTTCATCCGTCATTCACCGCTCTTTGGATGGCCTC
>CAVRFS010000118.1:0-33707 GCA_963720335.1 uncultured Planctomycetota bacterium | reverse complement strand
ATCGGATTCGCTTTTTTCGGATTCTGAGCACGCTTTGATTCTCTGTGACGACAACAGTCTTCTCATACGGCCGCCGGTCTCGTGAGCTGAGGTGCCGGATCACTGGGTCGGGAGGGAGCACGCTGCGATGGCCGCACCCTTGGATCGTCCGGGCGATTCGTCCAGCCGAACGCCCGTCGCCCGAGACCTCGACTCGGCGTCTGCGCGAGCAGAGCCAGCTCGACTTCGAGATCGAGTTCTTGGGTCGAGTCTTGGAGCGTGATCCGTATTTCGTCGATGCTCTGCGAGTCCATGGGAACAACTTGGCCGCCAAGGGCCAGTATGCCCGTGCCCTTCAACTCGATCGTCGCCTGGTCCGGCTGATACCCGAGAATGCCATCGCCTGGTACAACCTGGCGTGTAGCTACGCGGTCCTGGGGATGATCGACCTGCGTTCTTCGCCCTTCAGAGGGTGCTGGAGTTGGGCTATCGATTGATCCGCCGCCTGCGTCGCGATCCGGATTTGAAGGCCCTGGCCCGTGATCCTCGGTTTGCCCGTCTCCTTCGCCGGTTCGACTACCTGGTCTGATATCCCGCCTGTCGTATAATCTGATCCACCAGCGAGTGCGAAACCCCACAGAAAAGGGTCGGATCGCGATTTGGTCGTGCCACGCCGTTCAATCCGCACGATTTCCAATAGGACTTATTGGGACAACCTTGTCGCGATCCGGAACCGCCATGACACATCACGAATGGGAGCACGTTCAGGATGCCACCAAACTGGTTCGTTCGCGATGGAAGGGGGCTCCTCGAGTCGGCTTGGTGCTGGGTACGGGGCTCGGTGCCCTGGCTCGCGAGATCGATGCCGAGGCCTTGATCCCCTACCCTGAGTCCCTTTTTTTCCACGGTCGACGGTCGAAAGTCACAAGGGCAACTGGTTTGTGGCCGGCTCGCCGGACAGTCGGTCGTCGCGATGGAAGGCCGGTTCACCTTTACGAAGGTTATTCGCCCTGGCAGGTCACTTTTCCGATCCGCGTGATGAAGGAACTGGGCTGCGAGCTCTTGATCGTCTCGAATGCGGCGGGAGGCTTGAACCCACTCCACAACAAGGGTGACTTGATCGTCATCAAGACCACATCATCCTTATGGCGCTCAACCCCTTGGTCGGCCGAATGAGGATCGGCTCGGTCCCGGTTCCCCGACCTGATCGAGCCCTACAATCGAGACTTCAGGATTTGGCGATGAATGTCGCGCGAGAGCAGAACATCGTCGCGCATCGCGGTGTCTATGTCGCGATGGTCGGCCCAACCTCGAGACCCGCGCGGTACCGCTTTCTCCGCGCGATCGGTGCTGACGTGGTCGGAATGTCAACCGTTCCCGAGGTCTTGGTCGCGGTCCACGCCGGCATGAAAGTACTCGGGTTTTCGATCGTCACGGACATGTGCCTGCCCGACGCCTTGCATCCGTGCAGATCGAGGAGATTATCGCCGTGGCCAACGAGGCCGAGGCCAAACTGCGGAGCATCGTCCGACGAGTGCTGGAGCAATGGCGGGCCTGACTGACTGGGCCTGGACTCGACGTCCAAGTCTGAAGGCGGAAGAGACCCATCCATGACGTCCTTCTCTGGCGATGCGAGTTCCACCGGGGATTGACCCACGCTGATCATGCCCTGTTGCTGTCGTTCCTGGCCTGGGGGGAACGGTCCCCGACCGGGCGTGATTTCGTGTCGCGCTTGCTGGCAACGGCTCGACCCTCCCGGGCCGCCCGGCTCCGCGTGTCTGGGAGCGTGAAACGACGGCCTCCGGTCCCGACGGTCCCGCGGCAGCGCGAGCGGCTTCTCGGCACACTGGCGACCGCGCGAGTCGACCTCAGCGGGGTCCACCCCAGTTGGTGGAATCCGCGCGTGCAGGAAGAATCGCCGGCCGTTCAGCGGATCGTTGCCGCGTCCGCTCCCGCATGTCAGCCAGGCGGTACGCGACGGGCTCTTGCTCGACTCCCAAGATATGGCCGTTGCGCGGTCGATCAATCCCGAGGTGCTGACTGGACACTCGCACTCTGGACCGAGCGACTGGTCGGCGGCGAGCCGGAACGGCCTGACGACCCGCCGGCCATCTTCGTTCTCAGTCGCCTGTCACCTCGGGCCGCTTATCGACTGTGCCATATGATGGGTATTGCCATACGTGTGTTGGCCGGCCAGGATCAAGAACACGACAGCCCGGCCCGAATCAGGCACTGGGAGTGGCTCCAAACCCGACTGGCAAGCGTCAATCTCCGGTTCCGGGTCCAGGCCAGGGTGACGTGCAGTCGGTCACTGCTCCCAAGGTGGCACGGCGGCATCATGCGGCGCGGATCGGCTGGGAACCCTCGCCCGGCTGCTGACCGATTGCGAGCCGTTCCGCGTCCGCTGGGCCCTTCAACACTGGCCATACCCCATCACCAAGCTCGTCCGTTCCTTGATGGCTTCCGCCTCCAAGCGTTCGGCTACCGGGTTGCAATCGGAATCGCTGATCTTGAAAGCGGCCTGGGAACGGCTCACCCTGGAAGGACGGTTGGCGATCGTCTGGCCGAATCCGGATCGTTGAGTTGAGACGTCGGGGAGTCAATTGCATTGAGCCACGATACGAACGTGTTGGAGCCGGACTCAGTGGTGGCCCGGGGCATGGCGCCGGCGGTCGCGACGGCCGTTGATGGCGATCCGATGGGTGGGTTGCCCCAGCTCTCGCTTCGGCAGTTGAGACTGGAACGCGTCTTGCTCGAGTGGACTCCGGCTGGCCGTCTGCCAACTCCTCTGCAATGGCTCGAAGAATGGACCGGCGCCGCGATGACGGTTGATCGGCCTGAAATCCTCTGGCGCGCCGCGGGGCTGCGCCGGGCCAACTTGATCGCGCAATTCACTGCCCCAAGGCTGGGCACGCATCTGGCTCTGGGGATCGAGATCCCCCTGCGCACGCCATGGTCGATCGCCTGCTCGGCTTCGATCGCAAGTTGGGCGAGAGCCGGTTGCAGCTCACGCCTGTGGAATGGGGGATCTGGAGCTTCTTGATCCTGCGCGCGCTCGATTCGCTCGACTCGAGACCAGAGCGAAACCGAGACGAGCCGGGGCCCCTGCTCGCTGGCGATCTGACGATCGACCGCGTCGGTCCCGACCCCTTCGACACGACCGGTCTGGGGGCGATCGTGACTGTCCGCTGGTCAGTGCGTCTTGGCAACGTCGTCGCGGCCGTGCGACTCTGGATCGCCGAGTCGGTGGTCCAGCTCTGGCTGGCGACGCCGCCCTCGGCTGCGATCGAACCGAGTTCTCGCTCAGAAAGTCTCGAACCGGGGGTTGGCCCAGATCTCCAGGCCAAACGCGGCGGTCTTACGAGCACTTGGCGCGCCCTGGGCGGTTTTGTGGCCATGCCCCAAGGACTGAAACGGCTACGTGTCGGAGGCGTTCTCCCCTTAACCGGCTCGCCCTTGACCGGCTCGCCAGCCAGCCTGAGCGGCTCAGTCGACCTGGTCCTCGACCTGGCCGGCCAGGGAGGGCGGTTCCGCATTCCCGCCTGTCCGGTCGCCGACTCGGGCGGCCGGCTCGTTCGCCTCGAAGATCGCCCCATCCACGAGCCTCACGTTCGAGATCCCGTCGAAGTGAATATCAGAGAAGGTCAATCCATGAGTATGAGTCAACCGAACCTCTCGCGGAATCCCTCCACAACGGCGACGTCGACATCGGCTGGTCCGCTCGACGTCCCGGTGACCTTGACGGTCGAGCTCGGCCGGCTCAACCTGACGCTCACTCAATTGGCCGACATCAAGCCAGGCGACGTGGTCGAACTGAATCGGCACAGCCGCGCACCGGTCGAGCTCACATCCAACGGCCGCCTAGTCGCCCGAGGCGAGCTGGTACTCATCGACACCGACCTTGGCGTGCGCGTGACCAGCGTTTTCCTGTGACCATCGAACGCGTCGGCGCATTGACGTAAACTGCCGTGTCTGAGTCAGTGCGCCTGCGCGAGCGAGAGACCTGGGAGTTTTGGAATTATTCCCCTGGTCGCTGATATCAGCAAAGTAATCGGCGTGATGGACGTCACCATCGCCGCCCGTCCGGGTCGGCATAACCGAGAGCCTCCTGTCCGACGACCATGCCGATAGGCGGTCGGTAGGAATGCATGCACCGTGCCGAATAGCTCAGTAGAGACCGTGCCAGATGCCGCCGAACTTAACAAGCGGTTCCCATTTTTCCGCTTGACATCATTCCATAAATGGAATACATTCCACGTATGGAATAGGAGTTCCCAATGGAATGGGATGTACAGCTTGATGACGAATTCGTCGCAGGCTCGCCGGGCTGGAAGTCGAGCTGCGGAATGAGATAGTCGCCCATGCAAACTTGTTGAGATAGCGCGGGCCGCAACTCGGTAGACCCTACGTCGATACGCTTGAGGATTTGGCGTTCACCAACATGAAGGAATTGCGGGTGCAGTTTCGAGGTGATCCCTGGCGTATCCTCTTCGCCTTTGACCCCCGTCGTGTGGCGATTCTTCTGGTTGGCGGCAACAAGAGAGGCGACAAGCGATGGTACAAAAAGCATCTTCCAATCGCCGACGAGCGATTTCGGCGGCACCTGAAACGCTTAGAGCAGTGAGGTTATTATGGCAATTCGATTAGACGATTTCGTGGCGAAACTGCCGAAGAAGCAGCAGCAAGCCATCAAAAAACGGACAGCGGAGTTGATCGCCGAGGAGGCGACGTTGCGTCAATTGCGGGAGGCCCGCGAGAGGTCGCAGGCAGAAGTGGCGAAACAGCTTCACATCAAGCAAGCGGCGGTATCGAAGCTTGAAGCCGTACCGACATGTACCTGAGCACGTTGCGGGGCTTTATCGAGGCGATGGGGGGCAAGCTCGAAATCATTGCCCGCTTTCCCAACCAGGCCGTGCGTATTACGCAGTTCGAGTTGCTTGGTCCTGAGCAGCGGCCGCAGGGGCAAGAGATGGCCAAACGTACCAAGCCTGCTCCGCAGAAGCCGAAGAAATCGCTCACCCAGGGGTTCCGATAGCAACGGAGAAAAAAACAACGGACTGGCCTGCCCCAAAAAATCTGGTCCAGTCTTAATGGGAATCGTACAACTGGCAGAGAGCCAGGGAAGGATACCAAATGTCCCTTTTTCCTTCTTTTTCCCTTCGGTTGCTCGGAACAGCCGATGCCCTTAGCAACCGGTGTCTTGTACCTTTTGTCTGAGGTTCACCGCACCATGGCCGAGATCATTCTGATCAATCCCCGGTTCGAGGTTTCGTACTGGGGACTGGAGCACGCCCTTCCGCTAATTGGCAAGCGAGCCAACATGCCGGTCGCTTGCCTCCCCCTATTGGCAGCCTTGACCCCACCCGGACACTCGGTGACCCTGGTCGATGAGAATATGGATGACATCGATTTCGACCGATGTGCCAGGGCCGATATCGTCGGCCTGACCGGGATGGTCGTCCAGCGCGGTCGGATGCTGCAGATCCTGGCCGAGCTCAAGAGGCGCGGGGCGTTCGTGGTTGTGGGAGGAGCGTGGGTCACGGTCAAGGAAGACGACTTCGATGGATTGGTTGACGTGGTCTTCATCGGCGAGGCTGAAGAGACGTGGCCCCGGTTTCTCGACGAATGGCAGCGGGGTGAACACCGCTATCGTTACGAGCAGAACGAACGGACCGACATGGCGACGGTCCCGACACCTCGATTCGACATGCTGAATATGAAGGATTACCTTTTCGGCAACGTCCAGTTCTCGCGCGGCTGCCCATTTCAATGTGAGTTCTGCGACATCATCGTCACGTTCGGACGGAAGCCGAGGATCAAGACGAGCCGGCAGGTCCTTGCCGAGCTCGACGCCTTGCTCGCCCAGGGTGTACGCGGAACGTTTATCGTTGACGACAACCTCATCGGCAACAAGAAGGCCATCCGTCCCGTTCTCCACGACGTGATCGCCTGGCAGGAGCACCATGGCTACCCGATGACGTTCTTCACGGAGGCCTCGATCGACCTGGCCGATGAGCCTGAATTGATGCGGCTGATGGTTGAGGCGAACATCGTCAACGTCTTCGTCGGCATCGAGAGCCCCAACGAGGCGTCGCTGCGCGAGACCAAGAAGTTTCAGAATGTCCGGTCCGGGGGCAGCCTTGTCGACAAGGTTCGACGGATCCAGGAAGCGGGTATGGAAGTCATGTGCGGGATGATCCTGGGCTTCGACCATGACGACGAAACGGTCTTCGACGCCCAGGTGAAGTTCATCTCCGAAGCGCGGGTGATCAACGTGATGTTGGGGATGCTCTCGGCGATCCCCAAGACTCCGCTTTACGATCGGATGGTCAAGGAAGGGCGGCTCGACACGGCGGTGGAACCGGAGTTTGGCACCAATATCGTCCCGCTGCGCCTCGGCCGCGAACGGCTCCGCGACGGTTTTGTCTACGTCCTGAGTGCGCTCAACGACACCGCCGCGTATTTCGATCGGCTTGAGGCTCTCTACCTTGGCGCCCGGCTGGACTTCAGCCGCGGGGCCAAACGGTACTGGCGGCGACATCCCTGGCACTCCGCCAAGGCCCGCGGCATCATTCTCGCCCAAGGCCTCGCTCTCCTTGCTCGGCTCACATGGAAAGTGCGGGATGCCGCCCTTCGGCGCGAGTATCTCAGGCGGACCTGGCGGCTCGTCCGGGCTCGCCGCGACCCGAGCATTCTCTGGATCTCGGTGGTCAAGTGCGCCTGTCATTACCACGCACACACGATGGCCCGCCAGATGTCCGGGGGAGAGTCGCCAGTGGTCAACACGTACTAGAGCGGTTCACGCTTGGGTTGCGCGCGCCAGAGCCGATGCGAAAGCACCCCCGATCCTGGGGTGATGAAAAGTTTGTCTTCTACAAGCCTTGTCTTCATCCGGATTCCGTTGGCCGTCGTCCCCCCCTTGAGACTGATCATTACCCACATCTTTTCCGATACTTTCTCCATCGACAACTTGGAGTTATTTTGTGATTTAGCGAAGCTTTGTCAGGATTTCTTTAAGGGACGGAGTCCCATGATCTTTTCCCATACTGTCTGGGCTGAGCAAGTGTCCTCGTCGGCCGAGTTGCCCGACGAACGCCTTCAGGCTCGGCTGACCTCGATCATCGTCAACACGATCGAACATCCCTTGGCCTCGATCCCTCAGGCCAGCGGCAGCGCGGGCCAGGCCAAGGCCACCTACCGCTTCTATGCCAACCCGCGTGTGACCGCTGGCATGCTGCGGCTCGGATTCACCACCGACACTGCCCAGCGGTGCTTCGAGGAGGACGTCGTGCTCGTGGTCCAAGACACCACCTCGCTGAATTATACGGGGTTGCACATGATCCCGGAACTGGGCCCGATCGATTCCGGCGGGCTGGCGAGTGGCGTGCATTTGCACACCACGTTGGCCCTGACCGTTTCGGGACAGGTCATCGGGATCTTGGATCAGCAATACTGGGCACGACCTCAAGCGGGCCAGCCTGGTCCCGAGGAAATAGAGAGCGGCAAGTGGATCAACGGCATTGATGCTGCCCGCGCCATTTTGTACGAGACAGCCGGCGAGCGGCCGGTTCCCCGGCTGATCCATGTGATGGATCGCGAGGGTGATGCTTATGAGGTGATGATGACGGTGATCGACGCTGGTGATAGCGCCATCATCCGCTGTGCCCAGAACCGCCGAATCGACGACCCACTGGCCAAAGCACATGAGGCCGTGCGGAGCCAGCCGGTGCTGTGTCGGACGGAGACCGTGGTGAGTCGCAAGGCGGGCGTCCCCGAGCGGTATGCGCAGGTGGAAGTCCGGTCGATGCGGGTGACCTTGATCCCGGATCTGCAGAAGTACCCGCACGCCTGGCCGATGACCTGGAACCTCGTGGAGGTGTGGGAGCCTAATCCGCCGGCTGGGACCCAGCCGGCACGCTGGCTGCTTTGGACGCTCGAACCGGCAGCGAGTGCGGACGAGGCGCTGGAGGTCGTGCGAAAATACACGTGTCGATGGCCAATCGAAGAGGTACACTTGGTGCTCAAAAGTGGCTGTCGGGTGGAGGATTTGCGCTTGGAGAACTGGGACGCACTGGAAAAAGCCGTGACAATCGAGGCGGCGGTGGCAACGCGGATTGTGTCCTTGCGGGATCTGGCCGGGAGACCCCGGAGGCCCCGGCTTTGGAGGTCTTGAGCGAGGATGAGGTCGGGGTGCTGGTATGCCGCTTTGGGAAAGGGATGAAAACATCCGAGCTGACGATCGGCCAGGCCGTGCTGTGGATCGGCCGTCTGGGCGGGCACATGAACCGCAAACGCGACGGGATGCCTGGCGTGAGGACGTTGTGGCGGGGCTTCATGACCTAACCTTGCTCGTAGCGGGCTTCCAAGCAGGCAAAAAACTACGCGAATAGTTGTGGGTAATGATCAGCCCTTGAGAAGGGGGGGCAGGGGGGGTATCCCCGCGTAACCACAGCCTGGTGCGCGGTTCAGGGACGGCTGTCCTCCGCGGAATTGTCGCATCGGCCCAACGAACTGGCTATGCCTTTTAACCCCCCTGCCCCCCCTTCTCAAGGCTGATCATTACCCACATCTTTTCCGATACTTTCTCCATCGACAACTTGGAGTTATTTTGTGATTTAGCGAAGCTTTGTCAGGATTTCTTTAAGGGACGGAGTCCCATGATCTTTTCCCATACTGTCTGGGCTGAGCAAGTGTCCTCGTCGGCCGAGTTGCCCGACGAACGCCTTCAGGCTCGGCTGACCTCGATCATCGTCAACACGATCGAACATCCCTCGGCCTCGATCCCTCAGGCCAGCGGCAGCGCGGGCCAGGCCAAGGCCACCTACCGCTTCTATGCCAACCCGCGTGTGACCGCTGGCATGCTGCGGCTCGGATTCACCACCGACACTGCCCAGCGGTGCTTCGAGGAGGACGTCGTGCTCGTGGTCCAAGACACCACCTCGCTGAATTATACGGGGTTGCACATGATCCCGGAACTGGGCCCGATCGATTCCGGCGGGCTGGCGCGTGGCGTGCATTTGCACACCACGTTGGCCCTGACCGTTTCGGGACAGGTCATCGGGATCTTGGATCAGCAATACTGGGCACGACCTCAAGCGGGCCAGCCTGGTCCCGAGGAAATAGAGAGCGGCAAGTGGATCAACGGCATTGATGCTGCCCGCGCCATTTTGTACGAGACAGCCGGCGAGCGGCCGGTTCCCCGGCTGATCCATGTGATGGATCGCGAGGGTGATGCTTATGAGGTGATGATGACGGTGATCGACGCTGGTGATAGCGCCATCATCCGCTGTGCCCAGAACCGCCGAATCGACGACCCACTGGCCAAAGCACATGAGGCCGTGCGGAGCCAGCCGGTGCTGTGTCGGACGGAGACCGTGGTGAGTCGCAAGGCGGGCGTCCCCGAGCGGTATGCGCAGGTGGAAGTCCGGTCGATGCGGGTGACCTTGATCCCGGATCTGCAGAAGTACCCGCACGCCTGGCCGATGACCTGGAACCTCGTGGAGGTGTGGGAGCCTAATCCGCCGGCTGGGACCCAGCCGGCACACTGGCTGCTTTGGACGCTCGAACCGGCAGCGAGTGCGGACGAGGCGCTGGAGGTCGTGCGAAAATACACGTGTCGATGGCCAATCGAAGAGGTACACTTGGTGCTCAAAAGTGGCTGTCGGGTGGAGGATTTGCGCTTGGAGAACTGGGACGCACTGGAAAAAGCCGTGACAATCGAGGCGGCGGTGGCAACGCGGATTGTGTCCTTGCGGGATCTGCGCGGGAGACCCCGGAGGCCCCGGCTTTGGAGGTCTTGAGCGAGGATGAGGTCGGGGTGCTGGTATGCCGCTTTGGGAAAGGGATGAAACATCCGAGCTGACGATCGGCCAGGCCGTGCTGTGGATCGGCCGTCTGGGCGGGCACATGAACCGCAAACGCGACGGGATGCCTGGCGTGAGGACGTTGTGGCGCGGGCTTCATGACCTAACCTTGCTCGTAGCGGGCTTCCAAGCAGGCAAAAAACTACGCGAATAGTTGTGGGTAATGATCAGTTCTCAAGGGGGGGACGTACCGATGACGCGTAACAAAAATACACGTCTTGAATCCGCCCTTCGAGCTCGGTAAACCCCAACTTTTCAACACCCCAGGGTTAGGGGGGGTTCCCCGTGCGTGTGCAAACCAATCGCGAAGCGCTGTAGACTCCCCGTATCAATTGGTTGCGCATCTCCGCGATCCACGCCAACGCTCCGAGCCGTTGGAAAGTGTTTCAATAAGGGAGGCTTTAGCGAATGGGGGCTTTAGCGGCATCACTGGGTCGACAATCCAACCCTCGCGATTGCCACTACAGGAGACCTCGTTCCCACGCTCCGCGTGGGAATGCCGTCTTCGACGCTCCGCGTCGCAATTCGCGTCGCAGTGCCGCCGAGCGGCAGGACTAGCAAACAAAAAACCAGGCGTCGCGCCCAAATCGCTGTTGCCTTCCCCAGCTCCCAGAGCGTTATTCCACGGTCTTGAACTAATCGTCGATCAGCGCTGAGATGGAAAGCTGCGCCGCTATAGTAAGCAAGCGGTCATCGCATTGACTCCAGCCTGCGGTTCGGTAATCTTGAGGGTATGAAGGCCACAGGCAAACACATTTGGCGACGATACCAACGTGTCCGCCTGCTGCGTTGCTCGTCCTCGTCCTCGTGATCGGCGGTTGCTTAGGGTGGATCAGCTATAATGCAGCCGTCCAGCGTGATCTCGTGACAGCCCTGAAAGATGCAGGTCACACGTGGGCGTTCAACTGGGAACGGAACGACGGCAAACCGAACCCGTCGGGCAAGCCATGGGCTCCAATATGGCTTCTCGAACGGATCGGGCATCATTACTTCGGGCGCGTCACCTATGTGCAGTTCTGGATTCCTCTCGATGGGTCCGGGGCCGATGAGGACCTGCCCCTGATACGACATCTTAGTTCGCTTGAAGAACTTGATCTGCAAGGGACACGAGTGTCGGACGCCGGACTGGCCAACCTAGAAGGGATGACTCACTTACAACGTCTCGAATTCTCATGCGGCGACGTTACTGACGCGGGGATGGCACATCTGAAAGGACTCGCAAATCTCCGAGTCCTCAATCTCGAAGGCAACTTGGCGATCAGTGATAGCGGGATGGCACATCTCAAAGGACTGACAAGCCTTCGTATCCTCAAAATCATCAATCACGAGGGCAGTCTCGTGATGAGCGATGCCGGGATGGCAAACCTTGATGGGCTGACGAGCCTAAAGACATTAGTCATTTCCGGCGCCAAATTCAGCGCCTCCGGCTTATCGCACTTACGCGGCTGACTCACCTCCAGGAGCTCTCGCTCACCGATTGTCGTCTCTCAGACGAGGGGCTGAGTCACTTGAAGGGGCTGAGCAACTTGAGGTTTCTCGATCTTACCGACACCGATGTAAGTGACGACGGACTGGTGCACCTCTCCAATCTGAGACGCTTGACTCGTCTCATTCTTCGGGGCACGAAACTTCGTGGCCGCGGACTCCATAACTTAAACTCCATGCCCAATTTGCGAGAATTGAACGTCCGCGAAACGGCGGTATTCGCTGTCCGCGTAAACGAGTTGAGGAAGGCACTGCCTAGATTGCGAATAATAATGTGAGAACAGAAAACCGTATACTTATAAATTATGAGACGCACTCGTTTGCCTCTTCTTGCTTTGTTGTGTTGAATTGACGATTCGTCGGACCCGAGGCGCACATTCTGAGGACACCATACTCAAATATCCGCAGGAGTTAGGCATGGTGTCCCCGGGACCCCTCCGTCTCATGGTGCTCGCGATGGGTTCCGGTCGAACTTGTCGCTGTTTACCCAATCTACTGCTGCAATTAGCAATGTCCCCCTCCCTTGCCCCAATTAGCAATGTCCCCCTCCCTTGCCCCCAATTAGCAACGTCCCCCTCCCTTGCCCCCCGGGCTGAGTGAAAATGAGGAGAAAAACATAAGACGAGCTGACATTTCCGTGTAACGGGCGGCTCGTGATCGCCGATCCGCCGACAATTGGGAGTAGGAACCCGGCTCCGATCGAGACATGTCCGGAGCGGCAAAGCGATTCTGGCGTGAACATCGCCAAACGCTCACGCCCTCTCCGCCAGCGACGAGTCCGGGTCCAAAGCCGAGGTTCGCGACCTCGAGCCTCGAGAAGCTGAGGCAATTCCAATTGATAGCCTTGCTATTAATGGATGCACGCACTTGCGCCGTGCGCCACCGAACTGACCGCGGCGACTGGTGTCAGGGTTTGCGTCGCCGTTTCGGCCGCCCGGGAGTCTGGGTACCGTCGACCCGGGCCTTTAGTTCGGTCTGAATCCACTTCTGGAGCCGCCGTCTCCAATCCCCCAGCCGGCTGGATTCCCGATCGGCGAGCCATCGGGTGACCTCATCGGCTCGGACGGGCAGGAACCGGCTCGATGTCGCCGCGCGATAGACCCCGTCTGGTCCGAGCTGTTCGATGGAAATGACGCCGTCCTTGAACAGCCAGATTTCGAAGACTTTGAGCGCGGCATAGATTTTCTGCCGGTCGATCTTTGACGGCGAGATATCGACTTCGACAGCCAGGTCGGGATTATCGGGATAGTCGCGGACGTCGTTGGATTCCTCGTTCTCGTCGAGGGCTTTGAACTTGACCTGATCGAAGTAATAACACAGGTCGGACTTGAGTCCGACCTGTTCCGGAAATCGCTTCCAGGTCGTCGAGTCGAACGGCTCGAACTCGATCTCCAATCCCATGGCGACCTCATAGATGAAGAACCCGAGCCTTGACTTGGATCGCTCGTGCTTCGGGCCCAAGTTCATGATTTCCAAGTCCTTCCCGTCGTAGGCGACGCGGATGTGACTCTGCTCGCCGATTGCGACGGAGAGCCGGTCGTAGAACTCCCACGAGACGTCGCGCATGACGCCCCGCTCTTCATCTGGGACGGTAGTCGTCTCCATTGGCACAGCCGGGCCGGCGGTCGTCGGGTGATCGTGGACATGGTTCGGTCTCCGTGAATCAAGGACCCGCGGCCGAGCGGTTCGCGGGCCGCGGCGGTGAATCGCGGCGCTGTGGGGCCCCCCAAAGCCGATTATAACCTCGATGCCCTCGGCGTTGCCCGGGTCGGCTCACGAATCAGTCGCGCGATCGTAACGGGTCGGCGCACATTCTGGGGACACCATGCTCAATTATCCGCGGGAGTTAGGTATGGTGTCCTTGGGATCCCTCCGTCTCATGGTGCTCGCGATGGGTTCCGGTCGAACTTGTCCCGGTTTACCCAATCTACTTCTGCAATTAGCAATGTCCCCCTCCCTGCCCCGCCGGATGCGCTTTAGCCCGCCTAAGCCACTTCATTTCCGTAACGGCGATGATACCGCAGTACGCAACTCGGACCAGGCGAGTCGCAGACCCCCAAATAGTCAATTGCCTTATCTACGCCTACGGCCTGCGTGCGCATGCATGGATTCAGGCGCAAGGAAAGCGGATTATTTACCGTTATGGCGGCATGCCGCCGAAATCGATTGCACGCATGCGCTATCACGCCCGCCTCGACAACGCGGGGCCGCCGTGGTAAGCTGAAGGATAAAGGAGACGCCCTAGATGAACACCCATTTGCCTGCGGACCTCGAGCAATTCGTCCAGTCCAAGGTGCAAAGCGGACGGTTCACGTCCTCCGACGAGGCTATCACCGCCGCCGTCCGACTGCTCCGACAGCAGGAAGAAGCCGAGGAAGCCCGCACCCTGGAAGGCATCCGCCAGGGCCTGGAGGACATGCGGGCCGGTCGCGGGCGACCGGCAGAAGAGGTGTTCGCTGACATCCGGCGCGAGTTTAAGCTTTCCCCGGACGCATGACCTACCGCATCGTCATCGAGCCGACGGCCGAACATGAGATTCGGGCCGCCGTGCGTTGGAAGACCGAAGACGCTTCCCCTACCGTCGCAGCACACTGGTATAACGGCCTGATCAAGAAAATCGAGACACTCCGCAGCCATCCCTCCCGCTTCCCATTGGCGGCAGAAAACGACAAGTTCCCCGAGGAAATCCGCGAGCTGCTCTACGGCAGGGGCGGCAAGCGGACACATAGGCATCGGATCATCTTCACCATCCGCGAGAATACCGTCCACATCCTGTATGTCCGCCACACCGCCCGTGACGAACTGGAACCGTAAAACGGCTAAGCCTGATCCAAGGGTGAGGATAAGTGGTCAGAGGGTGAGGATAAGCGGTCAGGAGCCGAAGGCATGAATCGGCTCCTGACCTTTTATCGGTTCTCTTATCGGTCCAGGAGCCGGAAGCCTGAATTGGCTCCTGACCCCTTATCGGTCCCCCGAGGAAGGGTTGTCGTTGAGGCAAGTTGAGTGGAACGTCTAACCTTCGGAGTTCCAGTTGGCATGGATTGGCCTTCCTAAACCGGATAAACCACCTGGATCATCGATTGGAGCGCCAGGGTTTGAAAGCCAAGGAGCACGATCGAGGCAGCCAGCGGGGCGGAGCCCGCGCCCAGCCGGTTGCAGCCGTGTCCGGCCGCGACCAGCAACAGGGGCATGAAGAGCATCCACAACCGCGCGACTTCGCCCAGGTTGCGGCCGATCAGGTTCATCAGGACCAGGACCAGAAGCGTCGACCACACCGAAATGGGCAACTGCCGGCCGACCAAACCGAGGCGCACCAGACGACCGACGGGAGACCGATGGCGATCGCGGTCTCGATCGGATTGACCAGGAGCCAGAGCCGGTAAGTGCGCGGATACTCGTCATAAAATCGCGCGTGGTGATGGAGGTTCCAGGATGCAATAGTGAGTGGGTCGGCCCCGGTCGCAACCCATCCGATCAGGAAGATCGACAGGAAACCGAGCCCCGTGGTGGCGATTAACAGGGCGCGCATCTTCCAGGTAATCGCCGAAGTTCAAGCCGATCGCGAGTGCGACGATCAGCCCGACTGGAAGGAAGGCGAGCGTGAAGGCCATGCCCAGAGCCATCACGATCCCCGAAGCGGCGGCCAAAATAGTTCCGGCGAATGTGGGCCGGTGAGATCCCTGTTGAAACCGAGCGGCCCAGCATGCCATGGCCAGGGCTGTAGTCGACAGGAGCGGGTAGGCGGTGTCGGCGACTGGCTGGAACAGGTTGGCGGCGGGTGCCAGCGGCCAGAGTGCCGCCGCGGCCCAGGCCCCGGGCGCCGGCAGCGACACGCGAGCCAGCAAGTAAAGCGGCACCACCGTGCCGGCGCAGGCAATCAATGTCAGGAGTGCCGTCGCGTACAGCCCGGCCCGCTCCGCTCGCGTCAATGGCCGAGGATCATAGCCGGAGAACGCGCGGAAACCCAATTCGACAGTCGCAGGCATCCGATTCAACAGGGAATCCGCCAGAGCCGGGTGTTGCTCCATGATGTGCATCAACAGGCACTGAGCGACGATCAAACCCGGCGGGTGCGTGCCAATGTGTAGCGAATCTTGACTGCGAATCCACTCGGGATACTCGGCCAGGAATCGCCAGGGATCGCGAACGGCCTGTTTCCGGGCGATCTGGAAATAACCAGTGGAACCCGAGACATAGTTCACGGCTGCCCACTTGGCGAGGTCATACCCCTCCGGGGCTCCCATCGGAATCATGACCTGAACGCCAGTCGCCGCGATCAGCAGACCGATCAGCCAGGCTGCCTCAAACCGTCGCGATGTTCTCGAGGCCAGCGACCGCCATCCCAGGGCGACGAATCCGGCATAGGCTGCCACCGCCAAGCTCACCAGCACCAGCCCCAGCCACGTGGGAGAAACCGCCACGCGCAGCCACTCCCACTCGCCGGGAACGCCCAGCGGGATGAGCTTCCGTTTCACCGCGACCGCCAGCAGAACGACCAGCGCGGCCTGAACGATCAGAATCAGCCAGAATTTGATCCTCATGAGTTCGATCTTAGCTTTCCCGCGTCCCGACGACGAGGTGGGTTTGTGCAGTCGATACACCCGAAACCGACGAACAGGATGCGGCCTTGCCATTGGGCGGACTCGCGCGGAAACCGTCAAAATCGAACCGCTCGGTTGCGGCGGCGGCCCGAGCATGGTTTGATCGACAAATGACGCGTGACGCACGTGGCCCGTCGGACGACTTCGGGTCAAGGAATCCGACGTTGGCTACCCGCCTGAACGACCGCCTGGAGCCGGATTGCCCGCCCTTATTGATTCGATTGGAGACATCCCTGATGGACTTCGAGGACACGCCGACCAACACGGTTTCCGCGAGCAAACGGGATGTCCCATGGTGGCAGGGTCTGTCGCGTTATCAGTGGTTTGTATTCATCGTTGCTTCGCTGGGCTGGCTGTTCGACACGATGGACCAGCAGTTGTTCAACCTCGCGAGGAAGCCGGCTGTTACTGAGCTTCTGACGGCCACGCCAGCCTCGCCGCCCTCCTCAGGCGAGGTCGCCGAGTACGGCGGCTACACCACCATGATCTTCATGATTGGTTGGGCGTTGGGCGGGATTTTCTTCGGCATCCTTGGTGACAAGATCGGCCGCGCCAAGACGATGATGATGACGGTCTTGTGTTACTCGGCCTTCACGGGCTTGAGCGCGCTCTCCATCGGGGTCTGGGATTTCGCCTTTTACCGGTTCCTGACCGGACTGGGAGTGGGGGGCGAATTCGCCGTGGGGGTGGCACTCGTGGCCGAGGTCATGCCGGACCGTTCGCGACCGTTCGCGCTCGGGTGGCTGCAAGCCCTCTCGGCCGTTGGCAACATGGTCGCCGCCGTCGCCAGCATCATTCTTGGTAAGCTTGAGGAAACCCGATGGATCGCCAGCTCGTGGCGGGCCATGTTTGTGGTTGGACTTCTGCCGGCTCTGCTGGTGATCCCGATCTTTCTCCGGCTCAAGGAGCCCGAACGCTGGAAAGCGGCGGCGCGGGAGGAGGAAATCCCCGGCGAGCGCAAGTACAAGCTCGGCTCACTGGCCGAGCTCTTCGGTGACCCTCGATGGCGCAAGAACACGATCGTTGGCATGCTGCTGGCGTTCTCGGGTGTGGTCGGCCTCTGGGGCATCGGCTTCTTCAGTTTTGACCTCATCCGCGCGGTCTTCGTCGAACGGTTCCGGGCTCAAGGGCTGACCCCCCAGGAAGTGGCCGGCCGGCTCACCTTTTGGTCTGGCATCACCTCCCTGGTCCAGAACGCCGGCGCGTTTTTTGGCATCTACACGTTCTCCCGGATCACTCACCACATCGGGCGAAGGCCCGCGTTCGCCATTTCCTTTGTGCTGGCGGCCTTGTCGACGGCCATCACCTTCTGGTTCCTCGATTCATTCTGGGAAATCTTCGTGTTGATTCCGATCATGGGCTTCTGCCAGATCGCGATCTTCGGAGGATATGCCATCTATTTCCCCGAGTTGTTCCCCACCCGGCTGCGGAGCACCGGCACTTCATTCTGCTATAACGTGGGCCGACTGGTCGCGGCGCTCGGGCCTTTGACGTTGGGACTCCTGACGAGCAAGGTCTTCTACGGCTATCCTGATCCCATGCCCGCGCGGCTGGCCGGGGTCGCCATGTGCTCGGTTTTCGTGATCGGGCTCCTGGCCTTACCGTTCGCACCGGAGACCCGCGGCCAGCCGCTGCCGGAATGAGCCCAGCAAGCGTCTTGCTACCGGGAAGATGGCGGTGGTGCTGATGGGTTCGACGGCAGTTTCATCCGGCGGATGAGAGCCTCGCGCAAGGTTTGCTCGTCGAACTTGACACCACCCGGCCGCGCCAGTTCCTTGGCCCAGAAATCCACGTACTCGTTCAGGAGCTCGTTCCGGTCGGCCGTGGTGGCAAATTGCAATGTCCGAAGCATGGACGCTTCTTGAATTATCGTGCCTGTGAGTGATTGAATCGGCGCGTTCAGGCGGTCGATCTCGATGGTCTTCTTGACGACGTCGTTCCGGCCTACCACCAACCGATCGCCGGGGAAGATCTGATAATTCGTCGCGACCTCTCCTCTCTGTTGAATCGCCTCGAGGTCGACCTTGTATACCTTGGCTGGCTTGCCATTCCGTTCAGGCCGGACAAGCTGGATATCCTTTGGCTCAGCGGTGGGCACCAAGCCGCCCGCGAAATTCAAGGCGTCGAGCACCGTCTCGTTTCCTGTGTAATCAAGTCGACCCGTTATCAGGACATCACCCAGAACATAGTAATACTTCGAGTTGTAAGCCGTGATGTCCACGAAGACCTTGCCCGATAGCGCGGGAGGGACAACATGCCACTCCTCGGGCTCAACCGAATCCGGGGTAAATGGATTCGCCTTCTCAGGCGCGGGAACAGGTTGTCCGGCCGTCTCGATCGTGATCGGTCCGTGCGCCGCTGAAAGGCGTGTTAGGTTGCTTGGAAGGTGGCCGATCCGCAGGTTCCTGGGTTGCCTCTCGCAAGCTTACGGGTCGGACAGGACCCGTGCGTCGATTGCCTCTTGAGAAAGCCGACCTGAATTTCGCGGAACGAGGATTCGGGCGAGTTCGATACGATGATGATCGCGGTTTCTCTTTCGCTTTCTCTTTCGCATCGGGAAAAGGCTCCTCCTCTTTGGGAAGTTCCGGAATCGGCGTTTTCTTCACGGCCGGCTTGATTGGTGTTGGGTCCTCTTCGGAATCTGGACCTTCAAGTCCCAGAGCTTCATCATTCAGAAAGTTTCTCAAGTGTTTGATGACGGCGACTTTTACCTGCTCACGCGTCAAACCTTTGACGTAAACTTCGCCATACCAGGTCAGCGAGATCGTACCGTCCGGTCTAACCAGCCGCTCGCCGGAAATCGGCCGGCCCGGCAGCGCTTCAAGGACTTCGACCAGCACGAGATCCGGTGGCTCGACGACATAGGGAAGAGAACTCGACATGGCGCCTTCGTGGGGCGGCGGATTGTCGGGAATCACTGGTGCGGCATGAGGCTTGAGGTCGTACCTCGCGATCATCCGCTCGATCTCGGCGCAGGCGCTTCTCCGAATCTTGCGATACCGGCTGCGAAACGGCCTTGTTCTCCTCACCCCGCGGTCGGGGAGGCGGAGGAGGTTTGACCTGTTCCTGGCGGCCGGCGACGCTCAGGTTGAACGCGAAAACGAGTGTGGCGACAGAAAGTGATACAACGACAAGACGCGGGAGCAGTTGTCGGAGCATGGACGTGATCCCCTTGATCGCGAAACTCAAGATGGAGGCTTTCCACAGAACGAGAGGACGGTCCTGATAAGACTATCGACGGCGCGGCGTTGTGCCAATCGTTTCTCACAGCGCCAGTCGGGCGGACTCCCGGTCGAGGTAGAGCTTCGCGCCGGGATGGTGGCGCAGAGCCGTGGCGGGACAGGACTCGTTAATCGGTCCGCGCAGCGTGTTGAGCACCGCGTTCGCCTTTCGCGGGCCGGGGACGACAACCGAGACGACCGGCGCATTGAGCAGAGCGGGGATGGTCAAGGTATAGGCATGGGTGGGCAAGTCGGCGAGGCTGTTGAGGCCCGCGTCGTTGACCTGCTGGTTTCGGCAGGCCGCCTCGAGCCGGACCACCTTGACGAGGACCGGGTCCAGGAAATCCGCGACCGGCGGATCGTTGAATGCCAGGTGACCATTCTCGCCGATCCCCGCGCAGACGATATCGGTCGGTTCCGCTCGGAGGACCTCTTCATAGTCCAGGCACGTCTGGAGCGGCCGCTCGACTTGCTCGCCGGCAATCAACCTCAGCCGGTCCGCGCCCAGGCCCACCAGTCGGAACAAGTGTTCCTGGAGGTAACGCCGGAACGAGATCGGATGGTCGGCGTTGATCCCCAGGTATTCATCCATGTGGAAAGCGACGACTGCGCGTCCAGTCGATCTCCTGGTCGGCGACCAAGCCGGCCAAAAACTCGTTCTGGCTCGGCGCGGCGGCGAACACCACGTTGGCTCGTCCCGCGATACGACTGTCGCGCCGCGATCGCCTGAGCGACGTCGCGCGCCGCCGCTCGGCCCGCCAGAGCACGATTCTCAAAGACGAGGATCTCGAGAGAATCCACCGAAAATCGAGCAATCGTCTGCAGCTCTGAGACGCCCATGGCCTGGATCCTGGGCGAATGCGGGTGGTCGATTATCACCACCTTCTCGGTTTCGGGAAAGTTCTCGGTCATTTTTCCCGCCGAGAACCTTACCCGAATTTCGCCGTCGATGCCACTCGATCCCAAAGTCGCGACTCGCAAGCTGATCAATTGCTGGTGTGCGATCACGACGCGACCAGGTTCCGCGCCGTGCTCTGAGCGGCGTGCGGCGTGCGGAGTTGCTCGCACAGTTTCTGACATTCATTGAGGTCGCCAAGCAAGCTATCCGCCAAGAACAACTGGGTGGTCCCGTCGCTGGCCCATTGAAGTTGGTCGTGGCACCGCGACATGTGCTCGATCAAGTCTTTCATCCAGAGCAGCGTGTGACGCCGATTTCTCATTTGGGTGTTCCCTCACTCGACTCGATTGACAGGGCGGAAGTAAGTAAATAGAGGCTGGTGTATCGCACCGATCTCTTGAACCCGCAAGGCCCTGTATCCTCCGGCGGGTTCAAGCTGTCACGGATCACCAATAAGAGCAAAGGTCGTGCCGTACGCAAACCACCGATCGCTCTCGCTTCCGAAACCGTTTTCCGCGTCACAAACTTGAGGAAAAAAATTAAATTTGACACGAATCCCTGTCGCGGACTGGGTTGTAAGGGTTACACGGAGTGGTTGGGAATGGGGCCGGCAGTGAAGCGGGTCTGAATGCACGCCGCGCGACACGGCATGGCCGGTAGCCACCAGCCTTCAATGCGAGATGGAAAAAGGGCTACGGCTTTTCTCGGAGCATTGCAGGCTTTAGACTAAATCGAGTATTGGTGTTCACTTGGGGGTATGCGGCATGGCGGCGTGGCAGGCAGCGTCGACGTCAGCAACCGAAGAGCCGGGACGTGGCCATGGCGGACTTTACCAATGGCCCCAGTTCGTGGTGCGCTGGCTCTTCGGCGCGAGCGAAGAGCCGCAAGAGCCCAACCGCCCGCGATTCCGGTCGCTCGGTTCCAGAACATCTGCATCAGCCGCGAGGCAGGCGCGGGGCCGGCGCCCTCGCCCGGCTGCTGGGCCAGCGGTTGGGCTGGAAGGTTTACGACCATGAGTTGATCGAGGCGATCGCTCATCGGATGGGCCAGACGATTGATGAAGTTCAAGCTCTGGATGAGCTTGCACCCAGCATGGTCCAGGACTGGCTCCTGCCCCTTCGCGAGGAGTATTACGCTCCTCAGGAGGCTTATCTCGATCACCTGGCCAAGTTGATCGAGGCGATCGGCCGCGCGGGCGACTCGATTCTTGTGGGTCGCGGCGCCGGCTTCATGCTACCGCGCGAGACGACGCTTTGCTCCGAGTGATTGCACCGCTTGAAGGTCCGCGCCATCCGGCTGGCCGAGCGAATGGGCGTCTCGATCCGTACCGCCCGGCGCGCTGCCAGGGACCTCGACCGGCGTCGGGCTCAATTCGATCGCACCATGCATCGAGCCAACTCGAATGACCCACACAACTTTGACATGGTTCTCGACACGAATAGCTTGGGTCTGACGATCGCGACCGAAATCATCGTCCGCGCCATCGAGGTCGGGCGCCCGGCCGAAGCGACCACCAGCTCGATTCTCCGGACCCATCCCGACCGCGGGATCTTGAAACCGGAGCCGCCAGTCCCCACCGCCGACCCACGGATTCTCCCTCGCGAGCCGACCACTCCATGCTCACACTCACCCCTCCAGCCGCTCCAGCTCCCCAGTGCTCGACTCTTCCGAGGAAAACGTCCCGCTCGACCGATGATCGCCGTCCGCATCGAGTCGATCGTCAAACTGGACAGTGCCGCTTGGCTCGTGCGAGGATGGGTGACACATTTTTTTTTCAAGGACCCGCCCGTGGAGGACCTGGATACCCAACCCGTCGACATTCTCCCCGAATACATTACCGAACTCGAAGAGGCGGTCAACCGCCTCCTGCGTGGTACCCGCGACCCGGAAGCGATGAGAAAGGCTTGCGAACGAATGGACCGAATGCGGGAAGAGATGAGACAGCGCCACGTCGGTGAGGTGGAGTTTGCTGTCGACCTCATCCGCGAATCCCGTGACGAAGCATGAAGTACGTTCTGGATTCCAACGTAGCCTTGAAGTGGGTCTTGCCTGAACCCGACGCGGCAAAGGCAGTCCAAATCCGCGACGAGTTTCGTCGTGGAGTGCATGCGTTGCATTCGCCCGATATCTATCCCATCGAGGTCGCTCACTCCTTGGCCAGAGCCGAACGGCGGCGAATTATTCTCCCGTCTGAGGGCTGGCCGAAACTTGTCGACGTACTTACCACTCCACCAGATTTTCACGCGTTATCTTCCCCTTCTGCCCCGAGCATTCGCACTCGCCTCAAAGGCCCGGATCGGAGTTTACGACTGTCTCTACGTGGCCTTGGCCGAGTCAGAGGGGTGCGAGCTGCTCACGGCAGATGACAGGCTCAAGAAGAGTCTTCCGTCATGCCCGATCGTGCTGCTGTCATCGTTGCCGTAACCAGATCTCACCGGAGCCACAACTCACTATATACGGAGGATGATCAAGGCGGAGCGGTCAGTCAACCGCTGCATCTCGGCCCCGCATTCGTCACCTCCATCGACGGAGCCGGTAGAACCATCAAATCCAAAGTTTAGCTCGTGGAACCGACTCATGCCGAGTGACGATCAGGGCTCGATCACACGGTGGATTACCGGCGTGAAGGGCGGTGACCTCGCGGCGGCGCAGCCGCTGTGGGGAGCATACTTCGCACGAATGGTGGATCTGGCGCGGACGCGGCTTCGCAGCGTCGCGGCGTCGGGACGCCGCCAGCGACGAGGAGACTGCTCAAACTGGGCAACTCCAAGTCGCTTCGAGTCGAGAAAACCCGTGCCATAGGTGCCCCCGGCACACTTGTTCATCGTCGCCGGAGGCAGTTGTCTTCTTCGACGAGGATCCGAAATCTGATTTCGCCTTTCAGAGGCCCCAATGGCACGATGTTTGCCGCTGGAACGCGCATCGTGATGTTCCAAACGAGACGGCCCGAACCAGGAGACCCAACCATGCCTCGGGGCGACAAATCGAAGTATTCGGACAAACAGAAGCGGCAGGCCCAGCACATCGAGGAGAGTTACGAGGAGCGCGGTATGGATAAGAAGGAAGCCGAAAGCCGCGCCTGGGCGACGGTAAACAAGGAGTCCGGCGGGGGTAACAAGTCGGGGAGCGGGCGCGGAAAGCCCGACACCAACGTGTCGAGCAAGATAGGCGGCACAAAGGGCGGCGCGGCGTCGGCATCTCGCACCGCCGAACAACGTTCGGCCTCGGCCAGGAAAGCGGCCGCGACGCGGAAGCGAAACCAGCAAGCGAAGTGAGGACTGGCCAATAAATAACAAGTCCGGAGTTCAGCCTGACCTCACTCCAGGCAGGCTGATCTTCGGACGCAATGCAAATCCGTTGTCGAGTTGACTCGACTCAATTCGTGAGCGGATACAGCAGTGGTGTGAAGGAAGGCGAGCCGCAAGCTCCGCCGCGGAAGGTAACTCAGCGATCGGCAGGTAACCCTCCACGATACCGTACGCGGCAGAGGAGTCTGTGACCTGAAGTCCCAGACCCTCCGCGTCCGCCATCATGGTGTTAAAGTCACTCGCGTTGCTGATCTGAATCTGGACGCCAACGTCCGACCCTTGGATCTCAACCTGCCCGGGCTGCCCCGTGGGGGACGGCAAGGTCCCATTTTCGTACTCCTAGTACACGGTATCTAACAGGGTGGACACATTACCAGGCAGGGGGTTCGCCGAAGTGGGGGTACCGGGGTTTGTCACCGGTGTGGTCGGGGAGAACCGCTCGTGGATCCCGCACTCGACCCTGTGGTGGAGCCGGTCGGAGACGACCCAGCTCGTGCCCGACCAGACCCACTCGTGCCCGACCCGACCCGTCTGGTACCCCTCTGCGTCGTTGTCGCCGATATTGAATTTGTCGATGCAGCCGGGATCACTTGGTCCTGAACGGGCCCAGCTAAAGTAATGTGGTGGCGGGCCGCATATCGAGCGGCGAGCCGGGAGGCACGCATCTCCCGCCGTTCCACTGCCGCCTCCCGCCGTTCCTCAAGTTTCTCGACACGGTGTTCACTTCTGACTGGGCTTGCGGACTCGCCGGCGATCACGTTCAAAGAGGCTGCTGAGAGGCACGCCCGCGACGATCAGCCGCTACCGTCTGGGCTGGATGTACGGCAGCCGGAACAATTCGACCATCAAGGTACTCCAGGTCGGCCTTCCGTGCTCTCGAACGCCTTTTATTCTCGTTGAAGGATGTTCATTGCTTGGTCCTTTCTCGAGTACGCAGGGTTCGTTCACCGGCATGGCGGCGAGACGGCTCCAGGATCGTCAGCGCGACATGCGACCCGACTTCCTATTCCGTCGAATCAACCTGTTGCAGGCTCGCCGCACCATACTCCGTCCCCGGACGTCAGTTGAACGTCCTCTCATCCATCCTTGGGATCGGTTTGCGACTGGCCATAAGCCACTAAGAATTGGGGTTGCAACTGCCATGCCGAAAACGGCCGTGCGGACCAACAAGAAAGACGTCGAGTTTCGGTGAGTTTTGAGGGCGGTGTCTATCAGTCATACTTTGATATGTGCCATGGCCGCATCATGTTGTATATTATCGATGAATTGAGCGGGAGGTGGCGGGCTACTTCTGAACTTGCATCATCGGGTCATCGCATCGCGACGATGCTGAGTCCGTAGCGGTCCGCCAGTGCGACCACTTCGGCTGGTCCAGCAGGATCGTCTTGTCGGCCTCGATCGCCAGGACGGTCGCCCGGGCTTTGTACAGGTTTTCGATGGTCGTGATGCCGATCGTCGGCACGTCGAACCGCATGTCTTGCTGAGGCTTGGCAACCTTGACCAGCGACCAGCCCCCGGCGCGGCAGAGTTGACCGGCTCGCTCGATGCACCGATCGGTCCCCTCGATCGCCTCGACCGCCAGCGTCGGCCTTTTCCTTGACGGCGACCGACTGGCCCACGTCGAGCCGCCCCATCTCCTTGGCCATCGCCCAGCCGAACTCGATGTCTTTCTGCTCGCTCGAGCTCGGCGCGCGGCGGGTCAGTATGCCTTCTTCCACGAGCAGCTCCGGGCAAAAATCCAGGGCCGAGGAAAACGTGATCCCATCGCGCTCGAACTCGGCGATGACCGCGAGCAGGATACTGTCGTCGCGATTGTCGACCCGATTGCGGCGATACCACATCTGGATCATGCGCAGGTCGGGGCGAAGCTGGACCATCCTCCAGGGCGTGTACATCACATTCTTTGTCACTTTGCCGGCCATGACGACCCGTTTGACGCCACGGCGGCGAAAATGCGGATCATCTGGCCCAGCTTGGCCACGCCCGACGGTGTCGAATGTCGCGCAAAGCGGCCGCAGCTCCGGCAGGCGCCTCGTACTTGATGCCGACGCAGGCAACCTGCAGGCCCTGCCGCCGCGCGGCCTCGGCGAACAAGATGGGAAATCGGCCACTCCCCGCCAGCAGGCCGACCGGCTCGGCCTTGGCTCGAGTTACGCGTCCCGGAGAGCGCGCGCAAGAGACTCACGCCCAACGCACCTGTTCGAGAGCCACGAAGTCCTCTGGATTAAGAATTAAAAGGAAAGCTTACTCGCCTGACGATCGGAGCCTTCGCGTCCTTGCTCGAATCGGTCGAGCCGTTCCCGAGGCCCTCCTCCGTCGGGATCGATCGGCCGGCCGTAAGGCGGCGACCTTCGCCGTCAGTTCCCGGAGCTGCCGATGCATTTCCGGCAGGCGGGCGATCATCTGGAAGATCCGCCGCTGCTCGCGGACCGGCACCGCGGGCGAGCCCAGCACCTGCTGACCCTCGGGCACGTTGCGATGCACGCCCGCCTGGGCACCCACCATCACGCGGTCGCCGATCTCCGTCTTGTCCTTGATCCCCGCCTGGCCGGCCATGACCACGTAGTCGCCGGTCTTGCAACTGCCGGCGATGCCGACCTGGCCGCAGAGCAGATTGTGGCGGCCGATCTGGTTGTTGTGGCCGATCATCACCAGGTTGTCGATCTTGGTTCCCTCGCCGATCCGGGTCGCCTCGAACGTTGCGCGGTCGATCGTGCAGTTGGCCCCGACTTCGACGTCGTCTTCGACCTCCAGCCGTCCGGTATGGGGGATCTTGACGTGTCGGCCGTCGATCAGGCGGTAGCCGAAGCCGTCACCGCCCAGCACGCTGCCGGCGTGGATCTCCACCCGATCGCCCAGAACCACGTTCTGATAGAGCACGGCGTTGGGATGAATGATGCAGTCGCGGCCCAGCCTGCAACCGTCGCCGATCACCGATCCGGGATAGAGCGTCGTTCCATCGCCGATGACCGCGTCGTCGCCCACATAGACAAACGGGTAGATCGCCACGTTCCGCCCGATCCGGGCGGAGGCTGCGACACAGGCCTGGGGATGAATGCCCGTCCAGCGCGGTCCGTTGTTCGCCGTTCAAGTGGTTTCGGACCGCCAGAAATGCCGACATCGGGTCGTCGACTTCGATGACGGCCAAGCTCTCGCCGACCTCGGAGCGCCCGGTGTGGAAGTGAGGGCCGACCAGAGCGGCCGAGGCCGGCGAGCTCTTCAAGAGCTTGGCGTACCGCTCGCTCTCGATGAACGTGATGTCACCCGGCCCCGCCTCGCCGACCGGCCGCGCCGAGCGGATCGAGACGCTGCCATCACCGACCAGGCGACCGCGAACCAACGTCGCCAGTTGTTCCACCGTTGCGACCACGGGCGTTTTCCTTTCTTCCTTGAAAGGAGAAGACGAGGACCAAAGGCGTCGCGGGTAGAGCAGGTCCGATTCCGTCCAGTCCGGGTCGGCCAGTTCAATCCATTCGAGGTGCGGCGGACTCGCCAGAGTCAGAGGTCTTCCAGACAATCCGGAATGCTAATCCATGTCGCCTGGCGGGGCAAGCCGAGTCGCCGCATTCGAACGATCAATCGACCAGATTCGTCTCGCCCTGCAACCTGATCAAGGCGCACTGTTTCTCTCATCGTGCTCGATCGTCAGACGTGCGCGACGATCTTCAAGTTTCGCAGAATTTTGATTGGACCAGCGCCGTCAGGTCCGGCACATGCGGGAGATCACCCGGCCGCGGGAACCTCCGGTCGAGCAGAGAGCCCCGCGAGACCCGCGCGGATCGCCCCACGCACATCGTTTTCCACGTCGTCACCCACGCAGAGGACTTGTTCCGGCGGCAATCCGAGGTCGGCGCAGGCAGCCTGAAAAAACGACGGATGTGGTTTCCGGAAACCAACTTCCGACGAGATCAACAGGGAATCGACCCAACCGCGAGCTCCGGCAGGCCACACACCACGCCTCGCAGCCGGCGATCGAAGTTCGAGCCCACGCATACACGAGACCCCATGCCGGCAAGGCGCTCAGGGCGGGAGCGGAATCGGGGAAGCACCGCCACGACTCGGGTCGGCCGAAGTGATCCCACAGCTCCTCGAAGGCGCGGTCGGGGTCGGCAACTTCGGGCAGGACGCCGGCCACGATCCGCCGCCACCGGCGGCGCTCGGTCGCCTCGTCCGTCGATAGCACGCCCCTGCTCCGCATGGACCGCGTCGCTCGGAAAATGCAGCTGGAATCGCGCCTCGGACATCCTCGGGCTCGAGCTCGACCCCCTGCGCGTCGCGGCCCCGGTATACGCCTCCGCGACCGACGGAACCGGTTTGATTAAAGTCCCCACCGCGTCGATGACGATTCCATGGATACCATTCCATTTGGTCCATTCATGTGTCGTCGGATTCCCGTGCCAGTGATCGGCTCCAGGTGCTGCGTTGTGTCGATTGGAAGATCAGCGACTCACTAGACTAGGCAGTCTATACCGACATTATGAGCAGGCAGGCCAGAGAAAGACCCTCGTCGATCGCAGGTGTCGCCTCACAGGGATTCACTCCGATGCATGCCCATGCACGATTCCATCCGACGACACAACACGTACGTGCACTCGATCCACACGGCCGTCGATCCCGTCTGCGCAGAGCACAAGCTCTGACCGCCGCCATACCTTGACGCGCAGCAACACGTATCGAGAAGTCGGCCCCGACCTCTCGAGCAAGCCGCACTTCCTCGCCGCACCGGCCTGCGTGAATGCGATCGGTCGCACGGTCCGTCAGCTCTTCTCGCCCTGGCCGGACCAGGCCGGCCGTGACATCCACATCGAGCTCGCCACCTGCCCGCGGCCAGCTTCGCGCAGCGCGATGCCGGCCATCGCGGCGTTGTCGGTGCAGAGCGCCGAGTGGCGGGATGAACAGCTCGACGCCCATTCGGCTGGCCATCGCCGCGAGGCACTCGCGAAACCGCGCGTTCGCCGCGACGCCGCCGCCGACGCCGAGCCGTGTCATGCCCGTCCGCCGAGGGCCTGGCGGGTCTTGGCCGACGAGCACATCGACCACCGCTTCCTGGAAACTCGCGGCCAGGTCGCGCGACTCGGTCGCGGCTGATCGCCGCCGTGCTCGCGCGCGTTCTGGCCGCGAAGCGGCATACAGGACCGCCGTCTTCAGTCCCGAGAAGCTCAAGATCAGCCGCTCGTCGTGCAAGAAAGAACGGGGAAAGGCATAAGCGCCGGATCCCCGCCTTGCGCCGCCCGCTCGATCTCCGGACCGCCCGGATAGCCCAGGCCAAGCAGGCTCGCGACTTTATCAAACGCTTCGCCGGCCGCGTCGTCGGTCGTCCCGCCCAGAAATTCGGATTCGAGTGGGCTCTCGGCAGACATAGAGGCTCGTATGGCCGCCCGAGACCACCAGTCCCAGGCATGGATAGACGTCGCGGTCGGGATAGGCAAGCTGGCAGGCGTAGAGATGGCCTTCGAGATGGTCGACCGCGACCAGCGGGATACTCAAGCGCCAGTGCCAGGGCCTTGGCCGCGGTCAGGCCGACGACCAAGGCGCCCACCAGCCCGGGCCGCGTCGCCACGGCGACCGCGCCCAGGTCGCCGAGCGCGACGCCCGCCCGCGCAGGGCCTCGTCGATCATCGGCAGGATCTGGCCGACGTGGGCCCGCGAGGCGATCTCGGGAACCACGCCGCCATATCGCTGGTGCAAGACCGACCTGCGACGCCACGACGCTGGAACGAATCGTCGGCACGCCAGGCGCGGCGGTCGCGGACCTTCGAGCACCGCCGCGGCCGTCTCGTCGCACGTGGTCTCGATGGCCAGAAGGACAACCAGTCGGTCTTCAGGCATCGGAAAACTGTGCGACGATCACTACACTGCTTCAGAGGTCCGCACAGACGGGCCGCCGCGTCTCCGGCTCAGGCCGCCTTGGCTTCGGCTCGGCGAGCTTGGCCTTGATCACCTCGAGCGCCTTGTCGAGCTGCTTATCGACAAACGGGCCGGCCGGCCGGTGGGCTGATTTCGCCTTCGCCTTGGCGCCGGCTTTTCCGTCTCTTTCTTCGGCTCGGCCTTGTCTTCCTTCTTGCTCGCCTTTGGACGTCCTTGTCCTTCGCCTTCTCGGCGGCGGGCCGGGGGCGGCCGGCTTGCGGTGTCCCTTGGCGCGAGCGACTCCAGGTCGCGGTCGCGGCGGGCCACGAACCAGTTGCATGAACTCGCTCGGCGCCAGCTTGACCTCCAGGCCCTTGTCGGGCGAAACGCCCCACTCGTCGGTGGCCTTGGCGTTCTTGAATCGGTGAATGTTCTTGCCCGAGGGACGATAATAGCTGGCGACGGTCAGCTTGAGGACGCTGTTGCCGTCCTCGAGCTCGATGATGTTCTGCACCGAGCCTTTGCCGTAGGACCGCTGGCCGACGATCGCGGCCCGCTTGTGGTCCTGAAGGCGGCCGAGACGATCTCGGCGGCCGAGGCCGAGTTCTGGTTGACCAGCACGACCATGGGGAAGCCTTCGTACAGGCCTTCCTTCTCGGCCTCGTAACTCTTGGGCAGGCGTGTTTCTGCCCTTGGTGCTGACGATCTCGCCCTTGTCGAGGAACAGGTCGGAGATCTCGACCGCCGCGCTCGAGCAGGCCGCCCGGATCGTCGCGGAGGTCGAGGATCAGGCCCTTCGCTCCCCTCGTCCTTCAGCTGGTCCAGCGCCTTCTTCAGCTCGTCGGTCGTGTTCTGGATGAAGCTCGGTGATCCGGACGTAGCCGATCTTCTTGTCCTTGTCGAGCATGAAGTCCCACGGTCGTCGGGCTTGCGCGGTCGCCCAGGACGCTGGGCACGTCGATGATCGCCCGGGTGATCGTGATCGTCTCGGGTCTTCCGACCTTCGTGCAGACGTCGAGCTTGACCGCGGTGCCGGGTCGGCCGGTGAGGACCTCGACGGCCTTGTCGGGGCTCATCCCCTCGGTGGACTGCCCGTCGATCTCCATGATCAGGTCGCCGGCCAGGACCCCCGCCTCATAGGCCGGCGTGCCGACCATCGGCGCGATCACCTTGAGCCGGTCGGTCTCGGCGTCCATCCGACCTGGATGCCGATCCCGCCGAACTTCCCTTCGATCTGCCTCTGAACTGCTTCCACTCACTGGTGTTGATGAACGACGAGTGCGGGTCGAGGTTCTGAAGCATCCCCTGAGGGCACTTTCGAGCAGCTCGCGGCGCTTGACCGGCCGGACGTAGTTGGTCTCGACCTTCTCGACGGCATCGACGAACAGGCCGTACAGCTCCAGCATCTCGTCCTTGGGCTTGGCGCCCTGCGTGGCCTGCCAGCAGAACAGACTGATTGATCCGATCATCGCAATGCAAATAATAATCTTTCGCGGCATCGGCGAGTGCCCTCCTGATCCTGATCAATCCCGGACCCGAAATCATCACCATGACCGGCACGCGCATTCGATCCTCGTCTCCGAGAATCGCCCGGCCGCACGTCGCTCCCTATGTCAAAGTCTAGTCGATTGTTAGCATTGCTGGCAAGCCGGCCTGGAGGATAGAGCATACCGCCGATTGGCTGGGCGGGAAACGAGCCGGGGAGCGGTCCCGTCCGAATGGGCGGTGCCGCTGGCACGACAACGGGCGAGAATCCCTATAACTGGAACAGTGGGGCTTCTCCGACGGGGACGTCCGCCAAGTGGTTCGAAGAGGGTCTCAAGGGGAAATGCCCTGAAGGAGGGTCGGTGCAGCTCAGGGGGGGGTAGTGACTATTCCGAGAGGTCGCACCTCACCCCATCCGTTATCAATGTACCCTTCCCGGCCCACAACGTCGAGTGACGACTCTGCATTCCAGGACGTTCGTCCATTGCTGAGGATCGTCGTCATCGCGGACAATGTCCCGGAGGGATTCGGCTCGAAACAACGTGGATCCTGCGGGTCCTTTTATTGATTGGCTTCGCGGCGGGTCCAATACCCTTCTGGTAAACTGCTCGTGAAAGCACGGGGGGGCGTCCGGATCGACAAAACGGACATCTTCGATGCCGTGGAGGGGGACTGAACCATGAGCATCAGCACCGCCGAACGGTCCGAACCGACAGGTGAACGCACCGAACCGGGTTAAGAACTGGTCACCAGAATCGAGGCTCGTGCTGGCCCGTGGCATCCTGGAGACCCTCGAGGCTCCCAACGCGGCCGATGAGGCACACTCCGCCCGATCGGTCCAGGAACCGATCGTGCTGGGGCGGCGATTCCCTGGCGGCCGACTACGCAAACGTCAAACTTTTGGTACCACCGAGACTGACCCCGTCGGTCCGCCGCATGCTAAGGCAAGCTCGCTCAAAGACCTGGTGGGGAATCTCAAGACGGACGCACCACCCCCGAACGATGAGGAGTGCCGGGCGATCCTCGAAGAGGAACTTATGAGAAAATACGCGCGGGCCACCCATGAACAGCGTTGAGCCGGCCGAGTACCACGATGCTCTTCGAAACAGTCCGTCAATGGCCGCCCGAAGCCCCGCTGGGACCTGCTCCGAGACGTGCTGATGACCCTCCACGATGAGCGGCCACCTCGCCCTACGCGAGGATCTTCCGCAGACGAGGTGATCCGACTGTTGAAATCGGACCAGCCGGCCCCGACCGATGAGGAATGCGATCGAATTCTCGAAGCAGGAATCGATGGAGAAGTCATCCCGATCAACGTCTTGATCGATGCCAACGTGTGCTTTACGTGATCTTGGAGCGACAGCCTTGGCTGGCCGACTCCAAGGGTGTTCGTGGACGCCTGCTATCAGAATTGCCTGAGCGGCGACTTGGTCGCTAACTTAGAGGCCTACGGGTTCCTTCTTCTATGTTTCCCGGCGGATCATTGGAACGGAGAAGGCCCGCTCCGAAGTACACATCTGCCTGGCGACGTTCGAGATCATCCCCTGTCCGCTCGCCGGGAATTAGAGCAGGCCCACGGACGGCTGGTAGTGATCTTGAAGACAACGTCTCATTGGCCTGTGGCTTGAACGCCCGCCTCGACGCCATCGTCACCCTGTGATCCCAAGGGCTTCGCCGGTTCCCCCGTCCCGGTCCGGGTTCTTGCCGATCTCCTGCCCCACTCCCGAAAGCCCCCATGCCTGAGTCCGACCAGCCCCGCCTCATCGAAGTCGCCTTGCTCCTTAAACAGGCGTCTCTGGACTCGGTCCACGAGAAGAACGTCCGGCACGGGCACATCTCGACGCTGCACATCTGGCCTGCGAGGCGGCCGCTGGCGGCGTGTCAGTGCGGCGCCTGATCGCCACGCTGCTGCTCGGATCCGGGGACGCCGCAGGCCCGCAAGGGTCGACCCCGGGCGGCCACGGTTGACACCGGGCGGCCAGCGACAGAGAATCAGAGAACAAGAGTAGACCTCGGGCGGCTCCAGCTTCCCTCAGTAAGTGGGCACTACCCCGGTGCGACTGTCTCATAGTTGGCGCGGACAGAACGGACGGGGGACGATGCAGGGATAGTGGACCGGGTGATCTAGAAATCGCGAGTTGTCAGTCAAAAAGGCCCTTGGCCATACACCTGTTACGGGCGGGCGTGCTGGGGATATTGATCGTTGTCGCCGTCGCTTCGACCGAACTGGTGGTGCTTGTAGTGCGGCCGGTGTCTTGGGAGATTGCAGCCTTCACTCTCGCCGCGCTGCTTTTTACTTTCCAAACGGGGCCGCGTTGGCTGACCACCGCGCGGTATGAACCTGTGACGACGCGAACGCCTCTGCTCTGCGGCTCCCCCGGACTCGGATCACGGTGCGGGGAATGATAATCGCGGTGGCGTTGACGGCAATTCTCTCTGGCCGGTCCATAATTCGCGCCAAAGGCCGTACTATATGGAAATGACCAACTTCCATGAGCTGATGGCCTACTTGTGTACGAATGAGGCAACACTCATCACGCACAGAGCAGTCCTGCTCGACTCGCGCAGGAGCGGTGCCCCCGGGATGAACCCGGTGAAGAGGTCGAGAACCTCAAGTGCTGCCCCTACCAGAATGACTGCCCCCAACACGGCTCGTGGTCCGAGCAAGCGGCGGTTTGGGAGCGCGAGGCACGGAAAAGCCAGAGTGCTGCCGAATGGCATTCGCGCATGCACAGACTATTACAGCGGCTGGAGCCCAATCGGACCCGTCGGGTCGGTGAGCTCCTGGCTTGTCGCGCCGGACTGGTGCCCCGGAAGAGGCTGACAGATCTGCATGGGTTAGACCTGGGGCCAAGCTCTGTTTTTTGCTTTTGCGTCCACCTAATGAAAAACTCGCCTTTGTGATACAAAGCACTGGAAAAACGGATGCGAGTTGGGGGATCGCCTTTGGAGGGTAGGTCAAGGCGCGATTCCCTGAATTACAAGGCACTTGCGTGCAGCGCAGACCGTTCTCCAGCCGA
>CAVRFS010000117.1:0-44822 GCA_963720335.1 uncultured Planctomycetota bacterium | reverse complement strand
GGTTTTCGCTGGGAATTTGGTGACGCTTCCTCTCCGCCTCGCAATCGAGCTGCGTGATTATGGGACGACGAGGCTGGGCTCCTGCAAAACGTCGTCGAATGGGAGACTGTCGCATCACCATCTTTGCCTACTCGCACCGGAAACAGCTTTGCTAGCGCCGCCAGCGCCCACTAAACCGTTTCCGCCAGGACGGCGGCCAACGCTTTGAGTCCTTCGGGGTCGCGGAAATAGCTCAGGTGGTCGCAGGCGACCGGACGGACGTCGAATGGGCAGCTTCCGTCCGGCTGGGATGTTCTCCATGCTCGCGACCGAGACGGCCACGTCGTTTTCCTGGTCAAGGAAGAACGGGTTGGCAACCTTGTGGAGGAGATCCGGCGAGCTCAGCCGCGAGAGCAATCGTGCGAAGACGCTCGGCTTTCCAGAGTCCGCGGCCGCAATCGCCGCCGGGATGATCGACGTGTTGCCGGCGAGCATGACGTAGGGGATGCCGGGGTCGGGGCTTTGCTTCAAATCGGTCAGGACCTTGGAGGTGGAGAGCATTTCGTTGAGAGCGACGGTGGGATTCTCCATCCACGCCGCGAGGCCGCTCACGACGGAAGCGGGCCAGGCGATGGCTGTGAGGTGATTGAGCCCGAGCGCCGAGCGCGACCGTCGCCCAATCAACGACCTTGGGCCACGGCGACCCGCCGTTGGGCGTGCCCAGCATCACGAGCCGGCGGACGACCTGATTTCCGCCTTCGCGCTCGATGAACCAGCGCGAGACCAGGCCCCCCATCGAGTGCGCTGCGATGTCGAGCGTCTTGCCGTGCCCCGAGCCCAGACCGGCCGCTTCCAGCCGCTCCTTGAGCAGTCGGCCGTTCTCCTCGATTGTGGTGTTCAGGTTCTCGTAATCAAAAGTCAGAACGAGATCATACAGGCTGGCGAGTGGTCGCGCGTCGGCGAGCTTGGCGAGCTGGACGCTCGGCACCATGCTCTGCGGTATCGCCAATGATGCCGTGTACGAACAACAGAATGCGCCCGGCCCTGGTAACGCGGTCGCGGATCTGGACGGCGTCGCGAACGGCGGTGACGACGCCGTCGGGTGCCACGTCGGCGGCACCGAGGATCGGGTAGGGGAAGTCCAGACCGACCTTCTTGCTGATCACCTTCTGGAAGAAGATCTTGATCGCCCCGGTCAGCGAGCGTGAATCGGCGAGCGGCGGCGGGAGCCGATCGAGCGCGATCACGTCTCGAGCCCGGCGACCGGCTCTCGACGCGACCGAGCGGCAGGAAGAACTCACCGTCGAAGGCGACCGGAACGACGTGCTCGTTCGCTCGCAACGTCACGGGCACCGTGATCCGAAACGGGTCGTCGGGGGTGACGACCGAAGGATCGTTCACGTCGGTCAGCTCCAGCACGCTGAGCCCCGGGTCGGAGCCGCGGCTGACGGTGAATGTCAAGGGCTGGCAGACGCTCGGGTCGTCGTAGAGCAGCCGAGGAAGCGTGATGTTTTCCAGGTCTCGCGTCGAGAGCGGCGCACTCGACAGCCGGGCCTTGGCCTTGAGCGCGGGGTGGGCTTCCAGCTTGACTCCGCTGGTGAGTGTTGCGGCGGGCTCTCCCTGGGCGGGCACGGGCGTTGTCTCGAGCGGCCGGACGGTCGTGAACGAGACCTCGGTCGTCTGCCAGTCGTCGATCGTCTCCGCCTCGCTTGCACCGAGATCGCGCGTCTGGATTTTTTGCATCAGCAGTTGAGGCTGCCATAGCGGGTCAAGCCTCGGGACGCGCTTTGGGCCTTGGCAGATCCAGAGCGGGCTGCTCGAGCAGCCGGGCGTCAAACTCTTCCGTGCAAACGATCATCTTGAGCAGATCTTTGTATTCGATCACGCCTTGCTTCCAGATCTCGTCGGGAATGGAGGCGTGAATCGGCTTGCCCTGATAGCCCCACGCTGTCTCGCCCGGCCCCAGCTTGACGCAGCCGGCGTTGAGCAATCCCGCAGAGACCCGGTAGCGCTGCGTCAGAGTCGAGCAAGCCGCAATAAAGCGTCGCTGGCTGTTGTTGGTCATGGTGACCTGAAATGTGGGCTCGACCTGCTTGCCGTCCACAATCTGGTACTCGAGCCGGATTCGCGCCCCGACACCTCTTTGCCGTCAACCAGTACGGCCAGTTTGACGTCGCCTGGCTGGATCGAGCTGGCGGGATTGCTTAGCCGGGCGGTTTGAGTCCAGCGAGCCATGTGCTCGAGTCGCGCGACGGCCCGGCTTGGCGCCGGCGGCGTTCAGACCGTCGATCTGGCCGACGAGCGGACGCTCGTCGCCCGGCCGCGTGATCACGAACTGCTCGTTGCGGGCAATCAGGCGGAATTCGGGCGTGTCGCCTGGCGACGCTTCACGGATGAAAAGCGAGGGCTTTTTCTCGGGCGAGGCTGATTCAGAGCGTTGCGGACCAGGTCAAGGGCCGCGCCATCCCCTTCCAGGAGGACGCAAAGCGAGGGTGCCGGAAGGCTGACGACGACGGCCTTGTAGGTCGTCCTGGGATCGAGCGCGACTTTCTTGTCGATCACGAGCCGGCTGGTGCGGGGAGGACCTCGTCGACGTGGCCATGCGACGGCTCTGGACAGGTCGCTCAGAACGGCGGCGGGGGCATCGAATGGATAGAGGGCAAGCCGCCGGTATCGGACCGGATCGGCGCGGGGATTCCGCTGTCGCGCCGCCGTTGATCACCACATGTCCGTTCTGATAGCTCGCGGTGAACGTGGCGGGCAACGGCTGGATCGCGCCGTCGAGGAAGCTGGCGTCGAGGTCCTCGTTCCGGGTGGCCTCGAGCTGCGGCGACTGGTTCAGCGACCTGCCCGAGACCAGAGCCGACGTGCGGGTGAAGAGGTCGCGATAGGTAGGCACGCCTGCCGCGCTCTTGAGCGCGTCGCCCAGGAAGAAGGAGAAGCTCCCCGGTGCTTGCCGTCGCCGAGTGTTCCTTCGCTTCCTCATCATCGCGACAGGCCGCGAACAGCACGTGCCGCCCCTCCGGCGCGGCGTACCGGCTTGCGTCTGGCGCCTCGACGCTCCGGCTGGCCGACGCCGCCTGGGCCTCGGCCAGAGAGACGAGGAATGACTCGATCGGCCGGCGGCGGAGATCGGTCGGCGCCGGCGTACCACCGTTCTCGATCTCGCGGGTCCCCGAGCCGGAGTGGCAGCAGTCGAGGATCACAGCGACAGTGCGGCCCCTTGGCCGCAACTTCGTCGATCAGCTTGGCGATCTCCTTGTCGGCGAGGTCCCAGCTTCCCGTTCCGGCTATCGAAGAGTACGAGCGTCTCGTCGAGGTGGTCCGGCTCGATCTTCCAGAACTCTTCGGGTGCCTGTTCCTGCGAGCCATGCCCGCTGTAATAGAAAATCGCGACGTCGCCCTCTTGCGTTCCCGAGGTGTTGCGGAACCCATCGATGACTGCCTGGCGGGTTGCCTCGGCGTTCTTGAGTGTCTTCAGGTTCAGCGCGACGCCCTTGTCGCTGGCGACCCGCTCGGGGAGGTAAGCTGCGAAGGCGTCGATGTCGTTGACGCAGCCGCGGAGCTTCGGGATGGGACGGGATAGTCGTCGATGCCGACCAGCAAGGCATGGATGGTGCGAGACATGAGTGAGGTCTCCTTTGGATTCGTATTCGAAGATTTCAATGCAATTCGGGAAATGCGTCGCCGGTCCTATCTAATGGGTCTCATTCACTCCGGCGCCGTCAGGAAGGGATCGAACGTCCGATGATAGGGTGCATCGCCAAAGAACTGTTTCCACTCCGATGCTTTCAATTGTGGCCCGCGACGAGCCGGGCGAGCTTGATCGAGCGATCGAGATCGATGTCCCAGACCCGGACTATGCCATCGTCGCTACCGATGACAAGCCGGCCATCGGGCGCGAAGCCGAGGATCCCAACCAAGCTTGGAGGCCCGCGCAGGACCAGAGGCTGTGTAGCCGGGTCCTTCAGGTTCCACACGCGGCGTCGTACCATCCTCCGCCCCTGAGACGAGCCGGCCGTCGGGTGCGAAGGCCAGGGCTGTGACAAACGGACCTTGACCGCCAAGAACCATTGGCGGATCCGAGGTATCGTTCAGATCCCACAATCGGACCGTTCCATCGTGGCCGCCGGTGACGAGCCGGCCGTCAGGTGCGATCGCGAGGCGGCGACGCTGCCGTCATGGCCGGATAGCACGGCAGGCTCGGTCGTGGGTGTTTCAGGTCCCAAACCCGCGCCGTCGCGTCCGAGCTGGCTGAAATGATCCGGCCGTCGGCTGCGAATGCCAGGGACGTGATTACGCCCTGATGGCCGCGCAAAATAGTGGTTGCGGCGACTGATCATTTAGATCCCACACGCGTACGATGCCGCCGTTGCTTCCCGTTACGAGCCGCCGTCGGCGCGAAGCTCAATGCGGTGATCTCTCCGACCTTGTCGGATAAGACGACCGATTGGTCGGAGTCGCTTTTCAGGTTCCAGATACGCAAAGAGTGATCATTGCTTCCGGTCACGAGCCGTCCATCGGACGCGAAGCCCAGGTCGCCACGCGGTCCTTATGACCTTTGAGGAGTTTCGGCTCTGCCGATGGGTTTTTCAAGTCCCACACCCGAACCGTGCCATTCATCGCACCCGCGGCGAGCAAGCCGTCCGACCGGAAGCCAATGGCCGTCATTCGAGGGGAACCACCGCCTCGCGGGCATCGACGCTTCTCAGTCGAGCGGCTCGGCGGACGGATTCTTGAGGTCCCACACCAGTGGCGCACCATCGCGTCCCACCAAAATGAACCGGCCGTCGGCGAAACCTTGGGCCGGAACTGTGCTGCCATTGCCACGAAGGTACAGGGGCTGGTTTGATGGCCGGTCCAAATCCCAGACCCGACCGGTGCCGCGTTGGGCGTTCCGCGTCGTGCTGTCCACACTCCGTGTGACGAGCCGGCCGTGCACGAACTCCAGGGCTGCGACCAATCCGTCGTGTCCACGGAGAACCAAAGGCTGGGCCAAAGTGGAGCTCTCCTTTGAATTCCAGACCCGCACGGTGCAATCGACACCCCCGGTGATAAGCCGGCCATCGGGTGCGAAGCCAACGGTGGTCACCGTGCGTAGTTGGCCGGTAAAGACCACCGGCGAAGGTTTGGCGTCTTTAAGGTCAAAGACGACCGTTGTTCCGCTGAAGCCGCCGATGACGAGCCGCCCGTCGGCGCGATGGACATTGCGGAAAGCCCTTTGGTGACCGTGTCATGAACGATCAGCGGTTTCGTGGTCGGCTTCTCCAGGTTCCACAGATGAACTTGGCCATTCTCTTCGTACCCCGCCGCGAGCCGGCCGTCGGCGACCAGAGCCAGGGACCCCACCGAGCTGGCCCGTGAGGACGCCCGTCGGTCTGAGCTCAAGCGGAGCGGCCTCTGAGCTCCTGGGGTCCCACACGAGTGCGAAGTGATTGCTCGTACCGATAACAAGCCTCCCATCGGGGGCGAAGACCAAGCTTTGAACGGGAGTCGATTTGCCAGCGAAGACGATCGGCTTCGCGCGGGGTTCTTGAAGTCCCATACTCTGACGGTGCCGTCATAACCGGCGGAGACGAGCCGTCCGTCCTGCGCGAAAGTGAGCACGGAAATTCCGCGCTTATGACCTGGAAGGACCAGTGTCGCGTCCGGGGCGCTTTGGGTTCGATACTCGGATGTTGCCAGACAGTCCGCCCGTAACGATCAGCCCCTCAGGCCGAGACAGCCAAGGCGTTGACCGGTTCGTCCTGTCCGTTGAGCGCGAGCGCCGTGCCGTCGCGACGATCCACGTCCCAAACCCAGACGGTTCCGTCGCTGCTGCCTGTGACCAGCCGTCCGTCCGGCGTTTTAGCCATCGCTGTGATCTCTCCGGTATAGCCCATCAGGGCGCGACCCTGGTTGACGACAACGCAACCTGGGCGCCTGTTGAGCGGCCGCGGCGACCGGCTCGTGGAAGTCGCGAGTGGCGCGGATGGCTTCCACTGCGAGCAGAATCGCCAACTGAGGCCTGACCACCAGCGCCTCATGCGAGCTTTCCGCCAACGACCAACCGGCCAGGCTCTCGGCCCTGGCCACCCGAAGGTTTTTCTTGACAAGTTGTTCTTGCGTGCTCACTTCCAAGGCGGCTGCAACGGCTTTCGCCTCGGATTCCTTCGCCTTCGGCTCTTGCTTTTTCGCCTCCGTCCGCCGCGTCAACGGCCTTGGTCTCGGCTATCTTCGCATTCTCGGTCTGCGCGACCGCAATCGCCTTCTCTTTGAAAGAGATCGTCCCCTGATAGGCGGCCAGGAAAGCCGCGACGACCGCCGTCACCACGGTCGCCCCCAGTGCGATGGCCCATTTGCGAAGTCGCTGGTTGGACTCCTGCTGGTCCTTCAGGTGCTGCTCGGTTTCCTTTTGCTTTTCGAGCCTCCGCCTGGCGTTGTCGTTCCTCGGCCTCACGGAAGCCGCCGGGCTCGCTCTTCCTCTTGAGCCTTTTCTTGCTCGACGGCGAGGCGACTGGCCTCGACCAGTCGGGTCTCATCCGCCGTCAGGACCCGCATTCCCGAAGCGCCGTTCTCGACCGTGGCCAGGTCGGGCTCGTCCAGGACGGGACCGTCTTGCCGTCCCGCCACTCCGGGGCACGGTTCTCCAGCAGCCGTCGAGCCCGCTGGCCGGGGGCGGCCGACAGCCGAAACCGTTGCTGGACCAAGGGCGCGAGCAGGTCGTGGGCAAGTCGGGTCGATCGGGTCGGGAGAGTCGGGACGGGGCTCGGCTTCGATCAGGAGATAGTTGTCCTTGAACGTGGCGAGCAGGCCGTCGAGTGCGGCGATCTGGTGGCGCGTAGCGCTCGTCCAGATCGGCTCGGCTGGCGCTGGCGGCCGTGCCCAGGTCGGTCGTGTGATAGACGAGCACATCGAGTGCCAGACCGGATTGCTCGACCGCCGGATTCCAGCGGCCCATGGCTTTCAGGCCCTCGTCGAGCACGTCCTTCAACAAGAAGCCTTCGGCCTTCAGGGACTCGAAGAGCGCGCGGTCGAACCGAGGCTCGGTCGGGGTTGACCGCCCGGGCGCGCTCCCACATCTTGGTCAGAGGACCTGGAGCGTCGACGACAGAGCCGAGCCGGCGTCCGCCAGCAGGTTTTCGGCGATGATCTCGGGCAAACCGTCCTCGATCGTCAGCCGGTACTGGCGCTGGAGCCGGCCCGGCCGCGTGGGGCCGTGGATCGCTTCGATGATTCCGCGGCGATCGAGTGGCTTGAGGAAAACCTTGGTCCGGGGAAGATTCGACTCCGGCCATGCGCCGATCGATCTCCGCCAACCACTCCTTGCGGAACCCCAGAACGAGCTTGCCGCGAGGCCGGCTCTCGCGGTTGCCCAACGCGCTCATGCAGTGTCTCCAAGAATTCGTCCACTTCGCGCGGATGGGCCGTGTCAGGGCGGGTGAAGACCTCCTCGACCTGGTCGAGGAAGACGACCAAGGGTTTGCCGAGCTGGGTCTCCACGGCCCGCCAGCCCTTGGCCAGCGGGATTTGCTCATCGGTCAGACACAAGGCACTCCGCAGCGACCCGGTCAGTCCTTTCCGCTGATTTCGGCGGCGTGTAGCGAACCGCGTGACCGCCGGCCTCCAGGCGAGGCACCAATCCGGCGTCCAGGAGCGATGACTTGCCCACGCCCGATGCTCCATGTAAGAGCAAGATCGGCGGCCCGCTCGGGTCGGTGACCTGCTCGTACAACTCACGGACCTGGTAACCGCGCCCGAAGAAGACCTCGGCGTGCTCGGCCGTGAACCAGCTCAGGTGACGGAACGGCCTTTCGGGGAGGTCGCGCCGGGAAGGTGAGGGAGGCCAAACTCGGGGTTTCCGGCGGCGTCGGGAAGGCTCCAGCGCTCGACCAGTTCGGCTCCCGGGCGGAACTCCCAGGGGAAACCGTGGTCGTCGGTCGGGTCGGGGCTGCTGTCGTCCGGTGCGCGAACCCAGGTCGCGGTGGCCGGCGTAGTACGCCTCGGGCGCGGAGTCGTGAGCGGCCAGGACGCGTCCACGAGCCGCTTCATAAGCCGCACGGAGAGGTGTGCCGGAGGCCAGCTCTGTGTAGAAGCGACGGCGAACGTCGCGCGCCATGGTATCATCGATGGCCCGCGCCGTGGCGATCACGGCGGCGACGCCCGCTTCGAGCAGCCGAGCAACCTGGGCTCGAGTCGAGCAGCCGTTGAGGAATACCAATTGCAGCCCCTGGCGCTGGCCGAGGAACGTCGCCAGCCCCGCCGCGTGCGCGGCGGCGCCGCCCGCGGCGCTCGATTCCAGGAGCAGCCGTCCGCTGTCGGCATGGCCGGCGTAGTGGAGAATCGTGACCTGGTCGCGGTTCCGGGTGAAGACATCGAAGATCTGGTCGAGCGTGGCGTTGGAGAGCACTTCCAGCCGGCAGAGGCCGTTGCGCTCGGCCTCCTTGAGGATCTCCTGGAGCCGGCGGAGTTCCTCCGGCAAGTCCCGCAAATAACGCCGGCCCTCTTGCTCGTTGGCGAAGGCCAGGACGATGATCGGCAATCCGGCCATTTACCAAGGTCTCCGCTCAAGCCTATTTCTGGAGCCGATCTCCGGGAGACCGGCTCTCCGACGGCATCGACGGCCGCGTGGATCGAGATCCGGGCCGGGCCCAGCCGGGCCACCAGGTCGGGCAAGTCGTATTCCTGGAGTGCGCCGGGGACCACGTTACCAAACTGGTTGCGACTGATGCCTTTCTGAACGATGTCGGCCCAGGAGACCAGCGACCGTTCGAGCGTGACGTTTTTGATCAGGCCTCGCTCGTCGAGCAGTCCGGCATGCAAGACGACGGGCCGGCCGCGCCGACTCCCACGAGATGGAATCCCGCTGGCCATCCTCGGCGGACTCGGCGTCCAGGCCCTCGATGACTCGCAGCAGGTCGGCCACGCGCTGGCCCAGCAACGGCCGATCCATGTGGATTGCCATGTACGCTTCCTTCCAATCCTCGCCGAACGGCGACTGCCGTCCTGGACCGGGCGTCGGGCTGGTCTCACCCAGTCCGCGTGGGTCGAACAACACGACCGGCCCAGCGGAAGACGATTTTCTCGATTTCCTTTTCCGACGACAACTCCGCCTTCCAGTTGACACCAACCTTGACAACTGTCGGACCGCGATCGGCTCGACCCTCCCGAGTATATCGACCGCGGGAAATGAGATCCCCGGCTCAACCTCGAAGACGAGCTTGCGGACCGCGAATCCTTTCCCTGGCGTGCTACGACGACTCGCGGTTTCACCGGCTGGGCGTTCCCGTCGACCAGGCCGATCCGCTTCTTGACCACATCGCGAAACTCAGCGATCGAACGACCTTGGTTGGCGGCGTCGCGCGGACTCGGAGCGCTCCTTCCCGCTGGCGATTGAGGTCGAACACCGACACCTCTTGCTTGAAGTCGCGCAGCACCTGGCCGGTTCGCGTGCATCGCAGCTCGGCGTCGGTGGCGATCAGGATATCGGGTTCATCGACCGCGTCGTCCTGTTTGAGCAGCCAGCGCCTCATCCAGCGAACGGTCGCCACGCGCCGTGGACGAGTGAAGCCGTGCTCCTCATCCGACTCGAACAGGTCGACCCGCTCGCCGAACCCGAGCCGGCCGTAGATCAACTTCACTTCCCGAAACGTATCCCAGCTCCCCTGGATGTCGAAGAAGTCGCGGGTGCCGACCGTAGGAGCGTCGGCTTGGGGGCGCGGATCGTCATGTAGTCGGCGTGTTCCATTCCCGCGGCGACATCGCCGGTGATGTTCTGCTCGGCGTCTTGCGGTCCGATCGTGGCGAACAGCCGCTCGAGCGACGTGATGAAGCACGAAGGCGCCGCCACCTTGATCCGGTCGTCGAGTGCCATCAGATAGGCCGTCAACGTTCCGCCACCTGAGTTGCCCGTGCAGCCCAGCCGGTCGGGATCGACTTCGGGCCGGCTTGCGAGGTAATCCAGAGCCGGAAGCCGTCCCAGATCCGGTAGCTGGCAAGCTGGCGGCCGACCAGGAGCGCACCGATCCCCTCCATTGTGTGCTCGGTCGTGTCGCGCACGACGGGCTTGCCCTGAGCGTCCAGAAGCTGAAACCGCTCGCCTTGGCCGATCGGGTCGTAGCAGAGCACCGGCCATGCCGTTTCTGGCCAGCAGGATGCATGCCCGCTGATAGCCCTCGTATGCCTTGCCGTTGTCGCTGTGACCGCACGGCAAGAGCACGCCCGGGAAGGGCGGTTTGCCTTCCGGCAGATACAGATTGGCCGTGACATGGTGATTGGGCCGGCTCTCGAAGATAACCTTTTCAACCCGATAGCCCTTGCGAGTGAGCGTGCCGACGACCTCTGGGATTGAGGGGAGTTCGATCGGGCAGGTCGCCGAGCGAGCCGAGAAGGAACATTCGCATGGCTTTCTGGCGCCGGGCGACGTCCTCCGGCGTCTTGATGGCCGCGATCGCCTGGCGTCGCGCCGTGAATTGCTGATGCGCTGGTCGAGCAAGTAACGCTTGAGCATCTCGCCAGCGGGCACGGTGCTTCCCGCAGATGAGCAGGGTCCATCGGCAGCCGGGCCTGCGCTTCAGCTCGCTCGGGAAATCGAATGCGATCGGCGCCAGCCCATCGCGAGCCAACAGGTAAGCCGATCTTGCGCGCACCGGCTCCTCCCTGCTTCTGGATCAGTCAGATACCAGCCCGGCATCGCCGACTCAATGGTCCAGGATGCGCAAGGCCAAAGCAAGCGAGTTGAGCCGGGTTTCGGTCGTATCGGCCCGGGACATGAAGACGACGGGTGCGGACGCGCCCCGCAGGACGCCGCCAAACCGGCAGTCGGCCGTGTACATGATCGCCTTGACGGTGAGGTTGGCCGACGAGCAGATTCGGGAAGAGCATGATATCGGCCGCGCCGACGACCGAGCCCTCGACTCGCTTCTTGGCTCCGGCGTCGGCCGCATAGGCCAGGTCAAAGGAAAGCGGTCCCTCGATCAGGCAATCGCCCAGCTCCCCTTGCAGATTGCGGCGAGCGAGCTCGAAAGCCTCGACAGTCTCGGGCATCGACGACTTGACGATCTCCGTCGCCGCCATGAGCGCGACCTTCGGAGTGTTCCCACAGCGTTTTCGCGACCTCGACCGTGCTTCGGAGGATGTCGATCCGCTCGTCGACGCTGGGCTGCACGCTAATGCCCGTATCGGCGAGCAGGAACCGGCGGTGATCGCGAGGGATTTCCATCAAGACGACCTGGCAGATGACCCGGCCGGTTCGCAGTCCTTTATCATGGTCGAGGACCGGCCTTCATCAGTCGGGCGTGGAGAGCTGTCCTTTCATGGCGCCTGCGCACCGCCGGACCGAACCTCGGCCACGGCCGCGGCGGCGATCGTCGGCTCCCTCGGCGTGGCGGATCTCGAAGTCGTCGAGGTCGATCTCGTTCGACTCGGCAACGGTCTTGATCGCGGCTCGGAACCGAAGAGCACCGGCCGAACCCAACCACAGTCACAGGCGATCCGCATCGCCTCCAGCACGGTCGGATCATCGCCGCCGGCCACCGCCACGCGCGCCGGCGTGGTCCGAGCATCGGCGTCGTGATAAAGGCGACTGAATCCGTCGAGTGCCATGGCTCACGTCCCCGACCACTGGGGTGGACGCTTGTCCAAGAACGCCCTGATCCCCTCCTGAGCATCGTGGCAAAGTGCATTATCGGTCATGATCGGGACGGCTTTGTCATAGGCGGCCCCTTCGTCCAGTCCCTCGATTTCGTAAAACGCCTTCTTGCCGATCCCGATCACCAGCGGGCTCATGGCCATGATCTTGTCGGTCCATGACTTGACGGCGGCGTCAAGTTCATCGGCGGCGACGACCTGGTTGATCAGCCCCAGCTCGGCAGCGCGCTCGGCCGAGATGGGAGCCCCGGTCAGGAGCATTTCCATGGCCGCCTTGGCCGGGATCGCCTGGACCAAGGGGACCATGGGCGTGGTGCAGAACAGCCCGATATTGACGCCGGGTGTGGCGAACGTCGCCTTCTCGGCCGCGACGGCAAGGTCGCACGAAGCCACGAGCTGGCAGCCCGCGGCGGTCGCGATACCCTGTACTCGCGCGATCACCGGCCGCGACAATTGACGCAGACCGAGCATGACCCGCGTAGCAGAGCGTGAAGAGTTCGTGGTAGGCATGCTCGGACTGACCGACCATTTCCCCCAGGTCGTGTCCCGAGCAGAAGACCGGCCCATTCGCCGCCAGTACAACCACTCGCACCGATGGGTCGGCCGTGATCGTATCGAGGGCCGCCGCGAGTTCACCCAGCAACTCGCGAGAGAGCGCATTTCGCTTCTCAGGCCGGTTCAGTGTGAGCCGAACCACGCCCTCGTCCGATTGATTGTAGAGCAAGTTGTCGCTCATCGAGAGGTTCCTCCGACTTCTTCAGAAAGTAGGGATAGAGAAACCGATATCTCAGGCTCCGCATAACCAGTCGGTTGGGGGCGAGGATTAGCGGTTTCCCAGCACACACCAGGCCACGAATATGGGTGCGATGACGGCCACTCTGAGTCCGAGCTGAACGATGGTCTGAGGTATCCGCACACCGCGAATCATGATGAAGATCGCGGCCGGGGCAAGCAGTCTGCCGATCAAAGAAGAGAGGGCCCAACCTAAGAGCCAGGGCGAGAAGACTGCCGGCGCATGTCAGAAAGATCGGGCGTAGCTGGGCCATGTGGATCATGTTCCACTCTTCCTTCGCCCCTGGCCGTAGGCCGCAAACAAGCTTGAGCTGCTCTCCTGGCTGGACCGCGACGTGGATGGAAAGTTTCGAACTGCCGCGATAGCCCGCAAGTCGGATCCAACGACTCAAGTGGACGACGACTGTGTGCCGGCCGGGCTCCACTCGAAAGAGTGTCGGTTCGCCGCCGGACAGGTTCCGAAACAGAGATTTGTCAATGCGTGCCGCGCCGTACGACCGCGTCTTTTTGACGGGAACCCCTTGCATCTCCAGCGAGATCGACGACCACTCGACATGTTCGCGTTTGGCCCGAAGGTTTCGGTCCGTTCAGCCAATACATCGAAGGTGTCCGGCGATTTGTGTGGGGCCTATCTCCGCATCCGTCATCCTTCATCCTTTACGTTGTTTTGGCTCCGCTTTGATATAGAGCACCGTGGCGCGGACTTGTAATACCGGAACATGGCCGGGCAGATCCAACCTTCCATCGGCGGGTTGTCGAGCTTGTAATAGTTGCCGCCCGAGTCACCGCGCAGACCAGGTGAGCTTCTTCTGAAAGCCGGGAAACGGGTTGGCGGCAAACGTGAGGCGAAAACCATCCTTGGAATCAGGGATGTCTTTCACGAGCAGATCGATCATCTCGGGAACGCCCGCGACAAACGGCTCGCGCTTGAGCCCGGCATCCGGGTCGTCAAACACCCAGGTCCCGTTGTACCAGTAAGGAGCGATCACCATGATCGCGTTGGCTGATGGGCCGCCGCGGTTCTTGGCCCAGGTTGCAAGCTGCCAGACCGACAACCAGAGCCACGGCCGCCAGACCGATGGCACGCGAGCATTCGCCAGCGCGTTTTTCGACTGGTGCCGGCATCGCTTCCCCCTCCTCAACTATAACGAGTCAACGACTTGTAACGGATCCGGTGCGGCTGGTCGGCATCGAGGCCCAGGCGCTCGTGACGCTCGGCTTCGTAGGTTTGATAATTGCCGTCGCACCAGACGACCCGGCTATCCCCCTCGAACGCGAGGATATGGGTCGCGATCCGGTTCAAGAACCAGCGATCGTGGCTGATGACGACCGCGCAGCCGCCAAAATCGACGAGCGCCTTCCTCGAGTGCCCGCAGCATGTCCACGTCCAGGTCGTTGGTCGGCTCGTCCAGGAGCAGCAGGTTGCCGCCGCTCTTGAGCAGCTTGGCGAGGTGGACGCGGTTGCGTTCGCCGCCGGAGAGCAGCCCGACTTTCTTCTCCTGGTCGGGTCCCTTGAAGTTGAACTGGGCGACGTACGCCCGCGCGGGCACCTTGCGTTTGCCCAGTACGATCGGGTCAATGTCGCCGGTGATCTCCTGAAAGACGGTGTTCTCGGGGCTGAGCGCGTCGCGGTTCTGGTCGACATAAGAAATCGACACCGAGTCGCCGATGCGCAAGGTGCCGCGGTCAGGGGTCTCCTGGCCGACGATCATGCGGAAGAGCGTGGTCTTGCCCGCGCCGTTGGGTCCGACGACGCCAATGATTCCGCCTGGCGGCAGCCGAAAGCTCATTCCTTCGAAGAGCAGGTTATCGCCGTAGCTCTTGGCGAGGTCTTGGGCCTCGACGACCAGGGTCCCCAGGTGAGGGCCGGGGGGATCTGGAGCACGATGGCCTCCTCGCGACGATCGGCGTCCTGGCTGGCCAGTTGCTCGTACCGCTGGAGCCGGGCCCGGTTCTTGGCCACCCGGGCGCGGGGCGACATCCGGACCCACTCGAGCTCGCGGGCAAGCTGTTTGCGCCTCGAGCTTTCTTGCTTTTCCTCGAGTGCCAAGCGAGCCTGTTTCTGTTCGAGCCAGGACGAGTAATTTCCCTCCCAGGGAATCCCTTGGCCGCGGTCGAGCTCGAGGATCCACTTGGCCACATTGTCGAGGAAGTAGCGGTCGTGGGTGACGAGCACGACGGTCCCCTCATACTCCTGAAGGTGCCGCTCGAGCCACGCGACGCTCTCGGCGTCGAGGTGGTTGGTCGGCTCGTCCAGGAGCAGGAGGTCCGGCCGCTCGAGCAGGATCTTACAGAGCGCGACTCGCCGGCGTTCGCCGCCGGAGAGAGTCGAGACATCGGCGTCGCCCGGCGGAAGCCGCATGGCGTCCATGGCGATCTCAACGCGGCGATCGAGGTCCCACCCCTTGGCCGCCTCGATCGCGTCCTGAACCTTGGCTTGCTCCTCGAGTAGCTTGTCCATCTCGTCGTCGTCCGGCCCCTCGCCCATCCGGGCTTGATCTCGTCGAACCGGGCGAGATGGGCGCGGATCGGCGCGACCGCGATCTCGACGTTGCCGCGGACGTCGAGCGTCGGGTCGAGCATCGGCTCCTGAGACACATAGCCGATCGTGATTCCCGCGGCCGGCCGGCCGTCCCGATGTAGTCGGTCTCGATCCCGGCCATGATCTTCAAGAGCGTGCTCTTGCCCGAGCCGTTGCCCCCGATCACGCCGATCTTGGCCCCCGGATAGAACGACAGCCAGATGTTCTTGAGGACTTCCTTTTTGCCGTACGCCTTGGACAGTTTTTCGATGGTCAGAATATATTGGGCCGCCATAAGATCTCGCTTGAGTTCAACGGGTCGGTTAACGTCTGTCACTATCAAGGGTAACGGGATCACCCCGGCGATGAGAAGAGCGGTTGGAACGGGCTTCCGTTCTACGCGTTGATTCGTCAGTTACAAACTGAATGAATGAGACTCCACGCTCAACGCGGCTTTGCCCAGAAACCCGGACTTGTCCACGACTGTGTCGGCAAGGTGAGGGCCTTGTGCCGCAGACGTACAGATGCTTCTGAACAGATGAATGCACCGACGTCGTACGGTCAACACCATAATTGACAAAACGCCGTCATGCCTCTATAATGTCAATGGATACAGGCGCCGTCAAGTTGTTGAAATAAATCGACTTGGGTCAAGTTCGCGTCATGCCGTCAACCCGGCCACTTCCTAATCTGAACGAGTGGCAAGCAGTAAGCATGCAACTCATCGTCTTTCCCGCCGATCCGGTCGCTGCCCTTCAGCGGGATTGGTGGCAGGGGCTTACTCACCGACCGGCGGAAGATGCAAGGCGCAGGCCGATCGACCGTTTCAAGTCCGGCCGGTACAATGATTTGAATCTGGCGGTCGCCACGGATCTTCAGAAGATCTCTTGGATGATCAGTGCCGAAGTGCGTCCGGACACAATGCCGGAGGTATTGCCCGCAATCGGCAGCTACCCGATCGTTCGGGATCGCTTCGTGGCGATGTTGACCCCGTGGCTTGCCGGGAGCTGCCCGCTGGTCAACCGCATCGGATTTGCGGGGGCGATTGTCCAGCCGGCGGCGGATCACGAGGCCGCATATAGGCGGTTGGGCGAATATCTCTCGACGACGGTTCAAGTTGACCCGAGATCGACCGATTTCAATTACAGGGTCAATCGACCGAGAACCCCGGATCTCGACATTCCCGGCCTGACGATCAATTGCCTCAGCACTTCGTCTGCGCTGAATGTGCAGTCATCCTTTCGGGCCGTTCTTCCGCACGGCATTCAGCACTCGGCAGCGCTGGTCTTGATCTGTACGCGTGCATGATGCAATTTGACATCAATACTTCTGCGAATCGCGAGCAGCCGTTGTCGCAAGAAGTACTGCCCGACCTGTTCCGCGAACTCATAAGTAAGGCGACGGAGGTCGCAGAACAAGGAGATCGGCCGTCATGAATATACCAATGGAGATGGTCTGTGCCCGGCCGATCGGACCGCAATGGACCGAACTGTTTATGGATGCGGGCTCCCGCCTCGAAACGGCGTCGGCGGGGCCACTTCGGCTTAAGCCTCCCATCGAGGAGAAACCAGGCACTTCCGGAAATGCTATTGGAATACCATTTTCATGTGAATCAACAATTTTATGTGAATCGGTAAGTTATATCTTCGTAATGCGTGTGTCGAATGAGAACTGCACTGCGGTCCGGAATTGGAAGGCAGACCGATGGCTCGGGCGCCATGACTCACACACACGCCAGTGCAAGTCTGCGTGGTGGACGCACGCTCCCAAAACCTTGATAAATGTGTGCACAGACTACGAAATCTTCCGTATTCAACCAAGTGAGTGCGACGACGACACCGCGAAGATTGATCCCGAGATCCCGTCAAACGCCCTCGACTTTGTCGCTCGATCGGGCATCGATCAGGAATTGGCTAAGGCGATCGACGCTGCCCGTCGGCATTTTCCTAGCCTGACTTCCCTGCGGGTTTATTTGGATCGAGATCCGGACGATTCCGAAGAGTATGTGATCGTTGAGGCGAACTCTTCGGGCAACCCTAACGACGACACGCAGGCGCTCATGGATTACCTGGATGAGTGGTCCGCGTCCGTCGAATGGCCGGCAAGCCAGATGATTCGCCTCGATCTGAATTGGCCCGTCCCTAATGCGAACTGTTGACGAATGGACCCCCGCGAGTTCCTACGCTTTGCGAAGGACTTGGTTAATGCAAAACCGGACGCGGTCGCCTGCCGGATCGCGATCGGGAGATCGTATTACGCGGTGTTCAACGTCGCGTTGGAAATGCTCAAGGAATTGGTCATATCGCTGGACAAGCAAAAAGACAGCCACTGGGAAGTCGCAAAAATCCTTCAGTCCAGCGGCGACCCAGACATTAGGAACGCTTGCGGTGCGCTCTCGACCCTGAAGGCGCAACGGAAGTCCGCGGACTACGAAATGGATGACGCGAACGTGGAAACGCCGCAGAAGGCCGGCCTGGCGGTCGGCGCTGGCGGAACGGGCAATTAAGCAACTCGACGGTGTACACACCGACGCAAAGCGATGGGCGGGGGCATCGGCAATCATGATCAAGGACGCCGGAGCAAGAGGAAAGACGGTGTAGGCGTCGTTTGCTTACACCCACGCGAACGCGTCGATCGGGTCGACCGCCGTCTCGGCCAGCACGCTAGCGGCACTCGGTCTGATGGTGTTGGAGTGGTCTATGGACGACACGGAATTTCGTGCAACGGGAACCCGTGATTCGACTTGATGGGTAGACGTCCGAATTTGTGGCAATGTGCATGGATTGTGGGCAAAGCCGCTCAACGCAACGAGGCCGTTGACGCAACCCTAACCGAATCAACAACGTTACGTCGTGCCTACTGTCCCCGTGCGAAAGAGCACGAGAGCCGCCGCGGGGGCGTTCGGCGCGGATTGTCGAATGAATTCCGATCTACTGCTATGACATGGGCGGCGTTGGAGGGGTTTGGGAAGTGAGACTACAGCCGCGTGAACGGGTGGCGAGGTTGTGGCTACGGGACGTGAGTTCCGCGGACTTTCCGGGCCACGTTTCGGTCGCGGTTCGTTTCCCCGAGGGCCGGTTTTTCGAACTGGTGTCTCGCTTCGGGCCGGTGGACCTTCGGGCTCTTGAATAACCCGCTTGCTGGCAATGGCATCGAAGAAGAACGGAGCCAGATAAATCCCTACGGGGATCGCGATCAGCGCGGCGATCGCGGTGACCACGATCGGAAACCAGCGAACGTGGTTTCGAGTCCTCCTTCACTTCGGCGGGGATGTTTTCCCAGTCGTCGTCGACATTCACATCGAGACTCGACCGCGCCTTGCCAACTTGCGCGAGTCCTGTGAGTTCTGCGGGAAGGTCGGCCGCGGATGGCCATTCTCCCGCCAGCCACGACGAATCAGAAACCGTGATCTCCGGCTTCACCTCCGGTTGTCCCCCCGGTGACGCACTCGGATCCGCTCCTTTAACCGCGATGTTCTTCGTCTTGAAGAACGGCGACAGCGCCTTGGCCACCTCGGCTGGTTCCTGGAACCGCTGCGCCGGCTTCTTGGCCATCATCTTGGCCACCACGTCCGCCAACTCCGCCGGCACCTCGGAACGCACGAGGTTCAACGGCTGCGCCTCCGTCGAACGGTGCGCCTTCAGGACGTCCATCGTCGCCCCCTCGAACGGCGGCCGGCCGCTCAAAAGGAAATACAGTGTGCAGCCCAGGCTGTAGATATCTGCGCGGATATCGGCCTTTTGTGCATCGACGATCTGTTCAGGCGCGATGAAGGCGGGTGTGCCCATCATCTGACCAAAGGCCGTCAGGTCGCTGCTTTGGTTCAGCTCGCGACCTCCGTCGTTTGGTGCGGGGTCGAGCACCTCCTGCTCTCGGCCGGCCTTAGCGATGCCGAAGTCGAGCACCTTGATGATCGCCCGGTCCCCTTCGTGCGTGAGCATGAGGTTGCCCGGCTTAATGTCGCGATGGACCATCCCCGCCTGATGTGCGTGCTGTAAGCCGAGCGCCGCCTGGTGGATGAAGGAGCAGGCGTGGCTGACCGGCATCGGTCCCTTGGCCTTGACCATGCGAGCCAGGTCGAGGCCCTCGACGTACTCCATGGCGAAGACCAGGCTCCCGCCGGCCCGGAAGGCGAAATAGGCGGCGACGATGTTGGGATGCCTGAGCCGGGCGACGGCGCGAATCTCGCGGAGGAAGCGGTCGAGCACGCCGGGGCTGTCGATGATGTCGCGGCTGATGAGCTTGAGGACCTCATCACGGCCCATGATCTGATTGTGCGGCGAGGAAGACCAGTCCCATCGTGCCGCCGCCCAGCTTGCGGATGATTTCATAGTCGGCAATGCCCGCCAGTTCGGCTGGGATCGGATTGGCCGGCGATGCGGCCGACGCGCGGCCGGCGTCAGTCGCTTTCGACGACTCAGTCGGGCGTTTTTCTCCGGCCCGGTGTGAATCCGGACCAAAGACCGCGTCGATCACGGCATGGTCTTTGGGGAAGCGATTCCGGTACTCTTCCTGGCTGGGCTTCTCGTTGGCTCGTCGGCGCATCGCGAGCTCGACCCGCAGCAACTCATGCAGGAGCGTCCTCCGCCCGGCTCGTCTAGCCCCGCTAGGAAGTCCTCGATAGGCCGCGTGACGCCGGCCTTCCAAGCCCGTTCGAACCGGTCGACGGCCTCGTTGATGCGGTTCGAGTCCGAGCTGCGTACATCGCTCATGAAACCCTCCGCGAGCCGATCGTGCGAATGAAATGGCGAGACCTTCGCCCACGCCCTCGGCGACGTCCATAGACCGCGGAGGTACCTCCCGTTGTACCGAGGACGACCAAAAATGCATTGGCCAAGCTCGACCGAGGATCTCGCATGAATTAAATCCTCTCCCGCGATTCGTCGAGAGCAAATATCCGATGGACATCATCGCGATTATACTCGGCTTGATCGGTTTCCGGGACTTTTCGGTTTATGTCCGCCCTGAACAATCGCTGCCTCGGTGCGCGGCGCTGCATCTTGACGCCGACGATTCCGCGACTCCTCGATTCCACGCCGAGGGTTATCCCCTTTGCCGCGTCTCGACGTTACTTCAGCGAGGCCTTGAGCTGGGTTTCGCCGGAAGGTCAGCCAGCGGTCGGGCGTCCCAGATCTTCGCGGTCTGGTCTACACAACCGGTCACGACCCGCGACCCGTCCGGGCTGAGCGACGCCGGCCGCTCGGGTTGTGCAGAGGACTCCGGTTGCGCCAGACGGATTCCGGCGGACGAAGGGCTCGCCGAGCAGCCGAAGATGCCAATCCACGACGCTTCAAGAGCGCACACACTTTGACGGGTCGATAAACAGCCATTCGGCTACAACTGATGACAGGCCTGAAACTTACGTGTGACACAGGAATAATCGGAACCGCGGCGATCAGCCGTAATGTTCTGCTTCCCTTGTGGTTATGTGTGACACAGGAATGATCGGTACAATTCGCACTCTGAAGAGGTTTTTGATATATCTACCTGTAAGCCAATAAGTTATGTGTGACACAGGAATAATCGGCAAAATTCGTACTCTGAAGAGGTTTTTGATATATCTAACTGGAAGCCAAGAAGTTACGGGTGACACAGGAATAATCGGCACAACTCGACCTAAGAAACCATGTCAGCCGAGCTATCCATCGCGCTTGGTTCAGGGCTAGGATTGATCGGTAGGAACCCACTGTCCCTGGCCAGGGGACGACCTAAGGAACAGCCGTCAACGGTGCAAAGAGGGGCGGTCTTCGCGGAGGACCGCCTCTCCCCTCGGGATCGCGATAGGATCGTGCGGAGTCAAGGGTAGTGCGACCAAGCGTGCGGCGCGGTATCTTTGGGGATGGCGATCGCCCGAATTATGAACGTCTGTTAACCGCCAGAGCGTGTGGCTTACGATTGTCCAATGTGTGAAGGGTGAATATGCCCGACGGACCAATGGAATCTTGTACGTCGAATAAGGACTTACGTCGAATTGTCAGTGTAAAGGCTGGACTAGTTCTACTGTATCCGGAGGTTGACTGTACCTAACCATTTTTGCGATATTAGCTTCCGTCACGGAGATTCACACGAAGGGAGTATGTCGTGGAACGGCGATTTGAAGCGCGGTTGGATGAGATGATGGATCAAGCCGAGGTGTCTCCCGAGCTTCTCAAGGATTTGTTGCCTCGACTGAATCAGTTCGTTTTGCCTTTTGTCGGCAGCCTTCTGAGCCCGAACAGAAACAGCATGCGCTTGAGTACATGAGCGGCTTGGTGTCTGGACTGAGACGCAAGACAAGCGAGGGGATCGCGTACCTGCATGATCAAGAGCGGCAGGGGATTCAGAAGTTCATTGGTTACGTGCCATGGGATCATCAGCCGTTGCTCGCCACTCTGGCAAGCCAGGTCGGCCAGGAGCTGGGCGAAGCCGATGGCGTGATTGTGTTCGACCCCTCGGCATTTGCTAAGAAAGGAACCAAGTCGGTGGGCGTCGGCAGGCAATGGTGCGGCCGACTGGGCAAAGTTGAGAACTGTCAAGTCGGTGTCTATATGGGTTACGTGACAAGTATCGAACATGCAATTGTCAATGTACGTCTTTATCTTCCTGAAGATTGGGCGAAAGACAAGGCGCGTCGCGCGGAAGCCGGGATACCCAAGACGATCCGATTTCAGACTCGCCATCAACTGGCATTGGAGATGTTGAAAGAGTGCGGAGGGGACCTGCCGCACAATTGGATCGCGGGCGACGACGAGATGGGGCGTCCCAGTGCTTTTCGGCTGGATTTGCGTACCCTTGGCGAACGATATCTGCTTGCGGTCCCCTCGAACACGCTGATCCGTGACATCGAGGCACCCGCGCCGGTGTACTCGGGACGAGGTCGGCATCCCAAGAATCCTTTCATACGAGTGGATAAGTGGTGCTCGATGCTTCCCGAAGGCGCTTGGACCAAAATCGATGTGCGGGATGGGGAGAAGGGACCGCTGGTGATCGAAGCGGTGAAGTGTCGGGTGCAGGCGCGGAACGACACAGGTGGCACAGGACCTGACGAAGTACTGTTTATAACTCGAAAACGTCAACCCGATAACACGTACAAGATTGATTATTATTTGTCGAACGCGACCGCTGACGTGAAGCTGTCGGAATTGGCCCGGGTGGCCACGGCGGCGCATCGCATCGAAGAATGCTTCCGCCGAGCCAAAGGAGAAGCCGGTTTGGCGGACTATCAGGTGAGAACCTGGATCGCCTGGCATCATCACCAAACCCTCTCGTTGCTGGCCGCGTGGTTCCTGAACAAGGAGACGCGGGAGGGAAAAAAAAAGACCCCGGCTCTGACGATTCCGCAACTACGACAATTGATCAGCGGACTGATCGACGCTTACTTGCAAACGAACCTTCCGGCTTCGCTTCGTCGCCGCAGCACCCGTTGGTTGCAGCGCAACGAACAAGCAAGGTTTTACAATTATCGTTCGCGTAACATCTTACCACCATTGAAGAACCAGCTTAGAACCTGAAAGATACAGTAGAATTAGAAACAAAAACAAAATGAACCGGCAGGCGATGGATTTCGGCATGGTTCAAGAGGAGAGTACAGTTCAGCCAACCCGAACCGTACCCTCCTCTTGCACCGCGTCACATAAAGCGCGATAATCATGTCTCTCCAGGCTCCGCGCTGGCCAAACGGTGCTGCGTCCGGCTTGGTACAAGCGCTAATCCACTGGTACACGGCAGCGGACGCGGCTTGCACAATCGCAAAGCCAGGCGACGCTGGGATTTGAGCCTTTTGAGCGAGTGCTCCCAGCGTGCAAAAAGTGGCAGTGGTTGGCAGTTCTTTTCGAGGCTTTGTGCCATCTCGCCCGCAACTTCTTACGCGGATCGTCATCGAGAATCGCTCTGGACGGATCGGTGTGAATCTAAGTTCAATCTGATCATCCACCGGAAGAGGCTGCGGCAGACCGCCGCCTGGAAAAAGGGCATGGTTCAGATTACGAGTTTCGCGGGTAACATGGGCTGGGGGTCAGCGCAACGTCGCCTTTCGCTCCGCGAAAGTACTTTCGCGGAGCGAAAGGCGACAAACAGACCCGGCGGACGTCGACCCTAGCCACACGGAACTGGAACCTCCGCTTGAACCATGCCGGAAAAAGTCGGGCCACCTGGGAGATGGGCACTGCGCCGGCGATAAGGATGGCGACCCTGGGTTTTTGGCAATAGTGTTCGGCCGGCGTTTTGCGTTGGCCTGTAATCCATCGGTCGTTGATGGTGTGGGGCGGGTTTCCTAACCCGCCTGGATGGGTCAAGGAGGGAACCAGCGGGTTAGGAAACCCGCTCCACGGGGTTTTGCTATCCGCGACCACGGACTAGGATGTTAACCAAAACTCATGCCAATTCGGTGGCGCAAATTTCCTGCCGAACAATATTGGCCGAAGCTGGCCGGCATGCCCTCGAAGGGCGACGAATCGTAGGTAGCAAGGGATTTGGGGATTGTGCCAGTCGATTCGCCCGACCCGGAGGTCAGAGCCAACTTTCGGACGTTCGCCCGGCTCGAAAGCCGATTTCATTTTGGCGAGCAGGCGGCCGCGAGCCCGTCGGCCGAAAACAGAGGCGGCGCAGACTCTTATTTTCTTACCTGTTAATTATACGCAGACTGCCCATTTTGTCAAGTCTACCGGCCGATTCCAGCGACGGAATTCGATCAGAACCTTAGGTTCCCTATTGACTTAAATGACGTGGCTGATTTCTCGGGTGTGGAGCTTATGGACACCTGGTATAAGCGAAAACGCGGGTATAATCCGGGCGTGATACCGATCTGGGAAACAGAGCCATTATTGATCGGGAAGGCGGAGCCACTTGAGGTGGGCGGGTGAGGTCGCGCGCAGACAGTGGCGCACATGCACGCTGCTCGGCACGCATTGATGTACGCGGAGTGATGGCGGGCGCGGGATGTGGCGTGGCGGCGAGTCCCCGGTCCGTTCTGGGGCGCGGACGAGGCCAGTGTAGAGGCCGTCAGGGGCTGGGCCACCGCCGAGTCGTCTGGCACAGGCTGCGTGCTGACCACGACAGGATGACCAGCGTGCACAGTCGAAGCTCGTCATCAATGAGCTGCTTGCGGCATTGGATCAGGGCCTGGGGCAGCGGTGAGCCTGCGACAAACGATCCGGCCGCTTGAGCCCGTGATCGCTGGTGAGCGCTCGCTTGGTCAAGGGTGGGCCGGACATCCCAGCCATTTAGGACGGTTGCTCTCACTTGGCTCGTTCGCGCGGGAGCCGGCCCGTGGCCGGATTGGCGTCGTCACGCGCTGGGCGAGTTGCGAGGGCTGTGTCTGCTCACATAGCTGACTCCTTGTTGCAGGAGGCGCCGCCGGTGGTTCATCAGCCAGTCAAACAAGGCCCTGGCCACAGTGCCGTTCCCGAGAGGGATGGTCGGCCGTATCGGGAAGCCGCAAATTCGTGTTTCAAGACGAATGGCCCGGCTTGGTGACGGCGAGCGACCATATCAAACGACCTCTAGGCCTCGCGCTTGTTGGAGAGGCAATGGCCCAACTCCACGGGTGCGCCGGTCAGGAGCGGACGGTCTAACATCAAGCATAACGGCTGCGAACGCCGGCACAAGCGGGGTGCGTGGCGATTTTTCGCATTATAATATTAACAGATATTACTTTAGATAAGAATATTAGATAAAAATATATAATATATGTGATTATATAATATAAATAATATAGTATTATCTGTATTATTATTTATGATATGTGTCAAGGGGCTTTGCAAAGCTCCATGGTCGCGGCCGAACGAAGACTGGGGCGCATCCATCGAAGCGTGGAGTGAGATCGAGACGATGAGAGCAATCGGTGTATTGAAGGCTCTCATGAGGAACGAGACAAAGAAGGAGACGAATTCTTCACGAACCTGGAAGATCAAGACAAGGAAGCAGACATCCCAGGTGGCTCTCTCCAGATGATCGAATTTGGATCTCTTTTCCAGATCGGTACCAGGGCGGGCTGCAGATCCGGAGTGGTAGCCGAAAACAGCCCTTTGTGAACCATGCCTGGATTTCAGCTAATTTGCCTTGGGAACAGTCGGGAAATCACTTCCCGGTTTGTCGACAGGAGGGAATGGGTTCGGCCGCGGAGGCGCCTCGGTCAATAGCCAGGGGCGGCTGCAGCCGCCCCTGGCTATTGACCCATACCAACCGTGTTCGGCACGAAATTTGCGCGAGGGAATTGGCATGAGATTTGGTTAGAGTTCTAGTCGATGGTCATGGATAGCAAGAACCCGTGGAGCGGGTTTCCTAACCCGCTGGTTCCCTCGTTGGCGCATCGAGGCGGGTTAGGAAACCCGCCCCACGCCATCAACGTTTCCTAACCCGCTGGTTCCCTCGTTGGCGCATTCCCGGCGGGTTCGGAAACCCGCCCCACACCATCAGCGTTTCCTAACCCGCTGGTTCCCTCGTTGCGCATCCAGGCGGGTTAGGAAACCCGCCCCACACCATCAGCGACGGATGGCTCACCGGCCAAAGCTAAACGCGGGCAGAACGCTATTGCCTCCCGTCCGAAAGGGAGGGAAAAGCGCGCGAAATAGGGGTGAAAAACGGCGCACCCAAAACCCACTTTTCAACCGCCCGGTCCCAGCGTGCTGCCGTGAACGCTCGCAATTGCACCGGGATCAGGGCTGTTGGTGCCCGAGTTGTTGCAGGACCTGGCCGATGAACCGCTCGACCCGATTCCCGATCCCAGGCTCCTCAGCCTCGCTGTTACCGGCGACATTCAGCGTCTTGATTTGGTTTTCCTGGATCCACGTCGCGATGTGCGACGGCTCGAACGATGCGTCCGGGTCGACTGGCATGCATGGTTTGTGGAGCCTCTACAGCCCGCGACCGTTACGCCGGGCGGCAGAGGTTGTTGTTTCGCCGAACCATAACGTCGCGTCGGAGTCCTGGACGTTCTGCTCAGTTCGAGCGGCAGCGCTGTCTGTCGGCATCTCCTGAGCATTGTAGGATTCGGCAAAATCGGGCCGGGGCCCGTCTTCGGTCAGAAATCCTTTGGGCATCCAACCACCGGTCGGTACGCCGTATCGCTTGCGGCAGCCGCCACCCGGCCTGGTCCGCGCCCGGTCTGGCCGCCGCTGATGATCTTTTCGAGCATGATCGAATCTCGTTGATGCCGCAAGTGCTTGGACTTTCGCTCTCACGTCCACGGGAGAACGTTGTCAGCAGCAGGGATGCATCCTCGATCCCCTGAGCGCGTGCGGCTCGCCGCGGGCAAGTCTAGTAGCTTTCCGGCTTTGAGCACCTGCGTCTTACCGAGAGCGAGTGAAGGCCACTCGGCCCTCCAGACAGTGCACGATGATTTCGCCTTTGCCGCGTGCCGGGGGATTTCCTGGCCCGCCCGGACGATCCAGTCGCACGACTTCCACCGCCGGGGTGCGAATCAAGGTCCGCGTATGAGCGGAGGCCAAGGCGGTCCCCAGGGGCCGCACGTCAATCGAGCTCGCCGGGATCCGCGGTCGCTTCCGTATGGGCAGCCGGTTCGCCGGGCAAGCTGGAGTCTTGACCACCATCACGGGGCAGACCGACTTTCGCAAACCTCTTCCGCCACGCTCCCGGCCAAGAGCCGCCCCAGTCCCGGTCTTGCCGTGCGAACCCATCACGATGAGGTCGCAATGCTGCGCCCCGGCCAAGCGAAGATCTCCTCGGCGGCGTCGCCTTCGGCCAAGCCGATGCTCCACGCGAACCTGGGGGTCCGACGGTTGGGGCCAGGGCAGATGCATCTGGGACGCTGGGTTTCAACAGACCGCATCGGATCGGGCGGCGGCGCATCGATCAGTGGCGGACTCGGAGGGCATCGCCACATGGAGAACCAGCAACGTCGCATGGTAGTCCCGGGCCAGAGCGCAGGCCGTTTCAAACGCACACTGGGAGTTTTCCGAGAAATCGGTCGGATGCAGGATTGTCTGGATGCTGGGCATGGTCCAGGTCCTTTCGGTATGGCCATTCACGGCCATCAGCTGGGACCGCGGAGACCGAGAGCCCCGCACCGAATCAATGGGCCATCTCCCGCTCCCGGCCGGCGGCTCGCGGTGACCGTAGAAGCTGTAAAGCACCGGCATCAGATAGCGCGTCAGGAAGAGCGTGGCCGTCATACCGCCGACCACGACGACGGCCAGCGGCTGCGCCGTTTGGCCGCCGATCTTCGTCGACACGGCCGCGGGCAAGAGACCCAGGATGGCCGTCAGCGCGGTCATCATCACCGGCCGCACCCGCTTGCCGGCACCCTGCATGATCGCCTCCTGAGCGGCAGTCCCTGGGCGCGAAGCGCGTTGAAATACGAGATCAGCAGCAGGCCGTCCATGATGGCGATCCCGAAAAGCGAGACGAAGCCGACGGCCGCCGCGATACTGAAGTTGATCCCGGTCAGGTACAAGGCCCAAATGCCGCCGACGGCCACGTCGAAGACATTGCTGAAGATCACGATCGTGTCCAGGATCGAGCGGAAGGCCGAGTACAGCAGGATGAAGATGAGTGCCAGCGACAAGGGGATGATCCACATGAGCCGGCCGTTGGCTTCCTCCATCTGCTCGAATTCGCCACTCCAGACCGCCCGGTAGGGGATCTGGAACAGGTCCTTGGTTTTCGCCCTGGCCTCATCGACGGCGCTGCCCAGGTCACGGCCGCGGACGCTGAACTTGAGGGCGATCATGCGCTTGCCGTTCTCGCGGTAGATGGTCGAGGCGCCGGCGCCAATGAACGAGCCGCCGGGGTCCGGGTCGAGGTCCGTGCCGACCGGCGTGACCAGGTCGCGGAGCCGGAGTCGCGGCGTGCTGCTGATCGGGTTGGACGTGTCGGCCAGGCTGCCGCCGGCCGCGGGTGGCGGCAAGGCATGCCCGCCGCGTTGGGCGTGAAGCCCGAGCCCTGCGCCAGGACCACCTGGTTGTTGATGATGTCCACCGGGATGTCGAGGATCGACGTCTCGTTGCTCCGCCGCCACTTGGGCCAGCGGATCGCGATGTCGAACCGCTTCTCGCCCTCGACCATGGTGGACTGGGCTGTGGCGCCCACGGCGCTGCTGACGACGTTGTTGACGTCCGCCGTCGTCACGCCCCATTTCTGGCACTTGAGCGGATCGACGCGGAACTGCAGGTGCGTCGACCCGCGGACGTGGAAGATGCCCACGTTGGCGATGCCCTTGACGCTCTGCAGGATGTTCTTGGCCTTTGCGGCCAGCAGCTCCAACTTGTCGATGTCTGGGCCGAAGATCTTGAGGGAATTGTCGCCCTTGACCCCGGACAATGCCTCCAGCACGTTGTCGCGGATGTTTTGCGAGAAGTTCCACGTCACGCCGGGAATGTCGTCGCTCCAGCTCGGCGTTCATCGCGTCGACGAGCTCGCGCTTTGGTCCGCGACCGCATGGGGCCACAGACCCACCGCCGCCAGCCGGTCGCCGGCATCAGCTTGGGCCAGTCTTCCTGGTGCCGCAGCGGCACGAAGTATTCGCCGCTGTAAAAACCCTCGGTGTCCGTACCGTCGTCGGGCCGGCCGCTCTGGGTCACGATCGACTCGACCTCGGGGTAGCTGGCCATGATGGCCCGCGCTTGCTTGGCGATCGCCACCTGGTGGTCGAGGTTCATGTTGAGCGGGCCGATGCCGCGGAGCCATAAGTTCCCCTCTTCCAGCTCCGGCATGAACTCACGGCCGAGCTGCGGGATCAAGCAAGCGGTGCCGCCGATCAGGAACGCCAGCAGTGCGCAGGTGGTCTTGGGATACGTGAGGCAGAGCTGGAGGTTCCTCAAGTAGCGGACCCGCAAATTGCGGGCCAGCCGGTTCTCCTGGACCGGCTTGACATGCTTGAGGAACAGCACGCTCAACACCGGCGTCAGACGTCAGGGCCAGCACCAGGGCGCCGGCCAGGGAGAACGCGTACGTCTGCGCCATCGGCCCGAAGAGCTGCCCTTCCGGGCCGGTCATGGCAAACAGCGGCACGAAGGCACACACCATGATCAGAACGGAATACAAGAGCGCGTGGTCGATCTCCTGCACGAAGCGAAGAATCCGCTCCTTCATGGGCAGATCGGGCTAGCTGTGCGAAGCCAGGTTGCGGTAGATGTTCTCGACCACGACGACGGAGGAATCGACGATGATGCCGAAATCGACCGCCCCGATCGACAGCAGGTTCGCCGACTTGCCGCGCACGTAAAGCATCGAGAAGGCGAACAAGAACGCCAGGGGGATGTTGATGGCGACAATGATCGCGGTCCGGATATTGTTCACGAACATGAACAGGATCGCGACGACGAGCACGACGCCGACGCACAGGTTTTCGGTCACGGTCTCGGTGGTGATGTGGAGCAAGTCCGTGCGGTCGTAATAGGTCTCGATCTCCGTTCCGGGCAACATCCGGCCGGTGGCCGGATCGTTCATCTGCTCGACCTTGGCCTTGATGTCCTTGAGGGCGGGCAACGTCTCCTCGCCCTTGCGCAGGAGCACGATGCAGGTCACCTTGTCGTCCTCGTCGTGACCGACGTCTTTGAGGGAAAGGGGAGATCCCGAGGGCCGCTCGTGGTCGGCCCTCCAATAACCGATCCGGCCCAGGCGCGTCTGGTGGCCGACGACCACGCCCTGTTCGCCGGGCAACTGCCCTGGCGAAAGCCGTCCGCCCTCGACCACGTCCTCGACACGGATCGGCTGGTTGTTGACCGAGGTGATGACCAGGCTGCGGATTTCCCGGATCCGCCGCACTTCCTCCGCGCGGAGGATCGAGGCGGCGGCGGACGGGCTCTTCAGCCCCAGCACCTTGTTCACCGGGTCCACGCCGCCGCCGAACAGGCCGACGCTCCGCACCGTCATGGCAACCTGGCCCTGGTTGAGGTAGTCGCCGCCCACCGTGGCGTTGGCTGTTCGCCAGCGTCGCCTGGAGCTGACCCAGCGTGATGCCGTAGCGGCGAAGCCGGTCGGGGTCGGGCTGAACCTCGTAGCGCCGCACCGTGCCGCCGAAGCTGGTGGCGTCCACGATTCGCGGCACCGTGCGGAACTCGCGCTCCAGCACCCAGTCCTGCATCGCCTTGATGTCGTTGAGCGTGTAGATCTCGCGGCCGGAGGCATCCTTGGGGACTTTGAGGATATAGCGGAAGATTTCCCCGGTGGGCGATTCCGGCGAAATGGCCGGGGTCACGTTGGGCGGCAACGGCTGAGTGATCGTCGCCATGCGGTTGATGACTTCCTGCCGACCCGCCTGGTAAGTGTAGTCGCCGCCGTAGTGCCAGGTCATCTTCAGGTCGCTGAGGCCGAACAGCGACTTGCTGTTGATTTTCTTCAGGCCGGGCATGCCGGAGAACGTGACCTCCAGGGGGATGGTGACCTGCCGCTCGACCTCCTCGGCCGATGCGCCGGGAAACAGCGCGATCACTTCGACGATCGCCGGCGCAGGGTCGGGGTAGGCTTCGACGTTGACGTTCAGGAAGGAAGTGACCGCCGATCACCGCCAGGAAGATGGCGAGCAGGATGACGACGAGCGGATTATCGAGCGCCCAGCCGATCAGTTTGCGAACCATGGCAACCTTCCGAAGAGATCCGAGATCGATTCTCGCTGATTGACCCTTGCTGGCTGTCGACGCTCGTTCGCGGCGTTGCGATTCGACGGTTGCTTCGCTCGGCTGCGACTCGAGGTCCATCAGCGACGCGCTTTGAGTTCCACCGCCCCGGCAGAGAGGACGCGCTCGCCCGGCCGGAGGGGCTCGATGGGCAAGAGGCCTTCTTCCGCATCCTGGGCCGTCAATTGCTCTTCCTTGGGGATCGGCGTGTCCCGCACGAACACCGTGCGTTCGAACCGATGCGTCACCTGGACTCGCCGCATCGTAAACTGGTGCTTGGCCGCATCGGGCTGCACGAACACCAAGCTCTGCCTGCCGTCGTCCACCAGGGCATCGTGGGGATCTCGACCACGTCATCCGGCGGCGGGATGTTCACCGTGGCGGTGACGTATTGCCCCGCTCGGATCTGCTTGCCGGGGTTATCGACATATCCCTTGATGACCGCCGTGTGCTGATTGGGGTCGATCATGTAGCCGATCTCGTCGATCGTTCCGGCAAGTCCCGCGGCCGATGCCGTGCCCACCGTTTGCACGGTCCACTTCCGTTCGTTGCGGTCGAGGGCCTCCAAGGCCGGCAAGTGCATCCTCGGGGCAGTTGGCGATGACCAGCAGCCGGCTCACGTCGGCGATTTGAAACAGGTTGACCGTGTTGTCCACCACCATCTCGTCCTTGCGGACGTTGCGTTCGACGACGACGCCGTCGAAGGGCGCGCGCAAGGTCACCCGGCCCCAGGGGTTCTCAGCGCTCCTTGTGAGGATCGACCTTGGCGCCCTCGGCTTGTTTCTCGCCCTTCACCCACCGGCCCTCCGGCGTCTTGAACCACGCGTTCTTGTCGGAGCTGATCTTCTTGGCCTCGGCGTGAAGCGCGTCGATCTCGTCCTGGGGAATGTCCCACAGCTTGAGGTTGTTGAGGGCCCGGTTGATGGCGTTGCGGTCTCCCTGCACGGCACGCTCATAGGTGAGCATGAAGACTTGCGGAACAGCTTCCGTGTGTTTTTGGGCCTCGTCGAGGATCTTCTGGTCCAGCTCCAGTTGCACCAGGGCATCCAGGAGATCGTTCTTCTTGGATCCCACGTCCACGCTGTAGAAAACGCCCAGGAGATCGCCCTTGGAGACGATGTCACCCTGCCTCAGCTCGCGGAACTCCGTGTATCCGGTCTTGGGCGACCGATCCCGGACCTGGGCCAACTCGACCACTCGGGCCGGAGCGAACCGAGCGCGGATGCGGGCCAGGCGTGTGGGATCGAAGCGCGTCGAGCCGGGGAGCACCAGCGGCCGCATCGTGGTCGGCGCGCTGTGCGACCGCAACCGAGTCGCTCTGGCCCTTGCGGATTCCCAAGCGCGGACGCGACCTCGTCGGGGACCTCCAGCGTGTGAACTTGGCCCGATACCAGCGAGACACTGGTTGCGGCGGAAGATTCAGAAGTCTCTTCTGCTTCTTTCTTGGTGGCCGCGAGCAGATGGAGCGGGACGCCACTGAAGTAGCTGTAATACCCCAAAAAGGGCGGGACGACGACAATGATCAAGAGCATCGCTATGACGATTTTCTGCCCAAAACCCATTTTCGGTGCCGGAGTCCGCCGCCGACCGGTGCCGAGTCGCGTGCAGTGATGATGCGCTGGCCTTCGTCTTGCTGGTTGATCGGCTGCTTCGTTTTCTCGGGTGGATATTCATTTTGAGTACTCGAGATTGGACTGGCCTTCGCTTTGGTCGTTGGGAACAAACAACGTTCTCGTCGGAACGACATTCACGGAGCATGAGCACTTCGAGTCCAAACCGCGAATATGGCTGGAGCGAGCGCGAGTGCTTACATGTAGCTAGCAGTTCGATTTGAACAGACCGGCGGTGTCGCCGAAGGGAAGATCGCCGAGGCCGCATACACGATTCTGGCACGCCACCGTGCCGCGCGAGCCGGATTGTCTGTTCATACGAAGTGAACCCCAGTGGGGTCACAACGGAGCTGTCGATGGTTGGGAAGGGTGCATGCGAGGGCTTCAGTCCAGGAGATGCGAATTCGGCTTCGACCGCGATCAGGTAGCGAACCGGATCCTGGAGCCAGAACATGATCGGCAAGTCGGTCTCATCGTCGGTGTCGTTGAGGTCGTTTGAGGTGTCGTCATCATCGTCGGAGTCATCTTGACGTCTCGTCGTCGCAGTCGGGGTTCTCCAGAGAGCGATCTTCGATAGCGTTCCGTGACCGTTTGAGTCAACGTGGGTGGGACTCGTGCTCCCATTGAGCGACTGCATGTGGGCATCGGACTGGACGCGATCGACCTTCACGGCCGGGCCGGGCACACCGGCGAGGCCGTGCCGCCTCCCGCGCCGCCAGGCCCCCGGCAAGGGATACCTGCCCGAGCAAGAGGGCCCAGATCAGACGACCGATCGGATGACACGCTGCGTGACACAGGGTGAAACAGGACAGATTGACGCAACAGTCCCGCGACGAGCCCCGCCTCTCGAATCAGATGCAGCTTCAGCCACGGCAGCGAACCCATCACAACCGGCTCGCTGCCGGGAGTCGGCGTGAGACCTGGGGAGGTGGTCGCTGACGGACGTTGTCTCTCATCAGCCGTTCAATCCAGCTCACTAGACTTCGCCCGAGAGCACGCTATCAGTGCGGCGCTCCCAAGAGGATAGTCGGGACGAGAACCACAGATAATATTAAGATACTGGCATTACGCCTCAAGAATGCAACAGGGACCAAATACAAAACTGGCACAAACGTAACCCGGACCTTGAGTTTCGAGCCAGAACTAACGCCTGGCTACCGGCCTGGTTCAGATTACGAGTTTCGCGGGTTAGATGGGCTGGGGGTCAGCGAACGTTGCCTTTCGCTCCGCCGAGTAGTTTGCGCGTGCGAAAGGCGACAAACAGACCCGGCGGGCGTCGACCCTAGCCACACGGAACTGGAACCTCCGCTTGAACCATGCCGGGGGGCGTGAGCACCGCTGATGACGCAACCCAGCGTGCGCCTCGAGATCAGGGGGCTCACGCCCCCGCTCGCCGGAACGATCTGGTACGTTTCCCCCTACAGATTGTGAACCTTGCCGATTCCCGACGCTGTCATTTGCATTTTCCAGGGAAGGATTATCCGTGTTTCATCGGTGTTTCGATCCGTGGCTCAAGAATCTATTTAGTGGGCCATGCCTCCGCCCCCTGCCGGCGGCTCGCGGTGGCCGTAGAAGCTGTAGAGCACCGGCATCAGGTAGCGGTCCAGGAAGAGCGTCACGGTCATGCCGCCGACCACGACGATGGCCAGCGGCTGGGCCGTTTGGCCGCCGATCTTCGTCGACAGGGCCGCCGGCAACAGGCCCAGGATGGCCGTCATGGCGGTGATCATCACCGGCCGCACCCGCTTGAGCGAGCCCTGGATGATCGCCTCGTGCAACGGCAGCCCCTGGACGCGCAGGGCGTTGAAGTACGAGATCAAGCAGCAGGCCCTCCATGATGGCGATGCCGAACAGCGAGACGAAGCCGACCGCCGCCGCGACGCTGAAGTTGGTCCCGGTCAGGTACAAGCGACCAGATGCCGCCCACGGCCACGTCGAACACGTTGCTGAAGATCACGATCGTGTCGAGGAACGAGCGGAACGCCGAGTACAGCAGGATGAAGATCAGGCCGAGCGACAGGGGAATGATCCACATGCAGCCGGCCGTTGGCCTCCTCCATCTGCTCGAATTCGCCGCTCCAGACCGCCCGGTAGGGGATCTGGAAGAGGTCCTTGGTCTTTGCCTTGGCCTCGTCCACGGCGCTGCCCAGGTCGCGGCCGCGGACGCTGAACTTGACGGCGATCAGCCGCTTGCCCTGCTCGCGGTAGATGGTCGAGTGCGCCGGCGCGATTGAACTGGCCGTTGGGGTCCGGCACGTAGTCCGCACCCACCGGCGTGACCAGGTCGCGCGAGCCGGATTCGCGGCGTGCTGCTGATCGGGTTGGACGTGTCGGCCAGGCTGCCGGCCGTCGCGGGCGGCGGCAAGGCATGCCCGCTGGCGTTGGGCGTGAAGCCCGAGCCCTGCGCCAGGACCACCTGGTTGTTGACGATGTCGACCGGGATGTCGAGGATCGAGGTCTCGCTGGCTCCGCCGCCACTTGGGCCAGCGGATGGAGATGTCGAACAGCTTCTCCCCCTCGACCATGGTCGACATGGCCTTGGCGGCCGATGGCGCTGCTGACGACGTTGTTGACGTCGGCCGTCGTCACGCCCCATTTCTGGCACTTCTCCGGATCGACGCGGAACTCCAGGTGCGACGACCCGCGGACGTGGAAGATGCCCACGTTGGCCATGCCCGGCGACGCTCTTGCAAGATGTTCTTGGCCTTGTCGGCCAGCAGCTCCAGCTGGTCGAGGTCGGGGCCGAAGATCTTGAGCGAATTGTCCCCCTTGACCCCCGACAGCGCCTCCATCACGTTGTCGCGGATGTTCTGCGAGAAGTTCCAGCCGATGCCGGGAATGCTGCGCTCCAGCTCGGCGTTCATCGCGGCGACGAGCTCGCGCTTGGTCCGCGCGCCGCTTGGCCCCCCAGACCCACCGCCGCCAGCCGGTCTGCCGGCACCAGCTTGGGCCAGTCTTTCTGCGTGCCGCAGCGGCACGAAGTACTCGCCGCTGTAATAACCCTCGGTGTCGGTGCCGTCGTCGGGCCGGCCGCTTTGGGTGACGATCGACTCGACCTCGGGGTAGCCGGCCATGATGGCCCGCGCCTGCTTGGCGATCGCCACCTGGTGCTCCAGGTTCATGTTGAGCGGGCCGATGCCGCGCAGCCACAAGTTCCCCTCCTCCAGCTCGGGCATGAACTCGCGGCCGAGCTGCGGGATCAAGCAAGCGGTGCCGCCGATCAGGAAGGCCATCACGAGCGCAGGTGGTCTTGGGATACCTGAGGCAGAGCTGCAGTTTCCACAAGTAGCGGAACTTCAAAGCGCGGACCAGCAGGTTCTCCTGGACCGGCTTGAAATTCTTGAAGAGCAGCATGCACAGCACCGGCGTCAGCGTCAGGGCCAGCACCAGCGCGCCGGCCAGCGAGAACGCGTACGTCTGCGCCATCGGCCCGAACAGCTGCCCCTCCGGCCCGGTCATGGCGAACAGCGGCACGAAGGCGCACACCATGATCAGAACGGAATACAACAGCGCGTGGTCGATCTCCTGCACGAAGCGAGGATCCGCTCCTTCAGCGGCAGGTCGGGGTAGTTGTGCGAGGCCAGGTTGCGGTAGATGTTCTCGACCACGACCACCGAGGAATCGACGATGATGCCGAAATCGACCGCCCCGATCGACAGCAGGTTCGCCGACTTGCCCCGCACGTAAAGCATCGAGAAGGCGAACAGCAACGCCAGCGGAATATTGATGGCGACGATGATCGCGGTCCTGATGTTGTTCACGAACATGAACAGGATCGCGACCACGAGCGCCACGCCCATGCACAGGTTCTCCGTCACGGTCTCGGTGGTGAGGTGGAGCAAGTTCGGTGCGGTCGTAATAGGTCTCGATCTGCGTCCCGGGCAACATCCGGCCGGAGGCCGGATCGTTCAACTGCTCGACCTTGGCCTTGACGTCTTTCAAGGCGGGCAACGTGTCCTCGCCCTTGCGCAGCAGCACGATGCACTGCACCATGTCGTCCTCGTCGTGACCGACGTCCTTGAGCGAAAGGGGAGATCCCGAGGGCCGCTCGTGGTCGGCCCTCCAATAGCCGATCCGCCCCAGGCGCGTCTGGTGGCTGACGACCACGCCCTGCTCGCCGGGCAACTGCCCTGGCGAAAGCCGGCCCCCCTCGACCACGTCCTCGACACGGATCGGCTGGTTGTTGACCGAGGTGATGACCAGGCTGCGGATTTCCCGGATCCGCCGCAGTTCCTCCGCGCGGAGGATGGAGGCGGCGGCGGACGGGCTCTTCAGCCCCAGCACCTTGTTCACCGGGTCCACGCCGCCGCCGAACAGGCCGACGCTGCGCACCGTCATGGCGACCTGGCCCTGGTTGAGGTAGTCGCCGCCCACGGTGGCGTTGCTGTTGGCCAGCGTCGTCTGGAGCTGGCCCAGCGTGATGCCGTAGCGGCGGAGGCGGTCCGGGTCGGGCTGAACCTCGTAGCGCCGCACCGTGCCGCCGAAGCTGGTGACGTCGACGATCCGCGGCACGGTGCGAAACTCGCGCTCCAGCACCCAGTCCTGCATCGCCTTGATGTCGTTGAGCGTGTAGATCTCGCGGCCGGAAGCGTCCTTGGGGACCTTGAGGACATAGCGGTAGATTTCGCCGGTGGGCGACTCCGGCGAAATGGCCGGCGTGACGTTGGCCGGCAGCGGCTGGCGAGATCGTGGCCATGCGGTTGATGACTTCTTGCCGGGCCGCCTGATACGTGTACTGCTGCCGTAATGCCAGGTCATCTTGAGGTCGCTCAGGCCGAACAGCGACTTGCTGTTGATTTTCTTCAAGCCGGGCATGCCGGCGAAAGTCACTTCCAGGGGGATGGTGACCTGCCGCTCGACCTCCTCGGCCGATGCGCCGGGAAACAGCGCGATCACTTCGACGATGGCCGGCGCCGGGTCGGGGTAGGCCTCGACGTTGACGTTCATGAAGGAGACGATGCCGATCGACCGCGAGGAAGACGGCGAGCAGGATCACCACCAGCGGATTGTCGAGCGCCCACGCGATCAGCTTGCGAACCATGGACCTTCCGATGAACTCCCGGTCAGTCTGTTTCGCTGATCGACGCGCTCGCCTTGCTTTCGATTCGTCGTTTCGCCGGTGCTGCGACTCGAGGTCGAGCAGAGCGCTTTGAGCTCCAGCGCCCCGGACAGGAGGACGCGCTCGCCCGGCAGCAGGGGTTCCTTGGGCAACAGGCCTTCTTCCGCCTCCTGGGCCGTCAATTGCTCTTCCTTGGGGATCGGCGTGCTCCGCACGAAGACCGTGTGTTCGAAACGTGCGTCACCTGGACGCGCCGCATCGTGAACTGGGGCTTGGCCGCGTCGGGCTGCACGAACACCAGGCTCTGCCTGCCGTCGTCCACCAGCGCATCAGTCGGGAATCTCGACCACGCCTCGCGGCGGCGGGATGTTCACCGTGGCGGCGACGTATTGCCCGGCCCGGAGCCGCTTGCCCGGGTTCTCCACGTACCCTTGATGACCGCCGTGTGCTGGTTGGGGTCGATCAGGTAGCCGATCTCGTCGATGTTCCCGGAAGTCCCGTGGCTGATCGACGTGCCCACGGTTCGCACGGTCCACCGCTTCTGGTTGCGGTGGAGGGCCTCCAAGGTCGGCAAGGCATCTTCGGGGCAGTTGGCGATGACCAGAGCCGGCTCACGTCGGCGATTTGAAACAGGTTGACCGTGTTGTCCACCACCATTTCGTCGACGTGGAGGTTGCGTTCGACGATGACGCCGTCGAACGGCGCCCGCAAGGTGACCCGGCCCCACGGGTTCTCGCGTCGTCCTTGTCCGGATCGATCCTCGCCGCTTGGCTTGCTTCTCGCCTTTCACCCACCGGCCCTCGGGGTCTTGAGCCACGCGTTCTTGTCCGCGGCTGATCTTCTTGGCCTCGGCATGGAGGGCGTCGATCTCCTCCTGGGGAATGTCCCACGCCTTGAGGTTGTTGAGGGCCCGGTTGACGGCGTTGCGGTCTCCTTGCACGGCGCGCTTTAAGTGAGCATGAAGACTTCCGGGACCGCTTCGCTGTGCTTCTCGGCCTCGTCGAGGATCTTCTGGTCCAGTTCCAGTTGCACCAGCGCATCGAGGAGATCGTTCTTCTTGGAGCCCACGTCCACGCTGTAGAAAACGCCCAGGACCTCGCCCTTCGGACGCTGTCACCCGGCCTCAGTTCGCGGAACTCCGTTTGGCCGCTCTTGGGGAGCGATCCTGGACTTGGCGATCTCGACCACGCGGGCCGGGGCGAACCGAGCGCGGATGCGGGCGAGCCGCGTGGGATCGAGGCGCCGTCGAGCCGGGGAGCACGAGCGGCCGCATCGTGGTCGGCGGCCTTGGCGACCGCAACCGAGTCGCTTTGGCCCTTGCGGATTCCCAAGGCGTTGCCGACCTCGTCGGGGACCTCCAGCGTGTGAGCTTGGCCCGGCACCAGCGAGACACTGGGTGGCGCAGGAGGATTTTTTGCTTCGCTCTCATTATCTGCCTTCTTGGGGTCCGCGAGCAGATGGAGGGGGATGCCGCTAAAATAGCTGTAAAACCCCGCCAGTGGGGGGACCAGAACGATGGTCAGCAGAAGTGCGACAACCGCTTTCTGGCCAAAGATCCCATTTTGGCCGGCGCAGCCACGGCCGCCGACGGCCGTCCCGAAGCGGGCGGCGCTCGAGAGGCCGATGAGTTCGTCATCCTCGTTGAACGGCACTTGGTTTTCTCGGTTGCTATTCATTTTGAGTACTCGAGATGGACTCGCCCTCGTTTTGGTCGTTGAGGAACAAACAACGTTCTCGTCGGCACGAGTATTCACCGCATGAGTGTCGCTACAGACGCAGAGCCGCGGAAACGGCCGCGCTGGCTGGGCGGGCGAATCGAGGGCAACGGGCTGACCAGTTGCATTGGGAGCAAGTGCGGTCGCGGTGCATAACGCCAACGCTTGGCGACAACGCTTTGGGACGGGTCAGTCTTACCGGCAGAATCCGGCCATCCATTGCAGTGAGCCGGCTCCGTCCGGCGATCTTCACGCTCTGGCATCAATGTTTGGGCTCCAGGTTACGGCCGGAGCGCGCAAGAACGCCGAGTGTGAGGCGGCACTTCAGTTCGGACAGACCGACAACTTCGGCCGTGAAGAGGCCGCCGAGTCGCGCACGCGGTTCCGTGCGAAACACACGCGTGTTGAGCAGCGGCAAGGTCTGTCCGCGCGAGGAGCGCCAGGCAGGGGCTAACAACGGAGGCGTTGTAGCGTCGGGAAGGGTGAAGAGGGAGTTTCGGTCCAGGGAGGCGCGGATTCAGTTTCCAGCGCGATCAGGTAGCAAACCCGATCCTGGAGCCAGAACGTGATCGGCACGTCGGTCTCATCGTTGTTGGAGTTGAGATCGTTCGACGTGTCGTCGTCATCGTCGGAGTCTTGTGACGTCTCGTCGTCGCAGTCGGGGTTGTGCCAGAGAGCGATCTTGGAACTCACATGATGACGTTTGAGCGAGCGTCGGCGGGAACCGTGCTCCGACTGTGCAGCGCAGCGGGTGAGTTGGGCACGACCCGGTCGGCCGTTGGGGCCGGATTGGGTCCTCGGGGAGCGGGGTGCCACTTCCCGCGGTACAACGGTCCCCGCAATCGACGCATGCCCGAGGCTGAGTGCCCAGATCAGAGCGACCAATCGAAACACATGCTGCGCGAGAGCGAGCGACTGCACAGCGGACGGGACCCGGCCGCCCGAAACCCAAACACCATCGGTGGGGGCCTCGGCCTGCTTGTCGCCGACAAACTTCGCTCTCATTAACCTTAAGATCTGGTCCACTAGCCTGTGTCCGAAGGTACGCACGCGATCGCCGCGGCCTTCCCAGAGGGTGCTGGGATGGAAATGACAGTTGCTATAGAGAATACTAAAGGGACCGCGGTAGGGAAGCAATAGGGAAGCCGACAACGACACGGCAGTCGTTGCGGGAGTTCTCGATCTGCATCGGTTCGAGCAGTTTACTCAATGATATATCGACTGATTGCCAGCGATCATGCGAGCTTCGGGCTCGAATTGGCCACTACCATCAAAGTCACTCACGAGAATAAGAATGAAGCACCGGCTCATCCTCGTCAACACGGTTGTTGCTTTTGTGCTGATCCCAATCCCCGCGCAGGCTGATGACGTGCCCGATGGAAACCGATGGTGGTCGCACGTTCGGTTCCTTGCCGACGACAAGCTGGAAGGCCGGAATACCGGCAGTGAAGGCCACCGGAAAGCAGCCGCGTATGTTGCCGAGCAGTTTGAGCGATCCGGTCTCAAACCCGCCAGCAGCGCCGGATACTTCCAGACAGTCAAATTAGAGTCGAAGGAGACTCGACGAGGGCCATTCCGGCCTGTCGCTGGTCCGAGGGACGAGTACGGAACACTTAACTCTGGGGCAAGATGCGATCATCGGCGTGCGCGGAAACCCGTCTCCGACGATTGACGCCGAGCTGGTGTTCGCCGGCTACGGATTAGTCATTCCCGAGGCCAATCACGACGACTTCAAGGGGCTGGATGTCCGGGGTAAAATCGTGATGTTCCTCGCAAAGTGTCTCTGCCTCGATCCCGGGGCCGCTGGCCGCCCACATGCAATCCTCCAGCGAACGGGCCGCGCTGTTGAAACGGGTAGGCGCCATTGCTGCGGCCAAAGAACATCCGGCGCAATCCCAAAAACATGGACATTCCCTGGGAGCGAGTAAGCTTGGCGAGGTCCATGCCGGCGATGAGCCTGGCCGATCCAGGCCGCTTGATGAAAGCCATGGGGTGAAAATCGGTGTCACAATCAATCCGGCTCGCGCCGATCAATGGCTTTCCGGATCAGGCCGCAACTTTCAAGCGGATTCTCGACGTGGCCGATTCCGACAAGCCTCTGCCTCACTTCGCCGTCGGGGCCAAACTCGAAAGCGACGGTTGCCGTGAAACGAGCCGACCTCGAATCGCAGAATGTCCTGGGTGTCCTGCCGGGTAACGATCCCCGGCTCAAAGAACGAATTCGTTGTGTTCTCAGCACATCTCGATCATCTCGGCATCGGCAAGCCGATCAAAGATGACTCGATTTACAACGGAGCCATGGACAATGCGTCCGGCGTCGCCGCCTTGCTCGAAGTCGCGGCCAAGCTGAAGGAGTCGAACACAAAGACTGCGGCGATCTGTTCTGTTTGCCGCGGTCACCGGCGAGGAGAAGGGTCTGCTCGGGTCGCGCTTCCTGGCCAATTCGTCCACGATCGACCCCAAAAAGATTGTGGCCGATATCAATACCGACATGTTCTTGCCGCTCTTTCCGTTCAAGGCGCTGACCATCTTCGGGATCGACGAATCCGACCTGGGCGGCGATGCGACGGCTGTGGCGAAATCACTGGGTATCGAGCCGCAAGCCGATCCCGAACCCAAGCGCAATCGATTCATCCGCAGCGACCAGTATAGCTTCATTCGGCGCGGGATACCGTCGCTGGCGTTGAAGGTAGGCTACAACAAAGACTCGCCGGAAGCACAGATCGTCAAGAATTGGCTCACAGAGCGCTACCATGCTCCGTCCGATGACGTGAATCAGCCAGTCGACTTGCAAGCGGCCGCCAAGTTCAACATTCTGGTTGCCAAACTCCTCGAACGAATCGCCAACCGCGACGATCGCCCACATTGGAAGGAGAATTCGTTCTTCAAACGATTCGCGCAGTAACTACGAGAATGTCTTTGCATAATTTTCAATCAACGTGATCGTCATCCACGTCGGCCGGGACCAGGTTGGCGATTCCTTTGGTTCGCCGCGTCCAGGCACTGGTCTGCCAGTTGTCCACCGGGGTTGAATCGGGCGTCAGTTGAGGCAGCAAGGCAAGAGGAAGTAGCTGCGAAAGTCGCGTTGACGAATGGCTCGTACATTTCGCGAAGCTCTGTCAGTTTTCGGTCGACGGCCTCGCCCTCTCGCATGTCGATACCCGCGGTCCGGAGTTCGTGCGTCAGCCTCTGCAACTGTTCCGGAGGCATTCGGTCTTGGTCCGGCTGAATCGGGGGAACGTGAGAGACCTGCGACAGATCCACGACCGCATGCCGGGCCACGGCGAACGTCAATTTCGCCTGGTAAGGTGAGCTATCTTTAATTCGCTGCGATCACAAGGGCGGACGTGTCCAGGATCAAAGTGATCGCCGCCGAGCCAGGACTGGTTGTCGTGTTGCGACCGGTAGTAGCTGAGAACCGGGAACGAGACGTGGCTTTCCAGGACCTCAGCCGCCCACCGCTCCCACTCTTCAAGAAAACGGTCGAGCAAGGCAAAATTCCGGTCACGGCAGATCCGGATCAACAATTGACCGGACGTCGGCGGCGAGCCCGCGCGAGCGTCCAGCAGTGAGATTGTGACCTCACGATGAGAAAACGCCTGGTACAGCACCGGCAGGTAGCTGATCACGACGGCAAGAAAAGCGAAGCCGATACCCGCCTCGAAGACCACAACAAAGCGCCCCCCAGCGAGTACCACGGGCGTGACGTCCCCGAAGCCAAGTGTAAAGAAGACGACTCCGCTCATATATAGATACAGTGGAAAACTCGACGGGCTCCCCCGCCGTGTGCAAAGTTGTGCCGAGCACCTAATACGACAGAACAAAGAACACGATCAGGCCGACACGCCGAAAAACTCATCAGGACCAGAATTGACAGCGGACCGAACAGGCTGAGGAGAGTGCTACCGCCGTTTTGCTCGATCGGAGTGCGGCCCGCCACAGGCGGACCAGATGGTCCAGGCAAGACAGGATGAAGAAACGGGCGAAGCGAAATTGCCGCGTGATGCGACGAGGCAGGAGCATCGTCTCGAACGAATCTTGCAGGGGGAATCACGACGATCAGGATCAGGCTGGCGACGGCGATCGGCACGGACATGAAAGAGGCTCTCCAACCGTTCGTGGCGACGTGAAGAGTAGAAAAGGAGATTTAATTTTCCGTTGCTTCCTGGAAACTCGGGCCAGGAGTCAGATGTCCGCTGGGCAACCTCGCCGTGGTTCAACGGAATGAATTCCGTTCTACGACCGGGCCGCGGCTAAACCCAGCCATGCCGCTTGCGCAGCCACCATTCCAGCGTCAGCAAGGCCGTGAAGATCAAGAGGAAGGGCCAGTTGTCCCAGACCTTGTACTCGGAGAGGCTGCCGTACTCGGTGTAAGCGGAGCGGTCGAAACTCTTGAGGTGGATCAATAAGCGTTCGGGAGTCACTCGCTCGCCGTCCGTGAGCTCGGCGATTGCCTTGGCCAGGCCGAGGTCGGCGGAGGGGTTCTCCAGCTCGCGGTCGTCCTGGTAGACCAGGAACCGGACTGTGTCGTGGCCGATTTCCTGGCCGTCACGGCGAGCGACGACCGTGGCCGTGTAGTCGCCGGGTTGGGCCATGTTTTCCGAGGCGTAGACCGAACCCTTCGCCTCGTCCCCCTGGCTAAGGAGCTCAACGGGTGTCGCGGGGGTGTTCGCTCCGTCGCGAGCGATCTTGGTTTCATAACGAACGTTGGGGATTGCAGCTCCTTTGGAGTCGCGGGCCGTCGCGGACAGCTCGATCTTCTCACCGACGCCGATTCGACGCGGCTCGACTTTCAGTTTGACCTGGTTGTCACCGTCGTTCTCCTTGTGCGACAGCCAGAATATGAGCTGGCGCCACAATTTACGATGGGCCAGCCGGCCCTCCTCGGATTCGCGTGCCCAGACCCAGGTATCGCCGCCATAAGCGATGACACGGCCATTGTGACCAACCAGCATGTCGAGCATCAGGGGTTCCGGATTGGGACCGGGTGTGGTGGCCAGGATATTGGCGCCGAGCTTGGGTTCGCCGAAACGATTGGAACCCAGGATCGGCGGCATCGAATCCCAGATCTTCGCGGTCTCGGTTCGGTTGACTCCAACTTGCAGCACGTAGCTGTCGAGCCCCTTCGCGTTGGGAGTGAATTTGATTCCTTCTGGCGGCTCGAGCTGACCGTCACCCGGATGGATCGCGGTTGGCAGGATGTCGACGACCTTGGTGTTCGGCCCAGCCGCCGGAGCCGAAGCTCGAGTGGCCGCCGAGCATCATGAAGCCCGCCCCCTTCATCACGGCATCCACCAGCAGGTTCTGCTGGGTCGTCGTCAAATAATCCGCCGGGAGGTTACCGAGCACATAGACGTTGTAACGACCGGTGAGAGTCGGCGTCGGGAACCTCGCTCTAGTCGCGCTGGGCGGGACGACGGATCACGATCCCGTCAACCTGCACATCGGGCGAGGTGCCGATCGAATTCATCAGGTACTTATAGTCCCATGTGGCGTTGGGGCCTTGCAGGTAGAGGACGTTCAAGCCACCGCTCACGACCGTCACGAACGTGCTGATTTCATTATTCGTGGACCAGCTCGCCGTCGTGCTGAGCGACCTTGAGCGTGATTTTCTTTTCTCCCGGCGTTGGGGGATGTATTTCACGCCGGTGATCGGGATGACGTCACCGGTTTCGGGAACCGTCACCTGGCTGCGGGCCACGGGCGCCGACTGACCCTCCACGAATAGCTCGACATCGAGCGTCTGGCCGGCGAACCCGCGAACCACCCCCGTGCCGCGCACGTCCATCTGGTTCTTCACGAAGACGACCGGGTTGGTGACGATGTCGCGGAACTTGATGTCGCGGGAAGCCGCCCCGGCGTTTTCGCTGCCCAGGGTCACCGTCACGACCGGCACCCCCTGCCCTTTGAGCTGGCGGGCGGCCACCAGCGGATTGACACCGTTATTCGAGGCGAAATCCGAGA
>CAVRFS010000116.1:0-117883 GCA_963720335.1 uncultured Planctomycetota bacterium | reverse complement strand
ATCATCCTCGGGCCACACCGCTCGAAGGACCGTGGTGCTGGGGTCCAATGACTGCAAGCCCTGATCGTGGTATCCGACCTGGACTTTATGGCCGAGCCGGACTTCCCCGGCATCGGGTTTCTCCCGGCCGATCAACGTCTTGATCAGAGTCGTCTTGCCCGATCCGTTGGGCCCGATCACACCGACGCACTGGCTGCGCTTGACGGTCAGGTTCAGGTCGCGAAACAAAGGATTGGCGTATGCCTTCGAAAGCTTGACCGCTTCGACCACGATATCGCCCGACCGTTGAACTTCGTCGAACCGCATGACGGGTCCGACGACATCGCGCATGGTCTCGACCCGGTCGCGCTCGAGTCGTTCCAGCTTGCGTTCGCGGTCGTGGGCCTGGGTGGTGCGCTGGCCGGCTCCGTATTTGCGGATGTACGCTTCGAGCTTCGCGGCCTTCTCGTCCTGACGCTCTGCCTGGCGTTCCAGCACCTTGGCTTTCTCGGTCCGCAGTCGCCAGTACTGGGTGTAATTGCCGGGGTAGACGGCGAGCTTGCCAAGGTGCATTTCCCAGATCTTGGTAACAACCTTGTCCAGGAAATAGCGATCATGGCTCACGACGATCATCGCGACCGGCTGGCGCAAGGTAACTTTCGAGCCATTCCGTCGTGGCGATATCGAGGTGATTCGAAGGCTCGTCCAGGAGCATCAGGTCGGGGCTTTCCAGCAGCAGCCTGGCGAGCATCATTCGCGACTGCTGGCCGCCGGAGAACGTCGTGGCCTCCCGGGAAAACTCGGACTCGCTGAACCCGAGGCCCGTCAGAACCTCCTCGATCCGGTGGTCGATCGTATAAGCATCCTGATGCTCGATGAGCTGGTGCAATTCGTCGTATCGACGTTCGGCGCGACGCCGGTCGTCGGGATCCTCGGCCTCGGCCATCTCCTGAGCGGCTTCCTCAAGCTCGTTTTGCAACTCCAGGACGGACGCCAGCCCCGCCTTGACCACGTCGATCATGGTTTCGCCGGGCTTGAAGTCGGGCTCCTGCCGCAACAGGCTGACGCGAATCCCGGGCCGAACGAAAAGCTGGCCGTAATCCGGCTTGTCCAAGGCTGCCAGGATCTTGATCAAGGTCGTCTTGCCCGCGCCGTTCGGCCCGACCAAGCCGATACGATCACCGGCGCACCTCGAAATTGAGCTCGTTGAAAATCGGATCGCCGCGGAATTGTCGACCAAGGGATTGGGCGGAAATCAGTATCATGGAAATCCAATTGGAGTTTCAACGGGCGATCGTTAGCCATCAACGGGCGAACGTCGGGACTGCCACTGCTTCAAGTTGAATCTGCAATTCTCGCCAAAGCGGTTCCCAGGCCGTAAGCTGTGTCGGTGACGTTGCTTGATGTAGGAATTTCGCTCGACGTCCCAGTAGTCGAGCTAATTGCTCCGAGAAATAGTGATTAGTTCCGGACATTGTGAATATGATCGGATTCGATCGCGAAACGCTCGGCATCGCCGGACCAGTCGTTCCGGATGGGTCAAGCCTGTCGTTAAGATTTCGAGCAGGAGTGGCGAGACTTCTGGTGAACAGTTCATGATCAATCACCGTGTGGACCCTCAGGATCATCGAATCGTCATGGGCAGGAGTACCTGGTCTCATCTCTCGTTCGTCAAAAGTCCGCTTCTTGCGAAGCATGTGATGGTAATGCTGGGCGAAACGGTGGGCTTCGTCACGGACGTATTGTAACAGACGCAAGGCAAACGAGCGGCGGGAAAGGACGATCGGGTCGGACCGGCCCTGGATGTAGATCTCCTCCTCGCGCTTGGCCAGGGCGATGACGGTTGGCGGAACGACTTTGAGAGTTTCAAAAGCCGCCAAGGCCGAGCTGAGCTGCCCTTTGCCGCCATCGATCAGCCAAATGTCGGGAAAGGGCTCGTCGCGCTCCTGGAGTCCCTTGATCCGCCGTGTGACGATTTCACGGATCGACGCGAAGTCGTCGATGCCCGCCACAGTCTTGATCTGGTAACGGCGATAACCCGGCTTGAACGGCAGGCCATCAATGAACGTGACCAGCGAGCCGACCATTTCGTTGCCGCCCAGATGGGCGATGTCCACGCCATCAATCGTTCGCGGAATCGAGTCGAGCTTCAAGATCTTCTTGAGCCCTTTCAGCCCCTTGCGGGGATCGACGTAGAACACCTCCGGCTGGGCGTGTTGGGCGAGATTTCCGCGCAGGCTAATGGCGCCCAAAGCCTTGATTTCATCGCGGAGCCGCGCGGCCTTCTCGAACAAGAGGGCCTTGCTCGCCTCGCGCATCTCCTCGTTCATTTCCTTGAGGAGTACGTCTTTCTTACCGTCCAGGAACAGTTGGAGCCGCCGAATGTCGCTGCGATAACTTTCCTTGTCGATCCGGACGTTGCACGGAGCCGTACACTGATGGATCGAGTGCAGCAGACACGGGCGAAACCATCGCCAGCGAGGATCGCCCTCCTCGATGTCCAGGGAACAGGTCCTAAACTTGAACACACGCTGCAAGACCTGGATCGCGCCACGAAGGGTCTTGGCTCGAGGAAACGGTCCGTAAAGCTTGACGCCACGATCGAGCGGCTCGCGCGGTAAAATTGACGCGAGGGAAGTCCTCGCCGGTGGTGATCTGTAAATACGGAAACGACTTGTCGTCCTTGAGGTCGCGATTGTATTGCGGCTGAATGTCCTTGATCAGCCGCGCCTCCATGAGCATGGCGTCGACCTCACTGTCGGCAATCAGGAACTCGACGTCGGCCACCTCGGCGATCCAGTCGCAGATCCGCTTGTCATCGGCGGCGGCCTTGTGAAAGTACGAGCCGGCACGGTTACGCAGGTTCTTTGCCTTGCCCACGTAGATGACTCGCCCCTGGGCGTCTTTCATCAAGTAGATGCCCGGCGCGGTCGGAAACTGCTTGACCTTTTCGGCGGGAGAAACCGTCACCGGTACAGATTCCGACATGCCAGCCTCGCTGGGTTCCTACCCGGCTGACGGCGTGGGGCGAGCCGGAATTTGACCGGCCCAATCGGCAACGATCGCCGATCCGGAAACGACCAAGCCCTCACGTCGTTAAACTCGATACGTCCTCGTCGTATTGTTCGATATCATGCGACGTTTGGTCAAGTCGAGTCAAATCCGGTGGCCGATTGACCCGATCACTTTGTGATTCGGCGCACACACAGAGTGCGGAGGCCGAAAAACGTCGTCACGGCGTCACGGCTTTATAGCGATTGGAGTTACGTGTGACGCCTGAATAATCGGAACTCGTTCACGTGCTTCATCTCTTATCAGGGTTGGGAGTTACGTGTGACGCCTGAATAATCGGACCCCATCCCGATTTGAGGTCGGTGAAGCAGCGATCGCCGTTCCGGGAACTTCGTTCCGGCCCGTCATGCCGTTATACTCGAATCTGCTCCGAGAACCGAAAGAAATGGCCGATTTAACCCACAGCGAAGAGGCGAAAGATCCGTGAAAATCGTCATCCTGGATGGCCGTCCGTTTGCGGCCGATCGCGCGGCATGGTCAGGTCTGGACTCGTTCGGCGAAGTCGGAATTCCACGACTTCACCTCGCCTGAGGACGTCCCGGCGCGCGCTCGCGGCGCCGCGATTCTAGTCACGAATAAGTCGCCGATTCGCGCTCCCTGATCGAACGCTCAGCCGAGCTCCGGTTCATCACGGTCACGGCGACCGGGTATGACTGTGTCGACGCGCGCGGCCTGCGCATGCGCAGCGGCATTCCGGTCTCGAACGTACCAGAATACAGCACCGACTCCGTTGCCCAGCACGTTTTCGCTTTGCTGCTCGAACTGTGTGTTCAGGTCGGCGTCCATGCGCAGGCGGTGCGAGCCGGCGAGTGGTCCCGGCTGCCCGACTTCTCGATGCGGAAGACGCCGCTTCTCGAGCTTGCCGGCAAGACGATGGGAATCGTCGGTTTCGGCCGGATTGGCCAGCGCGTGGGGAACTTGCCCAGGCGTTCGGGATGTCAGTCCTGGCCTATAGTCCTTCACGACGCTCACCCGCGGACGGCCGACCGGTCAATTGGTGCGAGTTAGACGATCTGTTCACACGAGCCGATGTGATCAGCCTGCACTGTCCGTTGACACCGCAGACGGCCGGCCTGGTCAACAGCAAACGGCTTGAGCTGGTCAAACCGAGCGCGTTCCTGATCAATACGGCCCGCGGTGCGTTGGTCGTCGAGGAGGACCTGGCCGAGCGGCTGACTGCCGGCCGGCTGGCCGGGGCGGGCGTCGACGTCGTTTCCAAGGAGCCGATCCGACCCGACAATCCACTCCTCGCAGCTCAGAACTGCCTGATCACACCGCACAATGCCTGGGCCACCGAAGAAGCTCGGCGTCGATTGATGGAGGCAACCGTGGCCAACGTTACCGCTTTTCTGGAAGGGAAGCCGATCAACGTTGTGAATTGATTTTCGATCAACGAGCACTCCCGGCGGTCGCCAGGTCGCTTTGTGCCAGCATGCGGCGAACGACCTCGGCGAGGTCTTTGGTCTCCTGATAGATCTGAAGCTGGCGGACCGAGCCGGTCGGCTGTTCGGCCATTTTGCGGACGATCTCGAGGTAAGGAGCACAGCCCAATTCCTGGGCACGATCCTGCAAGCGGTCGACCAGGGCGTGGACAACCTGGCGAGCGGGAACAGCCACGTGACTGGCGGGATCGACCAGCCTGGCTTCCATGCCGTAGCGACAGGCGCGCCACTTGTTTTGCCGGATCAGGAACGGATGGCAGTCGAATTGATAGGTTCCCCGGTCGACCTCCTGGGAGAGGTCGTGGACCAGGCACTGGATGAGTGCGGTCAGACCGAGCACGTGTTCCAGGCTCGGCGGCATGTCGCAGATCCGGACTTCAACCGTGCCGAAGTTATGGTGCGGCCGGACGTCCCACCAGATCTCGCGAATGGTCTTGATGAAGCCGGTCTCGACCATGTGGTTCAAGAGCCAGGCGTATTCCGACCAGTTCCGCATTAAGGGGGGGAGACCCGCTGTCGGCAGTGTTTCCATGACCTTGCTCCGCTGCGAATGCAGGCCGGTGTTCCGGCCCTGCCAGAACGGGCTGTTGACCGAAAGCGCCAGCAGTGTCGGCAGGTGTTGCATGATGCGGTCGCAGACCATGATCGCCTTGTCGCCCGAGTCGACACCGACGTGGACGTGCAGGCCGAAAGTCAAAAGCCGGCGAGCAGTCTCCTGGAGTCCGTTGATCAGGTCGAAGTAGCGTTCATTCGGCGTGACTTCTTGGTCCTGCCACCGAGAGAATGGGTGGGTGCCGCTCCAGAAGAGTCGCAGACCGTGGCGGCGGGCGATTTCGCCGACCGCACGGATTTTCCATGTCAAGTCGTGATCGGCCTGCGCGACGTCGTCGCAGATCTTGGTGTTGAGTTCCACGTAACACTGCAAGAGTTCGGGCTTGACCGAACCCTGGAGCTCCGCGGGCACGTCACTCAAAACCTGGGAAACCCCGCTGCGCAGCGCCATGGTCTGGCTGTCGACAAGGTTCAGCTCAATCTCGACACCGAGCGTCGGCCGGTCGTTGGAGACGAACTTGTACAGGCTCACGTCGACTTTGCTCCGCTGCTCGAATCCCTATCCAGGATTCGTTCGAGTCTACAGCGCCTCGACGCGGCAAGCAAATCTCAGGCTTACCCATCACATCGTTTCAGCGCGATTCGCGCACGAGCGTGGCCGTCTGGAATCGGCTCGGAATATGGGTCGCGTGTGGGTCGTTGTCGTAGGTGATCAGGAGTTTGGCCGACGTTTTTTGACCGTCCTTGTCGACACCAAGGATTGCCAAGCCCTCGCATTTCATCGCGACTTCGAAGATGGCGATCTTTTTAGCATGGCTGGTTTCGCCATCCGGGACGAACCATAGGATGTTGCCGTGAAAGGCGTTCGCCGTGTCTTCGGACGCCGTTACGACCAAGTAGCCGCTCAGCTCGGGCACATATTCGAGGGAAGTGAGCTGCGAAGTCACGCCCTCCCTGGGCTCGGCCTCGAAGGCAAACGACGGTTTGAGCTCGAGCTCAGCGTCAGGGGAGGGTGGATTGGTGATGTCGGCCGCGAAGGCGCGAACCTTGTCGCTCGGCTCGCGCAGGCCGAGCACCAGCTCGCGGTGGACTGTGCCGTTGGCGGTCTTCATCTCACGGATCGTCAGCCCTTCGATCTTCCGTTTGGCGACTTCTTCAGGTGGCAATCCAGCGGCTTTCAGACACGCCTCGAGAGATCGGGCGATGTGCCAGCTCACAATCGACGCATCGTCGATGGCCGCCTGATTGTCATCCTTGAGGCGGAAGCGAATGAGAACGTTCTTGGTCGCTCGTTCTTCATCCGTCTTACCGTTGTGAGCACCGATCAGATAAAAGTTGCCCTCGGCGTCGCGCGCCATGCCTTCCCACTTCGGTCCGCCACCGTTCAATTGGGGAAATCGCGGGGATGTGATTGGTGGTCCCAAAATCCGACCGCCTGCCAAGTCGACGACGTAAAGAGCGGGGTGCTTGTCGTGGGCGACCAGGAACCGGCGACCGTCTCCGATCGGCTCGACTCCCGACGCTTCGATCAAGGTGTTGACTTTTCCGGCCTCGAGCAGAGGTGTGGGCAGAGTGGCCGATTCGAGCCGGAACTCATCGGCGCCGGAGCGATTGGAGATGAGGCCGATCGTTCCAAGGAGTAGTACTATGCGGAGCAAAAGATTGCGGCGCGAATCATTGTCGCGAGTCTCCTGGTGTCGTGCTTTGGGAGGCGATTTCGGAGGCGATCTGCCTTCGCCGAGGCGATAGAGCGGTTAACACGCGGGTTGCACACAAGACCGCCGCAATGTCGGTTGATACTAACCAGCGCAAGCGAGGGACACTGGCCTAGGCCGGCGACGCACAGCCGATCCCCTCACTCGCGCGTCGGGTTAGTAGGTCGTGTGCAATTCATCGGAAAACCGCTCTAGCCGGAATGCGACTGAACTGATTACTTGCCATCGACGAGGTCGAAGGTGAACTCGGTATGTTCAGCGTCGACCTCGGCCGTTAGCTTGGAGGTACCTGGCTGTAAGTATTTCTTGGGGACGAGCTCTTTCTTCGAAGTAGGGCCCGTATCGCTGATAGAAACCTTGTGGAAGCCGGCGACGACTCCGTCATCTTGCGACAATGTGCTGAGCACAAATGTCCCGTCAGACTGGATTTTGCCAGTAGCCATCCGTCCGTAGTCGGGCTCGAATCGGATCGTGCCCTTGGTCAAAGGTTGACCCTTATACGTGACTTTTCCCTTGACGGGAAGCAGGGAAGGCAGTGCAGCCGCTACTCGCTTCCGCACCCCCAACAGGAAAAAAGGAGGAGCGGCGGACAGCGTGATCGAACCGAGGTATGATGATCCGCATGGATGAGCTATTGAACTCAATTTGGATGGGATGGTCCAAGACGCGAAACGGCCGCGTGCAGCGGCCCCAGACGAGCCAGTTGCACGCGGACCGAGAATGATTATCAATACGAGTCAGAGCTGATGACTTCGCCGCCGGCGATGGTGCCGAGCCCCCGCCAAGTCACCGCACTGATCGAGTTCTTGATGAAGTGGACGCTTCCGTCAGCGAACAGGGCGTTGACTCCGCCCGGATGATAGCTGCTGGCCGAGAGCGACATGAAGGTCGGGCCGCCGTCGTTTTCATCAACCCAGTCCCAGTCCATCGGCAGGTTCTTGCCAAAATTGGAAGCGGGGACGCCTGCAGAGTAGTAAGCCTGGCTGATCGTGGATACGGTTTGATTGGGCGGCATCGCCGTTGTAAATCCGGAATAGTAGACACCGCCATTAGCCCACCGGGTGTGACCGATCGGTCCCCCCTGCTTGATTTTTCCGACACTGCCGGGGCAATTTGTGATCTGGTAGGCCAGCGCCGCTGCGGAAGCTGGCCCAGGTGCCGGGATGTTGGTAAACGTGTAGCAGCCCGTGACGGGGTCTGAAGGCGGGCCCGGCGTGTTACCGCAGGACCGCATCTGGGCGTGGCCGATGTAGCCTTCCGCGGCCATCAGGGTATTACTCGTCCCGTCGGTGATCGCAGGCGATCTTGCCGCGCATAGTTTGGCCCGAACAGCGAACGATTCATGCGGACCGACCGTGTTGGGCGTCGTGCGCCCAATTCACCGACCAGACATACCAATCGCCGTCGCATGTGCCATAGCTGGTCGTGGCGTCGCCCGTGCCGCCCAGGCTAGACGTCGTCGATATGGCTGCCCGGGATCGCTCGGGCAGTACAGGAAAGCCAGTGGGTGTAAACGTGACGGTCGTATTGGTCCCGTCACTGTAGGTGTAATCGAAGTTGATCGAATTGTAGAACGAGCGCCTGCTCCATGAACGGAGTCGGACCGCGCGAAGGCACTCCACGACGACTGGAACCCCCACATTCGCCTGGTCCCGCTTCAGGACCAGTTGAAATTCCCGAGACGTTGGGCACGGAACCAAGATCGTCGTCGGGGAGAACGCGCTGTTCGCGCTCTCATAGTTCATGAAAGCCAGGCCGATTTGTTTCAAGTTGTTCGTGCACTGGATACGGCGGGCGGCCTCGTGCGCCGACTGCACGGCAGGCAAAAGCAAAGCAATCAAGACAGCGATGATCGCAATCACAACCAAGAGTTCAATCAGCGTAAAACCATCGGAACGGCGGCGTCGCAAACGAAGCTGTGGCATTGGGTCGACCTCAAGGGGAGGAAGTTGGAAGCAAACATGGTGTCGCTCCTCGACCCAAACAGTAATAGCGAGATTTTATGTGCGAATCAGGTAAGTAATGCGAAGATTGCATGAACTCGCGGCTTCGCACCGATTGTTAAGGAAAACTAACACGATGCGAGGCAGCGCAATTGGTGGGCGCGATGTGCTGGCAGGCGCAGGTGGGCGGCGAAGTCGACGCAATCCGATCAAAACGCCACTGAATCTGGACTTCCCATCGACCATTTTCGTCGGAAACGACGTGCCAGTGAGGGATTACAGCCGAAGACTGGTAAACCCCCTCAAACGCTCCTTCGCATTGGCTGACGGTCTCGATGGGGAAACACCAAAGGTTGGCTGATTGCGACCAGCTCAGGCCAACAGCAAGGTCGAGCCACTCGTCGGTCAGTGCCAGTCCACTGGTGTCCGACATGTCCAGCCGGTCGTCAAGCAGCCCGAGCCTCGCGCCGCTCGGGTCGGAGTAGTACCGGTCCGGCGCGTGGCCGGCCATGGCCGCCAAGTTGATCTCGACCGCGAAGTGCAGAGCATAATCGCGCGGCAGATCCTCGAGTTGGTAATGAATCGACAAGGCCGGACTGCCGGCCGAAAGCTCGATGGTCTTCCGGAGCCGGATCGAATGGCCGCCGACAGAACCTGGCCGCTCCATCACGAGCCTGACCCGATCGAGGTCGCGCTGGACTTTCGCGAGATATGTGCCCGTGACGAAATCCCCAAGCTCCGTTTCGCGGCCCGCGACCAGGTCGTCCAGAGCTCACGTCGATCGGGGTAAAAATGATCGACCAAGGCCTTGCGGGGATGCCGGTCATAAACAAGCAGGTGCTTAAGCCCCGCCTGTTTGAGCGTGATCGCATCGGCGGCCGTTCGGTTGCGTGATGGCCGGCGGCTTCGATAACGTCGGCGTGATAAGCCTCTGGACGACGATCGAGAGTTGCCAGCACGTTCGTCGTGTTATGCCGCACGTCCAGCTCATACACGTGCCCTCCCTGCGCCGGGCCGACCCAGGCGATGAGCCGGTCATTCTCGAGGCGGACCTCCTGGCGCGCATCGAGGTTGAAATCTCCGACTTCGATCTGAACGCGGTTGCCGACGCGCCCTTCGGCGTCGTCGAGGGCGTTGTGAGCGGCGATCAGACTCCGGTAGATCGCATTCCGCAGGTGGGGCAAGTAAAGACCGCCGAACGATCCATGCCAGTAAGGGCAGTTACACTGTCCTCGATAGAGCTCCTGGCGGGCGATTTCGAGATAATCGGGGTCGGCCTTGGGATTGGATTCCGCGGCGGCCAGCCGGTTGGAAATACCCAGCATTCGTGTGTACATCTCGTCGGTTTCGGGATATCTCGCCCGGAAGTTGCGCCAGTATCCGCCGGCCCGGAAGAATCGCTTGATGTTGTCGGCATCCGGCAATTGCGCCAGCCGCTCGGCTCCCTGTTGGAAGCTGCGTGACATGTCGGGCGGCAAGACCCATTCGGTCATCTCGCGATACGAGCCGTCGGGCAGGAAGACCTTGCCCAGTGGAAGTGTCCCGTCGACGGCTCTCGCGAAAGTTGTTGGCTCGAGCCAGTCGCGGTTGGCCACCACCATGTCACAGAAACGGCTGAGCCAGCCTTGCGTATAGACGTGATCGAACGTCTTGGGCCAGCTCCCGAACTTCTCGCCGTCGTCGGCACCGACGACCGTCGCGCCGGGCGGCGCTCGGCCAGCTTTCGCAAGAATTCGTAGCGTCGCGTGAGGCTCCTGGAACGGCATCGTATAACGGAGCGTCTCCGATCCGGGAAAGACCTTGAGCAGATTACCGTTGTCCTCGGTCAAGTAATAGCCGAAGACATCGTCCCCCGAGCAACCGGCGCGCTCGAAGTGGAAGTCATCCAGTACGGTGTACTCGATGCCGGCATCGACGATCGCCGAGACGAGCTGCTGTTCCCAGACCCGCTCGGGAACCCACATGCCTCGTATCCGGGCGCCGAACAGCTCTTCCAAGTAAACCGAGAACGACCGGATCTGGCCCACCCGGTCCCGAAATGGAATCATGGTCAGGATCGGCTCGAAGAACCCTCCTCCCAGGATTTCCAGGCGGCCGGCTTCGACGAGGGCCCGGACTCTCGCGATGTACTCGGGATGCCGCTCGACCAGCCATTCCAGGAGCGGCCCGGACGTGTGCAAGGCGAAGGGAATCTCGGGATAACGCTCCAACACGTCCAGGAACGGGCGATAGCTGGTTCGATAAGCGTCCTCGAAAACATTGTCGAAATTGCCCACGGGCTGGTGGTTGTGCAATGCCAGGATCAGTCGAACGTGCGACATTTTCGACCCTTGTAAACTGAAGAACAGCCGCCCTGGAGCGTTTTTCAGCCCGCTAGCCGACGATCCACACTAGCGCGGAGCATCAGCAAAGTCGTTTGGTTACGAATCCCTCGCTGACGCTTCGGGCTAATGTGACGGTCAGCAACGAAAACAAAAAGACCCCTTGCTCGGCTGTGCGGGGCATTGGTCTCTACACATACCTCTACGCGCAAAGGATTTCCCCCCCTTGCGAAGGGGTGGTTCGGGGTGCAGTGATGAAACGACGGTTCTGGACAAGCTCTGAGTTCATCCCGATTTCGGTGCGGCTGTTTTCCCCCCCTTGCGAAGGGGGGGTTAGGGGGGTGCACAGGGCATAACGAACGTGCTCGGCCAAGCCGGCGATTCCGCGAAGCCCGGCCAGCTCGGGACCCGCGTACCGGCCATGGTTCCGCCGGGGCCACCCCCCTAACCCCCCCTTCGCAAGGGGGGGAAATTTGGGTCGCGGATGCATGTGTCGAGACCAACAGCGCGAGGAGAGGTCGGCCGAAGGCCGGTTGAGGGGCGACTCTGGCCTTCAGGCTCATTTTGTTACTGCCTCTTAATACCATCGTGACTTTGCGCGACTCATGCGTAAACTCGCTGTAGGCCGTTCGAGATTCAAAACGCGACCGCCTGACGGCTAATCGCTCCACCGCGCTCGAATAGACCCGGCTTGGGGTCGTCGATAATGACTTCCACCTCACGCAAGAAACCAGCCGCGCTCTCTGGCGGGACCGGATTGATGTAGAAACCCGAGCCCCATTCGAAACCGGCGACTTTCGTCAATCGCGGGATCACTTCGATGTGCCAATGGTAATGCGGCAGCTCGCCATGGTCAAAGGGCGCCGTGTGGATGATGTAATTGTATGCCGGACTGTCTAGCGACAGCTCCAGCTTGTTCAAGACCTGGTGAATCACCTGGCCGAGGTCATCCACGCCCGGTTTGGGGATGTTTTCAAAGTGGCTGGAATGGGTCTTGGGCAAGATCCAGGTCTCGAAGGGAAACCGACTGGCGAAGGGACAGAAGGCAGTGAAGTGGGTCGAGTCGAGGACGATCCGTTTTTCGAACGCGAGCTCCTGCTGGACCATGTCGCAGTAGATGCAGCGCCCTCGATAGTTGTAGAACTCGAGGGCTCCGGTCATCTCTTCCCAAACGGAAATCGGCACGATGGGTGTGACGATCAACTGGCTATGCGTGTGCTCGAGGCTGGCTCCGCCGGCGGCGCCGACGTTTTTGAATAACATGCCGTGAACCAAGCGGGAGTCCTTTTTCAGGTCAACCAGCCGGTCGCGATAGACCCAGAGGACTTCGCGGATCTCATTGAGGCTGAGAGTGGCCATGCTTTTATGATGGGAAGGCTTTCAATGATGACCTCATGAGCACCGATCCCAGCCATAACGTCGTAGATTCCGTCGCCCCGTTTGTTCAGATTGCCTTCGACCTTGAGGGCTGGGAAACGATTGGGAACGACCCGGATTCGCCAGCCCGGGCCCGTTTGGCTTCGAGCCGAAGTCGCGGTAGGCCAGGATCTCGGGCGGCGTCTTGTCTTCGTGTCCTTCGCAGAATGGGCAAACCGCCGATGGCTCGGCGGGCTGGTGCTTCGGACTTGAAGTCGTGGGGACGCTTGGCCCGTTCATGCGCGATGATCACCCATCGACCGACGATCGGGTCTTTTCGCAACTCGGGCATGGTCCGTGCCTCCTCTTGGTCAGACTTGCCACATGATCCGCTCGAAATCCGGGGAAGGGGTCACGAGATCGAAGATTCCCTCGCGAGGCGCCCGGTCCAGACTCGAATCCCCCTTCTGTAGCTCGAGATAGAACCGGATTGGGTCGCCCGCTTTCACACCCAGACGCGCGAATGGTACCGCCAGCTCGAGGATGGCGTCGGTCGCGACCTGAACGGTTGTGCCATTGACGACCGGATGGCCGGTTCGGTTCAAGAAGCCGATCGGATGAGGCTCACCCGGATCCATCACCACGATCTCCCGGTCGGCCGGATCGACGAAACCGATGCGGAGTCGATCGACTTCGGCGAGGCGCTCCCGGGCCGGTCCGCCTTCGGTGTCGACCCGAACTAAGAGCCGCTCGGCATCGAACCCAAACCAGATGGAGTGGAGCAAGCCCTTGGCGACGAGCGTCATGGTCCCGCGATCGTTGCCGCAGGCATAGCGCGCCGCGTCGATCCACTCGAAGTAGGTGGCACGACCATCGACCTTGACTCTCGAGAAACTGATCGGTTGCTCGTGAAGAAGCCGATTACCCGCTCCGTGCGAGATCGGCGTGAACAAGGAGCCGGGCGGCTCGCTGCCCAAGATCGCATAGACATTTCGCAGGTGTTTGCGGAACAAATGGTCGAAGAGGCCGTCGAGCGCGCTGGAATGGTCATCGCCGTACCACCAGAACCAATCCGAGCCCTCGGCGATGTAGATCTCGTTCCAGGCCTTGGCCAGCGTCTCGGGATCGTGCCGGCCGGATCGTTCTTCCTCGACCAGGTAACGATGCGGCGGCGTGAAGGGCATCCCAGCCTCGGTTGTCTTCGGGATGGCCGATCCAGATGGCGAAATTGTGGCTGATCCAACTGCCGGCGAACAGCCGAGGCAAGGTATCGAACGGTGGATGCTCGCGGAGAAACTCACCGACCTTGACCGGGCGGATCCGACGGTCGCGGACCACCGACTGATAGACCGAGCGAATGAACGACACGCCACCGTCCGGGTAATACTCCCAGCAGTTTTCGCCGTCCAGGATGACCGGTACCAAGGTCGCCGGGTTCTGCCGGCACGCGTCGCCGATCGCGTGCAGCTTACCGATGAAATCGTCGGCCGCCACCGGCCCCGGACTTCGTTGGTAATGAAACCCGACCTGGTCCGACATCGAATGGTCACGGAAGATGATCGCCAGCTCGTGATCCGCTTCACGGACCTTCCAGGCGCGATAGAGCAATTCCGGGTGACGCACGTGACCTCGGCTGTCGCGACCAATCTTGCCATTGGTCGAGCAACCCAGGATCTCCTCATCGGTCGCGATCCACTCGATGCCCTGAGACGCCAGGAGCGGGATCATCGCCTGAGAGACCGACCCCTCACTCGGCCACATGCCGCGCGGGCGCTCACCAAAGTGTTGGGCGTGACTTTCGATGGCGCGGCGGACATGGACCAGGGCATCGTCCGGGTAGCCGCCGCGGTAACTCGGTAGAGCGACGTCGGGCATCGCCTCGCGCGCCGACGTCTTGTCGAGCAGCAGAGGCAGGATGGGGTGGTAGTAGGGCGTGGTGGTCAGCTCAATTTGACCGCGAGCGGCCAGCTCGCGATGGAGCGGGATCACCCTGGCCATCAGTGCGAGTTGCTTGTCCAGAAACCACTGCTTCTCATCCTCGGTGTAGTGCCGCCCTTTCGCTTTGAACTCGGCGAGCTCGGGGTCTTTCTCAAACAGCAAGGGGTGCACCCAGGCCAGGTTCGACCAGACCTGAAGGTCGCGCAGGTCGCGAGCACGGAACCGAGAGAGCGCTTGTTGGGCGGTGCTACTCGCACGACGACCGCAGCACGAATAGTTCGTGGTATCGAGCGATGGGGACGGATCATCGAATCCGCGAACGCCATGAAGAAGTTGTCGAGGATGTAGCAGGCGTCCTGATCATTCAGCCCGTCGACCGGCCGGCGCGAGTGCGTGAGATGGATGTCGGTAGCACCGTTGCCATAGGCTTGCAATTGGCAAAGCAGGCTCGGGACAAGGTTGATCGTGCAGGAGAACTCGGGGACCTCTTCCAGATGGAGCGCCATCCCCAGGTAATCCTTGGTTGCATGAAGCCTCACCCAAGGCATGGGGTTTTCGCCCCCGAGATCATCGGGGTAGTAAGGCTGATGCTGGTGCCATAATAATGCCAGGGAAACGGTTCCCATGTTTTTCCCTTCAACCCGGGAGTAAGGATCGCGCGTTTTCCGATTGCGATGCGCACCGCGCATCGCCCATTCCATTCGCCTCGTCGGGCCGAGGCATATGCCGAGCCAGCCCCCTACCCATCACCAGCGGGATCTCGAAGCGATTGGATGAAACAATCTTTGCCCCATGATCAAAGGATAGGTCGCCACTCGTGTTATGCTCGGAACATCCGCCGGCAAACTTAAGCCCTTTCCGGCCTCCGAGTCGCCGACCGCCAACGGTTCGCTCGGATCGGACACGAGCCGGTTGGCAAGCGTACGTTTCGTTGTCAGTTGGTTGTTGCAATTGTTCGTGAACCGACTTTTCGTCGGATCTCCTCATAAAGCCGCCCGTATTCTCGAGCGCTCCGGTGCCAGGACCAGTCGGCGCTCATTCCGGTTCGCATCAATTTCAGCCAGGTGTCGCGGTCGGGCCATGTCGCCAGCGCCCGCTCGATTGTGTGCCAGAGTGCTTGCGGGCTTGCTTCGGCGAAGGCGAAGCCGTTGGCCGTACCGTCGGCGAGCGTGAGGGATTGGCGTCGACCACGGTGTCGGCCAGGCCTCCGGTGGCTCGAACCATTGGGACAGTCCCGTGCGCCAGGCTGTAGAGTTGGTTCAAACCACAGGGTTCGAACAGGCTGGGCATGAGGAAGAGATCGGCGCCGGCTTCGATCTGGTGAGCCAGATCCTCCGAGAAGCCCTGATAGGCCCAAAACTTTCCGGGATACCGCCGCGCAGAGATCCTCGAGCAAGGCGTAATATTTGGGATGTCCCGCGCCCAGAACCACCCATTGCACGTCGCGTTCCAGCAGAAGATCGGCCACACTCCGCCAGGAGGTCCCACCCCTTTTGGGGGTCGAGCCGCCCGATCTGCGCGAACAACGGGCACGTCTGGACGCTCCGTCAGGCCCGCCCTCCGCTGAAGCCAAGCCTTGCATTTGGCTTTACCCCGCACCATGTTGGACTCGTCATAGCGCTCCGCCAGCATCATTTCGTGGCTGGGACTCCAGACTTCGGTGTCGATCCCATTGACAATCCCTCGCAAGTCAGCGTGGCGTTCTCGAAGCAGTCCATCCAGTCCTGATCCAAACTTTGGCGTCTGGATCTCCCGCGCATAGGTCGGACTGACCGTGCTGAGCATGTCGGCGAAGACCAATCCCGCCTTCATGAAGCACAGTTTGCCATGGAACTCTAATTGTCGCCAGTTGAAAAGATGCCAGTCCAGCCCGGTTAGAGCCATGTCCCAGTGCCAGAAAAGCCCAAGGTAGGCCAAGTTGTGGATCGTGAGCAATGTTCCCACGGATTGGAACTCAGGCAATCCGTTGTAATGCGTCTTGAGATAGACCGGAATCAATCCGGTCTGCCAGTCGTTGCAGTGGACGACGTCGGGGCGAAGCTGGAGGATCCGCATCGCTTCCAAAACGGCACGGTTGAAAAAGATAAACCGCTCGCAGTTGTCTTCGTAATCATTTCCCGCCGCGCCGTAGATCCCGTCCCGGTCGAAATAACGGGGTTGGTCGATCAAGTAAACCGGTACGTTCGATCGAGGTAGCTGGCTTTTCTGGATCGAAGCCTCGACGCGCTTGGCGCCGACCTGGATCGTGACCGACATGCCCGTATCGGCTAACTCAGGGCCGGCAGCCGGGCGCGGCGATGACAGGGAATGAAAAGGGTTGCGGAATGGCCTTGTGCTTCCAGTGCCCGAGGTAGGGCCCCCGCCACGTCAGCCAAACCACCGGTCTTGGCGAACGGCACCGCTTCCGAGGCGACGAAGACCACATTCATCCTTGCTGAGACTCCCTTCGCGGCCGTGCCTGGATGAGCCGCGAGAGTCCGGACTGGAGGGTCTTTCCTGGACCAGCCCCGGAAGGCAAAATGCCCGCCCATCGCGTCTTCAGTTCAAGACATCCGAGGATGTATCGCTCAGCATCTCGTGGTCAATTATTCTAATCAATGATGTAGGAACCGACAATCGAACCTTTGATGCAGGTCAGGCTTCCAGCCTGACTCTCTTTACGTCTCCAGGCCGGAAAGCCTGACCGACGAGGCGGGGGGGTCCTGAATAAAGACCACCTAGTCCGGCATAAGGCCGCAGGATGCGGCATCGGGAAACGGCATTCGTCCGTGTTTGCAAAATCCAGTGAGGAGCGCGGCTCCCGTCCAGGCGAATGGAACGCGAACTTGTTGTCGTGATCCATTGAAAAAACAAAGTCCGCTTGGCGATGGACAGATGCCAACGCCGAAGCGGACGATTTTTCGATTCCAGAAAGTGGGCCGATCTCGAGCCAGCGTTGAACCGTTAACGCTTCTCCGGGTCAGGCGATGGCAGCGGCCGCCGCAGGAGTGCGACATCGCGCCGACCTTGGTGCTGAAGCCATACCTGCTACAAGACCAGGATCATCAACAGGCATCCCAGGACGATCGCCCCCAGGGCGATACCCGAGCATCACGACGAAGATGTCGCTCTTGGGGCTCTGGATCACACTCCCGGCCGTCGCGGGGCCGCGGATGCCGACGATCGAGAGGAAGCGGACGACGCGCTAGAACCGCGGCTTGATGGTAGACGAGACAATGTCGCCCTCCCTTATCTTCTTGCCTTGAAAAGTGTGGCCGATCACCTTGACGACGGCCTGGTCGGGATCGACCGACTGGATCTTGACTTTTCCCAAGTACTCGGGCGAGGGCTCAGGCGGAACAGGTACAGTTCGTGGCCCGACGACCAGACCATCGTCAGAACCGATGGTGATCTCCATGCGACGATTGGTGGGATCGATCCGCTTGACTTCGCCCATGACCGGCGGCGGACTCTCCAGCCCCTTGATCTGGCTGATGTCATCGGACAGCCCGTGTTCTCGCAACAAAACGGAGAACTTGGCGACTGCGCTCGCGAAGGTCCGTGTTGTTCTTGGTCGCGGTCTCGAGCTGGCGTTCCAGCTCACGGATCTTGTCGTTGAGCTCGGCCTGGTGCAATTTGAACTCGTTCGCTTGTTTCTCGACCGCCGATTTCTGCTGGCGAAGCAGACGTCTTCTTGCCGCCTCGCTTCGACTTCCTCCGAGCGTGCTCTTTGCGTTCGCTTTCGCAGTCACGAGCTGGCCGCTCGCCGCGGTGTATGCACCCGGTCTCTTGATTCTGTCTTCGAGCGAGCTGACCTTGCTCTCGAGTCCCTTGGAACTGGCAGCGAATCTCGACTTCGCGTCCTCAAGCTCTTTCTTGGCGGCTTCCGCGTCCGCCTGTGCGTCGTTCAACTTTTTCTTCAGATCGTCCACCTTCTTTTTCTCGTCCTTGGTCGCGGTCCTCCAGTTCTTCGACGTGGTGAAAACCACGCCTGCGAGAACCGAGGAAGATGAGGGAGAAGGCCATGATTACAAGCACGAGGATCTTGCCAACGAAGGTCATGGTCCCGTCCTACCATTCTGAGTAAGGAGGTCCGAACTGTTCTTGGTCGCCGTCTCGAACTGGCGTTCCAGCTCATGGATCCTGTCAATCAACTCGGCGCGGTATGATTTGAATTCGGTCGCTTGTTTTTCGACCGCCAACCTCTGCTGACGAAGCCCTAAACGTGACTTTCCGCTGCGCTTCGACTTCATCGAGCAGGTGCTTTGCCTTCTCTTGGGCAGCCATGATATCGCTGTCCGTCGCGGTGATCTGAGCGAGGTCTTGCTTGCTTTTGCCATCCAGCTCATTGATCTTATTTTCAAGCCCCTTGGAAATGGCCGCGAGACCCGCCTTTATGTCTTCAAGCACTTTCTTGGCGGCTGCCGCGTCCGTCTGGGCGTCAGTCAACTTCTTCTTCAGATCGTCGACCTTCTTTTTCTCTTCCTGGGTCGCGGTCACCCAGTTCTTCGCCGTGGAGAAAGCCACGGTGGAGATCCCGAGGAAGAGCAGCGAGAACGCCATGATCACAATCACGAGGATCTTGCCAACGAAGGTCATGGTCCCATCCTACCATTCTGAGTAAGACGGCCGGCCAACCACCCTCGCGACGTCGCCGCCACGAGTCGAAAAAAAGCGATGGGGCTTGGACCGTGCGTGTCCCGGAGATGAGGCGAAACTCGCCCTCGTCGCGGCGATAGTTCCCGCGAAGCCAGCGATCCTCGCCTAAATAATATGTTAGCGATGTCCGACCCGGAGCGGCAAGCCATACCCAACTTCATCCAAGGAGCGATCACCGAGAGTCACGCTCCCGCGAAGGCGGCTCAGACTTGACTAAATTTACCTCACACTCTGGGTTCTGGCAAGCAACCCAATGTGGGGAATTCAGGAGTAATGGCTAATTTGCGCGGTTGATTGGACGAGGTTTACGTACAATGCCGATCGGAATGAGTCCGATGGTAATGGCCAGACACGAAAGGCCCAACCAATCACCCCAACGCGAATAGAAGCTGGTGCGATCGTCGAGCGGGACGGTCACCGACAACACGTCGTCCATTTCCTTCGGCAGGATCGCTCGGATCTCGCCGTTGCCGTCGACCATTGCCGAAGTCCGGTATTGACGGCCCGGCCAGCGGAACGCGGTGTTCGACGGCCCGGAACACGGCGATCGCCAGGTGCATGTCCAGCTCGGAGGAATCGTGGAACCAGCCATCGTTCGAAAGATTGATCAGCACGTCCGGCTGGTGGCCATCTCCGGCCGGGATGAAGAAACGACTGATCACCTGGGGAATGGTATCCTCGAAGCAAATGGTAACCGCAAGCCGGTAGGGCCAAGGTACTAGCGACCGCGGCTCCTTGCCGAAGCTGAGGCTGGGAGGCTTCTCTCCCCGATACGGCGCCAGCATCCTTAGCCAGGGTAACGTCTCGATGAACGGAACATACTCTCCAAACGGAACCAGGTGCATCTTGTGATAGAAACTGAGCGTGCGGAGCGATGGTTCAAACAGGATCGCCGAATTGTATTTGTTGAGCGCATCGGGCTGGTGGTCATAAAGGCCGGTGCCGACCAGCATCGGCACGTTCAGTTCGGTCGGTCCAACGGTGGAGGTGCTCGGTCACGTCTTTTTGCTTGATCGAGCCAGTCCGACACCAGGAGCTTCTTCGTTGCGAGTATCGAGGCGACCTGGCTTTCCAGACTCTTGGCATCGACGGCCGAGTTCAATGGTGATGAATCCGAACGGATACGCGGTCTCGGGCCAGACGATAAGGTCAGGTCGGTCTTTAACTGAGAGAGCACGTTCGACCAACCTTTCGAACGTCCCGAGGATCTCGAAGGGGTCACCCGACCATCTTGTGTGACTGTTCGATGTTGGATTGAAGCAGGGCGAGCCTGGGCCCGTTGCGGAACTCGGCGTGCGAGACCCGGAACGCTCCATAACACAGGGTTGTCCCCAGCAGGATCGTGACCAGGCAGAGGCGAACTTCCTGCGCGCCGTGAGTCGCGAGCCCCGCTTCGTGTGGTGGAAGAGTGGGAGAGTCAGGACATCAACGATAAATGCATTGACGATTGCGATCACCAGGCTAACCCCGAGCGCACCGGTCATGTCGGCGATCTGGATCACGTACAGAAAACGGGACTGGCTGTGGCCCAGATAGTACCAGGGAAAGCCGGTGAAGAAGTAGGCGCGGAAATACTCCAGGCCGACCCAGATAATCGGCGCGGCCAGGATGAGTGGAATCCGCAGACGGAAAATGGCCCACCGGCACAAGGCGAGGAAGGCCGGCCACCACAGAGACAGCACGAGCGCCATCAGGATCCACCCCACCCACGCGTCGGAGTCACACAGTCGCACCCAGGAAACGGCGAACAACCAGAAAAGAAAGCCGCCGGCCCAGGCTCCCAGGTACGCTCGGAGGCGATCGTCGCGTAGGGTCGCAAGCCAGAATAACGGCGCAAGCGCAGATCCACGCGAGCCAATTCCACTCAGCCGGTGGAAACGAAGTCCAGAGGAGCAATCCCGAGGCCAGCCCCGCGACCACCGGATGTCGCGTCGATCGACCCACCAGGTCAGTGGTCACGGCGGTCTTGGCATCTTGCTCTGGAGTGGCAACCGCAGTCATGTCGGAAACCTCGGAAGAACACGACCAGTTCGCCCCTTGCTGGCCGCCGTGAGTTGAGAATTACCGCGCCGCCGGCCACGGTTGACTCGTGAGATTGACAGGTCCTGGACGATTCCCAGGCAAACGTGGCGTTCGCGTCTCTCATGGTTCGGCGTCGCGGACCATGTTATCGCATGGGCAGGAAGCCGACAATTTCACCTGGAGCGTATTCCCGATCGCCGGCGGAAAAAATCGCGAAGCCATCAGCGCGGCAACAGTCAGGAGATCGGCCGACCCTGACCAGTCGAGCGTTTCCACGAGAGGATGTCCCAAGTGACTGGCAGCGCCCGCGACCAATCGCGCGGGATGGTAGGTCGGTCGATCGCCTCGGTGTAAGAAGCCGCGACTGAAGGTGAGCTTCGAGAATTCTCCGATCTCGCTCGGGCTTGCCTGCCATCACGGCCAGAGCGTCACTGATGAACAGAAAAACCCAACCAGTCCACTGACGGGATTGCCAGGCAAACCGAACACCAATGTCCCGGCCCTCTCGCCTCGAGAAGGCCCGACCCCGAACCAGAGCGGCTTACCCGGCTTGAGACGAACCTTGTGAAAGACGCGGCGCACGCCGATCGCCTCCAACGTGGCCGGCACCAGATCGCGCTGACCGGCCGATACCCCGCCGGTGATGATCAACAAGTCGGCGGCGAGTCCCTGCTCGAGCGCGGCTTGGAGCTGCGCAGGCTCGTCCGGGGCGATCGGCAGCGTTTCCGCCGTGGCGCCCGCTTCGATCGCAAGCGCCTGAAGCATCAGAGCATTGGAATTGCGGATCTGGCCAGGACCGGGCTTTGTATCGGGCTCGACAAGCTCGTCGCCGGTCGGCAGGATGGCCACGTGCGGCGCAGCACGTTCACCTGGCATCGACCCACGGAGGCGAGTACGCCGATCCGCGCCGGCGTGATGATCGACCCGACGGCGCACGACCACGTCGCCGGCCCGCATCTCCCGGCCGCGAGCCAGGATGTTGTGACCAGGGCGGATCGCCATTTCCTCGACGACAATTCGATCGCCTTCGCGTTTTGTCCGTTCGTGCATCACGACGGCGTCCGAGCCAGTCGGGATCGGAGCGCCCGTCGTGATCACAGCCGCTTCGCGATGTCCCAGGACGCGCGATGGTGTCTGGCCCGCGGTGATGACTTCGCCCACCCGAATCCAGCGGTCTGTCCCCTCCAGGTCGGTCGACCGAACCGCATATCCATCGACGAGCGCCTTGTCAAACGGGGGCAGATCGATATCGGCCGCGACGTCTTCCGCCAGCACGCATTGAAGGGCCCGTATCGTCGCCTCCCGGGTCGCGGGCACCGGGCCGAGCGTGCTGGAGCACGGCGACAAGGGCATCTTCAACGGTCAACATGGCATGGCTCGGCTCTCGTCTCTAGGTCTGAATCACTGTTCCAAGAAATTCTTGAGGAGCTGCGTCCCCTCCAGGGTCAGGAAGCTCTCGGGATGGAACTGGACCCCTTCCAGCGGATATCGCTTGTGACGCACGCCCATGATCTCGTCCTGATCGGTCCATGCGACGACGTTCAAGATCGTCCGGCAGCGATTCCAGGTTGGATGACCAAGCTGTGGTAACGCGTCGCCTCGAACGGGTTGGATAGACCGCGATAGATCCCCCGGCCGTCGTGATGGATTAACGAGGTCTTGCCGTGCATGATCCGATCTGCTCGAACGACCTTCGCTCCCAGGGCGTGTCCGATACACTGGTGACCCAAGCAGACACCAAGGAGTGGAATCCTCGCCGCGAACCGCGCGACCACGTCATTCGAAATCCCTGCCTGCACCGGCGTGCAGGGTCCCGGGGAAATGATCAGATGAGTGGGATGGGCAGACTCGATCTCTTCGAGCGTGATCTGGTCGTTGCGAACGACTCTCAGGTCGACAGCTCGGATCGATCTCACCGAGGCGTTGAACCAGGTTGTAGGTGAATGAGTCGTAGTTATCGACCAGGAGGATCATCTCTCAACCATCCGCGACATGCGGTCGCCAGAAAAAAAGCACGACCAGGGTCACCCGTCCTTTTGGATCGTAACGTGCAATCGCTCCAATCGGAAGAGAAGCCGATTCCAATGCCGCGCCGTCGGACGTAATCGATGATATGGTTCGTGGAGACCTCGTGGTTCCGTGGGGCCGTTGTCGAACGCCCCTGCGCTCCCGCTTCGTTGTCGACAGGGCGGGTTTCACCCACGAGTGAACCCGACAAGGAGGATCGCGATGACGGCCACAATCGTCGCATTGAGTTTGAGCTTGGCGCTCGAGTTCCACCGGCCAGGGTACCTCGCCGGGCCATTACCACGATCAAACCCACCACCACGCTTCCGGATACCATCACGCCCACAACTCGGAAAACAACATCTTGCCGCCGGGGCCTGGATACGGTTGGGGTTTTCCCAATGGTAACCCCGATCATTATGGTTGGGCCGATTACGGCACCAACTTACCGCTCGGGGCTGATCGCACGCCGGATTATTATTTCCCGCGCTTCTTTGCCTCCCCGCCTGATCAGATGTTTATACAGACCTACTACGATTGCTACCACACTCGGGGCCAGCGGTACATTCCTTACGCCGGGGGAGGCGGAGAGCACCCCATGGGTGGACCGCCAGAAGTTTCAGCGGAGATGCCATTTGCTCCGTTCACGTCGATGAGAGGTTCGACACCCGTGATCCCGGTTCCTCGCTTGCGCGGCAGAGTCGAGGCGGAGCCTGTCCCGTCCGGCGGCTCAGGTCTGACTCCTTGAGCGAGACCGCTCGAGCGGGCAAGCGCGTGTTTTTGGTGCCTGGGGAGCGCGGGTGTCTGGCCGCGCTCCCCGGATCGTCGAATGGCTCATGTCAGCCCGCGAGCGCCATGAGGCCGGATTGCTGAACGGGTCCGCGCGTTCACGGCAATTACTCGTCTATCGCCTGTAGGAAGCTGTCCCGGAAGGTCTTTGTAGTGAGCACCGATCAGGGGTGCTTGGCCGAATTCGTGCGCTCAAAGAGCACTACGATAAGGCCGCCGCGGCGTCCTACACAGCCTCTAGGTGTTCCGCCACGGAAAACGCATCGCATCAATCCCGATCAACGGAGTACGACCAGGTGGTGTCGGCTGTGCAGGAGATGACAGGCGGTGAAGCACGCCGGAATGTCATGATCGTGGGCGCGGACTCCTGACTCATTGCTCCAAATGACCGATGACCAATAGCCAGTGACCTTTGTTAAGCTTCTTGTCAAATCCGTGTGGCGCTCTTTAGCATGGATAGTCGTCGTAGCGGTTCAGCGTCCACTTCTGGGCCGTCATACCCGAACGCAGTCACTGGGATGAGAACGAATGCGGGAAACTCATTGAACTTTTTTTCCGATTCGATCGTAGCATTCGCTAAGCGCGGGGATATATTTTGTCTCGGCGGCAGTTCCGAGATGGAACCCAACGCTTTCGCATGGCGCGGGTCTCACTCAGGTTGCAGACGCTCGCGGTAATCCGGCTCGTCCTGTTCGGGCGAGGCGATTCGTTCTTATTATCTGGTTCGATCGATTCATTGCATGCATTGGTCTGAGGTTACCTGAGGCGTGGCCGGCGGATTAGACTGTTCGTCGCCCAAGTTGTTACTTCGTCAGCGTTTTCCCATCATTGAGAACAAGGCGCTCGCGTAATGAGTCATGAAGTGATCATCGAGACAAGGAACCTGACCAAGGTCTATCGCGATTTCTGGGGTCGTCCCAAGGTCCAGGCTCTGAAGGCCCTTGACCTTCAAGTGCATCGAGGTGAAATCTTCGGTCTGTTGGGACCTAACGGCTCGGGCAAAACCACGACGATCAAGTTGCTGCTCGGTCTTGCTATTCGCGACCGAAGGCGAAGCCTTGATCTTCAACGAGCCGACGACCAACGTCGCCAAGAACGAACGAATCGGCTACTTGCCTGAGGAATCGTACCTTTACAAGTTCCTCAATGCCGAGGAGACGCTCCATTTCTATGGACGCTTGTTCAAGATCTCCCGAGCGGAGCGGACCAAGCGGGTGGGGCGACTGATCGACATGGTTGGCCTGACCGGCGCCAAGCATCGCCAGCTCCGCGAGTACTCCAAGGGGATGCAACGCCGCATTGGCCTGGCACAAGCCTTGATCAACGACCCAGAGCTCATCCTGCTCGACGAGCCGACGTCGGGCCTGGACCCGATCGGGACATCCGAGATCAAACATCTGATCCGGGAACTGCGAGAGCGGGGTAAGACGATCGTTCTGTCCGGCCACCTTCTCGCTGACATGCAAGACATCTGCGACCGGATCGCGATCCTCCACCGCGGGGAGCTCAAGGAGATCGGTCGCGTCTCCGATCTTCTCACGGTCCAGGACGTCACGCAGATCAAGGCGCGCAACCTTGGCCCGGCGGCGATCGATGAAATCCGCGACGTGATCCGCCGCCACGGGGGCGAGGACGTGACGGTGGACCACCCCACGACGACGCTGGAAGAGCTGTTCCTGCGCATCGTCCAGGAAAGCGAGCTTCACCCCGGGCGGCGCAAGGTGGCTCGCGACGCGGGGAGACCCGCGGCACCCGCCCAAGGAGAGTTGGCGGGAGCACACGTCAAGACTTGAACCGATCCGGCGCGTACTGGAGCCTCGCATCGCAACGCGTTCCGAAGACAAACACGCGGGCTCCAGTGTCGCCGTCTGTTGACTCTTCAGTGACCGACTGCCAAGTGATTCCTCCGACCAAGTCATCGCTCGGCAGTTGGATCGCCGCGACGAATCGCATCATCCGCACCGTTCGATTAGGATTCACGACCATTGGGGTCGGGCGATCGAGTTCCGTTTCGGATCTGTTGTTGATTGGATCTGATCGCCTCGCGAACCTACAAACTACTCCGACCGACGAGGAGCATCCTTACCGATGTCTGCTCTTTATATGACGTTGCCCCTGCTCTGGGCACAAGCGATTCCCACAAAGGCGAATCCCCCGCCGGTCGAGGTACCGCGGATCGCCATCAATCCTGAGTGGCTGACGACGTTCAAATGGCTTTACCTCTCTGGCGACCCAACCTTCACGACCAACGACCTTTTGGGAGGGGTGTTGACGTTGTGAAGGCGATGAGTCTCCTTTGCCTGCTAAGTTGGATCGTCTACTGGATGGTCACCGGCCTGAAGGAGCGAGTGATCGGACAGGGTCGATGGTACGACTATGTGGGATTGGCCGCGCTGATCCTGACGCCTGTCTCCGTCATGCTCCGGGTCCTCGAGTCGGTTCAGAGGATTCCGATTTATACGCTTCCCTTCGTTTCCTACATTCCGAGTGACGGCGTTCCTGGCCATATTGTGTATTTTGCTGTACGTGGCTTGGATCGAAGTGGCGATCGCGCGCACCATTCGACGGAATGGCCGAACCATCGACATGCTGGTTCTGATCGGTATTCATCTCGGTCTCATCTTCGGATTGGCGGCCGGAGTCTTTTTCCAGCAGCAGGGATTTCTCTCGCTGATCATCCCGCCCAACATCACGCTGACCTGGCGCGAAGGTCTCATCTTCGGTGCGCGGATGAGCTTGACCTACATGGGATATTTCGTTGTCTTCCGGGTGGTGTTGCACGTGCTCAGGGAGTTGATTGCCGTCCGCGGCTCGCCGTCTTTATTCGATCGCTCGACTCAGCATCTACGAGGCGAGCCGGCGGATGTGGGCTCCTTGGGTTGTCATCACGGTCTTCTTGCTGGTGCTCGCCTTCACCCACTGGTTCCTCGCCCCGCCTCGCCCCGCCGAAATGGGACGGCTTTATGTCGGAACCCTTACGTCTGCTCTGCTCGGTGTTACTGACCGCGATGGTCACGATCATGACACCACTGAGCCTACCGACCGACATTCAGCAGCAGACGATCTACACCGTCGTCTCGAAGCCGGTGCGTCGGCTAGAGCTGATCTGGGGCCGGATGATCGGATACATGGCCCTTGTGACTTTCCTGGTCGCCATCTTCGGCGTGATCAGTCTGATCTACCTCCGGAATACCGTAGGCACCGCCATTCGCACCACCGAATCCCTCGCGATCAGGGCCAAGAAAGAGAACCGGTTGACCGAAGCCAAGCTGTTAACCGAGCAAGCCGATCAACTCCGTACGCGGATGCAGGCCCGAGTACCAGTCAGGGGCTCCCTCTCCTTTCATCGACTCGCGCGGCACACCGCATGCCATGGGCATCGACGTAGGCTACGACCAAAACATGAAGGAGCCGCGGAGCCACATCGAGGGTGCGACTCAGTCCGCGGCAATCTGGAGCTTCGGCGTCGTGCCGGATCCCTTCTCGCCGCCGGGCCGGCCACCGATCCCGCTCGATCGTCGCATTCCCGTGAGCGACTTCCTCAGGCCCAACACCATCGAATGGTATCTCGACCGTGTGCACCAGCTTAGATGCGCAAATCGATGCCGCGAATAGACAGAAGGCCGCGCCGCAACGTGCCGACTTCCCGCGTTGCACAGACTCGACGCTAGCATCGCGCGCAACCAGAAGGAGATGGAGCGCGTGCGTTCGGAGTATGAGGCCAAGGTCAAAAAGGCCGCCGATCTCGAGGCCAAGGCCGTCGCAGGCGGAAACCGCCGACAACCCCGACGAGGCCCGCAGGCTCCGTCAGCAGGCCGCCGCGCTTCTTCACCGAAAATCATCGTGGAAATGAGCTTTAACGTTTATCGTACGACCAAAGGAAAGGTTGGCGAGCCCGTCTACGCGGATTCTCGGCGACCAACCCCCGCACCGGAGCCGAGTTTGAGGGGACATTTTTCGCGATCAAGGAATACTACACCAACCGCGTCCTGCTGCCCGCCTCAATCCTGGCCGGCTCGATGGGGGCGCTGAGGATCGAGATCCGTTGCATGAGCCCGACGCAGTACCTGGGGATGGCGGAGAGCGACCTTTACCTGCTGCTGCCCCCCCGGGAACTTCGGCGTCAATTACATGAAGGGACTGTTCGGCGTCTGGCTGCAAGCCATGGTCTTGACCGCCATCGGCGTCTGCGCGGGAACGTTTCTGAGCTGGCCGGTGGCCCTGTTAACGACGATCGCCTTCTTCGTCGCCGGCCAACTGTTCTTCGCGTTCCTGGTCGATTTCAGCAGACAAGCCATCATAGGCGGCGGCCCGTTCGAGTCCTTGATCCGGCTGCTGACCCATGACAACCTGATGAGCGATATGACCCCGACGGCCGGTGTCGTGCTTGCCAAGACGCTTGACTCGATGGTCATGCCGTTAATGTCGATGCTGGTCTATATCGTGCCCAATTTCCAGACGCTGGACGTGAGTAACATGGTGGCCGACGGTTATGCCGTGAGCTGGCGGACGATGGGACTCCACACGCTGCTGGCCCTCGCGTACGCGTTGCCGTTCTCGTTCGCTGGGTATCTTATCTTGAAGAACCGGGAGGTCGCCGCATGAATACCGCAACCAACCTCAACAAGAAGACTCATTTACGGCCTCGCGATCGTCGCTCTTTTTGGTGCGATGTATCCCTACATCTCTGGCTCGGCGAGGTGAAGCAGAGACGCGACCTGGGCGAGGCCGCCATCGGCCAGATTGACACCGGCAGCTTCATGATGAAACTGTTCCTGCTGGGCGGCTTCCGCGGCATCGTCGCCGACCTGCTTTGGATCCGCGCCGAGGATAACAAGCGCGATCATGACTGGGATCGGCTCAAGACGAACGTCGAGCTGATCACCAAGCTCCAGCCGCACTTCCTGTCGATCTGGACGTTTCAGGGCTGGAACCTGGCTTACAACGTCTCGGTCGAGTGGGACGCCCCCGAGGACAAGTACGAGTGGATCAAGCAAGGGATCAAGTTCGTTCAGGAAGGCGTCCGGAAAAACCGGCGTTCACCAGACCTGATCTGGGATACGGCTTGGTTTTACTATCACAAGCTGGGCTTCTCCGACGAATCGATCATGCTCCGTCGCTTGTTTCGTGACGACGAGGAGGAGGATTTCAAGACCTATACTGATCCCGCGACCGGCCACCGGGTCGTCGGTAACGACAACTTCAAGCTCGGCTACGGATGGTTTTCCAGGGCGGTCGGCCTGGTCGACGACGAATCAGGGTCGGGCCGAATCACCTCGGGGACCGGAATGAATATCCAGTACGTCGATCCCACTCCTCGCGCAAGGGGCGCCCCGACGACATCGCCTTCCGTTCCATGCCCGCCCATGCTCAAACCCGCTACGCCGCCGGCTTGGAGAAGGAGAGCGTTTATGGCATCAAGGCGACCTTCGGCGAAGTCGCACCCAACGAGTGGAATAAGGCTTTGCACGAATGGGAGATTCTGGGCGACCACGTCTTCATGTCCTTCAACGAAGTCGAGCGTGGCGGAAAGATGGTCAGGGACCCGATCCGGCTCGACGACGCATCCAACCCCGAACGTTTCAACAAGCTCGAGGAAAACCAGAAATACTGGACGGCTCGCTGGGCCGACCAGATGAATTATCGCTATTGGAAAGACCGCTGCCAGGCCGAAATGGAGCCCAGAGGCGTCGAAGCGCGCGAGCTTTTCTACAACGGGACGCGGGCCTACAAGAACGGCGATTTCCCCACCGCCGCCGAGAAGTTCCGGCTTGGGCTCGAGATCTGGAAGGACGTCCTGACGAAGTTTCCCTCGTATCGCGACGACGATCTCAACAAAAAGGATACCGGCCTGGTCGTCAAGCGTTATGTTCGCGTGCTCCAGCAACAAGGGACGCCAATCCCCGACAATTACCCGTTCAAGGAACTCTATGCCAGCGCCATGGCCGACACCACTGTCGACCCGTTCGACGTGCTCGAAATGATTGGCGTCGTCGATGAGACGAAGTCGTCAACCCTCGGGCAGCCACCCGCTGGACGTAGTCCCACGGACAGCATTCTGAAGTTGCCGGGCGAGAACTGAGAGCCGAATTCAAACGCCCGTTGTCGCTGTGTGTATGGCGGGTCCCATGCGTGTGGCGGGTTTCCTAACCCGCCTGCATGCGCAACGAGCGACCCAGCGGGTTAGGAAACCCGCTCCACCGGTTTTTGGCGATCGGCGTCGTGATGGTGTGTGGCGGGTTCCTAACCGGCCTGGACGAGTCAAGGAATGATTCGCCAGGCCCCGTTCGCGGCATCAATGCCGCGAACGTGGGCATTTCCCGCGGATCAAGGTTGTCGGTCGGAGCGAGGCGACTCGGTTCCGCGACGACGCGTTCGGTTCGTCGAGTTTTCGATCATAGCTCATCTTCCCCGAATTCGCCTGTACGGGGCTTGACGCCCATGATTCGTTCAATCGATCGGACGAGTTTTTCCATGGCGAACGGCTTGCGAATGTAATCGCGAACGCCGAGCATCTCCGCATAGGCACGGTGCCGGCTTCCTTCATTTCCCGTGATCATGATGGTGGGAATCAGCCCGCCCGATCGGCTCCGGAGCTTCTCGAGCACCAGGAACCCGCTCTTCTTGGGCATCATCATATCCAGGACCAGCAAGTCCGGACTCTCGCGCTCGGCAATCATCAATCCGGCGTTGCCGTCACGAGCCACCAGAACACGAAATCCCTTGTTTTCCAGAACCGTTCGCATGGATTCGACGATCTCGTGATCGTCATCGACGACCAGTATGGTTCGTACTTGTGGCGGCATGGGCGGGATTCCACGAGCAACGTTGCGCAACAATATTCCTGACATTCTCGCTGCACATCATAAACGCCGGCCGGGGTACGAGCAAGTGGTACGACGAGCGGAAGAGCAACATATTACCAATATTTTGAATTCGCTTGCCGGGTCGGGAACCGGCGAAGGGTTTCAATCCGAGATACACCCTCTTCCAATGAGCGCAGGCCCAGGTCATAATCATGGATAAGATCATTCACGAGGTGGAGCAATTGGCGAGGGCCTCCGCCCAGATTGACTGACTGGCGGGGTCGAAGTCATTTCTTCGTATCGATTTAGAAAGGAACTTGGACCCATGAAGCCTTGGACAATGTGGTTCGCTCGTCTGGGGATCGCCGGAGCATGTGTAATGGCCGTGGGTTGTGGGGAAGCCGTTCCCGACGCGAGCTCGGACGGACAAGCCGCGACGGATGCCGCGCCGCCGCCAGATGGTGGCGGAGCTGTGCCGCCGCCAGCGACGCCTCTGACGCAAAGGCAACAGCCGCGGGTCGCCGGCGGGCCTGGCGCACGCAAGGGCGAGGAGGCGCCTGCCGACGAAACGGCCGCGCCCACTTCCGATGCGGAGAAAGCTCCGGCGGCAACGCCATCGCGCAGGTAGTTCGGCAACGGCCGAGATGCTTGCGGTGGCCACCAGCACCAACGGCAGCGGCAACGCGCAACCAAGTGCCGATACGGCTCCCGCAGCGCCGCAAGGCGCGCCGTCCGCGCCGATGGGTTCGGCTATGCAGCAAATGATGATGACGCAGGGAGGCCGAGGTGGCGGACCGGGTGCTCCTGGCGCCAGTGGCGGCGGTGCTCCGGCCGGGCCTGGTGGGATGAACGCAATGATGCGTCCGGGTGCTCCGGGTGCCATGGGCGGAGGAGGTGGGCCTAATCCAGACGGCATGGCCGGTATGAGAGCTCAGATGGAGAAGCAGCAACGCCAGGCCGCGCAAGGGGGGCCAATGGGTGCCTCAGGTATGCCGGGTGGTCCAGGCATGGCTGGGCGTATGGGCGGTGGACCAGGCGGTTCGCCAGCGGACAATAAACCGGCCAACTTCCGTTCGCCGGAAGGCGCCGTCGAAGCATTCTTGAGTGCCTTGCGAGCGAAGGATGCCGACCGCTTGGCGGAGGCTTGCGCACTCCGTGCTTCGCTCGAACCACCACTGAAGAACCAAAACCTCTTCAAGAAGATCTTCGATGTGAGCCTCTCTGACTCGGAGATGGATGACCTCGCCAAAAGCTTCGAAAGTTACAAGGTCGCCGGCGAGAACCCGGCCAAAAGCACAGCTCGCGTCGAGGTGGTCCTCCAAAAAACCGGTGACGACGGCTCCGTCCATAAACGTGTGGTCACCGTGCGTCGTGAGGGTAAGGAAAGGAAATGGGGAGTCCTTCACCTCGCGACCCCGACCCTCTTCCCGTACCGGGGTCCGCAACGCAAGAAACGCTGATGCCGCCGAATCGCAATCAAGCCGCGGGGGCGCCGAGTCGGTGATGTTTGCCACCGCGCCCCCAATCGCCTATTTCTCCAGCATCGGCGATGCTTATCGATCCACGATTGCATTTCGAGGTCGAATTCTCCTGCTCGGCTGTAAGATTGACGATGCGGATCGTGTAATTCTTCCAAAACCAGGCTGAAGTTTTTTTGGACTTCGGAGCTTTTCTCCTCAAGTTCGCCTCTGAAAATGCCGGACATTCCGTTTTTCACCAAAATCCGGGAGGTTTGGTCCGGAAAGTGCGACCGCTTCCACGCCATACGAATGCTCCGCATTTCGCAATGAAGCGGCCCATCTCGGATTGAACGTTTTCATTTCGAATTGTCCCACGCAGGAACCAAGGAAGGAGCCTGTATGCCCCTCGGTGCGCATTTATCGGTTTGCGACGTCTTTGAGATCTTGGTGGTACTTTTTCAGGTTTGCGGCGTCTTGGGTCTTTGTCTGACCCGGCTCACGCCTTGCTCGCCAAGATGGACATCAAGAGGTCAGGTCGGTTTCATCATCGCTCTGTTCGGACTCGGCTTTGCGGGAGCGCTCTGCGGTCGACACGACTCGGAGTTTGCCTTGTTTGCGGGGGGTACGATGACTGTCCTCCTGATTGGCATGACCGTGGGAAGTGGGTCCACCGAAAAGCCTGAGCCAGCCCTTCCACGTGTAACCCCGGAGCCGGAACTGGCGGCCTGATCGAACGGATTCAGCCAAAAATTCCGCATGATCCGCGGGTCTGTTACATCGGGGCGAAACGGCCCCGATTTTTTTTTGCCCCGATTTGACCGGCACACAAACACGCGCCATATTTCGGGCGACGTTTGGAATCAACGGGCTGGCTGTTTGCCACCACTTCTGTCTCGCAGCGATCCAACCTGTTACCACGCGCGTGGCGTATACCGCGGGACGAAGCGAACAGCCTCGGTCATCGGGCGATCGAGCCGGGGTCAGATGTTCGTTCGGGCGTCGTTCGCGGTATGCACTGAGTATTCGGTCACGATCGACCATTGTCCGTCCCGAACGACGAGTCCCGCACGCCGTTCGCTTTCTGGTCGAGTTGGATCCACGCGGGATAAGGACACGCCCATGATGGTTGGACTGAAACGGATTTCGAGTACGCTCGGCCTGCTGGCCGCGATGACCTCGGCCGGTCTGGCCCAGGATCTCGCTCCCAATCCAAACCAATTGACCGCCGACGCCGTCGCCGGAGCCCTCCGAACGAGTCGGAACCTGGAGGGTTATCGAATCGAAATCCAAGCCAGCGGCGGCCTGGTCACTCTGACCGGTGCGCTGGGCACCCCCGCTCAGAAAGCCGAGGCGCTGGACCGCGCACGGCGCGTCGCCGGCGTCAGCGGCATCGTCGACCAACTGCAAGTCAGCAACGACGTGGCCGTCCGCCCGGTCCAGTATCAACCCAACCCGATGCTGGCGCATCGTGTCGTGGCGCCGTCGTCAGTGACATGAGTTATGGCGGCGGGTACGGATCGCCCGGCCCTGTCACCGGAGGTACCGTTGGCACCGGTGGACCCATTCCCGAAGGACCCGCTGGCATGGCGGGAGCAACGCAAGCCTCGCAGCCGGGCCTGCCCAACTATGCTTGGCCCAGCTATGCTCCTTATCCCAATATGTCCGCCGTCGGTTACCCGACAGCTTACCCCTGGCAGGCATGGCCGAATATCGGCCCGTTCTATCCCTATCCCGAAGTCCCACTCGACTGGCGTGCCGTCACGCTCCGGTGGGATGACGGCATCTGGTGGCTCGACTTCAAGAAGCACTATACGCGTCCGTTCATCACTCCCTATCCGTTCGGATTGTTCGCCTATTGATCTCGGGCCGCGACAAATCCAACGTCGTAGCGAGTAAACGACAAGGCCGGCTGGAGATGACCAAGTCTTCAGCCGGCCTTTCGTTTACGGACTGAATTGGAGAACAATCGAAGCGTTCAGGTCCGATGACATTTCTCATATCGATTGAGCGGTCAAGAGCCGCAAAGCACGTCGGCAAGACCAAGTTCCACCAGAAATTGTCAGCGCAACCAGAATTTCCTAACTCGCTTGGTGGTTGATGTTCGATAACTAGACCACATGGACCGATCGTCTGATCGCAACGAGTCGGCGGCAAGATCGGTCAAACGCTCGGTCTTGACGGTCCCAGCGCTCTAAGGCCGGTGGGCAAGAGGCCTTCCGGCGCGTTCGCGCACGTTCCCAAGGAGGGGAGAAGACCATGTTCCAATCCGCGCGGCACCGGAGCCCGATGACCCCGCGCTGGGTTCGCGGCCTTTTGGCGGGTGCCTTTTTGGGTTTAATCTCAATCAGCAACGTCGGATGCGGCCTCGATTATGTATTCCGACAACATCTCGCCATTGCACGTCACGGGATGGTCGTTTGCCTGGCCGATCCTTCCCTCGCAGCAACAACGTCTTGAAGAAGACATCAGGCGCGAGGAGCGTGATAAGGTTGCCATTCTCGACCCAATTCCCGCGGAATTCGCGCCTGCGGCTTGCCTCGACCCACCCAGCGAGGACGAGGTCTGGCGTAAAGTGTGTAAGTTCAAGAACGGTAGTCCGCCATTCTATGAAACTCAACGCAACAACGTTCGCATCTTGATCGAGAAGATCGGTGAAAAGATCGACCCATGCAAGGTCTATCCGCTCGCCGGGCCTTGCCAGCTCGTTCACTGCCACTACAAGTGCACGGTCTACTTCGACGAGCTGTACTGGGCCGACTATCCGATCCCATTCAACCATGTCGACCACAAAGTCGAAGTCGTCTATCTCGACAAGGATCACCTCCGCCGATGCGGTGGGCCTGAGACAGCGTCAACACCTCCGCTTTGATCGTGAGGTGATCGCCTCGCAGTCCAGTCCGGGTTGATCCTTAGCTCCCCAGCGCGACCGAATCTCGAAATGCCATGGCCACGCGTGCGTGGCCATGTGCATTCATCGGTCGCCGTAAAAGGGGAAGATCCTCATCAGATCGGCGCGGGAAGGCTGTGAGCCGTACTCACAAACCTCGAAGCTTTCCGCGTACTTGACAGCCTTTCCTTTCTCCTCGCCCAAGAGCTCGATCAACTTGGGCCGGAAGCGGTTGGCCATGCTCGCGGATCCCCTTGTGGTCCGCGTTCGAGTCCATTCCAGCCGGGCGGCCTTCTCCTTGGGAACCTGATCAAGATAGCCAAACAGCCATGGGTTCCACTCGTAGAATTGTGACTCCAGGGCATCGATGCAGGCGACCTTCAGGTCAATCACGGGGTCAATCGGCACGACGACGTCGGGCACAAACGGGTTGGGTTTCTTAAAGCTATCCTCGGTGTAAAGAAAGACCGGGTTCTTTCGCAACGCCGGCACATCGGGACAGAAGCTTGGGACGATCACCATGAAGGCTGCGTCCTGGACCAGGATGCCCGTGTAACGATGGTCGGGGTGGTAGTCATTGGGCCGGTGCGCGATCACCACGTCGGCCTGCCACTCGCGGATCTTCTTGGTGATCAGCCGGCGGTTTTCCAGCGTCGGCAATAACTCGCCGTCGTGAATGTCGAGCACGTCGGTTTCGATTCCGAGGATCTCGGCGCATCTCTTGACCTCGGCCGTGCGTCGACGTGCCAGGATGGCACCAGCGATCTCATGGTGCCCGATGTCACCGTTGGTCACGCTGACGAACTTGACCTTGTAGCCCACCTTCGCCCAACGCGCTGCCGTCCCGCCGGCTTCCAGCTCACAGTCGTCGGGGTGCGCGCGAAAACGATGATCCGGAGCGGCGTTCTTGATTCGTTCTGAGTCTCCGCGGCCCAAGTCGTCGACACAAGCATCGCGGCCCACAGGCCAAGAAGTCCCCGCCAGATCGGCCTCTGGGAATGGATCAGGTCACTCGAGTCTATCATGATGAGAGCCTCTTGAATGAACGTTGAAGATTGAGAAACGCAATGTGGACTGCTGGACGCCCTGTCCCAGAGTAACATGCCTTGACGTCGAGTCACCTGGGGACCGGTTCGATCCGGTAAGTCAATTCACCTCGTTGGATTGCGTTGCAAATCGGGAGTGGGCCGCGCTCGGGATCACCGCCACGACTGAGAACGGTCAGTTGCCTTGCCGGACGAACGATCGGCGTCGTAGAATCAATAACATGAAGACGCTCTCGGTGAAACTGTGGAGGCGGAGCAGTTATGCGGTTGTTAGCCCGGCCGCTCGATTGGCGATGTTGCTCGTCGTCGCTGTGCCAGCGGCTCGGGGCCAGGAGAATGGGGAATCGCTGGAACGTCCTGGCGGCCCGCGAGTTGAGGGACGAATTCAAGGGGATGGGCGGACTGGCTTCCGGTTCACTCCTCGCAGCGCGGCCGCGCCGCTCGCCTTGGAAACAGGCTCGGTCGTCCATTTTCCAGGTCTCGTTCCGGATTCACTGGCCAGCCCGCCACCGTTCCGTTTCCTGGTGGGTGAAGCACTCAGGCTGTCGGGCAAGGTCCAGAGCGTGGGTCCAACGGCGGTTCGAGTGGGAGTGAGTTGGCAAACCGCTAGTGTGACACTGCCTCGGCCCGGCGTTCAGGCGGTCGTTCAGCGCCCCGGCGAGGCGAGGCTCTGGTTCGACGACTTCGAGTCGCTCGAAAAAGCCAAATGGGCAATCGGCGGAAAGCCCATCGCGGTCGAGGAACCGCACCTGAATGACCGGCACAGCCTACGATTGCCCGCTGAGGGCTCGTCGCTGGTCCGACGACTCGCTGAGCCGCTCGCGGCTGGCCGGTTTGATCTGGCCTTCTTCGACGACGGAACCGTCGCCAAGGATCAGCAGTGGTTTATTGAGCTGACTTTTCGAGGATCGGCCGGTCCGTCCCAAGTTCGCGTGATTCTTGGCTGGACCGAGGAAAGCTTCGCGGTTGAGTCGCCAAGCGGACCCACCTTGCAGGTTCAGCGCCTCACTCGCACGCCGGGCTGGCATCGCTTCGCGTTCCGTTTCGGTCCAGAACAAACCGAGATCTCGATAGACGGAAAGGAGCTGGCGCACGGGAAAGGACCCGAAGGCCCGCTTTACTCGGTCCGCTTGGCAAGCTCACCCTCGGCGAAAGCTTCTCCTCCGAAAGATCTGGCTGGCCATGTGGACGACCTCCAACTGATCCGATTCGCGGAGCCACCCGCCAGCCTGGAGATCGACATTAAACAGGACGAAGCGAGGCTGGTCCTGGGCGACCAACTCTTTGGAGAAATCGTACAGGCCGGCCGCGAACGCGTGAGTATGAAAGTCGACGGCAAGCCCATCACACTGTCCTGGAGTGAAGTCGCCGGGCTCTACTTCCACCGCGCTCCAGTACAGAGTGCGCCGATTGACGGGGTCTTGGTCCGAGCTGAGTGGCGTTCAGCACCCGGCACCGACCCGGCGGACGTCGACTTTGCCGAAGGTGCGCTGATCGCGCTTTCCGACCAGGCGCTCCAACTGGCAACTCCTTATTCGGGCGCGCTGACGATCCCTCGCGATCGCCTGCGCAAGCTTATCGTCCTCGGGGAAGGGCGCGACTGGTCATCGACCCGGCCGCGCACCATCTCGGTGACGAGATCTCCGTGACCGCGCCTCTGTTCGACCCGCCCTGTCCCGAAGGAGGCTTACTCGAGCGGACATTCGAATTGGACCGACGTACCCGACCGGCCCGCATTCATCGTGATGGACGTCGTCCAGGTCGTCGGCGAAAGCAACAATATAACCTATTCCGAATACGTTCGCAGGGGTGAGCTCAAAACCTATGTCGCGGTCAATGGGGAGCGGATCGATTATCTGAACCGACACATCAAAACCGCGAACGAAACTCCCGAACGGGTCGGAATTCTGATTCCGCCGAGATTGCTACACGCCGGCAAAAACACGGTGTCGCTGGAGCTGACGGGTATGGTCGACAAGCCCAACCAACTGGACGATCTGGAGATCTTGCAAATCGCGATCGAATTCGCGACGACCCCGAGCCGTTCGCCCCATCCTCAACCGCCCCAGACCAGTACACCTTGAGTTTTTGAGCGTCGTAGAACGGAGTTCGGATTCCGTTTGTCCTCGACCGCGGAGAAACGGAATCAATTCCGTTCTACATCAAATCAACTCGCCAGCGGATCAGTTTCCCTTGTTGAGCTGGTCGTAATAGGACCGGATGTGTTTTTCGAGGCTCTTGGGAATCTTCTGGTTGGAGAGTGCTTCGGCGCCCAGGCCACTGGCGGCGTCGAGCTCACCCTGAACGTCGATGACGACGTCGCCTTTCACCGTCTTGCCCGGCGTGGTAAAGCCCTGAAAGACGGCCTTCCCCTTTTTAAACTGTAACTGGGCCTTGGTGGTGTAAGTCGCGGTCTCGTCGGGGGCTTCGGGGCGATCGCCTTTGCCGCGGCCGCGTCCCAGCCCGTTGCCCATGCCCTTTCGCTTCCCCATCATCCCCATGCGCTGGCCCAGGCTGTTGAGATCGTCGCCGAGCTGGTTCATGACGTCACTTTCCATGTTGCCGTTCTTGGCGTCTTGTACGTCGGCGAGTGCGCTGTCGAGCGATTGCATTTCCTCGAGCTGCTTGGCCATGTCGCCAAGCTGTTTCTCGGTCATGCCCAGTGACTCGGCGGCCTTCTTGGTGTCGCCTTTCTGCAGAGCTTCCTGCGCCTTGCCCAGCTTGCCGGCCAGTTGCTCAAGCTGCTTCAGGCTTTTGGATTGCTCGTTCAGCTTGTCCATTTCGCGCTGGAATTGCTGCTCGGTCAGACCACCGTTCTTGCGTGCCTCCTCGAGCTGTTTCTTGCGTTGCTCCATATTGGCCAGGGCGGCGAGCTTCTTGGCCATCTCACCGAGTTGTTCCTTGAGGGCTTTCTTCTCGGCCTCGCTCATCTTGCCCGATTGAAGTTTCTTTTGCAGTTTCTGAAGCTCTTCCGCGGCTTTCTTGAAGTCGGCGTGAGCGAGATCCTTCGCGAACTGGTCGGCCGGTCCATGGTTGCCCATTTCCTTGAGCTGCTTGAGCTGGCGATTGATTTGTTCCGGATTCCCGAGCTGCTTCTGACGCTCCTTGAGCGCATCGGTCAGCGTATTCAGCTCCATCATGAGCTTGTCCTTGGCCGCGGGCGGGGCCTTGGCAAGTTCTTCCGTCTTCTTCTCGATTTTCGCGAGAATCTTCTCGGCCTCGGGGAACTTTTCCTTGTCGATCGCTTGACGCTGGCTGGCGATCTTCTTGGTCAGAATCTGGGTTTGCTTGGCGAGCGCCTGCGAGTCGAGGACGTCCTTGGTCTTGGCTTGCGCCAATCGGGGAGCCCAGACCGGCAGAAAGAACAGCAAGACGGCGGCCGTCGCCGGGATCAGTACGACCCATGCACGTCGAGGGAGACGTAGTCCAAACTCGGCGCCCACGTCAAGGTCGGCGACCTTCCGGGCCGCATCGGCGATCAAGGCCCGACCCGCCGGCGACTCACGAAGATCTTCGGGCAAGGTCAAGGCCGAGCTGAGCCGCTCATTGAGATGGAACACGCGGTCGATCGCCACGGCGGCGTCCAGGCGGCTTGGACCAGTAAGGATCGCGAAGCTGGCTGCGATCACGAATCCCAGCGTGCCGGCCGCGGCGAACGGTAGCCATTCGGGACCCGGCATCGAGCGGCTCAGGACCTTCTCACCCGCGATTACCCCGGCCACGACTGCCAGCGCGATCGCCCACGACCACACCAGCGTGGTCAGAAATCGCTGATACCGCAACCGTCGGAAAACCCGAGCCACCGGCTTCTCCAGCTCGCGCATCGCACGCCCCCTTTGACTGAGATGGCAATGATCGACAGGCATCGACGGGCTCTTACGGACGTCGTATTGATCAGTTTACTGTGCCAAGCCCAACACTGCAAGCGGCCAAGCCGAATCATTTCGGAGAGATTGTCGCCGGCAGCAGGGTGCTCTGTGAACACCGAATTGAAATTCGGTGCTCACAGAGCACCCTACAATATTGTGGATTGCTTCGGGTCCCGCGTGCAGTAATTTGGTTGATAGGCCAAATGCACGGGAGTCGTTGACTGATGGCAAATGCACACCAAGGCATCGTATTGCGGCAGATCGACCGTTTGTATCGCGAAGGGACGCTCGCCGGCCTCGGGGACGGCCAGCTTCTCGAACGTTACCTCTCGCGGCGAGACGAAGCTCGCGTTCGAGGCACTCGTCGACCTGCATGGTCCCATGGTGCTCGGGCTCTGCCGGAGGTTTCTCCGTGACCCGAGGGACGTGGAGGACGCCTTCCAGGCCACATTTTTGATTCTCGTACGTAAGGCGTCAGCAATTCGGGACCCAAGTCACTTGTCAAATTGGCTTTACGGCGTAGCCTATCGCGTCGCCAGTCGGGCCAGGACGAACACGCTCCGCCGCCGAGGTCGGGAGACGGCGACTCCCGAACCTGGATGTGGCAGCCGCTCCGGAAACGACGGACCATCTGGAGATCGGACCAGTTCTCGACCAGGAATTGAATCGATTGCCGCAAAAGTACCGTGCGGTGCTCGTGTTGTGCTACCTCAAGGCGCGAACTCACGACCAGGCGGCCGAGGAGCTGCGTTGTCCGGTCGGGACGGTACGCAGCCGATTGGCTCGGGGCCGTGATCTTGCTCAAGCGGCGGCTGACGCAACGAGGCCATGCGCCGACGGCCGCAATCCTGGACCGGCACCGTCGATGCCCGCCCGCTACCTCACCGAGGCCGTCCCTCCGTCGCTTCTATCCGCGACGGTCCGGGCGGCGACCGGATCTCAGCTCTCTCAAGACCTGCGCGATCGCCGTGTCGACACTCACTCTTACCCAAGGAGTACTGACTACCATGAAACTCGCTCAACTGAAATGGATCGCACTGACTGTCCTCGCAACCGGTCTCTCGGCCGGAGGAGTCGTCGCCGTCTCCTACGCTCAGACTCAGGTCTCGCGAGGAGCTGCCAATTCGGATCTTGCGGCGCTCGCGATCGACGCCTCCCCGGCGTCGAGTCAGGAAATCAAAAACGACGCGCCTCGAATTGATCGGCGAAAGAAGTGACCGAGGAACGAATAAAGGCTTTAGAGAGCGAGCTCGACAAGCTCCGCGCTCAACGTGCGCTTGATCGGGCGGACGTCAATGCCCTAATGAAGCATTAGACGGAAAGCCGGACCAGCCCGCGAGCCGGCCCGAGGTGCCTGCGCCGCCGGTCGCGATTCCCGGGCCAAGCGTGAACGCCCCTCTACCGCTTGAACTCGCTTCGAGTCGTTCGGATCTCCATTCACGAAGCTCCCTAGACACGTCAAACCGTTCGATCCGCGAGCTGGAAGTCGAGCTCAAGTTGGCTCTGATACAGTACGATGGAACTGCGAAGATGCGAAAGAGGAACATGATTTCTGCGCAAGAATTGGAGATGGCGCGGGGCAAAGTTCTGTTAGTGCTGGCCAGATTGGAAGGACTCGCCGATGACATCACCGACGAGCTGGCTCTCCTTCAGTTGGAGAGAAAAAGGAAGGCAGCCGAGCTGGATCGAGCCAACGCGACAAGGGAACGTCGCTGAGATCATCACCGCTCGGAATCGTCGATTGAATGAACGGAAGCCCGGCATGGTCGACGAACATACCGTCACCAGAGCCGAAGCAGAACTCCGGATTACATGGGGCGATGTTGAGATCAAGAAACTCGAGATCGCAGAGGTCGATTTGCTTGTTAATCGACTGTCAATGCGTCGTGATCGCATCAATCAAGTCATTAAGTTAGCCGAGCGAGCGAAGGCCACGGTCGATGCTCAACCAATTAACGAACAGAAAGAGCGTGCGCCCGTCAATGAGACCGAACCGCGCGAACGAAGCCGGCTCCTCAGACTACGGAGGAGCCGACTTCCGAATTTGGCGCGGCAGCCTCAGGCAACGGTCGCGGGCTGAGCCGCTCCGTTATAGACATCGACCGCGGCCTCGGTGCCTGCCCCGGGCTTGACCTCGTAGCCCAGGTCGCGCAGGCACGTTTCAAGCGCCGACAGGACCAGAGTGACGTTGCTCTGGCGCGAGCTGTGTCCCATCAGACCGATTCGCCAAGCTTTACCCTTGAACGGCCCGAGACCGCCGCCGATCTCGATGCCCCAGTCTTTAAGCAGGCGGCGGCGCACGGTGAGGTCGTCAATTCCCTCGGGGATCAAGACGCAGGTCAACTGGGGAAGGCGGTGTCCGGGAACAGTCGCGAGGCTCAATCCCATCGCGGCTAGCCCCGCGTGAAGCGCCTGGCCGTTGAGCGCGTGCCGGGCGATCCGCGCCTCGAGTCCCTCCTTGGCCACCAAGGCGAGTGCCTCGCGCAATCCGTAGTTCATGCTGATCGGCGCGGTGTGGTGATAGAAACGGTCGCTCCCCCAGTACTTCTGGATCATGGTCAGGTCGAGATACCAGCTCTGGACCTTGGTCTTGCGCTGATTCAGCACCTCGACGGCTCGCGGGCCGAATGACACGGGGGCAAGCCCCGGAGGGCAGCTCAAGCATTTCTGCGTGCCGGAGTAGACCGCGTCAATCTCCCAACCATCGATCTCAACCGGGACCCCCGCGAGTGAAGTTACCGTGTCCAGCGCGATGCAGCGCCGCCCGCCTCGTGGGCGACCCTGGCAATCTCCTCGACCGGCTGCCAGGCACCCGTTGATGTCTCGGCGTGGACGATTCCGACGACCTTGGGCCGATCGCGCTCGACGGCCGTTCTCACCTCGTCCGGATCGAAGACTTCGCCATACGGCCGCTCGATCGTGGTGACCTCGGCGCCGGCGCGCTCGGCGACGTCTTTCATCCGCGCACCGAAAACGCCGTTGATGCAGACCAGCATCCGATCACCGGGCTCGATCAGGTTGACGACGACGGTCTCCATACCTGCCGAACCTGTCCCCGAGATGGCGAGCGTCAGCCGATTCTGCGTTTGAAAGACGTAGCGGAGCAAATCCTGGGTCTCGTCCATCAGGGCCGCGAACTCCGGGTCGAGATGACCAAGCAATGGCAGCCCCAAGGCAGCTCGGACGCGAGGGTGCACGTCACTGGGGCCAGGACCCATCAGCACACGATGGGAAGGACTCAGAGGGCCAGGCGCCGCGGGTCGCGATACAACGGGCACGAGTGAGACTCCTGAGAGTAATCCTCAATGAGAACAGAGACTGGATTTCGTGAAAACCACTCAATTCGCCTGCGGCCGATTCAGCGACTTGATCAGTTCGCTGATCGCCTTGAACTCGGGCCGGTCGGCGGTCTCGGTCCATTCGAAAATGACGGCTTCGGTAGTTGAGACGATCGCACCGGCATGTTCCACGCGACGAAGTGCGAATTCCCAATCCACGGCTCGGCGCGATGCCACCGCGTCGGCGACGATCTGAACCCGAAACCCCAGGTCGAGTAGTTCGAGGGCCGTCTGGGCCACGCAGACGTGGGCCTCGATGCCGGCAAGGGTCACATGGCGGACATGGCGGCCGTAAAGCTGTTCCAGGAGCTGAGGAACGGCGCAGACAGTGAAAGGTCGTCTTCGCCGGTCGTTCTGAAATCAACTCGGCAACCGCGGCGACGGTCGGGCCCAGTCCCCTTGGATACTGTTCGGTGCCCCAGACCGGCAGGCCGAGCGTTTTGGCGGCTCGGATCAACGCCGATCGTGTTTGCCACAACCAGGTCGCGGCCAGAAATCGAGGCCAGCAACTTATCCTGAAGGTCCACGACTAAGAGAGCGCCGTGTTTTCCAGTCAACCGCTGGGTCGAACGCATACGTACACTCCGTCGCAGCAGGGAATCGCTCGGCCCGAGATGGTACCAGCATTTCCCGATGCTAAGTGCGATTTCGCCAGCCTGTCAAGCGAGCCGTCGCAAGAAAGGCCATCGCTCCGTCGCCATCACGACAAAGCTTAGACCCGCGCGTGCTTTACCTGGTTTGCCTAAGTCGTGCCACTTGCCTCCAGTATTTGATTAATCTTATATTTACCATTGTCTCGATCGATTGGTCGCGAGCTTTGTCTTGCCGTACGGATCTGAGGGAGTTAGGATCAATTTGAACCGTGTTCAGGTTCGGGACCGGAGTAGTGCCTGAGTCGGCTCCTTGGTCGGGCCGAGGGTGGTTGTCCTAGGGGCAGGGGTGGCCGGTGTGGCGGAAAAGCCTCGACTATTGGTCATAGATCGTGACAGCTCGCGTGGGAGGTCGACCCTCGATTGCCTGTCCGAGTCGTTCGAGCTGGTGACGGTGCGCACGATCTCCAAGGCATTGGCGATGCTGCGCGATCAGACATACTCGGCAGTCTATGTCGATGCGTCGCAACTTTCGGCGGTCCGATGGGTTGGGATGCTCATTCAGGCGGAGGAGATCCTCGACGCGATTTCCGATGGTGTGGCTGTTGTCGATCCGGACTTGAGGATTATCTGGGCCAACCCTGAGTTCCACCTCCTGACCGATCCGGCGATCCAGACCATTGGCAGCCAATTCTATCAAGCGCTGGGGCATTCGGAGATCCTGGGACCCGACACCTGCCCGTTTACGTCGGCGGTTGCCTCGAAAGGGCCCGCCGGCACGGCGATGAAGATCGCCGGCAATCGGTATCTCCGGCTCACGGTGACACCGGTGTTCGACTCGTCGAACACGCTGACGCACCTGATCGCCCTCACCCGTGAAACGACAGACGAGACACAGCAGCAGCTCAAGGTCAACGCAATCCACCAGGCGGGTGATGAACTGGCCGACCTGACTCCCGACGAGCTCGCCGAGATGGCTGTCGAGGAGCGGACCGACCTGCTCAAGTACAACATCGCCCGCCATATGAAGGACCTGCTCGGACTGGACTTTATTGAGATCCGGTCTGCTCGAGCGGTCGACGCACCGGCTGATTCCGCTCTTGACCGAGGGGATGACCCCTTTGGCCGCGAACCGGGAGTTGTACGCCCGAACTGAGAACAACGGCGTGACCGGCTTCGTGGCGGCCACGGGCGCTCCTACTTGTGCCCGGACACGACCAAGGACCCTCTTTATATCGAAGGGGCCGCGGGATCACGGAGCTCGTTGACGGTTCCGCTTGATCATCCATGGCGTGTCATCGGGACGCTGAATGTCGAGAGTCCGCAGCCCGACGCGTTCGACGACCGCGACCGCCAATTCATCGAGATCTATGGTCGCAACATCGCCGCGGCTCTCAACACGCTGGAGCTCCTCGAGGCTGAGAAGGTCAGCACGGCGAGCCGCGTCGGTCGAAGCGATCAATCGCGAGTTGGCCCTGCCGCTGGATGACATCATTACCGATGCGACCACCGTTCTGGATCGATACGCCGGTCACGACGAGGACATCATCGCCCGGCTTCGCCACTTGCTGTACCGTGCCCGCGAAATTCGCAGCCTTGATTCACAAGGCCGGCTCAACCGTTGCACCCCAAGCCAAGCAGAACCGGACGCAATCCCACGCCTCGCCTGGGCGGGACACGAATCCTGGTGGTCGACGCCGACGAGGCCATCCGCCGATCGGCGCACCATCTGCTCGGCTGTCAGGGAGCCAGCGTCGAGACGGCCCGCGACGGTCATGAAGCGATCGCTCTCATGCGCCAGACCCCCTATTCGGCGGCCCTGGTCGATATCCGATTGCCTGACCTCGACGGCTACGAGGCCTACAAACGTCTCCGCGAAGTCCAGCCCAACGTGCCCGATCATTCTCATGACCGGCTTCGGCTGGGACCCTAGCCACTCGATTGTCAAGGCACGGCAAGAAGGACTCCAGACCGTGCTCTATAAGCCGTTCCGGGCGGACCGCTTGATGGAAGCCGTGGAACAAGCTCTGCGCATGCTGCGGCCACCCCTTCAGGCTGGCTCGCATCACCAGAGACGGGTCCCAAGCCAAAGCCAGGTCTCGATTCAGAACACGGGCTCCGGCCCATCGGCTTCCCCACCGGCCAATCCTTCCTCCGAGTCGTGTGTCGGCGACTTCGCCACCACTCAGTCCGCCCCCGCCAACCCGCTAAACGACCAGAATCACGAGGCACTGGACTCTCCGACAATCGAGAACTCGCACGCATGAATCATGACTGGCCATGGCCTGTCATCCTGGTGCTCGCCATCGCCACCCGCCCTCGGACACCTCTACCATTTCGTCCTGATCGTCAACATGGGTCAGCGGCCTGGGTTTCCCCGAGTCGCTGATGGATCGGGTCCATTGCCTACTCGTGTCGCTGGTCTGTGGATCTCGTCGGCGTTCCTGCTCTGGAATGCACGTTCAGGACCCATGGTGGAACTGGTCGTGGCCGTTTTGCGGCTACGCGCCTTTTGTGCATGGTCTCCGGCACTCGTTCTGCCGCTCACCTCATCGCGAATTGCCTGGCGTCGCCGCCCGACGGAATCCACGGGGACGTCTCAAACGCTCGACCTGACCCAGCCTGAAGGAACTGCCGCGCTTGATCGGCCCGGGCCGGCATGCACTCGCTGTTACGGCTTCCGCGCAACCAATCGTTTCGGCTTCGCCTGCGCGATGGGAACGTCGCGGTCCCGAACTTCCGGAGCCGCTCGATCGGCCTGCAGCATCGTCCAGATCACCGACCTCCACTTCGCCCCTTGCTTCGAGCGTCGCTATTTTGAAATGGTTGTCGACGCTTGTCGAGACTGGCGAGCCGACCTGGTCGTTATCACCGGCGACATTGTGGAACACGATGACGTCATCGCCTGGATCGAGCCCTTGCTGGGACCACCGAGGCCCGGCTTGGGAAATTCGCGATCCTGGGCAACCACGACGAGTCACATCAACCGCGGGTGATCGTCGGGAGTTGGGCCGCGCTGGTTCGAGACGCTGGAAGGACGCTGGATCACGATTGATCGTCGACGGCACGGTCCTGGCGATCGGCGGAACGTCGGCCCCTGGGGACCCGCCTTTGAGCCGAAGACGTGCCGCCGGCCGATTTACGTCTGCTGTTGAGTCATTCGCCAGACCTGTTCTATCGAGCCCAGGATTGGGACGTCGACCTGATGTTGGCCGGTCATAACCACGGCGGGCAAATCCGGCTGCCCCTGGTCGGCCCGGTGTTCATGCCCAGCCGGTACTCCCGCAGGTTCGACCGTGGATTCTTTCGTGCGCGGCCGAACGTTGATGTACGTCAGCGAGGGCGTGGCCGGAAAACACCCGGTTCGCTACGGATGCCCGCCGGAAATCAGCCGGTTTGTGCTCCGCGCGCGATAGGCCCCCTCGGACTGGATCGTCAGACGGCTCACCGGAAAGCGCGCGGCAATGGAGCCAGGTTGGTCCAGGGCTGACGATGATCAGCGAGGCGGTCAATTGCTAGAATTAACTGGAAGTGGCACCCATTCCCGTCTTCACACTCGGAGGATCTTCGACGATGCCCTCGCCATTTCCAGGCATGGATCCTTATCCTGGAGAATCCCAGCCTCTGGCCCGACGTCCACCATCAACCTGATCTCCGGGTTTCGAGACCTATTGAGCTGCTCAATTGCGTCCGAAATATATCGTTCGGGTCGAGGAACGTGTCTACATCACTAATGAAAGCCGACCCAACGTTCGACGCCGCAACAGTCGAATTCCGGATATCGAGGTTGTGAGTCGCCCGAGATGGGAAGATGTTCCTTTCTCGCTTAGAGGAGAAGCCTCGCACTTAGACGTCGCTGAACCGGTCGATCGCGATCACCTGGTTCGAAGAGGAAATCCATGAGGCGTTTTTGAAGGTGATCGACCTCGAGACGCGCGATGTCGTTGCCGTCATCGAAATCCTGAGCCCAACGAACAAAGTGCCCGGATCGCCTGGCCGTGAGAGTTTCGAGAAAGAAGCGGAGAGAGGTCATGCGGTCGCCGAGTCATTGGGTGGAGATCGACCTGTTGCGGGGCAATAGGATCAGTCGACTTGCCCGAAAGAAGTCGGACAGCACGCGTATCTCGTCTGTCTCAAGGAACGACAGAGGCCCCGAGGGCGTGCTGTCTCCAATCCGTTTGCCTCAGCGTCTCCCGGTGATCCCAATCCCCTTGAAACCAGGCGATCCCGAGGCTCGTCTGGACATACAGGCAGTTCTTGATGCCGCCTACGACCGCGTGGGCTATGATCTGGAAATCGAATACCGATGAGGAGGCGAAGCCGCCTCTCAGCCGGCAAATTGGCCACCTGGGCCGATCAACTCTTGCGGTCCAAGGGGCTTCGCTGAGCTTTCGTCCGCCCTGATCAGACGTAAACGCGCCGGTTATAGATGTACCACTCGACGAGCAAGACGCCCAAGGCCCCGAGCGCCAGCCACCACCAGACGTCCTTCTGGACCTGCGCCGGCTTCTGCGTGCCGACGACGGGATTGTAGCCGATCTTGATCTCGTAGGATTCGGCCATGCTCTCGGGCGCGCCTTCAGGCACTAGACCGCGCGGGGCCAGGTCGCTCTCACGCGTGTCGAACAGATTGACGGCGAACGGCAACAGGCCCTTGGGCTCCCAGGTCGCCTGGTAAACCCCGGTTGTGTTGGCCTGGTTGTAGATAAACGTACCCTGGGGGGAGCGCGGCACCTTCCACGGTTGTCGGCCGTCGGCCGATGTCACCTTGATCGCCCGGTTGGGCGTCTCGGCATGGATGGCGACAGGCCGGCCGGGGTGGCCAACTCTTCACCAGCGCCTTCGCGGACATTGCCCAAGGCTTGAATGGTATTCAGAATGAAGAGCGGAAAGCTAATGTAACGAAACCAGGTCGTATTGGGCGTGGTGCCGTCGATCAAGGGAAACGTCACGACCGCGTCGGTGTATCCCTCGCGCGGACGCCATGAAAGCCAACGGTCCCTGGTTACTGTCGATCAAGCTCTTCGCCCCGACCGGGAGGTCGACGATGTTCGCCTTGGCGACATAAACCAGCGAGAGATCACGAATGTATTGCATCATCGGGTGGGCGATATCCCAGTCCAGGATCACGGGTTGTTCGACCTCCTTGGGCTTGGCGTAGGCCGGTCCGGGAGGAAACTCGCCGAAATAGAGCGCATTCGCTTGGGGATTCGATTCGGGTTTGACACCGTCGTAAATGATCAAGTCGTAACGTCCTCCCTTGATCTCTCGGGCGATCGCCTCGCCCTTGGCTTCCTCGGGTGTGACGATCGTGATATCGGCGTGCTCGGTGGCGTACGGCGTCTTGAGCGTGTCGACCAGGTATCGGTTGCCGGGTGTGACGGTCAGGACTTGGGCTTTGCGCGTGGTGCCGACGACCACGAATGCGTGGTTGTCCAATTCGAGTGCGTCCTTGACCGTCAAGCGTACCTCATAGGGAGTCAAGCCGGTATCGGGGAGATCGAATTTGAACGACTGGTCGCTCTGGGGCCGAGTTTGAGTGCGATCGTGTCGACCAAGGATCCCTTCATCTCCCGGCTTGTCAGCCGCGAGGCGATAGAGTTGGGCTTCGGTGGCGACCTCCTCGTCGCGAAAGTTGTGGACGCGACCGAAGAGTTGATAGACCTCGGGCTTGTCCTCGTCCCGCCTCGCTTGCAAGGCAAGGATCGCCAGGTTGTCCGAGGGGTTTCGAGAGCGGACTTTGCCATCGGGTGGCCGGGCTCTTTCCGTCGGTTGGAGCCGAATAGGGTGGGGGAGGGGGCCCGATCACGACGACCTGGGGCTTGAGGTTGCCCAGACTGAAACCCTCGACATCGGCGAAGCCGCCGTCGGTATAGAGGTACAAAGCTCGGGGTTACGATGGAGGAGGACGCGGCAACTCCTTCACCAATCTGCTTCGAAGGATTGGCCAGACCGGCGGCCACCTGAAGTCCTTCACGGAGCGACGTGGACGCCTGGGTCGGCTCAATCGCGTCGATGCGCTGGGCGAGAGTCCGGCGATCCCCCGTATAATTCGATTTCACTTGCGCCGAATCCGCGAATGTGATCACCATCGCCAGATCATCGGCATCCATGTCTCGAACGACCTTCTTGGCGGCCTCCTTGGCTTGAGCCAGGCGGCTGGGCGCGACGTCGGTCGCAGACATGCTCGCCGAGTTGTCGATCATCAGCACGAACCGCTGCCCCTGACCGACGCTTCCCTTCATCCGGGGTCCCGCCAGCGCGATCATCGCCAGCGCCACCGCCAGTAGCTGGAGGAACAGCAGAAGGTTGCGCCGTAACCGCTGAAACAAACTGTTGACGTGCAGGTCCTCCAGGCTCTTTCGCCACAAGATCGTGCTGGGAACCCGGACCGGCCGGCGCCGAAGCTTGAGAAAGTAAAGCGCGATGATCCCGACCGGCACACCCGCCAGCACGAACCACGACCCCATCCCCAGCGGCGAGTTGAACTCGAAGGGGAAACTCAATCCATTCAAGCGACTCCAGATGTTGGACATGACCTCAGTCCTCCTAGCCGCTCATAAGTCCGGCTCGTGATCCGGCATGCCGGATCGGTCGCCCTTGCGCCGCCGGATCATCATATACAGCAAATACGACACGACCGCGCCGGCGATCCCGAAGAATACCAAAGGGTTTGTGACGTCCCAGCGATTCATGAATAACCTTTGGTTATGTCGGTTGTCGGTTGTCAGTTGTCAGTTGTCAGTTGTCAGTTGTTTATCGAAGCGGATCGCGCGGTTGGTTAGCTTCTTTACAAATGACTGACGGCTAATGACTAAGTGAGTGGTCGGCTTCTTTACAACGGACAACGGACAACTGACCACTGACCACTGACCGATGACTCACTTGACCAGTCCGCGCTCGCGGAGGTAGTTGAGAATCAGCTTGTCAAAAGGGTATAGGTTGGTTGTAAAGATGTAAGTGATTCCACGCTGAGTGCACCATTCCTTCAGGCCGCCCACGAATGCGTTCAAGTTGTCCTTGTACCTTTTCAAGAGAGGTGCGCTGATCGTGATCTCGGCGGTCTCTTCGTCCTCGCAGTCAACCAGCCGCAAGTCGCCAACCAACTCCGGTTCGACTTCCTCTTGGCTCAGGATGTGCACGACGTAGATATCCATGTTCCGGGCCAGCAAATAACGCAACGCTTCTTGGTAGCCATGCTTATCGAGGAAGTCGGAGATGACGACGACGACGCCCTTGCCCGCGTGCCGGATCGCGAATTCACGGGCCGCTCCAGTCAGGTTGCCCTCGCCCGAGGGTTCGAGCTGCTCGAGGTACTGAATGACTCGCCACATCTGCGAGCGGCCTCGAATGCCATGGATGCCCTGATCGAGCTGAGTGCTGAAGGTGTCGAGTAGAACACGATCGTGATTGACCAGGCCGATGAATGCGAGAGCCGCCGCCACCTGCTGCCCATATCTCAGCTTCGTGGGAGTGCCGAAGTCCATCGACCGGCTCGTGTCCAAAAGCGTGTAAACGTGGAGGTCTTCCTCCTCGAGGAACAACTTCAAGAACAGTTTGTCCAGCCGGCCGTAAACGTTCCAGTCGATGTGTCGCAGGTCATCCCCGTACGCGTAGTTGCGATGTTCGGCGAACTCGACCGACGAGCCGCGGCGCTTGCTCTTGCGCTCGCCCTTCATTCGCCCGACGAAGATCTTGCGGCTGACGAGCTCGAGCTGCTCGAGCTTGTGAAGGAACTCCGGGTCGAGTAACGACGTCGAGCCAGAGCTCGACGATCGAGGCGTCGAGGCAGGAGTGAGCGAGGCGGAAGCGGCCATGGCGGTTCCTTGGTCGAGGACGTGGTCGCCTTTGGATGGCGCGGGCACACGGTCAGCCGACGTAGTCAGAAATCCAAAACAATGAGAGCATCAGCATCACGGCCACTCCCAGCCCTAACAGCCAGGGCACCAGCGCGGCCAGGAAGATCATCCAGCGCGCCTTCAGCCGCAACGGCGAACAACGGTGTAAAAAGCCGAGAGCCGTGAACCAACTTTCGAAGATCACCAGCGTTCCGGCCGCGGCCGTCGCCATGGCCAGCGTGGGCTCGGTGCGCCAGGCCGCGACCGATCCAGCGAACAACGCAGCACAAAGACCGACGAGGCACAACAGGTCACCGGTCGTAAAGATCAAGGGCTCCGGCTTGGGAGGCGTCCAGTCTTGCTCCGGCGCGGGGGGTGGATCGTAGATGTCGCGCATTGGTTTGCCGTTCGGTCGTTTTTCCCAGGTGCGTGGTTATCGGGCGGCTGACGTGATCGACTGCGAACAACCATCACGCGGCGCGGGTCTCGGCTTTCTCCGGGACGGCGTCGAGGACTTTGAGAAGGATATTATCGGGTTCGATCCCTTCGGCCTGGGCCTCGAAATTCAGGAGGACACGATGGCGCAAGCTGGGCAGATAAACGCGGCGCAGATCTTCGAAGCTGACGTTAAATCGGCCGTCCAGCAAGGATCGGACCTTCGCGGCCAGGACGAGCGTCTGGACTCCGCGGGGGCTGCTTCCCCAGCGAATATACTGATTGGTCGCTCCGGCGGCATAAGGCCCCTGTGGGTGAGTCGCCAGTCCCAACCGGATGGCGTAATCTTGAACGTGCGGCGCGATGATGACGTCGCGAACCAAGGATTGAAGCCGCAAGAGCGTCTCGCCGTCCAGCACTTTCTCGGCTTTCGGCCGCTCGCCACGCGTGGTCCGATCGAGGATCGTGCTCAACTCGTCGCGCGTCGAATAGCCGACCACCAGCTTGAGCAGGAACCGGTCGAGCTGCGCTTCGGGCAGCGGATAGGTCCCTTCCTGCTCGATCGGGTTCTGCGTGGCCATCACGAAAAACGGCTCCTTGAGCTGGTGCACGTGGCCGCCGATTGTGACCGAGTGCTCCTGCATCGCCTCCAGCAGCGCCGACTGCGTCTTCGGGGTGGCGCGATTGATCTCATCGGCCAGCACGATCTGCGAGAAGACCGGACCGGGCTGGAACTCGAACACGCGACGTCCGTCGGGCAGCTCCATGACCATGTTGGTGCCGATGATGTCCGCGGGCATGAGGTCGGGCGTGAACTGGATTCGATTGAAGTCGAGCGAAACGGCGTCGGCGAGCGTGCGGACCAACAGGGTCTTGCCCAGTCCGGGCACACCTTCGAGAAGCGCGTGCCCACCGATGAACAGGCACGTCAAGACCCCGTGGACAATCTCGTCATGGCCGACGATCACTTTGGCGATCTCGCCCTTGACCCGGTCGTAGGCCACTCGAAAATCCTCGGCCCGGGCTTCCATCGATTCGCTGGGAAATGCTGCCATCGACTACGTTCCTTTCTTGTCAGTTGTCAGTTGTCAGTTGTCAGTTGTCAGTGGCCCATAGTCCGTGGTCCGTTGCCAGCGGTCGGTGGTCGGTGGTCAGTCGTTAAGAGCCAGAGTATCCAGGTTTGCCGGGTCTTTCGCGAAGCGAACAACTGACAACTAACAACTGACAACTGACTATCCAGAACCCTTCTTGTCTTTCTCGCGGTCCTCCCAGACCTTCTGCTTGGCTTTGAGCAGGCGGTTGGTGTAGCTTTGTTTCTCGGGCTCTTGCGATCCCGCGGCGATACTCAGAGCTTGCGGCGTCACCGCCGGCCGTACCGATCGAGCTCGATCGATCAGTTCGCCCCCTTCCAGAAGCGGTTCACCGATGGGGCCGGTGGGAGCCTCGGTTGGGAACAACGGCGAGGCCGTCTCGGTTCGGGCGGCCGATCGCGGGCGATCGAGCAGTTCATCTACCTCGGCCTTGCGGCTCTTCAGCTTGTCCATGTACTCGCTGGCGGTCGCCGTCTCCTGGCCGCGCAGCTTCTTCCACTCATTGACGGCGGTCTGCTTGATCCAGTCCACGTCCAAGGCGATGCGGCGAACCGCAACATCGCCCAGGAACAGGCATGCCGCCAGCCAGAGAAGGATCGGCCACAGTGCGGCGAACGAGCGGGGATTGATCAGGCTGGGATCGCGGCGGAAGTGATCGGCCCCCTTCGCGGTTCGGTCAAGGTCGACTCGGCCGTCTGGCAGGTACTTCCACAGGACGACCTGACCGTCGGTCAAGGATGCCAATGTCTCAAGTGTCGTTGGGTTCGATCGCAGCTCGCGGTATTCATCCGAATAGGGAACCGAGACGCCAGTGGAGATAAAACCTTGAACTTTGTCGGGCCCGTTGTAGCCAAGGTTAACAAAGTAGTTTCCACTGGCCTCGGCGTTTTCGATCGTCGCCTCGTACCGTCCGGGCACGGTCTGGACCAATTCGATCGAGGAGTTCTTGAGGTCGGGATCGACGACATAGCCTTGGATCTGGAGAAAGTTGAGGAACTCGCTTTTCTTATCGAGCGCATCGACCACGACCTTGATCCGCCCCTCCTCGCGTCGGAGGGTGAGGGTGAGGTTACCGCGGTCGGCCGGCCGCATTGCCCATCGAATTGTCTGCGACCAGAAAGCGACGTAGCCCTTCCAATCGGGCCAGGTCTTGGCCCAGCGCCGTCCGGCGTCCGATGTGAAGGCGACAGATCGTCCCAAACCATAGGACCAATGCGCAAGCAAAGGATTGAGCTGTCCGGTCGGCAATGGCGAGACCAATGGGATTTCCACCAGCTCGTTTTCCTTGGGGGAAGTCAGCACCAACCCCGTAATCCCCGGCAGTGGCTCGGTGAGACCCATCACCGGCTCGGTGATCGGGTAGTTGAGCTTGGGTTCCCATGGTGTCTGCTGCTCGAAGATCAATGGTCGGGAAATCGAACGGGCTTCTTTCTGGTAGATCCGCGGCAGTGCCCTGGGGTTTGTGACGTTGTAGAACTTTCCCTTGGTACGCACGGCAAGGTTTCGCATCACGCTGGCGGCGCCGGGATCGTTGCCGTGCGCGGCGGTCAGAACGGCCGTCACCGTGATCTTGCTCGCGGCAAGCTGGCTGATAACCTGTGGACTCGGCGGGGTTGGGTCGCCGTCGCTGATGACCACGATGTGCTTGGTCATCGCCTCAGGAATCCTGTTCAGATCTCTCATGGCCAACTGGAGCGAAGGGTCGAAGTCGGGCATATCGCCGGGTGTCATTCGGTCAATCGCCCGTAGCATGCTGGTGCGCCCCGAACCGATTGCGCGGAGCGTAAAGAGCCAGGCTTCCTGTCCTTCCCAGTGCAACAGGCCGACGTAGTCGTAGCTCGAAAGTGCGCTGATCGCGGCCTTGGCCACGACCTTCTGCCAGTAGTTCCCTTCGGGAATCTCGCTCGCGTGCATGATGAGGGCCATCGCGCCGATGCCCTGGACCTTGATCGCCTTGATCTGCATGTCGACCGGCAGTGCCTTCTCGACCGGCGTGTTCATCCAGCCGCCGGCACCGAAGCTGTCAGGCCCTCCAAGCATGACGAGTCCAGCACCCATGTCATGACAGTTTGAAGCGAGGAGCTGGTGCTGACTCTCGGTGAATGCTTCCTTGGGCACGTTACCGAGAATCACCGCGTCATAGGGCTGGAGCTGGGCCAGATCAGTGGGAAGCGGATCACCGCCGACGCCACCCGAGCCGTCGATCTTGGGGGCGACCAGAATCTTGACCTCGATTTCTTTCTCGCGCAAAGCCTTCACCAGCTCGGCGTGCTCGTCTCGCGTTCCTTCGATCAAGAGCACTTGGGCCTTACCACGCGCGTGCGTAAACCCTTCGGCCTTGTTATTGATCGCCCGCCGATCACCGCTGTCTTTGTCGGGTATGAACTCGGCTGAACGTGTAAAAATTCGGATCCTTGATGACATGTCTGAGAGTTTTTACGTTGATCCCCCGCTTCAGTTGGACCGGTTCAGGCTGTTCGTTGCCGAGGGCGGGAGCCCGATAATTGTCGGTCTTCTGGAAGATCTGCAATGTCCCAGTTGTCGGTTCGCTGGCATGGATCACGACGTCGATGTTAACGGTTTCCCCCATCTTGACGTCCGGAGGAATCATGACCTTCTCGACCAACACTTCCCGGTCGTATTGGTAGTCGATCGGCACGACGTCGACCTGGACGCCAAGCGACTTGGCGGCCTGGGCCTGCTCGAGCAGGTTGCCTCGGTTTTCATTCCCGTCTGAGAGCACCACGATCCTTCTGGCGGTATCCTCGGGAAATGTCGCCAAGGTCAGCTTGACCGCGGCACCCAGGTCGGTGTTCTCCGGATCGACTGTGCTCTCGATGCCCAGTAGATTGAGCTCGCTGGGGGCAGGGGGTATCTCGACTCGCGGCTCCTTGCCGAACACCACGACGCCGGTCAGATCCTCTCGGCGGCGATTCTTGGACGCTTCACTCACGTAGCCAAGTGCCGCCTTCTGGAATTCGCGGGGCACGCTGTTGGAGGCGTCGAGCAAGAACATCGTGGTCAGGCGGTCGGTCCGACGAATCGATTGCAGATCGGCCAGCGCCAGGATGATCAGGCTGATCACGGCCGTCCGGAACAAGATCGCCATCGTGCGACGGATCGGGCCAAGCCCGGCCAAGCTGCGGAAGCTCGTCCAGATCAGCGGCGGCAGGATCATCGGAATCAGGATCAGCCACCAAGGGTTGCCGAACGTGATCGACCAGTTGCCCAGCATCATCGCTCTCATCTCCCTTGGCTGGACTCACAATCGGAATCGTTGCACGCGATGGTTGTTCGAGTCGACGACCGAAACCACGCCCCGACTGTCGACGGCCAATGCATAGGGGTTGTAAAGTTGCCCGGGTTCGCGCCCGGCACTCCCCCAAAGCCCCAGCGGCTGGCCGTCGAGCGAAAACTTCTGCACCCGATGGTTGCCGTACTCACAAACGTAAAGACAATGGTCCGGGCCGATCGTCAGGTCGTAAGGATAACTGAGTTGACCCGGGTGATCACCTCGCGAGCCCCAGGATTTGAGTAAATTGCCCTGAGTGTCGAAGACCTGGATGCGGTGGTTGCAACTGTCGGCGACGAAAAGCCGGTCTTGTTCGTCGATGGCAAGCGCCGCGGTTTGAGGAACTCGCCCGGCTCGTAGCCGTGTCCTCCCCATTGTCGCAGCCACTTGCCCTCGGGAGAAAACACCTGGATTCGATCGTTCTCGCCGTACTCGGAGACGTAGAAATTGCCGGCACGGTCGATCACCACATCGGTGGGATACCCGAACCGGCCCGGCGTCGTTCCCTGCACTCCGTCGCCAATCTGTAAGAGCACCTCGCCGGTAGGGGAATAAACCAAAACGCGATAGAGGTGAGTGTCAGCCACCAACAATCGTCCAAAACGGTCGACGGTGAGTCCACTCGGCCCATCCACGTTAAAATCGGGCGTCGGCCATCCACGCAGGTAATTGCCGTCACGGTCGAAAACCTGGATCCGATCGGTCAGATCAGCGAGAAACAAATGGTCTTGGGCGTCGAACGCCGCGGCGCGCGGCTTATGTAAGTGCCCAGGATTCACTCCGTGCAGCCCCCAAACCAGATCCGGCGCGGTGCGCGCTGGCACGTCACATCCGGTCTGAACCAAGAGCAGGAGGCCAATCCCTACCAGCGAAAGTATGTCCAGCACAAGCTTCAACCGGTATGAGCGTCCCACGTGACCTTTCCTCGCGCAGTCTCACAGTTTTGGTGCGGAAAAGCATTAGTATAGAATGTAAGTGGTTCACCACCTCGGACGCAAGTCCTAGGTTTTTCGTTTGCCGAGTTGGTTCGACATGAGGGAGCCGTAGGATGGCCGAATGGATCTCGGTTTGCCGGGTCGACCAGCTTGTCGATGGCCGAGGCCAGTCGCTGGACGCAGCCGGAATGCGGATAGCGGTGTTCCGGACCGGCGATGGCGTGGTCGCGCTTTCCGGACGCTGTCCTCACTCGGGCGGGTCACTGGGCCATGGTTGGATCGACGACGGAGAAGTGGTGTGCCCGCTCCACCAATGGCGGTTCAAGCTGACCGACGGGCGTTGCACAACCATCCGCGGCCAAGGAGTGCACCGGTTTCGTTCCGAGATTCGCGGGGATGAGGTTTGGGTGGAAGTTTAACGGGATTCCAAACTCATCCGTGAGGAGAAAATGGTCACTTTTCCAGCCGGTTGGATACAATCCATCTTTCGCATCGTCAGTCGAAATACCCGCAGTCTCGCAAGTGCCTCACACTGCGAGTGACCCGCTGTTGCCTTGCCTCGAGTCCTGGCTCGGGCTCGCCGCCGATTCCCTCGATCTCGATTGTATAGGGACCGGCAAATCCCACTCCATCGAGGATCTCCCTGACGCGGACGAAGTCGACACTCCCGCCGTCACCAAGAGCGGGAAAGTACCACTCCTCGAAGCCGCCATGGTTGTCCTTGAGATGCACGTTCCGCACCAGGTGCTTGACCTTATCGAGCTCGTCGCATGGGTCGACGCCGCTGTTGTAGTAGGCGATGTTGCCGGTATCGAAGTTGAGGCGGATCTGGCGACGGTCAACGTCGTTCATCAGGCACAGCATGGCCTCCGCGTTTTGAGTGGGCCCTTTGTGAGTCTCGAGCGCCAGGGTGATTCCGCACTCACTGGCAGTGTCGCCAAGCCGGCGGAGGTGCTCGACGATCGTCCGGCGCTCGGCCGAATCTGCCGGTTGGCCCGCACCGGAAACACAAACGGCGACACCGAACCAGCGCGCGGCGAACCGCAGCCGGCGCTCGGTCAACTCGACCCCGTCATTCGTTTCGAATGTCGGCGCCGCCGACGTTGCAGCCACTGATCGTGACCCCATGCCGGGCCAGATGCCCCTTGAACGCGTCGACCTCGTGATCGGCGGCCTGCTCGGTGATCACCGCCGACTCGGGAATCACGAGCCCACCGAAGTTGTGCCCTCGCAAAGCCAGTTCCAGGTGATCGATGCCGGTCTCGCGAATCCGCTCGACCGCCGACCAGACGCCCGCGGCACCAAAGCAGTTTGTGAAACAACTGATCGTTCTTGTCATGGTTATGCCGAAAAAACAGTTGTTTTTATGACAATTCTGATGGTGGCGCGTTGATTGGCTCCAGTGCCACCGGGAACTCACTCGCTGAGTTGACGACGCGCAGGGCCAGACGGCCTTCGAGAACATCAAGCAGGTGCTGGCCGCAAAACAAGCTTCGCCATCCTTGAAGGAGCGCGGGCCGTTCGTTGTCGTTCCGCCCATCGAGATGCCAGCGAATCAGTTGTTTGAGATCGGCGACATTGGCGACCATCGAACCGGCAATTTGTTTCTGTGCGCAGCACTGCGCCAAAGCCGCCGAAAGGAGGTTGGTCAGAGTCAAGAGGCCGGGCGGCTCGTCGAACCGTGCGGGAGAATCGGGAAGCGACTCTTCCGGGACGGAGCGGGCTTGGTTCAAGATTTCCAGAATCGCCTGGCTCCGGCTCAGGAGCGCGGGCCGGTTGAAGTCGCGGAGGGCTTCGAGTTCGCGCCGATTGAAAGGCTGGCGCTTGGCGATGGCTACCAATAAATCGTCGCGCAAGACCTGGCGTAGCGGCCGGTTCTGGCGCCGGGCCTCGTCCTCACGCCACTCGGAAAGTCGTCGCGCCATCTCCAGATTGCGCCGGCCTAGCAGGTGCAGACCCGGCAAGCGCCGCCAACGGTCTTCATCTCCTCGTCGGGCAACCGACTGAATGAATTCCTCGAACTCCGCCTCGGCCCAATCCGCGCGACCAAGTTGAGCAAGTTTGGCGGTGAATCGATCAGCCAAATCCAGTAAGTAGCGGACGTCATCGAGCGCGTAGTGGAGCTGAGCCGGCGTTAAGGGCCGATGTCGCCAGTCCGTGCGTGTCTCACTCCCACTTAGCGCTGATGCCCAGGACTTGACCGACCAGGTTCACCAGCGACAACGGGTAGCTGAGACCCATCAAGCCCGCGGCCATCTGGACGTCGAAGACCCGCCGTGGCAGTTTTCCGGTCCTGAGCAGACAAATTCGCAAATCTTCACCAGCCGCGTGCATCACGACGTCGATTGAAGGGTCGCACACGACATCCCAGAATGGCCGCACGTCATGGATCGCCAGCGGGTCGATCACCGCCAAACGCTCGCGGGTCGCCACCTGGATCAGGCAGAGCACGGGCTCGAAGGTCTCTTCGGAAACAAACTCGGTATCGAAGGCGAACCGGCCAATTGTTCGGAGGTGCTCCAGCAGCTCATTTAACTGAGCAGGGGTTCTGATATGCGTTTCGCCCGTCGTGGTCATCGTCAATTTCGAGCCTCCAAGCTCCGGAGGAACCGAAGGATGACGGCATTGGCCGCCGAAGGGTTTTCGTACGGTGCCATGTGCCCGGACTCGGGGATCACCTCGAGTTGTGACCTTGGAATCGCTGAGGCGAGGGACTTGGCCTCGGCCGGTGGAGTGATCACGTCATGCTCGCCGACGAGGACCAGTGTCGGAACGGTGATGCCCGACAAGCTTTCGCGCCGATCGGGACGAATCGCCATTCCAAGCAATGCCCCGGCGATTCCACGCGGCGTGTTGTTTTCCATGACGGTCCGCAAAGGTTCGACCCGTTCGGGACGTTGCTCTAAGGTCATCGCACTGAAGAGTTTGGGAATCATGCCATCAACGAACTCTTTCGCGGAATCGGCCGCCAGGATCTTCCGGGCGCTGGCTTCGCGGTTTTGGGCAGCCTCGGGCGTGTCGGCACCGGCACGTGTGTCAAAGAGCATCAACCCTCGGATGCGCTCGGGGTAACGCGCCACGAGCGATAGCGCCACGTACCCACCCATCGACAACCCACCAAGTACGATTCGCTCGGCAATGGATAGAGAATCCAGCAGCTCGACCACATCGTCGGCCAACTCGTCCATTGTGTAAACGCCCTCGGGCGCTGGTGACTCGCCGTGGCCGCGCAGATCCGGAGCGATAATCCGGTATGTTGAACCGATCCCGTTGACCTGTTCCTCCCACATCGCCTTGCTCAAGGGAAACCCGTGCAACAAGACCACGACCGGACCGGGGCCCTGATCAGAATAAGCCAAACGCATGGAATAATGTCCTTCCTCAATTAAAACCAATTTAGGTCATCAATCGTCGACGGGTGCATTTTCCGTGCCGTCTGCCGAGAGAAACCTCACAACGCTCATGTCAGACTGATTTGTCCGGGCCGGAAGTCGATTGTCAGTGTCAGTTTGGGCCGCTACGGGAGATGAATGCTTGGTTGCTCATAGAATGAGAGCCGTGTTCTCAGGCCAGGGCCCGAGGTATCGGACTGCGAAACGTCCCGGTCGCAGTTCGCCCGCTTTGCGATAAACCTCGTCGCGATCTGGACTATGGAAAAGCACCTTCCCTCCCCGACTCTCAAGTTCTCGTCAATTTTCGGCTCGCCGATTAGCACCCATTCTGGTGCATAGCGAGACTCGATCTCATCAATCGTCAGCATTTCATTCATCGTCCACTCCGTGTGCTCGTACTTGATTCATCATCCCGCACAACGGACGAACCGTCAACGCCGGGGCCGCGGGTCTGGCGGGCGGCCGAGCCAGCTCCTAGAATGATGGGGATTATTCCAGACTTACTTCGAGACAGGATACGCCGCCATGCCGACTCCGTTCGAACTCTATGACCAGGCCGCCGACCGCCGCGACCAAGGGGACAAGGAGGGTGCGGTCGCCAAGCTCGAGGAAGCGGTGGCACTCGATCCCAACTTCGCCTTGGGGCATGGGATGCTCGCCAAGCTTTATGCGGATCTGGCGGTCGCCGACAAAGCCATCGCTCATGCCTTGAGAGTCGCGGAGCTTGAGCCCGACGACGCTTTCAGCTTTACGGCTCTATCCGTCATCTACCAGCGCTGCGGCGCATTCCCGAGGCCGAGCATGCCAAGGCCATGGCCTACGAGAAACAAATGGGATTTCACTGAGAAAAGTGTTGCCAGCCGACGTTTGAGGGTGGGTACGTATTGCGCAATCGGGTCAAAGGCCAGTGGGTCGTGTTCGCTTTCTGCTGCGTGATGACGGCTTGCGCGTTCCATCGCGCCGCTCAGATCAGGGCCGAGCCGGCACAGACCGAGGCAGACAAGCCACCCATGAATGATCCTTGGGTTGCCAAACACGTCGATGAGCTGGCGAATTTGTATAAGCACTTTCACACTCATCCTGAGCTATCGAGTCAAGAGGCCGAAACCTCGAAACGGATCGCTGAGGAGCTGAAGAAAGTTGGGGCTGAGGTCACGTCGGGAGTCGGCGGGTTTGGCGTGGTAGGCGTTTTGAAGAATGGTGCGGGCCCGGTGGTGCTAGTCCGCACCGATATGGATGCCCTGCCGGTCATCGAGGATACGGGACTCCCGTACGCCAGCGGCGTCAAGACGCGCGACAGAGCCGGCGCGAAGTCGGTGTGATGCACGCCTGTGGCCACGACATCCACATGACCTCGCTTTATCGGTACAGCCCAATGGTTGGTCGAGCATAAGGACCGCTGGTCGGGGACCGTCGTGATGGTCGCACAGCCGGCCGAGGAGACGGTGGACGGCGCACGTGGGATGCTCAATGACGGTCTGTATTCTCGCTTCCCCAAGCCGGACTTCGCCCTGGCTCTCCATTGCAAGGGAGACGGTCCGATCGGCACGGTCCACTATCCGCCCGGGCCCGACGCTCGCCAGCTCGACCTCGGTCAATGTCACGATTCGTGGAAGAGGGGGCCACGGCGCCTGGCCGCACCGCACGATCGACCCGATCGTGCTGGCGGCGCTCGTGATCGTCGACTTGCAGACGATCGTCAGCCGCGAGGTTGAACCGCTCGAGCCAGCGGTCGTTACCGTGGGTTCGATCCACGGTGGCACCAAGCACAACATCATTCCTGACGAGGTTAAGCTCCAGCTAACGCTGCGCACCTTCAGTGAACCGGTTCGCCTTCAGCTCATCTCAGCCATCCAGCGGCGAGTGGAAGCCCTGGCGAAGGCCCATCAAGCACCCGAACCAACTGTCGAGGTGGAGGGAAGCACGCCCGCGACGATCAACTCTCCTGAGCTGGTCGAGCGCGTCGTTCCGGCCTTGGCTGCGGCTCTGGGCACGTCGAACGTTCAGCTCGCAAAGCCGGTGATGGGAGCCGAGGACTTCTCGCTTTATCATGAGGGAAACGTGCCGATCTGCATGTTCTGGATCGGAACGATCAGCCCCGAACGAATCAAGAAGGCAAAGGTCAAGGGCGAGAACTTACCCGCGCTGCACTCGTCGAAGTATTACCCTGAGCCCGGTCCCAGCATTGCCACCGGGATCCGTGCCATGACCGCCGCGGTCGTCCAGCTTTTGCCGCCAAAACATTGAAGCCGAGTGCCTCGGCAGACGCCGTGCTCCAAGCCGACTTATAGCGGTACACTCTTGAGTCGCGCACAGCCCGACAGCGGCGCCGATTATACTAACCCGAAGCGCAAGCGAGGATTCCGGCTGCTATCGCCTCGCTTGCGCTTCGGGTTGGTATGGCCCGTACGACATGCGAGCGTGAACAGCTATAGGTTCGGCGCCGGCGCGGGATCACTTTGGCTCGGTAAAGGTTTCGGGGTCGACTTTGTCCAGCACTTTGAAGTCGGTAATCTTCTCGTCCACGAATTTTTCGCCATCGCGCGTGCTGACGAGCTTTGTGGGCCTTTTGATCCCGTCAAAAACTTGATAGTCGCTGTAGACTCTTGCAAGCATAAACTCGTCCCCCATGGGTCCGACCGCTTTCGCCAGTACTTTGACCGGAAGGCTGGTTTCCTTGTCGAATGAGAGTCGGAAATCCTTGCCGTCTGGAGCCTTGACGTTGAGGACGACCGCCGCATTGCCGCCCACCTTATCCTCGCCGGCCATCTCAATCTCGAAGCCTTTCCCCTTGAGTGGCAACAGGGTGAGTGGGGTCACCAGGAGGTAGAGGTTACGCTTCTCGTTGGCGAGGCCGGTCTGATCCAGACTCATGCCGTCATCATTGAATTCGCGCCAACCCTTGTTGCCGCTCACGACCGTGACGGCCTTGAATTGGTTGTCGCCGAACTTGCCCTCGAATACCATCCGCGCGTGATCAACTCCCTGCGCCGTCACTTGACCGGTGAATTCGCTACCGTTTTCGCCGAACGTGAAAATACCGTTGGCCTTCCAGGTTATCGCCATTGCTTTGCTGAGCTTCTGCTCTCCACCAAGAGCTTCGACGGCTTTGTCGAGGATCGCTTTTGCGTCCTTGTCATCCGCCCTGATGGGGCCAGCGAGATTCAATCCGAAAACCGTCAAAACGACCGCGCCAATGAATCGCTTCATCGGATTTCCCCAAATAAGGTGAAGGTTGCGTACCCAATACTGATCCTCCGCGTCGCGCGATCCCGATGACCGAGAACGCGGATTGAGCCGCACATGATACGACCTGCGACGGCAGCGAAAAAGATCATTTTGGCAGTCAGCTTCCGGCCTGAATCAGACGTGGCGCAGCTTGTTCAACCCGTTCAAGGCGGCGACCTTGTACGCCTCCGCGAGAGTGGGGAAGTTGAACACGTTGTTAATGAAGTAGTCGACTGTGCCGTTGTACGCCATGACCGCCTGACCGATGTGGATCAGCTCGGTTGCGTTGGTGCCGATTGCGTGCACGCCCAGGATCTGGTGTGTTTCCTGGTGGATCAGCAGCTTGAGCATGCCGATGTCGTCGCCCAGGAGTTGGCCTCGGGCGAGCTCCTTGTATTGAGCGATGCCGGCCTCATACGGAACGCCCGCCTCGGTGAGTTGGTCTTCGGTCCGGCCGACCATGGAGATCTCGGGGATCGCATAGATTCCCAAGGGAAACAGTTCAGGCATCGAGCAGGTTGGAGCTCCAAAGGCATGGCACACGGCGAGCCGGCCTTGCTCCATCGCGGTGCTCGCCAGCGCTGGAAATCCGATCACATCGCCGACCGCGTAAATATGTGGGGCATCGGTCTGGTACTGGGAATTGACCTTAAGCCGCTCGCGATCATCGGCCACCAGGCCGACGTTGTCGAGCTGAAGCGCGGCGGTCGTTCCCTGCCGGCCGATGGCGTAGAGCAGGGTCTGAGCGCGCAGACTTTTGCCCGACTCTAGCGTCGCCTGGACCACGGGGCCATTCACCCCGCTGGACGCGATCTTCTCGATCTTGGAGACTTTTTCCCCAAGTCGAAGCGTCGTGCCCAGCCGGCGCATGTGGTACTGAAACGCCTCGGTGATCTCACGGTCCAGAAAACCGAGAACCTCGCGCCGGCCTTCGACCAACGTCACCTTCACGCCCAGAGTCGCCATCATACAGGCGTACTCGGTGCCGATGACGCCACCGCCGACGACGATCATCGTCTTGGGAAGCTGCTCAAGACGGAGGAGCGTGTCCGAGCAGAACACGGAATGCTCGTCAAACGGCACGCTCACCGGCCGGGCCGGACGCGACCCTGTCGCGATGACGAAGACCTCGGCGCTGATTCGTTCAGAGTCGTCCGGTCGCGCGACTTCGAGGAGGTTTGACGAAACGAACTTGGCTTCGCCCCAGACCAGCTCGACGTTGTTGCGGTCGAAGTGGCCTCGGATCAGATCGAGCTCATGGCGGATGACGTGCTCGCTGACGAAGATCAGGTCCGCAATCGTGATGTTCTGCTTGACGCGATAACTCTCGCCGAACAGCCCCCGGTAGCTCGCCCCGGTCAGGTGGAGGACGGCCTCACGCAGGGCCTTGGAAGGAATGGTGCCAGTGTTAATGGCTGCGCCACCCAGGACACTCGATCTCTCGATGACAACCGCCTTCTTGCCCAGCTTGGCCGCCTGAATGGCGGCCTTCTGACCGGCCGGTCCAGACCCGATCACCGCACAATCAAAGTGCCTCATGCACGCATTTCCTGAGAGGAGATTTTGGTTGTCTCTCCACCGATCATATCACGACGGTTGACCATCCGAACCAGGCTTGTCGGAAAGAAAGCCGTGATTGCCGGCGGGAGACCCGTCTCAGTCCCGAATGACGATTTCGAGACGTGCTCTCAGCGCGCGTCATTGCCTCCCGGGAAGAGTAGATGAGGGAACCCTCACGAGCGAGGCCGCGAAATTGCGCAACAAGTTTTCGACTTGAGAGGGATGGACCGGCTTGACAAGGTGCAAGTCAAAGCCCGCTTCCAGGCAGCGTTTCCTGTCCTCGGGTAGCCCAAGTGCCGTCAACGCCACGAGCAGAACGTTGGCAGGGAGGATCTGACGAAGCTCTCTGGCCACTTCGAATCCATCCATGTCCGGCATCGAGATGTCGAGGAGGACCACGTCCGGTGGTGAGGCTTTCGCGGCATTCAATGCCGATGTCCCCCGCAGCGCGGTCTGAACCTCATGCCCATAGAGTCTCAAAAGCCGGGCCATGCTTTCCACGTTCGCCCAATGATCGTTGACGACCAGCACTCGCACTTTGCCGCAATTGGGTAGTGGGAAGTGTTTCTCCGGCATTGCGGCCTGAAGGTCGGCATCCATGAGAAGCACCTCCACTGCGGACTCAGTCCGCGAGAGATTTCCGGAGTGTCGCCGGGGTCGCTGTAAGCAACGGCGCGAATATCGTCGATCAATTGGCCCGCGGTGCAATCGAGACACGAGACATTCGAATTGGCATTCCGTCCCCCGACAGTATTGATACGAAGAAGATTTTGCACTTCTTGTGCCAACAGTTGAGATCGGCCGGTCCCCAGGCGGCATGTCGTTTGCTTCTCGGTCAGTCGGAATCGAAACCGTCCTCAGCCGCGAGGCGAGGCATTCTCACAGCCATTTGAGGAGATCATCATGGCGGGAGCTTTGAAACACAAAGCAGAAGAGGTTGGTCACAAGATCGCCGAGACTGCGACCAAGGTTGGGCATCGGGTGGGCGAGGAGGTGGAAAAGGCGACCGACTGGGTGAAGCAGAAATCCCACCAAGTCGGCAACCGGATCGAGGAGGGCGCCCAGAAAGCTGAAAACAGAGCCAAGGAAGCGTTTGGTGAGTGCGGGGCGACAACCAAGTCGACCGCCGATATCCGCGAGCACATGGAAGTGTTCGGCTCGTGCGGCAACTTGCTCGGGAAGGTTGATCACGTCGTTGCTGGCACGATCGAGCTCACCAAGAACGACAGCCCCGACGGCCAGCACCATCTGATCCCGATGGGCTGGGTGCAGCGAGTCGACGAGCACGTCCACTTGAACAAGAGTTGCATCGAGGCCGAGAGGGAGTGGGACCACGCGGTAATTTGCGCGGAATGGATCGTCATAACGATTCAGTGAGTTTGCTCACCATCTCACGGCGGCGGCACGGAGGCCAGCCGCCCGTAGATTCGCGCGGAGCCAAGCGCGGTAGGTCCTGCCCATGCGCGAGCCGCTTCTCAATTCTTCAGCATGACTCTCCTTTCATTTCTGTGGCCATGCGCGAAGATCTGTGGTTAAATCACCTTGGGGCGGATTCGATGATTCGAATCAGGCCGTTGATCGCGCCTCCGCTGCGTCTCGCAAATAAATATGGGATACCCCTGATGAACTCAGGAATGCAGGCCATCTGCGCGAAGCAAACCGGATGCAAGTGCTGCCGTGCCGTGGCTTTGCCTTACGGTGTGGTGGATTTCCACAAGAATTGCGAGATTTGCCGCCGGAAGGTCCTCGATATCTCGGGCGTGCCCATTTATTACTACCGATGCCCGGTTTGTGGCTTCATCTTCACCACCGCCTTCGATCATTTCACGAAAGACGATTTTCTGCGACATATTTACAACGAAGAATACTTGCTCGTTGATCCGGACTATCAGGAGGTACGTCCCAGGGCAAATGCCGTCGCGCTTGGTAAATTGTTTTCAGACGCCAAACCCGGGCGAATTCTCGATTACGGTGGTGGAAATGGCGTTCTTGCGGACTTGCTCCGTGCCGCGGGCTTTCCTCAGGCCGAGACATACGACCCCTTTGTCGCTCGCCACTCGGCCAGACCGACTGATCGCTTCGATTGCGTTGTCAGCTTCGAGGTGGTCGAACATACCACCGAGCCCGCACGAGTGTTCGCCGAGATGAACGAATTCTTGACAGAGTCGGGATTGGTACTCTTCTCGACCTTGCTTCAGCCCGCCGATATCGAGCATCAAGGCCTGAACTGGTGGTACGCCGCACCGAGAAATGGTCATGTCTCTCTTTACTCGAGAGCGAGTCTGGTGCAGGTGGTACAGCCCTTCGGGTTCAGGCTCGGCTCATTCAATGACGGGTTCCACGTGCTATTTCGAGCCATTCCCGACTTCGCGCGACACTTCATCAAGCTTTAGTGGCATTAACAAAAGCTATATAACAATGGATACGCGAATTAAGTTTCCCCCGCTTCGCAAGGGGGGAAAATTCAGCCGCACCTTTTCCCTCCCTTGCGAAGTGGGGTGGTTCGCCTCGGCCGCGACACGTGCTCAATTCAATCGTGAGGCGCTCTAGAACCCACGGATGTCGATCGCGGGGTTGAGGCCCTTCATGGTCAGGAGGAAGTCAAATGACTTCCGGAAGCGGTTAGGCAGCCGGAGTTGCCCCCCAGAGTGTTGCACGCGCAAGGTTCTCCGTCCAAAGCTTCGCCCGATCGACTGGATGTCGGCTGCCTGGACTCGCGTCGTGCCTCGTTGGCTCTGGAAGTTGACCCAGCCGTCGTCCGTGACAGTGATCTCGGTCGGCATCTTGGGGAATCGTACGTAGAAAAGCCAGCCGAACAGGGCGATCGCGGCCAGGAGCAACAGTCGCATCGCCAATGGGGTTGGATGGGTCACGGCCATGACGTAGAGGAACCCGGCCAGACCCGTCAGGATGACCTTGGCGCCGGTCCTTGACCAGCGATAGAGGCGTGAAACGCGGTAAGTCTTCATCGTGTTGGCCCGTGGATAATGGTGGTTGTTCGCGGCTCTGAATCCATATTCGGGATTCGGGCCGATTTATTATCAATGGCCCTACACGCGACAGGCGGCGTCGTCAATGCGTCACGTGCCCGGCCCAACCGGCGATGGGGGCCCTGGCGGCGTGATCTTGCGAATGAATACCTCGATCGTTTAACATGGCCGTATGCATTCGCTCTGGTAAGCCACCAGGGTGTCGTGTTCAGTCAGCATCATGCATACCAAGGTCGCAGTCGAGTTCGAGGGCATCGGGGCCAGTCATTTCTGACATTCCTCCGAGTGATGACGCTCGGGTTGGTGTGACCAAGCTTCCAATTCCGAGCGAGCCCGTTGTGGCCCGACGGGTCGGACGACCGATGGCTAATCTGGGGCTGCTCGGAGCGAAGATGATCACTTTCCAGAGCATTCCTGAAGCTTTTCCCATCGGTATAGCCGCGGTGTTGTCGAGCGCTCTGTTCGTTATCGCCTGGCGGCGCCGGACGATGCCCATGGCCCCGGCTTTTGCCGCGATGATGGCAGGTGAGACGATCTGGGCGCTCGGCGCCGCTCTTGAGCCGCTCGTCATCGAGCTCCCCATCAAGCGTCTGTGCATCGATCTACGACTCCTCGGTACCGTCACCGCGATTCTTGGCTTGTTGGCTTTCGTTTTCCGCTACACCGGGAGGTTCCGATGGCTGACGACACGAACGTTCGCCGCCATCTCCGGCCTGGCGATTCCCTTGATTTTGCTGGCCTGGACAGATCCCTTTCACCATCTCTATTTGCGCGAGCTTACCAACGTAATGATCGGCGATTCCTGGATCGCCGTCCGGTCATTCGGGCCGGGGTTCTGGGGGATGTTCGCGTATTGTTATGCGTTGTTGTCTGTCTCGACGGTGCTCCTGGCTCAAGCGGTGAGCCGGACCACCGGCGTCTACCGAGCCCAAGCCGCCGCGATGCTCGCCGGCGTGCTCCTTCCTTGGGTGGTCGATATGATGGACATGTCGGGGATGGTCCCCTTCATCCCCGTCGACCTGGTCTCTCCAACGTTCGCGTTGACCGCACTATTCCTCTTGCCCGCGCTGTTCCGGTTCCATCTTCTGGACCTGCCCCCCATCGCTTGGGCGGTGGTCGTCCAGGGAATGGACGACGCGGTCGTCGTGATCGATCCCTCCGGGCGGATCGTCGTGATGAACCCGGCGGCCGAGCGACTGATCGGCCGGAAGTCGCATGAGGTCATCGGTGTCGAGCCGGCCTTGGCGTTCATCCATTGGCCCGCACTGGCGGCGCGGCTGCATCAACTTGAAGGGAGTGAAGAACGGACTAAGCTTGACGGGCCCGATCCAGTCCGGCCCTCCTCATTCGATGTGCGGGTCTCTCCTCTCGGTGACGACGTCCATCGCGCAGGTTGGGTCCTGGTTCTCCGGGACATCAGCGAACTCAAGCGCATCGAGGAAGAGCGGGTTCAATTGCTCCGCGAGCAGGCAGCCCGAGCCGAGGCTGAGGAGGCCAACCGGGCCAAGGACCGCTTTCTTGCCACACTGAGCCACGAGCTCCGAACACCGTTGACTCCGATCCTCGCCACCGTGACGGGCATGCTCGACGACCCCGCGACACCCGATGCGTTCCGCAACGTGCTGGACATGATCCGCCGCAATGTCACTCTCGAGGCCCGACTGATCGATGACCTCCTGGACGTGACTCGCATTCGAGCCGGCAAACTACGGCTCGAGCGCAAGGTCGTCGATGCCCACCAACTGGTCCACGACGTCGTGGAAATCTGCCAGGAGGATTTCCGGACGGCGCATGTCGAGCTTTTCCTTGACCTCACGGCGCGGCGGCACAACCTCGACGCGGACCCGATCCGGCTCCAGCAGGTCCTCTGGAACCTGGTCAAGAACGCGATCAAGTTCACGCCGGCCGGCGGCAAAGTGACGATCCACTCTCGCGATGCCGATGGGGGTCCTCGGGATCCGACTGATACCAGACTGATCCTCGACATCAGCGACACTGGCATCGGCATCGAGCCCGATGCGCTTCCCCGGATCTTCGAAGCCTTCCGGCAGGCGAGTCTCGCGACCTCGCGGCGACCTGGTGGCTTGGGGTTGGGGTTGATGATCAGCCGTTCGATCGTAGAGCAACACGGTGGAAATCTCACGGCCGTCAGCGGTGGGAAAGACCTCGGGGCCGTATTCCGCATCGAGATACCTTCGTTCATCGCATTGACAATCAACGATCTCCCCGACGAACCTCTCTGCCCGAGAGCGGTCACACCGCACCGGCCTCTGTCCATCCTGCTCGTTGAGGATAATGCTGATACGCTGAACTACTTATCCGCGATGCTCACCCTGCGAGGACACAAGGTCTACACGGGCAACAGTTTGGTTTCGGCGGTTCAGGTCGCTTCCGAAGTGGAGTTCGACCTGTTGATCAGCGATATCGAGCTGCCGGACGGAAGCGGGCTGGAACTGTTGTGGCAGCTCCGCGCCACCCGCGAAGTGCCGGGGATCGCGCTCTCCGGGTTCGGATCGTCCGACGACATCGAGCTGAGTCACTCAGCCGGCTTCGCCGAACATCTGACCAAGCCGGTCGAGTTCAAGACACTGGAGAAAGCAATCCACCAAGTTGCCGCCCGCCACCAAATTGATGGCTTCGTCAAGAGTTGATGAGCGGTGACCACGACTGACGCTCGCTTCTGACCAGCGTCCGGCCGATTCGACCTTCATTTTTCGCCATTCAGAGCGCCGGTCGTCAATCGTGCGCCATTGATCCAGTCGAGCAGGGACTGGTACTCACGCGAGTTCTTCTCGAATCGCACTCCGCCGGTGTGGGCCTTCTTGGTTGGGTCGTTCTGTGCCTCGGCCTCCTCGGCGGCCTCCCAGGTCGGTTTACCCAGGACGAGGCTGGCAGCCGGCTGGGCCAGGTTCACGACCCGCAGGACCGCGCGATAATTGGCCCGAACAGCATCGGCCGACCAGTGGCCGTCCTTGCCGGGCGGGACCAGTTTCAGGATCGTGTGCGAGCGGTGACAGCCCATGCAATTTTGGCCGTCCTCGCCCATCCGGGTGAAAACGGGCAGGACCGTCGCTTCAAAGTAAGCCAGATCGAGACGGTCGCCCGTCGCACCCCCCGCGCTGGATTTGCCGTGGGACGCCACAAGCGCCGTTGGCAATCTCACGCTGGCGATCGCTGGTTGTCTTCAAGCGCAGCAGCTCATGCAGGCTCTCCTCGATCGCCGCGTTGGATACCAGCGACGGGTTTGTCTGGATCAGTTGGAGGGCCTTCTCACGGACGCCACCATTCGCGTCCACCAGGGCGTTGCTCACGATTCCGATCAAGCGCAAATCGCCTCGCAACTCACTGTCGGCGAGCATCCGCTCCAGGAGGGCGATTCGAGGCGCGGGGGCCGGATCGTCCAGGGCCTTGCGAAGTGACGGAATCGGCGATCTTCGCTTTCGGTGCCAATGCCAGCCGTATCGCCGCCACGCGGGCTTGAGGATCCGTGTCGCCGAGGCTGCTTTTGATCGCCTCTCGAACCGTGCTCTCGGCCCAAAGGTCGGGGAATGACCGCAGCGCATCCAGAGCCGCGGCGCGAATGGCGGCGTTCTCCGCGGCAGATTCGCGAACGGACCTTTGCCGAGGGATCGGATTCGAGCTCCGCCACCGGTTAACGGGCCCACGCGGCCGAGAATCGCGCAGCGCGGCCGCTTGGGCGAAAGGCCCGGGCTGGCCGAGCAGTTCATCGGCCAGGGCGACCGTCGCGGGGTCGGGCTTGCCGCGCGCGACCGCCAGGGGGAACTCGTTGCTCATGGCGAGCGCCCGATTGCGGACCGAGTCGACAGGGTCTCCCAGCCGTGCGCGACCGCACGAGCCACACTCGCCGAGCGATCGCCGCGAATCGTCACCAGGGCCTGAAGAGCCAGGGTTCGGATCATCGGATCGGGATCGATCATCTGCGTGGTCAGGACTGAACCGACCTGGTCGGCGATCTCGCCGTGAAACAGCATCGGCTCCAGGTCGTTACCGATCCGCCCGCCGAGAACTGGCCGCTCGAAAAACTCCGACATCGCACGAAGCACGCCTTCGCGTTGCAGAGCGTTGCCTCCCTTGAGCACGGCGACGTACTTGGATCCCAGGCGATTGACGGTCATGTGCTGCGCCGAGGTCGCGCGTTGCCGGCTCTCCGCGTTGGCCAGCGACGGAATCCAGTTCTTGTCCAGGTAACGAATGTTGTCGTCACCAATGATGTACAGGGCCTCGATCAAATTGCGACGAACCCAGGGATGCCGAGGCTCCGCCAGCCCGGCGATCAGGCGATCCTCGATCCGATTCCGCAAGCTCGGATCGGCCTGCCAGTACCACCAACGCCACAACCCCTTGATCGCCTGCATCGCGACGACCGGATCGGGATCGTCGAGCCGCTCCAGCAAGGACTCCGCCAGCACTTGCTCTTGCGAAAGTTCGCGAAAGTGGGCGGCAAACACGCGGGTGGCTCCGCGACGGGTCCGATCATCGGGCGAGCCCAGGGCATCGCGAAGCACGGCGACCAGTTGAACCTGGGCCTCCGTCTCAGTCGGTCGATGCGAGCCGTTGAACCGGTTGCCAATCAGTCGCAACGCCTCCGCCGCGGCCCGGCGTACGACTTTGCTCTCATCTCCCAGGCATTTCGCCAAACTCTGAATCGATTGCGCGTCCCCGACGCGACCCAAGGCCCGGCAGGCCGCGTACCGCACGAGGGGTAACTCATGACCAAGTTGGGCGACGATCTGATCTTGGAGATCGGCGACGGGAGCATCCCAGATCCGCTCCAGGTCGCGGATTAACATCCCCGGCGAGCCGGTGCGGAGAGTCGCGCGGCTGCGGACCCGAGCGGGCCATTCCAGCCTTTCGAAAGAGGCTTCTCATTTGGATAAAAACTTGCGAGTGCGATCAGCGCCCACTGCGTCTCTCGGAATGGCGTGCGGAACTGCTCGTAGGGATTAAGGTCGAACCAACCACCGAAATCCTGCTGACGGCTCAATAGCGCGATTGATCCCTCGGCGAACGGCGTCATGCTCGGGTTTGAGACCGGCGAGGGCCAGTGCGTATAAGCTCTCGCCGGTCTGCATTTCGGTAATCGGGTAAGCCGGATCGAACTTAACCGACCAGTGTCCGTTGGGCCGTTGGAGCGACAGCAACTGCTGGACATTCGACTGGATCTTGGCGGCCAGCTTGTCCGATCTCGGTTCGATCAGGCACAGGCCGATCGTCTGGGCGGCCAGGTCGCGGGTATGGGCGGGCTTTCCGGTTGGGATGAGCGTGGCCACGAGGTCGCGTGTGGCCGCATAGCGGTCATCACCGGTACGGCGGAACATCTCGTCGAGCTGTCGCCAGCTATCGGTGGCGACCTTGTAGCGGCTGACCGGATTGTTGCCATTGGTCTCGTCCGGAGGCAGCTCGGTCCGGCCGTCGTAGTAGAGCTTGAGGAACTCGGCGATGCCTTGATGCAAATTGTTGCGGGGCGAGCCGGCGACGCTGTTCTTCGAAGTCCATGACGATGGTCGAGAGCCGGCCGAGGACGTTCGCGGGTGCAGGGATCATTCTCGCCCAGACTGCCTTAGGATGGCCATGGAACGGCACGGGATTGTTCGCCAACCGCTCGGTCAGGAACTGGAGGGCGAAGGGCTGCTCAACGGCGTAACCCGCTTTCACGGCCGCAAGTGACCGACTGCGTGGTGAAGTGTGTGGGGTGGCAGGCGACGCAGGTTGAGGTCTCCTGGTGAAAGTTGGCGACGCGGTCCATCGGGTGGCCTTTGCGCGGCGTGTTGGCGTGCCAGCTATCCCCCGCGAGCAATTGGAAATCCATGGCCGTGCGAATCGCCCTTCTCGCCGCGGCTGCGGATCGTCTCGGAATTGGCCTCGCCGGCTTGCTCGGGTTTCAAGTACGGAGGCACGTCAAACAGCTTGGTTCGGAGCTGATATTCCGGCTGGCAGGCGTCGACCCAGACGTAGTACGTCCCCGGGTCAGCACGCGCGTCGTGAACTTGTTCGCACCGAGGCGTGGAGGCCGCTCGCGCTGAAGACTCTGCGGGTCGATTCCTCGCGTGTACTCGACGAGCTTGCCGTCCGAGCTTCTGATAGATCCGCACGTCGGGCGGCACATCGCGATCAACAAAGTCGAGTCCGAAGAAGGCGAGCTTGGGGCTTCCCGACTCAAACGTAAACGTAAACCAGTCGCTGCCCGCGGCAGCCTCGGCGTTGGTGGGCTCATCGAGCAACGGAAGGTACGGCCGATCGTCCGCCAGGCCATAAACCGTCTGACCCAAGGTCAGAGGGCTGGCGGTTTCGGGCGTGTCATTCGGCTCGGCCTCGAAGGCGACACGGTCAGAGACATCCGGATTTGTGTTGTCGTGCGTCGAAGCGTCATCCGCTGTTGCTCAGATCTCGCGACCCGGACCGCGACACGCAAGGGTTCGAGTTTCCGACCCTTCAAATCCGCTGTCGACGGCGGCGTGACGGAGATCTGAAGCGGAACGTTTTTCGGTTGACGAATCGTCCAGATCGACGTCGGGATCGCCCAGATGCAACGTCTTTGTCATGGTCGAGCCGGCGACCGCTGGCTGGCTGATCGGCCGGATGCTGGCGGTAATCGATATGCCATGGCGCTATCCGGCCCGGCTGCTTGAGCGAGATCAACACCGAACACAGGCGTGCCGCGGGCGAAGCGGGAACCGTCACGACCGAGGATCGGCCGAGAGTTAGAGAGAACTCGTCACTGGGTAGCCCCGCGTTGTGCTCGCCCGCGTGCAGAGACGTGGGTGCGAGCGGTAGCAAGCCGATACTGACGATGAGTACGACAATGGTCGTACGGGCTTGATTGATACGCATCGCTGAGCTGTTCCTCGCCGGAGTGCGCTGACGTCCCTGGCGGGACGCTTCGACATGATGTTAACAGATTGTCTCTTGGGCCGAAATTGGTGGTGGCCAACGGAATTCTCATTCCAACCCGACGCGTCAGCGACGTGGTTCGCCGCCGCGGAGACCCTTGCGAGTGCCCCTTCGCCGGACGGCCCGCGTTCACGGATTTCGGGCCATGAGCCTGTCGCTTTCCGTCAAGACCGGAAGGACTTACCCGGCCTCGGCTGTTCGCGGCAAACCGTAATGGATCAGCGCGGGCGATCCGCCAAGAGCATTCATGCAGGCAGCGTAAGCATCCCGGGCGTGGCGGAGGAGTTCGGCGGGGATGGGACATCTTCGCGCTCGGACGGATCTCTCACGACGCGGCCCGTCCGGATCATCGTGGATGTGTCGCCGTAGTCGGTCGTGCCGGTCTTCTCGAAAACCCTGTATTCCGGGCGAAGCGGGCCGTCGAGCTTCAACGCGCCTTCGAGGAACCGAAGGGTCCCGGCGGTGTCGTCGAGCAAGCACCGGGCGGACAGGACGATACCGCGACCACCCAGCGATTCCAGGCGGGGCAGAGAGTTTGCAAGGTTGCGAGCCGACTCGTGTAGTACTCCGCGGCGCGAGCGGCAGCCGCGCGGCGATCGGTTCCCTCGGCCCAGGTCTGAATCCCTTGCTCGTGCTCCCTGACCCGCATGTGCGTCAGGCTCGCGATCGTTGGCTCGGGCTCCCGGATCAGAAAGATCGGGGTGATCCGGGGAATACTGAGCACCTTGATCCGAAATCGTGAGGTCATCGTAGATCAGTTTGTCGAGGACGTATTCACAATCATTGCGGTAATTGCCGGCCTCGCATGCCTTGGCGTTCAACCTGTAGAGGTCGACGGCCGTCTCATAAGGCATCCTGGTCTCGACATATCCGGAGATCTGCCGATGGCTCCCAAGAATGTGGCAGAGCAGTGTGCTGTAACTTCTGGCGTGACTCAAGATGAAGAGATATCGATGTAACTTGAACAGGGACGGGTCCATCAAAAAGATAGCCTCGCCCTGTGCCCTCCTGACGAGCACCCGTTCCATCGCCTCCTCCTCCCTGGGCCGTGATCAAGCCGCCGGTCGCGGCTTGGACACCCTGCCCAACGCATGATTGCTCTCACGACACGGGGAACCGGCAACTCGTCGCACGGACCAGAAAGATACCACGCGATCAGATTGTGGGGAGGTCAAATATCGAGGTCCTCCGCAGAAAGCGTTGAATCGCGTTGCAGCGATACGAAATCCAAGTTGTGTTAAACAAAGGTTTGACAGCCCGCGTTCGAGCTGTTAACGTAGGCCGTTGGCGTGCGATCGAGAGTAAGCGATCGCATGCTTTCCCGCCGGGGTGCAAGGCCCCACACGACGAGACGCGCCACCGTCTGGATCTTCACTTCCGAGCGTGGAAGGGGAGAACGGGTAGTCCACGTATCCTCCCAGGAGGCATGATTCATGACCACGGATCAGGTTCAACCGTTTCTATTCATCGACAAGGCGCGACAATGCGGTGGGCGAGCTCGGTTGGAGCGCTGTGGGAATCCTCTGCGCATTCGGGCTGTATTGGTCCTTAAGTATGGGATTCAATACCGTGCCATTCTGGTCGAGCTCCGTCCCCGCTCCCGCGACGGTCAAGGTGGACCGAGGAGACGTGGCCCAGGTTGTTGTCGAGTATGGCTCGCTCGAGTGCTCGGATGATGACGTGGTTCGATGTCAGGTGGAGTCTTTTCTTGCTTTGCCGGTCGCGGCTCCCGTCGCGAACGGTCAGCCCTTACGGGCTCCGGCGCCGCGACCGAGGACCACGAACAAAGCGGGTTCATCCGCCTCCAGATCGACGACCACCGCGACGACCGGAGCCGCGGTCAAAGGCAAGGCACCCGCGAAGGCCCGTGGAGAGGAAGGCCAAAGCTCTGCCAAGAGCGGCGCAACCGGCTCTTCTGTGGAGTCAAAGCGCGGGGGAAACCCATCTGCGGGAGGATCGACGGCAACCGGCTCGGCGTCGACCACGACGGCGTCCGCGATCGACTCGTCGACGGCCGCCAAACGACCCTCGATCCGCAGTTTTGACTACTTCGTCGAGCCACACATACCCTTGCGGTCCACTCTTGCGGACCAGGGTGTGATAGCCATCGGGGCTCCGGCGCCCCCAACGATCCTCTCCATCCTCCCCGAGGGCAGTCGGGTCAAAGCCGGTGACGTCGTCTGCGAGCTCGATTCGTCGGCGTTTCGCGACGTCCTCCCATTGCAGCGCATCCGCTACGCGCAGGCCAAGGCCTGGGTCGAGCAGGCGAACTATACTCTCAAGGCAAACGAAATCGCACTTCGGGAGTATGCGGAAGGGATCTTGCCGCAAGACACCGCGCTCGTCCGCAACTACATCCGTATCCGCGAAACGGAGAAAGAATATGCCGAACGGAATCTGGTCTGGTCGCGCGCGGCCCATGCCAAAGGATTTCGCACCGAGCCGCAGGTCGATGCCGATGCCGCCGCGTTCCAGCAAGCCGAATTTGCCCTCCGCGATGCCGAGTGCATGCTCAAGCGGCTTGTCAAATACACCGGAAAACGGATCCTCAAAGCACTGAAGGCGAAGATCGAAGCGATCCATGCCGATTTGCTCTCACTGGAATCGTCCCTGCAACTGGAAACCGAGCGCCTCCGGCGAGTTGAAGCCATGATCGCGAACTGCACGATGCGGGCACCTCGGGACGGGATCATCGTCCACGCCAATCGAGTCAATAGTTGGGGCACGGTTGTGATGCAGATCCGCGAGGGCCTCGTGGTCTATCAATCACAGCCGATCTTCCGATTGCTCGACCCGCGGAACATCCAAGCGAAGGCCATGATCAACGAGTCTCAGGTCGCGCGCAGTACGATCGGGCCAATCGGTCTTGATTCACCTGGAAGCCTTCCCCGATCGTCCTCTGCGGGGGAAAGTGGCCGAGATCATGCCGATTTCGTCATTTGCCAAGGGGCCGTTCTCGGACGTTCGCAGCTATTACGCCAACGTGCGTATCGAGTCCGGCAGCTTTGCCGAGCTCAGGACGGGCCTGACGGCTGAATTGCAATTCATTGTAGCGACTCGGCACCAAGTGCCTCGCGTCCCGCTCGAGGCGACTCGACGGTTCGGTGACCAGACGTTCGCGGCGGTCCCGATTTCCAACGCGGGCGGCGATGACTGGCAATGGAAGCCAATCTCGCTGGGCGCGACCGACACGACGTTCGCCGAGGTACTCTCCGGGCTGGAGCCCGGCGATCACGTCATCGCCCATTCCGCAAGTTTGCCCACGAACAGGCTCGGGCCTGCCGATTCCGAGCCCCGTCCGGATCTCGCTCTGAAAGATCACGACGCGAGCCGATAGCGGCTTTGCCTCTCGTCAACTTCGGTAGTGACCTGATATGCTGGTGCGCGTGGCCCGTGAGTCGCGGGGAACATGCAATCAGGGGACCGAAGTAAATCGGACTGGGTCGGGAACGACGCGGACGAGAGCGAGGAACGGGCCACGTCCCCGGCCCGCGGTGGGAGCAAACTCATGCTCAAACCCGTACTGATCGAACGTAATGCCGGCGCGGACCTGTCCCGCCGGGCGTTCATTCGCGGCGGAACGGTCGGCGCATTGGGCATGGTGCTGGGAGACATGCTCTCGATTCGCGCTGCCGCTTCCAGCACATCACCGCCGGCGCGAGCGGTGATCTTGCTCTGGCTCTGGGGTGGACCCAGCCATCTTGACACCTTCGACATGAAGCCAGGTGCCCCGGCCGAGTACCGCGGGCCGTTCGAGCCGATCGCGACGGCGGTGCCCGGGGTGCACGTCTGCGAGCTGCTGCCGGGTCTGGCGCGCCGTGCTGGCAAGTTCGCGCTGCTGCGGGCCGATGCACCACGAGTCGAACGACCACGGCGTCGCCGGGACGATCGCGCTGACCGGCAGCATCGCCGGGCGCCGTCGGGCTGGGCGGCGCGGAGAACACCAAGGCGCTCCGTCCCAGCACCGGCGCGATCGTCGGCCGGCTGCATCAAGGGCGCCCCGGGGTCGCTCCCGCCGTACATCATCCTCGGCAATCCGCTGCACCAGGGGCTGAAGCGTGCCGTCGGCGAGGGGGGTGGGTCGCTCGGCAGCACCCACGACCCGTTCCGCCTCGACTACGAGCCGGGTATCGGCCTGAAGCTGCCCGACGTCGCGCTCCCCGAGGGCGTCGACGCCGCGCGGCTCGGGGTCGCGCTGGGACCTGCTGCGTCAACTCGGCGGCCACGAGCGATCGAGACCTGACGGACGCCGGACCGCCCGCGCGGATGAAGCGGCATTACGATCTGGCGCACACCTTGCTCGCCTCGCGCCAGAGCCTGGCCGCGCTCGACGTCGGGCGCGAGCCCGTCCGGAGTCCGCGACGGCGTATGGGCCGCACCGCTTCGGCCAGTGCTGCCTGATCGCCCGCCGGCTGGTCGAGGCGGGAGTCCCCTTCGTCCAGGTCAACTGGAGCACGCACGTCGAGGGCCCCGAGGACGCGGGCGACGGCGGCTGGGACATGCACGACCGCTACTTCCAGATCATGCAGGACCGCCACGGCTGGATGTTCGACCGGGCGCTCTCGGCCCTGCTCGACGACCTTCACGACCGTGGCCTGCTGGAGACGACCCTGGTCGTTGCCGTGGGCGAGTTCGGCCGGACGCCCAAGATCAACGACCGCGCGGGCCGCGACCACTGGAACACGTGCTACTCGGCCCTGCTCGCCGGCGGAGGCGTCCAGGGCGGGCACGTCGTCGGCGCCTCCGACCGCCGCGGCGAGCAGCCCGTCGACCGCCCGGTCACCCCCGCCGACCTCGGCGCCACGATCCTCGCCAGGCTCGGGATCGGGACCACCGACCTGACCGGGCTCGGCCTGACACCATCGGGTGATGTCATCGAGGAACTGTTCTGAGTGACATCGGACGCGGCGCCGATGCTCACGAAGTCCATCCCGCTCTTGATGGTCGCGCACGGTGCTATCGTTGCTCTCTGGCGTCGGAGGGACCGGCACCGACACACGCTCGGTCCGCTGGTCCGCGTCTGACCCATGACGGGCTGGACAAGCATCGGCCGAGCTGGGCCCCGGACGGCCGTCGCCTTCTGTTTGCGACGGCACGAACCGGACGGGTCACACATCTGGCAGTATCTGCTCGACGTCCGGCAGTCCCGCCGCACGGCCCGCCGGCTCACCGACCGCAAGGACCCGGAGTACAACGGGGCGTTTTCGCCCGACGGGACGCGCGTGTTGTTCGTCGGCGATCACGCTCTCGGGGACGCAGGGCAACCTCGATATCGCCGTCATCAACGCCGACGGCACGGAGCCTGAAGACGGTCATCGGCGACCAGGGGAAGCTCGCGCACCAGGACTGGCCGTCGTGGTCGCCCGACGGCCGCCGGTTCGCGTTCAGCTCGACCCACGAGGGCAACCAGGAGATCTACACCGCCATCGCCGACGGCACCGACCTGGTCCGGCTGACCCAGAGTCCCGGCCTCGACGCCCACCCTTGCTGGTCGCCCGACGGCAAGACGATCGCCTTCGCCACCGACCGCTGGGGAGGCCTGGAGCTCGCGGCCGTTCGGTCCTGACGGCACTGGCCTGGTCCGACTGACGACCAGCCCCGGACTCGACGATTACCCGGCCTACTCCCCCGACGGCTCTCGGCTCGCTTTCGTCTCCAACCGCGACGGCCAGTTCGAGATCTACGTCGCCGCGTCCGACGGCACCGATCCGTTCAACCTCTCCCAGCACCCGCTCCGCGACACGTTTCCCACCTGGACCCCCGACGGCCGCGGCGTCACGTTCCTCTCCAACCGTGACGGCGTGTTCGACCTCTACACACAGATCCTGGCGCCATGACGAGCGAATCCGTCGCGTCGATGTCCCGCGCCCGTTATCATCTACGACGAGCAGGGCCGTTCGCACTCGAGCATCGGTCCATCAACATTCCTAACGGGAAGGAACGAACAGGTAAACCGCCATGAGACAGACGCAAACGCCAGTTCAAGACAATGCGGCAGAACCAGAAGGCAGGATCGTCGATCGGCGCGGGTTCCTCGCCAGCGCGACCGCGGGTCTCGCGACCGCGGCCTGGACCGCCGTCGGCACGACCGCAAGAGCCCAAAAGCGCGGCTACGGGAAAAACGCCGAGCCCGCCCGTTACCCTGATCCTGACGTGATCGTGCTCGACAAGCGATTCGCCAAGATCAAGATCGGCAATACCGCCATCCGGCGCCTGCACACGGGCATGCTCTGGGCTGAGGGTCCGGCCTGGAACGGAGTGGGTAAGTACCTCGTGCTTTCCGACATCCCCAATGACGTTCAGCTCCGTTGGCTCGAGGACGACGGCCATATCAGCGTGATGCGCCACCCCGCCGGCAACTCCAACGGCAACACGTTCGACCGTGAGGGCCGCCAGATCTCCTGCGAGCATGGTAACCGCCGCGTGGTACGCTACGAGTATGACGGCAAGACCACCGTCCTGGCTGATCGGTTCAACGGCAAACCGCTCAATGCGCCCAACGACCCCGTCGTCCACCCCGACGGCGGCATCTGGTTCACCGACCCCGGCTACGGCGCACTCATGGATTACGAGGGCAATAAAAGCCGCCTCGAGATCAAGGAGGCCGTCTACCGCATCGATCCAAACTCCAGCAAGTTTGAAAAGGTCACCGACGACCTCTTCAAGCCCAACGGTCTCTGCTTTTCACCCGACTACAAAACCCTCTACATCGCCGACACCGGCGCTTCGCACTATCCGGAGGCGCTTGGAATATCCGCTGCTACGACGTCGTCGATGGTGTCAAGCTCGCTCGGGGCCGCGAATTCGCCTCGATGAAGATGATCATGGATACCGGACGGCGAGAAGGCCGGCTTCGCCGATGGCATCCGCGCCGATGCTGAGGGGAACATTTACGCGGCTGCCGGCTGGGTCGGCGAAGGTTACGACGGCGTCCATGTATTCGCCCCGGACGGCGTTCGGATCGGCCTGATTCTCCTTCCCGAGATCTGCGCCAATGTCTGCTTTGGTGGTCCCAAGCGAAACCGCCTCTTCATGGCCGCCAGCCAGTCGCTCTATGCTCTCTATCTCGATACGCGAGGTGCCCACTTCGCGTGAGCGACGGGTCACGGCTTGATGGTCGCGAAATACTCGTAGAATACGCGGGCAAGCTGGTCGCCGTATTCCTTCCAATGAAGCGCCGAGGGGTAATCTTTCAGTCCGGCAATCCAGTTGACATTGAGCTCGTGGACGGCGGCATCGATGCCGTAGCGCTCGAACCAACCGTCGCCGAGCGTGCCGGGAGTACGGACCGACTCGTTGGTGCTCCCCTCGGTGAACCACGTGTGCTTTCGGAGCAGCGCCTCGAGCGTCTTCATGCGTTCGAGGTAGTGCTCCAGCCCGGCAACCGGGGGCCGGCTGATGTGCAAACGGCCGTTCCCATCGTTGTGCAGCTCCAGCGCCAGATTGGGAGCCTGGCCTCGTTGGATCATCCCTTCCAGCCATGCTTCCAGCGCGTGGTTCTCCGGCGCGAGCACCGGGTCGGCGGGATGGTCCCAGTCGCGGTTGAGGTCTTTGCCGCGCAGGTTGAAGCGCGTTTGACCGCGGGCCACGCCATCCTTGTTGGCCATCGGCATAATGTAGACGCAATACTTCGCGAGGTCCGTCTTCGCCTCCGCGTCGTCCTTCAGCAAGCGACTGACAAGTCCCTCGACAACCCAGTTTCCGCCGGGCTCCCAAGCATTCGCCCGGGCCCGGAGGAACACGCGATACGGGGCTTCCGGCCGACCGACTCGAACGATCTCCAGCGGCGCCCTTCGGCCGTCATCCCGATCGTTTTGATTTCGACCAAGGGATTGGGCCGGATCGAAGTCAGCCACTTCTCCAGGTCGGAGATGCGGTACGGTTCAACACGAGCCACGTACAGCTCGGGGCCGGGCATCGTTACCGTCAGCCGCACGCGATTCTCGGGCAGCCGCTCAAGCGCCACGGGCTTCCACGCCTTGCCGTCCGAGGAGACGACGGCGGCCTTTAGCTCATCCGCGACCGATCCCGGCCGGCCGTTATAAACGTTGTCCAGGTTCTTGAACTCGAGCGTGAGCACGGTGCCCGGCTTCGCGTGAAGGCGAAAATGGAAGTGCCCGGCCGCGCGGTTGGGGGAGCCGCGCTCATGGTCGTACAAGAGGTAGACTCGGATCGCGCCGTCCGGCGCGGTCTCGTACCAGACCGGCGATGCGTTCTCGAAGCCCGTGTCAATAAACTCCAGGCCGGTCGCTGGCGCCTTGGGCACCCCCTGCCTTCCAGACGTGTCGGAATTGGAGCGAGACTGGGATCTTCCTCGATCGATCCCTGGGCGAAGAGCGCGGCCGTCCGAACCGCGTGCGGTGAGCACAAGAACGGCGATAAGTACGCTGATCGGCTTTATCATGGGACATCCCCTCGTCTCGATATTTACGAGATTCCTGATAAACTGGACGTATCAGCCAATTTCTAAGATCAGGAGGCAACCATGGCAGCGCCTCGCTTCCGAATCGCCGGGCTCATGGTATTCGTCGCGATTGTCGCACTCAACCTGGGGGCCATTCGCGCGTTGCTTGGCATTAGAAGCCCTCTGAACAACAAGGCGGTCGGCGTCTTAGGTATGGGTGCCCTGCCGATGGTGAACTTGCTGGCGGCCGGCCCGATCGCCGGTCGTTTGTATCCGGCCTCTCGCACGTTGTTCTGGGGGTTCGAGGTAGCCGGAGCCGCGGCGTTGGTACTTTACGTCGCCGGGGCCTGCTTATTCAGCGAGCAATTGCTGATGTCATACCTCTACCTCGTCGTTTGGCCGGTTACCAGTCTCATCGGGCAGAGCCGGCTCGTTGTCAACATCCCAATCGTCTACTTCGTTGCCGTGTTCCTGCTCGCCTTGCCGCAAGTGACATTCGCTCTGATCGGCGCCTTCCTCTTCCGCAAGTTCAAGATCGCGGAATGACCAGGCCTAATCCCTTTCGGCCAGCGTTTGCTCGACATCGACGCCCAGCCAGGACAGCGTGCCCAGTGCGTAGCCGAGCGCGAGGAGTACGAAGGGCAAGACCAGGTTTTGTTGGTCGAAAAGCCGTCCGATCGTGATCACCTCGATCGCGCCGAAAAAGCTGGCCATCATGTTCATCCCACCAGCGAGTGTGCCGGTATATGGCGGCGCCGATATCGGCTGCCGCGGCCCAGGCCGGCGCCATGGAAAAATCGTTGCCGAAGAACGCTAGAATCAGCAAAAATCCCACCGCCCAGACATGGTCGACCCAGGGGACGGCGAGGATCGCTAAACCGGCCGTGAGCAATCCAGCGGCACCGACCAGTCGCCGGCCCCATCGCGTGCCCCAACGCCGGATGATCGCGTCGGAGATCGATCCTCCCACCAAGCAAGCGATCGCTCCGAATCCAAAGGGCAAGGCCGAAAGACTCCACGTGACGGTAGGACTGAAATGACGGTGATGCTCCAGGTAGGTTGGCAGCATGGTCAGGTAGAAATTGCCGCTGAAGCCGAGGAAACCGTACATCAGCCACAACGCCCACACGGTGGGCATCCGCACCATTCGGCCCCAGGGGATCGCGCCGTGGCTCACTGGTGGCCTGCACTACTTCGTCCAGTCTCGATCAGCTTCCGCTCTTCGCGATTGACTTTCGGCATGTCGTCCGGGCTGTTGCGAAACCAGCGCCAGAACCCGGCGCACTAAACCAGGCCCAGTGCAGCCACGAGAACCAGCGGCATCCTCCAGCCACCCATGATCGTGAACAGACCGCCCATCACCAGCGGCGCCAGAAAACCCCGATTCGACTGGACATCCAGATCGCGCCTTGCGCCCCTCCTCGCTCGGTCATCGGCATCCAATCGGCCATCATCCGCGAGAACGCGGGAAACGTGCCCGCCTGGAAGGCTCCGAACAGGAATCGGAGAATCATGACGACCGAAAAGACGACCGCGACATGACGTGGGAGCCAGAACACAAAGACCAGGCACGCCGTCAGCGTCGATCCACCCAGGACGACGACGGCCAGGACGTTTCTCACGCCGAACCGATCGCCGAGTGTCCCCCAAGGGATCTCGAAAACACCGTATCCCACCATGAAAGCGGCCATGAGCCAGCCGATATGTGAGTCGCTCAGTCCCAATAATGTTTTGGAACCGGCGATCGCCGTTGCGAAACCGACTCGATGGATATACGTGATGATAGCCAGGCTACATGCCACCGCGAGGACCTGGCATCGCACGCGAGTCGGTTGAGCCGGGGCATCCGATAGACCGACAGCAGCGTCTGGATATAAAGAATCGTCGAAATTTTTCGTGTTCACAGGTCCCTCATTGACCGTCCAACATGAATTCCGCCAGCTAATTCTCCCAGGCGCGAACCGCGCGAAGGAAGTCGGCCGAGGACCGGGCCGCCTCTTCCCGAGTCTGGAACGCGGTAGACCTTCACCGAGACGAAGTGACTGTAACCGGCGTCGACCAGTGAAGACAGGACCAACCGAAAATCGAGGTGGCCGGTGCCGAACCTTCCGCCGTTGGTCTCGCATAGGTGAAAGTGGCGAATCCGCGGACCATGCCGCGGATCACTTCGAGGATCGAGTGCTCCTCAATGTTCAGGTGAAACGTGTCGAGCATGTAACGCATCGCCGGAGAGCCAATACGCTCGACCAGCGCGGCCACTTCGGCCGATTGATGATTGAACCCAACCTGGAGGTGATTGACCGGCTCGAGCACAATCGCGATGCCTCGGTCATGCGCCGTCCCGGCAACGCGCCGCAGGCCCTCGACGATGCGGTCATTGGCAATGGTGGGGTCGGGCTCGTCGGAGCGCAGTCCCTGCATGAGCCCGACAACGATCAAAGCGTCCAGCGTCGCCGCTTGGTCGACATAGTCATTCAGCCGGCAGACCGCGCGCCGCACCAAAGAGTCGGGGCTTGATAGGCAGAGCTTTTCATTGGGATATGACCACCCGGTGAGAAACGAGACAACAGGCAAGCGATGCTTTTGCGTCAAACCGGCGATCTCGTCGGCCGAGTAAGTCGTCGGGTGAAACGCGGACAGCTCGACCCCCTGATAGCCCAAGGAAGCGAGGATCCCCATGCGACGATCGAGCTCGGCGATGGTCGGGATCGGCTCGTAGAAGAGGAAGCTGAATCGCATTGCGTTTCGCCGCCACATGGGAATTGTTGGATTCGGGTCCGTCGGTTGCTTGAAAAATACGAGGCGAGGGGTCATCCTGCAAGTCAGAAGCGGTCCCGGTTGTAAGTTGGTCGGGTGTTGAAAAGTTGGGGTTAACCGAACTCGAAGGGTGGATAAAGTGAAGCATCCCCCCTTAAGGGGGGGGCAGGGGGGTTAGCTAGACAGGGAGGACCAGTCGTCCCGGACCGCACCAGGCCGTGGTTAACACGCGGGGTGGGGGGGGAGGAATCCCGACGAAGACAAGGCGTGTACAGACCCGCTCCGGGCGGTTCGGCCATTAGGCACCCGCTGCAGAGAGGCGAACGTGAAAATAACGGTTTCGAGACGTTTTTGGCTAACGCTGGGCTGCGGAATATCTGTTCATCCGCCTGCGGACGGATTCGGGTTTGACGGGCGTGGGCGAGGCCACGCTCGAGTGGCAAGAAAAGACTGTTCAGAATCTGGCCCACGAATGGGTCGAAGGCCGGGTGCTGGGACGCGATCCATTCGACGTCGAGGCGGTCGTTGGTGCCATGATCCGCGACCAGTATCAGGGCGGATCCACCGTGATGACGGCCATCAGCGGTGTTGAGATCGCGATGTGGGACTTGATCGGAAAGGCCTGTCATCAGCCGGTTTACCGGTTACTGGGAGGGCGATGTCACGAGCGCATCCCTGCGTACGCCAACGGCTGGTATGGCGGCGCTCGCACGGCCGAGGAGTTCGGCGAGCGGGCGCGAGCGGCCGTGGCAATGGGGTATCGCGCTTTAAGTTCGATCCGTTTGGCTCCGCGTGGAAAGTGTTGACGAAAGCGGATGCCGAAGCGGTTGTTGCCACCGTCGCGGCGGTGCGAGACGCGGTCGGGCCCGACATCGGATTGATGATCGAATTCCATGGCCGGCTCGCGGTGGGGACCGCGATCGCGATGGTTCACGCCCTCGAAAGGTTCGATCCCGTCTGGTGCGAGGAGCCGGTTACGCCCGACTCTCTCGACCTGTTGGCGGAGGTCAAGCGCTCGGTGCGTTTTCCGATCGCCGCTGGGGAGCGGCTCTATACTCAGGCGGACTTCTACCGGTTGACGGCGCCTCGGGCGGCTGATGTAGTCCAGATGGATGTGGCCCACTGTGGCGGAATCTTGGCCAGCAAAAAGATCGCGGCGATGGCCGATGGCAGGACCTGCGCATTGCGCCCACTGCTCGATCGGGCCGGTCGCCTTGGCCGCTTGCCTGCACCTCGACCTGTGCACGCCAAACTTCATGATTCAAGAAGCGTTCGCCGAGTTCGATGTCCCCTGGCGCAATGAGCTGGTCCGCGGCTGGAATCCAATCAAGGATGGAGAGTTCATGCTGGAAGAAACGCCTGGGCTGGGTCTTGAGCTCGACGAAGAGGCGATCGCCCGTCATCCGTATGTCCAAAACGCCTTCCCGAGCCTGTGGGACCGCGGTTGGCAGACCAATTTCAGCCAGAATCGCTGAGATCGAGAGGACCGTCGTCATGCGCGTCTTTCGCGTCGCCCTCACCGGCGACTTCCTCGACGAGACCGGCGCGGTCGCCTATGGCGATATCGGCCTGACCGCCTGGCGAGCCAGTCGTACCTTCACCAGCACTTCGTGGAGGATCTCGCACCAAGGCCAAACGACCAAAGCTACTGGTCACGCTTGTACTCGCTGGAAATTACGCCGGATCACATCAAGGACGTCGATGGCCTGGTGGTCCTGCGTCCCTGGGTGACTCGGAGTGCATTTGGATCAGGAGCCGAAGATCTCGTCGTGATCGGCCGCTCGGGGCGGGCTACGACAAGATTGATCTGGCCGCGTGCAGCGAGCACGGCGTGGCCGTCTTAACGCGCCCTTGCGCTGAATCACTCGACCGCTTCATCGGCATTATTGTTCATGCTGGCGCTCGCCAAGCGTTTGCCGGCTCAAGATCGGATCGTGCGCGAAGGACGTTGGGACCGCCAAGCCGCTGTCATGGGGAGCGAGATCGAGCGGCGTACTCTGGGAATCGTCGGCCTGGGCCACAGCGGTCGTGAGCTGGCTCGATTGGTCGTGCCATTCGCCATGCGGATTCTTGCCTTTTCACCTCACGCTGACGCGGCTGAGGCGAGGTCGCTGAATGTCGGTTTGACTTCACTCGATGAGGTCCTTCGGGAGTCAGACTTCCTCAGTTTGCACTGCCGGCTCATGCAACGACCCGCGGTCTGATCGGTGCGGCTCAATTGGCGCTGATGAAACGAAGCGCGTACTTCATCACGTCGGGCGCGGCGAGCTTGTCGATCAGCAGGCGCTCGTCGCCGCCCTGCGCGACCGTAGAATCGCCGGCGCGGGCCTCGACGTTTTCGAAGGCGAGCCGCTGCCCGCCGAGGATCCTTTGATCGGTCTCGACAATGTCATCCTGACTCCGCACTGGTCGGCATCAACGGCTGACGTGTGGTCGGCAACCGGCCAGGCGATGGCCGAAGGCATGCTCCGCGCAGCCCGTGGCCAGCGGCCCGACAACGTCGTCAATCCGGAGGTGCTCACTCAGCCCGCGTTTGTGCGGAAACTATCCCGATTCGCGGAGAACGCGGAAATGTCATGACCGGCGAGTTCGCAATCGTGCCAGAATCATGTCGCCGTTGGCGTCGATCGCAAGGAGTCAGGTTTTTCCAGTACTTCTCTTCGGACTACCCTTGGTTCTCCGCGGCGCCTGTTTCTTCAAGTACCTATTGAAAAATGCGGCCGAGGCCGGCTCACGTTCTCCCATGTGGGGAGGTCGAGATGACGACCCCTCCCTTATAGATGTGGCTCAAGGTAGGGGTATCGTCGGCCTTCATTTTCTCCTGGAAATCCTTCAACCTCTGCGTGGGAGTGCCCTTGTCCTTCGATCCCTGAAGGATCAAGATCGGAGGAAAATCCGACTTGGACTCAAGCGGCAGCAGCCCGAGATGGAGACCACCGCCTTGATCCTCGTGTCGCGTGCCGCCCTGAAAAATGCCAGGTAGGACCCTAACGACCAGCCGACCACACCGATCCGTTCCGAATCCACCACTCCGCTGGCGACCGCAAACTCGATCGCGTCATGGACAGCGTCGACGAATGCAGGGATTTCTTTATCTCCAAATGGCTTGCCCACGACGTGAGCCGTCGTCTCGAAATAATGCGGGATCAGCACGACGTAACCGTCCGATGACAGTTCACGCGAACGCCCGGAAGACATCGCCAGTCGCCTGTTCGAGGCCTCCAGACCCATGTAGCAAAAAGACGGCCGGAAACTTGCCCGCGACGGCAGGCGAGAAGCACTCGACCGTGACCCGCGACTCGCCGCTTTGGTATTGCTGTACGGCTTCTTGCACTTGCACTTCTTGGCCTTCGACAGCGGCCGTTCCCAGCCAGAGGAAGGTCAAGAAGAACGCGCGATAACGTCGGATTCCGTTCATGGCGGTGATCAGCTTGGAGATGTTGTGCGATGCTGCCGGAAATACCACTCCCGAACATCATGGGGCAGCCGGATCGAAAGTGCAAGCATCAGTCAAAAACCGTTGGCTTACACGCTCAACCGGCGAGAGGTTCGCTTCGTATGGCGGGGACATCGCCGAGACGCCTTGCAGGAAGGGGCGGGTGTCGGCAATCCCTTTTCAACGGAACGGAGGGAGACAGTACCTTCGGCAACCCGCTGCTGGCCGGTGGACCTGTGGTGGCGTTCCGTTGCTTTGGTTTACTTGTTGTTATTCGCATCGCGGACGTGTTGTCCAGCCGTGCCGGCCGCCGCCGGCAGCACCTTGTTCAGGGCTTGGCCGTTGTTTGCCAGGACGGCGTCGACTTTGAGTCTCACCTCGCAGTTTGGCAGTCCCGGGCCTTTCGGAACGATTCGTACGGCGTCCGGCGGACCGAGCTCACTGGCGAGTTTGTTCGCGTGATTAACAAAATTTGGCCCAGCCTGCTCGCCGACCATGGTGAACTCGGCCTGGCCAAGCTGCTTGGGCACCTGTGCCGACTGCACGATCATTTCGCGATGCGCGGCCCTGTCGGAGATCGCGGCTGCGTCATCCATGCCGTCACATCCACGTAAATGGAGACGAAGGCATCCCATTTCTGAACCGGCCGCTCGTGCGCTGCGCTGCGGTTTCTGGTTGCGATGCCTGACCATCAGTCCATTTTCAACAATACGATTGTATTGAGGAACCAAAGACGACGATCAAGGACCAAAGACCAACAGCATGAAGTATAATCATGCTGCCAGTCGCCTACGCGGGTGTGCGCGGCCGCGCCGTCGCCCGCTTTGTGACGAGAGACGCTTGTGGAGATTGCGATGGGCATGATCCAGCCGGACGAGCTCCGGACGGAACACCGCTATGGGCCGTACGGAAGTCGTGGATGCGATGTTTGGGACGCGATTTGCGCGGCTGTTGACGGTGACGTGGCCGCGCTGCAGGGACTGCTTGGCGCGATCCCAACATTGCCCGGTATCACCAGCCGATCCACTTCGCCGCGTGCGGAGGGCACCTCGAAGCGGTGCGGGTGCTGCTCGACGGCGACGGAGACCCGGACGCGGAATTCAATGGTGCGGATTCGGTAACCGCCGCCCGCGACCGCGGCCACGAGGCTGTTGCCCGGCTGCTCGAAGGCGCACGCATCCGGCGCGGGCGGGCCAGGCCAGCCGCGGCCGATCACCCGATCCACGATGCGGCCGCCGCCGGAGACATCGCCCGCGTGCGTGCGCTTCTGGACGCCGAGCCCGTGCTCGTCCACCTGAGCGATCGCTCGGGGAGCACGCCGCTGCACCGGGCGGTCGCGGCGTCGGCGCGAGAGGTGGCCAGCCTCTTGCTCGATCGTGGCGCCGACATCCACGCACTGCACGGCGCCGGCGCACGCTCGGAGCGCGGCTATGCCGCTGTCGACTTCCAGCCCATCGACCTGGCGCTCTGGAATGGGCCGTTCTGGGGCATTCGCGGCGACTTCGAGACGGCCCGGCTGCTGCTGGCGCGGGGCCGCCGACGATCTGGTGATCGCGTCTGCGCTCGGCGACCTCGAGCGCGCGGGCCATTCTGGACCAGGATCCGGCCCGAATCGCCGAGACGCGGCCGTCCGGCAAGCGGCGCGTATCCTCGGCCGTCGAGTTCGGACACCATGACATCGTCAGACTGCTTCTGGACTGCGGCGCCGACCCGAACTGGCCGGACGGGACCAACGCCCCCCGAGGCGTCGCGCTGCATGCGGCGGCGCGTGCCGGCAACACCCAGATCGTTGAATGGCTGCTCGCGGCCGGTTCTGATCCCAATAGCTATCTTGATTCGGCTGGCAGTGCCACCTACGTCGCAAGCACGCCGGAGCTGCGCGCTTTTGACCAAGCACGGTGGCGCGCTCGACCCCTATGACCTGGTCTGGCTGGGCGATGACGACGAGGCGGTGCGCCGCGTCGCTGCCGACCCGCTCGGCCCAAGCCGGCTGTGGCGGAGTGCTGGCGGCCGCCGCCACGATGGGCAAGCGCGAGCTGTTGATCCGGCTGCTGGAGGCCGGCGCTCGCGTGGCGCCGGTCGTCAACGATTGCCGGTCGTATCTCTTCACCGATCCCGAGATGCTGCGGCTTTTGCTTGAACGCGGCATGGACCCCAACCTGCCGAGTTGGCTGCACACAACCCCGCTGCACGACCTATGCGCGCGCGACAGCCGCGGCCGGCCGCGGGCGCATCGTCTGGAATGTGCGGCCATTCTGCTCGACGCAGGATCGGCGATCTCCGCCAAGGACGATGACTACCGCTCGACCCCCCTCGCGTGGGCCGCCCGGCACGACCTAGCCGACATGGTCGAGCTGCTGCTCGCGCGGGGATCGCCGGTGAGCCTTCCCGACGACGATCCCTGGGCGACGCCCCTCGCATGGGCCACCCGGCGCGGACATGACTGGATCGTAGCCATTCTCCGCGCCGCTGGGGCAACCGTTAGTGGGTAGTGATTCGTGGTGAGACGGCTTTCGGGAGGGCAAGTCCTAATCTTTTCGTAAGTGACCCGCCGAACCTCGAAACAGAGACGAAAGGGGATCGATGAAGTTGGAGGCTTCGCCACTTCATGACAGCATTCTGAACGCCTGGTCGACGAACGACCGTGTCACGACGTTTTTGGTCGAACAGCTCCCTGATTCATTATTGGACGCTGCTTTCCCGGGTTCGCCGACGTCGCACATGGCGAGCGTCTCGCTCAGGTCGATCCCGTGCTCGTAGATGTACTTCTGATAAAGCGCCGAAATCCGCCGCATCCTCTGTGGCCCGAACCGCGTCCCCGTGCCGAGCGTGCGCCTGACGGTCACGAGCCAGGGAATTCTGAGCGATCGGCACTGACATAAAGCTCGAAGGCCGCCAGGAATTCGATCTGGCCGTTGGCGTGTGCGATTCGATCCTGAAGCGCTGTAGGTCAGGCTTTCCAGCCTGTCGGGATGGTCGAAATGTCTGGCTGGAAAGCCTGACCTACGAACGAACGCAGAAGTTCGAGCTCCTCAGTTCGCGGCCTTGCTCTTGGCGCTGGCCGTGCGACCGGGCGGAATGACCCGAACGGCGGCCATGTCGTCGATGCTGTCAGGCAGGTCATCGTGCTTGACCTTCACTCGGCAAGTGGCGAGCTGCGGCTCGCCGCTCACTGCCTGAACCTCGATACCCAGAAGGATCTCCTTTTCACGCGCCAATTTGTCGATTCTCGGAAACGCGATGCTCCCATCCGGAAGCGTTCCGCCTTTTAGCCTGGACGTGCCGTCGCCGGCTGCTTTGGCCTTGAGGTTTGAGGAGAGCTCCGCCGTGACGTGAAGGTTTGTGGCATCCTTGGTTCCGGAATTGCTGATGCGGATTTGGAAGGTGGTTATGCCGTTGACGTCGAGGACACGTTTTGTCTCGGCGACGTCCAACTCGATCACCGGCATTCCCATGACTTCGGTGTTTTGTTCGATCGTGCGCTTTGGGGGTGCCATCGGCGGTCGCCTCGGCGAGGCAACTATAGATGCCACTTCCCATCATGCGAACTTGAAAAGGGAATGGCCGCTTCGCGTTCGGATCGAGTTGATCGACTCTCCACTGGAGCCGTCGGCTCGCTCTGTCGTAATCGGCGTCCTTCGGTAAGCTTGACCAACCTCCCGTTGATCGGCAATGTTGTGAGAACGCGGACCTTGCGGGCAGCCGCCGTCCCGATATTCTCGAGCACGATTTCGTAGTCAGCCACGGTGTCGGTGTATCGGGATTCGGGGGCTGACAGCGTCAGCTTGAGCTCGGGCGCGGTGACGGTGATCGTTTTCTTGTTCTCGGCGTCTTCTTTGTTGAAAACGACGTCGGGGCTGGTGGCAGTCACGATGCACGACTGGTCTCCTTTGATCAGCGCGGTCGTAACCAGCGGGTCGAGTTTCTCGGTCTGGCCCTGAGCAAGGTCCGGGAGCATCAGCTCTAACTCGTGCTCATCCGATTGGTGACGGAGGCCGGCACTGAGCTTGGCCTTGATCGACACGTTTCGCGCCGGTCCATCGCCGGTATTGGTCACGGAGAACCTTGAACTCGACCGGCTGTCCCTTGAGCACGTTGGCCGTGGCTGGATTCACAACCACGTCGACCTTCAACTTCGGCTCGACGACGCCTGGTGCGCGACTTGCACCCCGTCATGAGCGTGACTGTCGCGGCGTGGTCGAAGGAACCCGGCTTGGTCGGGACCACCTTGACGGTGATCGGCGCTCGGTGCCCGCCGGTATCATGTTGAGGCGCCAGGACAAAAGTGACTCGGCCGGCACGTGTGCCGCGGGCTGACTCGAAATGTGCTTCAGCCCTTCAGGGAGTTCATCGTGGACCAGGACGTTGAGTGCGTCGGATGTCCCTGTGTTCCGAACGATCAGCTTGATCGTCGCTTCTTTATTGAGATTCATGCTCGCCGGCGCCTGCACGTTGACAGTGACGGCAACGGATTGGTTACCCACGGGGAGACGATCCAGCTCGGCCGTTTTTTCCGATTCCGGGCTCAGACCGCGGCCGCCTCCGACGGAGGAGAACCGGGAGAGCTATCGCCCCGCGCCCCGGAATTTGCCCCAGTCGCGTTCGGACGATGACCCAGTCTGGGCTGGTTGAATCGCCGGGTCCTCCTTCGCAGCGTTGCGCTTATATCTTTGGAACGATCGCATCCGGGTGCTCGAGGAATCAACTGAGGAGCCTCGACCAGGCTTTTTGTCTTTGTGTTTGGTCGCTCTGCCCGCGCAACCGTGACGAGTCAACGACGCCGACAGCACCATTCCGAAAATCAACAATAGTCGCCGGCCCATGGATTCGATCCCCTCCTTGGGAGCGGTCCCGATCGACGCGACGCTACGCATGTGGATGAGAATCTGAAAGTCCAAGCTGCGTCAAGACAGGGAGAACATGAGCAACCCCTCATGGTCGAACGCGCAACGACAAGCGCAGACCAAGTGTGTGGCAATCCTTGCCGCCGTTTGATAACACATCAGCCGGAATCCAGAAAGGTCAAGTTGGCGAATCGGATCGTTCCGAACGCGCTTCGATCATCTCCTCGATTCGCTGAGCGATTGTCTCGGCGTCTTCCTCCACGCCAATCGAAACGGTGCGAACTTCCGCCAATCCCCGAAACCACGTCACCTGACGTTTTGCGAACTGTCGGGAGCGGGCTTGCACCCGCTCGATGGTCTCGTTCAGCGACGCTCGACCCTCTAGCATCGCGATCACCTCTCGATAGCCGATTCCTTCCGCGGCGACCGGGCATATCGGCCGTTCCGCAGCCCGCAGCCGCCGAACTTCCTCGACCAGCCCCATCTCGAAGAACCTGAGCACGCGGCGATTGATGCGATCATGCAGGTTGGCTCGCGGAAGTTCGAGCGCGAAGACCTGGACCCGTGCCGGCGCCGGTTGGTCGTGCTCGGCTTGGAGGGTGCTGATCGGCATGCCCGTCAGCTCAAAAACTTCGAGGGCGCGGATGACTCTTCGACGGTCGTGAGGATGGAGCCGAGCCGCGGCGATCGGATCGAGGGCCGCCAAGCGGTGGTGGAGCGCGGAATCTCCGTGTTCCTCGGCGACTTGCTCCAACCCTTGGCGCAGTTCGACATCGGCTCCCGGGCCATGGAACAAGCCGCGTAAGAGTGCTTTGAGGTAGAGAGCCGTCCCGCCGACGAAGAGGGCCTGTTTACCCCGCCGCTGAACCTCGTCGACGGCCGCTTTTGCCCATTCGCGATACTGGGAGACACTCGTTGGCTCCCACGGGTCGATGATGTCGATCAAATGGTGAGGGATTCCCCCTTGTTCGGCGGGGGTGGGCTTGGCAGTTCCGATGTCCATGCCTCGATACAGCGTCATCGAGTCGAGCGCGAGGACTTCAGCGTCCAATCTGCGCGCCAGGGCAACGCCGATCGCCGTCTTGCCCGAGGCTGTCGGACCGGTCAAGTAGATCGCGCGAAGAAATGCATCCTCGACCATTGGACGATCCAGGAGTTCTCTTGAAAGGATCAAGGATAGCGGATAAGGATGAAGGATCAAGGTTGAAGGATGAATCAGGAAAAGCCGAAGTCAAAACGTTCGGCTTCATTTATCCTTCATCCTTTCGAATCAAACGGGAGTCTGACATGCCATCTTCGCCTGAGTCGAGCATCGAATTCGACCACTCCGTCGCGTGCGATCCGTCGCGTTGCCATTCTCTTTGCTGGCGGGCCCGCGCCCGCGGCCAACGCCGTGATCTCGACGGCCGCCGCCACGTTCCGGCAGCACGGCATCGAAGTTCTAGGAATCATGCATGGATATGCCCACCTCATCGAGTACAGTGACAAACACCCGATGCAGGCGGGACGCGACTACATCGTCCTGGATCAGAGCAACCTGCGGCGGTCGCGAAATACTCGGGGAATCCTCATCGGCACCTCGCCGAGTCAATCCGGGCAAAGACGTGTCGCATCCCGGTCACCTGAAGGACCCGGACCGCACCGCTCAGTTGCAGTGCGGTCCATCGGGCGCTGTCGTCGCTGGGCGTGGACGCCCTGGTCTCGATCGGCGGTGATGACACACTCAAGACCGCCAACAAGTTCAAGCGCTTTCAAGAACATCTGCCCGCCACGGAAAAGCGGATCCCGGTGGTCCATGTCCCCAAGACGATCGACAACGACTACCGAGGAATCGACTTTACCTTCGGCTACTTCACGGCGGTCGAGTTCCTCGCCAGCGAGATCCGCAATCTTCTGGCCGATGCCGAAGCGGGGCGGATGTACTTCCTGGTCGAGACGATGGGCCGCAGCGCCGGCTGGCTGGCCTACGGCGCCGCCATCGCCGGCGAAGCCAGTCTGGTGCTCAGCATCGAGGACCTCACCGACGACCTGATGACCGAGGAGACTGTCACCGACCCCAAAACCGGTACGTCCACGACTCGAATAGTTATGAATATTGACAAGATTGTCGATATGATTGTCAAAGTCATGATTTCGCGCGAAAGAGAAGGGAAGGAGTTCGGCGCAATCGTACTGGCGGAGGGCCTTGCCCAATCGATGCCCACGCGGTTCCTCGAGGGCGTGAAGTTTGACGATCACGGCAATATTTCTCTCTCGCAGACCAACCTCGCCCGCAATATGACCAAGCTGGTTGAGGCCGAGTATGAGCGGCGGCAAGGCAAGAAGCGTCGCGTGACCGGGTTGCAGCTTGGCTACGAGGCGCGGTGCGCCCTTCCACACGCGTTCGACGTCATTCTGGGAAGTCAACTCGGTGTCGGCGCCTACCGCGCGCTGGTGGAACACAGCATGGACGGGGTTTTGATCTCGGTCTCCGGCCAACTCAACTTGAACTACGTCCCGTTCGAGACGTTGGTCGACCCTGATACGCTTGTGACCGTGGTCCGCTTCATCCAGCACGGTTCCGATTTCCAGCGGCTCGCACGGTCCCTGGAGAGCTACTCGCACGAGTGATAGCCGGACTCGAACACAAAAGTAGCTCAGCCAGCACTCGCGGTTAACCGTCTCCGCGATGGCATTCTGGCCAAGCTTGCAAGGCAATCTGGACGACTCGGTTCAGGTCCTCGCGACTTGCTCCACCCGCTGCATGGACCGCCATTCCATGCGACACCGTTGTGATATAGCGCGCCAGGTCGGCGGGATTGGAATCCGGCGGCAGGTCGCCCGTCAATTTTGCCCGTTCAAGTCGCTCACGAATAGCCGTCTCCATCGCGGCGCGACGCGAAATCAATTCTCGCCGAATGGGATCGGCCGACTCGCCGCAGGCCAGCGCGCCCTGCACCGCAAGACATCCACATGGATTGCGAGGGTCCGTCAACAGGTCGCGCGGAACCGATCAACAAGTGCTCAACGACCTCGCGCGCTGTCGGCTTCTCAACCGCTTCGCGGATGAAAGCCGCGGGGCCTTCCGCATAGAGATCCAGTGCCTTGCGGAACAATTCTTCCTTGTTGCCAAATGCGGCATAGAGGCTCGGGCGATTGATGCCCATCGCCTTGGTCAAATCCGGCAAGGACGTACCTTCATAGCCTTTGCGCCAGAACACCCGCAGCGCGAGCTCGAGCGACTTGATCGATGTCGAAAGCGCGCGGACGTCCCAATGTCATGGTCCCACCTCCTTTATTTTGTACCTACCGATACATTATGCCTCTTGACATCGGCTGTCTAGCCCCTACATTAAATACCGAGCGGTACAAAGGTGCCAACAGAATCCTTTAAACGCAAGCAGAGGAGAGAGACCATGAGCAAACTTCAAGACAAGGTCGCGATCGTTACGGGCGCATCCAAGGGAATCGGCGCATCGATCGCCAAGCATCTGGCGGCCGAGGGCGCAGCCGTCGTCGTCAATTACGCCTCGAGCAAGGATGGAGCTGACCGAGTCGTTTCCGAGATACTCAAAAACGGCGGCCGGGCCGTCGCGGTCCAGGCAAACGTCGCGAAACATGCCGATATTCGTCGTCTTTTCACCGAGGCGAACGAAGGCATTCGGCAGGCTCGATATCCTGGTCAACAACGCGGGGATTTACGAGTTTTCCCCGATCGAGGACATCACGGAAGAGCACTTCCACAAGCTGTTCGATCTCAACGTGCTGGGACTGATCCTCGCCAGCCAGGAAGCGGCGAAGCACTTCGGCCCGGCGGGTGGCGGAGCATCGTCAATATCAGCTCGGTCGTCAGCACGCTTTCGCCTCCGAATACTTCAGTCTACAGCGCCACGAAGGCGGCCGTCGATGCGGTGACCAGGTCGCTGGCCAAGGAGCTGGGCCCGCGCAAGATCCGCGTCAACTCCATCAATCCGGGCATGGTGGAAACGGAAGGCGTTCACGCCGCCGGAATTGCCGACAGCGATTTTCGCAAACAAATTGAAGTCTCAAACACCGCTCGGCCGGATCGGACAACCCCGCGACATCGCACCGGCGGCTGTCTTCCTCGCTTCGGCGGATTCCGGCTGGATCACCGGCGAAACACTGTACATCTCGGGCGGCCTGCGTTGATCGTCGCAAGCCGTTTTCGGCGAGCGCACGCGATCCCGGCCTTGGCGCGATCGCGGTTACCGTAGCTCGACATCAGCCGATGCTCCGTGATCCGGGGGCCTGCCGCGGCGAGCCCGCCAGGCGCTGCGCGCACTCCTGGAACCGCCGGACGCATACGGCGGAACTGCAAGACACGAAACCCATGAGCAACGCCCCGGCCGGGCTTGAACCCGGCCGGGGCGTTGTCGTTTCAGCGGCAGTGGAGGGGGTCAGCAGTCGCCATCGCTGATCATTCCCCTTCATTTTCTCGGCCGTCGCGTTGCCGGCGAGCGGCTCCCATGGCTCTGGTTGCTCGCGAAAATGGCCAACCTTCGAACTTATTAGGCAGGGCGACGCGCCGCCTCCGCCTGGGCGGCCAGCGAGTTGAGGGTGGTGAAGAAACCAGGGACCTGTCCAATAAAGAGGCCTGAGCCCACCAGGGCCTTGAGAAACGCAACGGGTCCGGCAAGGGCGTCGGACGTGGGCCGGACGACCGCACACCGCGGCAGGTTCGCGCTGTCGAATATGCAGGGCGTGGGGAAGATCGTGTTCGCCTCGGGAGGCGTCTGGAATACCAGGCCGTCACCGCTATTCACCGCAGGGATTTCCCCGGCCAAGTCGTCCCAGAGCGCGAGATGCCATGCCTCCGCGGGGCCGATGCTCGTGACGATGCTGCAGGGCTGTCTGGCTCGTCACATTCAGACTCAGTTCGGGGTACAGGCTAGTGCCTCCGCTCTCGACAGCGCCGAAGTGGAAGGCCGCCGTGTTCGCGATGGCCTGAATCTGGTTGGCGGTGTAGTTGTCGTTGAGCGGGATGGCCGGGCGGTTAATGATGTTCACCACCTGGCCGAATTTAGTCCCGAAGTCGGGGTTACCGGAGCTCCGGTAGCGCAAGTACCAGCTTGTATCCACGTTGAGGTTCATCAGGTTGGTCAATCGTCCGATCTGCTCCGCCCCGGTCGCCGGGCTGCTGGGGAGGTTGCGAAACGCGTCCAGATCCACCGGTTCCTGGCCCTGCGAGATCAGGAAGTCGGTGAGGAAGGCCTGGTGACTGAACTCGTCATTGGTGTTCTGCTGGATATAGGCCACCATGCTGGGGTCGATGTTCAACAGCGCGGTGTTGTAGGCCGGATTGTTATTGGCCAGCTCAGCGTATTGCTGCCAGAGGTCCGCCTCGATCAGTTCGGCTGCCAACAGAAAGCGGAGAATCGCCTTATCGCCGCGCGTGAGGTTTGCACCGGCCTGTGCCCGTGCGCTGACGGCCGCGGCAAGCGAAGCCCCCACGCTGCCCACTGCCATCTTCGTGATAAAGGACCTGCGCGGCATTCGGTTCGTATCAGTATTGCTCATGGTCTCTCCTCTCAAGTGAAAGTGCGTATGATCGTGCAACGAGTCGTAACAGCAAACAGGCTAGAAATCGCGACGCGCCGCGTCCGCGGCGGCGGCCAGCGTGGTCAGGGTCGTGAAGAAGCCAGGGCTCTGTCCAATAAAGAGGCGTGAATCCACCAGGTTCTCAAGAAACGCCAGGGGGCCGGCAAGGCCGTCGGACGTGGGCCGGACGACCGCACACCGCGGCAGATCCGGGCTCAAAAACGTGCAGGGCGTCGGGAAGGACATCATCGGCGCAGGGAGGCACCGTGAATACTAGGCCGTCCCCGCTATTCACCGGAGGGACTTCCGCTGCCGTGTTGTCCCAGATCGCGAGGTGCCATGCCTCCGCGGGGCCGATGCTCGTGACGACGTGCAGCGCTGCCGAGGTCGTCACATTCAGACTCAGTTCGGGGTACAGGCTAGTGCCTCCGTCCTCGACAGCGCCGAAGTGGAAGGCCGCCGTATTCGCGATGGCCTGAATCTGGTTGGCGGTGAAGTTATTGTTCACCGGGATGGCCGGCCGGTTAAAGATGCTCACCACCTGGCCGAATTTAGTCCCGAAGTCGGGGTTGCCGGAGTGCCGGTAGCGCAAGTACCAGCTCGTATCCACGTTGAGGTTCATCAGATTGGTCAATCGCCCGATCTGTTGCGCCCGTGCGCCTGGCTGCTGGGGAGGTTGCGAAACGCGTCCAGATCCACCGGTTCCAGGTTCTGTGAGATCAAGAAGTCGGTGAGGAAGGCCTGGTGACTGAACTCGTCATTGGTGTTCTGCTGGATATAGGCCACCATATCGGGGTCGATCTGCTGGAGCGCGTTGCCGTAGGCCGGATTGTTATTGGCCAGCTCAGCGTATTGCTGCCAGAGGTCCGCCTCGATCAGTTCGGCTGCCAACAGAAAGCGGAGAATCGCCACGTCGCCGTGCGTGAGCTTTGCACCGCCCTGTGCCCGTGCGCTGACGGCCGCGGCAAGCGAAGCCCCCACGCTGCCCACTGCCATCTTCGTGATAAAGGACCTGCGTCGCATTCCATTCGTACCAGTCGTGTTCATGTTGTCTCCTCTAAAGTGAAAGTGTGTTTGATCTTGCAACGAATCATTGCCAGGACATGCCGGCGCATCACCAGCCCAACAGGTGATGGGCGGAGCGCGACCGGCCTCGACCATCCGGTCGATGTAATAACGGGAAGCGCACTAACTCCCGAAGTGAGAGTTTCTAAGGAATGGTCTGAATGATGCCCTTAGGCCGGGCTGCTGACATGGTCGCGTTCCTTCTCTCAACTGCAGGATTCCACCAGAAACTTACGATCTAAGAGAGGCTGCAAACCGTCGATCGGTTACATCCGATTTGATGATCGGGCGCGATTCGTCCAGGAATCGGGCCTGGGTTCAATCGACTCAATCCAAGCGCCTCAACGCTCGCTGGGCCATCAGCAGCGAGATCAGTCCGCTGAAGTCTGGGCCGCGGAGTGACCCCAGATAGGGACCAACGAGTGGGCGTCGACTAAACGGCTGAGCGTTGTTGCGTGCGATTGTTCGGACGCCACGACGGCGCTCGCGATCGGCATGTTGCCTATCGGACTAGATGGGACCACGCGCCGCCGGGAGAGTCGTAGGGCGCGCGGCTGTCGCATGGCCAGACCTCCAGCAGCCGGATCAGCTGGCCCGACTACTGACATTGCGGATGGAGTTATTTCGACCGCCCGCGGGCAGTAACCGAGGGCGTTACGATGGACCGTGCGCCGCCCATTCGGCTCGACCGAGAGCGTTTACAGTCCGTTCAAACCCATCCAGGGGAGTTTTCGCCCATGTGCCGACGATCTTGCCTGCGGCTCGCGTTGTTGATGTTGCTCGGTCCATCCTACGCTCGAGCAGCCGACCCGTCGGCGACGCTCGGGCCGAACTCGGCCAATGAGCCAATGGCCGAGACGTTCTCGATCGAGCGAGGCGCCCGCTTTCTCGACACGGTTTCGGTCAACTGGACACGGCAGCGGAAGTGCGGGACTTGCCACACGAATTATGCCCACATGATGGCTCGGCCAATGGTGAAGGCGCCGAAGTCGGCGGAGCTTGCCGAGGTCCGGGCGTTCTTTCGAAGGCCGCGTCGCGGGATGGGATCGAGCGGAGAAGCCGGCCAAGCCCATCGCGGAGGGAGAGGTCGTCGCCGTCGCTGCGGCGATGGCGCTGAACGACGCGGCTTCCACAGGCCGTCTTCACCCGCTGACACGCTGTGGCACTCGACCGGATATGGACGCTCCAACGCCCAGACGGCGCCTGGAATTGGTTTGACTGCGACTGGCCCCCATCGGAGGCTGACGATTACTACGGGGCCGCTTGGGCCGCCGTCGCGGTCGGCCACGCGCCGACGACTACAAATCAACCGACGCTGCTCATCGCGGCCTCGACAAGCTCCGGGGCTACTTCCGCGCCACGCCCGCACCTAACCTGCACCACCAGGCGCTTCTCCTTTGGGCCTCGACCGGGATCGACGGCCTGCTGGACAGTGCCCGACGTGAACGGACCGTTGCGGATCTGCTTGCTCTCCAGCGCCTCCGATGGAGGCTGGAGCCTCACCTCGCTCGGGCGCTGGTCCCGTCGCGATGGTTCGCCCAATCCCGAAGACGCCCCCGCCGACGGCTATGGGACCGGGTACGTCGTTTTCATCCTACGCCAGTCCGGGATGCCCGCCAACGCCGTCCCAATCCGCCGAGGAATTGCTTGGCTCAAGACCCACCAACGCGCCTCCGGTCGTTGGTTCACCCGGTCCCCGAACCACGACCGCGCACATTTTATCACCCACGCGGGCACCGGCTTCGCGCTGATGGCCCTGTCCGCGTGCGGCGAAGAGTGAACTATGCGGGGCTTTCCGTAAACTGCGAGGCGACCAAGGAAGTGATCGGACGTCTCGATCGAGGCTCACATGCGGCTTGGATTCTTTTGGTTTGGATCCCACCGGCGCGTTCGTCGGGGAGCGATTGCACTCGGGATCGTCTTGCTCCTCTGGCTGATCGGCTCGTTGACCGTCGCGTATCGGCTGACCCATCGTCGCCATCCGCGATTTGAAGAACCGGCGCCGAGTGTTGCCTGGGGACCGCTCGAAGAACTCCGTATCAAGACCAGCGACGGAGAGGTGCTCGGTGCCTGGTTCAGGGATGGCCGCGATGACTCACCGAGCGTGCTATTGCTCCATGGCAACGGAGGGAGCCGCAGAGGCAGCCTTGGCCGGGCTGGGCCCTTCGCATCCCGGGGCTGCGCCGTTTTGCTGGTTTCGCTTCGAGCTCACGGCGACTCATCGGGGAATTATCATGACGTCGGATTCAGTGCGCGCCGAGATGTTTGGGCCGCGGTGGATTTCTTAACGGCTCGTCGCCCCGGCCGGTCGGTCGTGTTGATGGGCACGTCGATGGGAGCGGCCGCGGCGATCTTCGCGGCCGCCGAGCTTGGTCATCGCGTTCAGGGCTACATCCTCGAAAGTCCCTATCAGGACTTGAAAGTCGCGGCCTGGAATCGAACCGAGGTCAACTTGCCCCCCGTGCTCAGCCACGTCGCCTACCTCGGTTTGAGAATTGTCGGTCCTCTGTTTCTGCCTCACCTGGATGAGATTTCACCTCTCAAGGCGATCGGTGGAATTCCCGATGATGTGCCCGTGTTGATCTTGGCGGGCGATGCCGATCGCCTCGCCCGTCCGGAGGAAGCCCAGGCACTCTACCGCCGCGTTGCGTCTCATGGCCGGCTCGTCTTCTTTCCGGGAGCCGGCCATCATAATCTGCCCGGATCCACGCCGGGCCTCTTCGACCAGACGGTGCTCCAATTCTGCGAGGAGATCGAACATGCCGCGCCTGCCGGCGCGTCAACGCTCACCTCGTCACGGCACAAGTAGGCGATCCGCTGTCGTAGAAAGAGTGCGCATCGGATACGGTACGTCAGTAGGGTTCTCTGCGAGCACCGAATTCGCCAATACACCCCTGATCCGTGCTCACAGAGCACCGTACAAAGACCTTCCGGGGCAGCTTCTTAGTTGGGGTTTGTCGCAAGACCGACGATCCTTTTGGAACGCTCGACATCCTCGAGTCGAAGGTCATCGAGGTTGAGGTGTTCGACCGAGCTGTTGAGGGCGATCCAGCGTGGGATCTGTGCTCGATCCGATTCGCCAAGGTCAGCCTTCAGCACGTTCGCTACGGCCCGGCTCAGTACAATCGCTCCGCGTCCGTTCAGATGCGTCGAGTCGACGAAGAAACCCGGCGGGTACGCCGCGCGTCGCGCGTCGAGCACAGTCAGCGTTTGCCGATACGCGACTGCGTTGACCGAACGAGCTGCTCGTAGGCGCCTTCCGAGCCGCTCTGGTCGCGAACAGCCTGAAGTCCGGGTGTGAGAGGGGTCAGGAGCCAGAAGACCGGGATGCGTCGCTCGCTGGCGAGTTTTAACAACCGCTCGATCGCCTCAGCATTCATCGGGTCGACATGAAAAATGCCTGTTTGCATTCGCCGCGCCACTTCAGCAGTGAGCTTTTCTTCACATGCTGAATCAAAACTCGCAATGTTGGCCCCGTCGTTGACCGTCCAATTGCGCCAGAGGGTGCGATTCATGTAATGGAGCCGGTCGGTCTCGCCGCGCAGGGCCGACAGCAGGTTGGATCGGATCTCCATGCGACAGCGGACGTGAGGGCAAGAGCCGTCCGACGAGCATAGAGACCATCAAAGAGCTTTTTCGCGTGATCTGGCACAGCTCAATCCATTCTCGAAAAGTCAGGATTTCCTCGAAGTAGCGGGCGTTGAACTCTGGTCCGCCAATCAAGACCGCAGGCTTGGCGTTGATGATGATGGCGTCCGGACGTGAGCCTGCGTCAAGTGCGCGACGAAGCAGGAAATAGGTCATCAGCGTTGGAGCCCGCGCGGCCGACAGATTCCGTGCACGATACCCAGACTGCTGCTCGATCACAGAGGGAACGAGCCCGTGCTTGACCAAGCTGTCTCCCAGGCAGAGAACCTGGCTGTCCGCCGCCTCCGTTCGGGCGGCCTCCGCGCTGAACCGCCAACTCAGGCTGACCGGGTCGGAGAAGCCGAGCCAGTTTCGCCCCACGAAACACTCGATGACCACAACCAACACGAGCATTCCGACAACGCCGAATGGGATTCGGATAGTCCGTTGAGCGATACGGGCACTGGGATCGACTTCGGCGGACTGCGAAGAGCGGAAGCGCGCCGACGGTCGCGTGGGAACCCGTCGTGTCGAAAGGAACGAGGCTGGGATCGGCATTGCGTCATCCCGAAAATGGTGTCCCGCGTCTTTGGCGAAGACGGTCAACGATCGGCTTCAAGGACCGTGGCAGACGGAACGGAAAAACCCGGCATGCCTCGCCGACGAAGCAAGACGTCCCGAATTCCCTCGAAAATGCGTTGATGACCCTCGGGGCTGGGATGCTTATCCCACTCGGAATTGCGGAATTCGTCCACGTCGAGTTGATCGAAAACGTGGGACACGTCGATACAATCCAGCCCATTTCGGGCGGCGAGCGAATTGATCAACTCGAACGACCCGTGGAGACTTGGCTTTGCTGTCCGCGCGAGGCAGGACGACCACGGTTAGGGGGCAGCCGAGGCGTCTGGCTTCAACGCTCCAGCCAGCATAAACCTCATCGAGGAACCGCTCGGACGCACCTTCGAATTTCGTGCGAAACGCATCCAAGGAATCCGTCGCTTTGACTCCTGCGTGATTCACTGCTTGTTGCACGAATGGGAACGGAATGGGGATGTGGTGCTGGACGACCGAATGGAGATGGGTGTCTTCCAGCCAGGTGTCGAGGACGGACGCGTCACAGATCACCCAATCGGGATGATAGAGGTCTGGCCTCATGTTTGAGTCTGAGGAGCCGGCGAGTGGGAGAGTCGCCCGCGACCGCCAGATTGACGACCTCGACGCGACAGCGTTGGCCGGCCCGCTCATTAAGCCAGCGCTCCAGATGTCGCGTGTACACGTCATCATTATTTACGCCATAACCCATGGTGTTCGAGGAACCGAATACCAAGATCCGGTAGGTTCCTCTCGGTTTTTCCCGTTCGATCTCCGGCGTTCGGAACCCGAAGCGATTGGTGCGGAAGACCCTTCCGTTCCAGCGTATATCCAGGTTGGGCCGCATTCGCCAGCGCAGATATGTCGCCGTCTCCAGGACGATTCCGGTTGGTTCTCCACCAAATGGCAGCCAGCCAGGCGGCGGTTGATCGGTGTTCTCCGTGATCAGCGAGCCGGTGTGGATCGATCAGGGCCTCGTAGTAACCCATCGGCGGTGCATGTTGCATCGTGTCGGTGATCGACGGACCGCGTAGTTTCGAGACGAGCGTCGATTCGCCGGCCAGAGTCGAAAGCGCGAGCAGAAACACCATCACGGTCGGCGACGAGCCGTGCCGGGCCGGAACAAGACCTGACGTTCCTTGTCGCATCGGCGGGTTCCTTCCCACTCGATCAAGGTTCCGAGCGTGTCCGAGTCAAGGGCTCGCACCCCAGAACCGGGCATATCCTCGGTAAAACCGAAAAATGCGGATTCGCATGGGTCCAGTCAGTACCGGCAGCTTTTATCCGAACGACTTGGCTGCCATCGACGGTCCCATCGCCGCTCAGGCGGCATTCCTCTTTTCGGCCACGAGCGTGGCGATCTGGTGGATCGTGTCGAGGTGATCGACGCCAGCCTCGTACGCCTCGATCGTAATTCCGAAAAAGTCCTCAAGAAATGTAACCAGCTTCAACGTCGTAATCGAGTCGAGAATCCCTCCGGTGATCAGCGGAGTTCGATCCGTGAGGTCGCTCGGATCTTCACCGGGGAGAAACTCGCGCAAGATGAACTGATGAACGAGCTGAGTGATTTCTTCCATGGTTGGCGCAGTCTTCCTCCTCAAGCCACCGGGCGATGCACTTCCTCTACACATCTTCCGGTCGGGTGAATCGAGCAAGGCGTGCAGGTCGCGCTAACGCCGAACCTGAACAATCCTCGGCTCGATCCCTTCTTACGTTCGAAGAACGCTCTCGTCACCCGTCATTAATTCCGTCCAAGGTGGATTGATACACATTCCGTGTCAAATTGCAATCGCATCCACCTCCCATCTTGTAAAGAATTGTTAACGATACGAGAGTGATTCTCGCTTTTACTCCCTAACGGTTAGCGACAAGTTCGGGCCTGTCGACCCGTGAATTTGGCGGTTTTCCGTTTTTTTCTCAAGGAGGATGGGGTCGATGGAGCCGCGTGCAGATCTGCCGGATGATGCGACAATGTCAGCCGCGCAGGGAATGCCGCGGCGGCTTGGGTCAGACGACGTGATTTCTTGCAGCGCCCGGGCCTGGCGGTCGTAGATGCGGATTTGCACCTGGCTGGGAGTCGCCAGAGGTGGGATCAGGGCAACCGGCTCGCGGCCGCCGATGAATTCCCGAAGGACCTGGCAATAGTACCAGCGTCCCACGAGATGTGGCTTGCGGACGACAATCCAGCGTGTATTCGGGTCGGCCGGGGCTTCGTAGACGTTGGCGAAATGATATCCGGGTCGCTGGCTGAAATAGAGCGACCAATCGGTCAGGTCGAGCACTTGTTCGTTACCGCGCGTGTTCTGAGTGAGCCAACCCGCGGTTGCGTGGTACACCGAGAAGGGGTCTGAAGTGACTGGTCCCAGCAAATGCGTGTTCGGAATCGCGATGCAAACCAGGGTCATGGCGGTCCAGCCGGCGGCTCCCGGACGCAATCGCGTCTGGGGCATGCCGGCCCACCGGCCCGGAATCGAAACTCTATCAAGTAAACGAGTGATCCCATAAGCGGCCGCCATCGTCAGGATCATGCCGGGCACCACGCCGTGCCGGGCGCCACAGTAGCCGCCCGTGACGTGAAGCCGCACCAGCCCGACTGCCGATACGGCCAGCACGATCCCCAGAAACAGCCACGCTCGCCCGCGGTCCGTGAAGAAACCGGCCCGAACCAATCCCAGGAGTGCGAACGGGAACAGAATCGAGTTCCCGCCCAGACGCAATGCTCTGAACATCCGCATCACGCCTAGTTGGTAGGTCGCCCAGGTTGTCTGGTCGGGAAGGAGCGGCGTCTCACGCTCCAGGGCCAAGGGTTGCGAACGCGGTGCCATCCCCAGGACTCGGGCGATCCCCGGTTTGGTCCCCACGCCCCCTCTGAGAGCGATGTAAGGTCCTACCAGGGACACCAGACCCACCACGACAAAGGCGATCGCACCCCACCGCCTGGGCCGGTCGATCAGGGTGCCGGGAAGCATCGGCAGGATCACCAAGGTCGCGATCAGAGCCACGGGCAAGAGCATTCCCTCGGGACGCGTGAGGTAAGCCAGCGCCACCGAAGCCGATGGCCAGTGGCAGCCAGCGGAACCGACCCTCGCGCAGGAACCGGACGGCCCCCCACAGACCGAAGGTCCAGAACAGCAAGAAAGTGCTTTCGGAGAGGACGTTAACGGCGATCAAGCTGACAATCGGGTTGAAGACCACGAGCAAGGCGGCCAGCCATGCGGTTCGATCGCCGAACAGCTCGAGGGCCAAGATGTACACCGGAACGACCAGCAGAACGAACGAGACGAAACACAGCACCAGCGCCGCGCGTTGCCAGGAATCGGGTCCCTCGCCGCCCAGGAGGCGGTGAACGGCGGCGATTCCCATGGGGTGGAGCGGATGATCGATTCCCCCCACCAACCCGTCATGCCAATGGCCGCCGTCGATCTGCTCGGCCTGGTGGATGTAGCGGAGGCCGTCGGCAAAACAAACCTCGCTGTGGCGGAGCACCCATCCGAGTAGGGCCGCGGCGCCGACCATGAGCAGGCCGATGCGAGCGGCGTGCTGTAACCGGGTCACGCGGGTCCATCCTTTCCGGGATTACAGTCTCGGCATGGAATTCTCATTGCCGCCAAATCCCGTTGTTGCTTGAACCTGCTCGCCGCCGCCTGTCGGCAGAGCAGGGGGTATCGGTCGTAAATGCGGACCGGCGCCCGGTCCGGACCGATCTCGGTCGGCAGCAGCGCGACCGGGCGCGCGGCCACCGATCAGTTCGCGGATGACCTGATCGTAGTGCCAGTCTTCCTCGATCTGAGGGCTGCGAACAACGATCCAGCGCATATTGGGATCGCTCATGGCGTCTGCAACGTTCGCGAGGTTGTATCCAGGCCGCTGACTGAAATAGAGTGACCAATCGGTCAAGTCCAGCACTGCTCGGGCTCACTTGTGTTCTGGGCGAGCCAGTCCCCGGTCGCGATGTAGATCCAAAACGGACCGGGGCTGAATGGACCCAGCGAACGGCTGTTAGGGATCATGATCAGCAACGAGATGAGCACCGCCCAGACCGCTGGACCGGGGCGTATTCGTTCGTGGGTTAGACCAAGCCACCAGCCCGGGATCGCGACGTTGCCCACTAACCAGGCTAAACCATGGGCGGCCGCAAGCATCAGGATCATGCCGGGGACCAAGGCGTGCCGCGGAGTGCAGTAGCCAGCGGTGGCGTGCAGCGCGCACCATCGCGACCGCCGAGGCGATAAGGACCATCGCCAGGAATAGCCACGCACGCGTCTGGGCCGGCCGCGACCGCGCCAGAACCAGGCCCAGGAGTGCGAAGGGAAGGAGCGCGGAGTGACCACCGACTGGAACGCGCCGAGCATCCGGACCGTCGCGATGCGGTAGGTCTCGAACGTCGATCTGATCGGGAGGGAGCGGAGTCTGCCGCTCAAGGGCCAAGGGCTGCGACCGCGGTGCCAGTCCCAAGACTCGGGCGATCCCCGGTTTGGTGCCCACGTCCCCCTTTGAGAGCGATGTAAGGTCCAACCAGGAAAACGAGACCCGCCATCACAAAGGCGATCGCGCCCCACCACCTCGGCCAGTTGATCCGCGTCGATCGGAGCATCGGCAGGATCAGCAAGGCCGCGGTCAGCGCCACGGGCAAAAGCATTCCCTCAGGACGGGTGAGATAGGCCAGCGCCCGAAGCCGATGGCCAGCGGCAGCCAGAGGAACCGACCCTCACGCAAGAACCGGACGGACCCCCACAGACCGAACGTCCAGAAGGCCAAGAAAGTGCTCTCCGAGAGAACGTTGACGACGACCGAGCCAATGTTCGAGTTCAGGATGACGAGGAGGGCAGCCAGCCATGCGGCTCGACCGCCGAACAACTCGAGGGCCAGGAGGTAAACCGGAATGACGAGCAATACGACCGAAACGAAGCAAAGTACCAACGCCGCGCGTTGCCATGATGTAGGCCCTTCGCCGCCGAGCATCCGATGGACGGCCGCGATTCCCATTGGATGGATCGGATGATCGATCCCGCCCACCAGCGCATCATGCCAATGGCCACGGTCGATTTGCTCGGCCTGATGGATGTAGCGGAGCCCAACATTCGAGTCCGGTTCCGAGTGCTTGATCACCCAGCCAAGCCAGAGAGTCGAACCGGCCATCAGAATCAGGACTCGATAAATATGCTGTATCATGAGCACAGTTCGCGCACGATCGTTCTTGATTGAGTTTGGCCTCGTCGATCATCGTGACCGGCGATGGATTCCGCCTTCTTCTGAAAGAACCCTCTGCCAAGCACTGAAGCGGTCTGGCGGGTACAATCAGATGGCGCGAGTCGGCTTGGGCGCAGCCTTGACATGGGTTCACAACGGTCACACCCCTTCCTTGGTGGTGTGGAAAACGAACTCTTTTAGCGAATCCCCCAATTTCACACTACCCCAACTCTCCGAATTGTCTGCGCGTTGCCGAATCGCGGACGACTTGATCGGCCGCGATCTCCTTGCACCGTCTTCGGTGCACTGAACGTAAACTTGGGGGGCAAACCGTCACGATGGGTGAAGGCAATCGAGGGGACTGTGTGTGCTTCCCGCGATAAACCTTACCCCTGGCGCTGACAAAGTCATTTCGCCCGCATGCTCGGACGGTTGATTGCAGGCAGCGGCCAATGTATTTTCATGGCAACTGGACATCGCTGCCTGGCTCAGTGATCAGCGACAATTAGAATTCCCCCCATCGCCCCCGAAAATCGTGGCCTGCCGGAGAACCATTATCAAGCGATCCAAAACGAAGTCTGCAAACTGTTGCAGACACTCAAATATACCGGCGTAGAGACATCAACAACAAATTGTCGATGCGCGGCCCATAAGGGCCTGGGAAGGTTGGCGATTGCCATTTCGACCAATTCTGCCGTGGTTGATCACTCGACCACTTCACACGAAAAGCCGCCGCCGCTCGACGATCTCACGGCCGATCGCTTTCAGAACCCCATCCAGTCCCTCATAAATGTCGTCATTCAAAAATCGGATGATCTTGATTCCAAACGATTCGATGAGCTTCTGTCGCTTCTGGTCGTATTCTTGGGCTCGGTCATGAAAATGACTCTCTCCGTCCAGCTCGATACCGAGTTTGATCTCGACCGAACAAACGTCGATCATGAATGTACCGACGCGGTATTGTCGGCGGAATTTACAGCCCGACATGCGACGGCCTTTGAGGCATGTCCAGAGCATCACCTCGGCAACTGGCACGGATAACGGAGCTGCCGGCACCTCTCCTTTTCGGCTTCTCGGGTCAAGAATTCGGTCATGGCTGGGGTTGTACCCTCGCTTTGGGTGTTGTGAAGGTGGTTTTGTAGAGATTTTAGCTCTCAAACCCCCTCTGCCCCCGCTTCTTGAGGAAGGGACTACGGCGCAACGGAATCCGGATGAACATGAAGTGTGTGCAGGGCCAGCTTTTCATCATCCCAGGGATGGGGTGAGGGGACGATCCACCTGGCCTTCGCGGCTTCGCTTGAGCAAACTTGGTGGTGACCAGAGAGAAGTGTCGAAAAACACCCTTACTCGACCACCAGCTCGACTTGCCAGTCCTGCAGGTCAACCATCGCTCCCCGCCCCAGAAAGTGGACCATGGCGATGAACTGGTCCCGCTTTCCTCGGCGAACGACCGTCCCCACGATCCCCTTCAACGGGCCCGTGACGATCCGGACTTTCGCACCCACTGGCACCGCCGCCTCCGGAGAGATGGTCAACCCCGAGCTCAGCATCGCATGGATCTGCTGGAGGTCGCGAGCCAACGACTGTTGATCGACGACCTCGAGGACGTTGACCAATCCATTGCCGCGCAGCGCGGCCAACCGAGCGTTCCCATCACCCTTGATAAACACGTAACCCGGAAAGAGCGGCACGACGGATTCAATCTTCCGACCCTGCGGTGTGCGACTCGCTCTTACGACTTGGGGAAGATAATAAACGACTTCCTCCATACGGAGATCACGAGCGGTCGCTTTCTCCTGGCGGGGCTTGGTATGCAAGCACCACCAGACCGACTCCCCGTTTTGGAGAAGGCATTCCGCGCCGTCCCACAGGTTCGGCGGATAACAGTCGGGCTCGTTGGGAAGAATCGGCATGGCAACGCTCGAATTGGCGCCCGATATTGACAACGGAGCTAGTAAAACAGCAAGGGCACCGCGCCGTATAATGCGTGTACACCGATTGCGTGCCGGGCGAGAGGCTGCGTATGGTGATCAAAAAGCCCTTGCTTGATGAGACACCTCGCTCTTCGGAATCAGGTTCTTAAAGTAGTGGAACCAGGCGCTCACGTCAAGCGCCGATCAGGCCATCAATGGCGGGTTGATCATACCTCCATTCGATCGGCGTCGAGGAAACATTCCGTGAAAACACTCCAAGCGGCTGAAGGAGGAAACCAGACGAAGCGCATCCCACCGACCGGTTTGCTGATCGCAAACAAACCCACCGGTGCGACCTCGCGAGACGTGGTCAACCGCGTTGCGCGGGGTCCGGGGCGCCAAGGTTGGTCACGCCGGCACGCTTGATCCGCTCGCGTCAGGCGTATTGATCGTTTGTATCGGGTCCGCGACCAGGCTGGTCGAGATGCTGCACCAGTTGTCCAAGTCATACCGAACGGTCGTGCACTTGGCGCGCGAAGCGACACGCTTGACGCCGATGGACGGATTGAAGTAGGGACTTCCTCAAGGGTTCCGTCCGACCGAGAGGTTCAAGAGGTCCTCCCTGCCTTCCTTGGCCAGGTCGCGCAACTTCCCCCGGACTATTCCGCGTTGAAAGTCAAGGGGCAACGCGCCGATGACCTCGCGCAGGCCGGCCAGGTGGTCGAGCTTACTCCGCGCGTGGTCCAGATCGAGCGGGTCGCTGTGCTCCGCTACGATTGGCCGCTACTGGAGCTGGAAATCGATTGTGGCACCGGAACCTACATCCGGTCGATCGCACGAGACGTGGGAGAGGCGCTGGGCTGTGGCGGGTATGTTGAGAGCCTGATCCGAACCCGGATCGGCCCATTCACCCTCGATCAGGCGGTGGATCCGCTTACGCTGTCGACGGACGCGATCGATCTTTACATGCGGCCTCCGCTCGATGCCGTTCCGGGTCTGCCTCGGATTACACTCGATCGTCTTCAGGTCGAGGCCGTCATGCAGGGTCGCAGACTCCCGGGGCGAGAGTTGAGCGATGGGCGAGCCATCCCCGAGGGTCAAGTCGCGTTGCTTGACCCCGATGGCAACCTTGTCGCACTCGCCGAGCACGACTCGTCGGCGGGATGGCTCCAGCCCCGGAAAGTCTTGATGTGAGGAAGGCGAAGGACCTCGATGGCCGGTTAAGTCCTTCGCAATTTAGCACGCAATGCATCGCGAACTTGCGGCACGACCGGCGTGTCACTCGATATGATCGTGGAATCGCGGTCTTCTGTTGTTTTGTATAGAACGTCGTTGACGCCGGCAAACGGACGACATAGAATTCGAGCGTGGCGGAATGTGTTCGTTCCGGTTCGTTGCACTCGGAAACGAGGTCTTACCCCGCCTTGATCGACACAAATCGCATGGAGCGTATGGGGCGTCAGGAACGTGTCATTCTGGTCGGGGTGGTCCTCCCCCGCACCGAAGCGATTGCCGACGACCCCTTGGACGAGCTTCGAGGCTTGGCCAAAACAGCCGGGTTGCTGGTTGTCGGAAGCATGCTGCAAAAGCGGCAGCAAACGGACATCGCGACTTACATCGGTTCAGGCAAGGTCGAGGAGCTCAAGGAGCTTGCTCAATCCCGTGAGGCCGACGTGGTCGTTTTCGACAATGACCTTGGCCCGGCGCAGACCCGTAACCTCGAGAAGCAGCTCGACGTCAAGGTGATCGACCGGACCGAGGTGATCCTGGATATCTTCGCCACCCATGCGAGAACCCACGAGGCCCACCTCCAAGTGGAGCTGGCCCAGCTCGAATACGCCATGCCTCGGCTCAAGAGGATGTGGACCCACCTTTCGAGATACAAGGGGGGCATCGGTGTTCGGGGCCCGGGCGAAAAGCAGCTTGAGGAAGACCGCCGGTTGGTCGCGCCACCGGATCCAGGAGCTCAAGGCTAAGCTCGCCAAGATCCAGGCGAGGAAAGAACGCGAGGTGGCCAGCCGGGCCGATGTACCGACACTGTCATTGGTCGGCTACACAAACGCGGGTAAGAGTACGCTCATGAATGCGCTCACCGAAGCGGGCGTTCTGGTGGAAGATAGGCTATTTGCGACCCTCGACACCAGAACCCGTCGCTGGCGATTTCGCGGCGGCGGACACGCGCTTCTGTCCGACACCGTCGGCTTCATTCGCGACCTGCCGCACTCCTTGGTTGCCTCATTCAAGGCCACTCTCGAAGAGGCCCGCCAGGCGGACCTGCTCCTGCACGTCGTCGATGCCTCCAGCCCGGACGCCGAAAGCCAGATTCGAGCGGTCAAGAGCGTTCTGGCCGAGCTCGGACTTGAGAACCACCCGACATTGCTCGTGCTGAATAAGTCGGACAAGGTCCCCGACCGCTCGTATCTCGACGTCCTCAAGGCGCATCACACCGAGTCGGTCGCCATCAGCGCGGCTCAAGGTGAAGGGCTCGAACGACTGGAAACGGCCGTCCGTGAAGCCCTCGAGTGAACGGGCCCTCGAGGCCGAGGTCGAGACCGAAGTCTCCAACGGACGCGTTCTGGCCTACTTGGCTCAACACGCTCAGATTCACGACCGGACTTATGACGACAACCGCGTCCGACTGCACTGCAATCTTCCCCGCCGTTGCCTCGAGTTCCTCTTCGAGCACGGCGTCGATGTCCGCTCGAACGGACAACGTCTTTGCGCCTCGTAGAGTCGGATCGCTAGAAGCGCTTCACGTTTGTGTTGCGCATGCCTGAGGCGCTGCGAATTCACACCCCCCCCTTCGCGAGGGGGGGACACGAAACGGGCCATTCCGCCTCAATGTCCCCCCCTTGCGAAGGGGGGGCGGGGGGGGTTCTTCAGGAGCGGACCTTGAGTGTATGCAAGCCAAGCGTGAAGTGCTCTAAGCCGGCCGAAAAATGACCGAATTCCGGAATCTTCGGCCGGCAACGAAGGAACTTCCCTTAACGACTGGCGGCCGAAGTGGCCTTCGGCGACAACGTCGTCAGGTCCGGTTCACGGTCGAATGGCTCCAGCACAGGCTGGACAAAACTAAAATCATGCACCAGCAGCCCGTTGGTGCCGACGAAGAAATTCCGGTTTACCGCGACATCGAGATTGAACACGGGCTGACTTTGGCCGGACTCGACCGCTCGGATCGTGCCGATGCCACCGATCATTCGCAAGCGATCGCCGGCTTTCAGGTCGCGGGCCATCGTCCACCCCTTGCCCGCTTTCCAGAAGCGGTGGATGCCGGTCGCGACGATCGATTCATCGCCAATTGCGAGTCGGAGCGTGGCTGCGGGTTGGCTGTGGTGGACCCCACCACAGGCTGAAAAGCAAGCAGCCCGTTCTCGGTGTTTTGTGACAGACACGCGATCGCCGACCTGGATAGATTCGATCATGCGAGGGCCGTCGACAGTCTGGACGATCGTCCCGGCAGCGAAACACGAATTGCTGGAGTAATCCGGTGCTTGACCGTAAAGATATCTGTGTACGTTGGCTTATTTTTCGGCCGACTCGACTGGTACGCATAACCTTGCTGGTTGGTCCACCAGGTCTTCCACGCCTCAGGATCGACGCCCAGATCCTGGCCGGTAGCCGACTTCACGACCGGAAGAGCCAGGTCGTTGATCTGGTTGATCTGAGCGTTGGTCGTTTCGACCACCTGGACGTCCGCCATCAGACGCTGTTGCAGTGTGTCGTTGGACTCGCGAATGTTGTGCAAGGTGCTGACCTGGAGATCGGCCACTGACGGGAGCCCTTGCGTATTGAAAAAGGAGCGATTGTAGGGCCCGGAACCTTGGTCGCCGACCGAAAGTTCCGCCTGTAAGGCGTTAACCTCAGCGAATTGAGGACTCCGTATCAGCGCCAGGGCGCCACCGGACCTCCTGAACGCCGCCAAGAGGTATTGAGCCGCCGAATGAATCGAACGGAACCGATGGTTGGGACAGCAGGTCGAGCATGGTCGGGTCATTTATCGGCTGAAACTCATAGAGGCGACGAACGTTAAACCGTTCTCCCTCGACGAACAGCTCGCCGACCGATCCGGGCCCGTTGACCGGCCGACTTGATATTTGAACGGCTTGCGAATCAGGCCGATCAATTGGCCGACGTAATCGCGAGGATCGCGTCGGACCAAGGTTGAGGCAGCATGCCCACGAACGTAGGGACGAGTGTTGAAAACCGCCAGCACGGCCAGGCGCGGATGTGGCTGCCGGGCTGTCAATCTGACCCAGAAGCTGGACGGCCGGGAGCTGAGATCGCTCGTCCCGGCTTACAAAAACCGCCCAGATCATCGGCACGGCGCGTGGATCAGTGACCTCGGCCAACTCCTGCTCGGCCGTGGTCCGTCGCGCCATCCTTGCTCACCAAGCCATCGCGCAACTTCTCCAACTCCGGCTTCCATTGCTTGTCCGCCAGCTTCTGCCTCGGCTCCGCCCTCTCCGCCGCCGCCTCTCGGGCTTGACCCAACGGCTCCCTTGCTTCCTGTAACCCAGATGTCGCCAGGCGCTTTCTTTCGTGGGATCGAGCCGGATCACCTCGTTGTAATGAGCCAGGGCCTGCGCCTTCAACCCGTTCTGGTCGGACCAAGCCGCGAGCTTCATCTGGGCATCCGGCTTCGTGAGCGGTGCGGAAACGGCGCCAGTACTCCACGATCAGGGCCTGTCGGGCCGGATCCGTTTGAATCTTCTGACCGACCACTTCGGGGCGTCCCCATTTGCCTTCGTGGGGACCAGGCCGAGCAACCCGCGCGCCACCGTGTTCGCGGGGTCGTAGAGGACTGCGAGCCCCAGGGCTTGAGCCGTTCCGCCGTCATTCCATGGGCTTCGCACCAGAGAGCCAGCCGAACGTGGGCGTCGCCACTCTTGCCCGCTCTACTCTTGGCTGCGTCGTAAACCGAAAGATCGGCCGGGGGCTCGCCGTTGATGCAACGTCTCCGCCATTGCCGCGCCTGACAAAGCACAGCACATCAAAACGGTGCATACCATGATCCAACCCCCCGGAAAGTCTGAATGCGCTTGGATGTGTCATCATGATGCCATCTACGCAAT
>CAVRFS010000115.1:0-28275 GCA_963720335.1 uncultured Planctomycetota bacterium | reverse complement strand
CGTAGGGTGGCACGGTTGACGACATCGGCCAGATCGACGCCTTACAGGAGGAGCTCAGCCAGTCGGACCGCTACTTGGAAGCGGAGGCCAAGTAATGCCGGAAATCATCGAGGGCCAGTTGACATTTAGCTTTCCGAGCGACTGGCAAGCGTCAAAGTTCGACGAATGGAGTTTTTACCGCAATCAGTTCCAGCAGGTCTGCGACGGAGCCAAAGCGGTCGACATCTTGGCCGTCGAGCCCAGAGTCTGCTTATGGACGATCGAGGTCAAGGACTATCACCAGACATAGACGCACCAAAGACCATCGATTTGGCTGAGGAGATCGCTGTGAAGGTTCGCGATAGTCTCGCGGCGCCCGTGGCTGCGAAGGCAAATGCGAATGACGCCGACGAAAAGGCGATGGCGGTGACCGCGCCTCGATGCCCACGGTTGAGAGTGGTGCTTACACCTGGAACAACCCGCCAAGCATTCCACGCTCTTTCCCCGGGCGATCGATCCGGCGAACGTGCGACAACGGCTGAAGCAACTGATCAAGGCCATCGATCCGCACCCTCTCGTGATCGAAATGGGCCGGATGAACGGCGTTGCTTGGACGGTCTGTTAGGTTTTATCTCTGTAACCTCTCTGTAACTTGCGCATCTTCTAGCCACGAAAATCTATAACATCTCTAATGATATATGATTCCTTTGCACATAAGCAATTGTCAAAATAGGTAATCAGAATCAGAAAAATAAGCCACGGATGAAACACAGATGGAACACGGATGGTCGCCTGAAGATCGATGAACCGCGGAAAACGCGGAGCGTTCAACAGGGAGGATCTCGAATTGCATGACATCTGGTCTTCTCTGATCCGTGTTCTATCTGTGTTTCATCCGTGGCTCATTTGGGTCTTCTCATTCGGGTTGCGGCTTGGCTGCGCTGGGTCTCTCCGTGGTTAAGAAAATGGTTTCGCAATATCGGTGTCGGCACGATTCCATCGATTCTCCCAACCGGGAAGATTGATCCGTCCAGCCGAGGAATGAATTCCTAAAAAAAGGAGACTGTAGCAACGAAAGCGGCTAGCAGCGGGAGGTTTCCGTTGTTTTCTCCGTAGATTTCCGGACGCGAAGATATGATCGAGTCCCGTGTGTTCATCTCGGGGCAGTCTCGCTGAGGGATGCGATCTGCCCTCAGATTCTCGCGTCTCGGCCTTGATTCTGGTGAGGGATAGCCCGTTTTCTTTGCTACAGTCTCCTTTCTCCTTGAATTTAAAGCTTCGGCCAAGCATTGTCATCCTGAAATCCCCGGTGGTGGTGGTAAAATGTCAATGTCGCGGCGATTTCCAAAAGTCACAGGAATCGTCTGGCGAAAGGCGGCGAAGGTTGACGCGATGCGCCCGTCCAGCCTAGAGTGGTAGGATGTAACAATGCCGGGATCGTCCAGCTGCAGGGGTAGCGCCATGACCGCGCCGTACGAGATGAACCGCCGGGCATTCATCAAGACCACCGCCGCCGCCACTGCCACGGCGGCCGTCGCGCCGATCGGCGCGGGCCCAGGACGCGCCGGCCGACGGCCTGATCCACCGCAACGAGCGGAGCGGCATGCCCTACCGCAAGCTCGGCCGGACGAATTTCATGTGCAGCCACCTCGTTTTCGGCGGCGGGGCGGCGTTGATGGGCGGGAAGGCCGTTCGGTTGCTCAAGGCGGCGTTCGACGCGGGCGTGAACTTCTACGATCTCGGCTCCAACGCCTATTACAAGGGTAGCGAGCGCGCCTTCGCCCCCTTCCTCGCGGCGCACCGCGGCAAGATCTGGGTCACGTCCAAAGCGCCGTTGCGTCCCATTGACGGCTACGAACCGGGCAAGCCGTTGACCGTCGAGCAAGGCAAGTTTCTGGCCGATTACTGGACGGGGCTGCTCAATGCGAGCCTCACCGATCTGGGTACCGACTATGTGGACGCCTACTACCTCATGGGCGTCGGCGAGCCGGAGGTCGTCCGTTGCGAGCAACTGCATGAGGCCTTCCTCAAGGCGAAACAGGCCGGGAAGGTGGGCCATTGGGGCGTGAGTACCCACAAGCGGGCGCAGCAAGTGCTCGAGGCCATGATTGGAACGGGCTGGTACGACCTCGCCATGATCGCCATCACCCCCGCCGGGTGGTACGACTGGGATTCGAAGAGTCTCCTTCCCGGCACGCCGGCGATGGTCGAGCTTCAGCCCACGCTGCAGCGCGCCGGGACGCCGGCATCGGTCTCGTCGGTATGAAGGCGGCCCGCTACTTATCGTCCCGCGGCGGTAAGGAGTTGGAGAACGCCTTCGACGGGCACTACAGCGACAAGCTTATGCAATCGGGGCTTTCGCCCTGGCAACGGTCCTACGCGTTTGTCCTCGCCCACGGCGTCGACGTGGTCAATTCAGACATGCAGAACTTCGCCCATTTCAAAGAGAACCTCGCAGCCGTTCAGCGCTCGGCGGAGCTCTTCGTCAGGGCTTGATCGACGCCGACCGTTTTTGCTCCGCCGCGCCAGGTCATTTCGGGATCCTCAGTCCTTTGAGCAGGAAGGTCATGGCCTTGACGGCCGCGTCGCGGCCCTTGACCGCCGTGACGCCGGCGATGACGTCGCCGACTTGGCAGGCGCCGTCGAAGTCGCCGCCGCCCACCTCGGCGAACATGACCGACGCCCCTTCGATTTTGGCCGGTTCGGCCATGTCGCCGAATTCTTCGAGGTGGGCCTTGTACTTGGCCAGGACTTCTGCGGCGTTATCAGCTGATTTGCAGCGCGCGACGAAGCCGGTGAACTCGGCCTCGCCGTCGCGGTATTGGGCCGTGAACGCGTTGGTCAGGAAGTCGAGCCCCAGGGCATCGACCATGAGGTATTGGACCGTATCGTCGATCCGATTCTTCGCCGGGAGCATGGCGAGACCCCATAGCTCCGCCGCTTTGCCTTTCAGGCGATTCGCCAGTGTATCGGCCAAGGCCGATACCGCTTTCTGGACCTCCTCGTCGGGTCCCGATGTCAGGATCGACGCATAGTATTGGCCCTTCCGGAAGAATAAATCCGCCCCGGTGCGGTGGCCGCCGTCGCCGGTTGCGATGGCCTTGCTGCCAGACGGGCGCTCGACCGAATAGACGCCGAAGGCGCCGAGGGGGGTGGTCATGTCGTAGAGGAAGACGTCGATGAATTTGGCTGGGTCGTCCGCTTTGGAGAAGGTGACGAAGGTCATGCCCGTCACGTCGTAGGACTGAAACAGTTCGGACCGGCCGTTGATCTTCTCGTACAAGTTGGCTTCGGTGTAGCGTTCAACAAGGCTCTTTTTCGTGAAGCCTTCGGGCGTGAGACCCTCGAGTGCCCGGGCGATGGTTTCCGTCTTGGCCTTCATTTCGGGCGTGATCCGGGCGGGGGCGTCTTTGACGGAGCCGACGGAGTCTTGGGCGGCGACGAAGACGGGGAATACAAACGGGATCGCGGCCAGCAATCCTCTCATGGGATACTCCTTTTTCGGGGCTGTTTTTACGGTATGGGATAGACGCCGCGAAAGGCAAGACCTTTGGAGATAGCGTCGTCAGGTTGGTCCCTGCGGGCGGTTCGGCCTGTCGAGGGCGGACAGCAATCCCTGGCGGGCCGGAAGCCCCACTACGCTTAGCAGTTCCTCCACGGCCATCACGGGGCACATCTCCGTTGGTCAAAAATTGCCTAGCGCTCGCCAGTTGGTGCGCCAGGACGGAGGCCGGACAGCCCTCGTTTTCCATGCCTGACCTTTTTAGGCTGTCCAGACTCGCCACCAACTGGCGAGCGCGTAGGGGAAGTTGGCAACCATGAACGAGCCATCCTGGTAAGCAGTGGGTGCATTGAGTCAATCGAAGAGAAGGAGAAGACTGATTCTACCCCTCAAAGGCTTGTCCTGACATAGCCGCCTGGAATCCCGGATGAGCCATAAACTAAACCACATTTCCAACGTTATGTGCTCGACCACATAAGAGTATAGCGGTCGAGATCGCTGAGAAGGCCCGCGACAGTCTCGCAGGCGTCGGCTGCGAAGGCAAATGCGAATGACGCCGACGAAAAGGCGATGGCGGTGACCGCGCTGCGATGCCCACGACTGAGAGTGGTCTTACATCTCGAACAACCCGCCAAGCATTCCACGCTCTTTCCTCGGGCGATCGATCCGGCGAACGTGCGACAACGGCTGAAGCAACTGATCAAAGCCATTGACCCGCACCCTCTCGTGATCGAAATGGGCCGGATGAACGGCGTTGCTTGGACGGTCAGTTAGGTTTTATCTCCGTAACCTCTCTGCGACTTGCGACATCTTCTAGCCACGGAAATCTAAAACATATATAATTAATATATGATTCATGTGTGTATTAATCAATTGTCACAATAGGTAATCAGAATCGGAAAAATAAGCCACGGATGAAACACAGATGGAACACGGATGATCGCCTGAAGATCGATGAACCGCGCGGAAATCGCGGAGCGGTCAACAGGGAGGATCTCGTGTTGCATGACATCTGGTCATCTCTGATCCGTGTTCCATCTGTGTTTCATCCGTGGCTCATTTGGATCTTCTCATTCCGGTTGGGGCTTGGCTGCGCTCGGTGTTCGGTGGTTAAGCAAATGGTTTCGCAATATCGGTGTCGGCACGATTCCATCGATTCTTCCAACCGGGGAGATTGATCCGACCAGCCGACCAACGAATTTCTAAAAAAAGCCGACAAAGTCGCGTCTCTTGGGCCATCCTCTTTATTAAAGCTTGTCAACGCAGGTCGTCTGGTTTATTGGATCGATAAGCCTGCGGCGACCAGAAGAATCGCTTCCCGAGACAAGATCGGAAAAGACCATGTCATCCGAGAAGAAGATCGAGGCCAACCGCCGGAACGCTCAGAAAAGCTCCGGACCGAAGTCCGCCGAGGGGAAGAGCCGGTCGCGGCTCAATGCGCTCAAGCACGGCATGAGGGCCAATCTGCTCGTCCTGCCCGGTGAGGATGCGGAGGCGTGCCAGGGGCGAGTCGACGGCTGGATAGACAGCCTCAAGCCGCGCAACGAGGCCGAGCAATACCTGGCCGAGCGGGCCGCCCGAATCTCGTTGCAGCTCGACCGCATCGAGCGCGCCTACTTGGCCCGGCTGACCGCCAACATCAATAACGCGGCGGCCGGCGTGGCGCCGCTGACCGGAAGCGGAAGGAGAAGACGTCCTCACGCTGGGATGGCGGCTGTTCTGGGACGCGCGCGGGCCGCTGTCCTTGTACCCGCACTACCCAGCTCGGACCCCTCCCCAAGCCGGTCGTCTCCTGGTCGGGCGACGTCAATGACCTCAACAACCCGGGGCGGCTCGTCTGCTCCTTGGAATCGACGGCCAAGGGCTGTGACTGGTTGCTGGACCGCTGGGCTGAGCTGCGCTCGCTCTTGGAGCAGGGACAACCCTGGCAGTCACCCGACAAGCTCAAGGCGACCCGGTTGTTGGGCCGGCAGCCCGTCGACGCTCTCTATGATCCCCAGGTGGGATCGTGTTCCTGGCCTGCCACCAGCTCGATCCCAGCGGCGGCGAGCTGTTCCACGAGATCTGGTACGAGCTGAAAGACGACCAACTCCACGTTGCAAAAAAGCGGCTGAACGCTCGGCCGCTCGACTGGTTGCAACCGCAAAGTGACATCGAGGCGCGCCAGGCGCTCTTCAGCATCGTCGATCAGGCCGTGGAACGATTGGAAACGATCGCGGAGGCGCACCGGAAACGGGCCGAGACCAACGCCCCCCTGATCGCCGATCAACTGGCGTTCGACGGCAGCGTCGAGGGCGAGCGGCTCCGGCGTTACGAGACATCGTGCGGCCGGACGTTGCTCCGCACGCTGGATGCATTCGACAAGAGGCATCGAGCCGCCGCCGGTGATGACAATGATGACGATGATCGTATCGACCCGGTCGTTCCGGCCAGCATCGATGAGTATGTGCCGGTTTCAGCAGTAGAGATTGAACCTGACGTTGAGATCACCCCGGCCTTTGCCGCCGAATCCACCGAGGAGCCAATCCAACTGTCCGCCCCAATCGCCAACAGCGCGATTTCCCAGGCGGTTGAGCCGGCCGATGCCAGCGTGCAATCGCAACGCGAGCTGGCCGCAACTGGGGACAACGCAGAATTGCCGAACGAACCCACGGCCTTCACCAGCGGGCACCACAACGCAGAATTGCCGAACGAACCCACGGCCTTCACCAGCCGGCACCCCAACGCAGAATTGCCGAACGAACCCACGGCCCTCATCAGCTTGCAGCACAGCGGCGGGCGAAAACAGATCGAGAGCGGAGCTCACCGCAGAGACCGCGACGCGAAACCGAAGACCGGACCTAACCGTAGAGAACGCAGAGCACGAATAGCGAAAAGTCGGAAAACCGAGAGCGATCTCACGTGGGCCTTACCACCCGGGAATGTTTTGCTCGGGAAGCCTCCGTGATGATCCGACCAGTGCGCTCGAGGCTTGCCATTCCGACAGCGGCTGGTCGACGTCCTCGAATTCGTGATGGAGATTGCCACAGCCGCCGAGTAAGATCAAGGACCTCAATAAATCGCCATTCGCGATTCCGGAAAGGCTGGGGTGATCAAAAGTTGGGGTTAGACTCGCACGCGGGACGGTTTCGAGACACGCGTTTTTTGTTGTGCGCGATCGAATGCCGGTGCGAGCAATCTGTTTCCCCCCCTCGCGAACTCTCCTCCCCTATCGGAGGGGAGAGTTCGCAAGGGGGGGAAAACGCGCAATAAAATCGGGATGAATTCACATGTTATTGAAGAGCAACTTTTTATTGCCCTGCCGGATCGGTTTCCATAAGTAACCGCAACCGGAACAAACATAAGGAAACGCGGCGGATGACTTCCGGGACCAATGCCGCGGACCTCACACTCGACCCGGCCGCCCTGGACCGATTCGGCCGCCTGGAGCTCCTGGCGAGACTCGTCGTCGAAGGGGTCATGTCGGGCCTGCACAAGAGCCCGTTCAAGGGATTCTCGGTCGAGTTCGCCGAGCATCGCCATTACGGGCCGGGCGACGAGATCAGGCACATCGACTGGCGGGCGTTCGGCAAGACCGATCGCTACTACGTCAAGGAATATGAAGAAGAGACGAATCTCAAGGCCTATCTGGTCGTCGATACGTCCGGCAGCATGGGGTACGCGGGGCGAACGGCGTCGAAATTTGAATATGCCCGTCAACTGGCAGCGGGCCTGGCGTACCTGATGATCAGCCAGCGCGACGCGGTCGGATTGGTCACGTTTGACACCGCGATCCGGTCGATGATCCCGGCTCTGTCCGGCACCATCCACTTCTCGGTGCTGTGCAAGACGCTCTCCGACGCGACGGTCGGTGGCGAGACGCCGCTGTCGGGCATCCTTCACGCGCTGGCCGAGCGGATCAGGCGCCGCGGGCTGGTCATCGTCCTCTCCGATGGATTCGACCAGCTCGACGAGCTCACCAACGCCTTGAGGCATCTGCGGCACCGCCGGCACGAAGTGCTCTTCTTCCATGTGCTGGCGCCCGAGGAGGAAGAATTCCCTTTCCGACGGCCGTCTCGGTTTCAGAAACCTGGAACGACCGGATCACAAGCTTGCTGGTGGATCCGGCCGCGATGCGGACGGCCTACCTGGAAAAGTTCAACGCGTTCTGCACCCTGTTGAAGGAGCGTGTGGCGGCGATGGGGGCGGACTACCACAAGGCGTCGACGGCCGTACCGCACGACCGAACGCTGCTAGACTACCTGGCCGCCCGATCTCATCGGGGACGGTCGGCGCCCTCGAAGGCGCAGGGAGGTGGCCGTTGACCTGGGGGCTGTTGCACTGGGGAATGCTCGCCGGACTGGCCGGAATCGCCATTCCGGTCGTCATCCATTTCCTGAATCGCCGCGAGGACGGTCGTCGACTGGGGGGCGATGCAGTTCCTGGAGCTAGGCCGGCGTGCTCGCTGGAAATTTCAGCTCAGCGAGCTCATCCTGCTGGCCGGCCGCATGGCTGCTCTGGGCTTGATTGCCCTGGCCCTGGCGCGGCCGTTCTGGAATCCCAAGGAGTCGTCAGCGGAAGCGGCCGCCGGAACTGAGGACGGGGGCAGGGGGGTCTTCGACGGCCAACGGCGCGACGTCGTGCTCGTGATCGACGGCTCCGGCAGCATGGGCCGGAAGGCCGGCGGAGACCACGCCCCGAGCCAGGCAGCTGGCGTGGGCAAAGCAGTTTATCGCGAAGCTTGGGCCCGGGCGATTCGGTCGCCGTGCTGGTCGCCAAGGACCGAGTGCGCCGCTTGATCGCACCGGCAAGCTTTGACATGAGCAAGGTCGAGGCCGCTCTCGAGTGATTTCCCGACGGCGCGAGGAGGGAGCGACCTGCCGATGGCCATGGCCGAGGCCCTGCGGCTGCTGGATGCGCCGGGCAACCCGTCCCGTGATATCATCGTCTTGACCGACGGCCAACGATTCGCCTGGCGGCCCGAAGAGCCGGCGCGGTGGTCGATACTGCGGGAGCTTCTCAAAGACGTCGCCCGCCGCACGGGCGTGTCGCCTCGAATCTGGGCGATCCCCTTCGGCAACGATGCAAATGACGCGGCCGACGTGGCCAACGCCTCGGTCGGCCCGCTGGAGCTATCGCGGGGATTGATCACGCCCCACCGGCCGATCACCTGGTCACCACGCGTGCTGTCTCGAGTACGCGCGGACCGAGGCCCCGCTACGCGTACGGCCGAGCTCCTGATCGACGGCCAGCCGTGCCGGGCATGGCGCAGGTGGTCGGGCCGATCCCGCCGGGGGGTAGAACTGCCGCTGTCGTTCAAGACCTCGATCGAGGCGCCCGGCTCGCACGCCCTGACCGTTCGCCTGACCGGGGACGACGATGCACTTGAGGGCGACGACGAGTCGAGCCGTCGCCGTCGAGGTGACGGCCGCGCTGCCGGTCTCTTGGTCGACGGCGAGCCGGGGTCTGAGCCGCTGTCGGGCGAGACCGACTTCCTGCGGGCCGCGCTCGCTCCGGCCGGCGCCGAGACACTTCAGATCAAGGCACGGACCGTCCGGTCTGATGCTTTCCGCGCCATATGATCTGAAAGAGCAGCGCGTGATCGTGCTGGCCAACGTCGAGCGACTCGATCCCGAGCAGACCACGGCAATCGTCCACCTCCTCGACTCGGGTGGTGGCGTCCTGGTCGCCCCGGGCGACAAGGTCGACGCGGCGTTCGCCAACACTTCGCTGTTTCAAGACGGCAACGGCTGGCTGCCCGCGAAGCTTGGTGCTTTGAAGGGCGACCCCGACCGCCGGCTGACGGTCGCCCATCCAGCACCGCAGACCTTCATTGGCCCGGCTTTGTCGCCATTCGGCAAGGGGGACAGCCCGCCGTTGGCCGGCGCCGACCTGTTTGCTTATTCCATTTTGGAGCCCGCCAAGGAGGCCTCGGTGGTTGCCCGGCTCGACACGGGCGACCCATGGATTGTTGAGCGCCGTTATCGCCGCGGACGCGTCGCGATCCTGGCCGGCCCGATGGACGCCGAAGGGGGTACGCTTCCGGTCAATCCTGACTTCGTCCCCTGGGCCCACGAGTTGATCTTTCACCTCGCCGACGCCGACTCGGGCGCCCGCAATGTCCGCCCTGGAGAACCGATCGTGCTCGAGCTGAGGCCGATTCCACCCGCGGACGTCGCCACGCTTGCCCGTGACGACCGCTGGCGGTTTGCAGTCCCAGGCGACCGTCACGCGCAACGACGGCCGGGCATTGGCCCGATTCGACGACACGACTGAGCCGGGCCTCTATCAGCTCGAGCTGCCACGTCCACCGGGTGGTTCGGCGTTCGCGACGGTTGCCGCGGATGCCCGCGAGTCGGATCTTCGATTCCTGGCTCTCGCCGAGCAGGCGGCCCTGGCTCGCGACTGGCCGTTGAACTTCGAGGCCGAGCCGGATCGCCTGGCCGGCCGGCTGTTCGCGAGCGGCCGCGGGGGCCGTCACGAGATCTGGCGATACCTCGTCCTGGCCACCCTCGCCGGGCTCTGCGTCGAGATCTGGCTGACTCGACAGCTCGTCAAGAGCCGCGGGATCGCCGAGCTCGGCAACTCGGACAGGAGTCACGCCCGATGAGCTTCGACCTGGGCGCGGGGCGACATCTTGTGCTGGCCGGCGGTGGCGGAGCCGCGATCTGGATCGCGGTGGGGGCCGTCGCGCTGTTGCTGTTGCTGGCATTGTATCGTTATGAGTTGCGCCTGGTCTCGCGCCGGGTCGGTCTGGCACTTCTGGGAACGCGCTTGTTGGCGGCATTGGTGCTGGTGGCCGCCTTGTTCGAGCCGATCGCCGAGCTGCGACACGATGAACATATCCGGGGACGAGTCATTCTCGGCGTGGATCTGTCCCAGAGCATGGCGACAGCCGACCCTGTTCCTCGGGCTGAGGGCAGTTCCGTCAGTCCGTCGGAACCGCTTGCCGACCGTGTCGCGCCGGCAGGTCGCTCGCCGGCTGCTCGAAGGAGACTGGATCAAGAGCATTGCCAACGACCACGACGTCGAATCGCTGGGATTCGCGCAGGACACCGTCGATGGAAATCTCACAACCCTGGCGGATGCTCTGAGGCCACGCGGCGGCTCCGGCGATCCGGCCGGGCTTGGTCACGGACTGGAACCCGGTGCTGGCCAGGGCGCTTCAGGGGGAGGGTTCGGCTCGGCCCCGGTTCTCGGCGTCGTCTTGCTGACCGACGGCCGGCAGAATGCGCCGGCGGACACCGGCCGCGCGGCCGATCGCCTGGCGGCGCGGGGCATTCCCGTTTTTCCCGTGATGATCGGCTCGACCATCCCACCGAAGGATGTGGCGATCGCATCGGTCAAGGCCCCGGAAAACGTCTTCAAGGGCGATGTGGCGAGCGTCGAGGTTATCGTGAAGGTGGACGGGATCCCTGGCGTTGAGGTTCCCGTGACGCTGGAGCGTCCGGGCTCGCCGCCGTTAAAGCAGGTTGTCCGTGGACAGCCCGACGGCTCGCGGCCGGTCGTGACGTTTCGCGTGCCGATGAATACACTCGGCTCTCACGATCTGGCCATTGTCGCCGGCCCGCTCATCGGTGATGTCTGTCCCGACAACGACCGCCGCACAGATCACCATTCAGGTTGCCGACGACAAGGCCAAGGTCCTGCTGGTTGATGGCGAAGCGCGCTGGGAGTTTCGTTACCTGCGCAACGCCCTGTTGCGCGACCCGCGCGTTGCTGTCGAGACGTTGGTATTTCGTCAACCGAAGTCGGAAGGAGGAGTTACTCCCACTTACAAGAAAGCTCTGCCAGCCAAACCCAAGCCCGGGGAGGCGGATCCGCTCGGTGCTTTCGACGCGATTTTCGTGGGCGATGTCGAGCCGGCGATCATGCCGGCGGATGCGTGGTCGCGGCTGGAGGCCTATGTGAGCGGGCGCGGTGGAACGCTGGTCGTCATCCCTGGCCCTCGCGGCTGGCCGAAGTCGATTCTCAGCATCGAATCGGTCGTCAAGCTGTTGCCGGTGCTCGACCCGAAGCCAGTGCCGTTCGACCCGACACAGTTCGATCCCACGCACCCCAGCCTGCCCGACGGCGTGGCCATCGCTCCTTTGCCATCGCTCTCGGCGGATTCCTGGCCGATGCTTCAGTATGCCGCCGCCGAACGCAACAGCGCGGTCTGGTCCAGCCTGCCTCGCTTACCCTGGGTGCTGGCCGGCCGGGCCAAGCCTGGAGCGACCGTCCTGGCCACGACGATCCGATCGAGGTCCGACTCCGCCAATGACGGGGTCGTCATCGCGGCGCAGCCGTACGGGCTCGGCAAGGTCCTCTGGGTCGGCACCGATGCCACCTGGCGCTGGAGATTTCGCGCCGGCGACGCCTACCATCATCGCTTTTGGGGCCAGGTGGTGAGATGGGCGGCCTCCGGCAAGCTGGCTGCGGGTAACTCCTTGGTTCGCTTCGGACCTGACCGACCGAAGGTACCCGAAGGGGAAAGCGTCCGTCTCCAGGCTCGCTTCGCCGACGGTGTTCCTGGCGTTGGCCCCGAGCTGCTCGCGGTCGCTCGCGTGTTCAAGACCGGTGGCGGTGGCTGGGCGGGGCGAGAGGGGAGCAGACCGTCGCGGGCACGCGATTGTCCCACCACCCGAGAGCAGAGCGCCGCCCACCGCGATCGCACCACCCGAGGGAGACGCCCTCGCGGTGATCCCATTGCAGTCGGTCCCCGGCCAACCCCGCACGTTCGCAGCCAATGCCCCGGCCTTACCGGCCGGCCGCTACATCATTCGCCTTGATGTCCCCGAACTCGCCGCCAGCGTAAAAGCCGACGGCATGGGCTCCGCTCCTGAGGCCACGCTGGAGATCGTCCCGAGTACAACATCCGAGCTGGTCGAGCTGTCCGCTTCCCGCGACCCGCTCGACCGCCTCGCCGCCGCTACCGGCGGCCGGGTCTTCACCCCCGAAGAGGCCGGCCAGATTCCTCCGCTGCTCCGCGGCCGAGCGATTGTCAAGACGCGGACCGAGGAGACGACGCTCTGGGACCGCCCCTGGAGTCTCGGGGTCTTCTTCGCCGTCCTGACCTTGGAATGGGTTTTACGGAAGCGAGCCGGTTTGCCATGATCAGTGATCAAAGTGTCGAAAGTCGCTCGAAGTGAAAAGCACTCTCGGACCCCTTCAGGTTCGACTCGGCAACGCGGTGATGGTCCCCTGCATGTTGTAATGTAGTGTCCCCTCCTGCTCATTGGTGGGCCCACTCGTATGGGAGTTCGTCCTTTCGCCAGACATCGATCCATCTCCGGTCCCTTTGAAACGTGAAATCTTTTCGGAACGGCTCCAGATCGATTCCTTGCCGTTGGGCAAAGGAAAGGAGTTCTTGGGAGTGTCGCTCGGAAATTGTCCACGGGGTTCATTATTCGTGCCCTTTCCGCTCTTTCGGACAATTGTGCTGCTACTCAAGGAGTATCCACCTGGGCGTGGGATTGTCCGCTGTGATACCCCACCTCAAATTGCTTCCGGCATCGGGGATATTTCTGTGAAGTCGTTCAGCACCTGTGCTTTTTGAGCCAAATCCTCTGGTACATTCGTTGGCAGCACTTTCTCTTTGACAAGGAAGCCTTGTCGAGGATCAGCCGGTGCTTGAGTCTCGACGACGTTGTCGGCACTAAATCAGAACAGACTAGATAGAAGATGATATGGATGAAGATGAATGAGTCGACATTCGTTTGAGGAGACCACTACGATGGCCATCGCTTCGCTTGAAAAACGGCCTCCCGTCACGCTCCCCCGAGCGATCCGGCGCGGCTTGGCTCGTGTGGAGCACCGGCTCAGAGCGGTTGGAGCCGCGCGTGGGCTGGGACGCGCCTTGCTCTTGCTGGCTGTCGGCGCCGCGGTGGCCATGGCGGCTGACGTGGCTTTTGTCCTGCCAATGTGGGTTCGTTGGGGAATCTGGGGCGACGTGGATCGCGGTGGGGACAGTCGCGCTGCTCAAGGGCGTCGTGCGTCCCCTGGTGCGTCGCATGACATGGAACGACCTGGCGGCAGTGGCCGAATCGGGTGAAACGACGCTCGGCGAGCGACTGACCAGCACGGTCGGCTTGCTCCGGCAGCGACCGCATGGATCGCCCGTGTTGATCGAGGCCCTGGTCGAGGACGCGACCGAGCGAGTCCGCAAGGCCGCCTTGACGCGCGCGATCTCGAGCCGAGGCGCCTTGTCGACACTCTTCCTGGGATTGGCGGCCGTGGCTCTCGTGGTGATACCGGCGTTCGTGCGACCCCACCCTTATCGTCACCTATGGAAGCGGTTCCTCGCCCCTTGGGCCGATGTCGATCGCGTGGGCCGGTTTGCCGTCGAGGTATCGCCCGGCGATAAGGTCGTCGCGATCGGGGCCGATCTGCCCGTTTCGGCGACCGTCCGCTCCCGATTTGGCGAAGCCACCCCAAGGGCGGATGCCTGGCTCGAGTGGACCATCGACCCGGGTCGTCCGAACCGGGTCAAAATGGCGGCTGAGCCGGCCGAGACGGCGAGCGGACAGAACTTCGCCGTGACCCTTCCGAAGCTGACCGAGTCCTTGTCGTACCGCGTCGTTTTTGGCTCGGACAGCAGCCGGTTCCACCAGATCAAGGCGGTCGAGGCCCCGGCGGTAACCAGCCTGAAGGCGTACATCGAACCTCCTCCTTACACCAAGCGGCCAGGCGCCCCCGCGCGCGACCCACTGCGGCTCGACGCGTGGGAGGACAGCCGAATCACCCTGGAACTCGAGGGAAACCGAGCACTCAAACAGGTCGAAGTGACTTGGCCGGCGGAGGAGACGAAACAGAAATCCTCGACCAACGAGGCGCCGTCCGCAGACGGTTCCCTTGAACCGAACTGCTGACGGCCGACGATGGACGACAACCGTTGTCGCCGCGGTTTCCGGTCCGTTCGCTTTCCGGCTGCGGGATGAATTTGACCTCGAAAGCCTCCCCGAGGCCTCGCGCCGACTGACCGTGCGGCCGGACGCACCGCCGACCCTGGCCGTCGCGACGCCGAGTGATCTCAAGGAGACCAGCCCCGACGACCTTCTGACGGTCGCGATCGTCGCGCATGATGACGTGGCAGTCGCGTCGGCCGAGCTGCACTACACGATCGAGCGGGCGAACGGATCGACAGGCCCGTCGCTCGGGCATGCGACTGCGCCACTTCGAGGGCTGGGCACGCCATCGGCGCGCGGTGAGGCGGCAATCAGCCTCAAGACGCTGTCGTTGCACCCGGGCGACGTCATCTCCTATCGGGTGCGCGTGGCCGACAATCGACCGGCACCTCGTGGTCCGAATGTCGCTTGGTCGGCAACATATGGACTCAAAATCATCGAACACTCTGAGTCGCTGCTGGCTCGCCAAGGCTCCGCTGAACGCGAAGCCTCTGCGCCAGGCTGGTAGCGATCCGAGAAAAGGCCATCGAGAACCGGCGAGGTGTCGAGCAACTACGGGTCGCCGCCGATTACGCTCAGCGCGGCAACCGCGTCCTGGGACGAAGGCAAAGCCAAGGCATTGGTGGACGCCGAAGGGTCCACGCGCGATGTCTCGGACCAGCTCCAGCTCCTGGCTCGCGACCTGGATGAGCACCCGACCTTCCAGCCGCTCGCCCGTCCGGCACGTCAGATCGCCGATGTGGAGAACCAGGCTGCCCGCGACACCCTCGAGGCCGCCCGACGCGCCGGCGACGCTGCCAAACGACTGCACGAGCTGCAACAGGCCAAACTACGACTCACCGCCGTCGCACGACAAAATTGATGAACTCGTTCACAAGTTCGATGAACTGGCCCGGCGCGACGACGACCGTCGCCGCCTTCGCCTGTTGGCCGAGCGCCAGAACGACCTGGCCGATCAGCTTGACAAGGCCGCCAAGGTTGTTGATAGCCGCGCGATCGATCCCATTCTGGCCGAACAGGAGCGGCTCCGCCGGGAGCTAGACGAGCTCCTGAAAAACTCTCCCGCGCTGCGCACCGAGGCGTTGAACGCCCAGGCGAAGGAGGCTGACGACCTGGCCGTTCGGGCACGAGCGCTCGCGGCAAAACAAGCAGAGGAGGCCCGTCGCACGTCCAACGACACCCGACGGCGGTCCGCTCTCAAGGCCCTTGGAGATCAAGAGCGTGAACTGGAGGATGACGCCCGCCGGCTGGCTCTTGTGATCGACGAGCCACTGGCTCAAAACGGTCGCGGCCGCGTCGACGTCGACGCCCTCACGCGCACGATTGAAACGATCGAGCGCGGAGACGTCGATCAAGCTCGGGAGCGATCGCGCGAGGCCGAGAACGCATTGAACCGGTTGACCCGTGAGCTGGAGGATGTCCGGAACGATCCCAAGGCGCTCGCCCGCCGCCTGGCGCAGCGGCAGGAAGCCTTGCGTAACGAGACAGCCGAGGCCGTCCGCGAGACCCGCGACCACCCGCCGCAAACGCCCGAAGGCAAAGCCACTCTCGCCAATCGACTCAAACCCATGACCACGCGCCAGGAGGCGATTGCCCGGCTCGCCGCGGCGATCCCCGCGCCTGCCGAGCAGAAGGAGGTCGCGCGTCTGGCCGCCAAGACCACCGCCCAGGCCCGAGACGACTTGCGCGAACCGAGGCCGCGCGAGGTCGAAGGCCACCAGAACGAAGCCCGCGATGCTCTCAACCGCCTGGCCGACGCTCTGCCCGACCCCAATCAACGCCGAAATCGAGCCCGCGAGAAGCTCAACGAGGCGCGGTCGTGGTCCGAAGAGGTGGCCCGCGACCTCGAAACCCATCTGCGCGAGACCGCCCCCAAGGCCGGCCAGCCTTACGATCCAGGCCTGGCTGCCGCTGACCTCGCCCAGCGCGTCGCACCGCTGGCCCGCCGCCAGCGAGAGATCGCCCTGGCTCTCGCCGCGATCGACCCCGAGCCCCGCGCATATCCGCAGCGCGACCGCGCCGCCCGCCGCGCCCTGGCCCTGGCCGACGCCCTCGAAAACCTCCGCCAGCAAGCTCCCAACCCGACCACCGCGGAGACGAAGCCCGACGAGCCACGGCCGCTGGCCTCCTGGCGCGTCGTTGGCGCGTTCTTGATCGGCGACAAGGACCCCTTCCCGATCGACAGGCCGGTCGACCTGACCACCAAGTACCTCGATCGCAAAGGTCAACCCACCTTTTGGAAACCCGCGGTCCCGGTCGACGACCAGGGCACCATCGACCTCGGACAGATCTACTCGAAAGACGATAAGCTGGCCGCGTTCGGCTATACCGAGATTCCCAGCCCGGCCAGCCGTACAGCCAAGATGCTGATCGGCTCCGACGATACGCTGACTGTCTGGCTCAACGGCAAGACGGTCTACGACTACCGGGAGCACCGTTCTTATGGTCCTGGCACCGACCATGTCGACGTATCTCTGAATAAAGGAATCAATCGCATTGTCATCAAATGTGGCAACGTCAATGGCGAGTGGAAGTTCTCGGTCGCCCTGTCCGAAGACCCGGCCAGCCGCACGGCGGATGCGACCGACGAGATCGCGCGGCGAGAGCCTAGCTTCGATCGCCTCCGCGAGGCGCTTCCTGAGCTCCGAGTCGCCAGCAAGGCGTCCCTCGAGAGGCTGCAACAGAAGCTTGACGGCCAGCAACCGGCCGACGATCTGTCCGACGATCTGTCCGAGGACCAGCGAGACCTGAAGGCCGTGCAGTCGCAGACCAAGCCGGCCGATGATCGGGTCACCCGCGCCCAAACCGCGGCCGACCAGCGAAGGCTCGCCAATGCCTTGCATAATCTCGATGCTCCCGACGCCCCGGTCGCGAAGGCCGACGCCATCCGCCGCGCCGAGCAGGCCGCCAGCGCGCTCGAGGCCCCCGAGAAAGACGACAAGGCGGCTGAAGTCAAAGAGGCACTCGCTCAGGCCGCCGCCGCCGCGGACCTCTTGGCCGATCGTTTAAATGACCGGCTGTCGACACGCGAGCGAGCACTGGCCCTCTCGCGCGCAGAGCGTGCGCTCGAGCGCCTCGGCCGCCGCCGACCCGGCGGAGCAAGCCCGTCTTCAGCACGCCATCGCCGCCGAGCTGGCAAGTCTTCCGGCCGAGGGCAAGGGTGAGGCCGCCCAGACGGTCGCCCGGGCTGCCGAAGTCGCCGATCAAGCTGTTCGCATCGACAATCCGTCGCAGCCCAGCGCGGTCGCGATCGCCAAGGCGCGCGATGATGCCGCCATCGCACTCGATCGGCTCGCGCAGTCGATCCCGGGCGAGGACAAGGACGCGAGGAAGGCTGCGGCGACAGCTCGAAATGAAGCCGACGCGCCCGCACCGGAGGACCCCGAGCTGGGCGTGAGTCCGGCTCAAATCGCCGAGGCCGACGGCCTGGCGCGGCGACAGCGACACATCCGGGAGAATCTGCAAGCGATCCTGGGCGAGGGCATCGACCCGCAGCGGGCCTTGCGCGAGCTCGGCGGCTTTGGGTCATGAAGTGGCTGAGCTGCGAGAGCGCTCGCGCGAGACCAGTCCGCGAGCGCAAGGATCCGCGAATGCCGCGGCCGACCTGCTCGGCCGCGCCGCTCCCGAGACGATGGATCGCGCGACCGAGGGACTGCACCAAGGTCGCCCGGGAGACGCTCTCCAGGCCCAGCGCCAGGCAGCCGATCAGACCGAGCAGGCCGCCCGGCAAGTCGAAGACATGGCCGCCTCCCTGCGGGCCGATCGGCCGGCCGCCGCCCGCGACAACTCGCCCGGCGAGCTCGCGGCCGCCCAGGCCGCTCAGCGCGAGGCCGGCCAGCACCTGTCGCAAGCCCGTACGCTCTTGCACGCGCCCAGTGTGGCTTCGCAGGCAACCCTGGCCGCCAGTTCCGCAATGCACAGGGCCGCTCAGGGCCTCCGCGCCGCCTCGCTGACTCCGACCACTCAGGATTCCTCCCTATCTCGTGACCGATCGCTTTCCCGGAACGGTGTTTCCCCACAGGACTCCGGAACCCTCAGCCAGTCCGAGACCGCCGACCTTTCCCAGCTCAAGGCCGCGCTCCGTACCAAGACGGGGCGAGCCTGGGGGGAGTTGCCCGGCCACTTGCGAACGGAAATCCTCCAGATGTCCCAGGGCCGGTATCGCGACGAATATGCACGGCTGATCGAGCTTTATTTCCGCGAGATCGCCGCCGATGCGACAACCCGAGGAGCCAAACCATGACGCTCCACCGTGCGGTCTCCTTCGCACTCGCCCTTCTGCTTTCGTGGCCAGCTTCTCGGCCCGCCACCGCCCAGGAGCCACCGCCGGAGACCACCTCTTCCCCGGCCGACCTGGTGACCGACAAGGCGATCCACCGGGCGCTCGAGCACCTCAAGACGACGCAAAAGCCCAGTGGCGCCTGGGATGGTGGATTCGGCGAAGCCACCTCGATCACGTCCCTGGCCGTGATGGCTTACCTCGCGGTGGGACATGTCCCCGGCGAACCGGGGCCCTATCGCGACGACGGTCGATCGCGGAGTGCGCTATGTACTCGACCACCAGCATGCCGACGGCATGCTGGTCTCCAATAACAAGGGCGGCCCGATGTACTGCCATGGCATCAGCACGTTGATGCTCGCAGAGGTCGTCGGCATGGCCTCGGACCCGGCTCTCGCCGACCGAGCCCGCTCCGCCCTGGGCCGCGCGGTCGACGTGATCATCAAGGCGCAGGAGGTGAAGAAAGGGGTCGACCACGCAGGCGGCTGGCGCTATCAGCCGAATAGCAACGACAGCGACATCAGCGTCACCGGCTGGCAGGTAATGGCCCTCCGCGCCGCCAAGAGTGCCGGTTGCGCCGTCGACTCCTCATCCATCGATCGAGCCGTCGCCTATCTCAAACGCTGCGCTGTCAAAGGCGGCGGCTTCACCTACCAACCGGGCCAGGCCCCGAATAATCCGCGGACGGGCGCCGGAGTCCTCGCTCTCGAGATCTGCGGCGCCCATCTCACGCCCGAGGCGGTTGCCGGCTCGGATTATCTCCTCAAGCACCCCCCTCAGTGGGGCAGCCAGTACTTCTTCTACGAGGCGTACTATTGCTCCCAAGCCATGTTTCAGATCGGTGACCAGGCGTTCCGTGGCTATCAGCCCAAGCTGGTCTCGATCCTGCTGGAGCGACAGCAACAGGACGGAAGTTGGCTGTCCGGCGACGGCAGCGACCAGTCCGCCGGCCGCAACTACTGCACGGCCATGGGCGTCCTGGCGCTGGCCGTTGAATACTGCTACCTGCCGATCTATCAGCGATAGCTTACCAGTTGCCTCGAAGCGATCCACGAAGCGCCTGCCTTGGCACGAGCACCCAGCCCAAGCCAGGTATGTACACCCTCACGTATCCTCCCAATCCATTGCTAAGTCCCCCATAGCCGCTGCCATAACCCCCGCCGTAACCCCCGCTGCCATAACCCCCGCCGTAACCCCCGTAGCCATATCCTCCGTTGCCGTTGCTGTAGTTGTTCAGCCCGAAGCTCCGGTTGGCGTTGCGATTCGAGCTGACGCTGTTATTAGGAGTATTGACGCCTGAGGAGCCTTGGTTGTTGTTGAGATTCAGCCGGGGATTGTTGGGGCCACCGGGATTGATCCGAGGGTTCGGAGTCGATCGCACCGGCTGCGACGCGGCGGGACGATGCATCGCAAGACCCTGCCGAGACGCCGCAACGCCGTGAGAAGCTGCACCGGTGGTGTGCCGTTGCGGAGTGATGTGCCGCGCCGCCGTGACGTGCCGCGCCACCGTGATGGGCCGCACCACGGGCGTGACCCCCACCGTGATGCCCACCACCGGAGTGGTGACCGCCACCATGGCCCTCCCCCCCCATGACCTCCCTTGGCAGCAAAGGCAACACCCGCCGGCATGGCCAGGATTGCCACGATCAGCGCGAGATTCCGAATCGTCCGCGGCAGTTGTGAATGAGTTCGCTTCATCGCCGCCCTCCCTTTGTAAGAGACTCGTCCTCCCAATATATTCAACACCGGCGCCTGCTCTAAGTTTCTACGACGAACCAACCCCGGCTTGTTCAGCAGGGTCGACACATGTGGAATTTTTGTGGGACCGTATGATCGTGCCTTGCTTCAAGCGATATCGGAACCAATCGGGAAAGGTCCACGCGGAGGAATCCACGGTCACCTTGGCGCCGTCCCCTAATTGGTTAATGATAATCTGGGGAGACTGGCTGTCTCTGTCGTCTAACCATCGGAGTGGGCAACCGTCCGGCTTTGTTTCGCAACGGGTATTCTTATGTGGAATCAACGAGCTTTGTGCCTCTGGATCGCGGTCGGTCTGGTCACGATCGGCGGTTGTGGTGTCCGAGACACAGGGGGCGTCTCGGGATCGTCGCGGCGTGTGGTCGTCTATTCGTCGCTGGACCGGGAATTCGCCGATCCTGTGCTCAAAGCTTATGCGAAGCAGACCGGCGTCGAGGTTGCGCCCAAGTTCGACGTGGAGAGTACCAAGACGGTGGGCCTGACAAACCTGATCATCGCCGAGGCGTCTCGGCCGCGGTGCGACCTGTTCTGGAACAACGAGATCCTCAACACGCTTCGACTCAAGGAGAAGGGCTTGCTGGCTCCGTTCCGGCCGTCACACGCGGGCGACCTGCCCGACACATTCAAGGCCAAGGATGGAACCTGGTACGGCTTTGCAGCGCGAGCCCGCATCTTGCTAGTCAACACCAAGCTTGTGGCGACGGCCGATCGGCCCAAAGGGATTAAGGATCTGCTCGATCCCAAGTGGAAGGATCGGATCGGCATCGCCAAGCCGCTCTTCGGCACCACGGCTACCCAGGCCGCTTGTCTGTTCGTCGCCTGGGGCGAGGAAAAGGCCAAGCGCTACTTCCGGGATCTGAAGGCCAACGGGGTGCAGGTCCTTTCGGGCAATAAGCAGGTCGCCACCGCGGTCGGCTCCGGCCAGATCGCTTTCGGCCTGACCGACACCGACGACGCCATGGGCGAGATCGAAGCCGGCAGTCCCGTCATGATCATCTACCCCGACCGAGAGGCCGGCGAGCTCGGCACCTTGTTCATTCCAAATACGCTGGCCCAGATCAAGGGCTCGCCGAACGCCGAAGCCGCCCAAGCCTTGGCCGACCACTTGCTCAGTCCCGAGGTCGAAACGGCTCTGGCAAACGGCCCGGGTGCCCAGATCCCGCTCCTGAAAAGCACCGAAGCCTCCGCACGAGTCGAGACGCCCAAGACGGTCCACGCCATGGAGGTAAACTTCGAGGATGCGGTCAAGCTCTGGGACCAGGTTGCCGCGTTCCTCGCCGATACGTTTGCAGGGGATTGATGCCGTCAAACTCGTCGAACCGGGGATGATCATGAGCGAAAAAAGTGCGTCCATACACCATCTGACTGGAATCTCAGGACGGGTGCTGGGCGTCGGTTTACTCCTGGCGATCGCCGCGATGTTGGGCCACTTCCGTCCGACCTCCGCCATAACCAAGGCCAAGACGGTCTGGACCTTCGAGTCCGATCAGCCCGACAAAATCGCGCGAGGGTTCACGGCCGAGGTCGGCACTTGGGAGGTGGCACAGGACGGGCAGAACCACGTGCTGGCGCAGAAGGCGAAGAACGACGACGACACGTTCAACGTGGTTCTCGTCGACGATACTCATTTCAGGAATCTGGACTTCAGCGTGAGGATGAAAGCGGTCGCCGGTAAACTCGATCAAGGGGGCGGATTGGTTTGGCGGGCCCGGGACAAGAACAACTACTACATCGCGCGCTATAACCCCCTTGAGGACAACTTCCGGGTCTACAAAGTCCAAGCAGGCAAGCGAACTCAGTTCCAGTCGGCCAAGATCGCCGGTGATACGGTGTGGCACACACTCCGAGTCACGATGACCGGATCCCGGATTGTTTGCTACCTCGACGGGACGAAATACCTGGAGGTCGAGGACTCAACCTTCACCGAGCCAGGCAAAATCGGACTCTGGTCGAAGGCGGACGCCCAATCCTATTTCGACGACCTGACCGCTGGAGAGTAGCGTTATCCGGCGTGGGTCTTCTGACAGTCTTGATTCCATCAATGGCGCGACGAAGTCCGACTGCCCTCGACAGTGTCCCGACGTGAGCGCACCCCACCCGGCGTGCAGGTCGCCTATGGCCATTCTGTGGCTTGTTCCACTCGGTTTCACGCTCGCACGAGGAGTTCCGCCATGACCACGCCGATCGACTGGCCTCGCGGCCCCGCCGGCACCTGGCTTTCGGGGAACCTCGATCAATACCGGCGCGACCCCCGGGCTCGAAACGGGCGTGTCGCTCGTCAAAGCCTCGTGAAGCGTCTCGCACTCGGGACCGCGCGCCAAAAGGCTCTCGGCAAAAAGGGATTCGTCCACATCTCCCTATGCAGCTTCGAGTTCCGCTTCGGCACCTGAATAATCGGAAGTTCGCGGAATCGCTCTAACCTTATGCAGATTATCAACTTCCACCTGGGCGCCCGCATAACCGGCACGATCGGACATTTCTTCGTATCTCTTGAAGCACCATCATATTACGGATGGGCGCCCGCATAACCGGCACAGTTTAACAATCTAGCGTATGTTGAATGCCCACATCGAGTTATGCTCCGGCGCCTGACTAATCCGCATAAAGCGACCCGTGGCGGAGCATTGTCCTATGTAGTGATTTAGTATGTGCTTACGTCTTGGCGCACTGGATAATCGGGGCGAGCGTTACAACCGCGACTTTCTGATGCCTTCGGCTTATTGGTTGACGGCATGCCCGTGGTGGCGTCTTCCATTTTCAGGATGATGACGCGGTCGCCGCCTCTCCGCTCAAAATTGATGGCGGGGAACCCGGGGTCAAACCGGTTTTCCGGTTTTTTTGTCGGAAATAACCGGAAACCCGGTCTGACCCGAATGGCACGAGGATAATCTAAAACCTTGCCATTAATCAAGTTGTGACACACGAAATAACTAATCTATATATTAATTATATATATTGTGCCATCCCTCCACGCTATCAGTTCCTTGCGGAACGGAACACGCTCGGGAACGAAGGGCACGCGGATGACCTGAACTTGTGGCTCGTTGAGGTCGAGTCGCGTGACCTCGTGGTGGTGCAAAGTGGCCACCTTGGTTGGTAATTTGGTAGTGGGATCGCGTCCGCCAATTAACACACCAAGGAGGTCACCGTGGCTCAGTCTACTGCCTCAGCTCCCCGCGACCAATTCCGTTCCCACCGTGATCAGTTCGCAAAGCAGGAGGGGCTCCCCTTCCTCAAGCTCCTGTCGCAAGCCTACGTCGAGGCGGCTTGCCGCAACGTCAACCATCCTTGGCGGCAGCGGATCTACACCCCTTGGATCACACTGAGCATCTTCCTCTCCCAGATTCTCTCCGACGACCAGTCCTGCGATGACGCCGTCGACCGGTTCCAGAAGTTTCGATACGACCAGGGACTCCCCGCGGTCTCCACCGAGACGACCAGTTACTGCGAGGCCCGGCAAAATCTGCCCGAGAGTGTCTTCTGGGATCTGGTTAATGGAAGCGGTAAATCGATCCATGACAAAGCGGAAGAATCCTGGCTCTTTCATCAGCGGCCGGTCAAGATCATCGACGGTTCCACCGTGGTCATGCCCGACACCCCGGCGAACCAGGAGGCATACCCCCAGTCGGACAGCCAGAAGCCTGGCCTGGGGTTCCCGATCGCGCGCATCCTGGTGGTGTTCAGCCTGGCCGTGGGCACGGTGCTCGAGGCCGCGATCGGGCCTTATCAGGGCAAGCAGACCAGCGAATTGGCCCAGCTCCGGATGGTCATGGCCCAGTTCCAGCCCGGCGACATCGTTCTGGTCGACCGGTTCTTCTGTTCGTACTGGGCGATAGCGGCCTGGATGGCGCGGGCGTCGACGTGGTGGTGCGGTTGCACCAGTGCCGCACAGCCGACTTCCGCCGCGGACGTCGGCTGGGCCGGGAGGATCACATCGTCACCTGGCCGAAGCCCAAAGACGTACCCGACTGGATGAGCCGTGCCGAGTACGAGGCGATGCCCGCCCAGTTGACGGTCCGGGAGACCCGCGTGCGGGTCAAGGACAAGACCAAGCGAGTCCGCAAACTGGTGATCGTCACGACGCTGCGGGACGCCAAGATTTACCGGGCCAAGGAGCTGGGTGGCCTGTTCCGTCAGAGGTGGTACGCGGAGCTGGATCTGCGATCGCTAAAAACGGATATGCATATGGAGATGCTCAGGACCAAGAGTCCCGAGATGGTGCGCAAGGAGGTGGCAATGCATCTGCTGGCGTACAACCTCATCCGTGGGATCATGGCCGAGGCGGCGCGGGCCGAAAACGTGAAGCCACGGACTCTGAGTTTCAAGGGGTCGTTGCACACAGTCCGTGCGTTCGAGCAAGCCCATCTCTATGATCCGGCGAGGATCGAGGCGGACCTCGCGCGGCTGCTGTCGTTGATCGGCAAGAAGCGTGTGGGCGACCGGCCGGACCGCTATGAGCCAAGGGCGGTGAAGCGCGGCCGAAGCCACATCCGCTGCTGAGAATGACCCGTAAGAAGGCCAAGAGTCTGATCAAGCGCGGGATCATACCATACAATAAGAAAAAATAGCTTCACCTGTACATCTATGCGACTTAAGTCATTAATCAGACAGGTTTTGGATTATCCTCGTGCCATTCCGGTCTGACCCCGTGCCACGGTCTGACCCCGTGCCATAGAGCATTGCCATATATAGTGATTTCGTATGTGCTTCCGCCTGGGCGCCTGGATAATCGGGGCGAGCGTTACAACCGCGACTTTCTGATGCCTTCGGCTTATTGGTTGACGGCATGCCCGTGGTGCGCGCTTCCATTTTCAGGATGATGACGCGGTCGCCGCCTCTCCGCTCAAAATTGATGGCGGGGAACCCGGGGTCAAACCGGTTTTCCGGTTTTTTTGTCGGAAATAACCGGAAACCCGGTCTGACCTTGCGCCAAGAAGCTCGGAAAAGGAGGATCGCTAGCAATGTGAAACCTTTTATAGGAACCCTACGGGTAACCAATCCCGTCCGGCAGAGCCGGGCCAGCAGCCGGAAGCGAGTCTTGCGTGGGGGGCGGGCGACCGTCACCGCGAAGCGTAGACAGCGAGATCAAACGCTGTGCGATTGAGCCCCGAAATTTCCTTGTGGTGAGCCTTCGTCTTGGTCAGATGCGGGGGCCGCGCCAGGCATTAGCGACACTTGGACCCATCAGCGTGCCTGGTCACACCGGGGTCGGAGAACATGGCGAATGATCAGAAGGGTTCCCCGGGAACTTGGGAGACCCAGTCGTCTCCATCGTAACAGCCGGGGGGAGATACCGGCTTACCAACTCCAGGTTGATCCGCAGTCCGAGTCCTAGGCTGACGGGGACGAACAAATGGGACGCAACGATGGTATCGCCAAGCGAAGGCAACGAAGCGCGGCGAGATGGGTGGCAGGGAGTCGCAGTGCCTCATAGTAGCCTTGAAGCGGGGAACGGCCCTTCCGGACCCCGTGGAGCGAAGGGGGTGCCGCGTTGTGGACAGGGAGTTGGAACCACGCCGAGGACACCGAGCCTCACCAGCGTGTCTCCGCGAAACGACCTGGTCGTGTGAGGGACAGCGAATCCGCAACGTGACGAACCGGATGCCTCTTTGACGGGCACGTCCGGATCTGTGGGAGCCCTGGGAGGTAACTCCCAGGGCGACCCGGCCCGTGCCATGGGAAAGGATCAGGGCGGGCCATGGTTCAAGCGGTTCTGGCAGCACTGGCCGTACGCCGATGCGGCGCGCAGCCCGGCGGACATTCTCGCCCATCAGTTGCGCTGGGCGGTTGGGCGCCGCAAACTACAAGGGCCATCGGCACGTCGTTGAGTATCTGCTTCAGTTCGCGCCGATCTGCGACGCCGTCAAGTACGGAAGAGTCGATCGAGTCCGCGCGTTGCTGCGTGAGAATCCTGAGTGCGTGCGCAGTCCGAGACAAAGACGGACGCACTCCCCTGCACTACCTGTATAGGGACACACAGCACGGAACCCAAATCATCGAGCTTCTCATCGCCCACGGAGCCGACACGAGCGCCAAGGACAACGAAGGCCGCACTCCCGCCGACCAGATGCTGCAAAAGGGCCGCCGGGATCTGGCAGAGGTTTTGCGCCGGCGCGGTGGCGACTCAGCATGAGCGGCGCAGTTAGAGCGCCGAACAATTGGATTGCGCACAACGCCGGCCTGGCAGGGCCACCCCGACCCCTGCCGGCTTGTCCGGCAGGTGAAGACGTTCCACAGCTAGACCGCACGCCCGACCCTCAGCGCGTTCCTCTGGCCCCCCAAGCGGGCGGCCCACAGGGCCGCCCGCTTGGGGGCGAGTCTGAGGTCGCGTCTGGGTCGATCTAGCCAGCGAACTGGTTCACCGGCCGGACAAGCCGGCCGAGGTCCACTCCAGTGTATGCAACGCAACCGTCAAGCGCTCTAGATCGCACGGCACACACGTCAGAGCCGTCAGGTCAGCGATGTGGTTTCGGCGCAAACGCGGCGATCCCGTCGCCCGACCGCCCTGGGCGACGAGGAGCGGCTTTCCCGAGAGGCAGCGGCTGAGGACCAAGCCGCGCCAGTCGACTCCGGCGCAGTTGAGCTCCCAGGCAGCGACATAATGGCGCAAGGAAGGTTGGCTAAGCAAATGCAGACATTGGGAGATGAAGTCGAATACTTCCTGGTCCCAAAACCACCGCGCGGCCTCCTGATGGACTTCGAGAGCCGAAGGCTGAAAGACGACGAGATGGCCGCGATCCTGGAGGGCGGCGACATCAGCGTTGCTGGTCCGCCAGCGGTTGCCAAGGATGGCGACGCGACTGCAGGTGCGGAACTGACGTGGGATGGCGTCGCGCTGGAAAGCGCAAGCTTCGGAATGCCAGGCGACCGTTTTGGCCGGATCGGTTTCGCCGGGCACTTGAGGAGGCGGACGCCGTCGCGGTCGGCATAGAGACTATCGACGTCGTCGAGGACCACGGGTTGGTGGCGATGTTCCCATAACTGGCGGTAGATACCGAAGGCCGAGGCGCATGCCTTCGAGCCAGCAGACGGGCTTGCCGAGCGCCTGGCGCTGCTTCTGGCTTTTGCCCAGACCCGGGTCACCGAGAAGGACGACTCGGCAGTCGCCGCTGTCAGTCTCGGCATTGTTGCTCCAGGCAAATCAATGGGCGACCGTCGTTGAGTAGTAAGCCCAGCGATCCAACACTCCTCTGGCTTCCTCAGTTAACCAGGATTGCGACATGCCTTCACTCAGCGCAATGAAAAGCTCATGAGCCCTGGGATTGTGGATCTGTTCGAGCACTTCGATCGCCCGGATGAAGCGCAGCCGATCACCCGCGGGATTCCGCCTGGCTTCGATTTGCGCATCGAGCAAGGATTCAATACGGCGACGGCATTCCAACGAGAGGGGACCAGCTAATGCCCTGCGCAAGCCAGGCATGGCACTCTCGTCCAGCGCAGTCAATTCAGCCATCGCTTGGGCACGCTCTTCAAAGTGCTCGCTATTGAGACCGTAGATCAGCCGCGTAATGATCTGATCGTTCGCAACCTGAACAGGCCCGAGGTGACGGCCGATTAAAGCTACCGTCCGCTTCCCTCCGGCAACAAGCCCCCTAACGGCCTGCTCGGCCAGCAAGGCATCGTCGCTCTTGAGATCCGACCAGAAAGCATCGAGTTCCCGATCGGTGGGAAGCACCCCGCTGCGTTCGAGCCGGCCCTGCAGATCCCAGATGACGATCGTCGTATCGTCAGCGCCCGAGGCCAGCATGGTGTTATCGTTGGAAAAGGCCAGGACTCGGCCTATGCCTCGGTGCCCCTTGAACGAGCGACGCTCTTTACCGGTGGCCAATTCCCATCGATGAATTTCTCCGTTTTGCTCGAGGGTAGTGATGGTGCGGCAATCAGGCCCATGA
>CAVRFS010000114.1:0-37289 GCA_963720335.1 uncultured Planctomycetota bacterium | reverse complement strand
AGTGTTCCGCCGGGACCACCCCCCTGACCCCCCCTTCGCAAGGGGGGGAAACGGACCGAACCCCCGCTTCGCATGGCGGCGGAAAGAAGGCGCCGTTCTTGGCGTCGGCCAGGTAAGCGTTTTCAGCCGGCGCGAGGGTTATCAATAAGAGGCACGCAACGACGGTGGCGAGTCGCGACTTGGACATGAGAGATCTTCCGCGGGGTGTCGGTTTTCGTTGTAGAATCATCATCAAAATCGGCCCGGACGAGTCAACCAGCGACGACAGTTTCAGTCTGCCAGCACCGACACGACATGTAAACCAAGGCGCGGATTTTCGCCGTGATTGATGGGCGCGGATAAGCCGAGCCCCGTCGAACGCAAGCGACCGGCGGTTGCTGGCGACCTTCAACGATCTTGCACTATTGTGCGCCGGCGACTTCGACCGTCACCGCCATCACCACGGTGCGCGGATTGGTCGGGCCCTTTGACTAGCTCGATCTGGTCGATCGGATCCTTCTTCTTGGGGGCGAGGGAGAAATAGCGGATCTGCTGCTCGCCTAGCTTGAACGCGAGCTTCGAGCCAGGGACGTCGACGACGCGGATGTAGTCGCCAAAATGAACGCCGTTTTCCAGTGGATGGTTTTCGATCGTTCCGTCGGCGTAATGAAGCCTCACGATCATCGAGACGCTCCCCTTTCGGCCGTAGGGACAGCCCCAGCCGCTTACTCCGCTCAAGAAGTGGATCGCGCGTGCACTCGTGTGGCAGGGGACTCTGACCGACCTGGGCATCCTTCTGGGAATGTCGCCTTGGGGCCCGAACAGCAGCACCGCATTGGGAACCCGGTCCCCCTTGGGATCGACCAGCACGAACGGAACGCCATCGACGGTCTTGGGCGACCAGTCTGGAAAGACCAGCCGTTCGATCTTGGAATCGGTGTCGAAGAACATGTTGCGGGTGCTGACGACCGTGGCCGCCTTGGTCAAGTCGAGCGGCTGGTACTTGCCACGCTGGGTCAGAAACGCCAGGAGATCGTTGATGTCCGATGGCTTGACCTGCTTCTCAAAGCCTTCCGGCATGAGCGACTTCTTGGACGCGGCCATCTGGTCGATATCCGTGCGCTGGAGGACGTGCCGCTTCCCTTCGGCGTCGACCAGCTCGACCGAGTTCTTGGTCTCCGACGCGAGGAGACCGGCAATGACACGACCGTCGGTCGTTGCCACGTTGTACTGGACGAAGTTCCCCTCGACGCTCCGACTCGGGTCGAGGATGTGGATCGAGGAGCTCGGTTCGGGGAATGGCTGCCATGCCGGTGAGGTCGGGACCAACCTGGCCCCCTTCGGCTCCGTGCTTGTGGCACTTGGAGCATTGCTGCTGGTAGACAAGGCGCCCTCGGGCTGGATCTCCGCCTTCGCTAACCAGCGGAGCGATTCGATCGATCACTTGCTGGCGATCCGGGTCAGGGAGACCACCCCCTTGCGCCAGCAGCTTCTTGGCTCGCTCGGCGATTTCCCGATTGGGATGGGAGGTCAGGGCCAGTTTCTGGTCGAGCGCCAACTCGGAGAGCAGGGCAGGGTCTCTTTCGAGTGTCGCGAGGATGGCCGGGCTCCAATCGGCCCGGCCGAGCAATACGCGGATCACGCGGGATCGCACGCTGGGCGAAAGCGTCGGCAGGAGCTCGGCCAGCGCCACTGCCGACCTGGGGGATTTACTGCCGGCCACGGCCTCGATCAAGCCGGCGCCTAGCTCGGTCGATGTGCCTGGAACGATCAATGCCAGCAAGTTTCGCGCGACACTTTGATCCGACTCGCGTAGCACGACAAGCTGCTGGGCGGCATCAATTCGACGAGATTCGCTGAGCTTCTCGTCTCGCGCCGTCAACAGCAGCGACGCGGCGATCTCGGCCCCCAAGCGGTCGAGCGCCTGGTTGCCCCACAAGCCGACGAGCCGAACCAGTTGTGCTCGCGCCTGAGGCGTCAGCTCGGTCGTCAGGCGTCCCAGACACCGCCTCCACGGCGGGGTCGACCGTGGCGGGGCGGTCCTTGGGCCAGCCGCGGGCCAGTCCGGCGATGATCGTCTCATTCACCGAAGGCTCGCCGCCTGCGAGTGCCGCCAGGAAATTGCCGGCCTGGTCGGCCGGCCCACTCCGCGCCCAGTGCTCGGCGACTCGGCCGGCAATCGCCAGCACCTCCGCACCAACTCGCTTGCGCGGTTGATGGGCCGACAACGCCTTCAAGAATGACAGATCATTCCGCGCCGCGACCGCCGTGGACGCGTCCGCCAACCATCGGTCGGACCGCGCCAGGCCATCGAGCAATCGATCGACCAGGGCCGAAGCCACTTTGTCGGAGGCCGGCAGCTCGGCGAGACTCATCAGCGCCGCTAGCCGGACCTGGGCGTCCGGATCCTTGAGCAAATTCGCGTTCAGAATTGAGCTTGCCGACTGCTCATTCCGCGGCAAAACCTGGACCGCGTTGCGGCGCACGCCCGCGGACGGATGCTTGAGCGCGGATGTCACCGCGGCGGTCGGCGCTGGTTGATCGACCGCGTTCAGGCCATTCAGCGTCCAGAGTGCATGAATCGCGCCCACGTTCAGCCCGATCGCGTCCACCGAAGCATCGCTCACCAACTCAACGAGTGCGGGCACCACGTCGGTCTTGCCACGCTCGACCAGAAGGCGCTGGGCATGCATCCTCCAGAACTGGTTGTCGTTCTTGAGCGCCTTGACCAGCCCCGTTGCGTCGTTGGGATCGAGCGCCGGGGGAGGGGTCGTCCTGGCTTCCTCATAGACGATCCGGTAGATGCGCCCGTGGGTCTTGTCGCGCAGCGGCGTTTCGTAAGCGTTTCCCTTACCGGTCTGGAATCCATGCGGCGTGGGGTTGTGCTGAACAATGTAGTTGTACCAATCGATAATCCAGACATTTCCGTCGGGCCCGACCTCGGCGTTGATCGGGGCCGTCCATTCATCGTCGCTCGCCAGCAGGTTCCAGCCGTAGTAATCGACGACATCGCTCCCCTTGCGCTCGAGTGTGAACGTGGCGACCAGGTGTCCGGTTGGCTCGGCCACGAATGCGGTCTGGTTCCAGTACTGTTGAGGATAGGTTCGCGCGGTATAGAGGGCATGGCCGGCGCCGGCCGTGAACCCGCCGTGATAATCGACCTGACGGACCTTGTCGGTCACCGGGTAGAAATGGTTCGATGCCGCGATGCTGAAAAGTTCGCGGGTCGACCAGCCGCGGACCGACTCGTAAAACCGGTTTGGGATCGGGAGATAAACGCTGGGACAGCCGTTGGCCGTCGAGCCAAAGACCAGTCCATCCTCACTGAAACCGACGCCCCAGGAGTTGTTGCTGGTATTCCGCATAACCTCCAACTTGGAACCGTCGGGTTTGAACCGGAAAAAGGCCTGTGCGAACCGGTGAGTTTCGCCGCCAACCGTCCCACGAAAGCCCGAGTAACCCACAATTCCCCAAATCCAATTGTCAAACCCCCAGCGCAGGTTGCTGGGACCGGCATGGGTGTCGCTGATGCCCCATCCCGTGAACAGGACTTTGCGGATATCGGCCCGCCCGTCGCCGTCGGAATCCTTGAGGAACAACGTGTCGGGCGCCTGCAGGACGATCAGGCCGCCGTTGGCGAAGAGCATGCTGGTGGGGATATTCAACCCCTCGGCGAAGACCTTGAACGAGTCGGCCCGGCCGTCGCCGTTGGTATCCTCGCAGATCGTGATCCGGTCACGCCCCTGTCCGGCCCGGTTCTTGACGTTGGGATAGTCGACGCTCTCGGCGATCCAGAGCCGGCCCTTGTGATCCCAGGTCATGCAGAGCGGCTTATAAATCTCAGGTTCGGCGGCAAAGAGCTTGGGCTCGAAGCCGGCCGGAACGACCAGGTGCCTGATCGACTCCGCAGGAGGAATCGGCTTCTGGATCTTGTGGATCGGCTCGCCCTGAGTGCCCCACTTGTCTCGAGGGTAGATAATTGGGGGCTTCGAACTTCGACTCCTCGTACGAAAGCGGGGGCAAGCCGGCCGCTACTTTCCCGCGACTGTCGAAGACCTCACCTTTTCCCACCGCCCAGCGAATTCCGCGCTCGATCAGGTCCTGGAAACCCGGGTTCTGCCATGTCCGGGCGTCGTGTCCATACGCCGTGTAGAAGACGCGCCCCTTACCCTTGAGTCCTGACCCAGGTCCACGGCTCTTCGCTGTTCCCCTCCGCTCTGACCTGAAGGACGTGACGGTCCTTCGTGTTGTGCTTGGTATGCACGTAGGTTTCGTCCCAGGTGCGGAACGGCTCAATTCCGCGCATGATCGGATGAGCGGGATCGACGATCTTGGTGTCAAACTCTCCCGTGCCATGACGCTGGAACTGGGCGCCGACGAGCGCGATGTACCTGGGCGAATTCAGAAAGCAATAAGACGCGCAGTGGAGCGGGACAAATCCGCCTCCGCCTTCCACGTAGTCCAGGAGTGCCTTCTCCTGGCTGGGCTTGATATCAGTCGTATTGGCGTAGATGAGCAGGGCATCGAACTTCGCGAGATTCTCGGGGTTCAGGTCAGCGAGTTTCTCGGTGTATGTGACGTTGATACCTCGGCCGGCCAGTACCGGGATGATCTGCGCCGCGCGGTCGGCGGGTTGGTGGTGTCCCTGATCGCCCAGGAACAGGACCTTGAGCACCGGGGTAGGGGGCCTTCTTGCATGTGCTCGGTGGTTGGTCGGCCTTCGCCGTCGCTAACGAAGCAGACAGTCCGAGGAAAAGCGCCAGGCTCAATAGTCGTGTCATGGGAGGGAGTCTCGATGTTGCCCGTGGATTCGATGGGACAATAACGGTGCGGGATTCATGGCGGATGGAGAAGTCGCGGTTCCGATCGCGATTCAACGATTACGTTTCAATGAACCGACCTTGCCTGTACCATTGTCGGATTGTCGGCGAGGGTCGTCCAGACCGTAGCCTTGACCTCGCGAATCGTCAGTGTCTTGCAAAGTTCGCTCTGCGTGTTCGCGCCGAAGAGACCGACATAAAGATCGCTCTCGCCGTCCAGGAAGGCCGGATGGGCGATCGTCAGCGTGCTGGAACTCTTCCGGGTCCGGTTGTCGGCGACGAGCGAGTACCGGCCGCCGATCCGTCTTAGCGTGAGCTGAAGATCCTCGCCGGTCGTCATGAGACCAACTTCATAAGTGTCGGCGTCGATGCCATTCAGATTATTAACCAGGAACAGCCGGTAGGTATCGGGCTCGGGCCAACTGATCAATCCGCCGCGGATATTCTTGTCGCTGGCAGAGCCGGCATAGAGTCCAAACTGGCCGACGACCTTGAGCCCCGGGATATTCGGGATGGTGGCACTGATCTCGAAATCTTCCTTTCCCGTGAAGCCGAGGTCGGACAAACGAAATCCGAGGTACTCACCGGTTGAGATGCGGTCCTGAGTGTTGAGGTCGCTCCGGGTCGTTGTGAGCTCGAGCGCGTTTCGGTCGGTTCGAAGTCGAAGGTTGGAATCGAACAAAGGCAGAGCCGAGCCCGTTTGCGGGAGCCGGTGTGTCAGGCCAGTTCCCTGCCCGTTGATGTCCCGAATACCGACGTCGGTCGGTTGGCTAAAATCGAGGTGTAACGAGCGGGGCTTGACGACCGGAGTGGGCACGATGGCTCGCACGTACTGTATGACATCCTTTTCCGGGGCAGTCGATTGGAGCGCGACGGTGGGGCCGTCGATTTGGGCGGTTTGGTTCTGGTGGATCGTTACGCCGCGCGCGGCCGGGCGACGGCGGCGGTTGAAAACGCCTCAACCTCACCGGCGAAGACTCGGACTGTGGTCGCGCCGCGTTGGTCGACGGATAGCCCGAACTCGGTTCCCAGATCCACGACCTTCCCGCGAGGTGACAGCACCGTGAATCCGATCGCACCCTTGGAGACCCGAGCCGTCAGAGTTCCGTGGAACAGCCGGGCACAACTCCCGGAGACAAGCTCGATGCCGGCAGGCCCCTGGAGAATCACGCGGGCACCCTTCTCAAACTCGATCTCGGCTAGCCCTCGTTCCAAACGCAGTGTCTTGCCGGCGCGCATGTCACGACCGGGAGTCTGCTCGGTACCCGCCCATAGGCAATCCTGAGCGTTAACCAACCAGGCGATATTCGATGCCGGCGGCATCGGGTCAGTCGCGACTCCCGAATTGGTCGGGCCAGACAGTCGGTTCGACCGCGACAATCCGGCCACGGTGGCGACCATGAAGACGGCGGCCACCAGACCCACCAGCCATCGCGAGGACCGCCGGCGAAACCAAGGGCGGCGCCGAGCCTTGACGCGCACGGCGATGGCTGATCCTGCTCGGAGAGCTGTCCCAGAATCGCGTCCGCCGCCTTGCTTGCCCTCACGGCAAACTGAATTTCGGTATGATGATGAAAATATTCGACGAAATATCGTCGAGCCCCCTCGTCTTCGAGCAAAATCGCCTCGAAACGCTCGAGCTCGTTTTCATCAATGAGATTGGAACAATAGCGGTCAACCAGATCGAATAGCTCGTCGGATGGCGTGCCCCGGTCGGTCATGCGATTCCCTCCTGTGCTAGGCTGCGTCTCACACATTCGAACAGCGACCGACGGATCCGCCTGAGAGAGTTGTGAATGCTATGTGTCGACCGTCCCCAAGTGGTTGCGAGTTCCGGGATCCGTATCGATCGTCCGTAGCAAGCCTCAAGCAACTCCTGGTCTCGCTCTCGCAATTTCTTCAGGCAGCCGGCCAGTGCGTCGCGGCGGTGATCCAGCAGTTCCTCTTCAAGCGATTCGTGGGATTCGATCAGAGCCAAATTCAGCGCGTCACTGAAGTAAAGCCGGTTTCGACTCCGAGCCCGCAGAAAATTCAAGACCTCATATCGAGCCACGCCACAGGCCCACCCCACAAAGCTCCGAGTCGGATCGAACTGCTCGTACTTGCCCCAAAGGACCAAGCTCGTTTGCTGGAACAGGTCGTCCGCGTCGTCGAGGTCGCGCACCAGCGAGTAGATGTAACCGAAGAGCTGCGTTTGATTACGCCGAAGCAGCTCCGCGAATTCCGCCTTACCCGCGCTCGCTGAATCCATCGTGTTCCACTCTGATAGGTCAGGTTCTCTCGCCTGACAGGATGATGGGAACGTCAGGCAAGAAAGGCGGACCTAACGAAACCCGTCCGTCGACTACCCATCAAGTATTCCGCCGACTGGCTCTTTTTGTAATCGGTCATCTCCTGAAAAAATGCCTCGCTCGACCGCGATCACACCCGATTCCAGCGGTCGTGCCTTGGCAATCCGAATGAATTCGGGGGAATTCGCTGGAGATTCGCTGGGGAGGAACGTATCGACAAAAAGAGGTTTTCGAGAAATTTTTGAGTTACAAGTCAGCGATTGCGGCTGAGTTTTAGACAGAGACCTTTCGAGACCATTTTCGATCGACCGATCCCTCTCCAGGATCGCTTTCGTTCACCGAAACATCATTTTTTCGGCACTCTTCAAGCGGGAACCGACTCGAAAGTCTGTGACTTCACGTCCACGCACGATCGCTCCCGGAGGACCTATCATGATTTCACGCAGTCGACGCGGCTTCACCTTGATTGAATTACTCGTTGTCATTGCAATCATTGCCGTCCTCATCGCCTTGTTACTGCCCGCGGTCCAGTCGGCACGCGAGGCGGCACGACGTGCTCAGTGTGTCAACAACCTCAAGCAAATCGGCCTGGCCATGCACAATTACCACAGCGCCGTCAATTCGTTCCCCTGGGGCGATGGGCCCTGGTGGATCGAGTGGTCGGCCAATACGCTGCTGCTGCCGTACATCGAGCAAGGCCCGATCTACAACGCCATTAATTTCGCGGACACCCAACCGTTCGGCTTGACCCCGATGCCGATCAATAACCCGGCCAATACGACGGCGGTCTACAGGGTGATCTCCGGGTTTCTCTGCCCCTCCGACCAGGACCGGTTGACCGATCCCAACGGCCACAATAACTACATGGCCAACTCGGGCTCCGCGCCCAACTGTGACTATGGAGGAAACGCGTGGACGCCTTCCTGGAACGAGCCGGCGGCCGGACCATTCATTTATTCGTCGAACGGCGTTGACACCGGCCAGCCCGCCTTCGGTGGTAGCTACGTCAACATCGCCGGCATCACGGACGGAACAAGTAACACCGCCGCCTTTAGTGAACGCGTGAAGGCGATCGGCTCGAATTTCGGTCCGACCACCGCTCCCTTCGACACGGGAATTCCGACCGCATCGCTCGTCGACGCCGGCCGCTATCGACAACAGCTTGGAGTCGACTCCGCAGGCATACTACAACATTTGCAAAGTGACCCCGCCCGTGCCGCAGGGCGCCAATCAGGACGCGGCGAACGTCAATGGCCAGGACGATAACATTTCAGGGGCGATGTGGGTGTCGGGCCAGCCGGCTCTCACGCGATACATCCACGTCATGCCACCGAACACCTGGAGCTGCCGCTCGGGACTTCAGATCGCCCATAACGCCAGTAGCCATCACCCCGGCGGTGTCAATGTCCTTTTCTGCGACGGTTCAGTCAAGTTCATCAAGGCGAGCATCGGAGTCCAAACGTGGTGGGCCCTCGGCTCAAGGGCCGGTGGTGAGGTCGTTTCGTCCGACCAGTACTAATCGTGCCGCTTGGCCGTCGGCAACCCTGCCGCGCCTACTGCCGCAGGGCGGTGGGCGTCAGCTCTCGGCCGCAGAGATTTCCCAGACTAGGGGTTTTCGGATGGTATCCATGATCGCCGGTCGATTTCGCTGCTCATTCCTGCTCGTGACGATCGTTTTGAGCTTGACCATTGGCCCGGGTTGCGGAGACGGCAAGCCGAGCGTCGACACCTCGCTCAATGAGGCCACCGTCACCGGAGTCGTCTCCGCCAACGGAGTACCAGCCACAGGCGGGACAATCCTCTTCAATCCCAGCAATTCCGGGCGGATCGTGCCCACTCGAACGGCCGAAATCGGGCGCGGATGGCAAGTACACGCATCAAGACGTATACAGGAGATAACCAGGTTACGTACGGTGGCGAGGTGGCCGCGAAAAATCGGGTGTCGGTCTCAGGAGGGACTACGCCAGTGTCCAGTCTGGAGAAAACAATATCGATTTCGACGTGTTGGGAGCCGGCGGCAAAACTCAGGCGATCGACTTCTCAAAAGGCGGTCAGCGCAAAAAGCGTTAGGAACCTCTCATGGTTAGTTCTACTGTATCCGATGCACGACTCAGGAATGTTACCTGCGAAGTGCCGCGGCTTACGGCGATTTTCACCTGCGAGCGACCATAGTGAACAACGGACACAAACCGTCATCTTCTCGGTCGGCCCAATGACATTTGTGAATGCGGTGCCACGATGGCGTCAGGATCGCGTCCCAAGGAGCGAAAAGCGTTCCCGATGCGACTTTCGACTCGCGTTTGGGGTTGGGCCACGCTCGTCATTTTCGTGTCCGTCGCAATCGGAGCGGCTTGGCTCAGAGCGCGAGCCAAGACGGACCCCGACCGCCTCTGGACCGTTGCGGAACAAGCTTTCCTCGCCGGCCATTGGGATCAGGCTCGACGATCGCTTCGCGAGCTCGAGGGAATACGGCCCAAGACCGGCCTGGACTGGATGCTGGAAGCCCAGCTTGCTATTGCCGAGGGACGATTCGCGCACGCCTTCTCCGCGATGGCCCAGATCCCTGACTCCCACCCCATCGCACCGCAGGCTCACTTGATGGCCGGCCGCCTCCATCGCCAGCTCAGGTGCGTCAGGAAGGCGGAAGCGTCGTTCCGACGGGCACTGGTACTCAAGCCCCAGCTTATTGATGCTCACAAGGAATTGATCTACATCCTCGGCATCCAATCGCGCCGGCGCGAGGTCGATGCCGAATTCCTCCAACTCGCGAAGCTGACTCAGCTTACGCACCACGATCTCTTCACGTGGGCCCTCACTCATTTCACCCGATGGAATCCCGATATCGTCGCGGACCTCGACGGGTTCATCAAGGCGGACCCAGAGGATCGATACAGCCGTCTCGCAGTCGTCGAGCTTCTCCTCGAGCGGCCCGAGGTGGAATCGTATATCACGAGAATCCTCGAACCGCTTCCCAATTCCGATCCAGATGCACTGGCGCTCCGAATCAACTTGGCCTCCAATCTGGGTCGAATCGAGGAAGTCGAGCGTCTACTAGCTTCAGCCCCGATGAATCACCCCCGACTTTCGCGGATTCGCGGTGAAATCGCACTCAGACGTCACGACCTCGACACTGCAATCAAACAATTCCAGCAAGCCCTCAGCGCCGAACCCTATGATCGCGTCTCTCCCATGCAACTCGCCCAAGCGCTGCAACTTAAAGGAGACAAGGCTGCGGCCGACGCCTATCTTGAGCGTGTGAAGCGGCTCAACCGGCTCTATAACCTCGTTATCCGCGTGCGCTCACCGAAACAAGGGAACCGGACCGCCGACCTGGCGGAACTCGGCGAGGCCTGCGAGCAAGCGGGACTGAGAGAGGAAGCGAAGTGCTGGTACACTCTGGCGATCACGGCCAATCCACTCGATTCCGGAGCACAGCAGGCGTTGTACCGGCTTCGCGATCCCGCCGGGTCCACGGTGCGCGATTCCATCGACGACACCATGATCGGCGTCGGCTCAATCGAGGACGTCGACACGGGCCCGAAAGCCAGTGAGACCGGGGAGTGTCTCCAGCGAACGGCGCACGGTTCGCTTCTGCCAAAAGCGGCTTGCCTTGGCCACGATCAGTACATTTCGCCCGCTGACACGCACCTCGAGCGACCGCAAGCGGTCGCCAAGCGAGTCTCGAATCTCGTTTTCAATCTTCCGTTTGTTGGCCGCGTCGGTCGTGGGATCCGGCTTCGGATCGGCGTTGACTCGAGTCTTGGACTGAGGATTCCGCGACTCCGTTTTCGGGGGGCTCAACGGCGCTGGCCCCAGAAATCGGCCGAACAGACCCAACCCGCGCAGAGGGGCTGAGCGTGGAGCCGCGGCAGCCGGCGCGGAAGCGTCCGAAGGCGATGCGCCCGGAGGCCGTTCATTCACAAGGGGAACGCCGGGAGGCCAATCGAAGGGACGACCACGCGACATCGGTGATAGCGGGGCCTTCTGATCGACGGCGGGATCGTCATCAATAGGCTCAAGCGTCAGCGGAATCTTCGATCGGTAGGTCGGGTCTGGAACGCTCTCAACCCGCGCGCTTGGTCGGCGGACGAGGCGCAAAATCGCGTGCCGATGGATTGGCGGGTCCGGAAGATTGTGCGGTCTTCGGCTTCGTCGGGGTCACATCCCGCGGGGTCGGTGCGGTCACGCCCGGAATGACCAATAACGGCCCAACTCCCGAACGAGCCGATGCCGGAGGCTTTTGCCCCGTCTTAGGCGCCGAAACAGTCGGTCGGGGAGAATCCGTAGCTGGCGCTTCAAGCGGGGGAGCATCCTGAGCGAGCGCCAGGCCGGCACCACTCAGAATGACCCAGAGCGACCCCATAATCACTGGGCGGGACATCAACTTCTCGTCTCGGTTTCAGATCACGACGCACGGCGATCGAAACAACCCGACACTTAGATCGGTCCGAGCGGGCTCAAGAATCTCTGCTTTTCTTTGCGATTATGTCGATCTCACCGATCGGATTGGATCTTGCTGCTTGAACTCGCGTGCCCGCTTAGAATGCGTCATGCTCGATCGGTGTGTCTCGCTCGTTGACCGAGAGCAGTCTCCATCCTTTGGAGATGACGGTACGATGTTCAGGCCCAAGGAATTCTGCTTCCCTTCGATCTAGATGTGCGCTCTCGAGCCGATGCGATTGTGAAGCTGTGCGTCGGTGTGGGTAGAGCACACGTACCGGTCGCGGCGAGGCTCACGCTACGAGCGAGTGTTTCGGTGGGCCTCACGTCGACCGAGGTATCGTTCCACTGACTCGGGCTAAGCGACCGATTGCGTGTCCGAGCCGACATTGGGAATCACGCTCGAATCTCCGCTTGAGGCGTCGCCAGATCAAGTATCGTTGAGAAACCTCGCCACAAGAATCGATGAGTTGCTTGCAAGCGACAATCATCCGGCCCATGGGGAACCGTGCACGATGAGTGACTTGAAGATCACCGGAGTGGAGGCGATCTACCTCCGCCTCCCCGAGGTCAAGACCCAGTGTGACAGCGGCCAGGACGCCCTGATCGTTAAGGTGAGTACCAACGCGGGGATCACGGGCTATGGAGAAGTGGACTCCAACCCGATGGCGGCGTTGGGCTGCATTGTGGGCCCGTTCTCGCACACGACCGCGACCGGGCTGGCACACGTGGTGATGGGCGAAGACCCGTTTTGCACCGAGTATCTCTGGCACAAGATGTACCGGGCCAATATCTATGGCGGTCGCCGCGGAATCGGCATTCACGCGATCAGTGGCATTGACCTGGCACTCTGGGATATTAAAGGGAAGGCCCTCGGCATGCCCGTTTGGAAGTTGCTTAGGGGGCGGATTCACAAAGTCGCTGCGTGCTTATGCCAGCTCGCTCTTTGGAGAGACGCCGGCCGAGACCGGCCAGCGGGCACGGCGGTTTGCCGATCAGGGGTTCACTGCCGTCAAGTTTGGCTGGGACCCGATGGGTCAGGACGCCAAGACCGACGTCGCCCTGGTGCGCGAGGCTCGTGCCGGCCTCGGGCCTGACCTCGACTTGATGATCGACGCCGGACTGGTCTATGACGCCAAAACCGCAATTCAGCGCGCCCGGGCCTTCGAGCAATATCGACCCCTTCTGGTTCGAAGAGCCGCTCCTGCCCGACGATTACGAAGGCTATGCCAAGCTGTCGGCGAACTCCTGTCTGCGAATCGCCGCGGGCGAGGAGGAGAGCGAACGGAAGTCGTTCCTTCAGCTCATGGACGTGGGAAAGATCGACGTCGTCCAGGTCGACCTGACCCGCTGCGGTGGATTTACCGGAGGCCATCAAGATCGCCGCGCTGGCGGCCGACCGCGGCTTGCCGATCGTCAATCACGGCTTTACCACGTACTTGAACGTCGCCGCGGCTCTCCACTTCCTGGCGAGCATCCCCAATACGCTGGGACTCCTCGAGTTCGTCGTCGAGGAGGGTACGACACTCCGTAATTCGATCACCCAGACGATCCGCGCGGAGGCTGGCATGGTCGCCGTTCCCGACGCGCCCGGGCTGGGGATCGAGATCAATGAGGAAGGTATCAAGAAATTCCGAGTGCTTTGACTGGAACGCGACCGAGTGCCGGACCTCTCGTCGTACGTGTTTTTTCCACCCTCCGCCACGGAGCTCGACCGCCATGCTGAACGCCAGCGAAGTCATCGCCGCACTCGGTCTCCAGCCTCATCCGATTGAAGGTGGATTCTTCCGGGAGACCTATCGATCGCCCGGAATGATCCCGTTCCGCATATTTGCCACGCGGCTATCACGACGGCAGGGATCGCTCGATCGGGACCGCGATCTACTACCTGCTGACCAAGGATGCCTTTTCGGAGCTGCACCGGCTCCCGACAGAAGAGGTCTTCCACTTCTACCTGGGTGCACCGGTCCGGATGCTCCAGATTTTCCCGGACGGCAAGGCCCGGGAAATCCTCATCGGAAACGACATTCTCGCTGGTCAACAGCCTCAGGTGGTCGTGCCGGCGGGAGTCTGGCAAGGCTCACGCCTCGAGCCGGGGGAACACGACTTCGCGCTCCTCGGCGCAACCGTAGTGCCCTGGATTCGACTACGCCGACTACGAGCAAGGCAGGCGTGCTGACTTGATCGCTCTGTTTCCCGACCAGGACGGACCGCATCCGGGAACTCACGCGAGTGCTGAACGTTTCGTCCGAGTCGCAGCGTTGGAACTGCTTCACCCAGCGGTGATCGCCTCGGTCGCCGTCTGGACTTCGGCCATTTCAAACGGAAACTCGAGCTGGTGCAGGCCTTGAAGCCCGGAGGGCCGATCGAGGCCTCCCAAAAACGTGAGCCTGGGTATGCGCAGGCCCAACCGGGCCAGCCAGACGTGCGGATCGAGAAAGCGGATCAAGGCGTTGATCTCGTCGGGTGCCAGGAAGACCAGATAGGTCGCTGCCATGGTCTTCGCCGAAGCCCGGCACATTGAGAATCGGACGAATGCCCAGATGGAGAGCCACTCCGCCGAGAATCGCCCACCGCCGAGTGGGACGGAACCAGAGCCAGAAGGCCAGGGCGAACTCGATCAAAAGAGCGCCATGCGTCATCATGTTGATCAGGAGGGGGTACTGCGCCAGCCATTCCATATTGAACTGGCCAAACTCGTGATTGAACAGGATGTAATGTACGACAGTGCCGTTCATCCAGGTCGGCGCCGCCGCACTTGATCACACACGATTGAAAATAGATCAGGCAGATCTGCATCTGGAGGAGGCGAAGACCCCAAGGTACGATCAAGGGCTCGGCGGCTGTCCCCCGCTTTTTGGCCGCACGGATCGCATCCAGCGAGAAGGCCGCGCCGCTCGGGCAGAGCATCAAGTAAAAAGATACGAGCATCGGGACGGCGTCGGGGCCGCCGTTGCCCGTCACGTTGCGATGGTAAAGCGAGAGCATCCCCAGATAGAGGAGGACGCTCATGAACCGGGTCCGCCAGCCAAGCGTCACGCCCACCGCCGCGGCAACGGTTCCGGCATAGAAAAGATGGGCAATGGTCGGATCCTGGATGTAATTAAGCGGGGAAAGCCGATACGGCCCCGCGGCCTCGCGGGCCTCGCTCCCCTGCAGCAGGCCCGCGTCGGTGTACCAGTAGTCAAATTCCACACTCATCACGGCCAAATAAACCAGAAGCAACAGACCGAAGACGATCCGAAACGCACCCAGCGGCCGCGCCGAGATCGGTCCGAACAGGAACCGGTTCCATGCCGAGATCGGATTCATGGACGCACCTCCTTCAGCGATGCGAACTGGTAGCGCTGGATGACTTGAATTCCGAGGGCGCTCCATCGGATCAGTCGTCCCAGGTTCCGGGCGGTGGCGCGGCTTTCACCTGGTAATAAAGACTGACCGCCACAGGAAAGGACTCTTCGCTCAAACTCAACTGGCGGACGGCGTGACGCGCGGCGAACTCCCGTTGCTTGATGTACTCTCCGTCGTTCATATTGGCCGTGAACTTGGGCTGGCGATACCTCGGGATCTTTCCATACCAGGGCAGGTCCCCAATCCTGGGGAATTCGTGGATGTGACGCATTCCCTTGGCGTCAATCACCTCGGCATCCAGCACGAGTGTGTCCTTGATCGGCTCGGGTGCGAAGATCGCCCACCACTGCCAGACCCCCAGCGGCAAGACATAATAGTAATAGGGCGCTGAGAAGCGCTCCTTGATCTCACAGGGAGGCATCGTCCAGATCATCAGCGCCGACATGTGAAACAGCACGAATGCCGATATCACGGCTCGCCATGCGGTCCATCGCCACGACAAGGTTCCCTCCCTTCGTTTCCAGAAAATCGAGACAGGTGGGAGCCAGAATCTAGACCAAGATGGCAATAGCGTCAATTCCGGCTTGGAAATCCCAAGCGATCGCGAGATAACGGAAGGAATTCCGTCCAGAACCGAGACGACAATGCTTGTCCACACCGGATTACGAGAGATGACATGTCAAGACCAGAAGTTGCCGCATCGAATGAGACTGGCGATCTCCGGTTCGTTTTCAGCGAGTCGCCGGAAGTGCATCTACCGCGCATCCGCCCGACTCGCCCTGATTTGCCTTCTGTCGGCGGTCGTGCTGACGCTGGCGAGCGTGCGGGACGGGCTCCGCCCAGATCGGTGACAGCGACTCGATTGGAGAATCGTCCGCTCGCGGTCTGGGCCTCGGGGCCACTCGAAGTCATCTCCGCGTTCGGACAGCCAGTCGAGCCGGCGCGAGCCCAGTCGCTCGTCGGCAAGGACATCCTTTTTTTCGAGATCAACGACGTCGAACGCGGGCCGGTCTTCTTCGCCAACACCAATTGGCACGATTCACATCGCCGGCACCCGATTGACCGACGGCGGCCGAACGTTGATCCTCGCAACCGATCCTCATCCGCGAGCGGCTCGCTATGTCCTGCCAGTGTCAACCGCCGATCAACGCCCTGTCACTTATGACCTCTCGGGCGTCGAGGCAACCTGGAGCGCGGAAGAGCACCCGGCCGAGTGCGCCTCAGTGGTCGGGATGGTGGCCACGACTCGATTCCGATTCGCTACGTCTCCTCAGCCGAGGGTCCAAGCCACACGACGAAGGTCTCGCGGTGACTCTCAAAACGCGGACGACTCGTACTCAGCACCTTGCTTCGCCTTCCCGCGGGAAGCGTTAAGCTCCGGCTCGAAGCGAGCGGACCAATCGTGAAGCCATGATCGGCGACGTCCAGGCAGAACGGGCTGATCCCGTATCAAAAGCGAAAAGCACCACCTCGTCGCGCTGACAGTGGAGTCCAAGGGAGATCCACTTTTCCTGACGACCACGCCTCCAAACCGGCACGGACGACCGGCCATTTGGTTTCAAGGCCACGTACCGGGTCGGCGAAGAACCGAACGACCACCCGTTGGGTTCCGACCGATCTGATGCTTCCTTGGGTGCCGATCACGCTCGACTCGGCAATCGCCGCGCCGCTGGTGGTACCCGATCTCTCCGGAGGTGACCCCGCACGAGGCCGGACCATCTTCTTTGGCGATCAAGCCCGATGCTCGCTCATGCCATCTCTTCGCGGGGCCAAGGAAGCAAGGTTGGCCCGGACCTGACCAATATTGGTGTTAAAGGCCGGGCAGAGATTTATCGGAGTATCGCCACGCCAAGCGCTGCGATTGAACCGGCTTATACCTCGTACACGGTCGCCACCAAGGACGGTCAAGTCGTCGTGGGACTCGTCCGCGCCGAAGGTTTCGATACCGATCAAGGTCACCGACACCAACGCCCGCGCGACGATGATTCATCGAAAACAAATAGAACAGATCCGTCCAAGCGCGACTTCGGTGATGCCCGTTGGCCTTACAGGCGCGCTGGGAATCGACGCCATCCGCGACCTGATCGCGTATTTTTCGTCAGCCCAGCAGCCACACGCCGGGAGCCAATCCGCAAAAATGAGGGCAGCCGTTCACCAGTGCTCGTTCAACATAAGTAGCGTACAATTCTGTCTCGTTCCGAGGAGTAACCCAAACCCGCGAATTGATTGGCCCCGCATCAGTCGATCGTTCCCATCCGTGCCGGTAACGGTTAGAATTCTTTCCCGGACTATTGGTGAATTGTGATTCTCCGTCGATTTCCAGGAGAGGGTTCGTACATGGTGGTCACGAGTTTATGCGGACGAATTGTGAATTGTGGTTTGGGATTGCTGGTCGCGTTCGCCGCACTGGCTTACGCCACAGAGGCTCAGGCGACTATCGTTGCCCTCTATTACGAGCCCACGGTGTCCGGCGGCAGCTTTGTGAATCCGTCTGAGGTCCTGGATACGAACGATCGCGTCTCGGTCGCGCCGGACCGCATGAGTTTTTCCGTGTCGGGCGACTTTAGCGTCTTGGCCGACGGCAGCTCGTCGACGGTGGAGGTATCGATCTTTACGGCGCTCTTGACCCCGTACCTTCAGAATTCGTTTGGAGTCAATACGTCCATTGACGGCAGGTTTGCTTACATACCCAGCGGATCGGGGCCGGCTCCCACCCTCACGACTTTTGCGGCCACTTCGGACCTTCTAGACATCGGTGGAACAGCAACCGTAAGCTTGCCGCCGTCGCCGCTTACCCTTTCGACTGCACCGAACTTTCCGACGGGCGGCCTGGAATTGGCGGGGTCGGCCAGCAACGTCGCGACGATTCCGCCGGGAGAATTCTATCAGGGCTATCTCCAACAAACGACCACGATCATATTCAATAACGTTGCCGCGGGAGAGACCCTTCAGATCAGTCTGCCGATCACCACGAGCCTGACGACTGTCCCGGAGCCCGGGTCTTTCACCTTGCTTTTGATTGGCGGCGTGGTGACCACCGCCGGTGCAGTCTGGCGGCGTAAACGCGGACACGCAGCCGGCCGAATTCTCCGCGTGAGAGAAGAGGACGTGCAAGCTGAGAACTCCTGACGGCGAGAATGCCCGAACGCCAATCGTCGCGGAATCGTAAACGCTGAAATCATTACGTCATAGACGCATCGACTCGTCGGCAGGCATTGGCCTTGCGATCGTAACCGGACAAAGACCGACGGGATTGTGTGCTCGTTTGTTCAGATAATGTCGCGCACCGCTCGCGCTTTTGGTCTCGGAAAGCGGAGAACTCACGCCTTCCCGCCGCCGCCGATCGCTAGCCGTCGTGCTTCTGCCCGCAAGGACCCTTGGTCGAACAGATTACGGACGCCGTCCTGGCTTATTGGATCAGGGGCGGAAACTTGAAACTCGAAGTGCCACTCATCCAATTTTTCGATCACGCCCACCTTTCTTCATTACTTCCGCAATTGGCAGGAAATGGCTCGATCGTTATCCCGACCGTTAATCCATTGCAGTTCGGGATTTGACCGCCGGGTTAGCCATCTGACTCATGCCGCCACGAAGCTGAACAAGTCGGCGAGGCGTTCAGCGAACAGAGGGAGAGTGAAGGCCGGAGCGGCAACCCGCGGAAGAATGCGGCTCGCGCATCTCCATCTCATTCGGCGTAGATGCTCTTCACGAAGTTCGCCACGGTCGTGATGGGCCAGTCCGGATACTTGGTCTTAAACTTGGCGGTAAGCAACCGGCCGGCCTGGTCGGCGTCGACGCCCTGTCGCTTGCGACCAAGAGCGCGGGTCCGCAGGTCGACAATGAAGGCCTTTTCCTTGGCCACCAGCGAACCGTCGCCCACGGGGCTATGAGTCGGCAGCACTTGGGCGGCGCCAAGCTTTTCCACCTGATCGAGAACCGCGATCCAGCTCGAAGGCGTGATGCCGTCAACGTAGATGTTCCATGTCGGTATCGGTCAGAAAGGGTACCACTTTTTCGGTCCAGTGGGGACCACCTCAGTGGTTGCGGCGTGATCCGTTTCACCGCTCGCACAGATCGACCTGGCTCGCCGATCTGCTTCCAGTCAAGTTCGTGGCTTCGGGGCCGTTGCGATCGGCTGGCCGAGGCCCAAGCGATGTCTTATTGAGCATCCACGGGACCTCGCAGTGGAGCTGCTCGCACAGCGCGGCGGTCGCCTCAAATAGGCTCAGTCCAGTCACTGAGGCATACAGATCCAGTTGATTCCCGCACGATCCACACTTGAAGCATTTGTAGATATGCCTTCTTAGATTCGCGGAGAAGCTGCGGCTCCTTGGTGCGGTGGAGTGATGGACTGGACATGGCCCTCGCACTTGATCCCCAGAGGTTTCACAGGGGACGAAGCCGACGAGCTTGAGGACATCAGCCATAGGAATCATGGCCCGGACTGCGGCGAAGTGAATGCCCGGCATGGGTGGAGTCTCAGGACAGTAACACGACAGACCATCGGGGCCGGTGACTCGCTCGGGCAGACACTGGTGGGAACAGAAAGAGGAACCCGTATCAGAGCCCACACGGCCTGAAACAAAATCTATGCACAACCATAAATATATTATATATAAGAATTTAACGGATAAACGAAAGGATGGAGAGGCGATGCCTTTTGAGATGTGTGCGTTGCCGGCCGGCAACCGATCAATCTCTGCCCAAAGTGAACCAAACGCTCCGTGAGTTTCGTCCGGCGAGGCAGTGATCGTGAGCCAAGGAGGAGTTGCCGACGAGCAACTCGCCCCTCTTCACGATTGACGGGTGGCCACTCAGGTCTTCGCAGCAAAGCTAGCCACCGAAAGCCGGCATTATTTTTTAGGCGAAAGACGTCCGCCGTCAAGACAATTCTTGCGAAAAATCGTTGCTGAGCGAGGGCGAGCACCACTTCACCGAAAACCACCGATTTCGGTCTGGTACCCACCTGACCGAAAAGGTGGTACCCTCCGAGACCGTTACTGACATCGGCACGACTTTGTTCTACACGACATCGCCCGAGATGAGCGTCTTAGAGCGGTTAACACGCGGGTTGCACACAAGACCGCCGCAATGTCGGTTGATACTAACCCGACGCGCAAGCGAGGGACACTGGCCTAGGCCGGCACAGACGCACAGCCGATCCCCTCGCTCGCGCGTCGGGTTGGTATGGGTCGTGTGCAATTCATCGGAAAACCGCTCTATCAGGCTCGACGAATGTCAGTTCATCGCCTCTGGTATGGGCACCGCCGAACCAAAGCAGCCGCGCCGTCACGCCTCCACCGAGATCCAGCTTTAGATCCTTGTCGAAGGTCTTGTCCGGAGCGCGCAGCTTGACGTTGGTGAATAACTCTCTCCACTGGTCGTTTCTGCTTTCGAACAGATGGATCATCTCCTCGCGTTGCTTGTCCATCTCGTCCTGCTGCACCTTGGGTCGAATCAGGATGGTTCCGGCTGGAAAGCCTGACTCGCCGCCCGCATGTTAGGCATGAAAGTGTGTCGTCGTCAGATAAAGCTTGTTGTTTGACGCGAGTCTTTTCGCGACTCTCACTGCCGTGGCACCATTACGCGGCCCCAGACCGGTATCGTCCTGTCACAGGTTCGCAAGGACGTGGTTTGGCGTGGGCTTTTGGCAATCAGCGGAGATCATGCCCCGCGATCCAATCGGCGGGGGGGTCACCCTGGAGATGGTGATCAACGCCCATCAGGCGCCCTCACGAGCGGCTCCGAAAAAAATTCGTCCAAAGGCTTGACAACTGTAAGAGAGAATCTTAGCCTGTACTACTACAACTAGTACAGGTGGTGAACGATGTCCGCCTTCCACATTAACGTTACGACCGGAACCGGCACGCCGATCTACCGCCAGATCATCGATCAGGTGCGCCTGGCCGTGGCCACGGGCGCCCTGGTCCCCGGTCAGGCAATGCCCAGTGTGCGGAGCTTGGCCGAGCGGTTGGTCGTCAACGCCAACACTGTGGTCAAGGCGTACGCGGAGCTGGTGCGCGACGGGGTGCTTGAGTCTCAACAAGGCATGGGCTTCTTCGTGGCCGAGAAGCGGCAGATCTACAGCAAGACCGAGCGTTTGCGACGGTTACGGCTCGCCGTCGACAACTTCATCCATGAGGCGGTTTTCCTGGACTTCAGCGCCGAGGAAATCCGCAAGGTCGTGGACGCGAAGCTGACCGAGCTGGATTGGGAAACCAAACCGATTGGAGAAAAACATGATCGCAACAGATCGTTTTGATCACACAAGCCCATCCGACCCGGGTGACTCGGTGATCGAGGCGCGCGGGCTAACGCGCTACTTCGGGCGAAAATGCGCAGTCGACAGCGTCTCCTTCCGGGTGCCGCGCGGCAGCGTCTTCGCCTTCATCGGCCGCAACGGAGCCGGCAAGACGACAACCATCCGCATGCTCCTGGGCCTCCTGGAGCCGACGCGCGGCTCGTCCATCATCCTCGGCTACGACAGCGCTACCCTCCCTCCCGAAGCCCGCGCCCGCATCGGTTACATGGCCGAAGGCCATCCGGTCTACGGCTGGATGCGCGTCGGCGAGTATTCGGGCTTTCAACGCGGATTCTACGATCACTGGAACCAAGAAATCTTCGCCGCCGTGATCGACTACTTCGCGATCAACCCGCGCACCAAGGCCGGGCACCTGTCGCACGGCCAGCGCGCCGGCCTCCACCTGGCGATGACGCTGGCGATCGAGCCGGAGGTGCTGATGCTCGACGACCCGGCCACCGGCCTGGACCCCGCCGCCCGCAGGTCCTTGCTCGAGGCCATGATCTACTTCACCCGCAGCCGCGAGCGCACCATTTTCTTCTCGACCCACCTGCTGGATGACGTGGAGCGCGTGGCCACCGATGTGGCCGTCCTGGACTACAGCGTTCTGCGGGTCTGCTGCAGCGCCGACACATTTCGCGAGCGCGTGCGCCGGCTGGTCGCGCGATTCCGTTCCGCGCCGCCTCACAAGCTGCCGGCCATCCCCGGCCTGCTGCAGGCGACGCGGTCCGAGAACGAACTTTCTCTGATCGTGGCCAATCTCAACGAGCAGACGGAACGAGATCTTGTCGATCTAGGGGCCGAATCCGTGGACGAACAACCTCTCAGCCTGGAAGACGCCTTGATCGCTCATGTCGGCCGTCAGGGTGACAAGAGCTTCTTTCTCAACGCATCGGGAGGCCGGCAATGAAATCGCTGATCTGGAAAGAGTGGCGGGAACACCTCAAGTGGGTCCCACTGCCCGGCCTGGTCATCCTGCTCGTCTTCTCCATCGAGAGGCCCGAGGAGCCCATGCCCTGAGTCGACGGCCGCGTACTATTACTGCCTGACCGCCGTCGTCTTCGGCGCGGCGCTCGGCTTTCTGCAGATCGTCTTCGAGGCCCACGGCGACAAGCGTTCGCTGCTCTTGCACCGGCCGCTGAGCCCGTCTCGCATCTTCCTGGCCAAGGCGCTCGCCGGCGTCAGCCTCTACCTGCTCGCGCTGGCGATTCCTTTTGTTTGTCTGGAAACCTGGAAGGCGAGGCCGGGCAACATGCCGGCGCCCTATCATTGGCGGATGAGCCTTCCCTGGCTGGCGGACATTCTCTCGGGCCTGGTCTACTACTTCGCGGGGATGCTCACGGCCCAGCGCAGGCGCGCTGGTACGGCAGCCGGGGTTTGGCTCTGGCCGGAGCCTTCTTCTGCTCCTACCTGGTCTGGACACTGCCCGAATTCTGGCAGGCGCTCGTCGCGATCGGGATCATCGGGTCGTTTGTGGGCGTGGCGGCGTGGGGCAGCTTCTCGGCCGGCGGCGAGTATGCCAGCCAGCCGCGGCTCGCCAAGGCTGGCCTGGCGATGACCTTTCTGGCGGCTTTGCTGATCCTGAGCATGCTCGGCAAGCAAATGATCGGGAAGTGGTCCGATTCCGGGTTCGAGTGGGAGTACGGAATCGACCGCCAGGGGCGTGTGGTGGTGGCTCCCTTCGTCATGTCCCTCGGTCCGATAGGCCCTTAGACCGACCTCAACGGACAGGCGTTGCCCGACCTCAAACGGCCGGTGTTCCCTGTGTACGATGGTAAGGACGATTTCAGCTTCGAGGCCCCGCATTTACCAATGGAGACACCGCACCGCTGGAGTTACCGCAATCGCGGCCGATTCTACGTCGAATGCAAGAACGATTCCAAGCCAGGCAACGAAGTCTGGTATTTCGACCAGGCCGAGGGCCGCCTGGTCGGATACGACAGGTCCTATCATCAACTCGTTGGCCGTTTCGGCCCGGGCGGTTTTACTCCGGCCGGCGTGCGCCCGGGGGAACGCTTCCACGGAGAGCTTCGCTACCGCATGCGTCGTTGGTGAGCGCTGACAGCACTCCCATTACCTGGCCTGCTCGGACGGCGTGTACACGGTCGATTTTGCCCGTGCGCACGATCCGAACGCTCTTTACTCCCGCTGCCGGAGAGACCGTAACCTTTGGCAGTGGAGTCCTTGCGACGATCTCATTAATCGAGAATGGAAACGGGTTTTCGTCAGCACGGACAAGTCGTTCATGTCCTGACGGAAGACGGCACGCCGGTGCTTTCGGTACCGAGGGTTCAGGACCGCCAGAAAGATAAGTATCCCGTCAGTTCTCGGCAGGCTGGAAAACCCGGATCGCTACTTCGCCTGGTATCTATGCTCGCCGTGGGGTCATTGGCGGAGCCCGCGGAGTTCAAGTCCACCCCGTTCCATTTTCACGAATACGACACCTCCGGTCATGAGCTCGCCCACCGCAGCGTCCTGCAACTTCCCTACCCAGCGGCTTCGTACGCCAAGGCCTTGTTCGGAGCGGTTACGCCGATGACGGAGGCCGCGGCCCTTGTCGGCGCATCGCGGTATCCTGCGCTCGGAGGCGCGCTTGCAGGGAAGCACCCGGAAGCCCGTGCTTCTCAATTACCTTGAGAACAGCCGGTATTACATCCCCGGTACCTCCAGTTCTGAAGAACCCCAAGCGGATTGGTTCCCGGCTACATCGCCTTGATCGTGCTGTCGGCAGCGGCCAGCGCGATGGGCTGCTGGCTGCTGGCCCGCCGCTATGCCTTTTCCCGCGGGCGCTGATCGTCTGGGCACTCGTTGGCTTCGTCTTTGGCTGGGTCGGGTGGCTCCTGATGCTCGTGCTACAGGTATGGCCGGCGCGCGTCTCCTGCCCGAATTGTCGCCAGCTCCGGGTGGTCACACGCGACCGGTGTGAACACTGCGGTGGCCTGCACGCACCGCCGGCACCCGACGGCACAGAGATCTTCGAATTGGCCAGTGCTCTACGGCAAATCACGTTGACAGCGAGATAACTGGGGGACTCACCATGAAAGCGTTGATCTTGAAAGAGTGGCGGGAACACCTCAAGTGGGTCCTACTGCCCGGCCTGGTCATCCTGCTCGTCTTCTCCATCGAGAAGCCCGTGGAGCCCATGCCCTGGTCGACGGCCGCGTACTATTACTGCCTCACCGCCGTCGGCTTCGGCGCGGCGCTCGGCTTTCTGCAGATCGTCTTCGAGGCGCACGGCGACAAGCGTTCGCTGCTCATGCACCGGCCGCTGAGCCCGTCTCGCATCTTCCTGGCCAAGGCGCTCGCCGGCGTCAGCCTCTACCTGCTGGCGCTGGGGATTCCTTTTGTTTGTCTGGAAACCTGGAAGGCGAGGCCGGGCAACATGCCGGCGCCCTATCATTGGCGGATGAGCCTTCCCTGGCTGGCCGACATTCTCTCGGGCCTGGTCTACTACTTCGCGGGGATGCTCATGGCCCAGCGCGAAGCGCGCTGGTACGGCAGCCGGGGTTTGGCTCTGGCCGGAGCCTTCTTCTGCTCCTACCTGGTCTGGGCACTGCCCGAATTCTGGCAAGCGCTCGTAGCGATCGGGATCATCGGGTCGTTTGTGGGCGTGGCGGCGTGGGGCAGCTTCTTGTGCCGGCGGCGAGTATGCCAGCCAGCCGCGGCTCGCCAAGGCTGGCCTGGCGATGACCTTTCTGGCGGCTCTGCTGATCCTGAGCATGCTCGGCAAGCAAATGATCGGGGAGTGGTCCGATCCCGATTTCAAGTGGGACTACACCATCGACCGCCAGGGGCGTGTGTTGGTAGCTCCCATAGGGCCCCTCGGTCCGATGGGCCCTTATACCGTCGTCAACGGACAGGATCTCCCCAACCTCGAACGGCCGATTTTCCCTGCGTACGATGCTCAGGGCGATTCCAGCTTCGAGGCCCCAGCCGCCCGCATGGAGATGCCGCTCCACTGGAGTTACCGCAGTCGCGGCCGATTCTACGTCGAATACGAGAACGATTCCAAGCCAGGCAACGAAGTCTGGTATTTCGACCAGGCCGAGGGCCGCCTGGTCGGATACGACGAGTCCTATCATCAACTCGTTGGCCGTTTCGGCCCGGACGGTTTTACTCCGGCCGGCGTGCGCCGGGGGAACGCTTCCACGGAGAGCTTCGCTACCTCACGAGGGGTTTGTTCAGTTGGGGTTTGTACGGTCAGATAGGCCCTTGCCTGGTCTGCTCGGACGGCGTGTACACGGTCGATTTTGCCCGGCGCACGATCCGAACGCTCTTTACTCCCGCTGCCGGGGAGACCGTAACCTATGGAAGTTCTTGCGACGATCTCTTTAATCGAGAATGGAAACGGGTTTTCGTCAGCACGGACAAGTCGTTCCATGTCCTGACGGAAGACGGCGCGCCGGTGTTTTCAGTACCGAGAGTTCAGGACCGCCAGAAGGATAGGTATATCGTACGTCTCGGTAAGCTGGAAAACCCGGAACGCTACTTCGCCTCATATGGACTGACCTCGCCGTGGTGGGGATTGGCGGAGCCCGCGGAGTTCAAGTCCACCCCAATCCATTTTCGCGAATACGACACCTCCGGTCGTGAGCTCGCCCACCGCAGCTTCCTGCGACTTCCCTACCCAGCGGATTCGTACGCCAAGGCGTTGTTCGGAGCGGTTACGCCGATGACGGAGGCCGCGGCCCTTGTCGGCGGATCGCGCGTACCTGCGCTGGGATGCGCGCGGAAGGGAGGCACCCGGAAGCCCGTGCTTCTCAATTACCTTGAGAACAGCCGGTATTACATCCCCGGTACCGCCGCGTTTGAAGTGACCCCAAGCGGATTGGTTCCCGGCTACATCGTCTTGATCGTGCTGTCGGCAGCGGCCAGCGCGATGGGCTGCTGGCTGCTGGCCCGCCGCTATGCTTTCTCCCGTGCCCGTGTGATCGGCTGGGCACTGGTGGGCTTCTTCTTTGGCTGGGTCGGGTGGCTCCTGATGCTCGTGCTGCAGCAATGGCCGGCGCGCGTGTCCTGCCCGAATTGTCGCCAGCTCCGGGTGGTCACACGCGACCGGTGTGAACACTGCGGTGGCCTGCACGCCCCGCCGGCATCCGACGGCACGGAGATCTTCGAATCGGCCAGTGCGCTACGGCAAATCACATTGACAGCGAGATAACTGGGGGACTCACCATGAAAGCGTTGATCTTCAAAGAGTGGCGGGAACACCTCAAGTGGGTCCCACTGCCCGGCTTGGCGATCTTGCTCATGTTCCTGATCAATAAGCCCGGCGAGCCCATGCCCGATGTCACAGTCGCGTTCTTTTTGTGCCTCACCGGCGTCCTCTTCGGCACGGCGCTCGGGTTTCTGCAAGTGTTCTTTGAGGGACACGGCGACCCGCGTTCGCTGCTGTTCCACCGGCCGCTCTACCCATCGCGTGTTTTCCTGGCCAAGGCGATCGCCGGCATGAGCCTCTACCTGCTCGCGCTGGGCATTCCGTTTGTGTGTATAGAGACCTGGAAGGCGAGACCGGGCAACTTGCTGGCGCCCTATCATTGGCGGACGAGCCTTCCCTGGCTGGCGGACATTCTCTCGGGCCTGGTCTACTACTTCGCGGGGATGCTCACGGCCCAGCGGGACGTGCGCTGGTATGGCAGCCGGGGTTTGGCCCTGGCCGCGGCCTTCTTCTGCTCCTTCCTCGTGTGGGTCCTGCCTGAGTTCTGGCAGGCCCTGCTGGCGATCGCGATCATCGGTCTGCTGGTGAGCCTGGCGGCATGGGGCAGCATCTGCGCCGGCGGCGCCTACGCCCCGCAACCTCGTCTCGCCAAGGCCGCCCTGGCCATGACCTTCCTTGCAGGTCTCTTGATCGTGAGCATGTTCGAGCAAGCAAATGATCGGCGAGTGGTTCGATCCCGGGTTCTATTGGAAGTACATCGTCGATCGCCAGGGACGGGAGGTGGCCATGCCCTACGCCATGGGCCGCGGCCCGATAGGCCCCTGGACCGATCTCGAGGGACACGAGCTGCCCGATCTCAATCGCAGCGAGGATCTTCCGAGACTGACAGCCCCGGGCACCTACCATGGAGGCTCCACTCTTCTGGAGCTATCGCAATAGCGGCCGATTCTACGTGGAATGCAGGAACGAGACGAAGCCAGGCAACGAACGCTGGTATTACGACCAGGCTCAGGGCCGACTGGTCGGTCGCCATCTGTATTACCATCATCTCCTTGGCAGTTTCGGTCCGGATGGGTTTACCCCGCCCGGGGCGCAGCCGGGCCAGCGCTTCCAGGGAGAGCTTCGATATGGGAATGATCGCTGGTACACCTTTCGCATTCCATTCCTGGCTTTTCCTGACCGCGTCTACACGGTCGATTTTGCCCGGCGTACGATCCGAACCCTCTTTACTCCGAGTGCGGGGGAAACCGTGGTGAGCGCAGACGAATGCGAGGATCTCTTGACGAAGCATGAGTGGTTTGTCGTCGGCACGGAGAAGTCGTTCCACTTCCTGACCGAGGAGGGTTCGCCGATGGTGTCCATGCCGAGGGTCCACGACTGCTATGGCTATCTCCTCGCACTGGGCAAGTTGGAAAAGCCGGAGCGCAATTTTGCCTGGTATCGACCGGATTCAGGGGCTCTTTTCGTGGAGCCCCAGGAGTCCAAGACCGCGCCGTTCCATCTGCACGAATACGATGCCGGGGGTCGCGAGCTCGCCCACCGGGACCACCCGCAACGTCCCTATCCGGCGGCCTCGTATGCCAAGGCGTTCTTCGGGCTGGTCACGCCGATGACGGAGGTCGCGACCCTCGTCAGGCTATCGCAGTCTCTGCGCTGGGAGGGGCGCTCGCAACGCAGCACGCGCCAGCCCGTGCTTCTCGATTATCTTGAGAACATGCGGTATTTCGTTCCCGGGACCTCGCGGTTTGAAGTTACTCCAGGCGGACTGATCCCCGGCTATGTCGCCCTGATCCTGCTCTCGGCGGCGGCCAGTGCGCTCGGCTGTTTCGTGCTGGCCCGCCGCTCCGCCTTTTCCCGAGTGCGCAGGATCGGCTGGGCGCTGGTGGGCCTGGTCTTCGGCTGGGTCGGCTTGGTCCTGATGCTGGTGCTGCAGGAATGGCCGGCGCGTGTCTCCTGCCCAGAATGTCGTAAGCTCCGCGTGGTCACACGTGAGGTGTGTGAACACTGCGGTGCCCTGCACGCCCCGCCCGCATCCGACGGCACGGAGATCTTTGAGCCGATGGCGGCAACCCCGGTCGCCGCCTTGGTCGAGCGATGACCCTCGTTTTCGATCAACGACTGAGGTGCTCTCAGGCCGCGGCCGCGAATCCGGAACCGATCGTGGAAGAACCGGGAATCGTGAACGATGGCCCGGAACTTCCAGTTCGCAGTGCCGCACCGCGGCGACCCAGAGCGACGTCGAGCGAAAACGATCATCAGGTACAAGAGACTCAAGCCGAGCAGTGATCCCCGGCGGGAACCGTTCCCCTCCGGCCGCGTACAGCCGATCACCAAGCCATGCAGCGACGAGAACGGGTGCGGGCCAAGAGGTCACGGTCAAGTCGATAGCGAGTCTAAGCGTCGTCCGATCGAATTGGCTCACTCGGAATGGGGCGGTAGACGCTGGACAAATGTGAGGCAAATCTGCGTATAATGTATCGGCGAGGAAACGAGAATGTGCTGCGCAGTTCTGTTTTCCGCCTGCGGGCTCGCTGGCAGTTTCTCATCGCCAGAATGAAAATGGGCTATTTCACAGGCCGGGCGAACCTCGAAGGATTGGGTCGCTACTTCAGAGTCGGGCGAATCGACCGGCACAATCCTCAAATCCCTTGCTTCGTACAATTCGTCACCCTTCGAGGGCATGCCGGCCAGCTTCGGCGCACGGCGGCCGGGAACGGCCGAACTAAGAAGAAGGAAGGCGCAGGGGAAATTTGCCATCGCGTTTGCGTCACTGTTCTTCCCGGAAGAACCCTCCCCCGAAAGCCGGAAAACCACGCTCGCCATCCTGATCGCCGACGGAGCGCCTATCTCCGGGTGGCCCGGCTTTTTGTCGGCCGGTTTGCTGCGACCTCTCCCGTTGGACCATCAGATTGACCTCAGACTCACAACGATCCAATGCGATTCTCGATCAGAACCCGCGTAAAAGTCGCGGGCGAAACGGCACAAAGCCTCGAAAAGCGAGACTCCTCACGGATCTCCACCGAATCTTGGGTGCCACTGGTCGTACCCGACCAGTGCGTTCGGCCAAGCAGCATCGGCACTGGTCGGGTACGACCAGTGGCACCCGAAATCTGCCTTAACTGCTTGGTGATTAATTCTTTGCTATGAATTGTGGTGGAGATCGGCGAGGAGTCTCAAAAGCTGCCACCCACTGCCAACCACTGCCATTTTTTGCACGCTGGGAGCACTCGCTTAAGAGGCTCAAATCCCAGCGTGGCCTGGCTTTACGATTGTGCAATCCGCGTCCGCTTCCGTGTACCAGTGGAATAGCGCTTGTACCAAGCCGGACGCAGCACCGTTTGGCTAGCGCGGAACCGGGAGGAACATGGTCATCGTGCTTATCCGGCAAGCACAAGAGGAGGGTACGGTTCGGGTTGGCCGAACGGTGGCATCCTCTCGGACCATGCCGAGATGTTGCCAATCCGTGCCAGTTTGTGCGAACCCGCCAGAAAACCGAGCTCGCGCCCAGCCAACGTTTGAACGCTTCAGCCCCCCCTAGCTAGAACGTCAAGGACCTTGTTCCACCGCAACGTTTGAGATATATTAAACAATGCAATCACGCGACCAGCCAGCGGCGCGAACGATCAGAGGAGCTGAGAAAGCTGTCATGGCAATGAGCCACCGGCATTCCGTCGGCGTCATTCGACGCGAGTTCATCCAGGTAGGTTTCTCGGGGTTATTGGGCCTCGGCTTGCCAGGCGTATTGGCCGCGCTGCTCGCGCCGCGAGTCAAGGAAATGCGGCACCACCGCGGGCCAAGTCAATTATCCTGGTGTTCTTGACCGGCGGATTGAGCCACATCGACTCGTTTGACATGAAGCCGGACGCACCGGATGGGATTCGCGGCGAGTTCAAGCCGGTCGCGACCAAGGTTCCGGGCATTCCGATTTGCGAGCATCTGCCCAGGCTCGCCGAGCGACTTGACAAGCTGGCCATCGTTCGCACGATGGCACATCATTATACAAACCATCTCAATGCGACCCACGAGATCCTGACCGGCCATTCACAACCGGGCGCTTTCTTCGACAAAATCGCTTCCCGCGATGACTACCCATGCTACGCGGGGGCTCTCGACGCGATTCGGCCTCGTACCGACGGGATTCCCAGTGGCGTGATGCTCCCCACGTTTCTGATGGAAGGCCCCTTGACCTGGCCAGGTCAGCATGCCGGATTCCTAGGGCCGAGACACGACCCTTGGCAGGTCAAGCAAGATCCCAATCGAACCGGATTCGGTTTCGACGGTCTGGCCCTGCCAGCCGGCTTGAGCGTGGAGCGGTTGGATCGTCGGAAGTCGCTGCTGGATCAGATGAGTGCCGGTCAGGATCGGATCGGTGCACAGTCGGCGCGGTCCAAGGACCCCTTTACCTCGCAGATCGAGCGGGCCTATTCGTTGCTTCTGTCGGGAAGAGTGGCACGGGCATTCGACTTGAGCCGCGAAGATCCCAAGCTTCGTGATCGCTACGGCCGGCACATGTACGGTCAATCCCTGCTGTTGGCGACGCGGCTGGTCGAGGCGGGAGTTCCAATCGTTCAGGTCAACATGGGGCGGGTCCAGACCTGGGACACGCATTCCGGCAACTTCAAATCGCTCAAGAACCGCCTGCTGCCGCCAACCGATCAGGGCGTAGCGGCGATGCTCGACGACCTGGAGAACCGCGGACTCCTGGATGAGACGTTGGTCGTCATGACCGGCGAGTTTGGCCGGACGCCTCGGATCGGCTCGAGCACGGGCAACTCCAATACAAGAGACGGCCGCGACCACTGGGCAGCCGTTTTCTCGGCCGTCTTCGCCGGTGCGGGTGTCCAAGGAGGCCAGACGATCGGTCAGTCGGACAAAATGGGAGCGTATCCGGCCAGTCGCCCCTACTCGTCGGGCGACTTCGCCGCTACCATTTACCGTTCGCTCGGGATCGATTCCGACACCGAGTTGCGCGATCGGCTCAACCGCCCGATCCGACTCACTGACGGCGAGGAAATCGCTCCACTCTTCAGCGCCGGCCGGACGATCGGCTGATCGCTGGTTCTCGATCAGGCAAGGAGGTATCGACATGTCCATCATCCAGAAGATGCGGGCTCAAATCCCTGAAGCAATGAAGGCTCATGATACGGTCCGCCTGGGCTTTCTCCGTTACTGGATCGCGCAGTTGACGTTGGGCACCGGTGCCGAGATGTCCGAGGCCGATGCCCTCAAAAAGATGCGAGGTGTGCTCAAGGAGGCCAGGTCGGGCCTGACTACATTCACTCCTGAAGAGCTGGCACTGATCAGTGAGTGGGTCCCGCCCGCATTGACCGCGGAGCAAGTGCGAGAAGCCTTGGCCCCGGTCGCCGACCAAATCAAGAGCGCACCCAAGGAGGGAATGGCCATGGGGATCGCCATGAAGGCCCTGGCCGGCCAACCGGTTGAGAGCGACGACGTGAAGACTGTGATCGCCGCGCTGCGGAGTTAGGGAATTCCGGAAAGAGCCGTCATGTCATCCTTGCCGCTGTTTCGACGCATCCTCGGTGCTCGGTTCGATGAGCTGCCAGACGTCCTCAAGCGCTTTCACGGTTCAACGACGGGCGGGCGGGCACAGGGAACCTTTGTGGTCGAGCGGGGGAAAGGCTGGCTCCGCAACGTGGTGGCGTCCCTGTTTGGAATGCCCAAGGCTGGGAAGGAAGTACCGATCCGCCTCGAAGTCGTGGTGGAAGGCGAACGAGAACGCTGGTTTCGCCGCTTCCCGGGCCAGAGCCTATCCTCGTTGCAGTGGGCTGATGGTGGCCTGTTGATCGAATCGTTCGGCCTGGGCTGCTTCGCGTTCGAGCTCATGATTGAAGGATCTCGCCTTCGCCACGAATTCCGACGAGCCTGGTTTGCCGGCATACCGCTTCCGCGCTTGATGGCGCCTTTTGTGGACGGGTGGCTCGACGCCGGGGACAAAGGCTGGTTCGTTGTGGTCCATATCTTCTTCCCTTTCCTGGGGGAGATCGTTCACTACGAAGGTTGGGTCGAGCCAGAATGACGGATTCGTCACGCGTGATCAGCGTCCTCGGCGGCTATGGGATTTTCGGCAGCCGGATCGCCGAGGCACTGGCCCATGACGCTGCGCTGTCGCGTGCGGATCGTGGGCCGAAATCCGAAGCTGGGGGCCAATCTGGCACAGCGAATTGGGGCCGAATTCCGTGCATGCGACCTGGAGGACCTACAGACCGTGCGCTCGGCACTTGACGGGTCGTTCCTGGTCATTCACGCGGCAGGTCCCTTTCAAACGGCCGATTATCGGATCGCCAGGCTCTGTCTGGATATCGGAGCACATTACCTGGATTTAGCCGACGCCCGCGCCTTTGTCGCCGGGATCGGGGAGCTTGACACGGAGGCCCGGCAACGTGGACTGATGGTCGCGTCCGGAGTCAGTTCGACGCCGGCGATCACCTCGGCGCTGATCAAGGACGTCATCCACGAGTTCTCTCAGCTCGATGAGATTCACACGGCCCTCAGCCCGGGCAATCAGAACCCACGGGGTGCCTCGACGATCGCAGCCGTTTTGAGCTATTTGGGCCGGACGATCCGTGTCTGGAGTGACGGTCGATGGGTCGACCGCCCGGGCTGGGGCGATTGCGAGCGCCTGGTGTTTCCGCCCCCGGTCGGCCGCCGCCGGGTTTACAACTGCGACGTCCCTGAGCTCGAGCTGTTTCCATCGGTCTTCGGCGCACGAACCGTCCGCTTCTCGGCCGGACTCGAGCTCAACCTGCTCAATCATCTACTCTCGCTGTGTGCAATTCCATCTCGCTGGTTTGGGCTGGACTTCACGCGACACGCCGCCTTCTTCCTGAACGCTTCGCTGATGTTGTTCCCGTTCGGGACGACCCATGGCGCATTGGCGATCTGGGTACGGGGCAAAGACCACGCCGGCAAAACGATCGAGCGACGAATCGCACTTGTGACGGACTACGATGGACCAGCCACGCCCAGCTCGGCAGCCGTGGTGCTGGCTCGAAAGCTGCTCGACTCCGGTCCCAGTCGCATCGGTGCGTTTGCATGCATCGGCTGCGTGACGCTCGACGAGCTGATGCACCACCTCCGCCCGCTCGGGATCTGGTGCGCTCGTGGAGATGAAACAGGGTGGACGACTTTGCCGCCAGGTCACGCCGATTCACACTGACACATATATATCGACTGACAATTGCAACGACGGCCGGACCGAGCACATCCGACAAGTCAGTGCGGGTCCTCCTCGACCGTCGAGAACGTCCGCTCGATGCGCGTCTCGTTCCCCTGCCGATCCTTCACGGACACCGTGAGCTTGCCGTTGCGTCACGCGGACCGGCTCCTTGAGTCTCAGCTCCCAGACTCCCTCGGTCGTGGGCCGAAACCTCCGGGCCAGGTTCTGCCCGGCCGGCACGTCGTCGACGGGGAAGCTGGCGACGACCTGGAAGCTGTCCTGGTCGAGCCCGCCGTAGTCGTACATCCCGACCAGGATACTCGAGTCAGCGGAGGATTTGCTCCCGCGCGCGGCGAGGTCAATGTCAGGGTGGGTCGCTGGTCGTCCAGCATCCAGCCGAAGCCGGTGGCCTCGGGCCGATCGCAGGATCGTGGTCCAGGTCGATCGGACAGCCGAGGTCGATCCAGCGGACAAGTGTCAGGCGGTCCTCGTCGGAGAGCGGCGGCAACCTTGATCTTCTTGCCGTCGGGCCCGATAGCTCGCCCGCGACGGCCGCGGGCGGCGGCATGATGCTGCCGGTGAAGTCGAGGTCGGCGCGATTGCGGTTCGCCGCCGTGTTCGGCAACGGCTTCCCCTTCCGCCGAAGCGTCGTGCGGATCGCCGGGCACGGTCTCGGTCGGGAAATCGTCGTTCGTCCAGCCGTCGGTGCGCCGGCCGAACACCTTCCAGATGAGCAGGCTTCGGCGCGACTGAAACATGCGGACATATCGAGAGGCATTGGCATTCCGCCACGAGCCGATCGAGCGGCGGCCGGCCGAACCGGCCGGCATAGTCCATCGCCAGCCGGTAATACGTGCCGGGGACATCGTCGGCGTTGGGCAGATCGACCGTCTTGTCGTCGTCGAGCACCAAGTCGCCCGCCGGCTCGCTCGTGCTCCTGGGTATGGCAGGCGACGCAACTGCGGTCGAAGATCGGCTTGACGTCCCGGATAATACTCGACGTTCTTGACCCGCTTTTCGTAGCGGAGCCCGCCGGTATCCCGCTCGTCCCACTTCCGGCCGGACTGATCGTTCGTCCGGGTGGTCAGCAGCGGCGTGCGTCCCGGTCAGGTCGAAGATGCGATAATCGGGCCGTGCCGCCGCGGTTTGCTCGAACAGAGTCGGCTTCTGGCTGTGAGCATGGCAGCCGCCGCAATCGTTGCGGATCTCGCCCGGGCCGGAGCTGGTGCCAGGTCTGGGCCATGTTCAGGACCATGCCGTACTCGGTCGAGCGTCTGAAACGTGAAGGCCACGTCCGCGGGTATTCGGGCCAGGAAGCTCGTGTCGGGATTGCCGTCGGGATCGGTCGGCTGGACCCCCTGTCCTTTTCCGGTTCTGCTGCGGCGGTCGAGGTCGACGGCGGCGGAAACTTGCGGACGGGGATCTCGCCGAGGATGCGCAGTCGCTCGTTGGCGTGGCTGCGGAATGTCCGGCCGGATTTCGGGCCGCGCTGACGGTCGGTTGTCGGCTCCATCACCAGGATGCGGATGGCGTGGATGTCGTCGTTCGAATACCGGCCCGCGTCGGCCCCCTGGTTGAACCAGTTGAGCGAGACGCCGCCGAGGCTGGTGTTGAACGGATCGAGATCCTGGAATCCGCCCGTCGCGATCCGTGCCGCCGGCGAAGGTCGCCGTCACGCCGCCGGACGGCACCACGCCGTTGGGATAGCTCTCCCGCTTGTAGAGGCTCGAGGTGCCGACCAGGCCGAACGGCGTCCCCTCGGGCAGGTGCGGCGACAGTTTGCCGTCATTGGCCAGCGGCGCGATGCGCTTCGGCTCGTTGATGCCGTAGATGCGCTTGTAAGGGACCAGGGCGCGGGGCCATTGCTCGTTGTAATCGCGGGTCGTTCTTGATCAACAGCATCTTGGCCGGGCTCGTCGATCGGCTTGCCGCCCTTGATGAGGTAGAGGCCGGCATCGACGGCCGGGACGTGGACGGTGTAACCGCCATTGACCGGGCCGGGCGACCAGACGGTCAAGAGGTGGTTGTCCGGCGCGGCCGAAGGATGCGTCACCTTGCCGACGCGCGGTCCGTAGCGCTCGCCCCGGCTCCGCGAAATCGGCCGGCCCTTCATCGGTGCGGGCGAATCGCGTCAGCGACCTCGATGCCGCGCGGACTGAACGGCAGCCGGCGCAGTCCGGGGCCGGCCGTCGTCGAGCCACCCGCCGCGCAAGCGGCGGATTACGCGGGTCGCCGTGGTGAGCCGGGCCCGAACGCGGGCTCGCACCGGGCCCGAGCGACCGGCAGCTTGACGAACCCGCCGAAGCCGCTGCTCGTCTGGTTGTAATACTCCTCGGCCACGATCGACCCGTCGGACAACTGGGTCTGGAAGTGGTAACGCATTCGGGCTCTCGCCCGGCAGAAACGCGCTGACGACCGGCCCCCAGTTGCGTCCCGTCGGGATGGATGCTCCACAGGCCCCACAAGGTCGAGGTTCGCAGCCCTTGCGACTCGAGCGAGCTGAAGATGACGCGGCCATCCATCAAGACCACCGGGTGCAGTGCCGATCCCCAGGTTCAGGTGGCCGATGCATTCGACATTGCGCGCCGTCGTCGTCCATGACGAAGAGTTGCAGCGTCTGCGTCAATCGCTTGGGCGGCCGAAAGCGCATTGCGGTTGCTCGTGAAGACGACCTTGCCGCCCGGCAGCGGACAGGGGCCGGTGTTGAAAACGCCGTAATCGATCGAGTTCTTGCCGGGCTCCGGCGTGCGGAAGTCGTTCGACCAGTTGCCGGCGCCGGTATTGGGAGTGAATTGCTGGTGCGTCAGCCGGACGACCTTCCGCGTCTTGACGTGGATCTTGTAGATGTCGGCGCCGGCCGGTGACGCTTTCGGTGATCGTCGCCCCCTCCAGATCGTGGAAGAGCGAGTAATAAACCCACTCGCCGTCGAACGAAACCATCGGATCCGCGACCGATCCCTTGCCGCCCGCGACCAGCACTTCCTCGCTGCCGTCGGGGTGCAGCAGCATCAGGTCGGCGCCGGCGTCCATGAAGAGCGGGCTGGAGATCTCGGCCCAGTTGGTGCCGACCTCGTCGCCCCGTCGCGGCGCGCGGACGTAGACGATGTCGTAGTCCAGCTTCACCGACTGATCGGTGGAGACGTGCGGCGGCTCGACGTTGGTCACGCCCGTGAATCGCGATCGTCCGCCGCGGACTCGCTGAGCCGTGCGCCAGAGGTCGACCATACCGGATGAGAGCAAGGACGAGGGACAAGGCTCTCGACATGGTCAGGACGTCCTGGGACGACTCGCCGTCGGCGGCCGTCTGACGACGGAGAGGCGAGTGCGAGAGCAATCGGGCCGGCCCAGAATGGACCGGCCCGATGGCTGTGATCGGCCAAACCGAATGTCAGCGCGGATGACGTTACTTCAGCACGTCGGCGGCGGCCTCGGCGATCTCGTTGGCCTTCGCGGCCGCCGACTTGCTGTCCTTGAACGCGAAGTTCTTGGCGATCTTGCCGCCGACCTTGTAGACGAGGACGGTGACCGCCGCTTCCTTGTTGAGCTCGTAGGCGGGCGGGCCGTCCTTGTCGACGGCGACCGTGAGCGGGGTGGTGAGCTTGTGGGTCTCTTGCAGCTTCTCGAAGTCGGCGTCGGTCACGCCGCCCACGCCGACGACGACCGTGCCCAGGTCCTTGTTCTTCTTCTGGACCGCATCGACCGCCTTGACCAGCGAGGCCAGGTTTTCGTCGGCCTTCTAGCAATACGTCGTAACCAAGCAACAGGGCATAAC
>CAVRFS010000113.1:0-17043 GCA_963720335.1 uncultured Planctomycetota bacterium | reverse complement strand
CATCGCAGTTAACGTCTCGCGATGGTCAGCGCCCAGGGTGCGACGCCGGCCTTCCAGCACGTCTTTCAGTAACGGCTCTGCTTCCGCCCAGCGGCGTTGGCGTTGGTAGACGATGGCGAGATCACTCTTGGTGAACAAAGGTATGGAAATGATATGGGCCCAGCAACTCGATTACGGACTTTCAAGACTTCGGTTTAGCCTCCGCTCAGCCTCCCCCACATTGTCCTGGAGATAGTACAACTCCGCCAGATTGTTGATGGCAATCAATGTGTCAGGGTGCTCCTGGCCCTTCACCTTTTGGAAGACCGTAACGGCTTCAACGAGCAACGGCTCGGCCTTGGTCAATCGCCCTTGTACTTGGTATGTCGTCCCCAGGTTGTTCATCGCCTTCAGTGTGTCAGGATGATCGTTTCCCCGGGTCTTCCGCAGGCCATCCAGGGACTCTCTTAATAGCTGTTCCGACTCCCGCGTTCTGCCCAGGGAATGATAAAGATCCCCAAGGTCGGTCATTATGACAAGCGCCATCAGGATGATCGTCGCCGCACAGACGGCGACATACCGTCCAAGGCCGCGACCAGCATTGACTCGGCTAGCTCAGGTTTGCCCATTATTAGGTAATGGTCGCCCAACGCATGCATGGTCTCTAATGTTTGGTGATTCTCATTGCCTAACTCAAGGCGATCAAGCTCCAGAGCGAGTTCCAGATGAAGCAGGGCCTCGGTATTGAGCCCCAGCTTCTGATAGGTCTTGCCGATCGTCCGGCGGATCGAAGCCTCTACCAAGGGCTTGCCGGCGAATTTGCCCTCGATTCTGTTGGCGGCCCTGTCTAGGGCCGTGCGGACTTTGAGGTCAGGGTCGGGTTTGGTGTCGGGGTCGGCTTCGCATTGGCGCTGGCCTGGGACAGCACGTCCAGGTTTAAGAATTCGCTGACCGCTTTGGCGATTTCCGCCTCCGACTCGGCCCGGTTGGTGGGTCATCGCGGTGCCCTCCGCAATTCGAGCCGCTCGTTCGGCCCAGGTCGCGCGCCACCGCCTGCCAGATGCTCACGGTGGTGCCTAAGATCAAGAACACCAGGGATGCGGCCACCCACGGGTTACGCCGGCACCAGCGAACGGCGCGCTCGGGACGCCGAGGCCGGCCTCGCCGCGATCGGCCGGTCTTCCAGAAACCGGCTCAGGTCGTCGGCCAGTCCGTGCGCGCTGCTGTATCGCTTCGTACGGCTCCTTCTCCAGGCACTTCAGGCAGATCGTCTCGAGATCGCGCGGACATCGGGTCGCAGCCGGCGCGGCGACACGGCGTCGGTCGAGGTGCACCAGCTTGATGCGTTTCGAGCGCCGACTCGCCCAGGAATGGCGGCCGGCCCGTAACGCCTGGTACAGGATCGCTCCGAGGGAATAGATGTCGGCGGCCGGGCCCGACCTGCTTGCGGATGGCCCTCGGCCTGCTCCGGGCCATGTAGCTCGGGGTGCCCAGCGTCTGTCCGGAAAGCGTCCGCCCCGAGTCGGCGTCCAGCAGCTTGGCCAGGCCGAAGTCGCTGACCTTGGGGACTCCATCGGCGGTCAGGAGTACGTTGCTCGGCTTGAGGTCGCGATGGATCACGCCGGCCTCGTGGGCGACGTGGACGGCGCGGGCGAGCGTCTCGACGAGGCCGGCGGCCTCGCGCGGGGCCATGGGCTTCTCGGCCAGCCGCTGGGCGAGGCTGCCCCCTTCGGCGAATTCGAGCGAGAGATACGGCCGACCTTCGATGCTCTCCGATCGCATGGATGGCGATGATGTTCGGATGGCTGAGCCGGGCGACGGCGTGGGCCTCGGCCTGGAACCGCTCGCGCTGGTCCGCGGTCGCGAATCGGCCCTCGGCGATCGTCTTGATCGCCACGATGCGGTCGAGCTTCAGGTCGCGGGCCTTGTAAACGACGCCCATGCCGCCGCGGCCCAGCACGCTCACGATCTCGAAGCCATCGATGATTTCCAGGGGCTTATAGACATCGATATTTGACTCATCTCGGTTCGCCTGGAGTTCTGTGCTCGGCTCGATCGCCGCATCGATGCCGAACTGGATCATCAGCGACTCGGCGAGCTCGGGGAAACGCGCGATAGAACTCGTCGGGATCGGGATTTTCGTCGCGGTCGCGGCGAAGGAGGTACTCCTGGTAAATCAGGTCCAGGATCGCGTCCGCGTCGTCGCGGAGGGCCGGATCTCGCGCGAGGTAATCTTCGACGGGGATTCGCTCGCCGCGATCCCAGCTCGATCTCTGGTCGTCGAGGGCTTGATCCAGCAGCCGCTGGATCTCCGGATCCCGGCCGGCCCCTGCGTTCGCGATCATGAGTTCTGTCCCCCCGGGGATGAATCAGGCTTCGGCGGGATCCTCCCGCGCTCATCTTGTTCCTGACTCTTGCGATGGCCCTGCTCAATCGAACTCGCGCCGCGTCGGGTGTACACCCAATTCTCCGGCCGATCTCGGCCCACGGGGTGTCGTCGAGCCAGAGCGTCAGCGAGCTCCAGTTCCTCCTCCGAGAACTGTTCCTGGATCACCTCGATCAGGTCCTGCTCGGCGACTTCCTCGTCAGGGCGCGGAGCGGAGTCGATCCAATCCGCCCTGCTCAAAATCGTCGATCAACTCGCGGAGTCTCACGCTGGCCATCCGGGCCTTCGTCGCCACGTTGAAGCGAACCATCACCTGGAGGAGCCTTTCCAGATCGCCGGGTTGGTCGAGTTGATATCGATTGTCCCTCAATCCCTCGAAACAGGCTCCTGAAGACCGACTGGCACACGTCCGACGAGCCGACCTCGCGGCCGAGCACCTCGTAATCACCGCGCTGGCGCATCCGGATGCGGATGACCCTCTGGATGAACGGCTCGAAGCGGCGCACCAGCTCCGCCGAGGCGGCTTCCTCGCCCGATCGGGCTCGTTGGATGAGGTCAGGGATGTCCATCGATTCGGACATGGGTCGCTCGACTCGTGAAATCTTTGATTTTCTTGTTCGGTTCGGGCCATTCAGCGCGGTAATACTGATGGACCTTCTACGACAGAAGCAGCCGGATGCTGCGGCGACTGCACGCGATGAGACACGAAATGAGCCAGGCGCTGGCTCGCGACGAATCGGGTCCGACGGAATCCGGATGCAAGCATTGGCGAGCATCGTGCCGAACATTCGGCGGCGACCACCAGATACTTCATGGCATTGCATTGTATCATCATCAGGGGCCAGCACCATGTCCAGAAGCCTTTCGACCTGGTCTCGGCGCGGGAAGGTGTTCTCGAGCCGGCTCAATCGCAGCCGATCCCGGATGGAGATCCTGGAACGCCGCCAGCTTCTGGCGACCGACACCTGGATCTTCGCCGACTAGCGGCTCCTGGGACGTCGCCAGTAACTGGAGCAACGGGGTGTCCCGGCGGACCGACGACGTGGTCATCGACGGTCGGGGCAGCCCGACCGTGACGATCAGTTCGAACGTCGAGTCGGTCCACAGCATCACGCACTGCGGATCCGCTGGTCATCTCAGGCGGCGGCCTGACGGTCGCGGCCAATTCGACGATCAGCGGCGGGTTGACGATGACGGGCGGATCGCTGAAGGCCGACGGGTTCTGAGATTTCGCTCACGGTCACCGGTGCGACCACCGTATCCGGTGCGAGCCTGTATGCCGAAGGTGGAGCGACTCTGAGCCTCCGACACTCACCAGTTACCAGGCGTCTGGCTTCGTGACACTCGAAGCCACCGGAGGTAAGCAGCGTTCTGGACCTTCCGAATCTGACCAGATCTCGGACACGTCTTACAGTGATCACGTCGAGGCACTCGGTGGTGGGACGGTGGACCTGATCCGGCTTGGCAGGCCTGACCGCCAACGTGAACATGGAGGCCCAGGGTAACGGCAGCGTGCTGAACATCCCCAGCCTGACCAGCTTCACCTTCGGTAGCGGGTACGCTGACGCGGGAAACAGCAGCCTCACGGCAAAGGGTGGCGGCCGAGATCGACTCGGGCAGCTTGACGACGCTCAATGGCGTGGGCGTGACGCTCAGCGACACGGCCAGCATTTCCCTCGGGCAAGTCACCAACATCGATGCTCCAGCGTCATCGTCGAAGGCGGGGCGAGACTTTCGCTGCCGATGGTGACGAGCTACCAGGCGCGTCGGCTTCGTGACGCTCGAAGCGACCGGCGCCGGAAGCGTGCTGGATCTGCCAAACCTGACCAGCGTCTCGGACACTTCGTTACCAGGATACGATCGAGGCACTCAACGGCGGCACAGTGAACCTGAACGACGTGGCAAGCCTGACGCGCCAACGTGAGTTTGGTGTCCCAGGGTAGCGGCAGCGTCCTCAATCTCACGAAGTTGACCAGCTTCAGCGTCGGTAGCCAATTTGCCATCGGCGGAGCCGGTTTATCAGACACGTCGGGCGGCGAGATCAACTCCGGGAATTTGACGACCTTCAACGGAGTCGACGTCAAGCTCGACGGAACGGGAAACATCGCCACCAAGCAGTGGGCGACGCTAACCGCCGGCAGCCTAACGATCACCGGAGGTTCCTACACTTTCCCATCCCTGAGCAATATTGAAAGTTCGAGTCTGAATGCGCAGGACGGTGGCAGCCTGACGCTGCCGGCCGTGACGAGGTACGAGGAGGCGAACCCCTTCTCACCACCACGTTCCAGGCCACAGGAACCGGGAGCGTTTTGTCGCTACCCGCTGTGGCATCGCTGACAGTGACCGGTGGTTTCGCCGGGATGGATGTCCAGGCGCATCTGCAGCGGGGAACGTGCGAACTGCCCGCTCTCACCCACGTCACCGGGGCGGTCGTGTGGGAGAGCATCAGCGGTTCTCTGGACATCGCAGGCACTCTGGTCACTATGCCCACCGCGGGCACAGGGAGCACGATTAACGTGCCCGAACTGCCCCTAGGTATCACCGTCAACTTGGGCACAAGTGGGACTCTCACAGGCGCGACGTTTAACATTCCACAGGGGGACAACGTTGACCTGAAGAGCGGACCTTATGTCGGTGCCACATTCAACGTCGCGCAAGGCGCAACGCTCGACTTGACCGGTGGCCAAAGCGTCACCTACTCCGGAACACTCACCGGCTCCGGAAGCGGCACCGTCCAGTTCAGTACCGGCACGCTCACTGTCGGATTGGGTGGGCTCACACTGGACTTTCCCAGCAACTTGTTCCAGTGGACGGGCGGTAACCTCGATGCATCCGGCGAAACCGTCACCAACATGGGAACCATCAATTTATCGGGGTCGAGTGAAGCGGCGTTCTACGCGGACGACTACCTTAACGCTGCTCTTGACGACTACGGGACGATCGTCCAGACCGGAACCGGTAATTTTGGTATACAAAGCGACATATCCTCGACCGGGACTCTCATGATCGAGCCTGGTGGATTGTACCTGATCGAGTCAAATTCCGGCGTGAACAACGTTTTTGGCTTCAGCGTCATCGACAACGCCGGCACGATCGAGAAGACCGCCGGTTCCGGCACTTCGAAGCTCGCGGTCAACGGCCCGCTGATCAACACCGGCACGATTGAGGCGGACGCAGGCACCCTCTCTCTCGATCCGAGCACCTTCAGCCAGGTCTCTGGCGAAACCCTGACCTCCGGCACGTGGAATGCCCTCAATGGCTCGAGCCTGGCGTTTCCCAGCGGGACGACGATCACCACCAACCAAGCGAACATCACCCTCGGCGGCTCAGGCGCGACCATTGCGGGTATCCAGGGCCTGAGCGCCAACTCGGGCTCGTTGTCGCTCACTAGCGGGGCGAGCTTCTCGACCACCGGCGACTTCAGCAATACCGGCAGCCTGACAATCGGCGCGGGCAGCACGCTCGCGGTGAACGGAAACTATTCGCAGGGCTCGTCCGCGTCGCTGACGATCGGCATCGGCGGTAGCTCGTCGGGCAACAACTTCGGTCAGCTCAACGTGACAGGCAGCGCAACGCTCGCCGGCTCGGTCAATTTGACGACCGCCAGCAACTTCACTCCGGCTGTCGGTGACAACTTCCCGATCGTGTCCTATAACAGCGAGACCGGGGGAAACAGCCTCTCGTTCACAGGCGTGAATAGCGGTGCGATTTCCATCCTCCAACCGGAGATTGGGCCGATCAACATCCTGCTCGCCACGGTAACGAGCCCAGCCAATCTCGTCGTGCAGCCGTTCTCCATCGCTGCCAATGCCGTGGCAGGGCAGAATCTCTCGGTGTCGTACCAGGTTGATAACGACAGCGGCAACGCTGCCAGCGGCGATTGGACCGACTCCGTTTATCTCTCGACGGCGCCCACCCTCAATTCAAGCTCCGTCTTGCTCGGACGGGTGCAGCACACCGGGGGCGTCGCGGCCAATGGTCAATACTCCGAGATGCTCACTGCCCCGATTCCCGGTCTCGCGCCCGATAATTACTACGTGATCGTCCTGGCCGACAGCCGCGGCCTGGTCCCCGAGCTGAACCGGTTCAATACCGAGCTGGGGTCGACCAATCCCGTTCAGGTCACGATACCGGCCTTGACTGCTGGCAGCCCAGTATCGGGCACGATCGGCAACGGCCAGGACGTCTATTACCAAATCAATCTGCCGGCGGGGCAAGACGTCGAGTTTTCCGCCGGCCTCGCCGCGCTCCAGGGTGGCGAGCTCTACGTCGGCTATCAAAACGTCCCGACCACCAGCACGTTTGAAGCATCCTCGACATTCACGACCCAAACGACGCAACAAATCGTCATCCCCAACACCCAGGCTGGCACGTATTACATCCTGCTCCAGGGCGACACGGGCTCGACCGGCGGCCAGCCGTTCACCCTGTCGGCGCAGACGCTGCCGCTCCAGGTCACCAGCGCCAGCCCAACCCAGTCCGGAAACACCGGAACGACAACGTTTACTGTCCAGGGCGCCGAGTTCACGTCAAAGACAACGGTCAGCCTCGTGCCACATGGCGGAGGCTCCCCCATTGCCGCGACCCAAGTGACATTCCAGGGCAGCACGTCGCTCTTCGCTCAGTTCAACCTCACAGGCGTGGCGGCCGGGAGCTACGACCTCAAAGTTGCCAACGGCTCGCAATCGGCAACCGAGGTGAACGCCGTGACTGTAACCGGCGCTCAGCCCGGCCAGGTCACATTCAATTTGTCCGTCCCCTCCTTGACACGTCCCGGCAAGGTCGCATACCTGACGATCGATTACCGCAACGTCGGCGGAACGGATGTGGCCGCTCCCTTGTTCGTCCTCACGAATACGACCGGCAACGCGACACTCGCCATGCCCGGCACGACCGATTTCCTCGGCACCAGCATCGAATTGTTGGGCATCGAGTCGACGGGACCGGCCGGTATTCTGCCTCCCGGCTTTCAAGGCACATTTCTGATCCCCTATCAATCGACGACACTCGCGCCACACGCTGGTATCGACTTCAGCCTGCAAGTCCTCACCGGCGACAGCACGCCAATCGACTGGTCGTCGATGGAATCGAGCCTGCAACCGTCGTACATCCCCAGCGCCGCGTGGCCCGCCGTCTTCGCCAACCTGACTGCAAGCTTCGGCTCGACCACGGCCAGCTACCTCGCCGCCCTCGATAATGAAGCCACCTACCTCAGCCAGCTCGGCGAGTACACCGACGACGTCCAGCGCCTCTTCGGCTTCGCGATCAACACGGCCAACGATGCCCTCACGAACGGCTCGATCGACTCGGTCACCGACGCCTCGTTCCCCGTCCCCGGCGCGATTCCGCTCGATTTCGTCCGCCAGTTTAATGCCTCGATCTCGGGCCGCGACACGATGGGACCGTTCGGCCTGGGCTGGACCGATAACTGGCAAATCAGCGCCAGCGCCGACAGCCAGGGAAACGTCACGATCAGCGACGATGGCTCCGAGCTCTACTTCGCCAAGAACTCCGACGGCAGCTATACCGACGCCCCCGGCGAATACGGCACCTTGACGCTCGTTAACGGCGCTTACCAGTACGTGCAGACGGACGGCACGATCCTGGCCTTCAATCCGAACGGCTCGCTGGACTACGAACAAGATACCAACGACAATCGGATCACGGCCGGCTACAGCGCCAGCGGCGAATTGACCAGCTTGACTGCCGCAAACGGCTCGGCGATTACGATCGCCTACAATGCCCAGGGCCTCATCAGCTCGATCACCGAGCCCGGAAACCAGACGACGCAATACACATACGACGCCAGCAGCCAGCACCTGCTGACCTTCACTGACGTGTCGGGTAAGACGACCTACACCTATGCGACGGGCCCCACGGCGGCCGATGCGAACGCCCTGACCTCGCTCACCTTCGCCGACGGCACCGGCATCGAGTGGTCCTACGACGCCGAGGGTCGGCTGGCGAGCACGGGCCGTCTCAATGGTGCGGCGCCCGAGGCCGAGACCGAGACCTACGCCTATCCTGCACCGGGCGAGTACACGGTCACTGACGCCGATGAGAACATGACGGCCATCTTCCACGACGACCAGGGCAATCTCGGCGAGACGATCGATCCCCTCGGAAACATCACCCGGAACACCTACGACGCCAACGACAACCTGATCAAGACCATCGCGGCCGACGGCACAACGACCACTTATGCGTATGATGCCAACGGCAACATGACCAGCGAGACCGACCCGCTGGGCTACACGATCTCGTTCACATACAATTCGCTTGCCGAGCCGCTGACATTCGTGAACCAAGCTGGCTATACGACGAGCTACCAGTACGACGCCAACGGCAACTTGCTCGAAACAACCAATCCCGACGGCACAACTCAGCAATATGTCTACAATGCCTGGGCGAAGTTACCTCGTCGACCGATCCCGACGGCCAAACCATTTCCTACGCCTACAACACCAACGCCCAGATCACTGCCGAAAACCTGCCCGACGGCACGTCCGATACCTATACGTACGACAGCCACGCCAACATGCTGACGGCCGATGGACCCGGCGGCGACTGGTCGTTCACCTACAACAGCCAGAACTTGCCGACCACGATCAGTGAGCCGAACGGCACGCTCACGGTCCAGTACGGCATCGACGGCAATATCACTCAGATCGTCGATCAGACTGGATTCACGACCAATTACCTCTATGACTCAGTCGGACGGCTGAGCGAGCTAACCGACGCGAACGGCGACCTGATCGAGTCGTACACGTACGACCCAGCCGGCAATGTCATCAGCGAAACCAAGGGCAACGGCACGAGCACGACCTACCAGTACAACGCCGACGGGGCCGTTACCGAGATCACGAATTTGTCGCCTGGCGCGGCAATTAATTCGCAAATGACGTACGCCTACAATGCGGTTGGCGAGGTCACCTCGATGACCAGCGGTGGCGTAACCACGTCCTACGGCTATGACGCCGATGGAGAGTTGATCTCCGCGTCTTCGCCCGGCGATGTGATCCAATATGCCTACGACCCCGCCGGCAATCGCACCTCTGTCACCGACAACGGCGTCGTCACGAACTACACGTCAAACAGCGTCAACGAGTACACGCAGGTCGGCGACACGAGCTATCAGTACGACGCCAACGGCAACATGATCGCGGCGACGACGAATGGGCAGACAACCACGTATACGTTCAATGCGCTCAATCAATTGACGGGCGTCAGTGGCCCGAGTGGCACGCTCTCGTTCAGCTACGATCCTCTGGGCTACCAGATCTCCTCTACCGTCAACGGTCAGACGACGAAAAACTTGATTGATCCCTTCGGCTTGGGGTACGTCGCAGCGCAGTTCGACAGTTCTGGGAACTTGATCACCCACTACACCTATGGCCTTGGGTTGGTCAGCCAGGTCAGCGCGAGCGGAACAGCGTACTATTACGATTATAACCTCCAGGGTTCGACGGTCGGCATTACGAATGCGTCGGGTGCGTATCTCAACCAATACAGCTACGATCCCTTCGGCCAAGTGACGACGATCAGCGCGGGGATCTCGAACCCATTTCAGTTCGTTGGCCAAGACGGCGTCTTGACCGAAGGCAGTGGTTTAGTCTACATGCGTATTCGGTTTTTCGATGCGAGTGTCGGCGCATATTCATCTTGTGATCCGCTCGGTTTGGCTGGCGGCGATACAAATCTTCGACGATACGCCGCGAACGATACGATTACATCATTGATCCATCTGGACTCAGGGTGATGACGCCGATCAAACCCTCATTTGCCCAACGACCTCGCAGCCGAAACCTTACGTCAACAAAGGGGCTAAGGCGAGTGAGGCCGCGATTTTCTGGGGAGCGTGGGGTATTCTGATGGGGGGGGCGTTGGGATTACGTTTTGGAGGTTCACAACGGAGCGACAGCTGGGGCGATTGTTTTTGGCCCCAGTATTCGACCGCAGCAGGTTATTTGTCTGCACAGAAGGATGATCCCAGCAACTATATACCTGACTGTATTGCCCCAAACCACCTCCGCCACTCGGCCCCGATCCGACCTGCCCTGGCTGCACGCGCCGGCGGCGGTGCCGGCTCCGAGAACGTCGTCCCTGGCGACCCCAACAACATGATCGGCCCGGCTGGATATGGGACCGCCGGGTACATCACGCCCGGCCAAACATTGCCCTACACGATCGAGTTCGAGAATGAGCCCACCGCCTCGGCGCCGGCCCAGAACGTTGTGGTCACCGAACAACTCAGCCCCAACCTCAACTGGAGCACCTTCCAGTTCGGCACGATCGGGTTTGGCGACTACGCCGTCACGGTCCCGGCGGGAGTCATCAATTCAGTACCCAGGTCGATGCTCAGGCGACGCTCGGGCTCTTTGTGGACATCACAGCCGACCTGAACCTGAGCACCGGCCTCTTGACCGTGACATTCACGTCGATCGACCCGACCACGCTCGACTCACCGGCCAATCCCCTCGCCGGCTTTCTGCCCGCTGATACCGACCCGCCCAACGGCGAAGGCTACATCAACTACACGATCCAGCCCAAGGCGGGACTCGCCACTGGAGCCGCGATCAACGCGACGGCCACCGTCGTCTTCGACACCAACGCACCGATCAGCACCGTGCAGGTCGCCAACACGATCGACGCCGGCCCGCCGACGAGCACCGTCACCGCGCTCCCCGCAACGACAACCACGCCCAGCTTCACCGTCTCCTGGTCCGGCAGCGACGGCCAGGGACCGGGGATCGCCAGCTACAACGTGTATGTCTCCGACGATGGCGGCCAATTCATGCCGTTCTTGAGCAACACCACAAAGACATCGGCGACCTTCACCGGCGAGGTGGGTCACACCTACCTCTTTTTCAGCGTCGCCACCGACAACCTCGGCTTCGTCCAGCCGACGCCGACAGCCGCGCAAGCGACGACCACGGTAATCGCCGAAACGCCGCCGCCCCCACCTCCGCCTCCTCCGCCCCCGCCGCCCCCTCTTGTCACAGTGGAGTCATTGCAAGTCGAAACGATCAAGGTCGGCAAGGGGAAGAAGGCGAAGAAAGAGACCGTCTTGGTCCTCCAGTTCAACGGAGTGCTCAACGCCAGCGCCGCCGACAATGCCAATGCCTACGAGCTCGCGCCGGTCATCAAGGTCAAGGCCTCGGGTAAGGGCAAGAACCGGAAGCCGGCGACAACCAAACTGGGAGCCGCCGTGGCGCCAGCCTCGGCTGTCTACAACCCGTCGACGAACAGTGTGACGCTCACGCCCCGCGGCAAGCTCACCGCATCGAAGCCGGAGGAGCTAATCGTCAACGGTGCGCTTGTGATGGACATGCTGGGCCGCGAGATCGACGGCGCGGACGACGGCCAGCCCGGCAGCGACACGATCGCCACGATCACCGGAACCCGGGTGACGGCCGGCGGAATTCCTCTGGTCCGAAGCCAGCGACAGCCGGCAACGGTCGCGGACGTGGTCGATCACCTGCTCGCCCGCGGCGAGCTGGCTGACGTGAAACGCTCTCTTCACCCCCAGAGCGAAAAGGAGCACGCGGCGTCCTGAACCAATATGCGCCAGTCCAATGAACGGTTCCCGAATGCGAGGTCACCAAAAAAGCGGCTTACCATAAACGTGCGATTCCTGACACGATCGTGAGGGTGTATTCCGTTGCCCGCGACGAAACGGATCATCCGCGTGAACGCGATCCGGCAATCTTGATATACTGGAAAACACGGGCGATCCTCGCTGACCCCGTTCGGCGTGGTTCAAAGTCGGCTATCATTCGGGCCATACTAGCCCGAAGCGTCAGCGAGGCGAACTCCAACCCTCGCTTACGCTTCGGGCTAGTATGATGGGCTTGGACACTCCAAGAACGTGTTACCAGAGGGCCAGAGTTGTTGAACCACGCCCTCTGTTCCATTCGATCAAGAAAGGGAAGCCCATGGCGTTAGAAGACTTCTGGATGAGTGTGCGGAGGGCGGCGCCCCTGATCATTCGCCAAGCCGACATTGATTCGCCCAAGCTCGATCCGAACGAGATCGAACGGACTTTGCGTGGATCGACTGAGTGGCTAACCCCGCGGGCGGTCGCGGGATTCGACCCGAAGGATTTCGAATTCCTACCCGACGCCGAGCGGGAGCGATTGGCGGGCCTTGTAAAGGATTTCCGAACGCTTGCCCCTCGTCTGTATTCGAGGGAACCCGTCCCGGAGGATGTCGTGGAGCGAGCCGAGCCTCTCTTCCGTGATATCATTCTCTTCCTGGAGTTCAACCGATACGGCGACCCCGACGCGTATCGGCTGGGGAAGCAAATCGAGCGGGAGATCGCCGCGGCTCAATGGCCGCCGGAGCTCGCGGAGCTTCAGTTCAAGACGAAGCTGGACCACACGGGCGATCCGGGCATCTGGATCCGGGCGTGGCTCACGGAAGAGGCTTCCGCGACCGACGACCAATTCCTAAAGAATGCGAAAGAGCTGCGTCATTGGCTCGACCCCATCGCCCGTGATTTGGCCCCCGATCGCTGGCCGTACTTATCGTTCCGCTCGATCGCGGACGAAGCCGAGCTGGCGGATGCGTCATGAGCCTTCACGTCGATCTTCTGAAACTAGCGAAACAACTCGCCCAGCTCGACCCACGGCGCCCGAAGCAGGTGAATCTTCGGCGAGCCGTATCGTCTGCCTATTACGCGCTCTTCCACTTGCTGACATCGGAAGTGTCCGCCCTCTACGCCGCGGAGGTCGAGCTGGCCGCCAGGATCAACCGGACGCTCAACCACGGGGAGATGAAGAAGGTGTCCTCGATGTTCGCGAATAACAAACTCCCCAAGGCTGTCCAAGCGCCGCTTGGTGGCTACATCACCCCGATTGGGGTGAAGACCGTCGCCGATGCATTCGTCGATCTTCAACAGGCGCGTCATGACGCGGACTATGATTTGACATAAAGGTTGAGCCGGAAGGAAGCTCGTGAATTCGTCCAAATGGCCAGCGAAGCGTTTTGAACAGGTCGAAATTTATATCGTTTCCACTCCGGTACACCGGTCGTAGCGAGCAATCCTCGTTGCGGCTCGGATCCGGAACGGAATCAGTAAGGCCGTTCCACTCCGACCGTCGGTTCGCCCGGGGCTGCTGCGCGGACCGCGGAGGTCCGTGGCGCCGTAACCATTGGTCTCTACAAGCGATCGTTGATTTATTAAAAGGCATGGCAAGAAAGAGTTTGGCCAAATAACAGGTTAGTCTTGGGATTTGATTGCACGGACATTTCAACAAATGAGAGTACTAAAATTTTAGAAATCCCCGACAAAAACCACGTGAGCCTAACATTTACGAAGTTTCATGTCTCGTAAAGTTCAATGAGATTCGCGGGGATTGAAACTCCGTATTCGGCACAAGCTTTTTGTTTGTAATGACTTATGACATCAACAATCTCTTGTAGAGACCAATGGTGGCGCCGTAACGGAGGGGTGAATCCAGGAAAAGAAATCCATCCGTGTAGGGAGACGAACCGCTGTCAGATCACGTCGTCTCAACGAGATGCATGCTAATCAAGACAACTTTCCTATCGTCGTCATCGACCCTGTAGAATGTTACGAGCAGACCCCACTGCCGGGGGAGTTTCTCGTCCTCAGCGTCGAGCAAATCTTCAATGACGTATTCGAGTCGGCGCAAGTCACTCTCATCGAGGTCGGCATCATCGGCGACTTTGTCTCGCCACAACACGTTGCCGTTCTCGTCGCGATAGACGAGGATCCGTTGGGCCCAATGTCTCTTGTGACGCGGGTCGCGCCTTGAGGCCGTCGAGGCCCGAGATGTGCTGATTGACCTGTTCATGCCGCGTGGCATTTCCTCTCGAACGCATTGCGGCCTCGATGACCGCGAGGTCTTCATCGAACGCATCCGCGGCGAGGATTTGGTAGTGACCGGGATCGGCCATCGATCCGCCTCCGAATTGGGGATTCCATCACGAACGCCTCCGGACAGCCGCGCTCGACCATCTCGGGTTCGGTGCGTTCGGGTTCCGATCGAGGTAAGCCGGTCCACCGGAACGGCCAAGCAGAGGAGCTGGCGTCATTACTCGCCGACCGCTGCCGTTACCCGATCCGCGGGCTGAACTACTCGGCGGAGGACGTCATCGAGAGTCGGGGCCGGCTCGCGGCTGACAACGAGGCGCTGCGGATGGCGCACCGCCGCGTGCAAGGCGTGGCGCTCGCCCGGTGGGACCAGGTAAGCGAAAACTTGTCCGCCGTCGGGGTCCACGACGGCCAGCTCACGATCAAGATGGTCGCCGACGAGCGAAGAAAGCACGATGTGGAGGGCACGGACGCGGTCAACTCCCGCAAGAGCCGCGTGGAGACGAGCCGTCAGTTCCTCCAGGGGTGCGTCATCAGCCTGTCCAGGCAGCCGCACGTCCGGCTTACGATCGTTAGTTGCTGACACGGTTCAAGCCTCCTGGTCTCATCATCAAACTAAACTAAATGCTACGAAAAGCGTTCAAAAAAGGGAAGTGAGACCTCGGCTGTGCGGAGGATAAGTGCCGGCGTTTCATTGCGCGACAATGGAGTGTCTCCCAATGGGCGCAATAGCAAGAACGCGTCGCGATGAACACTTTAGCTCGGTGGGCCATACGAGTAGAAGTGTGACACAGCAGCCATCATCCTAGGTCCGAACGTACCCGCCGCCCTACAGCGCACGGGCCTGACCCAGGGAGACCAGCGTCTGCAAAAGCTCGGAGACGAGCTTGGTATTGGCCCGCAGGAAGAGCCGGGCCAGTTGTTCGGGAGTCAAACCGCTGGAATGCTCGGCGAGCACCGACCGGACGGCTTGGGCTTGCTCCTGAAGGGTCTTGGGCCAGGGGCGGTTTCCCGCCTTGATCGCGGGTGATTCGGGCTCTTCCCGCTCGATTGGCAACTCACCCTGCCGGGAGTGTGCACAGCGCAGCGAGCGTTGACGCATGTCAGGAAACGGGTGGTCGACCTTCGGCCGGTCGCGGCCCAGGGCGACCGGCTTGCCGGTGGTGGGCGGCGACCCTTCGGGTGCCCGCGCCGCGCCCGCGGCCGGCGGTCGTGGAGTCGCGACCAGCGCTGCTGCGGTACGACTCGCCGAGCTGCCTTGGCCCGGTGCCTCCAGGACGGCCTGATCTCGGGACGTAGATTCGTCCCGCGCCACGGAAGTCATCGATGGCGATCAGCTTTTCGAGTAACCCCTCGGCGACCTTCTCGGCATAGAGACGATCCTGGAGCACGCGATTAGCGTCCGCGATGGTGACGACCGGCAGGCTGTCTGGCTGGCTGATTCTCACGCTCGATCACAGCCTCCAGAGAATCGGGCCCGCGCTTGTTTCGGTTCCCTGTAATCAGCACGAGCCCTTCTCGCTGGCAGGTCGTCCAGATCACGGCATCAGAAGCGTTGTACGGCAACCCGACGGTTCGGAAGTTCACGACGGACAATCCGAGGCCGTCCCAGATTTCGCGCCAGGCGTCGGAGGTCCAGATCGCGACGATGGCGCAGCCGCTGCTTCCCCACGTTAATGTCCGCCAGAATGCCCCGCATCCCGGGCCTCCCGGCTCCTGATTTCGCGGCGCTCGCGGAGCATGGCCTGGAGTCGCTCATGCGCGGCGTCCAGCTTGGGCTGGAGCTCGGGCGGGTTCCCCCTCGCGTCGCGCGCGAGCATTTCCGCGTAGTCCGCCATCACCTCGTCCCGATGCTCATCGATGTAGCGGATCGCCACCTCGACCTCTTGAGAGCTGAGGTCGAGCGTGTCCGCGATCATGTCACGGTGCCATCCGTGCTTGTGGTAATCGAGAACATCGTAAACCGTGATCCGCGTCCCGGCGATCTCGGGCCCTCGGCCTCGGTCGATTATCTTGGCTTCGACCATCGTTCACGCCCTCAATCCTTGGATCAGATCCCCCCAACCAGCATTCTACGCTGGCGCAGACCGCCGAGAAACAGAGTAGGAGAGATATCCCCACGCGATCACGGTCGTCTACAGCGGCGACACCAACTTTTTAACAAGCACCTCGACGACCTTGAATCACATAGTGAACCAGGACGGCACGACGACGGCGATCTCCTCTTCGACGAATCCTTCGGTCTACGGCCAGCCGGTGACGTTCACGGCCACCGTCGCCGCGGCGAGTCCGGGCGGCGGGACGCCCACCGGAATGGTCACCTTCTACGACGGCAAGAAGAAACTGGGGACGGCCACGCTCAGCGATGGGGTTGCTTCGTTCGAGACCTCCTCGCTCTCCGTCGGCACGCATTCGATCACCGCGGTCTACGGCGGCGACACCGATTTCGAGGAAAGCACGTCGGCAATTCTGAAGCAGGTTGTTAAGAGCAATTCGGACGCGATCCGGTTGATAGTCGCGAGTATGCCGCCGACTTACGACGAGATCGCCGCCCTCCCAGACTATGAGATGGATGACTTGCTCATCCATGAATTGGCCTCGGAGCAGGTCTCAGCTCAGAGCCGGAAACTATGGAGCCACCGATGAAACACGGATGAAACACGGATGAATTTGATAATCTTTGAGCGGTTCACGCTCGCATGGCGCACGGGCCATACTAGCCCGAAGCGTAAGCGAGGCGATTACAGCCAGAATCCTCGCTGACGCTTCGGGCTAGTATGATTGCCGTCGCTGTCGAGCTGTGCGCAACTCAAGCGTGAAGCGTACTTAGATCAGCAGT
>CAVRFS010000112.1:0-67727 GCA_963720335.1 uncultured Planctomycetota bacterium | reverse complement strand
GTCCTGGCGAGGCGAAAACCGTTGTCCGTGTCACGGGTCATCGGCGCGTCCCAGTCACGGCTGGCCGAGCGGGCGTTCGCCGGTGGAGTGTCAAACGCCCCGCCCCCAAGCAGACGAGAGATTTTCATATCTATTATATCAGCATATGTTGATTCCGCAATTCCTGGCTGATAGTTCGCCTGACGCTCCTGACACCATTCATACACGTTCCCAAGCATGTCGAACAAGCCCAGGTCGTTGGGTAGCAGGCTCCCTGCGGGCCAGGCATGTGCTTTGCTGCTGGCCGCGTACCGGGCATAAGCCTCGAGCACGCGGACTGACAGGCCATGATACCGGCTGGTGACCGCGCCTGCGCGACAAGCGTACTCCCATTCGGCCTCGGCGGGTAGACGGTAGCCGGTCCGCTTGAGGGCGTCGGCTGGTATCGTCATCCCCGCGTCGTATTCCCGCCGCTCATTGGGCAAGTAGCACCACTGGTTCTCTGGGAAGCCCTCCTGTTTGCTCAGCCAGTTGCAATAGGCCGCCGCGCCAAACCAGCTCACGGCGATCATGGGACCATTGAGATCGGGGCTGTATCTGTCGAGAAAGTTCTGGGCGATGCCGAATTGCGGGTTCTCCTTCGCGAAGCTGGTACTGCTCGACGGTGACTTCCTTGTCGGCGATGGCGAACCGGCGGGGGATGAGACTAAGATGGGGCGTTTCGTAGGCATCACGCTCCGGCTCGCCCGGTAGCGATCCCATGCGAAACTCGACCGGGCCATTGATCACGGCGAATGTCTGCCCTTGGCTGTTGACGAACCAGCGGCGGGGGCCTTTGTCCAGGAGCTTGCGCAGCTCGGCCTGGGCGTTTTTCAGCCTCTCGTCTTGCTTCCATTGCCGCAGAGTCCACTCGGCGGCGCCGTGGATGCCGGCGTCGGGGTCGTTGTGGTAGAGATCGAGCAGCGTGGCGACCAGGGGCTCGAGATCGCTCGACGAGAACCTCTCGGTGCCGTAAGTTCCCACGGCCAGGATCAGGGCGCGCCGGATCGAGCTGTCGGGGTCGAAGAGGATGGCGTCCATGAGCTGCGGTTGCGGCGTGGCGGATGGGAGACCTCCGGTCGCTGGAAGGGCAGCGACCCTTCGGGTGCCCGCGGGCCCACGGCGGGAGGCCGCGGAGTCGCTCCGAACACTTCGCTCGAGCTCGGCGCCGACGATCGTGGGATCGGCGCCCAGAGGATTCAGCCAGTTGATGATGAAGCTCCTCAATCGCGGATCGGGGCTGTGAACCAGCCTCAGTAGGACCTCCTCGGCCTTGCCCATGCGAAAGAGGGCCACCGCCGCCCGAGCTTGGCGCTCGGCGAGTCGATCCTTGACCTGCTCCGGATTGGTTTCGCTCGGCGCGGGATTCGCCTTCTTTTGGAGTTCCGCTTCGAGCAGGGGCAAGGTTTCCGCCCGCTGTTCCTGGACGAGCGGGAAGAGTTTTTGATAGGCCTTGGCGTCGGCGGCCATCAGGAGTTCGGCGAGCAGGCTGGCATCGTCGCCGGCGTAGTCGGAAAGCACGTTGGTGGCGAGGCTCCGTTCCGAATCGGAACGTTGCGTATCCTTGAAGATCGAGGCGAGCCACGGAGTCAGGGTGCTGCGAACGGGCCGTAACAAGTCGGTCCAGGCACCCAGGAACATGGCATTGACCCCGACCAGCGCATTCCGAGACGGCCAGGCCGGCCTGCTTCCAGCGGTCATTTTTGGGGTCAAGAAGGGCAAGAGCGCTGGCGGCAGGGAGTAGGCGAGTGTCATCGGGCTTCGCATCAGCCACCACCTTCCAGAGTTGTGCGCGTCACGGACCCTTGATGGGGTCGCAATGCCTCACGCAGCACCGCGACGTCGCCGGGCGACGATTTGAGGAGCGTTCCGCTCAGATAATCGGCTTGCCGCGGATCAACCGGCAGAAGGGCGAGGCTGGCGTGGAGGTGTTCCCGGCTTGCCGGCTCGGAGTCCTCGAGCAGACCAACCAGCCGTGAATCAGCCCAGCGGCGGTAGCCGGCAATTTGCTTGACGATCTGGGCGACATCGGGCGTGCTAGCGGTCCTGAGCGATTCCACCAGAGCCGACGCCTTGAGATTGCCGTAACCCTCAATGCCGCCCCACGTCAACAACCCCAAGAGCAGCACGGCCGCGAGGGATCGAAGCCCGTGAACCCACTCCGCCCGCTTCATCATCCGTCGCTCTTGCTCGGTCCAGTCCCGCCTCCTGGTCAGCAGCCGGATATTCGCCCATTCCAGTGAAGACGGCAAATGGCGGTTCTCGGGCCTGGCGTTCCAGAGCGACGATCTTTCCAACAGCCGTAGCTCCGCGCGCCCTCGTCGGGTCTCACGCTGCTTCCGAGTTAGCCAGTCTCGCAGAGAGTGGACCAGATAGTCGTGGGTTAACTGGTAATATCGGTCGCTCTGTGTGCTCGGGTAACCTTCACTGGAGGAACCCTCCGCGTCGGTGGGCGTGATCAGGCGAAGCTCCGGGTCGAGGATGCGGATCAGGTCGTCGAAGTCCGCGGGGCGGTTCGCATGCCCCGAAGCTTCGAGCAATTCCTGACGCGATCTCATCTGTCCCTTGATGTCGGTGCCGCTCTCGGGAAGCAGGGCCCTTAGGACCGCCTGGGCTGCCTTCTGGTGAAAGCGATGCTCGGCGGGAGCGGTCGAGGCGCTGAAGGTCTCTTCCAGGAACGTCAGACCAATTCCCTCGGTACCGCCGACATCCTTGAGCGTCGCTGGGGCCCAGGGTTTCCCCTTGACCATCTCGGCAAAGAGAGCCAACCGAACCGAGATGATCTTTCCATCCTGGGCAAGCCCGGAAATCGATTGATCCAGAAATGAATTTTGATCGCTGGTGAGATCACCCACGCTTTCAGGCAAAGCCCCGTACGCTCGCCCGAACGCTGTCAGCACCTTCTTGGCATGACGAGGATCGAACAGGTCCACCAGGGCGCTGTTCTCGCCCTCGAGCAGTTTTATGTCCAGGTCCCGCATGAAACGGCTGGCGGCGAGCCAAAAATCATCACGCACCAGCACAATCGCTTGAACATGCTCGCCATCGCAATGACGAAGGGCGGCGACCAGTTCCGTGTTCTCTTCGCCCCGCTTGGCAAACAGCCATTGCTCGAACTGATCCAGGACCAGCAGTACCTTCCGCTCAGGTGGCAAGATGCGACCCCTGCGCAAGTTTGCCAGCGAATCGACCAACCCCAATTTTCGGGACAGCTCAGGACACACCTTGCCTAACCCCTTCTTCAACCGGGCTTCCGTCTCCTCCGGAGCCGCTTCGACGAAGACCGAAACGACGTGCTTGCCCAGCCGTGGCAGGAGTCCCGCCCTGACCAGCGAGGATTTCCCGCAGCCCGATGGACCGTAGATCAGCCCCACCTTGAAGGTCAGGTCGGTATCGATCTGCTCGATCTTTCGCTTCCAGAATCGGATGGCATCAGGCAGTCCATCGCGGTCCCGAGGTCCGGGCAAGAGTTCCAGAAAGAAGTCCGCATCGTGCTCATCGAAGGATCGCAGCCCCTTCGGGATTATCTTGATCGGTCGCTGATGGGAGTCTGATAGCCCGGAGGTGGGCGGGGGTGGAGCGGATTCCAGAGTCGATCCGGGCGGCGCGGTTTAAGGGAACCGCAGGGCCGAGAGGCGAGACCGTACCGACTGTGGTTTGAAGGAACAGGCGAAGGTCTTCCGACATGTCCATGGCGGTGTTGTACCGCTCCGATGCCCGCTTCGAGAGTGCCTTCTGGCAGATCCGTTCCAGTTCCTTGGGGATGGTGTCGTCGATCTGGCGGAGTGGACGAGGCTCCGTGGTCATGATCGACTCCAAGACGTCCGGAAGGGAATCGCCTCGGAATGGTCTCTTTCCGGTCAACAACTCGTAGAAGACGACGCCCAGGCTGAAGATGTCGGATCGCCCATCAACCCGGTGGCCTTCGCCCCTGGCTTGCTCCGGACTCATGTAAGCCGGTGTCCCCGCTACCCCGCCACCCTTGCCGAAGTCTTCATCCTTGAGAGCGAGGCCGAAGTCCGCCACGCAGGGTTTGCCCGCTGCGTCGATCAGGATGTTGGCGGGCTTGATGTCGCGGTGGACCAGCCCTCGGGTGTGGGCGTAGTGCAACGCGTCGGCGACGGCGGCAACCAGCTCCGCCGAATCCCGGAAGGACGGGCGAGCCTGATCAATCCTGACTGCAAGGTCGCTTCCTTCGATGAGCTTCGACACAACGAAACAGAGTCCGTCGTCGGTGCGACCCACGTCATGGACCGGCACAATGTGTGGATGGTCCAGCTTGGCAAGGACCCTGGCTTCAACCAGAAATGCCTCGGCATCCTCTGGGTGAGTGATGCGTTCAGGGTTTGGCACCTTGATGGCGACCGCGCGGTCGAGGTCGTCGTCGTGAGCAAGATAGACCCGTCCGAACCCTCCCTCACCAAGCCGATGGATGATCCGATAGCGGCCAATTTTGGAGGGATCGCCGTCCCGGGAGTCACCCGAACCCTGAACGGGCGGTTGCGAGCCGGCCGTTCCCGACAGGCTCATTGTCTCATCCGAGCAGGCACTCGAACCCTCAATGGGCGACCGCGAGCCTTCGGTTTTGGAGACTTTCTTCGTCTCATGCATGATTCAATCCCAGGCGACGACGGAGCCCTGTCACCACTGCCGAGCAGAGTCATTGTCTCACACTCAGCCGGGGCAGAGAAGTGAGGCAGGCGATCAGCGACCTCGTTCAAGGTTAGCCACGGAGCCGGCAGCACGGGTCATGCCGGGACAGAGTACCGGCAGAAATGACCCATCAATGTCTGCACGTGCAGCGACTCGCCAGTAATCCTTCAGCATTCTACGTAGAATTCTAAATTCCCTGGAAACCAACGCTCCGTAGCCCAGAAAACGCAAGTTGTTTTCAGAAAATCGTTTGCGATGAAAAAATTGCGATTAGAGCGCTCGATTTGCAACCAGGAGGTTGCCGGTTCGATCCCGCTCGTCTCCACTTTCTACCGTCTCTTGTCGGCACTTATCAGGTCGTCGCAACCTTGTCAGCCTTACACCTTATAGCGACGCTGGCGAGTTGAATAGTGTCGTGGGCCACGATGCCCCATCAACCGGCGATGCTCTCCTTTTGTCGCGGATTCTCGCCGGTCTGTGCAACCGCAGCCACTCCGGTCACGCACCAAAATTGGACATTCTGCGTAAACTGCGACGTAACCTTGTCAAGAAAGTGGCCTGCCCCCCAGAATCTGGTCCAGTCTTAATGGGAATCGTACGACTGGCAGAGAGCCAGGGAGCGATTCATGCGAACACGACCCAGACCGGACCAGATCGCGGCCATCCTCCGCGACATGCAAGCCGACCTCGACGCCGGCTTGAACATCAACCAAGCCTGCCGAAACGTCGGGATCGGACCCACTACCTACTACCGTTGGAAGGCCCTTCAAGAGGAACCGAAATCGAATGAAAAACGTTGTATATCAGAACTCGAAGCCGAAGTCGACCGACTTAAGCTCCTGGTCGCCGAGCTGGCGCTCGACCGTCGCATGCTCCAGGAGGCCTTGAGAAAAAGGCCATGACTTTCGTCCGACGTCGTCTCATTGATGACTAAATATATATCAGTATATAAGTATATCAACACTGCGTGGCCCCGGGCTCTGGACCTGGTCCGTTCCAGCCTCCGCTACGCGCTGGTTCACCGCGATGAACAGGAGGAGTTGGCTCGACGCATCGAGGAACTGGCAGGGGCGCACCCACGGTTCGGCTATCGGCGGATCTGGGCCCTGCTGGATCGCGAGGGCTGGATAGTCAGCAAGAAAGCCGTTCGTCGCCTCTATCGCGAATTGGGGCTGAAGGTGGCTCAATCGCGGTCCAATCCCAAGCCGCGGCGGGCGCATGGACAGGACCAGAATGCCTGCCATCTCCGGCCCTCGCGTAGGAAAGCATCCTTATTTACATGTGCCGTTATTTTTGAGTGTACCGGTGACGGTCCAAGTCCCAAATGGATTAGTATTGTTGATGAGTACACTCGAGAATGCCTGGCGTTGGAGGCGCGCCGCGGCGTGACCGCCAAAAACATCGGGATCATCCTGGCCGAAGTCGCAGCCGGTCGCGTTGGCCCGCTGTGTCGGATGCGGAGCGACAACGGCCCGGAGAAAGTGGTGCAGTCGTGGCTGGTGGAGACCGGCGCCGGCACGCTGTACGTGGCGCCGGGGAGCCACTGGCAGAACGGTTACGCGGAGTCATTCCGCAGCAAGTTTCGCGACGCGTTCCTCAACCGCGAGGAGTTCGAGAGCGAATCGCAGGCCAGGGCGTCGGGCGCGCTCTGGACGGAGGAGTATAATACCCAACGCCCGCACAGTTCCCTAGGATATCAGACACCGGCCGAATTCGCGGCCACTTGTGTGAGGTATGTGCCTATTGATAAAGACCTGCCCGATCCTTCGTCTAATGAACGAACGAACAGATCGCTCCCATTACCACTGGACCGATAAATGGGGAGCAGGCCAACTCAAGACGCCGGCCGGATTGTGATCCGCAACAAGCGTGGCCCTGATCGAAGGAGCCTACCGAGCTCGCTTGTGCCCGAATAACGACATCCGACATTGGACACAGCATTACTCTGCAACGTCAAACGACATTTTTGACTTTACACGACCGCCCAGCGTGACACCCAGATAGCAAGCCAACAGAAAGCAAACCGGCATAACGACTTTGAACCACGTCGCGTAAGGCAACTTGGAGATATTGAATGCGATTGCCAATAGCAAGAGCAATGAAATAACAGCACCAGCGACCCGTCGTCCAATCTTCGTCGCGATCCAGGTACTGAGAAAAGTCGTTGCACTCCAGGCAATCACGACAACTCCCAAGATCCAGTCGGGATACCTCGCAACATGCTGGCAAATCTCGTCCGTCGTCCCGGTGAAATTCGGAGGGAACGGATGGACGATCGAACTGAAAACCTCGACAGCAATCACGAGCGCGAAGGCCAGGACCATGCCGGCGATGATTGCGAGAATTGCGCGGAGAATTGTCTTCATATTCGGTGCCTCAACTGCAGGAATGAACCATGTGCCTGCCAGTTTCCAGGAGCGTCTTCAGAATCTCACGGATAAAATTTATAACACCTTGTTAAATTGGATGGTGCGAAAAACAGGATCGACGTCGTGCGCCGGGTTTGCAGTAATGAGATTGCCCGATCGATGGCGATTGTCTCCGCCAAAAGTTTGATCGGATTGCGATTGACTGTGCCCGTCGGCTCTCCGCGTGGACTCCCATCCGTGCGTGTCTCATCCGTGTCTCAACGAAGCTGGCTCAGCGGTTCATCAGAATCACCTCAGTGGCCTCGTAGATGGCCGCCACCGCGAGCACAACGGCGATCCAGAACTGCGCCTTGAGATTCAGCAAGACCACGCGGCCGAAGCGGGTGAACGGATTCCCTCCCAGGCTCGGCCGGACGACATGGATCGGGATCAGCAGGCCGAAGAGCGCGGCAAGAATGTAGCCTTCTCCCTCCAGAAGCATCGTCAGGGAGTGTGGCAGCATCCCGAAGGCCAGCGACTGCACGATCGGCGCGAGGATCAGGCCCCACGCCGTGGCGCGAACGCAGGCCAGGAGGACTCCACTGCCCGGCAAAAGAATTGACGGGAGAGTGATGAAGGCCAACGAACCCAAAAAAAAGTTGACCAAAAACGTTACGGCGGCCGCGCTGGGGATATTTCCACTCCGGTAGGCCTGACCAGCGATACCCAGAGGATTGCTCTTCGTTGCAAGCGCCTCGCGAACCTTGCCGAGGAGCACGACCTGTGCCTCCGGCCGCCTTGGAGACGAGAAGCGAGCCGGCCATCACGAGCCCGAAGTAAACCAGGTGCACACCCCAGACCAGCCGAGGTCGCGCCTGCATCTCCAGGAGCGGGTCCGAAGGAATGGGCCATGCGACGTCGCACTTGGTCGCCAGCCAGCGAAAAAGCTCGATGAGCGTGCCCGAGCCGCCCAGCAGAAAAATCGCCAGTCCGGACAAATACAGATAAAAAGTCTGATGGTTCGAGCCGGTCAAGTGCGGTGACCCAGGCGTATTTCTCGGGGGGAAAGGCCTCTTCCAGCCGTTTTCGGACTTGAGTGTCACGCAGCTCGTCGGCAGAGGCGCGCACCAGCCAGGCGTGAAGAACCGAAGGAACCGCGGCGGGAAAGAGAACGTTGGTCGCGTTATCAGGCGGAACGAGAAATGACGTGGCGAAGAGCGCGAGGCCGGGCCTCAAGACTCCGACGACTTTAAGCGATTGTCCGCCGACGTTCAGTGTTTCGCGCGGCTCGATCTTGGCGCCGGCCAGGATCTCGTTGCGGCCAGCCTCGGGTAGTCGCCCCGTTTGCAAATCAGCGGCGACGATACCCGCGATCGAAAGGGGCAGCTCGATCAGTTTGACCCGCACCTCGCCTTTCACGCCGAGAGCCTTGGCCGGGGCCGAGTCGCCGGTTGCGAAAAGTAAAATCTCGGCTACGTCGCTCGACGACAACAGTCGCAGGCGAGTAGGAATCGTTCCCTCGGGCATCGCCTTTTCGGCCAACGCTTTCTCGCTGATGATGATCACGCCTGACGCCCATGGCGACCGGGCATCGCTACGCTCACGCCAGGCGTAGGCCCCACACATCACGGCGAAGCCTATCGACGCAATTATGAGCCAAACCCATGCTTTCATGACGACCCTCGACTTTAACTTGAGCTGTGGCCGACCGACTGATGTTAACACGGCATTCGAAAGTACGCTGTCGAGCAGTGAAGCGGTCAATGCGAAAGAGTCCTCGCCGGACGGAAACCGAAGTCGTAGGCCCGAAAGGCCGGCACGTTGCTGATTCGGCTGGCGGACCGCACGTATGACGCTTGAGCGTCGAACGAGCCGCCGCGCAACACACGGCCAACCGCACCGCTAACCACCAGGCTGTCCTCTCGGTCCTCAGCCGATTCCTCGCCCTTCACCGAAGGATACGGTTTGGAACTCTCCTGACACCATATAAACACGTTTCCCTGCGCATCGAATAAACCGAGGTCGTTCGGCTTGAGGCTGCCGACCGGCCACGTTCTTTCTTTCGCGTTCTTGTTGTACCACGCATACTTCGGCAGCAAGTCATCCGTCTCGCCGTAATACCCGCTCGTCATCGTCCCGGCACGGGTGGCATACTCCATCTCGGATTCCGTCGGCAGCCGATAACCCGTCAGGCTCAAGTATCTCGACTTCAACTTGATCTCGTCGCCGTTGATCTCGTAGCACCATTGATCTTCCGGAATCCCCTCCGCGTTACTCAGCCAGTTGCAGTATTTCGCAGCCATGTACCAGCTAATGCCCACCGCCGGCAATTCCGCCGTGAGGGCTGTTGACCACAGGAGGTGCGGAGCCCTTCGCGAATTGTTGGAATTGCGCCACCGTCACCGCCTTTGCGCCGACGGCGAACGTCCGATCGATCCGCGTCTTGTGCTGAACCTCGTCGTCATGCCTACCCGCTTCCGTGGGCGGCGAACCCATGACGAAATCCACCGGGCCTGGCATCACCACCATCAACTGTCCCTGACCATTAACGTACCACTGCGGCGGGGTCTTCTCTTCGCTCCTTCGCCAACGCCTGCTTGATGCCGTCGAGCCGTTTCGCTCGCTGTTCGTAATCCTTCGCCCACTCCTCGTTGACCTGCTTCAGCCATTCCTCCTGCTTCCATTTCCGCAATAGCCATTCACAAGCCGCATGAAGGCCGGGATCGGTCGCTGTCCCATACATCGTCCTCAACCTCGGCAGCAACGCCTCGCGATTCGCCAGCGACAACTCCTTCTCGCCATACTCCCCCAAACTGAGAATCAAAGCCCGGCGAATCGTGATGTCCGATTCACTTTCGAGTTGCGTGAGAATCGCATTGGCGTCCGCACCTAACGGACCGAGGCGATCGATCAGGTAGCTCCGCACCCTGGGATCGGGGCTGTGTTTCAAGAGCGGCCAGACCTTCGCGGGCTTGTGCATGCGAAGCAGGCCAACCGCCGCATTCGCCTGCCGCTTCGCCAGCTTTTCCTTGACGTCCTCGTGAATACTCAATCCAACATCAAGAGCGTATCGCCCTTCGATCTGGATAAACTCGACCTTGATGATGTGCTTTCCCCGTTTGTGTCTGACCGTAACACTCTTTGTGGTCGGCGAGTTCGGCCCCCAGTATTCAATGACCAGTTCATTGTCGAGCCAGACACGAACCCCATCATCAAAATTCGCTGAGAGGACGTAATCGCCGTCTCCGAGTGTCACCTCCGTCGTGGCGACCGCTGCGAAATAGTCGTTGGGAACCTTTTGTGTTGGGGAAGGTGCAGGTTCTGTCGCGCCGTGAATATTCAAACGGGACACACGCAATTCGTCGAGAACTCGGCGATTTGAGAACCGCTTCCCAGTCGGCAGGGGCGGCTCGTCTGCCCGTCTTTCTCCCATTTGTGAAATCGAACTGTCCAATTCGTCGTTACGGGAAGCAGTTCCTTGTCAACCTCGTCGGCAAGGAACGACAAACCTCGCTCACCGAGTGCCGCGAATTTCGGATAGATGACGGAGAACTGCTTGTCGTCGGCGTCCATGAGCAGATCGGCCAAGACCTGTGACTGGTCGGAAAGGTATTCGGCGAGCAAGTTGGTCGCCAGACTGCGTTCGGTTGTGCGTTCCGGTTGGCGATCTCGGAAGATATCGGACAACCGTGAGAGAAGCTGGTTCCGAACTGGACGAAACGCCTCACTCCATTCTCCCAAAAAGATCGGGTTTTCCAGAACGAGGTCATTGACCACGAGAGCCCCCACCTTACCCCACCGCTGGCTGTCCGGGTCGTACTTCGCCAACGCCGAGGCCGCTCGCAACCGCTGGGATTCCCGGCCCTTCTCCGGCTTCTCCAGCGCGGCCCACAGTTTGTCGAGCAAGGAGTCTTTGTGCGGCGCGAGAGCGTCGCGGATTACCGGGACCTCGCGTGGTCCCGCATCGAGGAGCCGACCGCAAAGGTATTCGACTTGTGTAGCGTCCATGGGCAACAGGGCGAGGCTGGCGTGCAGTTTCTGCCGGGAGTTCATCGCTGCCTTGTCATTCTCGTGACGCAAGAGCGGATCGGTCCACTTTCGATACTCAGTCATCTCGCCGACGACGCCCGGCACCTGCGCAGTCTCCGCATCAAGGACCCGCTGGACTAACCCAGCGGCGTGGGCCGCCTTCTGCTGCTCGACGATTTGTGCTCGGATCGCCAAGCCCGTGACCGTGGCGGTGGCCAACAGCAGCACGAGAGCCAACCCTCGCAGTAGATGATACCGGGTCGCGGTGCGGATCATTTTGCGCTGTGGAAGTGTCCAGTCTTTCTTCTGTGTGCGCCATTGGATATTGAACCATTGCATCAGAGACGGCAGTTGCCGGTTCTCCGGGCGGGCGTTCCATACGGCCGCCCGATCCGCCAGAAGCAGTTCCGCCCGGCCGCGCCTCGTTTCCTTCTGCTTGCGGGTCAACCAGTCCCGCAAGGAATGAACCAGATAGTCGTGGGTAAGTTGGATAGTACTTCTCGCCGGCTTTCTCGTGCGAAGCCAGAGCGTCCTCTCTGCCCTCCGGGTCGGTGGGCGTGATCAGGCGAAGTTCCGGATCGAGGATGTGGATCAAGTCGTCGAAGTCACTCGGGTGGTTCACATAGCCCGATGCTTTGAGCAACTGCTGGCGTGATTTCATCTGCCCCTTGATGTCAGTGCCCGTCTCGGGCATGAGAGCCTTGAGAACCGCCTGGGCTGCCTTCTGGTGAAGGCGATGCTCGGGTGGGGCAGTCGAGGCGCTGAAGGTTTCTTCGAGAAACGCCATGCCGATTCCCTGTGTACCGCCTACAGCTTTGAGTGTCGTTGGCGTCCAGAGTTTCCCTTTGACCATTTCGGCGAAAAGAGCCAACCGAACCGAGATGATTTTACCGTCTTGTACAAGGCCAGAAATCGATTGATCCAGAAAGGAATCCTGATCGTTGCTGAGATCGCCCGTGTCGGGCAAAGCCCCGTACGCCCGCCCGAAAGCCATTAGCACTTTCTTGGCATGGCGGGGATCAAAAAGATCCACCAGTGCGCTGTTGTCGCCCTCGACCACCCGGATCTCCAGGTCCCGCATGAATCGGCTGGCGGCTAGCCAGAAATCATCCCGCACCATCACGACTGCCTGGACGTGCTCGCCATCGCATTGACGAAGAGCCGTAACCAGTTCGGTGTTCTCCTCACCTCGCTTGGCGAACAACCACTGCTCGAATTGATCTAGGACCAGCAGGACTTTACGCTCAGATGGCAAGACGCGACCCCGGCGAAGTTTGCCAGCGAATCGGCCAGCCCCAATTCGCGGGGCAGGTGAGGGCAAACTTTTCGTAAACCCTTGAGCAGCCGAGCCTCCGTCTCTTCCGGGGTTGCCTCGAAGTAGACGGGAAGGACGTGCTTGCCGATCCGAGGCAGTAGTCCCGCCTTGACCAGTGACGACTTACCGCAACCCGACGGACCGTAGATGAGCCCGACTTTGAAAGTCAGGTCCGGGTCGATCTGCTCGATCGTGCGTTTCCAGAATTGGATGGTGTCAGGCAGACCATCCCGGTTTCGAGGTCCGGGAAGCAATTCCAAGAAGAAGTCGGCATCATGCTCATCGAAGGATCGCAGCCCTTTCGGCACGATCTTGATCGGTCGCGGATCGTAATTGGATTGCCTGGCGGTATCCGCGGGTGGAGCGGAATCCAGGGTTGATCCGGGTGGAGTGCTTGTGAGACTCGCGGGTGCGGCGGGTGAGATCATGCCACGTGTGGTTTGGAGGAACAAGCGAAGGTCTTCCGCCATGTCCTTGGCTGTGCTGTACCGCTCCGACGCCCGCTTCGCCAGTGCCTTCTGGCAGATCCGTTCCAGTTCCTTGGGGATCGTGTCGTCGGTCTGACGCAGTGGACGAGGCTCCATGGTTGTGATCTGTTGCATGACCTCCAATTGAGTATCACCGCGGAATGGTCTGCGACCGGTCAATAACTCGTAGAGAACCACGCCAAGGCTGAAGATGTCGGACCGTCCATCAACCCGGTGACCTTCGCCCCTAGCTTGCTCGGGACTCATGTAAGCGGGTGTCCCCGCCACGCCGCCACCCTTGCCGAAGTCCTCGTCTCTGAGCGCAAGACCGAAGTCGGCGACACAGGGTTTGCCCGAACTGTCAATGAGGATATTGGCGGGCTTGATGTCCCGGTGCACGAGTCCTCTGCCATGGGCATAATGCAGGGCCTCGGCAACCGTGGCGACCAGCTCGGCCGAATCCCGCAACGACGGTCGGGCTCGTCCCATCCTCACCGACAGATCACTGCCTTCGACCAGCTTCGAGACCACGAAGCAGAGTCCGTCTTCCGCACGACCTACATCGAATACCGGAACGATATGGGGATGGTCCAGTTTAGCGAGGATTCGGGCTTCAATGAGAAATGCTTCCACGTCCTTCGGGTCTTTGATTCGATTAGGGTTTGGCACTTTGATGGCTACGGAGCGGTCGAGTTCATCGTCGTGAGCCAGATAGACCCGTCCGAACCCGCCCTGACCCAGGCGGCGGATGATCCGGTAGCGCCCGATTTGTGAGGGATCGCCGTCCGAGAAACCACACTCACCCGCAACAGGCAGTTGCAAGCCTTCAGTTCGAGACAGGCTCGTCGTCTCATCCGAGGAGCCATTCAAAGACTTAGCGGGGGACTGAGAACCTTCGGTCTCAGACAGATTCTTCGTCCTATTCATTGGCCGGTCCTTGACAATGACCGATCTGATTCACAACTGCCAAAGGGAGCCATTGTCGCATCCTGAGGCGGAACAGAGAAGTGGGGCAAGACGAATGGGCGACTTCGGCCGAATGACAGTCGTTCAGGCGCCGCATATACGATTCGCGCGGATGGGCGGGTTTTGGCAAGAGTTGGGTACGGCGAAGTCAAGCGCGGAGCCTTTCTGTCCACTTGGGACGCTAAAACCGGTGGAGCGGGTTTCCTAACCCGCTGGTTCCCTCCTTGGCGCATCCAGGCGGGTTGGGAAACCCGCTCCACACCATCAACGGCGCCAGAAGCCGGATTGCCACTCGAGCACGCTCAACGCCAACTTTTCATCAGCTCATGGTCAGGAGTGGGCTCCCGCGCGTGTGCAAACGAATCGCGACGCGCTCTAACTTGGATCAGATGGGTCATTGTCCGAGTCGTTTCACCGCGCTATGATGAGCGACATTGCGGCCAGTGGATCCGGCCAAATGCCGACGCGACCCAAGCGCTCAACCAGTGACCAAGACCAAGTGCAGAGATGATTTCCCATGTTTGAACTGCCTGCCGCACTGAGCGGCTCCTCCGCTTGGTACGGCCCCGACATTGCTGATCGCGCCGAATGGATCGAGCACTTGTCGCCGGCTGAGCTCGTACAGATTGAATCCGCCACTCAACAGTTGGCGCAACGGGAAATCGACTGGCAGACCGTGCGTCAAGGCGACTTCCCACTGCCCGCGTTGAAACGACGCTTGTCTCACATGATTTCTGAGGTCTTGGAAGGCCGGGGCTTCGTGCTGCTGCGTGGTCTACCGGTCGAACGATGGGGCAGGCGGTTTTCGGCCATCGCCTTCTTGGGACTCGGCCTGCACTGGGGCAGCCTGCGGTCGCAAAACAGGCACGGACATCTCCTTGGTCACGTCAGGGACTTGGGGCTCAGCAGCCAGGACCCCAACGTTCGCATCTACCAGACCAGAGAACGGCAAAACTATCACACCGATTCCTGCGACGTCGTTGGCCTGCTGTGCCTTCATCCGGCCAAGTCTGGAGGTCTGTCGAGCTTGGTCAGCTCGGTGACGATGTTCAACGAGATGCGTCTGCGCCGTCCTGACCTGGCGCGGGTGCTCTTTGAGCGCATCGCGACCGACCGTCGCGGAGAAGTCCCCGCCGGCCAGAAACCATTCTTTTGTATTCCGGTGTTTAACTGGTATTCGGGTTTACTATCGACCGTCTATCAGCGCAGTTACATAGAGTCGGCGAGGCGGTTCCCCGAGGTACCGCCGTTGACGCCGGAAAAGATCGAGGCCCTGGACCTGTTCGATCAGTTGGCCAACGATCCTGCGTTGCATTTTCGCATGGAGTTACAACCGGGGGACGTCCAACTTGTGCATAACCACACGTTGCTGCACGACCGCACCGCCTTCGAGGATTGGCCCGAGCCGGAGCGGAAACGTCACTTGCTGCGTCTTTGGTTGGCGCCGGAGGGGAGCTCGGCCGCTTCCTCCGGTGTTCGCGGAACGATACGGCTCAGTCGTTCCGGGCCAACGTGGCGGCGTCACGGTTCCCGGAATGCGATTTACGATCCCGTGGGAGGCGGAGGATGCGCCCGGTGCCTCCTGAAACGACGTGCTAGTCTCCTTCGGCATGGCGAACCCGCATGTTCCCCTCCGGCTCGGTCAAGGCCGACATGGCACGTGGGCAAAACGGAACCAAACCACAGCGGTTCGGTGAACTCTCGGTAAGTCAGGACGGCGAAGCGACGGGCTTGTCACATCGGATCGCCTCCAGCAGGCTCGATACGGCTGACTCCAATCGTCGAAACGACCGAAGCTCCCGGCGCGAATCACGTCAAGGTCGACCAACTTGGTGAGGGCTGCCTGGTCGCGGGACGGTTTGTAGCCCCCTTCAACGATATCGTTAAGCCACCCCTTCGCGTCCCTTGGACCTGCTTCGAGATTCCCCTCCGGCGCTTTCGCATTGGACTTGATGAGACGCCCGTCTGCCAGTCGTTGGCCCGCTAGGGACGCGGCGCCCGCGATCAGCCATGTTTCGTATTCCTTGATCGCAAAAACCACCGCGACTGAAAACCTTTGTCCTGCCCCAACATCCTTCGCCGCGCCGGCCCGATCTTTGGCCACTGTAGCCGCGCAGAAATGTTTGCCTCCGATCTTCTCGGTGTCGCCATCGAGAATCAGCAACACCCCGCCGACGTCGGACCTCTTCAGGGCGGCGCCCAGGAAGCGTTTCCAATCGCGGAAGTCGTTTTTCACCAGCTTGTCGACTGAGCCAACTCGGAATGGGCGATCATCGAGCAAGACGTCGTACCATTCGCCCTGCGCTGTGAGCAGGCTTCTTACCAACGCTGGCACAGCCTCGGTGTCGCCCTCCCCTTCGACGAAAAGGATGAGTCGCCTCATGCGCTTGTCGCCTGGAATTGCATTCGGGCAGGATCAACCGTGAGCAACTCACCTGGCTCGAGCAACTTCTCTTGAATGGCTTCCTTTTGTTCGTCGGAAATGAAGCCGATTCGGGTTTCCAAGCCGGCGAGTTCCACGACGCGAATTTGTTCCACATCAAACTGGTCAAGGAGCTTTGGACTATGTGTTGTGAGGATCACCTGCCCGCGTCCGGCTTCCGGCGCCGCCTTGAATTCTTCGGCCAGAAGTGAAAGGGCGCCGGCGTGAATTCCATCCTCGGGATGCTCAAAGATCAACGTCTGTTTGGGAGGCCGTTGATATATTGCAAGCAGGTGGGCATAAAACCGTCGAAAACCATCGGATTCTTGAGAAAGACCAAGAGCAAGGGTTTTGCCATCGAACCTGTGCCCAACGACGACCGAATTCGGATTCTGGATGTCGTTCAATTCTACGGACGAGATCGAAGGATTGAGGCGTTGAAGCGCTCCGACAATGCTCTTGCGGACGTTGAGGTCTTGCAGGTTGGTGACAATGTCCCTGAGACTATCAAGGAAGTTCCCCGCGTCATCAGCAAGGCCCCACATCTGCTGTTTTTCCTTGGACCGCTCGCAAAGGACTTTGTCGGAGAAGGCGTAGCAGCCGATTCCGGCGTTTAAGGCGGTGAATGCGATCACAATCTCGGAAATGGCTGGGATTCGACTGAGGGCAATCAGGCCGGGCTGCGGAACCTGCGCCAATTGGGGTTCAATCACCCATCGCGCTGAGCTTTTCCCGGCGTTGTCCTGGTGGAAGAGGCATCGATCACCCAGGCTTAGCCGCTCGTTGTCTGGCGGGTTGTCCGGGCCATTCACATTAAGCGACAATTCGTAGTGAAACTTTTCGTCGATCCCTGCTACAGAGAAATCGACAACAAAGGTGGTTGCCGCGGCCGGCGCCGTCACAGGTCGTAACTGAACCCACGATTGTTGTAGTCTCTGATTCGAGACAAGCACGTCCCTCAGAAACCGCAAGGCTTGCACGAAGTTCGATTTGCCGGTGCCGCTCCTGCCAACGAGTACCGTAACAGGTGATAAATCAACGTCAACGTCAACGATGCTCTTGAAATTCTGGACCCGAAAACGATGGATCATGATTCCCTCGGGTTCAAAGAGCCGGGCTCAATCCGCCTTCTATTATATCGCCCACCGAACGTATTGGTGGCCCTTATCCGTCCAACGGCGCACGAATAGCCTCGACACGTCAGTTCTCTACCGCATTCGCCAGGCGGAACGCCAGATATCACCATATTTGGCAGCACGGCGTCCAGGAACTGTGATCGACCGAACCGCTGGTTGCGGACGGCGAGCCATGCCTTGAGTACCAGCCTCTGGCGCCTCTCGCAATAAAACCTGATCCGTTATTCTCTCCGCCGACTGAACATCTGGTGGCAACGCCCCAATTTCGAAGCTATAGTGCTGACGATTGGAGACCGGTCCGTACCCGGTCTGCCTGGTTATCCCAAACAAAGGCATGCAGCCGTGAAACGGGCATCCTCTTCTCCGTTGTCGTTCGCTTCCTTCACCCTCATCGCCCTGGCCTGGCTCGGCCTCATTATCGCCGGTCGGGCTCCCGCATGCGCCGACGATTCGACGCCTGCTGGGGCCGCAGCCAGGGCCTCGGCCCTCGCGAAAACCGTCACGATTAACCGGGACACTTTCGGCGTGCCGCACGTCTACGGGCCGACCGACGCCTCGTGCGTGTTCGGATTCATCTATGCTCAGGCCGAGGATTACTTTTGGCAAGTCGAAGACAGCTATCTCCGTTCCTTGGGCCGGGCCGCCGAGGTGTACGGCGAAAAATCTCTGCCCGACGACCTGGTTAATCGAGCACTGGAGATTACCAGGCTTTCGCAAGAAGAGTATCGGAGCGCCTCGCCGAAAACCAAGGAGATCTGCCAGGCGGTGGCCGACGGCTTGAACTATTACCTCTCGGTCAATCCGCAGGTCAAGCCCCGGCTCATCACGCATTTTGAGCCTTGGCATCCCTTGGCGTTTGGCCGCTTTATCCTCTATCAGTCGTTCATCTACGGCAAGTCGGGCTTGCACGCTTCCGACATCCTGTCGGCCGTTCAGGAAATTCACGGCAACAAAGTCGGCGCCGTCGCGTTCCCTGCGGACCTGCGCGCGGAGCTGGCGGCGACGGAACAGGACGGGCAAAGCATGGAGGAGCACGTCGGCTCCAACATGTGGGCCGTCCGTCCGGACAAGTCGGCGTCGGGTCATGCGCTCATGTTCATCAATCCGCACCAGCCTTTCTTCGGCCCGGGACAGTGGTATGAAGGGCACGTGGTCAGTGGCGAAGGCTGGAACCTGCTGGGAGCGTGTTTCTTCGGCTCGCCGTTCCCGACCCTGGGATACAACGGCCACGTTGCCTGGAGCCACACGGTCAACAATCCGGACATCCTCGACCTCTACACCATCACTTTTAATGACAAGACCGATGGTCTCACGTATCGATACGGTGATGGCTCGCGGCAGGCGACGGCCTGGACTGGGGACGTCGTCGTCAAAGACGCGACGGGACCCGTCCGTCGTCAGTTCCGCTTCACGAAGACTCACCAGGGTCCGCTGGTCGCAGTCCGCGATGGCAAGCCGCTGGCCATCCGACTGGCCAAGCTTGAAGAAGGCGCGGCGATCGACCAGTCGTACGCGATGGGACGGGCGCGGACTGTCGCAGACTTCAAGCAGGCCATGCGGGGGTGCAACCTGCCCATGTTCAATACCATGGTCGCCGACACTGGCGGCAACATCTTCTACGTGTACAACGGCGCCGTACCGACACGAAACACGAAGTTCGATTGGACGCAACCGGTCGACGGCTCGAACCCCGAAACCGATTGGCAGGGTTACCTCCGTTTTGACGAACTGCCGCAACTCGAGAACCCGAGGTGCGGCTTCTTACAGAACTGCAATCAATCCCCTCTGAGCACAACGCCGCTGGCCAAGGAATTGTCGGCCGGCGAAGTGGATGAGAATCTGATGGCCAAACAGTTTCCCCCGTACGTCATGGCGACCGAACGCGAACGGGACAACCCGCGGGCGCAGTCTCGCGCCGCATCCTTCATTCGACGGCCACATTTACATACGACGATTGGGCTCGGGACGGCTTCGACACGAAGATTCTCGAAGCCGAGCGCCGTATTCCCGATCTGGTGAGGGAATGGCAAGCGCTGTCGTCAAAGGACCCGGAACGGGCCGCCAAGCTGAAATCGCCGGTGGAGCTGCTCAAGAATTGGGACTGCATCAGCGCCGTCGACTCCGTCCCAATGACGCTTTTCGCCGAAGCGTATGACCGGGTCCAGAAGATGATCGCCAAGCGGGACCTACAGAATTATCCAGGCATTCGCGCGCTGGAAGCGACCCTGGCGGACCTGGAGAAGACGCGCGGCAGTTGGAAAGTGGCGTGGGGCGAGATCAATCGTCTCCAGCGGATCCACGGCTCGCAGATCGACCTGCAAGGCCACGGCGCGTTTCGTGACGATCAGCCGAGTTTGGCCATCGCGGAGCGCCGGGGTCCCTGGGCGTCGTGTTCAATTTTTACACGCTGCCTCAATCGGGCCAGATGCGCCGCTACGGGGTCGCTGGGCATTCCTTCGTCGGGGTGGTCGAGCTGGCGGCGCCAACCGAAGGCCAAGACGATTCTGCAGTTCGGGGAATCGGGCGATTCGGCCTCGCCTCACTGGTTCGACCAAGCTGTGCTGTACGCGAAAAAGCAGTTCAAGCCGTCCTGGTACACGCAGTCCGAGGTCCAGGCCCACAGCGAGCGCCGCTACCATCCGGGAGAGCACGCCACCCCGCGACGAGCGCGCGACGAACGATAACGAAAGAAGAAAACGAGTCGGGCGATTTGGTCCTGCGTACGCGAGACGATACGCTGACCGTAGAGCTCGAGCGCAGGGTCGTCCGCGCGCTGATTCGCACGCGCGATCAATTATTTATTCTTCGAGATAGGTCTCTTGCTCCAACCCCTTGAGGTAAGCGAGCACTTCATCGATCGATTCGACGACCTGGCCGGGGACGCGCCCGGCGTCGTCGAGGTCGCGGAGGAGCTTGAGATCCTCGTAATACTCGGATGCCTCAAGTTCGCGTTTCAGGCGCGGAGTGAGTGAGCGGATGCGTGCGGCGACCAGGTCCATATGATGCTCGATCAGCCAGAGCGTTCGCTCGGTGACCGCGCCTCGCAGAGCATCGACTCCGGCGGCGACATGGTCCTGGGGATCGATCGCTTTACCCACGTCGTGTAAAAGAGCGGCTAGCAGGAATTCCTCATCGTACGGATGTGCGTCACGTGCGAGCTGAAAGACCTGAAGACTATGGTAAAGCGCATCGCCTTCGGGGTGGTATTTGGGGTTTTGTTTAACCGATTCGAGAGGCAGAAGTCGTAACCGATACACAGCGAACCGGTCCAGGTGCGCGGCTAGCGAGGCGATCGCGTCGCTGGTTGCCGGCTCCGGCATGGTGTCGTTGATTACTGAGGGGTTTCCAGAGTCACGCCAGAGTGCGATCAGGTGCTCGCGGACCTCGGTATCGGATGGTAGGTCGCCGGGCCGGATGCGCTGTCCCAGAACGGCCGCTGCCCTCCGTTTGGCCGAGTAATATTCGTTGGTGTCGATTGCGTCGAGCCAGCCGGGTGCTGGCTCCTCGCCGTTGGGAACGATCGCAGCGAACAGGCGACGCGCGGCTTCCCGCCCGATCTGTTGACGTCGGCGGTTCGACGCGGTCGGAACCCGATACCGACTACGGAATCTGTCATGCATTTTCAGTGTACCTCTGCTCGACTCTAACCCATTATACGCCGTTTCCGCGACAGACGGCATCAGTGACGGTCAAGATGACACCTCGGTGAGCCCAGTGTGTGAGCAGATCCGCTTCGACGGTTGGATCGATGGCTCGGGTCGCGTCAGCCACGACGGCCACGCGTATATTTCGATCGAGGAGCCCATCAACCGCCGCGCGGACGCAATAATCGGTCGCCACACCATATACCACAAATGTCGGCTGATGCTGATTGTAGCGCGCGACCAGGTCGCCAGCGTCTGGCCGGCTGAATACATCGAACTCACGCTTAAGCAGCGTAAGGTGCCGCGGCAAGTCTCCGTCGAGTCGTTCTCCTACTCCCAGAACGACTGAATCGGGGTAGTTCGTCGCCGGCACGCGCTCCTGTCCTGGCGTACCGGCCATGCAATGGGGTGGTAATTGCTTCAGTTCCGGATCGTCGGGGAGGTGAGCACACGCGGTCGCGACGATCGGGATATCGTGATTGAGCGCGAATTCGGTCAAGCGTGCCAGATTGGGGACGATGTCCGTCGATTTTGGCACATACAGCGATCCCGAGGGTTCGAGGAAGTCGCGCTGCGTGTCGACGTCGAAGAAGACGAACCGATTCTGAGCCATGGTCGAATCTGTAGACATGGAACTTTGCGTCTCCTGACAGCCAGCGGCCTACCGGTGTATATTGAAGTCTTCGCTCGTTCTTGAATCCGGGAGCATGTTTGATGCGCGTTTTGATTACAGGTGGCGCGGGTTTTATCGGGTCGCATCTGGCGGACGCTTACGTGACGCGCGGGGATGAGGTGTACGTCCTTGACGACCTGTCCACGGGTTGCTTCGACAATATTCGCCACCTGAAAGGACACCCACGATTCCATTATACAATTGAGAGCGTTCACCACTCGGCGATCGTCGCTGAACTGGTCGACCAGTGCGATGTGGTCTTTCACATGGCGGCGGCGGTGGGCGTGCGACTGATCGTGGAGAGCCCAGTCCGAACCATCGAGACCAACGTGCATGGCACCGAAGTCGTGCTAAATCAGGCTAACAAGAAAAAGAAGAAAGTGCTAATCGCGTCGACCTCTGAGGTCTATGGTGTCTCGAACCAGATCCCGTTTCGCGAGGATGGAAACCTCGTCTTAGGCCCGACCTCGAAGGGTCGTTGGAGCTACGCGTGTTCCAAGGCGACTTGACGAGTTCCTGGCCCTGGCCTACTGGCGAGAGCGAAAGTTGCCGACGGTTCTGGTCCGCCTGTTCAATACGGTCGGGCCTCGTCAGACGGGTCAATACGGCATGGTTGTGCCGACGTTCATCAAGCAGGCGCTTTCCGGGAGTCCCATCACGATTTTTGGTGATGGCAGCCAGTCGCGCTGCTTCACTGCGGTCGGAGACGTGGTTGGCGCCTTGTTGAAGTTAATGGAGCATCCCGGCGCCGTTGGCGAAGTCTTCAACGTCGGGTCGACCGATGAAGTGTCCATCCGAGCACTTGCGGAGCGGGTCAAGGTACTCACGTGCTCGGACTCGGAAATCGTAAGTATTCCATATGAGAAGGCTTACGGCGAAGGCTTCGAGGACATGCCGCGCCGGGTTCCGAACCTGAGCAAAATCGGCGAATTGATCGGCTACCGGCCAACCAAGTCACTCGATGACATCTTGATGGATGTGATCGGGCATTTACGCGCTGGGCCCGCGATCGCAGGAAGGCCCGAACCATCTCCCGTGCTCGCCGCCAACGCCCTCGTGTAGGTACGCTGAGTGCGTTCCGCGCTGAGATCGACTCGCGGGCTTTCGTTTGACGAGCCGTCTCGTCAAAATGGAAGCGAGCGGACACGTGAGTCGTCAGCGATTCTGAGTTGAGGCTTGCGTCGTGGGAGTATGGGCCTTAGAACGAAACAATCCCCGTCCGGCCGCTGTGCGAGTGGGCCGTCAAGCGGGTGTTTATTTGCGGTCTAGGCGATTTGCTGGTCCGGAGTACGTGGCTCCGTGACTTCGGGTTCCACCACGATCAGCGAGGGACTGTAATGAGCGAGCAAAATCTGGCCTTACGCGTGCGTGCGGCGCTCGATGGCGGCGAAGGGATCTTGCGGCTGGCACCGACGTGGGTGCCTCGATCGTTTCTTATGCCGGGAGGCCGGCTCAAGCTGTCTCGTGAGGACCTCTACGCTCTGGGCACGCATCGGGGCGGAATCGACGAACGCTGGTTCTCCTCGACGACCGCCGCGGCCAACGAGGGGGCACCCCCGGACGAGGGACTCAGCTACGTGGTCCAGACCGGCGACAAGTTCACCCTCAAGGACGCGATTGCGGAGTACGGGGCCGAGATGATCGGCGAAACGATGTGGAATACCTACCAGCGTTGGCCGGTGTACAGCAAGTTTTTCGATAATCTGGGCCCGATCCCGCACCACATGCACCAGAACCAGGAGCAGGCCGCCAAGCTTGGTCGCGAAGGAAAGCCCGAAAGCTACTACTTCCCACCTCAGCTCAACTGGACCGGCAACAACTTCCCCTACACCTTCTTTGGGTTGGAGCCGGGGACGACCAAGGCGGACGTCCACCGCTGCCTCGAGCGCCGGGACCAGGGAGACAACGGCATCCTGGATCTTTCCAAGGCGTACCGGCTCAAGCCCGGTACAGGCTGGCTGGTTCCTCCTTGCGTCTTGCACGCCCCCGGGTCGCTGGTTACGTATGAGCCGCAGTGGGGGTCCGACGTATTCGGCATGTACCAGTCGATGGTCGAAGGACGTCGCGTCCCTTGGGAGCTCCTGGTCAAAGATGTTCCCGAACTTTTGCATCGCAATCTCGACTACCTGGTGGAACAGCTCGACTGGGACAAGAACGTCGATCCGGAATTCAAGAAGCACAACTATCTCGAGCCGATTGTGCGCTCGGGGGGCAAAACAGCCAATTACGTGGACAAATGGATTGTCTACGGCCGGGTCAACGGCAAGCAGCTCTTCAGCGCCTGCGAGTTGACGGTCGAGCCCGGTGGGTCTGTCACGCTCAAAGATCCCGGAGCCTATGGTTTGATCGTTGTCCAGGGAAATGGCACGATCGGCAAGCTGGCGGTCGACAGCCCCAATTTCATCCGGTTCGGTGAAGTCACTCAGGATGAAGTCTTCGTGTCGGCCAAGCGAGCGGCGGCCGGGGTGAAGTTCCACAACACGGGAAGCGAGCCCTTTGTCAGCCTCCGTTACTTCGGCCCCGACACGCATGCCGATCTGCCGGACGTCGGCGACCAATACAAGCAAGCCAAGTGAGGTACAGCCATGACGTTGACAATCAGCGAGCCACTCGTTGCGAAATCCGAGGAACGACAATTTGTCATCCCAGGTGTGAAATGGGATGCCTATGTGACCATCAACGACGCACTCGAAAACCGTCGATACCCTCGAATGATCTATTGTCAAGGGCGATTGACTTTCATGGGAAAATCGAGAGTCCACGAACGGTTGGCGGAGTACCTGGATCATTTCGTGGTGGCCGTCGCGTGTTACTCACAGATCGAGTGCGAGCCTTCGCGCGAAGCGACCTGTCGCCGCCGCGAAAAAGAGGCTGGCCTGGAAGGGGATTGCACGTTCCATTTCGGCGCCAACGCCGAGCGGATGCGGGGAATCGAGAATTATGATTTCGAGCATGATCCCCCGCCAGACCTCGCGATCGAGGTCGAAGTAACCAATCCCGCTGATGACGCGATCACCGCGTGGGGCCGACTGGGAGTACCCGAGGTCTGGCGATTCGACGCCGCCACGTGGACTTGCACTTTCTGGAATCGTCGCGATGACGGGACATACGAGCACGTCGTCCGGAGTCTCTTTCTTCCCATGCTCGACCCCGCGGACGTGGTTGAACAGATACGCTCGGCACAGCAGGTGGGAATGTTGAAGTGGTACGCACAACTTGGGGACTGGGTGCGCGACGTCATCCTGCCGAGGCGGAAGGAGGGCTAACCAATGGAGCCTATCCGCCAGAGCGACATTGGTGACCTTTCGGTCGACGCTGCCGCCGAATGCGACAATGAGGTGGCAACCGGTGTGTGCGCCATCCTCAAGGGAGAGCTCGAGCCCGGCGAGCGCTGCTCTGGGCGGGCCGTTCCGATCCTGGCGCCGATCCACTTGGCGTTGTGTTTTTCGCGTTCAGCGCGATTGCGATGGTCTTCCTGGCCTTGGGGGTTTTGGGAATCGCCCAGTTATTGAATACACAGCGGCACCGTCATTCTGACGAGTCCTCGTTGGGTGTGGGGCTTGGCTTGGTTGCATTCGCTCTCGCGATCGTGATTGGTCTGATCGCAAACTGGTTTAGTCAGCGAAGTGAGTTTCGTCGCAAAGCAAATATCCTATACGCGGTGACTGATCGGCGGGCCATCTTCTGGAGCCCGGAGCCTAAAGGGAGTGCGATCCGGATTAAGACAGTCCGCCGTGGACAGATCAAGGACGTGGAGCGGGTCCAGCGCCGGACGGCTCGGGCAACCTCTTCCTCTCGGTTGGCGCGACCAACTTTCGCCTGAGTATTGGCATGATTTTGGATTCAAGGACATTCACGACGTGCGTCGAGTCGAACAGATCGTGCGAAACAACTTGGTTTCCATCGAGAAAATGACGTAATCCCGCTGGATCGCGGCCTGTTTCGATTGATTGGAGGTGCTTGATGCGATGGGCATCGAATGAGGGAGAGCCGGACGGTTACGAATCCCGGGGCGACGAGGAGCTGAGCGATAACCTGGAAGACGAACAATGGACTCTGCTCAAAGGCAAGTTGGCTCCAGGTGAAGACGTGCTCTGGACGGAACGAGCTGGTCTGCCGCATGCTCCAACCTTGGCGGTCTTTCCCGCTTTCTTCACGGCGGTGTTGTGTGGACTGAGTGGATACGCCCTGATGGTCGTATTCGGCATCTATGGGCTGCGTGAGGTGGGTCCGGTCGCGCGCGCCGTCTTGACTGGTCTGCCACCAGCCGTTCTCGGTCTGGTGATCTTTATCGGGCTGCTAGGCCGCTGGGACGATTTCCGTCGAACCCGCGACCGGCTCTCGCGTACGTTGTATGTCTTGACCAATCACCGTGCCTTGGTGGGGACGCACCGGAGTCGTGAAGAGCCGAACCGGCTTTGCTCCTTGACTCCCGACCTGTTCGATGACACGCTCTGCTATGAGAATCCTGACGGCTCGGGTGACGTGTTATTCGTTAAGCAGGGAGCCGTGCTCCCGCTGGAAATCGGCTTTGTCGGAGTCTCGAAAGCTCGGAGCGTGGAAGAACTTGTTCGAGACACTCTCATCAACGCTTCGAATCCCGACTCGTTTTCTTGGGGCAGCAATTGAACTGCCGCGACCGGCATTGATAACAGGCATGACGGGAAATGCCTGTGCTTCCCTCTCACAGACAGGGGCATTCCATGAGCGGCAGCCATACCAACACGTTTCCGAAACTGCACAACGCCATGTGGCCCGGCCTGGTCGGCAAAGGGAGCCCTGGCGCTGAACCGTTTATTGACCTCGACACGATGCTCAAGCTGACCGCCGCCGCCGAGGTCGACGGCATCAAGTTTGACGGAGTCGACATTTTCCTCTACGAGCCGCACATCAACATCGACATCAGCGACGACGATCTGGAAGCGGTTGCCGATAAGGTTTCGGCCAAGGGGTTCGTGGTCGGAACGGTGGTAGCGCCGGTCTGGTTCGACGCCTCGGCGATGGGAAATGAGCAACAGCGAGAGAATTACTTGGCGGCCATTCGCAAGGCGTGCCGGATCGCCAGTGAGCTGCGCGAGCGAGGCGTCAGGCCTTATGGCGTGGTCCGCATCGACTCCGCGAGTGCGCCGAGCGACTGGGCCAAGGATCCCCAGGCGAACCAGAAGATGATCGCCGACACCTTCAAGAAAGCCGCGGCGATCGCCCGGGATTTCGGCGAGAAGCTGGCTGCCGAGGGCGAGATCTGCTGGGGCGGGATGCACTCCTGGCGGCACCATGGTCGACCTTTTGAAGCGCGTCGGCGAGCCGGAGACCGTCGGCTTTCAAGCGGATATGGCACACACGCTGCTGTACACGCTCGGCGAAAACGCGCCCGAGGACCGGATCTTGCCCAAGGACTACAACTGGAAGGACCGAGCGACCCTCGACGAGGCCCTGAAAACGCTGACGGCCGCATTGCGGCCGTGGACGATCGACTTCCATGTCGCCCAGAACGACGCGACGGTGTTCGGCTCCGGCACCCATGACCACACCGGCAGGCATTGCCTGGCGACCGACCCCAACGGCAAGCTCGACATCCCCCACCACGCCGGCTTCTGGCTCCGCGATGAGAATGGCAAGCTCACCAAGAAATTTCGTCACATCTGTTGGGACGGCTGCATGTTTCCCAACGCGGTGATGAGCAACCCCAAAACCTGGAACGACATCCTGGCTACGATGATCGCCGTGCGCGACGCACATGGGTGGGTCGAGTGAGCGAACTGTCAATCAGCTTGGGGCGACGATCAAGGACTAATCACAATCAGGAGAGAATATGAGCGTCAAAAAGCCTCTCAATATCGGCCTGGTCGGCTACGGCTTCATGGGTCGGACGCATTCCAACGCATACAAGCGGGTTAACGACTTCTTCGAGGTCGCGTACCGGCCCGTGCTTAAGGCGGTCTGCGGGCGAACGGCCGACGGGGCGACGGCATTCGCCGAGAAGTGGGGCTACGAGTCGATCGAGACAGACTGGCGCAAGCTGGTCGTGCGCAAGGATATCGACGCAATTGATATTTGCACGCCGAACTACACGCACGCCGAGATCGCCATCGCCGCCGCCCAGGCGGGCAAGATGGTGCTCTGCGAAAAGCCGTTGGCCATGAACCTGGTTGAAGGCCAGGCGATGGTCGACGCGATCGAAAAGGCGGGTGTTCCCAACACGGTCTGGTACAACTACCGGCGCATTCCCGCCGTGACTCTGGCCAAGCAGTTGATCGACGCGGGCCGGCTGGGCAAGATCTTCCACTACCGCGCCAATTTCCTCCAAGACTGGACGATCTCCGCAGACCTGCCTCAAGGCGGCACCGGCTTGTGGCGGCTGGACGTGGCGGCTGCCGGCTCGGGCGTCACAGGCGACCTGCTGGCGCATTGCATCGACACGGCGCTCTGGCTCAACGGCACTATCAGCTCGGTTTCCGCCATGACCGAGACGTTCATCAAGCAGCGCAAGCATAACCTCACCGGAAAGGTCGAGCCGGTGGGAATTGACGACGCTTGCGCTTTTATGTGCCGATTCGACAACGGATCGCTCGGGCTGTTCGAATTGACCCGCTACGCCCGGGGTCACAAGGCCTTTTACACGTTCGAGATTAACGGTGAGAAGGCGTCGATCAAGTGGGATCTCGAAGACCTGCATCGTCTGGAGTACTTCGACCATCGTGATGATTCGATCGTTCGCGGCTGGCGGTCGGTTCATGTGACCGACGGCGACATGCCTTATATGAAGCAATGGTGGGTTCCGGGACTCCAGATCGGTTACGAGCATACTTTCGTACATCAAGTTGCCGACTTCCTCGATGACTTGGCAAAGGGCCAGCCGACGGCGCCGACCTTCCGTGACGCCCTCGTAACCCAAGCCGTGTGCGACGCCGTGCTCGACTCAGCCGAGAACAGCAAGTGGGAATCGGTTGTGCCGGTTTGAGGAAAGCTCCTTGGGAGATTGGTGATGCCAAAGCTAACGTTCTACAGGCAAGGGCGCGCTGACGGCGCGATGCGCACCGGAATTGAGTTGGACGAGGACACGATCTTCGAAACCTATGAGGATAGCGGCCCGGAGATCGATCCGACTCTTCTCTGGTATGTCGATCTTCGCTGCAAGGGACCGGGCATACCGTCAGATCCCCAGGAAGCGAAGCGTTGGCTGCTCGACCATAGCGAAATCATCCGCGACGGTTTTTTGCGGTGCGCGAGCGAATTTGAGGCTGGCCGTGACGTGGATGCTTATCCAATTCTGTGGAGCAATTTTTCGGATCTTCCCAGAGACGTCGAGATGACGATCGCCTGCGCGACGAATCGCCGAATCTGGGCGCTCTCTATTCCAAAATTGCTCGCAGACGTCGCCGAGCATTGGCGCGAACGAATCGAGCATCTGGAACCGGCGGAATGGGTTGCCTAAAAAGGAGATTTGGTGAGGCGTTTCGTACTTGATACGAGCATTCTGGTTCGACATTGGCGCGGCTGTCGCACAGGTTATACATCGGCTCAAATCAAGGAAGTTGACGTTAGCCTGTGGGCTCACAGACTGATCGAAATTGAGGACACGAATGCGATCGTCACGCCCGTGCGACTTGAGTTCGTCTGCGGCGTCAGAGATCAATGGGAGCTTAGCCTGGCGCGAGCCTACCTGAAACCCTTCCAATCGATTGACAAGGGGAAAACCCTGGTCGGGGACTGGCGTGAAGCACAGCGGCTCGCCGAACGAGTTCCGAAGAACGGTCGTCCTCGAGATTTGGGTGATTGTTTGATCAAGGCAATCGCCTCGCGATTGAATTACCAGGTGAGGAGCTTTGATACGGGAATGGCGCGATGACATCTTCAGCTTAGTCTGGCTTTTCTGTTTAGAAGACCTCCTCCGCGAGTGATCCTTTGCAAAAGGGACAACCGACCATGAAAACCGGCATGAACCTGCTCTTGTGGACGACGCACGTCACCGAACAGCACGACCCGATCCTCGACCAGGTCAAGGGGCTTGGATTCGACGCGGTCGAAGTTCCGATCTTCGACACGGCCGACCTCGCTCCATTTGAGCGGCTCGGCAAGCGGATCAAGAGCCTTGGCCTGCGAGCGACGGCCGTCACGGTGATGGGGACGGAGACGAACCCAATCTCGCCGGAGAAGAAGATCCGTGACGCGGCCGTGGCTCATCTCGACCGCGTGATGGAGTGTGGTCAGAATTTTGGTTGCGAGATCCTCTGTGGTCCGATCCACTCGGCGATCGGGGTTTTCTCGGGTGAGGGGCCGACTGAGGACGAGTTCAAGTATGGAGTCGAAACCTTGCAGCGAGCCGCCGACAAGGCCCAGGAACGCGGAATCAGGCTGGCCGTCGAGTACCTCAACCGGTTCGAGATCTATTTTCTCACCACTGCCGCGCAGGCGTCCCGGTTCGTGCGGGCCGTCAACCATCCCTACTGCATGATGATGTACGACAGCTTCCACGCCCACATCGAGGAGAAAAGCCAAGCCCTGGCGATTCAGTCGTGTGCAAAGGAGACGATTCATGTCCATGTTTCCGAGAACGATCGCGGAGTGCCGGGGAGCGGCCAGGTCAACTGGGATCAATTCTTTGCGGGGTTGAAACAGACCGGATACGATGGATACGTGACGATCGAGGCTTTTGGCCGCGCGCTGCCGGCGTTGGCTGCCGCCACCAAGGTTTGGCGCAGACCTCTTCCCCGACGCGATGGGGCTGTGCCGCGATGGACTGGCGTTCATCAAGTCACGCATCTGATCGCGTCAGACCGAACTCGTCACGGTTCTCATGTGTCGTATTTCAAGAACGAGGCAGCGAAATCAATGGCTTGGAGGATCGTATGAAGGTTGACGTCCGGTGCTTCGGCTGGGCCTTGTTCGGGCTGGCCCTCATGACGTTCGCGTTGGCACAGACCCCGTCGTCTACCGCCCAGGAGCCGCAGACCAAGCGACAGGCCCCAGCGCCCAAGGCTCAGCCTCGGCCACATGGCCAGCGGTTGAAGGTCAATCCTTCCTCGATCACAGTGGAGGATGGTGATGGAGTGATCATTCGCTGGGGTGAGAAGGATACCGAGATCGTCCGCATCCTGGGTATCGACACACCCGAGATTCGCCGTCTGGAGCACAATCTCCCCCATGATCAGCCGTTCGGACCGGAGGCGAAAGCGTTCGCTCAAGGTGCGTTCGCCGCCGCAGCCGACGTCGAGCTCCTGCGTTCCCCAACCCTCGACCCCTACGACCGAACTCTCGCCTATCTCTTCATCAACGGGCGGAATTACTCGATCCTGGCCATCAAGGCCCGACTTAGCGGCGAGACTGTCAGCCACTACGGCGACAACGGCCTGCCCAAGGAATCCGCGGAAGTCCTCGAGGCGGCGAAGGGCGCTCGCCCACTCCCGTTCGAACCGCCCCATCAATTTCGAGCGCGGATGCGCGCCCTTACGACCTGGATGAAAGAGAACGGACAGTATCCGACCAACTGAACAAGCCGGGGCTGACTATGCAGATCGTTGGATTAAAGGGAGACCGCGTTCGGTTGGTCCCACCGGACCGGACGCTCCACCTTGAGAATGCGTTGGTCTGGCTCAACGATCCCCAGATCACCTCAACCCTCAAGATCAACCTTGGAATCAGCCGCCGCCAAGAAGAACAGTTTTTCGAGCAAATCGAGACCAGCGCGGTACGGACTTCACATGGGCGTCCTCAACGAGATCGACAAGCACATCGGCTTTATCGGCCTGCACGAGATCAACTGGCGCAACCGTTGGGCTACGGGCGGGCTATTCATCGGCGAACGAGTGGCCTGGGGCCGCGGCTACGCGACTGATGCCATTCGGGTCCGAACCAAGTTCGCCTTCGGCGAGCTGGGTCTGCACCGCGTCGAGGGCCACACCATGAACCCAGCGATGAAGCGGGTCTATGAGAAAAGCGGCTACGAACATGAGGGCGTCGCGCGACAGAAGTTCTGGCGCGACGGCCGCTGGTACGACGCCGATCTGTACGCCATCCTCATCGGGGATTGGGAAGCGACCAACCGCGGAAAACACGGCATAAATACAACGGAGAGTTCCCAATCCTGACAAGAGCATTATTATACCGTTACACGTTGTATTGCATAACTACAAGAATGATTAAACCTGTTTGTCTTTTTGTCCGTATTTTCCGATTGTCAGTGTCGCACCGGGACGACGATCCGTGCCGGTGCGGCGAGCCAAGGGTCGCCACGCTTCTCAAGGCCGACACAAAAGGTTTCCGGTGTGGGTGAAATCGGGATTTCCTCACGACGTCCGCCGTCCAACTCGATCGTCACTGCGCGGGCGAGGTTGACAAGCGGGGCATCGAGCCAGAGGGCGACTTCGTCCTGGTTTTCCAGCTTAAGTGTGATCGCGTTGTCGCGCACCGCGGCCTCAACGCGGCCCGAAGTATTGGGCCGGGATGCTTCGATCCAATAAAAGTGGTTCAGGACATCATCGGACTGGGCCCAAACGATCCGATCTGGCTGATGCAGCGCGCGCGCCCGACTTCAGCATCTCGGCCACCTTGTGCCGGTCCGGAACGGAGTGGCCGACGCCTGGTAGCGAGACGACACCGCCTGGATAGCCACCGTACCGAGTCTTCCAGCCTTCGAGCTCCTTTGTGAATGCCCGGCAACGGTCGGCGCGGCCGTAGTCGGTATCCTTTTCGCCGACCATGACTGTGAAGCAGAGGTCGCGAAGGTTCTCGCCTCGCGTCTCGCCGGGGGTCGGTGCCGCGGCCGAGGCATGGACGGCGGCGAACCGGTCCGGCATTTTTGGGCCGATCACGAATGCACCATAGCCCCCGTGCGAAGCTCCGAGAGCATAGACCCGGTCGGGGTTCACGTCGTCAAACAGGACAAATTGCCGGATCAGACGCTCGACCAGCGGGGAGATTACATCGTCGTAGAAGCCGTTCCACTCGTTGTTGGGAGTGCGCAGGGCGAGGTAAACGTAGCCGCCTGCCTCGGGATGTTCCTTGTAGTATCGCTCGAACATGCTCCGCCATTGCTGGTCGTTGACTCGGTCGGGTGCGCCGCCGCCGCCGTGCATCGCAATCACGAGCGCCCAGCCGTCAGCCGGCTTCTGACCGACATGCCGCCACAAGTAAGGGCTCTTTCTGTCCTTGGTTACGACGGTCTTGGCTTCAAATTCGCGGCGGAGCGGCTCATGGGCCGGCGACGCCTTGTATGCGGCCCAGGCGATTTCTCGCATCGACTCGTTCCACGGTAGCTGGGCCAGTAGCTTGCGGGCTGTCTCCGCTTGGCGTCGACGATCCCGAAGCGATCGCCGAAGATCCGGACGAGCTCCGCGCGGGCCGCCTTGGGAGTCGCCTGATCGATGTCGAGGCGGACGACCGTGTCACCCGAGACGTTGGCCGTACCGATCGCCGCGCCCTCCGCATGGCGGGCAACGATCAACAGCGACGCGCCTGTTGTTACCTCGCATGTCAAATGACGATTCACGTCGGCTTGAGGACCAAGGCTTGACCCGATCGAGCGACAGACCCCGGTCTCGCGGTCTAGCGTGAGCACCTCGGCCTCGACGCGATGTCCATCGCGACGGACTTCGACCATCAGGCGAGGGCGGACTGTTGCGATCGGTCCTCGCCGAACGTACCGGTCGGTCACGTCCTCGCCGGGCACTTTGACGGATTGATTCCAGACCATCGGGAAGTATGCGCCGGTCTCCCGGTATGTCACCGCATAAATTGCGCTTTGAGGAGATCCCTTGATGGCCTTCGCGGCATCGCCGACGAACCAGGCGTGGTCGAGTCCATTCGGGTCGGGCTCGGCGGCGCCGACGAAGTGCCAGCCGTTGTCCCAGATTTCGACCCAGGTGTGGTTGCCGCCCCGCCCTGGCCAAGAAGCGATTCCAGCGACTCGTGCCGGCACGCCCACGGACCGGCACGCTTCAACCAGCATGATCGACAGGCCGGTGCACGTCGCCATCCCCTGGGCGATCGTTTCCCGTGAACTCTGGTCGGTCCGGAGCCGGCGGGTGTTGTAGCCGACCTTGTAGTCGGAAAAGAGGGCCTTGTTCAACGCGAGTGCCGCCTGGCCCGGCGTCTTGCAGTCCTTGACCAGTTTCCGATATCGGTCGTGGAACTCGGCCCGCATCGATTGGCGGCGCTTGTCAGGCTCACATTCGGCAGCACTGCGTCCAGGAAGATTTCCTCCGGCAGGTTCGCCCCCCAAGGAACCTCGCTACGACCTTGGTAGGCCAGTGCGACGTTGGCCGCCATCACCTCGGGTGATATCGACTCGAGGTCGCGGCGCGGGAGGTATTTCAACAGGTAGGCCAGGCCGGCGCGATGTTGGGGCCGGCATGATTCGAGCAAGCCGACCCATTGCTTCTTGTGCGCCGAGTCGCGATCGAGTGATGCCTCGACCTGTGCGTCCCACCACGTGGGACCGGCAGCGACCAGCGCGGCACCTAGCCAGTACAATATCGCGGGCATATTACCTCCGAAGCCGATTACTCATTCCGGACGGCTTGCACTATCGCCCTATCATGCTCGCTTCGTGGCGACCGCGAAAGTCTACTCCCTCTGCAAGAACGTAAAACCGAGATTGATCCCCGCTCTCCCAAAGGTCGACCCCAGCTCTCCCTTGTCTCAGGGTATATACCGCTTGGCCTGAACGTCGCCCCAATCCTGGGTCTCACCGGGCTTGACGGTCCAGCGGCTCTTGTGCAGGTAACCTTCGGACCGCAAGGAATAATTCGTCTCGTTCTTCTTGATCGCGTCCAACTCGTAGGGGACGCCCGCGACGAGCCCCTCGACCCGGAACCGGCCGTCGGGTCCGCTCTTGAGCCCTTCGGTTGAAAAGCTCCATCAAAGTCGAGTCGGTCCCCGCGTCGTCATCGTCTTGCATCAGAGAGAACGGCACGTTCGGGCGGGGAATCCCGTCCTCGTCGACCAAACGCCCCGTGACCGTTCCGGTCTTCTGGAGAGTGACCCGGATCGGGTCCGGCTCATCTCCCTTGATTTTGACGTGCACACCCAGACCTTGCTTCTTTTGCACGATGACAATGGACTCGGGCTTGCCTGGATTGGCGTGGACAAACGAAAGCTCGGCACCGGTCACGAGATCGCCATCCAAGCTCAGGCGTTGAAGGCCGATCGCCTTCGTTCCAAGAACCGGCCGACCATCAGGCCCAAAGACTTGCACATGCTGAGTACGGCCGGCAGCGAGGATGATGTCGGAGATCACTGTCCGCTCGGCATTCCGGGGTTGATCGGAACCAGGGCTTGATAGCCATGCATCTGATATTGGAAATCGGCCGCGTGCAGGACATTGCCGGCGACCCGGGGATCGAGCGGTCGGGCGGTGAGGATAGCCGGGCTCCGTTCGTCCTGACCGTCAAGATGCCCCCACCGGGCAACGCCACGGCTCGGAAATCGGCCATCGGCATCGGTGGGGAACTCGGCTTCATCCGACACGTTGTTGTTCAAGAACGAAGCGTCGGGACATTCCTTGACGTGAGGATTGTCGCGAAATGGGTAGTAAACGACCACGGCCTTGACTGGTTTTCCAGTCGCACCTGTCGGTCATTTTGCCCTCAACCCAGACCCCGCGCTTGAGCAGGAGGTCGACATGGATTGGCTGAATTCCGATCGAGTCACGGATCACCTTGGCGATCTTGAAATAAGGCTGACCCTCGACGATGACTTCGAGTTGGATTCTCCTTACCCTTGGGTTGGCCCTTGATCTGAAATCGGCCCTGGGCATCACTGGTAGCCGTGGCCATACCCATCGTCGAAGAACGGATCGTCGCGCCGGGCACGGGCCGGCCAGTGTCGCGATCTCGAACGATTCCTTCGATGACTCGCCCTGGCGCCACCGAGAGCATCGTGCTGCGGTCCCAGGAGCTTTCGTTGGCCCGAGCCGTCGCCCGGCAGCAGGAGGGGTTTGTAATTCGCGTCGCTCGTGGTCAAGACCATTTCGATCGACTGTTCGATCGAGTCACCCTTGAGCGATAAATAAGTCCAACCGGTCTCGACCGATTCCGCTCAATCGAAATCGACCGTCGGCGCCTGTTCGGACGCTGGGGATCGGACCCTGGTCGCCCAGCGAGATAGCGTCTCGCATTTCGTCCCAGAGCACGGGATTCATCTTGCCGCGCATTATCTTGGAGCCGTTCGAGGAGGCCGTCCGGAACCGTTCCGATCGCCATCACGCTGACCGAAACCCCCGACACGGGCCGCCCTTCGAGTCCGATGATCTGACCGACGATCGGAACGTCGTCGCGGCGCAGCTTGAGCGTCGGTTCCTTCCCGCCAGTTGCGAGCTCGATCTTGACCCAGGCTGGTCCAAACTCTGATGCCAGAGCGGCGAGAAACGGAGCGAGAAGAGGATTCTCTCGCTGGTTGGCCGGACGCGCGAGTGCGTCTTGGAGGAATCGCAACCTCGAAACGGCCGTCTGGACCACTCGTCCCGATGGGTTTGGGAGATTGCTGCCAGTCGTCGGTGCCCCGGTGGGTAGCCACGACACGATCTGGGCGCCCGCGAACGGTTTTCCGTCAGGGTCGAGCACTTGTCCTCGAACGACGTGAGTGCACTCGACTGGCCTCTCGCTTGTCTTGGGAGTCGGAGCCTTCACAGCCGGAGCTATCGGACTGGGATGGCGACACCTTCATCGCACCGTTGCTCTTGAGGCTTGTCCGCGGCGGGTGCGATCGCCGTCAGGCCGATCACGGCGCCCGTCACTCCCAGCAGAATCAGCACCGACGCCACCCGGACCTTGGCCATCATCAGGTTGCGGACCACCCCGCGCGATAACGACGCGACGGCAACAGGAACAACATTTTCGACGGTCGCCCCCGCCAGAGCGAGGGAGACGGCGGAGCGGACCGTCGCTTGCGTCGAGGGCACCCGGCACGGCCGTACTGGAGAACAAGCGACTCGCGACGGAGCTGGCCGGCAAGACGGCCTCGAGCGAAGCCCCTTGCTGCTCGAGCCGCACGCCGCAGCCGGTTGCGAGCCCGGGCCAGCCGCGACAGGACCGTGCCGCGAGGGCAGCCCAGCCGCAGCGCCGTCGCTTCGGCAGCTGAGCCCCTCAAAATAATGGAGAACCACTGGGTCGCGGAACCGATCAGGCAACTAGTCGATCTCGGCGATTAACGGGCCATAATCGGGTTCAATCTCGCGACAGTCCCTGGCTCATCGTCGCTGCATCAGATCGGCCCTTGTTCGACCAGCGCCGAAAGTTGCTGGCGACGTCGGGCCGCGTCGAGCCGGGCCCGGGCCGCGACCCGCCGCGCGATCCCGTACAGCCAGCCCGCGACCGACTCGCGGCGCTGATCGATCCGGCCTTTCGCACCAGCACGAGAAAAGTCGCCTGGAATGCGTCATGGGCGTCGTGCGGGTCGTGCAAGACCGCGCTGGCAAACGCTCAGGACCATGGCCCCGTGCCGATCGACCAGCGCCGAGAACGCGGCTTCGGACACGGCCGGCTCATCCCTCGGCCAGGTAACGCTCCAGAAGCTGGCCATCCGATAACGAGCCGACCGAGCCCAAACTGTACAGCTTGCCGAGCTCTCCGACCAGGACGGTGTTTGTTCGTGCGCTTGCCATCTCGGGAGTCCTATGGAATGGGAGTTTTCTCCTCGCCCGCCAACATAATGTGGCTCTGTCGCGCCGTCCGTGATTCCCTGGATTCGAGGAAAAACCGATCTCGTGCCTGCGTTCGGTAGAAAGTCGAGTCCCTTCTGCTGCCAATTTACACCGATGCCGAAGATTTTGCCGGTTTTGGTCGAAAATAGGGATATGCCGGATAGGAAGGTCGTTTCTGGCCCGGAGAGGGGAAGTCTTGCCCGTGTCAAGCTGGAGGGCGGCCCTCCTTCGACTCCTGCGTGTGAACCTGGCGATCCTCTGGATTTGGACGCTAGGGGGCTGCGCGTTCGGTCCGAAGGCCCTGGAGGGTTCGCACCGTCTCTACAATGATTCCATCAAACTTGTCGGCGAAGAGGAGCTACTCCTCAACCTGGTGCGCTTGCGTTACAACGAGTCGCTCAACCTCCTCGACGTGGCGTCAATCGCGGCCCAGTACGAGCTGAATGGATCCGTGCAGGCACAGCCATTCTTGGCGGCGGCCGGGTCCAATGCGAGCACCCTGGTCCAGTCATTCGCTCGGGTTCTGCCAGGAGCCAGCCTGAACGGAGCCAACCGCCCAACGATCACGATGACCCCGGTCAACAGCCCACAAGCCGTCGAGCGGTTCTTCCGGCCGATCACACTGGAAGGGCTCGCCTTCCTCACCGGCACAACTTGGCCCGTTTCGACCACATACCGCCTCTGGGTCGAGTACATCAATCGTGTGCCCAACGCCGTGACCGCGAGCGGTCCCCCTCGCGAAATCGTGCCGGAGTACAAGGAATTCCGTCGATTGGTTGACTTGCTGCAAGTCAATCAGGACCGCGGCTACACCCGCGTCGTGCCCGAGGAGAGAGTCATCGAGTTGGGCGATCCCTTACCGGCATCAAAGATAACCGCCGCGGACGTCGTCGAGGCGGCCAAGCATTCATTTAAGTACATCAAGAAGAAAGACGACGATTCCTGGGTATTGACCAAGCACAGACCCATCTCGTGCTGAAAATCAATCCCGAGGCCGTCAATACGCCGAATATCCTCGAGGTGGGCCGTATTCTGCACCTGACGCCCGGATTGCTCCACTGCGATTACACCGCTGATGAATCCGAGCCTTTTGCCGATCCCTCGCCGCTTCCGGATTATGTTGACAAGATCATCATTTCGCCTCGGTCCACGGTCGGCGTGCTCCAGTATCTATCGCATGGAATCGTCGTCCCTCCGGAACACCTCATTTCGGGAGTTGCCAGGGCGACGATCGAGCCTGACGGCACTTTCTTCGACTGGCGGAATGTGACCGAGGGTTTATTCGTTGTGTACCATGCAAAGCAACACCATCGGCCACATGACGCCTATCTCGCGGTCAAGTACCGTGATTATTGGTTCTATATCGACGATCGCGATCAAGCCACGAAGCAGACCTTCAGCCTGATGATGCAACTGATCCGACTCGACGTGAGCAACCCATTGACGTCTGAGAGCGGCGCCCAGAGAACTCCGGTTCTGACCCTGCCGGTGGGCCGCTGAAGCCCCGGTCATACCAGCCGTCGCACCCACTTTTTCTTGGCGTTGTCATACGGCGGATAGAAGAAACTCGGGTCGAACCAGGTCGGCTTGACGAGGACTGACTTGCGATGGCTAAAGGTCTCGAACGAGAATTTGCCGTGGTAAGCTCCCAGGCCACTGGCGCCGACACCACCGAACGGGAGCGACGGAACCGTCAGGTGCAGTAAAGTGTGATTCACGGTGACGCCTCCCGAACTCGTTCGCTCCAGGACGCGTTGCTGAACGTCCTCGTCACTCGTGAACAAGTAAAGCGCCAGTGGCTTGGGCCGTGAATTCACTTGCGCGATTGCCTCGTCGATGCCGCGGAACTTGAGCACGGGCAGGATCGGACCGAAGATCTCTTCGGCCATCACGGGTGCGCTTCAGGGACATTTCGCAGGATCGTCGGTGCGATGTAGCGGTTCGCCTCGTCGCCGACGCCCCCGGCGAAAGCCTCGCCGCTGCCGGGTAACAGCTTCATCAAGCGCCGATGATGGTGCTCGTTGACGATGCGGCCGTAATCCGCGCTCTTGCTCGGATCATTGCCGAAGAATTCGAGGAGCGTCTGCTTCATGCGAGCGAGCAGTGCGTCTTCAATCGCCTGGTGGACGAGTACATAGTCGGGAGCGACGCAGGTTTGTCCGGCATTGAAGAATTTTCCCAGACGATGCGCCGGGCGGCGACGTCCAGGTCGGTGTTTTGATCGACGATACACGGGCTCTTGCCGCCCAGCTCGAGTGTGACCGACGTCAAGTGCTTGGCCGCGGCCTCCATGATGATCCTTCCGACGGTTCCGTTGCCGGTGTAGAAAATGTGATCGAACCGCTCGGCAAGGAGCGCGGTCGTCTCGGCAACGCCACCTTCGACCACCTGGACACTCTCGCGATCGAGAAAATCCGGCAGCCGTCTAGCGAGCAAATCACTCATGGCCGGAGTGATCTCGCTCGGCTTCAAGACTGCGCAATTGCCCGCGGCGATCGCGCCGACCAGCGGCACAAGCAGGAGCTGGAGCGGATAGTTCCAGGGCGCAATGATCAGCACCACCCCCAATGGCTCGCGGTAGATCCGGCTCCGTCCGGGTTGGCCAACCAGTGACGTCGACACACGTTCGGGCTTGGCCCAGGCGGAGAGTTTGCGACGCGCGAGGGCGATCTCGGCCGCGGTGAAGGCGATCTCGGCCGGGTACACTTCAGCCGACGGCCGTCCCATATCCTGGCGGAGTGCCTCCTCGATCTCGGGCTCGCACTCCTTGAGAAAGCGCGACAGGCCCTCAAGCTGTTCCTGCCGGTACGACAGTGGACGCGTGCGGCGAGCGTCAAAGTTCTGACGCAGTCGCGCGACGACCTCTGCGGCCTGCTGCGGTTCCTTGGCCGGTGAAAGAAGAGCCGTGCTCATTTAAATGCTCCTTCAAATCGCGCCAATTCTACTCGACGCTATATGAATAACATAAATTCACTTGATCGACATCATGGAGTTGGCAACTTGCAAGGAAACGGCCCGTGGCATGAGTCGAGCGGTGATTGCCATGATCTTGTTGAGTAGTCCCGTGATCACGACACGACGGCCGGCTTTGAGAGCTTGGTAGCCGATACTTGCAACCTCGGCCGAGGTCATCACGGGCGTCAACGAGCTTTTGTGCAGAGCCAGGTTCTCGGTATCGGCCACCTTGGAGAAATTGGTCGCCGTGGCGCCGGGACAAAGGGTTGTGACTGTGACCCCGGTGCCGCGGAGCTCGTACGCAATTGCCTCGCCGAGGCTGAGGACATACGCCTTACTTGCGAAATAGACCGCCATCTGCGGGCCTGGCTGAAAGCTCGCGGTCGAGGCCACCAGCATCACCCGGCCGCTTTTTGCGCGACCATGCCTGGCAACAGCAGCCGGGTCAGCTCGGTGAGCGCGACGATGTTGACTTGCAGGATCTCTCCGAGCCGGACCAGATCGGCTTGATCGAACCGCCCATGCGCACCCACGCCGGCATTATTGATCAGGACGTCGATGGTCAGTCTCTGCGACTCGATCTCTTCCATGAGCCGGGCGGCGGCGCCGGACTGGCTCAGATCCGCCGCGATGACGATCGTGCTCGCGCCATGAGCTTTCAGCTCTTCGGCGAGTGTTTCCATTGGCTCGACGCGACGTCCCGTCACGACGAGGTCGTACCCATCCCTGGCCAGCTCGCGCGCCAGATCGGCACCGATGCCGCTCGATGCGCCGGTCACCAACGCGACCGGGCGTGCCCCATCGTCGGCGTTCGCCGGCTTTGAGGCCGAGGGCGAGATGTCTTCAGCGACGCGCTCAAGGGCCATAGCGGTTCCTCGGATCTGACTCGATCCCAATAGCCAGCGCCTGGGGTCTGTCCGTGCGCAGATTATTCGCGGATTACACCGAAATCGGTATGTTGATCGTACTACACCGGGTCGGAGAGTGCGACACGTGTCTCCAGCTCTCGACCGGTGCCGACGAGTACCTGATTTTGACATTCACCGCGTGACGCGCTTTTGATATTCCTTCTCGGTGATCACATCCCGGGTGCTTTCCAGTCGATCGAGGAAAACGATGCCGCGGAGGTGGTCTTCCTCATGCTGGAAAATGCGCGCGACGAACTCATGGAATTCCCGCTCGACCAAAAGGCCCGCCGCCGTCTGGTACCGCGCCCGAATCGACCGATGCCGACTGACCTCGCCGCGAATCCCAGGGATGCTCAAACACCCTTCCCAGCCTTTGACGACTTCGTCGGAACGACCCACGATCTCGGGGTTGATCACAACCTCGGGCTCCATGAGGGGTGCATCGGGATAACGGGGATTCGGCCGGGACGCGACGATGAAGATTGCCACTGGCTCGTAGACCTGCGGGGCCGCAATTCCCACGCCGCCGGCGTCGATCAACGTGGCCAGCATGTCGTCGACGAGCCTGCGAGTCGCGCCGGCGGCCGGTAGAACGACGGCACTCGCGGTGGTCCGGAGCACGGGGTGACCCAGTTGTGCGATTTGACGAAGGAGTGCCATGCCGTCACTTCAGGCTTTCTTCCGCTTGTAAACGACAAGAATCGCTCCAGTGCCCGACTTGGTGGTGAATTCAGTGGGTCGCTTCTCGCCGGGCATCGCGAAGCAGAGCTTGAGTGTGTCACCGTCGAGCTGGTAGATCCCGGGAACTGTCTCATCCTCGTGGGGTCCGTCGGAATCCCAGGTGTTGATCGCCTTGGGGCTTCGGGTCGAGTTCAGGGTGATGATTCCCCGTCGCATGACCTTGTCTCCGACTTTCCAGGTCCACCGGTTCTTTTCGTACACTGACGATTGTCCCTCAAATTCGGCGGGCTCCGCGACATGGCCTCGATGCTCCAACGAGACGACCACCCACTGACCCTGGAGCTTCGCCAGATCACCCTCCCCGCTGTCTTTGTCCGACGCGCCGAACTCCGGATTCACAACGGCGAGTAAGAAGAAAACGAGTAGGCGAACAGGATTCATGGCGCTTAGACTCCGAGCTCAAGTCAAGTTCAAGGGAACGCCCAGTCGCGCTCCAACCATCGAATTCAATCAGTTAAACGCACCGAACACCCAGCCGCAAGCCCCGAGCTGCCGGGTCTGTGTTCTACCGGAGGTTTTCGGGCAGGCGGCGAGGCCAATGGCCCTGGTAGCTGACCGAGCGTACGCGGACCTGAGTCTCGTCGGCGAAATGGAACAAGCCGAAACTCCGCTGATTGGCCGGTTCCAGGCTCCGCTCGTAAATCGCCTGGCCGTTGAGCTCGAGCGTGACCTTGTCGCCGGCCACACTCAGGATCAGGTTGTTCCAGGCATTGGGTTTCAAGGGCAGCGAGGCCGGTCCGCGGCGGTTCTCTGGCTCATCACGCGTATTGCCACCGGCCAGGCCATTGCGCTCGAAGGCTCCATCGGTCAGTACGTGGACCTTGACTCCGTCCGGTTCGATCAAAAACGCCAAGCGATCGAGCGCGGGATGGACCACCACCTTGCCTGGCTCGTAGTAAAATTCGTAGGCGATCCGGCCATCCTCGACCATCGGCCGATGATAGCGGAGCACGCTCTCCTGCTTGCTCCCGGCAGTTCTCCCTCGATCATGCGGCCGACGATTTCATCGCCCCGTTTATCCCAGTGGGGATTCTCGCCGTTGGTTGTTTCGGCATACTCTTCGGCCATGAAACCGCCGAGACCAGGTAGCGTCGACAAGTTGAGCTTCTCGGGAACCGACGGATTGCCCGAGATCGCGATTTTGCGCACGGCGCCGGTTGCGACCCTTAGCAGACAAGGGCCAGCCAGGGGTCGACGTCGGCCGGCACTTGGGACTCGTTCACCTTGCGGCCGTTGATGAACGACGTCATTCGCCCCCCGCTTACGACCAGGCGGTACGGATACCACTCGCCCGGTTTGTCCAGCGGAGGGTTGATCGCGATCTCAGCCAGCGGCCGGCCGAACTGCGAGCGGTCCAGATGCTTCAAGTCGGCCTTCGGCCCGACCGCCAGGCCGCCGTAGACGACTTGAATTTCGCGCCCGGGTCCAGACGTCAGCTCACAGTCGAGTTGAAACTCGCCACGCAACGGCACGTTCAAATACAGGAGGTCGCGAACATGGCCGGGGTAATGGGTGAACTCACCGTCGGTTTGACTCCAGTGCGGGATCGGCTCGCCGAGTCCTCGGCTCTCGGCCCGCGACGGCGTGACGTGCGCCCAAGGAGAATCGTCCGGATCGGCCCCAAACGCCAATGCCGTTCCCAAGCCTGCCTCTTTCCGACCGCGGCTAACACCGTCGCGCGGCCGCGGAGGTGATCGATGCGCTGTTTCCATAGTGCGGTGGCCGCTCGAGGATCGGCCGGATTGCCGGATTTCTTTTCGAACGCCCCGGCCATGGCTTCCAGTAACGATAGAGCCGAGGTGCGCAGCCTGGGCTGCTCGATGGCTGCGCGGCGAGGACCATCTCAGGCCAATGCATCCATTCCGGCTGATCGATCGGACTCTTGTCGAGCCGTGTCTTGATCGAGTCCAGCGCCTTCGCGGCCGCGGTATCGTCGCCGCGGGCGATCTGGATCAATGCCTCCAATGCGATCCTTGCCTCGCTCATTGCAACGCGGTCGGACTCGCTTTCGAGCTTGATCGCGGCCACGCGTTTCGTCCAGCTCGTCGAGTTTCCCCAGAGCCTTGGCGGTCTCGACCAGCTCGATCGCCGGAGCGCGGAGCTCGCCTCCGCTTTGCATTCGCACCCCGCGATTCGCGGTTTGGCACGGTCTTCTTGGCATGCCGGGCGGTGGGAACGTGGGGGCTGAAATCGCCCTCGAGCCGCCAGACCGGGTGATCGGGGCTTGGGAGCACCCAATCGGCCAGAAGTGCGTACCGCTCGCTGGCGGGCAGCTGATCGGCCTTTTGCACGATCTCGCCCGCCTCGAGAGCGAAGAGTGGCTCGCCGATCACGGCATGGCGGGCCCGTCGAATCGAATCGGTAGAGGCGAGGCGGGATCGGGGGCCAGCAGGTTGGCGAGCTGATCGTTGGTCAGAGCTTCGGGCCATTGGCCGCGGAGCACGATGTTGCGCACCTGGGCGGCCGTTTGGTCCTTGTAATGAAACAGCCCGAACTGGCGTCCCAGGCTGGATTCGAGCGGACGCTCGTAAATCGTCTGACCGTTCAACTCGAGCGTGACCTGTGTTCGCCTTCAACGACAGCTTGACGGCATTCCACTCGCCGGCCTTGAGTGGGATGAGCTTGGGCCCACGACGGTTGGCCGGCTCGTCGGCGACGTTGTCGGCCGGCAAGCCCGAGAGATCAGTTTCCTCCGGCGGTCATCCAGTGAATCCGGACGCCGCCTTCTTCGAGCAGGAAGGCCAGCCGGTCGATCGCCGGATGGACCATGACCTGGCCTGGCTCGTAGAGGAATTCATATGAAATTGTATCGCCGTCGTGGAGTGGTCGAAAATAGTACAGGCGGCTCTGGTTGGCCTCGGTGGCCGCCGGGAGTTCTCCTGATAAACAACTTCCGCGTCGCGGCGTTGGCATCCGGGAACACTCTGCGTCCATGGATCACGCCGTCCTGCGCCGCCCAGTCAAATTCCTCGAGGACGACCGGCGGCCTTTGGTTTTCCCGACTTGCGCCGGCTTTGCGCTTTTTGCCAGGCCGCCGGCTCAAGCGAACCTGGGTCAACGTTGCCGTACTGGTCAGTCTCGCTGCTCGGTCCGCCGGGTGGGCGACGGTCTCGCTATAGAAGCTGGCCACCCAGCCCTCGAGTCGATCTCCCTGGCTGAGCCGAACCTCGCGGGGGATCTTTGGCTTCACCCTGGATCTTCAGGTTCCGCCAGGCGGAATTCCGTTCGCGGTGACGCGAGCAAGCCGAGCCAGGGACTGGTCGAGCTTGGCTCGTTGTCCTGATAAAGCAAATGGCCGTTGACGAGGTAACGGACGTTCGTGGGCTCGACGTGGATGGTCAGCCTGTTGAAGCCGTGCGAGCGGGACAGGGGCCAGGGAATCGGGACTTTCTCGTTGCCGCCGACCGGAAAGACCCTGGCGGTACCGCCGGCGACGGATGGGAGAACGGCCAGTCCGTTGAGAGTGACGACCGAGCCCGCCCAAGGCCCGACATAAGCGTCGAGGCTCACCTCGTAAGTTCCGGTGAGGGGATAGTCGAACAAGAGAACGTCGGTCGCGGAGCCGGCCGGATGAGCCACCAGGCCCTGGTGGGCGACCCAGACGGTTGACGAATCGGTTCTCGCAAGGTCGTAGCTCGGCCGCATGTCCGCCGGGTGCCAGAGAGCCGGCAATGACGCGGAGATGGCTTCGGGAGCGCCTGCTCGTCGCGCGGCCGCTTCAGCCAGCTCTCCCCGTAACCGCGACAGCACCGCCCAATCGCTCAAGATCTCGCCACGCTTGATCAAGGCATGAGTCAGACGCTCGCCCAGGCGGCTGACGGCCGGGTCTTTGTCGCGAAGCGCCGTCGTCGCGACCAGGCTATCGGTCCAGGGGAAAGTGAGCCGCTCGGATCGGGCGGTGCTCAGCCTGGATCTTGGCACGCCGCTCGTTGATCGCGGGATCAGGCGCCGTTTCGTTCTCCTTGATCAGCTCGGCCAGCCGGGCCTCGATCCGGGGCGTAACCTTGGCCCCTTCCGCGCGCCAGCTCGACCAGCAGATAAAACGCTTCGGCGTTCTCCACTTTTTGAGCGGCCTTGAGATCGGCGACGGCGCGGGCCTCGTCGGCGAGCTGGTCGAGCGTTCCAGCCTGGCGCGCCGACTCGATCAGGGCGGTTGTCGTGCTGACGACCGTCTGATCGCCGGCAGGTCGAGCGGCGCCCGCCTTGGGCCCTGCGCGGCTCGTTTCGTGAAAACACGTCGGGCGCCATTTCGTTGCGGCCAGCGAGGTCAAAATCCGCACGACCTTGCGGTCCTTGGCCGGCATGGTCCAGGCGCGGAGGGTTTCATACCGCTCGTGGGCCGGACGGGCGGCGAGCTGCCGCAACAACCGGACGAGCACGTCGTCGACCGGTGGATCGCCGCCCGAGTACGCCGGCGCGTCGACGAACCGGCCCAGCGTCTCGAGCCATCGGACCAAAGGCCGGCCCGGACGAGCTCCGCGGCGACGCGCTGAAGCTGCTGTTTGCGCAGAAAAAGCGGGTAGTCGCCGCCGTAGCGGATCGTGCTTTTATCCATCGCGGCGAGGTAGGCGTCGAGCCGCTTGCGGCCTCCGGCGGCGTCACCCAGTTCGAATTGCCGGCGCGCGAGGATGAGTAGCAGCGAGGCCAGCGGCTCGGGCTGGTTCGTCGCTCTCCATGCCCTTGGCCGCCGAGTCCAGTATGCCGATCGCGGCGGTCGCCAGCTCGGCCTGCGGCCGGTCAGCGCCGGTATCGCGACGTGGCAGGCCAGCTCGGCGGTGTTGCGCGACGTGTCCGTCTTCAGGCGCGCCGCGATGACCTTGAGCGCCTCGCTGGTCGCGGCCGGGTCGTTCATCGCAAGGGCGAGCTGGGCGAGAGGATCGCGAGCGGCAGCTCGGCCGTCGGTGGCCCTTTGCGCGCGATGATCGCCTGCTTCAGCTCGTCGGCCTTGCCGGCTTTCACGGCCCAATCCGCCAGCAGCATGCCCACGCTCTGGGGACGTCGCAAGGTGTTCGCATTGAGCGGCGTCGCATAAAGGAACACCTCGTCCGGCCGCGCGGCCGGCATCACCACGTCGCGCAGCACCTGATAGCGGCCGTCCGGCGCTCAGTTTATGTTTTCGCCAGAGCCGTTCGAGCTCGATCAAGTTGGCGACGACGCGCGGCGATACCTGGTCGGCCGGTCCTTCATCCATCCCATCGCTCGCGACCGGACCGCGACACGCGCCGATCGGTCGTCGTTCGGGGCCGGAATAATCGGCGGCCCCGCGCGGAGGGCCTCACGCACGGCACGCACGCTCAGGTCCGGCAAGTCGTGCTCGGCGGCCAACCGCGCGATCTGCATCGCTTGCTCGAACCGATCCAGAGTCAAGAGCGGCAAGTTCGATCGCGGCGACGCCCTTGGTTCTCGGACCGGCCCTCTGGCACGAGCCGCGCACCCTTTGACCGGCGCGCCGGCTGCCTTGGCTGTCGCCGGCTCGCGGGCCGGCCGGCTGGCCTCGAGACACCGGCTGCTGAGCCTGATAGGCCGCAAGTCGTGCACCCCTTTGACGTCGACCATCGAGGTCGCGCGCGGCGGGGACGGCGGCCTTGGTGGCGCGGCCGGTTTCCTTGGCTTCGGCCGGGCTTCTTCAACGCTCCGATCGGCGGGCTCGACCACCCGCTTGAGCATCTCACTCCAGGCGGCCTCCGCCCCGGCCCGGTCGCCCCGCGCCAGTGCCAATTCGCCCTTGCTCGCGAAGCATGGCCAGGAGAGCGGTGTTCTCGGACTGACGTCGCGCCGCCTCGAGGGCCCGGGTCGCCAGCTTCTGGGCGACGGGCTGGAGCTCGGCGGCCTTTTTCTGCTTCCAGCAGGCACGGGCCACCAGCCAGAGCGGTACCTGCCGCGCGGCCTGGCCCGCTGCCGGCATTGGCCCGCGTTCCCGCTCCGAGCGGCTCGAGCGGGGTCTTCTCCACCAGCTCGCCCAGTCGAGCCAGCGCAGGCTCCATGCGCGTGGCCTCGCCCGACCCCAGGGCCAGCAGAGCTCTCGGCGATCGCCAGCGAGAGGTCGTCGGGGTGATTCTTCCGCGACGCCTCGAGCGTGGCGCAGTTGGTCCCGTGCCTTTCGCCTCGTCGGGCGACGACCCGTCGCCGCGGCCGCCACCGTGTCGGCCAGCAGGCTTCGGACCGTCGCCTTGTCGAGCTCGCGAGGATGCACCAGCACGGCCAGGTCCAGGAGCGGGTCGCCTTCTTCGTCTGCGGAAAAAGTCTGGTTCGCATCGGGGTTCTTCTTGGGGTCGCAGCTTCGGAGCCGGCGATCATTCGGGTGAGACTCGCCGCCAGGTCTTCGGGCTTGAGCTCCTCGAGCGCCTCGCGTCAATCCGTCGCGGTGCTGGCGGACGAGCCCATCCCGATTGCCAATGTAGTTGGGGGAATCGGCGGGAATGTCCTTGGCCAGGGCAATCGACTCGTTGTAGAGCACGGCGGCATCGGCGGCGAAACCGAGCTTGAGCAACTCGCCGGCGGCCGATCCCAGCCTTTGCATCCTGATTTGCTCGAGATAACCGTCGGGTAGATGATATTCGACGCGGTTGTCTCGTCTCTTCGGGAGCTCGACCAGGATTTTCCGGGCATCCTCCAGGCGTTTGTCGCGGGCATACATCGAGACCAGGCGCTTGGCGGGCCCGTACTCGAAATCGAGCCGGGAATTGTTGTCGTCGGCCGAGCCTTTGGCACTGGTTTCATAGGCCATCACGGCCAGGTCGTGAGTCGCGGCGTGGTTCTTCGAGCTCGGAACCGATCAGCCAGTAGACGTCGGACGGAATCGACTCGTCCTTGGGCTGAGCGAGGAACTGCCGGATCTGCGTCTGGGCCTGTTCGTGACGCCCGAGCCGGCAGTCGATCAATGCCTTGAAGACAATGCCGGCCTTCCAGCCGGTATCTCCTTCCGCGCCGCTTCGACCCGGGCCGCCAGCTCGTCGAGCTTCCCTTGGCTGGCGGCCATAGTCAAGCAGCCGGGAAACGATCGAGTTCATCCGCCCGTCGCGCGTTGTAGGACATGATCTGGCTGAGATGCGTTCCACTGGGTTACCGGGACGAACGTGCCTGGCTTGGGAATGATCGTCTCGCAGGGCGTATTCGTACATCTCGGGCATCTGCCAGATCTGCTCGCTTGCTGATATAATTCATTAAGAGGCGCTCGATCGTCCGGAAACGCCTTCCACCCCTTCTTGAAAAGACGCATCGGCCGGTCCTTGAGCCTGTCATCATATACATGTTCGAAATCATGTTAAAGACGGATGGACGGCTGGCCCAACTGCCGGAGGTCCATTTCTTCGAGCAGGGTGATCAACTCCTCACTCTTGCCGGCCTGCTGGAAGGCATGTTGGACCTGAAAAAGTTGCGGCCGAGCAGGACGGCTCTTTCTTGAGGATCGCCTTGTAATGTTCGACGGCGGCCGCGGCCTGGCCTTCCTGTGTGAGCTGAATGGCGATCTGGTGGCGGAGGTTGAAGTCGTCGGGGCGGAGCTCGACGATCTTCTTCAGCTCGGCGCGGGCCTTTTCGCGCTGGTTGGCTGCCTTGTAATAGTCAGCCAGGGTCTGATGGATCTGGACCGAGTTTGGTGTCTTCTTGAGCTGCTCGATGGCCTGGTCGATCAGTTGAGTCAGCCGGCCGGAGCGAGCCAGGACGCCGATGGCGGCGGTGCGGCTGGCGTCGGGGTCGTCGGCATAGTAGATGTTGGGGTTGGTCTGGCGCATCGCGGTGGTCGAGCGGAAGATCTGCATGGCGACCTGCACGGCCGTATCCAGCTTGCCCTGGCTCTGGTACTGGAGCATCATCCCGACCAGCGCCGTCGCCTTGTTGCCGGCGCGCCGGCGGGCGCGGCCCAGCACCGCCTCGGCCAGCTCGTGCAGGCCGAGCTGGCTCATCTGGCCGGCGAGGCTGACCTGTGTATCGGTATCGAGCCGCAAGCCAAACAGCCGCTCGGCCGCCTGGCGGGCGCGCTCGAGGTCGCCGATCAACACGGCAAGCCGCAGCGCCAGCTCCTCGCGACGTTTCATGGTCGAGTTGTCGAGCGGCTGGACAGCGTCCGCCAGGGCCAGCGCGTCGGTCCGTTCACCCTGCTGCTCCAGCAGCTCGGCCAAGTCCAAGCGCAGCTCCGACTCCGATTTGGACTCATCGGCCACCTTGGTGAATTCAGCGATCGCCTCTTCCTTATCATCGTTCCACCAGTAGATCGAGCTGAGGGCCAGCCGCGGATAGATCGCGTCGGCCAGAGTTAGGGCCGCGTCGACTTGCCGGCGGAAATGGCCGATCAGATCGCTCACAATATCGTCGCGTTTATAGAGCTCGAATGCGTTGCGCAAGATCTGGATCGCGTTGTCATCGAGATATTCGTTGGCCTTCGGAAAGGTGAACGACACCGAACGCGCGTCATTGCCGACCCAGATCGGGTAACTTTGACCGACGTTCGCCCGCATCGCCAGCCGCGCCGGGCGGCCCGGGCGGCGCCTGGCGATTGCTTTTCTTGTTTATGGCGAGTCGCGGCGAGCTGGTAATCAAGCAGTCGCAGCACGTCGCGCATACGCCTTTTGATCGGCGCGAACGCTCATGCCCTGGGCAATCGACGTGGCCGTTCCATAGTAGAGCGACAAAGCGACGGCATTGGCCTGGGAGCCTCGACTCGATTGGAGCCGTTCGGCACGGTCGGAGAGCTGGATTAAGGCATTCGGTATCTCCTCGGCTGGCGGCCAGGATGAACGCGCCGTCGATCTGCGCGAGCTGCGTCGCGCCGGCGATCGCCTCCCGATAGAAACGCTCCGCTTCGTCAACCGATTTGGCACGTTTCAGCTCTTCCGCGATGGAAAGCAGGAAGCCGGCCGCCAGATCAGGGCGGCGAGCTTGCAAGCTGCGGTAGCATTGCAGGACGTGGTCGAGCTCGTTCTTGTCGAGTGGTGGCGTGTCATCTTTCTGATCCATGACGCGGGTAGCGACGGCGACGGTTACGCGCTGGCCCAGCGGCCGCAGCCGGACGCTCAGCGAGTACAGATAAGCCCAGAGTGCCGTGCGGATCGGTCGCCGCGGCTCGGCTCAAGCTCTTGCCGGCAGCGAACACGCCCGCGTTGTCACTCCGCAGCAGGCAGAGATAAAACCAGTCCCAAGAGTGCGCGTAGGTCGGCCGGTGTCTTCTCAGCGGCCTTTCGAATTGCTCCACCCGCTCTTCACCGTTCGCCGGGCTCTGCTTCTGTGCCAGGTTGAGCAGCCAGCCCAGGGCGGCCATCCGGGCCTGACCAAAGTCCTGCGGCGACCAGACCGTTGTCACGCCTCGGCTGGACATAGCTGACGCGATTCTCAAGCCCGCAGGCGATGCGGATCTGCAGGAGTATGCCGATACGATCCTGCATGGGATTGGCGACTTGTTGAGCCGCCGTCGTGGCGCGTGCGGTCGCGGGCCTGAGCTTCGGGTCGCGGGTCCAGGCCTTGGCCATGGCGCTTTTCTCGTCGTCGCCGATCGGCACATCGAGCATCGGCCTGGAACCGGCGGGCCGCCTCGGCCGGTTTTTCCAGCGCCTGGAGCGCCAATCCCTGCCGATAGAGCGCTTCCCAGTCGTGCGGATTCTTGCGAATCAATGACTCGGTCGCCTCGATCACGGGCTGGAGCTTCTTCTGCGCCAGCAGGCTATCCATCGCGTGGAAGATCCGATGCGCCTCGCTCTTGCCCGACGCCATCTTCGACCAGACCGCCTGGGCTTCTTCCAGCTCGCCATAGCGTGAATAAGTTGCGCCAGGCGAGAGGCGTTATCATCAGTGGGGGCGAGCTCGTTCAACTGCTTCTGATACCGCGCGGCGCTCTCGACGTCGCCCTCTTCCTCTGCGAGCTTCGAGAGTTGCTGGAGGAGCTGCGTATCCTTCGTGCTCGTGGCCAGCAGCCGCTCGAGCTCGGCACGAGCACTCCCCAGGTCGCCGGAGGTCGCATAAGCCTGTGCTGTGCAAATCGCCACGTCGCGCTGCTGCGCTTGGCCCTGATTCGCGGCGGGACGGGTGTCGCGCTCCTGGTTTTGCAGCCGCGTCAACAGCCGGTCGAACTGGTTGCGCTGGAGGTAAAGTTCGGTCAGCCGCGTGACCGTGCCGAGCTTGGCGTCGAGATCGCCGGCCTTGTCGAAGGCCCTCCAGTACATCTCGATCGCCTCGTCGGTTCGATACTGGCCGGCCAGCGTCTCGGCCAATGTGAGGACGATCTTCGTGTCGTTGGGATTGACCCGGACAGCACGTCGCAAGGCGTCGAGACCTTCCTCCGACCGCCCGAGCCCGAAGCAGAGCTGCGCAAAGAATTCGTAGTTGTCGGGATTGCCCGGCGCGGCGGCAAGTAGGTCGCGGCCGGCCTTGAGGGCCGCATCGATCTGGCCCAACCTGGCTTCGATCTTGGCGATACCCGTCAAGTGCTCGGTGCGATTGCGGCGGTCGATTTCGGCCAGTCGTCGCAAGGCGTCCGCCGAGTCGCCCAGGTTGCCGGCCGACTCACGAACGCGGGCGGCCAAGGTCCAGGCCGGGATTGATCGTGGGTCCAATCCGATCGCCCGATCGGCCGCGCGCACCGCCTCGGGGAGCTTGGTATCAGCCTCCAGGTAACGAGCCAATATGCCCCATCGTTCGGCCGTCGCGGCTTTGTCACCGTCCAGCTCTTTGCGCAATCCTTCGATTCGCGCGGCCAACCGCCCGGCCGCCAGGTCGTTCTTGACCCGCGCCTCCAGCAGAGCGGTCTTCTCTTCATCTTTTTCAGCGAGCTTGGAAGCGGCCGTCAGTTGAACTTCGGCGTCATCATAGCGCTCGAGCCGATGCGCGTAGTCCGCCAGCTTGAGCCTGAGACCGAAGTCGTCTTTGTCGAGCGCGACGGCCTCGGTGAGCGGGGCGATGGCGTCCTTGACATAGCCGAAGCCAGCCAGAACCTCGGCCAGTCGGGTCAGGTTCTTGCCGTTTTTGTTGGGCCCTTGGGCGATCTCGGACCAAGTGGCCCGGGCTTCGTCGGCTCGCTTGAGATTATGAAGGTACTCGCCGAGATATTCGCGATACTGGGGGTTGTTGGGAGCCAGCTCGACGGCTTTTTTGTAGAGCGCGAGCGCGTCGTCGACCATGTCCGCCTGCCGCAGCAGGTCGGCAACCTGGGCGGTGGCCACGGGGTCGTTGGGCTTGGCCACGAGCAGCTTGCGCCAGATGACCGCGGCGGCCGCTTTGCGGTCGGCAGGGGCCTTGGTGGTGTCGCGCAAGACCAGGGCACCCCAATCGCGGAGCGTGTCGGGATTGTTGGGGTCGGCCTGGTCGAGGGCTTCGTACTGCGCGGCGGCCTCGGCAAACTTCTGATCCTGGTTGAGCTGCGAGATCAGCGCCAGCCGTAAGTCGCGGCGAGTCGGTGCCAGCTTGATCGCCTTTTCGTACCAGCCTTGGGCTTCGGCGGCGCGACCCATGGCGGCGAGGGTGCGGCCAAGCCGGACCAGGGCCTCGATGTCCTCGGGCTCTTTCTTGGTCCAATTCTCGTAATAGGAGACAAGGCCGGCCTGGTCGTCGTTGCGGAGGAAGACCTCCTCGATCTTGCGGCGCACCTCACGATGGAGCCAGCTATCGGGCCGGAGCTTGGCCAGCATCGATTCGAAGTCCCGCAGCGCCTGGCTGGACTCTCCGAGCTTGACCTTCAAGTCGGCGGCCTGCATGGCGAACTGGACTTGTCGGAACGGGTCGGTGGCTTTCTTGGCGAGAGCGCTCGAAACGTGGAAGAGCTTGAGCCGGTTGGTTTTCCTCGGCGAGTGCGGAGGCGATCTGTTCCTGGACGCGAGCATCGTTGGGGAAAAGGGCTTCGAGCCGGTTCCAGACCTGAAGAGCCTGGTCGTTTTTCTGCGTGCGCTGGTAGACGCGTCCCAGTGCCTGGAAGATTTCGAGGAGGTCGTTCCGGGCCGGCTTGCGTTCGAGCGCGCGCTCGAAAGCGCCGGCAGCCTGTTCGGGCTGGCCGACCAGGACGAGAGCCTGACCGAGATAATAAGAGGGCAGGGGGTCGTCGGGCCGGGTGGTCTCGGCCTGCCTGAATGCGGCCACGGCGGCGGCATCCTGCCCGCGCTGGCCTTCGAGGAGGCCGAGGATCAGCCAGCCGGCGCCGTCCTTGGGGTTCTTCGCCAGTCGATCTTGGTACGACTTGATGAAGGCGTCGAGCGAGCCGCGTTCGACGTGGTAACCATAGACGCGGTCTAGGGCGGTGCCGCGGCGCGGGTTCTTCTCCAGGAGTGAGAGATAGCGCTCGAGCGCGCGTTGTTCGCGAGCTTCCTCGGCGGCAACGGGGTCGAGTGCGGCCTCAGCCGCTGGAGGCGCGGCCCGCCTCTTGGTGGCCGGCGGCTGGTACGCCGCAAGTTGGATGACGCGCGAAGTACTGGGTGCCGCTGGTCGTACTCGACCAGTGGTTTTGGCGGCACGACCGACGACGTCCGGTCCCATCCCGAGGGCGATTGCCGGGCGACGCTGAGCGGCGATTCGTCGCGCGAATGAAGACACTGGTCGGGTACGACCAGTGGCACACGGCGCGACCGAGCGATCCTTTTCCCCCCCTTGCGAAGGGGGGGTTAATTGCTCGCGATCGAGCGATCCTTTTCCCCCCCTTGCGAAGGGGGGGTTAATTGCTGCGCGATCGAGCGATCCTTTTCCCCCCCTTGCGAAGGGGGGGTTAGGGGGGGTGGTCCCGGAGGAACCATCGCCTGGTACGCGGTTGCGGGGCGGCTTGTCTCCGCCAGGCGGCCCCCCGCCGAACTGCGGGGTCCGCGGCTTCGGTCGAAGTGGCTGGTTATGCCCTGTCCACCCCCCCTAACCCCCCCTTCGCAAGGGGGGGAAAGAACGCAGGCCATCGCGATGAGTGCGTAGGCGGAGTAGAACCGCCTCTTCAACAGCCCGCTCTGCGACCCCGAGGCTGGCGTCGCCCTTTTGGCCGGGGCTGGCGCGGGCTTGGTCACCGGTGCGGGCCGATTTGGCCTTGGCCGCTGACTCTTGGCCGGCTCGGGGGTCACAACCATGTTGAGCATGCGGAACCACGTGGCGTCGGCCGCGGCGCGATCGTTGTGGTCGAGCGCGAGCTGGCCTTGTTCGCGGAGCATGGCCAGTAACCAGCGGTTATCGTTCTGGCGCCGGGCCGCTTCGAGCGCCCGGTCTGCCAGCCGGTCTCCGATCGTGTGCATCGCCGCGCTGGGTTGTTTCCAGCAGGCGCGGGCGACAACCCACAAGGGAATCAACGGTACGGCCTCGGCACGTTGGCGGGAGTTCGGCGCGCGTGCCGCTGGGCAATGGTTCGAGTGATGCTTTTTCAACCAGCGCAATCAGTCCTTCGACGGCGGATTCCGTTCGTTTCGCGTCATTGCCGGCCAGAGCTCGAAGTGCGGTCGCAATCGCGATGGAAAGATCATCGGGATGGGATTTTCGCAACGCTTCGAGCGGCTCGTCGAGCGCCGCGAGCTGTTTGCCGTCGCAGGCTGCCAACGACTCGGCCAGCAGGCTGCGCACCGTGGCCTTATCGAGCTCGCGGGGATGAACCATTAATACCAAGTCGAGCGCCTGTTGGTGCGGCTTGGCCTGTTTCGACTGGGACGCGTCCTTGTTCATGTTTTGGACCTCGTTGGTTTCGGCGATCAAGCGGCCTGCGAGAGATGCAATCTCGAACGACGTCATTCCGTCGATCGCCGCGGTCAGGTGCTGCCGGACCTGAGCGGGAGACGAAATCACATCGGCAATGACGGTGGGCAAAGCACTCACGTCGACGACGTGGGCCAGATTGACCGCATCGTTGAGCACAGGAATTGCCTCGGCTGCGAATCCTAGGTCGATCAATTCTTTTGCAACGGTGTCAAGCAATTGCATCTTGACGGCGTTGACGATTTCCTCACCCAGTCGTCCTTCCGGGAACTGAAAATCACGAACCACCTTCAGCAAGGAGCGCCGCGCATCCTCAAAACGCCGATCGCGCCGATAGATGTTGACCAGACGATGCAATGGCGTCTGGTCGTAGTCCATTCGGATTTGGAGGTAAGAATACGGTGTACTCATCGCGTGCTCGTAGAGCTTGGCGGCCAGATCGCTCGTGGCCATGGTTTGTTCTACCTCGACACCGAGCGTGTGATAGGCATAAAAGAGGTATGCACCCGATACCCCCGCCACGTCCTTCTCGATCGTCTCTGGTAGGGAGCGGACCAGCGCTTCGGCCTCACGAGTCTTGCCGGACCGGCAAAGTACCATCGCCAGAAGAAAGTCGCCCGCATTCCAGCTCGGCATTTTCTTGCGTGCTTGCTCGATCTCGGCCGCCAGCTCGTCGATTTTGCCCAGCTTCAAAGCCAGCTCGACGAGAAGTAATACCACAGGCTTTGTCATACGAACCCTGCTCGCTTGTGCGCTGAACTTGGCTGAACGCTCACCGAGTTGAAAGGCTGCCACGCCGTGACACCGGTCGAGACACTATCTCTGGGAATGCAGGCTTCGCGCGCATAATCGTACATTTCAGGAATTTTCCAGACATCGTCTCTCCTGACGTACGAGAGAATGTAAGCACGGTCCTGCGGGAACGCTGCCCAAACTTTTCGGAAGAGCGCGACCACTCGCTCGCTGATTTTGGGATCCAAAGGCAAGGCATCGATCGCTCGGCTCACGAAGAGCGGAGCGATGGAGCTGACATCGACCGATTCCAGGAGCTCCAAAAGCAGTTCAGCTTTGCCGGCTTCCAAGAGTGTGGTCTGGATTCGGATAAGCGACGTGCTGGCGAGCAGCCTTGGCTCCTTCTTGAAAGCCGCCTTGTAGTAGTCGATCGCTTGCTCCGCCTGTCCGTCAACCACAAGTTGGTCGGCGATTCGTATCCGGAGGGCGGCGTCGTCGGGTCGTAACTCAGCGATCTTGGTCAATTCGAGCTGTGCCTTTTCTCGCTCGCGGGCGGCGGTGTAATAGTCGGCGAGTGCCTGGTGGATCAGGATTGAGTTCGGCGTTCTCTTGAGCTCTTCGTTCGCCGCGCTCGATCAGGCGAGGCAATTGACCGGAGCGAGCCAGAAAACCGAGGGCGGCCGAGCGGGCCGGCGGAGCCGTCCAGGGCCGTCGCACCGGCGTTTGCCTGGCGGGACGATGACGTCGAGCGCAAGATCTGCATGGCGATTTGCGCCGCCGCGTCGCGCTTCTGCTGTTGCTGGTATTGCATCATCACGCCAACAAGGGCGGTTGCCCTGTTGCCGGCGTTGCGACGGGCGCGGCCGAGTACCGCCTCAGCCAGCTCATGCAGTCCGAGCTGGTGCATCTGCGGGGCGAGCGACATCTGCGTATCGAGATCGAGCCGCAAGCCAAAAAGCCGCTGGGCGGCCTGCCGCGCTCGTTCAACATCGCCACTTCGCTGGGCCACCCGCAGCGCCAGCTCCTCGCGCCGTCTGAGCACGAAGTTGTCGAGCGGCTGCCGGGCGTCGACCAAAGCCAGTGCGTCGGCAAAGTCCCCTTGCTCCTCCAGCAGGCCGGCCAGGTCGAGCCGAAGGTCGGATTCCGCCCGTGATGCGTCCACGACCTTGGTCAGCTCGGCGATCGCCTCTTCCGCTTCCCCGTTCCACCACAGGATCGAGCTCAGTGCCAGTCGTGGGTAGATCGCATCAGCCGGCGTCGGCGTGGATTGGACCTGTCGGCGAAAGTGGCCGATCAGATCGCTGAGCAAATCGTCTCGCTTGTACAGCTCGAACGCGGTGCGGAGCACTGTGATCGCGGTCGAGTCGAGATACTCATTGACCATCGGGAACGCGATTCGGACCGAGCGGTAGTCAGAACCGATCCAGATCGCATAGCTTGGGCTATATCCAGGGCCGTGCGCTTGATAGCGGCGCGGAGGCGCTCGAGCGGCCGCGCCGGGCGATTGATGTTCATTCTTCCTGCGGACTGTCGCCAGGTTGTAGTCGATGAGACGAAGGATATCGCCATACATTTTCGCGTCCGCCCGGACACTCATACCCTGGCTCATCGCCACATCCGCTCCCACAAAGTAGAACGAGGGAGTTCGATAGTATGACACAGTCCGGCCTGTCTGAAGCCGTTCAAAACGGTCGTTGAGCCGGATGAGCCCGTCGACATCCCCGCGACGAGCCGCCAGGATGAAGACGCCGACGACCTCCTCCAATCGACTGGCGCCGGCCAGAGCCTCACGATAGAACCGCTCTTGCTCGACGACCTGCTGGGCTCGCTTCAGCTCGGCGTCTACCCCGACGACGATTTGGGCGCCCGTTAGCTCGGGCCGGCGGCGTGCAGAGCGCGAAAGCTGGCGAGAAGCTGTTCGAGGTCGTCTTTGTCCAATGGCGGCGCTTCGGTTGGCTCGGGCGGGCGGTATTGGTACACGAAATAACCTTGACCGGGCGGAGTCCGCGCCCGCCGACCGAGTGCAAATGCGCCCACAGTGCCGTCGTGTCGGTCGGCGCCGCGCGACTGAGCGACTTGGCGGCCTCGAAAACGCCGGCGTTGTCAAGTCGCACCGCGCACAGATAGAACCAATCCCACAAACTGCGGAGATCGGCCGGCGACTTACCGGCGGCCTGGCGAAAGGCCGCGATGACCGCTTCGCTCTGCCCGGCGCCCTGCTTTTCGGCCAGGCTCATGAGCCAGCCTAACGCCGCCATGCGCGCTTGACCGAAATCGGTCGGCGAAAAGGTGATTTGCCGGGAGAGGCTCCTCTTGTCGAGCTTACAGAAGATACGGATCAAATCGGTGTTGCTGACTCGTTCCTCCAGTGGCAGTGCCGGCTGCGTCATTCGCGCGGACGCCGAAGCGCCGGGGGCCGTCAGTTTGGGATTGGCGCCTTGGCTTTGTTGAACGCGCTCTTGTCAACGTCACTGATGCTCAGGTCGAGCAAGGCCCGAAATCGTCGAGCCGCCTCATCGGACTTGTCGAGCGCCGCCAGGGCCGCACCATATCGATAAAGCGCTTCCCAATCGCGTGGGTCCTTGCGAACCAATGACTCGGTGATTTCGAGCACGGGCTGCGGCTTTTGGTCGGCGAGCAGGACGTCCATCGCCTGGTAGACACGGTAACCCTCGCCCTTGCCCGAGGCCATCCTGGCCCAGATCTCCTGGGCTCCCTCGAGCTCGCCGGAACGCGTATAGAGGAACGCCAAGCGTGTCATCACCTCGTCGCTGGGTGCGAGATCGTTGAGCTGCTTTTGATATCGCGCGGCGTTCTCGAAATCCCCTTCTTCCTCGGCCAGCTTGGACAATTGCTGAAGAAGATGGGTGTCTCGCGTGTTTGACGCCAGCAATCGCTCGAGCTCGGAGCGCGCCCGCCCAGGTCGCCCGCGGTTGCTAAAGCCTGGGCGGTGCACAGGGCCACGTCGCGCTGTCGCCGAGGTTGATCTCGGACCGCTCCGACTGCGTCCTCGCGCTCCTGATGCCCGAGCCTTGTCAAAAGCCGGTCAAGCTGGTTCTTTTGCAGGTAGAGCTCGGTTAGCTTGCGGACCACATCAAGCTTATGATCGAGTTCTTCGGTTCGATCGAAGGCGCGCCAGTAGATCTCGATCGCTTCCTCGGTTTGATACTGGCCGGCCAGAGTATCCGCCAGCATGAGGATGATCTTGGTATCGTTCGGGTTGGCCCGGACAGCCCGTCGCAAGGCGTCAATCCCTTCTTCCGTTCGACCAAGCTGGAAACAGAGCTGAGCGAAAAACTCGTAGTTGTCGGCGTTGCCCGGCGCGGCGGCGAGTAGGTCGCGGCCGGCCTTGAGGGCGGCATCCGTCCGGCCTAGCCGGGATTCAATCCTGGCGATGCCGGTCAGTGCTCGGTGCGATTGCGCCGGTCGATGTCCGCCAATCGCCGCAACGCATCCGCCGAGTCACCGAGGCTGCCGGCTGATTCGCGAACCCGGGCGGCCAAGGTCCATGCCCGGACCGAGCGCGGGTCGCGCTCGGTCGCCTTGTCGGCCGCGCGAACCGCCTCGGACAGCTTCATGTCGGCCTCAAAATAGCGTGCCAGCGCGATCCATTCTTCGGCCGCAGCGTCTGGGGCTTTTTCCAACTGATTGTTCATTCCTTCGATGCGCGAGGCCAGGCGGCCGGCCGCCTGGTCGTTCTTCACCCGCGCTTCCAGCGCGGCGATCTTCTCCTCGTCTCTTTCGGCGAGCTTTCCCGCGACGGCCAGTTGTGCCTCGGCTTCATCATAGCGCTCGAGCCGCGTCGCATAACCGGCCAGCGAGAGCCTGAGGCTAAAGTCGTCTTTCTCGATCGCGACAGCCTCGGTCATCGGCGTGAAGGCCTCCTTGACATAGCCGAAGCCCGCCAAAACCTCGGCCAGGCGAGTCAGGTTCTTGGCGTTCCTGTTCGGCGCGGCGGCAATCTTGGCCCATGCGGCCGTGGCTTCGTCGGGCCGCTTCAAGTTGTGGAGGTACTCGCCGAGATACTCGTGGTATTGGGGGGTATTCGGAGCCTGCTCGATGGCTTTCTTGTAGAGCGCGAGGGCATCGTCGACCATCTCCGCCTGGCGCAACAGATCGGCCACCTGGGCAGTAGCAACCGGGTCGTTGGGCTTGGCCTGAAGCAACTTCCGCCAGATCGCGGCGGCAGCCGCCTTGCGATCGGGCAAAGGCTTGGTGGCATCGCGCAAGACCAGGCGCGCCCCAGTCGCGGAGTGTGTCGGGGTTGTTGGGATCGGCCTGGTCGAGGGCCTCGTACTGCGCGGCGGCCTCGGCGTACTTTTGGTCCTGGCCGAGCTGCGAGATCAGCGCCAGCCGCAAGTCGCGGCGAGTCGGTGCCAACTTAATCGCCTTTTCGTACCAGGATTGAGCCTCGGCGGCTCGTCCCATTCCCACAAGCGTCCGGCCCAGGCGCACGAGGGCTTCGATATCATCGGGCTCTTTCTTGGTCCATCCTTCGTAGTAAGAAACCAGGCCTGCCTGGTCGTCGTTGCGCAGGAAGACTTCCTCAATTTTGCGGCGGACCTCACGATGGAGCCAGCTATCCGGCCTGAGCTTGGCGAGCATCGATTCGAAGTCCCGCAGCGCCTGGTTGGTCTGTCCGAGCCTGACCTTCAAGTCGGCGGCCTGCATGGCAAACTGGACTTGGCGGAACGGGTCGGTGGCTTTCGTGGAAAGAGCCTCGAAGCGCGGCAGAGCCTGGGCCGGCTGGTTCTCCTCGGCGAGTGCGGAGGCGATCTGTTCCTGGACGCGAAGATCGTTGGGGAAGAGCGCTTCGAGTCGGTTCCAGACCTGAAGAGCCTGTTCGTTTTTCTGCGTGCGTTGGTAGACGCGTCCCAGTGCCTGGAAGATCTCGAGAAGGTCGTTTCGGGCCGGCTTTCGTGCGAGAGCGCGTTCAAAAGCGGCGGCAGCCTGTTCGGGCTGGCCGACGAGGACCAGGGCCTGGCCGAGATAAAAAGAGGGCAGGGGGTCGTCGGGCCGGGTGGATTCTGCCTTTTGCAGAGCGGCCACGGCAGCGGCATCCTGCCCGCGCTGGCCTTCGAGGAGGCCCAGGATCAGCCAGCCGGTGCCATCATCGGGCTTCTTGGCAACTCGATCTTGATAAGACTTGATGAAGGCGTCGAGCGAGCCGCGTTCGACGTGGTAACCATAGACGCGGTCGAGAGCCGTACCGCGGCGCGGGTTCTTTTCGAGGAGCGACAAGAACCGATCAAACGAGCGTAATTCGCGCGCTTCTTCGGCTGCGACGGGGTCGAGGGCGGCTTCGGCCGCCGGAGGCGCAGGCCCGCCTCTTGGCGGCGGTTGGCTGGTAAGCCGCCAATCGGATGATTCCCGAAGTGTGCGCCCGGGGAGAAGAGAAGCTCGACTTTACCGCGATCGCGCGATCCTTTTCCCCCCCTTGTGAAGGGGGGGTTAGGGGGGGTGAACAGTGCATAACCAACAACTTCGACCGAAGCGGCGGACCCTGCCCTTCGGCGAGTGCCCCCGCCAAGTCCAGCCGGACTCGAACCGCGTACCAGGCCAGTGTTCCGCCGGGACTACCCCCCCTGACCCCCCCTTCGCAAGGGGGGGAAAAGCGCGAACAATCTGGGCTGAAAAGGGAGGCGGTCGAGTGCCCCTGCGCCGCCCTCGGCGCACCGAGCACGAATCCAAACATCCCTACGACCAAGAGCCGACTGGCCCATCCCCGTTGCTCGGACATGATGTGGGCTCCAGCAGTCAAGGTGAACTGTCAAGTTGTGAGTCGCGTTGGCGCTTTCCGTCTTACTGATCAATGCGTCCAATACCAGGTGATTGGACCAGAATTCTCGCCGGGCCTACTTTCAATCCTCCACTCACTCCATGTACGTATATCCTTCGAGTCCCGATTCATAGAAGTGCAGCAACTGCCGTGCGTCGTCCAGCGTGATCTTGCTGGCGCGGACGGCACGTTCGACGTCTTTGCGCATGCTGCTGATCAGCTTGTCGGCGGAGTACTGAACGTAATGCAAGACTTCGCGGACTGTGTCCCCCTTGATCACGGCATTCAACTCGACTTCACCGTCGTCGTTCAGGCTGACGTGTACCGCGTTGGTGTCGCCGAACAGGTTGTGCAGGTCGCCCAGGATCTCCTGGTAGGCCCCGAGCAGAAATGCCCCGAGGTAATAGGGCTGTTGGCTGTCAAACGGGTGCAGCTCCAGGGTGTTGCGCACGTCGCGGAGGTCGATGAACTGGTCGATCTTGCCGTCCGAGTCACAGGTGATGTCGCCCAGGACACCGCGGCGGACCGGTCGTTCGCTCAGCCGGTGAATTGGCATGATTGGGAAGAGCTGTTTGATCGCCCAGGCATCCGGCATCGACTGGAAGATCGACAAGTTGCAGGTATACGTATCCGACAGCAAAGCTTCCATGCCCTGAAGCTCCTCGGGCACGTAGTCGAGCTCGCGCACCATGTTCAGCAGCTTGTTGCAGAGTGCCCAGAACAGCCGTTCGGCGAGGGCCCGGTGTTCGATCGTCAAGTGGCCGAGGTTGAACAGGCTCATGGCCTCGTCCACTGCCTGGAGTGCGTCGTGATAGCTCTCCAGGTAATTCTTTTTACTCAGCTCGCGGTGGATTCCGAACAGGTCGGTAATTGGCTGCGGTGTATCGTCGGGGATCTCGGGAGGCGCCTGGTACTGGTCGAAGTTGGAGACGCCCAGCACATCAAAGACGAGCACGCTGTGATAGGCCACCATGGCTCGGCCCGACTCCGAGATGATCGTGGGGTGCGGTACTTCGGCCTCGTCACAAACGTTCTTGATCCGAAATACGACGTCGTTGGCGTATTCCTGCAAGGTATAGTTGACCGAGGACACGAAGTCGGATTGCGAGCCGTCGTAGTCCACGCCCAGGCCGCCGCCGACGTCGAGGTACTTGACCCCGGCGCCGACGCGCACCAGTTCCACGTAGATCCGGGCGGCTTCGGTTAGGGCCGCCTTGATATTGCGAATGTTGGTGATCTGGCTGCCAATGTGGAAATGCACGAGCTGAAGGCAATCGGCCATATCGCGCTGCCTGAGATACTCAAGTGCTTCCAGAACCTCGGACAAGGTCAGACCGAACTTGGAACGAAAGCCGGCGCTGGACTTCCACCGGCCCGCGCTCGGGTCGCGAGCTTGACACGCACCCCGAACACCGGCCGGACATTGAGCGCCTGGCTGTGGTGAACGATCGATTCGAGCTCGGTAAATTTCTCGACGATGGGGATCACCTGCTTGCCGATCTTGCGGGCGAGCACGGTCATCTTGATGAACTCGTCGTCTTTGAACCCATTGCAGACGATGGGTGTATCGGGTGCTTCGGTCAAGGCGAGGACCGCGAGCAGCTCGGGCTTCGAACCCGCCTCGAGTCCGAAGTGGTACGGCTTGCCAAAATCGAGGATCTCCTGGACCACATGCCGCTGCTGATTAACCTTAACCGGGTAGACGCAGCAATAATCACCCTTGTAGTCGTACTCGGTGATGGCCGTGCGGAAGGCGTCGTAGATCTCGCCGACGCGATGGCGGAGGATGTCCGTAAAGCGCAGTAAAATCGGCAGTTGGATGCCGCGCTCCTGGAGCTGATCGACCAGTTCCTTGAGGTCGATCGATTGGCCGGGATCCTTGTTGGGATGAACCGTCACGTGCCCCTTGGCGTTGATCCCGAAGTAATCCTTGCCCCAGTGGCGAACGCTGTACGTTTCCAGAGCATCATCGATTCTCCACGGGTTGGCAAATCGATGTTCCGCACCTTGCGCCATTCGAGAATCCTCCCAACGCAATTGGTCTGATGGACAAAAGAAGAGTGTCGTGGATTCTCGCCCTGCGTTCAACTTCGTTTTCTTGGATTCGTATCGATCCCTCACAAAGACGGCCTAACTCCCGCTTCACCGCCAATCTAGCCAGTTTTGTTGGAGACCGGGAAGCGGGACCGAAACCCGTTGCGGCTGCGCGATTATTGGTGATGATTCCAGTCATACTGCTCGCGGAGGCAAGCGCATCCTTTGGGCTCTAGGGAGCACAGGCCGTCTCGCCCGCGCGAATGCGGCCGGGACGGCCGCGCTGCCGGTGTCACGGAACGTCTCAATTAGTTCCGGCGAAAAGAAATCCGCGGCATCTTCGCCACCTGCCACCGGGGCCGAGGCCCAAACTCCTGGCCTTCCATCTGCCAGCGTTATCTCGCGGAAGATGATCGATGACGCGAGCATCGACCTGATCGTCGAGAGTCTGAACAAGACCGAGCAAGCGATCCCCAAGCTGATCACGGATCACGGCGGATTCCCGGCCGAGTCGGAGCAGCGCAGCGAAACGAGTGAGCGGCGCCACGGCACATGGCGGATGCGCGTGCCCGCCGACCGCTTCGAGTCGTTCGCGGGCGCCGTTAGCCGCTTGGGGGAAGTGCGGCGAAACCACGTCGGCACGCAGGACTTGACCGACGTATACGTCGACCTCGAAGCCCGCATTCGCAACAAGCAGGAGCAAGAAAACCGTCTGGTCAAGCACCTCTCCGTGTCGACCGGCAATCTCACTTTTCCACGATCGCCTGAGCTCGAGATGCGAGCACGGCGCAAGGACCGTACGGAAGAAGACTCTACGCTTTTTCCGGGACTGGGCCGGGAGAAAGTGGCCGCCGCGGGGCCGTGGAATTAATAGACAACCATCGACAACGAGTTGGCATGGTTCAACAAATCAGGTCTTCTGGTAACACCTTTATTGGAGTCGTCAAGCCCATCATACAAGCCCGAAGCGTAAGCGAGAGTTGGAGTTCGCCTCGCTTACGCTTCGGGCTACTATGGCCCGAATGATAGCCGGCTTTGAACGATGCCGAAAATGGGCACGGTTCAAAAACGCCTCTTTTCGGGTACCACTCTGCCTCAAAGCGCGCCCTGATCATTCCCGCGTTATCGCGTATACCAAGTGTCCATAAGCGCACACGCGAGAATTCGGGAAAGTCACTTAACTCGATAGTGAACCTAAGGTTCCGATCGGATTCCATCGTCGTTGGAGACTTGACAAAATGGGCATACTGGGTATAATTAACAGGTAAGGAAACGGGACTTTGCGCGATTCTTCTTCTGCTGGCGGGCCCGCTGCCGTCTGCTCGCCAGAATGAAACGGGCTTTCAAGCCGGGCGAGCCTTGAAGGATTGGTTCTGACTTCAGGGTCGGGCGAACCGACCGGCACAATCCTCAAATCCCTTGCTTCATGCAATTCGTCGCCCTTCGAGGGCATGCTGGCCAGCTTCGGCGCCATGGCGGCTGGAAACGGCCGAGCCAGGATGAACGAAGGCGCGGTGGAATTTTGCCATCGCGTTCGCGTCGGTATTGTTCCTGGAAGAACTCTCCCCCGAAAGCCAGACAACCAGGCTGGCCACCCTCATCTCCCACGGAGCACCCATCTCCAGGTGGCCCGGCTTTGGCCAGGCGGCGGTGTGCCGCGGCCTCTCCCGGTCGACGACCAGATTGACCTCAGATTCACCGCGATCCAAAGCGATTCTCGAACAGGACGCGCGTAAAAAGTCGCGAGCGAAATGGCACAAAGCCTCGAAAAAGCGAGACTCCTACGGATCCACCGAATCTTGGGTGCCACTGGTCGTCCGCAGTGCGTTCGGCCAAGCGGCATGGGCACTGGTCGGGTACGACCAGTGGCACCCGAAATCTGTCCCCAACTGCTTTGGCGATTAATTCTTTGCACTGAATTGTGGTGGAGATCGGCAAGTATCAAAAAACTGCCACCTACTGCCAACCACTGCCATTTTTTACACGCTGGGAGCACTCCTCAACACGCTGGAGCCTCGCTCAAGAGGCTCAAATCCAAGCATGGCCTGGCTTTACGATTGTGCAAGCCGCGTCCGCTGCCGTGTACCACTGGATCGGTATTTGTACCAAGCCGGACCCAGCACCGTTTGGCTAGCGCGAAACCGGGAGGAACATGTTTATCGCGCTTACGTGGCACTGCTCAAGAGGAGGGGAAGGGGTTGGCTGAACTGTACCTCCTCTTGAACCATGCCGGAAAATGTTGCCATTTGTTGTCACTTTGTGCCACTTGGCGACCGCGCCTGTACCGACCGTTCCGGACTTGGGAAAAACCATTTTTGGCCAGGGAGATCGGTGATGACGACCTTCAGAAATGGTGACGCTACGTGCCGGCCTTTGCAGCGCTCTGCTGTGGGCGAAATCCGTTCAGTCTTACATTTGCAAACGCATCCTCCGGTCGGTTATTGTGTTCGACTGATGTCCTAGCTCGTCATTTTGTTTTCAACGTGTCGCTCCCTTCACGCGCTATTTGACGCTTTAACTTCTTAGGCGCAGTCAACTTTTCGCCGAAGACACAGCCAGACGATAACTCGATCTGAGGTACTGCGTACATGACTGCATCCGGCACGACCGACGAAGTCAAAGGGCAGCTCGACCGGTTCCGCGCGGACTTCGAGACGCCCCGCATGAAGTGGGTAAGGTCATTGTGGGCCTTGCCGAGATCGTCGACGACACGCTGACGGCCCTGATCGCCGGCGGACATGTGCTGCTCGAAGGGGTGCCGGGGCTGGGCAAGACCTTGTTGGTGCGGACGCTTGCCGATGCCCTCAGCCTGAAGTTTCAGCGCATTCAGTTCACGCCCGATCTCATGCCGGCCGACTTGATCGGCACCAATGTCATGCTCGAAACTCCGGAAGGCACCCGCAAATTCGAGTTTCAGCGCGGACCGATCTTCGCCAATCTCCTGTTGGCCGACGAGATCAACAGGGCCACGCCCAAGACCCAGTCCGCCCTGCTCGAGGCGATGCAGGAGCGGTCGGTTACCGTGGCCGGCACGACCCATCGGCTTGTGCCACCGTTCTTTGTACTGGCCACCCAGAACCCACTCGAGATGGAGGGGACCTATCCACTGCCCGAAGCCCAGCTCGACCGGTTCTTTTTCAAGTTGCTCGTCAAGTTTCCGACCGCTCGCGAGCTGGAGCTGATCCTCGACCGGACCACCGAAGCGGGTCGAGCCGAGTGCCCAGCCCGGTGTTCGACGGCCAGCACATCGTCGAGCTGTCGCGATTGGCCCGGCAGATCCCGATCGCGGACGAACTAAGGCGTGTGCAGTCGCCCTGGTCCTGGCCACCCACCCCGAAAACCCGCTGGCCGGAGAAAAGGCACGGCGGTTCATTCGCTATGGATCAAGCCCGCACGGGCCGAGGGTTGATCCTCGGCGCGAAGATCCACCGATCCTCGACCATCGCTACCATGTCGCTCGCGAAGACCTGAAGGCCTACGCACTGCCAGCGCTGCGACACCGGCTGATCCTCAACTTCGAAGGTCAGGCCGAGAATATCCAGGCCGACGAAATCATCGACGATATCCTGAAAACTGTTGAAACCCCGGCCGTGGCCGCCTGACCGAGCGACCTCGCCGGTACAACCGGCCCT
>CAVRFS010000111.1:0-36732 GCA_963720335.1 uncultured Planctomycetota bacterium | reverse complement strand
TGCCAGCGCCTCGATTGCCTCCTTCGGCTTGGGGACGTCCGCGACCGGCAGACCATATTGCCGTTTTAGCAATATGGCTTGAAAGTTCGGCTCGGATTTCAGCGTCTTGAATAATGCATCGCTCGACGCGGACATCCCCAGGGCACCGCGGGGAGATAAATCGTTTTGAGCACAGACCACGTGGTCTTGGGCTTGAGCTGAGTAACGCCCAGGAATTCGATGCGTACCCACGGCCTTCCGCGGTCGGAAGGAACTTAGGAACGGCCTTCTTGGAGTTGGTCTTCGCCGGCAAGAGCTTGACCAAGCCGAGCGCCGCCAGGTCGATAAGTGTCTGGTCGATCCGTTCGCTCAGTTCCGCGCCGACCCACCGGTGGGCCAGAAGCGGCCCAACGTCCTTCTTGATGTTCGCGGCCGACTCTCCCTTTTCCCCCACAATCAGCATTCTCGTCAGGACCAGAGAGTCGACAGCGGAGCGATTCGTCGGAGCGGTTGTCGTCATGGCTTTACCTCCAGGTCGAGCGACGCCTCGCGGCGAAACGCGACCGCCGCCAGAATCGTGTTCCTCACATCTTCAAAACGCTCGACGACATCGTCGGCTAGTACCCGAACGACCAGGTAGCCGTGTTTCTGAAGCTCCAGGTCCTTGCGGCGGTCGCGGCGATAAGCCTCCGGATCCAGGAAGTGGTGGTAACCGTCGACCTCGACGGCCAGCTTTAAGGAGCGGGCGACCAGATCGACCTCGATCCACTGCGTGGGCCCGAAGCGAAAGTCGAGCGTGCCGTTGAGCTCGAACAACCCGGCGGTCTCAGGAGATGATTCCAGCCGCTCGAACAAGAACCGCTCCGCGGTGCTGCGGGCCGGATCGTCATCGTCGGATTCCCGATCCAAGATGGCCGGTGCCGGCGATTCGACGAGTGAGGCATCCCTAGCATCACATCTTACACCCCGCGATTCGTGGTTGATTGTCACAACCGCTTCGCGGAGCAAAGCCTTGGCGCGAGACCGGCGATTGCGTCAGGAAGTCGTCAAACAGCTCGGGCTCAACCACGACGATCAGCTCGCGGCTCCAGGCTGGGCAGCCGCCAGCTCGGCCAGCAGCCGCGCGATCCCTTGCAGCCGAGACAGATCCTGGCTGGCTGAAGAGAAAACCAGGACCGGCAGGCACTCCTGGCGAACCAGCTCGCCCAAGGCGGTGAAGACGCGGATATAAGACCGGCCGCGACCCTCCAAGAGCGCATCCAGCACCGGCGCGAGCCCTGGAGGTCCCGGCCGCTCCCGCACCCCCGTGTTCTCGATCAACCAACGGCCCACCAGCTCGACTCCGGTTTCGGAAACCATCGGCAAGGCCGATTCGAGGAACATCCTCCTTTCGTAAGGTGTCGTCGTGCGGAGCGACCCGATCAGCGAGTCGGCGGGCCGATCCAGCCGGCGGGCCAGCCATTCGGCCGCGGCCTTGGCCAGGTTGCCCTCGGCCGCCAGCCGGTTCACCCAGGGGACGACCACGGTCTCGGGATCAGGCGGTCCCGGACCGATCAGCACCACCGGCCGATAGGAGGCTTCCACCCAACGCCGGGCCAATCGTTGCGACGGTTCGATCGGTCCGACCAGGACCGAGATGGTCGCACGCCGCACCGCCGTCGCTGGTCGTGACGGTCGAGGGCCGCGACGGCCGCCCGATCACCTTCGCCCCCACACGTGTCCATCGTTGGCGATTTCTCACCTTCGGCTCAGGATTTGCCACTAGAGCGGTTTACCAACCAGTTGCGCACAGTGCCGCGGGATGTCGATTCTTACTAACCCGAAGCGTAAGCGAGGATTCCGCCAGCGATCGCCTCGCTTACGCTTCGGGTTAGTATGGCTCGTGGTCCACTCATGTGTAAACTGCTGTAAGCACAGGGATATTGTCCATCACCAATGTGCGATTGTCCACGCGCCGGACCTGACAACGCCGAAATCCTCGGCCTCCGACTTACCCCAGCGCTCAGAAACCCCTTGAGGGGCGCTCCCGGGCAGGCTAAGTTGCATCAGGGGTTCTCTGTGGAAAATGAACCATCATCAAAACGCAACCAACCAATCAACCAAGGAGACATGAGATGCCGATCAAGAAATGCGTGACCGCCCTGACAGTAGGCTCGCTGGTCTGCCTGGCCGTGCTGGGACTTCGGTCCAAGCCACCGCGCAGCACGAGGAGAAGAAGGCCGCGGCCGGATCGATCACCAAGGCTGTCGCCCTGTTGACCGCGACCAAAACGGGGACCGGGGTCAAGGGGCGGGTGACGTTCACCCAGGATGGGAGTACGATCCACGTCCATGCGGAGATCAGCGGCCTGACCCCGGGCGAACACGGCTTCCACATCCATGAATTCGGCGTCTGGTCGGAAGACGGCATGGCATCCGGGGGACACTTCAACCCCGCCATGGCACCGCACGCCGGGCGCGAGAAATCGAAGCGGCACGTCGGCGACTTGGGCAACATCAACGCCAACGCCAACGGCAACGCCACCCTCGACGTGGATGACCACATGCTCAGCTTCCACGGCCCCCACTCGATCATCGGCCGCGGCCTGGTCGTCCATGAGAAGGTTGACGACCTCAAGACCCAGCCCACCGGCAACGCCGGCGGCCGGCTCGCCGTCGGCGTCATCGGCGTGGCCAAGCCCTGACAAACCCTATTGTGCGTGGCGAGTGGTTGATCAATCGCCATGGACGGCGCCAACGATCGGACCACTCGCCACTGTTGCCTGCCTGGATCGACCAGCCGGAGGTGAGGCAGTCCGTCTCCTCGAATCGTGGGAGGCATCGAGAGAGACAACTCGTCGGCCCTCAAGCGAGCTGGTAGAATAAACACCTAGGCGTTGATTTCGGCACAGTTGCTTGGCAAATCCCGCCAGGCCCTCCCGAGAACGGTTTCGCGACACAATCAGAGCGGAGACCGAGAAGAACGAAACATGGCTGACAAACCCATCCTGGCGACGATGACCGGCGAATTCTTTCAGCCGGTCCGGCTCCATTACCAAGTCCTCGACCACGACGGCCTGCTGCGCGCCATTCAAGACGCTCCGTTGTGTGGAACACGATCCCACGCAACAGCGCCTGGGTGTGGCTCTATGACCATGAGGCCAAGACGCTTCAATTCCAGCGATCGTACGCCGAATTCCCCAAGGACCTTCATCCGATCGTGATCGGCTCCTTCTTCCTCCGAACCAAGGACAAGCTCCTGCTCGATCTCCGCTCCTGCGAGCGTGCCATATTGGCCATCCCGTTCTTTGCCAAGCATCTCCCTCGACGCGTTGCCAAGGTGACCGAGTCTGAGATTGTGAACAAACTCTTTTCCGCCACCGAGAACCCGCAACTGAAGCCGGACGACCTCTTCGATCGTCAGGCCAGCAGCGTGCGCAGACCCCGCGGCCATGATGCAAAAAATCAAGGACCGGGCAAGCCAAGTTAAAGGCTTTCGAAAAAGGCTCGCGATCGCCATGGAGGAGATGAATTCCCAGGCGCGAGTCACGCCGGATATCGAACGCTTTCCTGTCCACTATCACGAAGACGGCATTGGGGGTTTCGCGCTGGCGTTGCAGCTTCGGCAGATCGTCGCCCGGGAGCACTGGTTGGGCAACACCCAATATACATTGCTTGACGCAATCAAGGCGACCACGAAGCAAATGTAATCGGAATAGTTGCTGGTTGCCAGTCCCTACCGCAGCGGCGCCGCAATCGGTCGTAGGGTGGGTCGAACGAAGCGCAGCATCGTGAGGCCCACCGATCGCCGCGGTCCGCGCGGTCGGCCTCGCCGCTACGGCAGGAGCGGTGGGCCTCGCCGCGACGAGTCGCGGCTCGACCCACCCTACGGCAGGAGCCTCATCCCATCTCGGTCGTCAATGCCCGATGGGCACGTACCGCGAACTCTTGAAGGAAAGGGATGGCGGACATTTCCTCGGTCTCACCCATCAACTGTTGGCAGAGGTCGATCACGCGTTCGTTGTCGCCCGAACGAAGCAACGACTCGATTTGATTGGTGAACTCGGCCTTGGCCGCCTTGTCCGCCTTGCTGATCCAGGTCCGACCGATCAAAAGGAGCGGGTCCTCCTCCGGCTCGGGGAGCGGCTGGAAGTCCTGCGTCGCTTGCCGGACCGAGACTCCCAGCTTTTTCATGAAGCCCTCGATGTAGTGGAGGTAACCTTGCGAGTGCAGGCTCTGGGAGCGCCAGATCGAGATCGAATGAAGGATCGAGCGCAGGATCCCGATCAGGTTGTCCCGGTCCGGCAACTCCCCTGTCTCTTCCAGATCCTGCCAGTTCCGGCGGATGTTGGTGATGACAAGATCTTCCTCGCCCCCTTCGGGGATGTTGATCACGCCGGAGTCGGTGTACGGCGGGAGCGGCCCTCGCGCATCTGAATCACCAGACGCTCGATCCCCGCCTCGACCTCGTCGTCGGTCAACTCACGGTCGCAGATGACGTACGATTCGTAGATGCCAAGCTCTGTCCGATAGAAGATCGGGGCGAACTCGTCGGTCTTGTACTTGTTGCCCTTGTAGGCGAGCGGCTCGTGCGTGCGGGAGCGCTTCTCGCGCTTCTTGAGCTTGGCCTTGCGTTTCTGGTCGCGGCTCATACGGTCGTTCTTGGCCATGAATCACCTCACCTCCATCCCTTGCTTGAACTGGCCGCGCATCGCGGGCCCTCGGGTCTGATCGCTCGGAATTCCGGTCCTTTCTCGCGCGTCCGGCGCGAGCAATCCAGCGCAGCTCATCATACCACAACAGGAGGAGGACAGAAGGCTGCCGGATCAACGCCGACCGGCACGCAACCGCCGTCGACGGTTCACCTCGGTGAACTCAGCGTGACGACGGAGCCCTTCCGCCAGGTCGTCTGTTGGCAGGTCGGACAGGATTCGATAGTGGTCGGATCGGGGTTGTCCTGACGCGACGATAACTTCGTGGTGGGGCAATTCCTGGGTTACGTCGGCCGCCAGGTATCGGATGGCGAAACCGATCCGCTTATCCTCGGCGCGGTTGGGCTCGGAGCCGTGGACCAGCCGTTCGTGGTGGAACGACATCTCCCCGGGCCGCAGGCAGACGTCGACCACCCGGCTGGGATCGATGTCCTGGTCCAGGGTCAAGCCCGAGACCAGCATGTGCCCATCGGTGGGCTGCTCGCGGTGAGGGAGATGGCTGTGGTGGGTGCCCGGAACCACCCGAAGGCAACCGCTTTGCTGAGTGCTGGCACTCAGCGCGATCCAGGCCGAGACCAACCGTGGAGCGCCGAGGTGCCAGTAGTGGCCGTCTTGGTGCCAGGCGACGTATTTCCCATCCCCCGGATCCTTGTCGAAGACTCCCGCGGATTGGACCAGGACGGCGCGGCCCAGCACCTCGGTCACGGCCTGAACGACCCGGGGATGGATCGCCAGGTCGTACGCCCAGCGGAAATGAAGCTGGGGCTGGACAATCGCCAGCTTGGGCACCCGACCGCTCAGGGCAACTTCCAGTTCCTGCACGCGCCCCCGATAGTAGGCGGTCTCCTCGGGCGACAGGGCCGGCAGAGGGAAGAGGATGCCATCCTCCCAGTAGCGTTCCACCTGTTCGTCGCTCAGCAATCGATTCATCGTGTTCCTCCGCCGGCTCACCCTTGACGCAAGCTGGCCAGCACAACGATATCCTGGTTAGACGACCCGGTAGTACGACCGCACCACAGCCCGAAACGGACCGGCTCCACGACCCGAAGGCCCGATGACGCGATCGATCTCCGTGCGAAGCGTTGGGAGTTGGGCCACGGCCCCGACTTCCCCGGCTCGCTCACCCGATAGGGGACCCATTCTCCGTCGCCATGCTCAATGCCCGCTCCTCCCCGCGTGGGGATGTATTCCCGGTGCTCGTAGGGGAACTGCCGCACCGGGAGGCTTTGCATCATGGCCAGCGACTCCCGATTGAGCAAGAAGTAGGTGGCCAGGCAACGCCCTCCGGGGGCGAGCCGCGGGCGATCTCGCCCAGATAGTGCTCCACCTCGCGAGGGCCCATGTGAGTGAAGACCGAGCGGAGGTGAACCACGTCGAAGCTCGCATCGGGATAGGGGAGGCGATATTCGGTGGGCCGTAGACAGCCCGTGGGGTTGAAGTTTCGGTTCGACACGTCGGCGACCTGGAAGCAGAAGTTGGGAAAGCGGCTCGTGACCTTCTCCCGGCACCACGCGATCACACCAGGGAGGATGTCCAGCCCCTCATAAGCCCCTGATGGGGAAAGGTACCCGAGCAGGGCGACCGCCAACGACCCGGCCCCGCAGCCCAGGTCGAGGATGCGATGGTCCGGCGCGAGCCCGCACAATGTCCGGCAGTAGCCCGCATACGTCTCGCCGATCTCGCGGAAATCACCCCCTTTGACCGGATTCAACTCCAAGGGCGGGACCATGGAGCGGAGCAACTCTTCACTCAACGGCGGAAGCGGTCCAGTCACGGACATGGTTTTCCTCCTCTTCTCGATCGGCCGATCCGAAGCACCACAACCGTACAGACACACGTCACTCGCGTGGGGCGGACTCGGCCCCGAAACTTCCTGCCCCGGCTGTCGCGGCCTCACCGGCTGGGCACGCTCCACGACGGCCGCCTCGACACCCGGATCGATCACGACGAAGGCTTTCACCTCGCTGGTCTGCAGGAACTCCTCGAATCGAATCTCGGGATGCCGCAGGCGGAACTCGCGGAAGGCCCGCCGCTGGCCGCGGTCCGGGTCGCCGTGGAAGCAGAACCAGTCGTCGAACACCAGGACCGTCCCGCGCCTGGAGGAACGGCCGGGCGAAACGCAGGACCGGCACGGTGGAGGCATAAAGGTCGCAGTCGACGTAGAGCACCGCCGCCCGGGTGGGCAGAAGCTCGCGGGCCAGCTCGGGCGTGAGGCTCTCCGCAAACCACCCTTTGATCGTCCGGAGCCGGTCAGGTGGGATCCCGTGGCCCAGCACCCGCCCCTGCGGAACTCTTGCTCGGTTGTGGCCAGCCCTCCCGCCTTCCAGATCGGCATCTGGTCGTCCGGCCCCATCGGAGGCAGCCCCTCGAATGAGTCGAAGCCGACGTAGCTGCGGTCGTACAAGAAGTGGAACCCTGTCCCAGGCCAGGCGCATGGTCCGCCCACTGTGGCAGCCGAATTCCATATAGTGCCCGTCCACCGGCTGATTATGGTAGTGATAGACGGCGATGGCCAGGAAGATCTCCCGACGCTTTTGCTGGCGGAACACCTCGTAGGTGTCCCGCATCCACCGCTCCGCGCCACCCGGTCGCGATCCCTTCCACCTGGCGAACCACTTGGCCAACATACGGCCCTCCCATCGGAACCATCATTCGCCTCTGGAGCCCGGTGAGCATCACCCCGGGAGCCGGTCCCGTCCCTCGTCAGATCACCCGGCCCGGCTGTCCGAGCCGGAGCCGTCGGTCGTCCGTTCCCGGTCGCGTACCCGCGGCAACACCTCGGTCCCGAAGGCGCCGCATCTCGTCCCACTTGGCCAACCGTGTAGGATATATCGGGTGACTCCGCGTGCCTCCAGGGCCATGATCTGATCCGCGACCTCGTCATAAGAGCCCAGAAACATCACGGACGGTGCCCCGTGCTGACGGACGGCTCCGGTCCACAAGACCCGCGACAGCCACTCGCGGGATCCGATCGCGTGGACCTCCCGGATCGATTGGGAGGCAGACCTCTGGACGAACGCATTCTCCACGGAGGTCTTGGCATCGGGCTGATCGGGAACGAGGGCTCGTGCCGCCTCGAGCCTCTCTTAGGCGGGTCGAGCGGGCAGGCAAACGGGGTCGGTGGCCGCCGTGGGATCACATTGCGGGACCGAGACGAACGAAGTAGCCTGGCAATCCATGCCTGTTTCCTCCGTGGAGTGGAACGGTTTGTGGGGACAAACAACCACAACATGGAGGAAATAGGCATTATTAGAAAAGGCGAATCAAGAGGACTTTTGTTACCTCGATTTGAACTCCAGGCCTAGAATTTGACGTACGGCTGGAACGCACGGCCCACACTGCGCAATGCCTTCGGCTGCTTCATTTCGGGCGGTAAACGAAACAGATCGTCTTCTGTCCTAAGAAAGGATGAAGGATGACCCGGAAGAAACGGAATGCGAGGAACAGGCCAAGTCAATGTCTTATTCATCCTTCATCCTTTCTTCCCCGTGCCGGTCTCGGTATGAGCGGACCACCCGGGAAGGCTCGCGCCGGGCTGAGGAAGAGGGGCGATTGACCGGGCCCCATGGACAGACATCCCGGCGCGAGCGGAAACGCCGCGGGCGATCTCGCCGGTTGCGGCTAGCCGCCGTCCGGACGGAGCCGCCAGAGGAGGCCGGAGTGGACCATGTAATCGCGCACCTCGGCGGCGGCCTCGTCGTGATCGTCGCGAGCCGCTGCCTGCAGGTCGGCTCGCGCCGCGCCGGCGAGGCAGCGTGCGCAGCTCCTGGCTTCGGACTCCCCGCCGGCGAGCGCGATGAAGAACGCATCGGCGAGCGCGGAGGGCCGGGTCTCGCGGCCCCGGCCGATCCGGCCGCTTCCCATTCCCGCGAGCACCTTCTGGCGGAGCCAGGCCTCGAGGTCGGCATGCGCAGCCGATCTCGCGCAGGATCGCGTACGCCCGCGCCTTGCGCACGCCCAGGATGCGCTCGGCCGCCCACTCGACGGGGGCTTTCTCCTCGGTCGCCATGACAAAGACGTTGAGCCGGTAGTACAACTCGAGCAGGGCGAGGGCGGCGGCGGTGAGCGGTTTCTGGGAGACCGGCGGCCGATGATCCACGACCGTGTCGGGGACCGACTGGTACTCACCCTTGGGTAGCCTGGCTGCGGCGGGCCTTGTGTCGCTTGACGGCGGACCGATACGGGGGGACGCCCAAAGAGCGCTGGAGCGTCCCGCCAAGCTTCTGCCGTTTCCGGCCGCGCTGCGTCGGGATCGGCCGGCGTCGGTTTGGGAATTCCTCAGAACTCATCGTTCGCCAACCTCCTGCCCTCTATATATCACGCGAATGCGGTGCAGTGCACTTTCCAGCGGTCCGGATCGGCGGATATTCAGGCCGGCGGAGGAGTTACGCTCGGATGTCTTGTCCACTTTGATTGGCGATGATCCGAATTCCCTCCTCCTCTCGCCGTCTTCCCTACTCGGTGGTTCCCTCTGATCCAACGCGGGTGCCGCCATGATCAAGGATGCCCGGGCTCGCGGATTTTGCCGGGTCTTGGGCAAAAACCAACCACTCTATCTCGCGAGCTTGATGGCGAGCAGGGACGCCACGTCAGCTCAGACGGACCAGCATGCTGATCGCCTGCCGTGGAAAGAATCGGGAACGCCGTTGATTACCCTTCCGGGACGGGAACGGAAACGAGGTCAGTTTGTCCGGCGTTTTAGAGAATCCTTGCCACGCCCCGTCCGCTCGGGCATGCTGGTCAAAAGAGTTGAGGCCTCGATAGACCTGGAACCGATCCAAACTCGATTGACAGTGGACGACGAAAGGTTACGATACGCAAGTCCACTTACAACAAAGGAGCCAGGTCATGACGACCGACCGACTTTATTACCCGGAAGTTGAGTGTGAAGCGACCCCGAGCGACCTTTATGACACCGAGGTTGTCGGCGTGCTCGATGAGACGGAGAACCGGCACTTCCTCCGCGTGGCCCGAGGGGCGGTCCATCGGGTAGGGGACAAGGCGTATCTCCCCATCGGGATCGTCGAAGTGGACCGACGTGGCGGGCGGGTCCTGATCCAGCTTCCCTACGAGGCCGATTCGGGAGCGAACCGGCTCTGGGTTCCTCTCGATCGATTCCGCAGCGAGGTGAAGGCCGGAGAATTCGTGGCATGATCCTCTCGTTTCAGGAGATCGACGCGGCCATTCGGAACGGACAAATCATCATCGATCCCCGCCCTGACGAGGCGGCGTGGACCTCGACGGCGATCGACCTGACGCTCAACGACGTGCTCCTGGAATGGATGCTCCCGACACCCCTCGCCTACCGGCGGGGATATACCTTACCCCGGCCGAAGGCCAAGAACTTAAACGTTCAGGCGATGATGGAAGATCCTCGCCTTGCTCGGCGGCTTGAGATCGATCCGGTCAAGGGCTATGAGTTGAAGGCCCGTTCCTTCGTGCTCGGGTTCACGCAAGAGATCGTCCAACTCTCGGTCCAATCCAGGATAGCGGCCCGGGTCGAAGGTAAGAGCAGCTTGGCCAGGATCGGCGTCGGCGTCCACGTCACCGCCCCGACCATTCACGCGGGATTCGGCGTCGATCCCAACAAGCCCGACCAGCGTGGGACTGTGATCCAACTCGAAATCTTTAACCTTGCCGAGTGGTCCGTTATTCTCGACAAGGGGATGCGGATTTGCCAACTTATCCTGGAAGAGGTCCGCGAAGTGCCCGTCAAATCGTATAGTGGCCAGTTCAATGCCCAACAGCCGTTCCTCACAGTCCCCCAAACTCGGTCGAGTTGAACGCCTCGCGGTCGAATAGAATAGGGAGGGCCATGGAATACGACTTGATTGTGTTGACTCAAAGTTGGGTGGTGTCTCAAGCGCATTGAACGGCGGGCAATGTAATCCATTCACGCATGGTCCAAACGTGGTCCGTCAATCCAGCCGCCATTGCGGGCGACCGTGCACGCACGCGACCATCCTCGCCTCTTTCATTCAAGGTCCGAACAGACCAACAGAAATTATAACTATAAATTGTAAAGTATGTCATCGATTCATGAATTTGCCAATCCTTAGAGAATGTATATGTCTTCCTCACTTTCCGAGCATTCCGATGCCGATCCGTCGCGTTGTAGCGCTCCAAGAACGATGTGTTCACTTGTCGGCTCACCTTCGACAGTCGCAACGCCCGCGCCAGCGCCGCCATGGTCCCGAAGATCAAATGCACCAGGACCTCCACCACCCGGCCCAACCGCCGTTTCTTCTCCACTGTCGCGTAGGTCAGCTCCGGCGGCGGTACCTTCTCGGCCACCATCCGCTGACTGTCACGCCCCGTCGGCGTCGTCGTGACCTCGGTCCCGTACACCCGCAGGATCGCCTCCTTGTACGCCGGATAGGCGTCGCTGGTCATCAGCCGCAACGGACGGCCCTCCGTCCGCTCTTTGACATCGGTCACCACCGCCTCGGCATTCTCGGCCGTGCGGGCCCCGGGGACCACGCTCAGCACCAGCCGGTGCTCGGGGTCATAGGCCGTGTGGTCCCACCAATCCCCGCACTGGGCATCGGCCGGGTCGTCGGGGTCACAGTGCTCTTGCTTCTTGGAGACGAAAGACCACTTCTCGTCGAACTGGACCTCTTGGGTCTGAGGGGGAAAAAGCCACGAACTCGTCGTGGAGTTGCTGGGCGTGTTCGCCCAGGCGTCGGGCGTAGCGGACCACCGTGTTGGGGGTCACGCCCACCCGCCGCGCCGTGGCGCGGACCCCGTTGCGGTCGGCCAAGTGCCCGATCACGTCCAGGGCTTTGTCCTCGGGCAAGCACACGCGGAACAAGGGCGTGCCCTTCCGTTCGGAGAAGCGGACCTTGCAGGTGCGACAGTAGAGCAGGCGGATGGGCTGGGTCTTGCCGTAATGGCCGCATACGGTCAGTTGACCGAGTCCCCGCTGGCCATAATCGGCACAATCCGGGTTCTGGCAGCAGAAGCGTGACAGGTCGGCTTCCATGGCCATGCCTCCATGATTCCGTGGTGCGTATGACGAGATCCATGACGAGAAACCTGTTGTAACACAAGGACTTACTGTTTTCAATATGCCGACGACACCACCCAAAGTTGCGACCTTGGAGCAACGCAAGGTGCCTCTCGTGGCGACCTGTCCCATCTTCCCTCTTAACTCACAGTCTGAGTCAATCGCGTCTCGACCACCGATCCGAACCATTCGAGACCGCCGGGGAGCGTTTCGACGGCATATTCGAGATGGATCACGCGGCGGTTCCTTCCCCGGTCCCGGACGCCGAGGCGTGCAGGCGCAGCGGTCGCATCACCCACCGCGCCGCCCCGCGGGGACCAGGCAGATCGACAGCCTGCTTGTCGGCGCGAGCAGACTACGCCGCGATGGCACTCGCATCGAGCTTACCATGGCGTGCGAGCCTGGCGGCACGCCGGAACGGTCCGCTCTGGCTTCCGCAGTCGTCGAGGTGGAGACGGATCGTCACCATCCGCACCAGCAGATCCGCCGGGCCAAAAACGTGCGGAATTCCCGCCTTGACGTCCAGGGCCCGAAGCCGGCCACGTCACCGCACGCGTGCACGGCGATGGTCATGTCCTGGTGCCAGGGGAGGTTCCAGTTCGTGGTGGGGGTCTTATCGAAGAAGAGGCCGGCACCACGAACGCTCCGGGTTTCAGGATCGACTCAACGATCTCGAGTAACTCCGGCGACTGAGCCAGTTGGCGAATCTCGCGGACACGCCAGACCAGATCACGCACGCCATAGACTTCGCCGCCACGACGGAGCACGCCGTCGTGCTCGGTCAGGAAGCAATCGCCGGTGACCTCGATTAATTCCGCGACCCGTGCCGTCGTCAAGACACGGTCGATGATCGCGAACCCATCACGCTCGAATGGCTCTTGCCAAGCTGTGCTCGATACCGGATTCACGGCCATCGCCAAGGCTCCGGAGGGTCGCGATCGAGGATTGATGTCGGGGCATCCGTTTCGCCTTCAAGAAACGAGGGGATTGTCAGCAAAAAACGAACAGCCTACCAGCCGAATCGATCACCAATCGAAGAAAGACGCAGGCGAACCAAGAAGCGCTGGTCTCAATGGATGCCTGGAGTGTACACCGGTCCCCAGGGTGGAACCTGAAAGTTGCGGCGGGGTATGCCGCGGGCATGCTATTATCGCGGAAGGATTTGCGGGATGACGCGGCGAAGGGGGGACAATGTCTTCGACGGGTGGCGATGTCCATGATCGTGAGGGTCAGGTCGGAAAGGCCGGCAATCCCATCCGGCATAACCCACACGAAAAGCTGGCCATGGCGACCGACGTAACTCGCATTCTTGGGAACGTCTTTCTTGCAGCCGATCTTCAACCAATCGCGGGCGGATCACCTTGCACGACCTGCGGACCGCCCGCTGATAAGCTGTCTAGCCGCGGATCTGCTCTGGGCTCGTGATCGTGCCCAGGCTCCAAGTTCCGGTTACGTTTCGTGAAGCACCCAGGCCGAATACACCCGACGTAAACGTCTTTGGTGCCATGTTCAGACCGAGTCACGACGTACCGCCATTGGTCACCCCGATGGAGCCGTGCCCGGCGACCGCCAGGTAAGGTAGGAAACCCGGGTTGTCGGCAATCATGGCCAGGTTGTCCATAACCTGCTGATATTGCAGGTCGGGTAAAGTGTTCGCGGTCCGTCGCGTGCTGAATTGAAGCTGCTGGTTGATGCAGCCGGACGGCAGCACGAGCAGTACGATCGATAAAAGCGGGATACCGCGACCTTTGCGACGTCCCATCCTTGGGGTCGTTATCATCGACGAACCTCCTGCCGTTTGATCCCGCGCGAGCTCTCTTCAGCGACATCAGACTGGTCTCGGTGAGCCCTATCTTTGATCGACGTTACACTCGATCTTTCTTAACTTGGCGAAAAAGTGTTTCGACCGTCGATCAGGTTCCCGACGAAAACTATGGAAGTGATGGGTTATCTCGGCGATCATCGATCATGAGGCCACAACGTTTAGTTAGGCTTTTGTCCAGCATCAGGGCATCGGGCTCAAAGGGTCGCGTTAGAACTGTGGACGCCTACAAGGCCCGCGGTGAGGCGCTGAGGATGCGGGCCGGTGAGAAGTGGAATGTTACGCGTTCGACCGCGACCGACTGCGGGCCAACAATGGATGAATGAGGGCGGTGCTGTGGCACGTCCAGAAACCACCATACAAGTGAAGTCATGGGGTAGGATCATGGGATTTGAGAGCCGCGACTATTCTCGTGACGGCCGCTATACCGCCAGTCTCTCCGGCTGGGGCATGGACCTCACGCCGGTCGTCAAGTACCTCATCATCGCCAACGTCGTCGTGTTCCTCCTTCAGGTCGTGCTCACCCGCCCGGCCGCGCAGCGGCTGCCCGATTTCGATGGGATCGAGCCGACGAGGAGGAGACCGCCCCGGACACCGAGGCCCCCGCCCGCAAGAAGATGCCATCAAGGCAGAAGACCGCGAGACCCGCGAGAAAAACGCCCGCAAGGCCCGCGAGGCCATGGAAGAGATGCTGACCCGCATGCCGGGCATGCGCACCTCGATCATCCAGGAGTGGTTCGAGCTCAACCCGAAAAAAACCGTCGAGCAGGGGCAGATCTGGCGGCTGGTGACGAGCACATTCTGCCACGACCGCTACGGACTCTGGCACATCCTGTTCAACATGCTGCTCCTGTACTGGTTCGGACAGCGTCTCGAACAGATGTATGGCTCGACCGAGTTCTTGCTGTTCTACCTCGCGGCAGCCGTCTGTGCCTCGCTGGCCTACGTGGGACTGGCGTATTACGACGGCTCGAAAGTTCCGGCCATCGGGGCCTCGGGGGCAATCATGGGCGTGATGATGCTCTATGTCATCTTCTACCCGTATCGAGCAATTCCTGCTCTTCTGGTTCATTCCCGTCCCGCTGTGGGCATTGATGAGTATCTATGTCCTATACGACCTTCATCCGGTCTTACTGGCCCTGGCGGGCGACCCGATGTTCACGGGTGTGGCACACGCCAGCCATCTCGGAGGGTTGGCATTCGGGTTCCTTTATTGGCGGGCAGTTGGCGGCTCGAACCGGTTCTCGACCGCATCTGGCCGGCCGCGTCCCGACCCGAAGGCGATGCTGTTCCGTAAGCCGGTCATCCTCCCATTTCCGCGGCGCGACAACGATCTGGCCGACCGCGTCGACGAGATCCTCAAGAAGATCAGCGAGCAGGGCACGCAAGCCTGACCGACGACGAACGCGACATCCTGATCGAGGCAGCCACCAAGTATCGCGGCGAGAAGTAGGAACAAGAGGCCATCGCGTGCGTGGCCGCGGTTCGATCTCATGCTGCCCGCGCCGACGCCCTCGCTGTTTTGATGATCATGCCCGCAGGTGCGCCTTCAGGAACGATCCGGTGTATGACGCCTTGCAAGCGGCGACTTCCTCCGGCGTGCCCGCCACCACCACTTCGCCGCCGCGCGTGCCCCCCCTCCGGCCCCAGGTCGATCACGTGGTCGGCCGTCTTGATCACGTCCAGGTGGTGCTCGATCAAGAGCACCGTGTGCCCGGCGTCCACCAGCCGGTTCAAGCGACTCCAGCAGTCGCTGCACGTCGGCCAGGTGCAGGCCCGTTGTCGGCTCGTCGAGGATGTAGACGGTGTGCTTCGATCGCTGGAGCTTGCTCAGCTCCGTCGCCATCTTGATCCGCTGCGCCTCGCCGCCGGAAAGCGTGGTCGCCGACTGGCCCAAGGTCAGATATCCGAGCCCGAGCTCGTTCAGCACCTCGATCTTCTTGCCCACGACCGGCTCGTCCGCGAAGAACACCGCCCCTTCCTCGACCGACATGTTCAGCACGTCGTCGATGGTCTTGCCGCGCAGCGTGACCTCCAGCGTCTCGCTGTTGAACCGCGCCCCCTTGCACGCGCCGCACGTCACCTCCACGTCGGGCATGAAGTAGAGCTGCGTCGTGATCACGCCCTCCCCCTGGCACTCCTCGCACCGGCCTCCCTTGACGTTGAAGCTGAACCGCCCCGCCTTGTAGCCGCGCTCCACCGACAGCGGCGACTCGGTGAACAGGTCGCGGATCGCGTCGTAGAAGCCGATGTAGGTCGCGGGATTCGACCGGCTGTTCCGGCCGATCGGCGACTGGTCGATGTTGACCACCTTGTGCACGTGCTCGACGCCGTCGACGCCGTCGTGCTCGCCGGGCAGAGTGCGCGTGTCCACCAGGCGCTTCCACAGCGCCTTGTAGAGGATCTCGTTGACCAGCGTGCTCTTGCCCGAGCCGGAAGCGCCGGTGATCGCCACCAGCTTGCCCAGCGGGAATCGTCACGTCGACGGCTTTGAGGTTGTTCTCCCGGGCCCCGCGCACGACCAGCGTCTTGCCGTTGCCCGTTCGCCGCTGCTTGGGCGTGGCGATCGATCGCTTGCCGGAGAGGAACTGGCCGGTGGGCGACGCCTTGCACGCGAGCACGTCGTCGATCGTTCCCTGCACCACGACCGTCGCCGCCGTGGACCCCCGGTCCGGGACCCATCTCCACCAGGTGATCGGCGGCGCGGATGGTGTCCTCGTCATGCTCGACGACGATGACCGTATTGCCGATGTCGCGCAGGCTCTCCAGCGTGGCGATCATCTTGACGTTGTCCTTGGGGTGCAGGCCGATGCTCGGCTCGTCGAGCACGTAGAGCATCCCCATCAGCCCCGACCCGATCTGCGTGGACAGCCGAATCCGCTGCGACTCACCGCCGGAAAGCGTGCCCGAGCGACGATTGAAGTTCAGGTAGTCCAGCCCGATGCCCAGGAGCAGTTCCAGCCGGCCGCGGATCTCCTTGAGCACCTGCCGGCCGGCGTCGGCGCCGCGGCCGGTCGGCTTGACGGTGCCCAGGAACGCGTGCAGCTCGTCGAAGTTGAGCTGGCCGAGGTCGTGAATGGTCTTGCCCGCGATGGTGAAGCACAGCCGGGTGGCCCGGACGCGCGCGCCGTTGCAGTCGGGACAGGTGTGCTCGACCATCACGTTGTCGAGCCAGGCCTCCATCCCCGAGTTGGCCTCGCCTTTCTGGCGGTATCGGCGGTAGCGCCGCTCGATCCGCCGGGCGATTCCGCCGAAGCCGACTTCCTTGCCCTCCCAGTCGTCGCGGCTTCCTTTCGCATCGGGCGGCGAGGAGAGCATGATCTTCTGGTCGATGCCGTCCGAGGATCGCCTGGCGCACCGACTCGGGGAGCTTTTCCCAGGGCGTTTCGAGCGAGAAATCGAGCGCCTTCGCCAGGCTGTACATCACCCGTCCGTCCCAGGTGTCGGGGTTGTACTTGAACGCCTCGCGCACGAAGCAGCCGCCGCGGATGCTCCGCCGGGGATCGGGCACCAGCAGCTCCGGGTGCGTCAGCTTGTGGACCCCCAGGCCGCCGCAGGTCCGGCAGGCGCTCTCGGGGTTGTTGAACATGAAGTACTCGGGCTGGATGTCGCCGTAGACGAAGTGATGCGTGGCGCTGCACAGTCCGCTGGTAGAACCGCTCGCACTCCGCCTTGCTCGCGCCCTTGGCGACCTGCACCTGGAGCAGTCCGTCGCCCACCAGCAGGGTCGCGGCGATCGCGGCCTTGATCGCCTTTTCGTGCTTGCGGCCGACGACCAACCGGTCCACCACCGCGTCCATGTGCGCGGACCTTCGATTCGTCGAGCTCGAGCTTGTTCGGAGATGTCCACCAGCTTGCCGTCGATGATCAGCCGCCGGCAACCCTTCTTGCGCACTTCGGTCAAGACGAAGTCGAGCTCCTCGCCGTACACCTTGAACACCGGCGCGCGCAGCTCGATCTCGGTGCCTTCCGGCAGCGACAGGATCGCTTCCAGGATCTGGCTGGCTGTCCGGCTGGGCGTCGGCTCGCCGGTGCGCGGGCAGCGCGGCTCACCGATGGTCGCGAACAGCAGGTTCAGATAACTGGCGATGTCGGTCATGGTGCCGACGGTCGAGCGCGGGTTGCTGGCGATCGTCTTCTGCTCGATGGAGATCACCGGAGACAGGCCGAAGACGAAGTCCACATCCGGCTTGGCGACCTGCGCGACGAACCGCTTGGCGTAGCTGGATAGCGATTCCATGTACCGCCGCTGTCCCTCGGCGTAGATGGTGTCGAACGCCAGGCTCGATTTGCCCGAGCCCGAAAGCCCGGTGACCACGATGAGCTTGTCGCGCGGGATCTCGACCGAAATGTTCTTGAGGTTGTGCACGCGCGCGCCCTGCACGGCGATGGTGGTGCGCGCCGAGGTTCTTGACGCGTTCCGCCTGGCGGTCTGACCTAGACGCCATGGGTTGTTCCTCGAGGTAAAAAAAGGCCAGCTCCTGGACTTCGACGTTGCTCTTCCTGGTGAGCTGCACCGGCGTTGAGGCCTTGCCGATCAGCCCCTGGTCGGCCAGATATTCGCACGCCGCCGTGACGCCGCTGACATCGAGATTCCGCTGGAAATGGCCTTCGATTTCGGAGCAAGACCGCACTTCGCCGACTTCGCGAAGGTGATCGATCACCGGCTTGAATATCGTCGCCGCATGTTCGGCCAGGTAGCCGTCGACCGCCCCCAGCGCCGCCTGGACATTCTTCCGCGTCTTCTTGCTGTTGAGCAGGTCGACGTAGACCGTCTTGAAAAACGCGGGGTTCAGCTTCATCGCCTGGGGAATCACCTCGAGCAGTGGACCTGAACGAACGAGTAGATGTTCTTTTCGCCTCCTCCCCTCCATGATCCTCCAGGCGATGGAGCTGAACCCGGCGTTCTTCAAGACGATCTACGCCGACCTGCTCAACAGCAAGAAGACGCGGAAGAACGTCCAGGAGGCGCTGGAGGCGGTCGACCGCTATCTGGCCGAGCGTGCCGCGACGCTTTCGGGCCGGTGCTCGATCACCTCCGCGAGGTCGGCGAAGTGCGGTCGTGCTCCGAGATCGAAGGCCATTTCCAGCGGAACCTCGGTGTCAGCGGCGTCACGACGGCGTGCGAGTATCTGGCCGACCGAGGGCTCATCGGCAAGGCCGCCACGCCGGTGCAGCTCACCAGGAAGAGCAACATCGAAGTGCAAGAGCTGGCCTTCTTTTACCTTGAGGAACGATCGGATGGCGTCTAGGTCGACCGCCCGGCGGAACCCGCCGAGCCCTCGGTGCGCACGACCATCGCCGTGCAGGGCGGCGCGTGCACAACCTCAAGAACATCTCGGTCGAGATCCCGCGCGACAAACTCATCGTGGTCACGGGGCTCTCGGGCTCGGGCAAGTCGAGCCTGGCGTTCGACACGATCTACGCCGAGGGGCAGCGACGGTACATGGAGTCGCTGTCCAGCTACGCGAAGCGGTTCGTCGCTCAGGTCGCCAAGCCGGACGTCGATTTCGTGTTCGGCCTGTCTCCGGTGATTTCCATCGAGCAGAAGACGATCGCCAGCAATCCGCGCTCGACCGTCGGCACCATGACCGACATCGCCAGTTATCTGAACCTGCTGTTCGCGACCATCGGTGAGCCGCGATGCCCGCGCACCGGCGAGCCGACGCCCGAGCCGAACGGCGAGCCAGATCCTGGAGGCGATCCTGTCGCTCCCGGAGGGAACCGAGATCGAGCTGCGCGCGCCGGTGTTCAAGGTGTACGGCGAGGAGCTGGATTTTGTCTTCACCGAGGTGCGGAAGAAGGGTTGCCGGCGGCTGATCATCGACGGCAAGCCGGTGGACATCTCCGAAAACGTCGAGCTCGACGAATCGAAGGTCCGGCACATGGATGCGGTCGTGGACCGCTTGGTCGTCGGCCGCAAGCACGAGAAGGCGATCAAGGCCGCGATCGCCGCGACCCTGCTGGTGGGCGACGGGCTGCTCCAGGTGCAGGTCGTCAAGGGCGCGAACAAGGCGGAGTGCGAGCGGTTCTACCGCGGGCTTTGCAGCGCGACGCACCACTTCGTCTATGGAGACATCCAGCCCGAGTATTTCATGTTCAACAACCCGGAGAGCGCCTGCCGGACTTGCGGCGGCCTGGGGGTCCACAAGCTGACGCACCCGGAGCTCTTGGTGCCCGATCCCAGGCGGAGCATCCGCGGCGGTTGCTTCGTGCGCGAGGCGTTCAAGTACAATCCCGACACCTGGGACGGGCGGGTGATGTACAGCCTGGCGAAGGCGCTGCAGTTCTCCCTCGATACGCCGTGGGAGAAGCTCCCCGAGTCGGTGCGCCAGGCGATCCTCAACGGCATCGACGCAGAAGATCGTGCTTTCCGCGCCGCCGGAGGCGAAGGGAAGCCGCGACGACTGGGAGGGCAAGGAGGTCGGCTTCGGCGGAATCGCCCGGCGGATCGAGCGGCGCTACCGCCGTTACCGGCAGAAAGGTGAGGCGAACTCCGGGATGGAGGCCTGGCTCGACAACGTCATGGTCGAGCACACCTGCCCCGACTGCAATGGTGCGCGGGTCAGGGCGACCCGGCTGCTGCTTCACGATCGAAGGCAAGACCATCCACGAGTTCGGCCAGCTCAACTTCGACGAGCTGCACGCGTTCCTGGGCACGGTCAAGCCGGCCGGCCGCGGTGCCGACGCCGGCCGGCAGGTGCTCAAGGAGATCCGCGGCCGGCTCGAGCTGCTCCTGGGCATCGGCTCGACTACCTCAACCTCAACCGTCGCTCGGGCACGCTTTCCGGCGGCGAGTCGCAGCGGATCCGCCTGTCCACGCAGATCGGGTCGGGGCTGATGGGGATGCTCTACGTGCTCGACGAGCCGAGCATCGGCCTGCACCCGAAGGACAACGTGAAGATGATCGCCACGCTGGAGAGCCTGCGCGACATCGGCAACACGGTCATCGTCGTGGAGCACGACGAGGACACCATCCGCGCCGCCGATCACCTGGTGGAGATGGGTCCCGGACCGGGGGTCCATGGCGGCAAGGTCGTGGTGCAGGGAACGATCGATGACGTGCTCGCGTGCGAGGCGTCGCCGACCGGGCAGTTCCTCTCGGGCAAGCGATCGATCGCCACCCCCAAGCAGCGGCGGAAAGGCAACGGCAAGTCGCTCGACCGTGCGCGGGGCCCGGGAGAACAACCTCAAAGCCGTGGACGTGACGTTCCCGCTGGGCAAACTGGTGGCGATCACCGGCGCCTCCGGCTCGGGCAAGAGCACGCTGGTCAACGAGGTGCTCTACAAGGCGCTCTGGAAGCGGCTTGTGGACACCCGCACTCTGCCCGGTGAGCACGATGGCGTGGACGGCATCGAGCACGTGCACAAGGTGGTCAACATCGATCAATCGCCGATCGGACGGAACAGCCGGTCGAATCCCGCGACCTACATCGGCTTCTATGACGCGATCCGCGACCTGTTCACCCAGGCCCCGCTGTCGGTGGAGCGCGGTTACAAGGCGGGGCGGTTCAGCTTCAACGTCAAGGGAGGCCGGTGCGAGGAGTGCCAGGGGGAGGGAGTCATCACCACGCAACTCTACTTCATGCCCGACGTGGAGGTGACTTGCGGCGCGTGCAAGGGGGCGCGGTTCAACAGCGAGACGCTCGAGGTCACGCTGCGCGGCAAGACCATCGATGACGTGCTGAACATGTCCGTCGAGGAAGGGACGGTGTTCTTCGCGGACGAGCCGGTGGTGGGCAAGAAGATCGAGGTGCTGAACGAGCTCGGGCTCGGATACCTGACCCTGGGCCAGTCGGCGACCACGCTCTCCGGAGGCGAGGCGCAGCGGATCAAGGTCGCCACGGAGCTGAGCAAGCTCCAGCGATCGAAGCACACCGTCTACATCCTCGACGAGCCGACGACGGGCCTGCACCTGGCGGACGTACAGCGGCTGCTGGAGTCCTTGAATCGGCTGGTCGACGCCGGGCACACGGTGCTCTTGATCGAGCATCACCTGGACGTGATCAAGACGGCCGACCACGTGATCGACCTGGGGCCGGAGGGCGGGCACGCCGGCGGTGAACTGGTGGTGGCGGGCACGCCGGAGGAAGTCGCCGCTTGCAAGGCGTCGTACACCGGGTCGTTCCTGAAAGCGCACCTTCGGGCATGATCATCAAAACAGCGAGGCGCGTCGGCGCGGGCAGCATGAGATCGAACCGCGGCCACGCACGCGATGGCCTCTTGTTCCTACTTCTCGCCGCGATACTTCGTGGCTGCCTGGATCAGGATGTCGCGTTCCTCGTCCGTCAGGCTCTGCGTGCCCTGCTCGCTGATCTTCTTGAGGATCTCGTCGACGCGCTCGGCCAGATCGTTGTCGCGCCGCGGAAACGGGAGGACGACCGGCTTACGGAACGGCATCGCCTTGGGTCGGGACGCGGCCGGCCAGACGCGGTCGAGAACCGGCTCGAGCCGCCAACTGCACCGCCAATAAAGGAACCCGAACGCCAACCCGCCAAGGTGACCGGCGTGTGCCACTCCCGTGAACATCGGGTCGCCCGCCAGGGCCAGCAAGACCGGATGAAGGTCGTACAGAACATAGACGCTCATCAATATCCACAGCGGGACGGGAATGAACCAGAAGAGTAGGAATTGCTCATAGGGGTAGTAGATGACGTAGAGCATCATCACTCCCATGACTGCCCCCGAGGCCCCGATGGCCGGTACTTTCGAGCCGCCGTAATACGCCAATCCTACGTAGGCCAGCGACGCACAGACGGTTGCCGCGAAGTAGAACAACAAGAACTCGGTCGAGCCGTACATCCGTTCGAGACGCTGTCCGAACCAGCACAGTAGCATCATATTAAACAGGATGTGCCAGAGTCCGTAACGGTCGTGGCAGAACGCGCTGGTCACCAGCCGCCAGACCTGCCCCTGCTCGACGGTTTTCGTCGGGTTCAGCTCGAACCACTCCTGGATGATCGAGGTGCGCATGCCGGGCATACGGCTCATCATCTCTTCCATCGCCTCGCGGGCCTTGCGGGCGTTCTTGTCGCGCTTCTGGCGATCGACGGTCTTGGTCTCATCATTCTTGCCGGCGGGGTGCTCCGGGCGCTCTCCTCCTCGTCGGCTCCCATCCCATCGAAATCGGGAAGCCGCGGCGCGGCTGGGCGGGTGAGCAAGATCTGAAGGAGGAACACGACGACATTCGCGATGATCAAGTACTTGACGACCGGCGTGAGGTCCACGCCCCACGCGGACAGATTGGCGGTATAGCTGCCGTCGCGAAAGTAGTCGCGGTCCTGAAATCCCATGAGCCTCACCTTATGACTTCACTTGTATGGTGGTTTCTGGACGTGCCACAGCACCGCCCTCATTCATCCATTGTTGCGCCCGCAGTCGGTCGCGGTCAACGTGTAACATTCCACTTCTCACCGGCCCGCATCCTCGACCGCCTCACCACGGGCCTTGTAGGCGTCCTCACGTCCTGACCGCCGCCCCTTTGAGCCCGATGCCCTGATGCTGGACAAAAGCCTAACTAAACGTTGTGGCCTCATGATCGATGATCGCCGAGATAACCCATCACTTCCATAGTTTTCGTCGGGAACCTGATCGACGGTCGAAACACTTTTTCGCCTAGTTAAGAAAGATCGAGTGTAACGTCGATCAAAGATAGGGCTCACCGAGACCAGTCTGATGCGCTGAAGAGAGCTCGCGCGGGATCAAACGGCAGGAGGTTCGTCGATGATAACGACCCCAAGGATGGGACGTCGCAAAGGTCGCGGTATCCCGCTTTTATCGATCGTACTGCTCGTGCTGCCGTCCGGCTGCATGAACCAGCAGCTTCAATTCAGCACGCGACGGACCGCGAACACTTTACCCGACCTGCAATATCAGCAGGTTATGGACAACCTGGCCATGATTGCCGACAACCCGGGTTTCCTACCTTACCTGGCGGTCGCCGGGCACGGCTCCATCCAGGTGACCGATGGCGGTACGTCGTCACTCGGTCTGAACATGGCACCAAAGACGTTTACGTCGGGGATATTCGGCCTGGGTGCTTCACGGAACGTAACCGGAACTTGGAGCCTGGGCACGATCACGAGCCCAGAGCAGATCCGCGGCATGCAGACAGCTTATCAGCGGGCGGTCCGCAGGTCGGCGAAGGTGATCCCGCCCGCGATTGGTTGAAGATCGGCTGCAAGAAAGACGTTCCCAAGAATGCGAGTTACGTCGGTCGCCATGGCCAGCTTTTCGTGTGGGTTATGCCGGATGGGATTGCCGGCCTTTCCGACCTGACCCTCACGATCATGGACATCGCCACCCGTGAAGACATTGTGCCCCCCCTGGCCGCGTCATCCCGCGAATCCTTCCGCGATAATGGCATGCCCGCGGCGATACCCCGCCGCAACTTCCAGGTTCCACCCTCGGGACCGGTGTACACTCCAGGCATCCATTGAGACCAGCGACTTCTTGGTTCACCTGCGTCTTTCTTCGATTGGTGATCGATTCGGCTGGTAGGCTGTTCGTTTTTTGCTGACAATCCCCTCGTTTCTTGAAGGCGAAACGGATGCCCCGACATCAATCCTCGATCGCGACCCTCCGGAGCCTTGGCGATGGCCGTGAATCCGGTATCGAGCACAGCTTGGCAAGAGCCATTCGAGCGTGATGGGTTCGCGATCATCGACCGTGTCTTGACGACGGCACGGGTCGCGGAATTAATCGAGGTCACCGGCGATTGCTTCCTGACCGAGCACGACGGCGTGCTCCGTCGTGGCGGCGAAGTCTATGGCGTGCGTGATCTGGTCTGGCGTGTCCGCGAGATTCGCCAACTGGCTCAGTCGCCGGAGTTACTCGAGATCGTTGAGTCGATCCTGAAACCCGGAGCGTTCGTGGTGCGCGGCCTCTTCTTCGATAAGACCCCCACCACGAACTGGAACCTCCCCTGGCACCAGGACATGACGATCGCCGTGCACGTGCGCCGTGACGTGGCCGGCTTCGGGCCCTGGACGCTCAAGGCGGGAATTCCGCACGTTTTTGGCCCGGCGGATCTGCTGGCGCGGATGGTGACGATCCGTCTCCACCTCGACGACTGCGGAAGCCAGAGCGGACCGTTGCGCGTGCTGCCAGGCTCGCACGCCATGGGTAAGCTCGATGCGAGTGCCATCGCGGCGTGGTCTGCTCGCGCCGACAAGCAGGCTGTCGATTGCCTGGTCCCCGCGGGGGGCGCGGTGGTGATGCGACCGCTGCTCCTGCACGCCTTGGCGTCCGGGACCGGGGAAGGACACCGCCGCGTGATCCATCTCGAATATGCCGTCGAAACGCTCCCCGGCGGTCTCGAATGGTTCGGATCGGTGGTCGAGACGCGATTGACTCAGACTGTGAGTTAAGAGGGAAGATGGGACAGGTCGCCACGAGAGGCACCTTGCGTTGCTCCAGGTCGCAACTTTGGGTGGTGTCGTCGGCATATTGAAAACAGTAAGTCCTTGTGTTACAACAGGTTTCTCGTCATGGATCTCGTCATACGCACCACGGAATCATGGAGGCATGGCCATGGAAGCCGACCTGTCACGCTTCTGCTGCCAGAACCCGGATTGTGCCGATTATGGCCAGCGGGGACTCGGTCAACTGACCGTATGCGGCCATTACGGCAAGACCCAGCCCATCCGCCTGCTCTACTGTCGCACCTGCAAGGTCCGCTTCTCCGAACGGAAGGGCACGCCCTTGTTCCGCGTGTGCTTGCCCGAGGACAAAGCCCTGGACGTGATCGGGCACTTGGCCGACCGCAACGGGGTCCGCGCCATGGCGCGGCGGGTGGGCGTGACCCCCAACACGGTGGTCCGCTACGCCCGACGCCTGGGCGAACACGCCCAGCAACTCCACGACGAGTTCGTGGCTTTTTCCCCCTCAGACCCAAGAGGTCCAGTTCGACGAGAAGTGGTCTTTCGTCTCCAAGAAGCAAGAGCACTGTGACCCCGACGACCCGGCCGATGCCCAGTGCGGGGATTGGTGGGACCACACGGCCTATGACCCCGAGCACCGGCTGGTGCTGAGCGTGGTCCCCGGGGCCCGCACGGCCGAGAATGCCGAGGCGGTGGTGACCGATGTCAAAGAGCGGACGGAGGGCCGTCCGTTGCGGCTGATGACCAGCGACGCCTATCCGGCGTACAAGGAGGCGATCCTGCGGGTGTACGGGACCGAGGTCACGACGACGCCGACGGGGCGTGACAGTCAGCGGATGGTGGCCGAGAAGGTACCGCCGCCGGAGCTGACCTACGCGACAGTGGAGAAGAAACGGCGGTTGGGCCGGGTGGTGGAGGTCCTGGTGCATTTGATCTTCGGGACCATGGCGGCGTGGCGCGGGCGTTGCGACTGTCGAAGGTGAGCCGACAAGTGAACACATCGTTCTTGGAGGTTACAACGCGACGGATCGGCATCGGAATGCTCGGAAAGTGAGGAAGACATATACATTCTCTAAGGATTGGCAAATTCATGAATCGATGACATACTTTACAATTTATAGTTATAATTTCTGTTGGTCTGTTCGGACCTTGAATGAAAGAGGCGAGGATGGTCGCGTGCGTGCACGGTCGCCCGCAATGGCGGCTGGATTGACGGACCACGTTTGGACCATGCGTGAATGGATTACATTGCCCGCCGTTCAATGCATTGAGACACCACCCAACTTTGAGTCAACACAATCAAGTCGTATTCGATGGCCCTCCCTATTTATTTGACCGCGAGGCGTTAACTCGACCGAGTTTGGGGGATTGTGAGGAACGGCTGTTGGGCATTGAACTGGCCACTATACGATTTGACGGGCACTTCGCGGACCTCTTCCAGGATAAAGTCGGCAAATCCGCATCCCCTTGTCGAGAATAACGGACCACTCGGCAAGGGTAAAGATTTCGAGTTGGATCACAGTCCCACGCTGGTCGGGCTTGTTGGGATCGACGCCGAATCCCGCGTGAATGGTCGGGGCGGTGACGTGGACGCCGACGCCGATCCTGGCCAAGCTGCTCTTACCTTCGACCCGGGCCGCTATCCTGGATTGGACCGAGAGTTGGACGATCTCTTGCGTGAACCCGAGCACGAAGGAACGGGCCTTCAACTCATAGCCCTTGACCGGATCGATCTCAAACCGCCGAGCAAGGCGAGGATCTTCCATCATCGCCTGAACGTTTAAGTTCTTGGCCTTCGGCCGGGGCCAAGGTATGTCCCCGCCGGTAGGCGAGGGTGTCGGGAGCATCCATTCCAGGAGCACGTCGTTGAGCGTCAGGTCGATCGCCGTCGAGGTCCACGCCGCCTCGTCAGGGCGGGGGTCGATGATGATTTGTCCGTTCCGAATGGCCGCGTCGATCTCCTGAAATGAGAGGATCATGCCACGAATTCTCCGGCCTTCACCTCGCTGCGGAATCGATCGAGAGGAACCCAGAGCCGGTTCGCTCCCGATTCGGCCTCGTAGGGAAGCTGGATCAGGACCCGCCCGCCACGTCGGTCCACTTCGACGATCCCGATGGGGAGATACGCCTTGTCCCCTACCCGATGGACCGCCCCTCGGGCCACGCGGAGGAAGTGCCGGTTCTCCGTCTCATCGAGCACGCCGACGACCTCGGTGTCATAAAGGTCGCTCGGGGTCGCTTCACACTCAACTTCCGGGTAATAAAGTCGGTCGGTCGTCATGACCTGGCTCCTTTGTTGTAAGTGGACTTGCGTATCGTAACCTTTCGTCGTCCACTGTCAATCGAGTTTGGATCGGTTCCAGGTCTATCGAGGCCTCAACTCTTTTGACCAGCATGCCCGAGCGGACGGGGCGTGGCAAGGATTCTCTAAAACGCCAGACAAACTGACCTCGTTTCCGTTCCCGTCCCGGAAGGGTAATGAACGGCATTCCCAGATTCTTTCCACGGCAGGCGATCAGTATGCTGGTCCGTCTCGAGTTGACCTGGCATTCCTGCTCGCCATCACAGCTTGCGAGATAGAGTGGTTGGTTTTTGCCCAGAACCCGGCAAAACCCGCGAACCGGGCATCCTGGATCATGGCGGTCCCTCGTGGGATTCGAGAGGGAACCACCGAGTCAGGGAGACGGCGACAGGAGGAGGGAATTCGAAATCGTCGCCAAAATCACTGTGGACAAGATTTTGGAGCGTAACTCCGCCACCGGGTTAAACATCCGCCAATCCGGACCGCGGGAAAGCGCACGGCGCTGGCATTCGCGTGGTAAGATAGAGGGAAGGAGGTTGGCGAACGATGAGTTCTGACGAGTCCCCAAACCGACGCCCGGCGGTCCAGCGCAGCGTGGCCGGAAACGGCGGAAGCTTGGCGGGACGCTCAAGCGCTTTTGGGCGTCCCCACGTATTGGTCCGCCATGGAGCGACACCAGGCCCGCCGCAGCCAGGCAACCCAAGGGTGAGTACCCGTCGGTCCCCGAGACGGTCGTGGACCTTCGGCCGCCTGTCCCCCAGAAACCGCTCACGGCCTCCGCCCTCGCCCTGCTCGAGTTGTACTACCGGCTCAACGCCTTCGTCATGGCGACCGAGGAGAAAGCCCCCGTCGAGTGGGCCGCCGAGCGCATCCTGGGCGTGCGCAAGGCGAGGGCCTACGCGATCCTGCGCGAGATCGGCGGCGCATGCCGACCTCGAGGCCTGGTTCCGCCAGAAAGTGCTGGCGGGCATGGACCGCGGCCGGATCGGCCGGGGCCGCCAGACCCGGCCTTCCCCGCTCGCCGATGCCTTCTTCATCGCGCTGGCCGGCGGGGAGCCCGAAGCCCGGAACTGCGCACGGTGCCTCGCCGGCGCGGCCCGAGCCGACCTGCAGGCGGCGGCCCGCGACGATCCCGACCAGGCCGCCTCCGAGGTGCGCGACTACCTGGTCCACTCCCGCCTCCTGTGGCGGCTCCGCCCGGACGGCGGCTAGCGGCAACCGGCGAGATCGCCCGCGGCGTTTCCGGCTGGCGGGATGTCTGTCCATGGGGCCCGGTCAATCGCCCCTCTTCCTCAGCCCGGCGCGAGCCTTCCCGGGTGGTCCGCTCATACCGAGACCGGCACGGGGAAGAAAGGATGAAGGATGAATAAGACATTGACTTGGCCTGTTCCTCGCATTGCGTTTCTTCCGGGTCATCCTTCATCCTTTTTAGGACAGAAGCAGATATGTTTCGTTTACCGCCCGAAATAAAGCAGCCGAAGGCGTTGCGAGAAATGTCGGCCGTGCGTTGCAGCCATACGTCAAATTCGAGGGCCTGGTTTCAAATCGAGGTAACAAAAGTCCTCTTGATTCGCCTTTTCTAATAATGCCTATTTCCTCCATGTTGTGGTTGTTTTCCCCACAAACCGTTCCACTCCACGGAGGAAACAGGCGTGGATTGCCAGGCTACTTCGTTCGTCTCGGTCCCGCAATGTGATCCCACGGCGGCCACCGACCCCCGTTGCCTGCCCAGCTCGACCCGCCGAGAGGGCTCGGAGCGGCACGAGCCCTCGTTCCCGATAAGGCCCGATGCCAAGACCTCCGTGGGGAATGCGTTCGTCCAGAGGTCTGCCTCCCAATCGATCCGGGAGGTCCACGCGATCGGGTCCCGCGGGGCGGCTGTCGCGGGTCTTGTCGACCGGACCTCGTCAGCACGGGGCGCCTTCACCGTGATGTTTCTGGGCTCTTATGACGAGGTCGCGGATCAGATCATGGCCCTGGAGGCACGCGGAGTCACCGATATATCCTACACGGTTGGCCAAGTGGGACGAATCCGGCGCTCAGGAACGTGGTGTTGCCGCGGGTACGCGACCGGGAACGGACGACGACAACTACGGCTCGGACGGCCGGGGCCGGGTGTCTGACGAGGGACGGGACCGGCTCCCCGGGGTGATGCTCACCGGGCTCCAGAGGCGAGATGATGGTTCCGATGGGAGGGCCGTATGTTGGCCAAGTGGTTCGCCAGGTGGAAGGGATCGCGACCGGGTGCGCGGGAGCGGTGGTGCGGGACACCTACGAGGTGTTCCGCCAGCGAAAGCGTCGGGAGATCTTCCTGGCCATCGCCGTCTATCACTACCATAATCAGCCGGTGGACGGGCACTATATGGAATTCGGCTGCCACAGTGGGCGGGACTGCGCCTGGCCTGGGACGCGTTCCACTTCTTGTACGACCGCAGCTACGTCGGCTTCGACTCATTCGAGGGGCTGCCTCCGATGGGGCCGGACGACCAGATGCCGATCTGGAAGGCGGGAGGGCTGGCCACAACCGAGCAAGAGTTCCGCAGGCGCGGGTGCTGGGCCACGGGATCCCACCTGACCGGCTCCGGACGATCAAAGGGTGGTTTGCGGAGAGCCTCACGCCCGAGCTGGCCCGCGAGCTTCTGCCCACCCGGGCGGCGGTGCTCTACGTCGACTGCGACCTTTATGCCTCCACCGTGCCGGTCCTGCGTTTCGCCGGGCGTTCCTCCATGCTCGCGGACGTCCTGGTGTTCGACGACTGGTTCTGCTTCCACGGCGACCCGGACCGCGGCCAGCGGCGGGCCTTCCGCGAGTTCCGCCTGCGGCATCCCGAGATTCGATTCGAGGAGTTCCTGCAGACCAGCGAGGTGAAAGCCTTCGTCGTGATCGATCCGGGTGTCGAGGCGGCCGTCGTGGAGCGTGCGCCAGCCGGTGAGGCGCGACAGCCGGGGAAGGAAGTTTCGGGGCCAGTCCGCCCCACGCGAGTGACGTGTGTCTGTACGGTTGTGGTGCTTCGGATCGGCCGATCGAGAAGAGGAGGAAAACCATGTCCGTGACTGGACCGCTTCCGCCGTTGAGTGAAGAGTTGCTCCGCTTCATGGTCCCGCCCTTGGAGTTGAATCCGGTCAAAGGGGGTGATTTCCGCGAGATCGGCGAGACGTATGCGGGCTACTGCCGGACATTGTGCGGGCTCGCGCCCGGGACCATCGCATCCTCGACCTGGGCTGCGGGGCCGGGTCGTTGGCAGTAGCCCTGCTCGGGTACCTTTCCCCGTCCGGGGCTTATGAGGGGCTGGACATCCTCCCTGGTGTGATCGCGTGGTGCCGGGGAAAGGTCACGAGCCACTTCTCCAACTTCTGCTTCCAGGTCGCCGACGTGTCAAACCGAAACTTCAACCCCACGGGCTGTCTACGGCCCACCGAATATCGCCTCCCCTATCCCGATGCGAGCTTCGACGTGGTTCACCTCCGCTCGGTCTTCACTCACATGGGCCCTCGCGAGGTGGAGCACTATCTGGGCGAGATCGCCCGCGTGCTCGCCCCCGGAGGGCGTTGCCTGGCCACCTACTTCTTGCTCAATCGGGAGTCGCTGGCCATGATGCAAAGCCTCCCGGTGCGGCAGTTCCCCTCCGAGCGCCGGGAGTGCATTGCCACACGGGGGGAGGAGCGGGCATTGAGCATGGCGACGGAGAATGGGTCCGCCTATCGGGTGAGCGAGCCGGGGGAAGTCGGGGCCGTGGCGCACTTGGAAACGCTTCGCACGGAGATCGATCGCGTCATCGGGCCTTCGGGTCGTGGAGCCCGGTCCGTTTCGGGCTGTGGTGCGGTCGCTGCTCCCGGGTCGTCTAACCAGGATATCGTTGTGCTGGCCAGCTTGCGTGAGAGGGTGAGACCCACCGGAGGAACCACGATGAATCGATTGCTGAGCGACGAACAGGTGGAACGCTACTGGGAGGATGGCATCCTCTTCCCTCTGCCGGCCCTGGGGCCCAAGGAGACCGCCTACTATGGGGGGCGCCATGCAGGGACTGGAAGTTGCCCTGAGCGGTCGGGTGCCCAAGCTGGGCGCTGTTGCAGCCCCAGCTTCATTTCCGCTGGGCGTACGACCTGGCGATCCATCCCCCGGTCGTTCAGGCCGTGACCGAGGTGCTGGGCCGCGCCGTCCTCGTCCAATCCGCGGGAGTCTTCGACAAGGATCCGGGGGATGGGAAATACGTCGCCTGGCACCAAGACGGCCACTACTGGCACCTAGACCGGCCTCCACGGTTGGTCTCGGCCTGGATCGCGCTAAGGTGCCCAGCGCTCAATAGAGCGGTTGCCTTCGGGTGGTTCCGGGCGCCCCACCACAGCCATCTCCCTCACCGCGGGCAGCCCGCCGATGGGCACATGCTGGTCTCGGGCTTGACCCTGGACCAGGACATGGAGTCCCCACAGCCGGGTGGTCGACGTCTTGCCTGCGGCCCGGGGAGATGTCGTTTACCCACCACCCACGAACGGCTGGTCCACAGCTTAGAACCCAACCGCGGGCGAAGAGGATCGCGGATCGGTTTCGCCATTAGATACCTAACGTCACAGACGTAACCCAGGAATTGCCCCACCCACGAAGTTATCGTCGACGTCAGGACAACCCCGATCCGACCACTATCGAATCCTGTCCGACCTGCCAACAGACGACCTGGCGGAAGGGCTCCGTAGTCACGCTGAGTTCACCGAGGTGAACCGTCGACGGCGGTTGCGTGCCGGTGCGGGGCGAGTTGATCCGGCAGCCTTCTTTCCTCCTCCTGTTGTGGTATGATGAGCTGCGCTGGATTGCTCGCGCCCGGACGCGCGAGAAAGGACCGGAATTCCGAGCGATCAGACCCGAGGGCCCGCGATGCCGCAGGCCAGTTCAAGCAAGGGATGGAGGTGAGGTGATTCATGGCGCCGGGCCGGGCCCGTGTCGAGCCGCGACCAGAAACGCCAAGGCCAAGCTCAAGAAGCCCGCGAGGCGCTCCCGCACGCACGAGCCGCTCGCCTACAAGGGCAACAACCACAAGACCGACGAGTTCGCCCCGATCTTCTATGGGACGAGCTTGGCATCTACGAATCGTACGTCATCTGCGACCGTGAGTTGACCAAGCAGACAAGGTCGAGGCGGGGATCGAGCGTCTGGTCGTTCGGATGCGATATAAGCCGCTTCCGCCGTACACCGACTCCGGCGTGATCAACATCCCCGAAGGGGGCGAGGAAGATCTTGCCGTCGCCAACATGAGCCGGGAACTGGCGGTTCATGGAAGAGACAGGGGAAGTTGCCGGGACCGGGACAACCTGATCGGGATCCTGCGCTCGATCCTTCATTCGATCTCGATCTGGCATACCCAGAGCCTGCGCTTCGCACAGGTTACCTCCACTACATCGAGGGCTTCATCAAAAGGCTCGAAGTCCAGGTCCGGCAAGCGACGCAAGAATATGCAGACCACTCCCCCAGCCGGAGGAGGACCCGCTCCTTTTGATCGGTAGGACCTGGATCAAGCAAGGCGGACAAGGCGGCCAAGGCCGAGTTCACCAATCAAATCGAGTCGTTGCTTCGTTTCGGGCGACCAACGGAGAAGCGTGATCAACCACTGCCAACAGTTGATGGGTGAGACCGAGGAAATGTCCGCCATCCCTTTTTCTTCAAGAGTTCGCGGTACGTGCCCATCGGCGCATAGAGCAGCCGAGATGGGATGAGGCTCCTGCCGTAGGGTGGGTGAGCCAGTTCGTCGCGGCGAGTCCCGCGTACTGCCGTAGCGGCGAGGCCGACCGCGCGGGCCATGGCGATTGGTGGGCCTCACGATGCTGACTCGTTCGACCCACCCTACGACCGATTACGGCGCTCGCTGCGGTAGGGACTGGCAACCAGCAACTATTCCGATTACATTTGCTTCGTGGTCGCCTTGATTGCGTCAAGCAATGTATATTGGGTGTTGCCCACCAGTGCTCCCGGGCGACGATCTGCCGAAGCTGCGACGCCAAGCGCGAAACCCCCAATGCCGTCTTCGTGATAGTGGACAGGAAAGCGTTCGATATCCGGCGGGACTCGCGCCTGGAATGCATCTCCTCCATGGCGATCGCGAGCCTTTTTCGAAAGCCTTTAACTTGGCTTGCCCGGTCCTTGATTTTTTGCATCATGGCCGCGGGGTCGCGCACGCTGCTGGCCTGACGATCGAAGAGGTCGTCCGGCTTCAGTTGCGGGTTCTCGGTGGCGGAAAAGAGTTTGTTCACAATCTCAGACTCGGTCACCTTGGCAACGCGTCGAGGGAGATGCTTGGCAAAGAACGGGATGGCCAATATGGCACGCTCGCAGGAGCGGAGATCGAGCAGGAGCTTGTCCTTGGTTCGGAGGAAGAAGGAGCCGATCACGATCGGATGAAGGTCCTTGGGGAATTCGGCGTACGATCGCTGGAATTGAAGCGTCTTGGCCTCATGGTCATAGAGCCACACCCAGCGCTGTTGCGTGGGATCGTGTTCCACACAACGGAGCGTCTTGAATCCGCGGCCAGCAGGCCGTCGTGGTCGAGGACTTGGTAATGGAGCCGGACCGGCTGAAAGAATTCGCCGGTCATCGTCGCCAGGATGGGTTTGTCAGCCATGTTTCGTTCTTCTCGGTCTCCGCTCTGATTGTGTCGCGAAACCGTTCTCGGGAGGGCCTGGCGGGATTTGCCAAGCAACTGTGCCGAAATCAACGCCTAGGTGTTTATTCTACCAGCTCGCTTGAGGGCCGACGAGTTGTCTCTCTCGATGCCTCCCACGATTCGAGGAGACGGACTGCCTCACCTCCGGCTGGTCGATCCAGGCAGGCAACAGTGGCGAGTGGTCCGATCGTTCGCGCGTCCATGGCGATTGATCAACCACTCGCCACGCACAATAGGGTTTGTCAGGGCTTGGCCACGCCGATGACGCCGACGGCGAGCCGGCCGCCGGCGTTGCCGGTGGGCTGGGTCTTGAGGTCGTCAACCTTCTCATGGACGACCAGGCCGCGGCCGATGATCGAGTGGGGGCCGTGGAAGCTGAGCGTGTGGTCATCCAGGTCGAGGGTGGCGTTGCCGTTGGCGTTGGCGTTGATGTTGCCCAAGTCGCCGACGTGCCGCTTCGATTTCTCGCGCCCGGCGTGCGGTGCCATGGCGGGGTTGAAGTGTCCCCCGGATGCCATGCCGTCTTCCGACCAGACGCCGAATTCATGGATGTGGAAGCCGTGTTCGCCCGGGGTCAGGCCGCTGATCTCCGCATGGACGTGGATCGTACTTCCATCCTGGGTGAACGTCACCCGCCCCTTGACCCCGGTCCCCGTTTTGGTCGCGGTCAACAGGGCGACAGCCTTGGTGATCGATCCGGCCGCGGCCTTCTTCTCCTCGTGCTGCGCGGTGGCCTGGCTCCGAAGTCCCAGCACGGCCAGGCAGACCAGCGAGCCTACTGTCAGGGCGGTCGCGCATTTCTTGATCGGCATCTCATGTCTCCTTGGTTGATTGGTTGGTTGCGTTTTGATGATGGTTCATTTTCCACAGAGAACCCCTGATGCAACTTAGCCTGCCCGGGAGCGCCCCTCAAGGGGTTTCTGAGCGTGGGGTAAGTCGGAGGCCAAGGATTTCGGCGTTGTCAGGTCCGGCGCATGGACAATCGCACATTGGTGATGGACAATATCCCTGTGCTTACAGCAGTTTACACATGAGTGGACCACGAGCCATACTAACCCGAAGCGTAAGCGAGGCGATCGCTGGCGGAATCCTCGCTTACGCTTCGGGTTAGTAAGAATCGACATCCCGCGGCACTGTGCGCAACTGGTTGGTAAACCGCTCTAGTGGCAAATCCTGAGCCGAAGGTGAGAAATCGCCAACGATGGACACGTGTGGGGGCGAAGGTGATCGGGCGGCCGTCGCGGCCCTCGACCGTCACGACCAGCGACGGCGGTGCGGCGTGCCGACCATCTCGGTCCTGGTCGGACCGATCGAACCGTCGCAACGATTGGCCCGGCGTTGGGTGGAAGCCTCCTATCGGCCGGTGGTGCTGATCGGTCCGGGACCGCCTGATCCCGAGACCGTGGTCGTCCCCTGGGTGAACCGGCTGGCGGCCGAGGGCAACCTGGCCAAGGCCGCGGCCGAATGGCTGGCCCGCCGGCTGGATCGGCCCGCCGACTCGCTGATCGGGTCGCTCGTACGACGACACCTTACGAAAGGAGGATGTTCCTCGAATCGGCCTTGCCGATGGTTTCCGAAACCGGAGTCGAGCTGGTGGGCCGTTGGTTGATCGAGAACACGGGGGTGCGGGAGCGGCCGGGACCTCCAGGGCTCGCGCCGGTGCTGGATGCGCTCTTGGAGGGTCGCGGCCGGTCTTATATTCGCGTCTTCACCGCCTTGGGCGAGCTGGTTCGCCAGGAGTGCCTGCCGGTCCTGGTTTTCTCTTCAGCCAGCCAGGATCTGTCTCGGCTGCAAGGGATCGCGCGGCTGCTGGCCGAGCTGGCGGCTGCCCAGCCTGGAGCCGCGCGCTGATCGTCGTGGTTGAGCCCGAGCTGTTTGACGACTTCCTGACGCAATCGCCGGTCTCGCGCGCCAAGGCTTTGCTCCGCGAAGCGGTTGTGACAATCAACCACGAATCGCGGGGTGTAAGATGTGATGCTGGGATGCCTCACTCGTCGAATCGCCGGCACCGGCCATCTTGGATCGGGAATCCGACGATGACGATGCGGCCCGCGCCGCGGAGCGGTTCTTGTTCGAGCGGCTGGAATCATTTCCTGAGACCGCCGGGTTGTTCGAGCTCAACGGCGCGCTCGACTTTCGCTTCGGGCCCACGCGGTGGATCGAGGTCGATCTGGTCGCCCGCTCCTTAAAGCTGGCCGTCGAGGTCGACGGTTACCACCACTTCCTGGATCCGGAGGCTTATCGCCGCGACCGCCGCAAGGACCTGGAGCTTCGGAAACACGGCTACCTGGTCGTTCGGGTACTAGCCGACGATGTCGTCGAGCGTTTTGAAGATGTGAGGAACACGATTCTGGCGGCGGTCGCATTTCGCCGCGAGGCGTCGCTCGACCTGGAGGTCAAGCCATGACGACAACCGCCCCGACGAATCGCTCCGCTGTCGACTCTCTGGTCCTGACGAGAATGCTGATTGTGGGGGAAAAGGGAGAGTCGGCCGCGAACATCAAGAAGGACGTTGGGCCGCTTCTGGCCCACCGGTGGTCGGCGAAGAACTGAGCGAACGGATCAACCAGACACTTATCGACCTGGCGGCGCTCGGCTTGGTCGACTTCTTGCCGGCGAAGACCAACTCCAAGAAGGCCGTTCCTAAGTTCCTTCCGACCGCGGAAGGCCGTGGGTACGCGCAGCGAATTCCTGGGCGTTACTCAGCTCAAGCCCAAGACCACGTGGTCTGTGCTCAAAACGATTTATCTCCCCGCGCAGTGCCCTGGGGATGTCGCGTCGAGCGATGCATTATTCAAGACGCTGAAATCCGAGCCGAACTTTCAAGCCATATTGCTAAAACGGCAACTGGTCTCGGTCGCGGACATCCCCCAAGCCGGAGGAGGCAATCGAGGCGCTGGCAT
>CAVRFS010000110.1:0-101896 GCA_963720335.1 uncultured Planctomycetota bacterium | reverse complement strand
CATGGTTCCGGCGTGTGCGACAAGGGGAACCTCGTCGCGGCAACACCCTGCCGGCCCATCTTCCCGCTTCCCAATTCTCTGACAAGTGTCGTTGTAAGCGCGACACGTTGCGATTAGGATGGCGGGAAAGTCCGGCCGATTGTCTTTCTCCAGGATGACTCGAGATGCCACCGGCCAACGGTCCCAAGTTCTCGCTCGCGGACGTCATGATCTTGGTTGCGACGACAGGCTTGAGTTTGTCGTGCTACGTCCTGCTCGATAACGGCCTGTTCAGCGGCCAGAGGTATTTCTTCGGGATCTTCCAACAGCCCCTAGGGGGCTTGGACACTTTGCAGTTGATCAGCCGGGTTGACGGGGCGCTTTCCATGTTACTGATCCTCTTCGGCGGGTGGACACTCGTGCTGCCGGTCCTGCCGATCCGGAAGCACCGGTCGCCATGGCGACAGGCTGAGCCGTCAGCCGGGAATCTCGGCCTGCATTGCCGTGGTGACCGGGATGTCGGTTTGGGCCGCAGTCGCCTGCGCCACGTTATTGCTCCGCGACTGGGTCGAAGGCCTCCCGGGATTGCCTCCAGCCTTCTGGATACGGTCTCCGGTATTCGATGGCCTGATCCTCTGCGCGGGCATCTCGGTGGCCGCGGTCTGGGTCGCCTGATTGTCACAAGGGGCTGGCGCCCTAGCGCCAATGGGTTCGACCGGCTCGGCCGCTGCGTCGGCATCCTCTGGTTCGTGGCTGGAGCGACCTTCGCCGCCGCGTTTGCTCCTGCACTGATCATGTCATCCCTTCATATCCACGGCCGCCGGTTCACGCAGGCTGCATGCCGACGCTTCCAGATGAGGGTATGGCGGTTGCTCCCCCGGCCATCAATCAGGTACACGGATGGATTATACCTTGGCTTCGATGATGAGGTTCATCGGCGTCTGGGCCGCACGCCTGAAGTGATTGAAGCCGGCTTCCTTGAAGACCTCGCGAAGTTTCGCCTCGCCGGCTTGAGGGCCGAGGGCAAGGCCCACATCCTGCGATAGCGAGTGGGCTACAGATACATGATGATGCCACGTAGAAGAGTGCAGTCATGGGGTTCTCTGCGATATTCTTCGGGCGCGAGTCGACGGCGAAAGGTTCGACCAGCAGAATCGAGCCGCGGGGGAGGAGATGCTAGCGGGCGTGTCGGGCGACTTCAACTGGATCTCCCATATCATGAAGGCAATCGAAGAAGCAGATCAGGTCGAATTGCCCGGCGTAACTCGTGGCAGTCGCGAGTTGAAAATGGGCACGTTCACTCACCCCGGCTCTCGCGCCGCCTCTTGCGGCAAGTCTCTATAGAAGGCGCGTGGAAGCGAATCCGGAGAAAATCGAGCTAGGGTACGCGGTGCCATCGCCACCAGCGATGCCCCGTGTCCGCATCCGACGTCGGCAACGGGACTGCCTTGAGCTTCGCTTCGACACCTTCGAGTGATGGAATCCAGACGGTCGACAGGTAAGCCCGGTATCCAGTGCGGAAGACCACTCGTCCCCGCGAACAGGCATGGGTGGTCGTCCTCCAACTAGTGCTCCATTGCCCCGGAACGCCGTAGCCGTCTTCTGCATATCCATGAACATGGAACCAAGCGCATTCATTGCTCGGGCCACGAACACGGCCGAGTTGTCATCGGAGAGCACCATCGCGGCTTCAGGACGAGCTCATAGGTGTCTGAGTCCGCATCGTATGCCACTAAACCACCCGCGGCTTGGCCGTCGAGCCACTCGCGTACAAGGGCGTGACAGCCGGTCTTGTCGGCCACTGAACCCGCCGAACGCGGTCCAGAATCCGCCATTTCTCGGTAGAGGCCGAGTTCGTCGCCGAGCCAAATGCTGTAGCATAACGCAGCGCCGGTCATGTGACCGATCATCTTGCCCATGAAGGCTTCGAGCTTACCTTGGTCGATGTCCATTGTTCCCTCTCGTCAAGAATCAGTCGAACTCGCGTGGGTTTCCGCACACTCAAACCTTGAGGGCAGTTGCTTCCATTTCACGGGCCGCTCTGCTACACCCCCAAGACGGCTTTTGTCAATCCTCACTTCCATTCCTCCCCAGCGGGCCGGCGGCCACTCGCCGGGATCGGTCTCACAGGGCGATTACGGAAGCAAGTCGTACGCAAGACTCAGCAACCCCGCGGGACGGTGCCGGTGACCGGTTGTCGTCGCGACACGCCCGACACAGGTCGACTGGGACGGCTCAGCGGCCTCTCGGACCGCGTGGCGCGGCGGACGATCGCCTAGAACCTAGTCTGCTCCCCACCTGTGACCGCTGCTACCCGAAGGCAACGAAATCGGTCAGGTTGTTTTTTGGCAGGTTTGAATCGCCATCGCGAGATAGCCGCAAGAGAGCAAGGCAACCAGCAACATCATCCCCATCCACCAGTCGTTGGCATTTCGCAGAGCCGACAGGCCAATGGCGGTGAAGACGATGACGGCCATCAGGATGCGGATCGTGAAACGTCGCATGGTGTCTTCCGGGTATTCGCCGTGAAGCTTCTGGATCAACGAAGCTGACGACCGTGATCCCGTTTGTGGTTTTCAGGCGGAGACGACGGGGCGGTTAGGGCTTGGCCGGTGCCGCTGTGTTCGGTTTTTGAATCTTGATCTCCTCGAGCGTCGTGGCGCAGAGGAAGTCATCGAAATAAATGGTGTCATTCGATTTGGTGTGCGGGTCGCGATGAATTCCCGGCTGGGAGAAGTAGACGCTTTGCGGCCCCTTCGTCTGTACCTTCTTATCCAAGACCACCACGCCGTCCCACCAGAGCTTGACATTCCCTTTGGCCGGATCTTCCGACCAATGAATGTGCATGCCCAATTGATGCCATTGGCCGATGGTGAAATCCCCTTCCCAATGAACGCCCTTTCGGCCCAGGTTGCCCGTGCCGTATTTGATGACCGTACCGGCCCCGTCCTTTTTCGGCTCGACCCACCAGGTCATTACGTTATTGTAGCGCGGCGGCGGGCTGCCTTCCCAATAGAAGAAATTGTCGCGATCCTTGGGGGCATCCTTCATATACATGTAAAATGACACGAAGGTGTCGGACCCCTCCTTGACCGTGATTTTGGGCCCATTGGCCTGAACGCGCAATTGCCGCGCGTTGAAGACGTTGTCTTCGTGGATCGTGAATCGGCCGGCATATTTGCCGGAGTGCACGATATCGGTGACGACCTCGATATGCCCCGGTTTGATGTTCTTGCTCTTGCCGCTGAATTGACTGAAGTCGCCGGTTTCGAAGTCGGCCTTGAAGAGAATCTCGGCCGATGCCGGCTCGAGCCAGAAAAACGCGCCTGACAGCAGAATGACAAACGCCAAAAAGCCATGCTGGGTTATCGATTTCATATGCGACCTTTTTCTTCTGATTCGCGGCGGTCCCGGGCCGGGATTGCAGTCAGAAGCAGGAGGAATGGGGCAACGCGGTACGTTGGACGGCTCCACGTGACTCGGTGAGGATGTCGGTTGATTATCCGCGGGGCACATGGCCGCTTGCAAGCTGGAATTGAGCCGGCATCAGCGACCCGGCGTCGTCGGTTCCCCGCCATCAAAACTTTAGGATCTTGAGATATGCGACACTCTGTTGAGTGAACTCCCAGCTTTGCTCGACGAAGTAGTTCCTGACCCCGCCTGCCTTCGCGGCGGTGAAGGTCTTCACCCAGTCTATGGTGCCCTGGCCCATCGCGACCTGCGGGCGTTTTCCCGATTCTGAGGCGTTCATGTCCACGTCCTGGAGATGCATCGAGTTGAATCTACCCGGATACCTCAGGAAATAATCGGCGCGCGACGAGGCCGACTTTGATCGCCGACATCTGGAACTGGAACTTGACCAGCTTTGGATCGAGTAGGTCGAACAACAGGTCGTAGACCCGCTTGCCATCGACCATCGCGTGTTCGAAATCCTCGTTGTGCAGGCCCTGCTGGAGGCCGGCCTTGGCCGATACGGCGGCGATCTTGTTGTATTCGTCCGCGGCCCTTTTCACCTGTTCGAGCGTCGGGCTGGCACCCCGTTCTCACCCAAGGTGGCGGTTATCATCTGCGTGATACCGACTTCTTTCGCCCACTCGATGCTCTTCTCGTGGCTATTCCGCAGCTCGCCCATGCTGAAGTGAGAACTCTCGGCTTGCATGCCGTGATCGGCCAGGATCTTCCTGACTTCTTTCCCGTCGGCCAGCGATGCGAATTCGTGGCCGAAACCGATTGGCGAACATAGCTCAAGCCTTGTCACACCGATCTCGGCCACCATTCTGGCGAACGAAGGAAAGTCCGTGAGCATCGAACGCAAGGGCCAGACCTGGCATCCAATCGGCAGGTTGCTCATTTCGCCTGCTGAATCCTCGGTATTCATAAAAGCCCTTTCTTTAAGACTGTAGCGGCATCACCGGGGTCGATACGACGGTAAATCCTCGTTCCCACGCTCTGCGCGGGAATGCCGGCAATCGCCGACACTCCACGGCGGCAAATCCTCCGTCGTGTTGTTAATTGCGGGTCTACAGTATCTCGATTCCCGGTCAGAAATCTTCCTTGGGCTCCAGCGGGCCATTGACGGTCAAGGGTTCGTCGCCTCATTCTCTCCAATTCGATGGGAGCGTGCAATCGGGCCGACCCGGCTTCGCGGGCGGCCCATGCCGATCGGCTTCACTGAGGGTCGAAGTGAACCCTGGCGCCGTCCAACCGTGCTGCCCGAACACTGCCGTTTTTCAACCAGGCCGATCCGATAAATCGGTGCCCACTGCGCAAGTCCAATGCCTGTAAAGCCGTGACGCCAGCGCCACGCTTGGTGTACCGGGCCGCTCTCCTCGTTTCTTTTCTTTTTTCAATAAAACCGAGGTCTGGTGGGTCTATTATTCGAGGATGGCGGGGCGTACGTAATGTTGCGGAGTTGAGATGGATCCTCGAGTTGAACGACTGGCGGCGGTGACCCGTCGGCTTTTGCTGAGCTATACGACGCCTGTGCCGATCGGGTCCATCATTACCTGGTTGTCCGGTTGGGGTCGACGGCCGATGCCGACGACGTGTTGCAAGAAACCTTCATCTGCCTGGCCCGAACGAGGAAGAGGCTGGCAACCGTGGAGAACCTGGTGGCTTACGTGTTTGCGACCGCGCGAACGAGGCGATCCGACTGCTCCAAAGGCAGGCGCGGGAGGGCCGGCGACGGACGGACGCGTCGATGGACGTGCTCTTCCTGGAAGCGCCAGGCGATGACCTCCTAGGCATCGAGACGGCGGAATGGGTCGCCGCCTCGATGGCCAGGCTGAGCCACGACCTGCGCGAGATCGTCGAATTGAAGATCTATGCGGACCTGACCTTCCGCGAGATCAGTGAAGTGACCGGGCTCCCTCAGGGGACGGTCGCCACCCGATATCGAACTGCCCTGGAGAAGATGCGCAGCCAGATGGTGAAGGAGTGACCATGAACGACAATAATATCGAACGCCGGCTCCGACAGGTGACAGCCCGCGGCGCATCACCCGAGCTTCGTCCTCGAGTGCTGGCCGCCGTGGCCGACCAATTGCGGACAGGGCGTCCCCTCCCCTCCCGCGGGCCGCTCCGCCCCGCGCTCGCCATCGCGGCCAGTCTACTTGCCGGCCTGGCTCAGACTACTGGGTGAATGACACGATCGATCGCCGTCTGGCGATTGTGTTTGGCCCTCGGCCGGTCCCCAGGCAGGCCACGGAGATCGCCGCCGAAATTGCTTCCATCACCGATCCCGCGACCGGGCAATGGGCCTACCAGCGGCTGGCAGCGAGCCATCCCCGTGACGATGACGCTCACCAGTACGCAGTCCGGCTCCAGCAGATGATCCAACAACTCACTGTCGATATCGGAGACCACTCGTGAAGCGACTCAGAAAAATCCTCATATGGATCGGAATCTTCGCAGGAGCCGCGATCGCCATGCTGCTGATGCTCTGTGCGTATTTCGTCTGGAGCACTAGTCCACAGCTTTTGGGCCGGCTGGTCGCGATTCGCGAGGCGGGCGATCCGATCCAGCTCGCGGACTTGGCCCATGAGCCGATCCCGCCGGAGAAGAATGCGGATGCGTTTCTCCGCCGCGCGGCCGACGACCTGGACGCGATCCAGAAAGAACTACAGGCGTATTATCCCAAGGGAGGGTATCCCCCGGAGACGGTGGCGCCGGCCGACCAAGATAAACTGGAAAAACTGTTTGCGGCCTACCCCAAGGTAATGCCGCTCCTGGAGCAGGCGGCGGACTGTCCTGACAATGATCCGCAGCTTGACTGCTCCTTGCCCACAACCCGTTTTCTCGAACTCTACTTCAAACGTCCGGGCGAGCATCGCCTGATCAATCGCGTCATGTTGGCCCGCTCTGCCTGGCTTCTGTCGAAAGGCCGCGCCGACGATGCGCTCGCCACCCAGCTCCTGACGCTACGGCTGACCCGTCTATGGCGCCGCGAGCCGCTGATGATCGGGTATCTGGTCACAGTGGCATGCGAATTGGCAGCCATGGAAGGCGCGAACCGGGTATTGCAGGCCGGCGCGGTCTCTCGTTCGTCACGCCAGGCGCTCGATACGGAACTGGCCCTTCACGACTCGATGGACGGATACAACTGGGCGTTGCGGAGCGAACGGGCCTACTCACTGTCGTCGATCCGAGAACTTCCCTTCACGGCGTTCTGGCTGACGCGGGGCTTCAGCAATGATGCGATGTTCGCCTCCTCGAACTCTATGATCGGTACCTGGAAAAGGGTTCGCAGCCCTACGCCAAAGTGGTTTCCGAGTCTAATGCGATGAGGCGTCCGAGCGCCAGTCTAGTAAATCCCCTGAGAAACCTGGTCACTCTGCTCGAGCCAAGTATGGCCGCGATCCGCGATCCGGCCGAACGCACCCGGGCAATGTCCCGTTCGCTCCGCGTCCTGAATGCCATTCAAGCGCGTGCGCCCTCTGGTGGCGACCGGGTGCCGAACCTAGCGGACCTCGACCTACCCGAGCAAGCGACGATCGACCCGTACAACGGCCAGCCCTTGCACGTAAAAAAGCTGCCGGAGGGCTGGTTGATCTACTCGGTGGGCCGCAACCTGGTCGACGATGGCGGCATTCCCGACTACAAGAACGACGTCGGCGTAGGGCCCATCAGCCGCGAGGAACCGCAGAAGAAGCCCTGAAAACCCGTCAGATTAGGGGCAGGGTTCAAGAGTGGGTTACAGTTCAGAGTCGCTCGAGTCGACGCTCGCGGGGTCTGTGTGTGCCGGCTTTCGCTCCGCGAAAGCAAGCCCTTTGGCCGAGCGAAACGCGATTTGACTCCGACCCCGCTCATGTCACCCGCAAAGTGCCTAATTTGGACCATGCCAGATTAGGCCCGCTGGGTTTTTCCCTGAATCCTGACCACCATCCGATTCGGCTAGAAAAAGATCTGGAACCGAAACCAGAATTGGTCGCTGGACGCATGAAAGCGCCCTGGGGCGAACAGTACCTCGTTTCCGTAACCGGCGTGCTGCCATCCGAGATAGACCTTGACGTATTGATTCCAGTACCAATTGACCCCGGCGTCGACGGTATAGAGCTGGTTGGTCCATATGCTGGGATCTGCCAGACCGTAATTGAAGACTTGGCGGCCAATATTGAGGTAGTTATACCGGGCGATCAACTCGATCGCCCCCAATCCCGCCCGGCCTGACCGGACGTCAAAGTTTCGGAGTGGTCTGACGACGCCACGCCCGCTCACGGTTTCTCCGGTGATGAAGTAACCTGCCATGGTGTAGAAACTCTCGACCGGCACGCGGACGCGGTTGGTCTCGTTGGCCAACGCGTAGCTATCGAACCCACTCTGCCACTCGCCGATCAGTGAGAGGTGCTGGTAATAGTATGCCATGTGCAGCGACCAAAAGGCACGCAGTCCCGATTCGTTCACGTTCTTGTTGAGCGCCAGAAACTCGGGGCCGATGGCCAGGTTGCCGGTGGTGGCGACGTTGGTCCGGAAGACCTGTGGGATGGGTGTGTTTTGTTCGAGACCGGTGTCCGTTGAGCCGCCGATGTTGAAGTTCTCGAGCCAGTGGTCGGTCCAGGTCGCGAAGGGCCGAAAATTGACGAGCCCGGTGAAATCCTTGAAATCGTTGGAGTCGACGTAGCCGTTGCGAGTGCCGTTGACGATCGCCGCGGCATAGTCAAACCGGTTGTCGAACATCTGGCCCCAAGCCATGAGGCCGATATCGCGGTTGAGGCCGAAGTTGTTGAAGAACAGCGACCGTTCCGGCGTAACGAAACCGTTGATCGGCAGGTTATAAAACTCGTAGGTGAAAGGAGTCTTGTAACGGCCAATCTTGAATTGGAGCCGCGGGTCGAAATTGACGTTGAGGAAGACGTCCAGGATGTTGAGACTGTCGATGCCTTCGGCAATCGACAGATAATACTCGAAGGGCTTGGTGAGCCGGCCGCTGAAGACGAACCACTCCCGTGGGATGAGAAACGTGCTGGTGACGGGTACTTGCTGTCCCTGGGTGTAAAATCGGCCATCGACCTGAGTAAGGTCGTGGAACTGGAGCTGGAATTCCTCGTCAGAGGTTTGAAACTGGAATCCAGGCCCGAAAATCCCCGTGGTGGGGAAGTTGGCAGAGACGCCAGGCATGTTGAACCTTGTCGTCCGTCGCGGCTCCAGGGGTCCGCGTGATGCCGCCGATCCTCCGACCGCCGAACTCACGTCCGCCGGACCGGTGACTCTCCCGGAGCGCCCTCTCGGAGGGGCAAGAACGTCCGATACAATCGCGTCGGCCGCTGACGGCGGGACTGGTGGCATCCTCGTCGTCGCTCGACAGCTCCTCGACCCGGGTCGAGAGATCTTTGACCATCGCCTTGAGCTGTCGAACCTCGTCCTCGAGAACGGCCTCGCGCGGACGGACGGCGTCGGTACCCGACGGCACTACTGCCGTCGAGACGGGGATCCCGGGCTCGGGGACCGCCGGCGCCTGCGCCTCGGCGGGTAGGCACCAGCACACGGCCAGTAGTCCCGCGAAAATCGGCGCTGTCCATCTCCCTAGCTTAATCATAAATGACCCGAACCTAAGGGGATGACATGATTAGCGCGCTTAATAAACGATTCTGATCTGAAAAGAGATGAGAATGACGGGAGGGTCTGGTTCGCGGAGCGATTTTAGCGGAGGCCCTATACTTGTCAACCGCATCCGAGCAGGTGTTGCCGGCTCTTGCGATCCAGTCCGATTCCGCCACCGGCTTCCAACCCCAGATGAGACTCGACCGGCCCATTATCTTCGACCGAGCCCGCCAATCTACGTACAATCCAGATAATCGGAATATCTAGCCAACAAAGTTAAGGATTAAAGCGAAAAGTCCGATAACAAACAACAATCCCAATAATTGCGCCTGGTTGGCGGAACGGGAATCCAGGCCTTTCCTGAGATAGGATTTCGTGGCGCGATGAACCGGACAAGGAATAAGTATCGGCGTTTGGAGCACATTGCCTGTACGGTCGAGTGTCTCGACGACCGGCGGTTGCTCAGCGCCGGCAGCATGATCTCCCCGCTGCTACTCAATCCGGTGGGCTTTCCGGCGGTCCATCTCAACACGCCGATCATGCCATATGGCACTCCGTCCAAGAAAGCGACGTTCGTTGATCCGACGGTTGGGATTGAATCGGGCCGTTCGGTGATCATCGGGTATCAGAACTTCATCGGGCCATACGCCAAGCTCGACGCGCAACGCGGCGCCATCAAGATCGGGAACGGCTCCGACGTCCTCGACAACGCATCGGTCGTGGCCAATCCCAATCGGCGGGGCCATGAGTCTGAAATCTTGATCGGCAACCAGGTGGTCATCGGATTCGGGGCCACGATCCTGGGGCCCAGCACGATCGGTGCGTACGACTCAACGGCCGCGCCGACGTCGATCGGAACGGGCGCGGAGATCGACCACGCCACGATCGAGCCCGGTGCGATCGTCTCGCCAATGGCCCGGGTCGGTCCGGGCGTGACCGTGCCTTCCGGGTATCGGGTCCTCCCCGGCGCCGATGTCACAACGAATGCCGAGGCTTCGAACCCCAAGCTGGGCATGGTCGTGAGCGTTTCATCGTCCGACGTGTCGACGATCAAGCAGACGCTCTCGGAAAACGAGTCGCTGGCCACGGGCTACGCCCAGCTTTACCAGGGCAACTCGGCCACCGGGGCCAGTCCCGGCACCAACCCGACGCTGGGAGGGCTCAACAACGGCAATCTCGCCGCCGTGCTGGGAGTCGGCCAAGAGCCTGGATCGTCGTCGGCTTCCTTCGAGCCGTCGAAGAGTGCGCCGGAGTTCCTGACGCCGCGCCAGGGCTTGGTTGGTGTTCTGCTGAACAACTTCCCCGCCCGCATGACCGGCAAAGTCGAGATCATGACGAGAGCTTCACGGCGCTGAACCACCTCGGCCGGGCCAACTCCATCCGCGCCGACCAGGGCCAGCCGATCATCATCGACTCGATCGGGCGCACCGGCTTCCGCGTCACGATCAACTCGCCGCTGGGAGGTACGCTCACGATCGGCCAGAAGTTCCGTGCCGGGTCCAGAGCGGTGATCCTCGGCGGCCCTAACGTCAACGCTAAATTCGGAAATGATGTCACGATTGGCGCAGGCGCGGTCGTCGACCGCACCTCACTCGGCTCGGGATCCACCGTGGGCTCGCGTGCCTATCTGCTCAACTCCAGTTTCCCCGCCGACACGAACATTCCACCCAAGGCGATTTACATCAACAACAAATTCGATGGTTACGTGCAATGGTAGGCTAAAGGCGAACGCCTCGGATCACGTTCTCATATGCGTTTTCTGAAAGAGAATTGTGAAAAGTCCACCGGGCTGCATTTCATGCAGGAGTACTCGCCACCTTTGACGGAGTACCCGCCTTCAGCCAGGCGGATCACCTTGCCGCACTGGGAACAGTGCGTCGGCTCGAACGGGGGAGGGTTGGTCAGCTTCTCGAAGTTGTACTCATTGGTTCCGTGATAGACATACATCTCGGTGGGAAACCTCTCGCGACACTCCGTGCAGTCCTGCCATTTCCCTTCATGCCCCTCCTGAAAATGACCGCCGCAGAGTGTGTACCGCCTATGATTCCGATAGCAACTGTTGTGGGCATATGTAAACATCACGTACTGGTCTTCGTCATCGCAGATCCAGTTGCCGCAGCATTCCGTTTTCGTGAGATTCTTGGTTGCACCGCATAGTCCGCAACGACGGCCACCATCACCGCTTGGCCCTTCGCCACGCGATGTTCGTCGTTCGCCGCGTAAGATTCGCCTGGGCGGTTTCTGAGGTTTTTTCGCCATCTGAACCTCCTTTTCTCGGATTCTCGGAAGGGCGCCGAGGTCAGACGTGCTCGACGCGGTATTGGTGGTTGGAAGCGAGCAACACGACTTCGCTGCGCCGACGGCTCAGGATCACGTCGAAAAGGTTGAGAATATCGCGGCCGAGAATGCTCAAGTCGCTCTCCGTCGGGTTGGTGAATGCAGCAAATTCGCCTCGCAGATGGACGATGCCCCCGTCATCACGAGTCAGTTCTACGACGGTTCTTACCACAACCGAGTCGCATACGCCACCGATTCCCTGAAGTATCGAGCTCTCAGGCCCCGGGGTCGTGGGAAAGCCCAGTTTCCACAGGAGTCTCGCACTGAAGACTGTACGGTCGGCGCCGGAATCGACCAGGAATATGTCGCGTTCCAAGGTCCCGTCAGCGGCCGTCACCTTTGCCCTAATGACGGGGCGCGTCGCTCCGTCGTCACGCATCAACCATTCGCCAACTATGCGCATATATTCGTGGCCACACGTTAGGGAAAACATACTGGCCAAAGGAGCCGTCATCGTCGGGGGTGCGCGGCCCTGCGCCATGGCCCAGGCCTCTTCGGGCGTATCGGCGATGAAAGCCTCCTCACCCGCAACGGCCAGGTGCTTGCCGCGAACTCGGGGCAACAGGTCGGCCCAGTGGGCTTGCAGCCAGTCGCTGTTGCGCTCGAACCGTTCGTCCTGGGCCCGTGCCCGCGCGATCACGGCCGGGTCGGTCACTTCTTCCATGATGACGGGAGAGTCGATCATGATTCCACTCGCTCCGAGTTCGGTAATCCCTGTACGGTCCCCATCCTGATTCTAGCTCGATCACCCGGTCCGCTCAACTCACGCGAGGATCCCCTTCACCGGGTGGTGTTCCTCGACGCCGGTGAGCCTCACGTCCAGGCCCTGGAACTTGAGGCTCAAGCGGCGGTGGTCGATGCCCAGGCAATGGAGGGTGGTGGCGTTCAAGTCGTGGATGTGAACAGGGTCGGCGACGACGTTGTAGCTGAAATCGTCGGTCTCGCCGTGGACGACGCCCGGCTTGATGCCGGCGCCGGCCATCCAGACCGGGAAGCATTTGGGGTGGTGGTCGCGGCCATAGTTGTCCCGACTTAACTTACCCTGACAATAAATCGTCCGGCCGAACTCGCCGCCCCAGATGACCAGTGTGTCGTCGAGCAGTCCACGTTGCTTGAGGTCGGTGATGAGTGCGAAGGTCGGTTGGTCGACGTCCTTGCACTGGCGCGGCAGGTCGACGGTCAGGTTGCCGTGCTGGTCCCAGCCGCGATGAAAGATCTGGACGAACCGGACGTCGCGCTCGGCCAGACGCCGGGCCAGAAGACAGCAACGCGCATAAGTTCCCGGCGTGTGCACGTCGGGCCCGTACATGTCCAGGATGTGCTGGGGCTCGCTCGAGATGTCCGCCAGCTCGGGGACCGAGGTCTGCATCCGGAACGCCATCTCGTACTGGGCGATCCGGGCCTGGGTCTCCGGGTCGGCGACTTGTTCCAGCTCGTGGTGGTTCATCCGGTTGATGGCATCGAGCGTGCGCCGGCGAGTGGCCGCGTCGACTCCATTCGGGTTCGACAGGAAGAGCACTGGGTCCCCTTTGCGCGGAGGGCCACTCCTTGATGCTTGCTGGGCAGATAGCCGGCTCCCCAGAGCCGGTTGTAAATGGCCTGAGCGGGCCTCGTACTCGACCACGAGGCGGTCATCACTACGAAAGCCGGCAGGTTCTGGTTCATCGTCCCCAGGCCATAGCTAAGCCAGGAGCCGAGGCTGGGACGGCCCGGTAATTGGTTACCCGTACAGATATAAGTGACGGCTGGATCGTGGTTGATCGCCTCGGTCCAGACGGTCTTCACCAGCGCGATCTGATCGACGATCCTGGCCGTGTAGGGCAAGAGCTCGCTAACCCATGTCCCGGCCTGGCCGTGCCTCGCGAACCTGTACTTGGAAGGGGCGACCGGGAACCGGGACTGGCCGCTGGTCATCGTGGTCAGTCGCTGGCCGTTTCGAATCGACTCGGGAAGGTCCTTGTCGAACATCGGGTTCATCTTCGGCTTGTAGTCGAACAAGTCCATCTGCGACGGACCGCCGTTCATGAACAAATAAATGGCTCGCTTGGCCTTTGGCGAAAAATGAGGTAGGTCCGGGAGGCCGCCGACCCGGATCGAGCCGGCCGTCGGCACAGTATCGCTTCTTGCGCTTTCTCCAAGCAATGACACCAATGCGGCTGATCCCAGGCTCAAGCCGGTGCGGCCGAAAAAGTGCCGGCGCGTCAGTTGTTCGATATGCTGGCGAATCGGGTCCATGTCAGCACTCCGGACAGGTGATCACCCCTTGGTGATCGCTTCGTCGAGGTTCAAGAGGATATTACCGATCAGAGTCCAGGCCGCCAGCTCGCTGGGGTTGAAGCGGGGGTCGGGCTTGGTCTCGCCCGTCGCGATCAACTGCTTGGCTGCCTCAATATGGCTGGCGTAATGAGCCGTCAACTCCTTGAGACTCGAGCTCAGCTCGGCGACGTCCTTGGCGTCGGGGCGTCGGGAGGCGACCAGGCGGAACATGGTCGTGAGCCGGTCCTCGGTCGTCGAGCCGCCCTGTCGCAAGGTCCGCTCGGCCAGGGCACGCGCCGCCTCGACGAACTGCGGCTCGTTCAACAACAGGAGCGCTTGCAGGGGCGTATTGGTGCGCTCGCGACGGACCTGGCATGACTCACGCGAGGGGGCGTCGAACGTGGTCATCTGCGGCGGCGCGGCGGTCCGTTTCCAGAACGTATAGAGGCTGCGGCGGTGGACCTTCTCCACGCCGGTATCGGCGGTGAAATGCGCTGTATTGCTGTCGGTATAGGCAACCGCTTCCCAGAGCCCGGCAGGCTGAGGCGGCTTGACGCTCGGCCCGCCGACCGTCTCGATCAAGAGCCCACTGACAAAAAACGCCTGGTCACGGAGCGTCTCGGCGTCGAGCCGGAATCTTGGTCCACGCGCGTATAAGCGGTTGGCCGGATCGTGCGCCAGGGTTTGCGGCGTGACTCGGGACGACTGGCGGTAGGCGGCCGACATCACCAGTCGCTTCATCAACCGCTTGACGTCCCAGCCCTCGTCACGAAACTGGACGGCCAGCCAATCCAGGAGCTCGGGATGGCTGGGTGGCTCGCCTTGCGCGCCGAAGTCCTCGGCCGTCTTGACGATCCCGGTGCCAAAGACCTGGAGCCAGAAGCGGTTGACGGCCACCCGAGCGGTCAACGGGTGGTTGGGGGCAACCAGCCACTGCGCCAGTCCCAATCGATTGACCGGCGCGTTCGGAGGTAAGGGCGGTAGGAACGCGGGCACGGCACGGCCGACTTTTTCTCCCTTCTGGTCGTACTCGCCCCGCTTGAGCATGAATGCCGGTTTGGGATCGCCGCCTTTCTCACGAAAGACCAGCGTCGTGGGGATTTGCCCTTCGAGCTGTTTCCGCTTTTTTTCGCCCTCGGCCAGCTTGGATCGCAGGGTCTCGAAGGTCCCGCCTATCTTGGAATACGCATGCTCGAAGAAGTAGGCGCGAAGCTCCTTGGTCTGGGCCTCGGTCCGCTTGGCTCGATCGATCGCGACGAGCTTCTTTACGTTGTCGGGCAAGCCCGCGCCGGCACTGGCGTTCTGGGCCCGAATCCAGGCCGTGAAGGAATCGAACAGCCGACCGTCCTGGGGAGTTCCGGTCTCGATGCCGGCCTTGTCCCAGTAGATCGTGCCGCCGAACTGAGTAAACGCCCAGCCGTCGATCACCGTACCCGGCGCCATCGCGAGCCTGGCCACGGGCACCTCCAGCCGCGCCCACTTACCCAAGGGAGGCAGGCCACCTATTGCGAGCCGCTCAGGCGTGCCATCCTTGCCCCAGTCAATCACGTTGTCGCCCCAGTAGGCGCGGTGGGTCCAACCTCCCTTGGTGTGCCATTGGAGCATCAGCTCCCTGGGCGGATGCTTGGGGTCGATATACACATAAGCAAATAGCGTGTCGCCCGCGCCCACCTTGAGCTTGCTGCCCGCGTTATCGAAAAAGCGCTGATTGAGTCCCTCCGCGCAATTTCGCAAGGCCAGGCGCCCGCTATAAACCGGATGGTCGGGTTTGGCGACGAAATCCCAGGGACCGTCCCCTTGCGGTGAGGCGCCCGAGGGCAGCCCGTCATCAATCCAGACAAAGTCGGCTCGTTTGGCGGTCTCGGTTTCGTTGGCGTCGGCCTTGGGGTCATAGGTGGATGCCGCCTTGGCCGCCTCGGTTGTGATGGCCTGTCGCAAACTGGCGATCTGGGCGGTTGCGGCCTGGAGCGCCTCGGCCTGCCGGAGGGTCGGCACCGGCACGATGGGTGCCCATTTGGCCGAATTGCCGTCCATCGCCGGGCCGTCGATGTTGTTGAAGAACGCGAAGAGCTGGTAATAGTCCTTCATCCGGATCGGGTCGTATTTGTGGTCGTGGCAACGGGCGCAGCCGGTCGTCAGGCCAAGAAAGACGGTCCCGTTGGTATCAACCTGATCCACGATGTTCCGGACGTAGACCTCCTCTTCGATCGATCCCCCCTCATTGGTCGAAACCTGGCAACGGTTATAGCCGGTGGCCACGATCTGGTCGGGCGTTGGATTGGGCAGCAGGTCGCCGGCCAGTTGCTCGACGACGAAGCGGTCGAACGGCTTGTTGTTGTTGAACGCACGGATAACCCAGTCGCGATAGGGCCAGATTTCGCGGTAATTGTCCAGGTGCAGCCCGTGCGTATCGCCATAGCGAGCGGCGTCGAGCCAGAACCGCGCCATGTGCTCGCCGTATCGAGGGGAGTCGAGCAGCCGGTCGACAACCCTCTCATACGCTCCACGGGACGGATCGGCGAGAAAGGCGTCGACTTCCCCGAGCGTCGGTGGCAGGCCGGTCAGGTCGAGGCTGACGCGGCGGATCAAGGTCGTCTTGTCGGCCTCGGCCGCGGGCGAGAGCCCCTCGGCCTCGAGCCGGGCCAAGATGAACCGGTCAACCTCGGTGATCGGCCAGTCCCGATTCTTGACGGCCGGCAGCGCGGGCTTTCGCGGCGGCTCGAAGGCCCAGTGGGCCGTCCAGGTCGCCCCTTGTTCGACCCAGCGTCGCAGCACCGCGACCTGCTCGGCCGTCAACTGCTTGCCGCTCTTCTTGGGGGGCATCAGCAACTCGGGGTCGTCGTTCTCGACCCGATCGATCAGGTCGCTTTCATCGGGCTTGCCCGGTACGATCACCGGCTCGCCCTCCTCACGTTTGGCGAACGCCCCTTGCCGGGTATCGAGCCGCAGCTTGGCTTTGCGCTTTTGATCGTCGGGCCCGTGGCAGGCGAAACAATTGTCCGCGAGGATCGGCCGGACGTCTCTCGCGAAATTCAACGGGCGCGACTTGCTCGCGCTGGGCGTAGTTTTCGAGTCTGCAAAACCACGGCCATGCACGCCAATCGTGACGATTAAGAGCGCCAGCGAGATTCGCCGAAAACACGCCATGCCTTCGCCCCCTCAGTCGCTTGCTGTTGTCCGTTGACGTCCATCCGACCCGGGCATCGCAGCCGGATCCAATGCGAGCCAAACCGAAGCTGATTACTTACAACCCGAGAGTCGTGGAAGTTTGATGCGAGAGTGCCGAAACGAGCTTGGGAGTGCACGCTCTAGCTCGTCTGGAAGTCGTGGTGTCTCAATGCTTTGTGAAGGATCGGGCCCATGGAGCGCCGATCGCCGGCGGGTGACAGCCAAGATCGACCAGCCCGCAATCAGGGAATGATGGTCTTTAGCCGCCCCTCCTACTATACGAGGATCGGATGGCGTTTGAAAGGCGGTTAAGCATTTTTCCAACGTTAGTCCAATTCGCGCCAGCGCCATAAAGATGCGATCCGGCGCGTGAAGGACTTCAGGACCAACGAAGAATTGACGGCTGGGATGTGCGAGTCGCAATTCGAGGGCTGCAAAACCAAAGCAGTTACGTTACTATGAGTTAGGAGCGGAATGGCTTTTTGCCGGTTTTCGCGGCACGATCGTGATCTCTGTCAGACTGTTCAAGGTTCGCCGGCATGGACGATCCAAAAGAAGAAACATTTGATGATCCGCTCGACTTCATTGATTTTGCCGACATCCTGGAACATTGAGACCCGAGCACGTGGAAATTCAAGGGTTACAAGAAAGAGAGCCCGACACCTGCAACGTCATCGCACGCCGCTCCAGGGACCATGAAACATTATGATCTATACGAGGACAGCTTTGGCGACATGATTGAAGTTCACTACTTTCGGCATCCCGATGGTTCCGTCGGTGACGTGAAAATTAAGCAATAACGAGGAAAACGCCGTGATAACCATTGAAATCAAGGATCTTCTCCGCCAGCTCCGGTCGGGCAAACTTGACGTTGCGAATGCATCTTCGCTGGAGCAGCTTTCATCGGGAGATTTTGCTTCCGACCTAAGAAAAGTGTTCCCGCTTGTGTTTCAGGAACGACGTGTTCGAAACAAGCACGAAATTGCAATGGCTCGCTCAATTTCTTTAGAGACCAGCTACCATCAAATCCCAAGCTCTCACTTTTTTGATGTTCGTCTGTTCCACACACTAAGAAAGTGCGTTTTCATCAGTTCTTATAATGACTCGCTCAGTGAGATTTCGACGATTTCCCGAATTCAGGTTGTTCCAAAGGGCGGAGCCGCTTTGGACGTAACACTAAAAATGGGCGGTGGTTATAAACTTGATAAGACACCCGATGGTTGGACCGTCAAAAGACTCGAAAGGCGTACAATCACTCTGACCGAGCCTTTCCTGGTCCAGAGAGGCTGGAACTTCGATGTCTTTGGAGTCTTCGCCAAAAAGTTCAAGTAGCATGGCGTCAAGTCGCTGCTGCCTCCGAGCACATCTCGAACCCCAGGGCTGCCGGGCGGGTCTGACGGCGAACCCAGGCGACGCTTACGGGAAAGGATGACGCCCGTTGAACCCGATCGCGCCGAAGTCAAGCGCATTTTGGGTGGCCTTGCCCAAGGTGCGCGTGCAGGCTGCACGCGACTTGCTCAGACACGGGCCATCCGACGGATATCCCACCAGTAGAACCCACATCCAACCAGGAAGAGAGCGGCTGGCGCGAAGAAATTCCAACGCGCTTCCCTCCAGAAACGGGCGACCGCCAGCCACCCGTGGCTCTCGAAGGCGTTTGGGCCAAGACCATCCTTGAGTCCCCAAGCCATGAGCGAAACGCCAAACAAGCCGAGGCCACCAAAAAGCCAACAGCAAAGAGCCAGGAACAATGGTAGTGAGTTATCGTCTTGCCGTTCCGCTGCATTCATTCTACCGCCTCGAGGCTCCTTGAAGACCTCGGCAACGGGAATCGCTTTCATCCGACCCGCATCGAATGCGGCAAGCCGCTCTTCAACTTCCACCGCCCAGCTTTCGTCGACGACAGCGTCCGGCTGGTCGAGGCTTGTCAGCAAAGACTCAACGATCGCAGCCCGATCGACGTCAGGCAGGGCGAGGGCAGCCTGCAAGATTTGCTCAGCGTCGGTCAGCACGACTTCCCCTTCCTATACGTCAGATGAGCGGGCTGTCGATGCGATCGAGAGCGATCTTGGCTTCGAGCGACTTGGTCGAGCGCGCGGGGCAGTGGAAGTTGGGGAGCCCGTCGGCTCGTCGGGCCAAGGACAGGGCGAAGCGACCGACCTTGATGCCGTGGCCGATCGAACGTCCGCACGATTGGACGGCGCGTGTCAACCGGCCGTTCGGCCCAAAAGAACAGGAGGCGATGCTTCGCAGCATGCAGCGAGGTCAACCGTTCGGATCGGAGCCGTGGCGGGCCGAGGTAGCGGCCAGGCTCGGTCTAGAGTCATTGCTCCGGCCCACAGGCCGACCACGAAAACAACCGAACAACGGCTCCCGACCCCTTTGCAGTTCACTGTCGCTTGCTATCCGTTCCGTCGACGCCGATCCGACCGAAGCATCGCCGCTGGAGCCGGCCAACGAGCCAAACCGAAGTTGATCGTTTACCACCTGAGCGTCATCGGAGTTTGGTGTGAGATCGCCGAGACGAGCCTCAGTGCGCACGCTCAAGCTCGTCGGGATGTCGTGGTGCCGTCAAGGTTCTCTGTGGACCAAGGCCGTGGGAGCCCGATCCCTGGAGGGTAGCGACTAGAATTGACCAGCTCGTACTCACAGCATGCGAATCTCTAGCCGCCTTCCCTTACTATGACGAGGATCGGATCGGGTTTGAAAGACTGTTAAGCATTTTTCCAACCTCGCAAGAACCGGGCTGTTCGAATGCGGTTTGCCGCAGGCAGGCGTCCTGCTAGAATCAGGTGGACCGCTCTCTCTCCCTCGTGTGGGGTGGTGCCAGGTATAGCCGCTTCTCGTCGGCGGCAGTGGGAGACACATGTCCACAACCACGATGGTTCCAATTACGATCTCACCCGAAGCTCAATCATTCATCGACCAGGTTGGTCAGGCTGAGGAGTTCGAGAGAATGATCCACCAAGCCAGGCGCATCGTGCCTGGTCTGAGGTCGATCGAGGTGGTGCTCGACGAGGCGACGGAGGAAACGCCCCCGGGCGTGGTGCTTTGGATCCACCGCGACGATATCGGCACGGGAAGTGACCCGACGCATCGAGCCTGGATCGACTGGATAGCCGAAACGTTCCCGCCCGACGTCTGCCAGAACTTCACGCTGCTGTCGGTCTATCACGAAAATGGACGGTAGGGCCTTACTCCAAGTTGCCCGGGAGTTGGCGGCTGGCTCGAGCGAGGCCCACTGGAGGTCCGGTGTCGGACGGGCGTACTACGCGCTGCTGCACGAGGTGCTCGGCACGTTGGGACGCTGGGGCTTCTCACTCCCTCCCCGTGACAAGGTACACACCTTTGCCCGGCTCAAACTCGTCTATTCGACTGATCCCGACCTCAAGCGGATCGGCCTGACGCTCGAAGCCCTCGGCAGGCTGCGCAATGCGGCGGACTACCAACTGTCGCTGTCGAGCCCGTTCGTGTCCGCGAGGATCGCCGTCCAGGCACTGGCCGACGCCGAGTCAGCCGTCGCCCTTCTCGACGCCCTCGAAGCCAACTCGGCCCGGCGTGCGGCGGCCGTTGGATCGATCCCCCCGTAAGAAACCGCGAAAAGATAACTGCTCGGATTGCGTTGACTCCCGGCGAGCTGAAGTCACACGACCGCCCTCCGAGATAGTCCCACGCGGCGACTCGCGCCTCTTTCAGATCCTCGCCCGTGATCCTGCCTTCGCGGTAATCGTCGGCCGCCTGAAGCCACTGGTCGGCTCGCGGCGGCAAGCGATCCGATAGGTCGCGACAGCAGGTGCGCATGAAAGCGTACAACCGGCTGCGGTCATCAAGTCGTGCTGCATTTAACGGCTCGAAGAAGTCCAACGGGTCGCGCTCATCGCTTATAGGTACACCTCCGGTGGAGCGTTTGGGCCACGGGTCCGGCTCGCTCCAACGACGTGGTCAGTCTGGTTACTAGTCCATCCGTTACAGGTCCCGCCATCCTCCCGAGCCCGCCTGTCCGGGTCAACTATAAATGAGGCGACGCGCTTGGTGGACTCTTGCGGACGAAGCGTCATGAGGACGCGCTCGTTTCACAAAGCCGCCACGATCTCCACGATCCAGGCAAGGATCGGATAACCGATCCAGTAAAGCCCGAACAGCCTTCCAAGCCGATCGACCCACCCCTTCTCCGACTCCCAACCCCCCACTAGGCCGAGGGTCGCCCAAGCCGCAGCAACGGCAAAAACAGCCTTAGACGGAAACGCGAGCATGAGCTCCCTGGATAGCGATGAAAGGTCTAGCCGTGAGGGCCCGAGTCGAATGACGATGAATGCGACCTCAAGAAGCTGCTGAGCGAGACTTATCGCCAGAGTCAAGGCGACAGCAGCACAAGCCAGCCATCCCGGCTGTCGCCAAAGACGCTCGCCGTAAGGCCGAGGATGGCGGAGCCGAAGTGGGATGAGGGCGAGCGTCGCTGTCAGGACGGCCGCGGACGATCCTAACAAGGCCGAGACCCCCCACCAGCCCGGGGGCAGTCTCATCAATGAGAGCATGTATCGTGCGCCGACAATCGAGACGGCGGTCATCGCCACCACTGCCATAACGTCAAGGATCGTAATCCGGCGTTTTACGGCGTCTGCCATCCGAGGCCCTCGTTGACAATTCGCATCTCTGGATCACCCGATCCAGCTTCAGGCATCGTCCCACGTCCCACTTTCCGCGAGAAGAAGCCACCCCACACCCCTAATCCCGCCCCGACTAACCAAGCGACGGCCAATGCACACCACCAGCCCCGGCCGGCCCGCCGACGCCGGAGCAGCCTGACGATGCCAGCATCGGCGAACGCGAGCAGAACGACTACTGCGAATATCAGCAGGTCACCCATCTTGCACCGCAGATATAAAAGTCTTTTATTGATCACCATTTCCAGTCAAACGCATGCTATGCTCGGGGCCGCCGAGACAGGTACTCAGTCTTCTGCGCGGGCCTGTTTGAGCCAGGTGCTGAAGGACGACTCTTTCTGGGGCTCAAACTTGGTGCAGCGAACCAGCCTACGCCTGGCTCTGAGCCAGAATACTCCGGTATTCGACGGTTGAGTGAAGATTATCTCCGATACTTCGAACGTCTTGCCAAGGATCGTGACCCCGACCGGCGTGGCGAACACCAGCCGGACGTGATCGCCCTGCCGTGCCTTCTTTAGGTCGGAGAGGGCCGGGGTCATTTCGTCCACGTCGTGGCATGATTCCAGAAGCGCGATGGTGGCTTTCGCCCCCTCAGCCAGACCCTCCTCAGGAAACTTGACCCGCTTGCCGTGCAGAGTCCCGGTGGCTGTTGGAGCGTCATCCGCCTTGCAAGCAGTTGCCGTCACCGCAAGGGCGACAGCCAAGAGCACGCCTCGCATCACTCACCTCCACGGTCTATCGCAAGCACTCAGCGGTCTGGCTCGTCCAGAAAATGGCAAGCCGCCCTCCTCGGTCACCGTCTGCCCCATCGCCTCCGGGCCAAAGCCCGGATGGAAAAAGTGATCTCTAGTCCAGGCTTTACACTGACAATTCGACGTAAGTCCTTATTCGACGTACAAAATTCCATTGATCCGTCGGGCATATTCACCCTTTACACATTGGAAACTTGTAAGGTGCCCCCTCTGGCGATTAACAGACGTTCATGGATCGGGCGATCGTCATTCCCAAAGATACCGCGCCGCGCGCTTGGTCGCACTACCCTCGACCCCGCACGAGCCTCATTCCAGGGGCGGCAAGCGCCCGTGGCTATGAACCGGGACCCGTCCGGCGTTGATGATGTGATTCCCTTGCCGTGCGGTAGGCGATCCTCCGCGCCATCGCGTATCATGAACTTGGAGATCGCCTCGATCGCGTTGGAGCCGCGAGTCGTGAAGCGCCGACGTAGAGCGCCTCACGCTGGGCTTGCGCACGCGACAGAGCCGATGTCCCGTGCGTGTACAACCCAATCGTGGAGTACTCTTCGTGACGCCCCGACCATCGATCAAAGCCGTCCGTCGTCTGATCGCGATCGCGGTCGCAACAGTCTCTCTCGTTTCAGCCGGGCCGCTCGGCGCACAAACCGGAAACGAGAAGAACAAGGTCCCTCCCTCCTCGCCGAGTCGCCTCACCGGAGAATCGCGAACGAAGATCGCCGAGCTACACACGCGTATCAAGCGGCTCCGGGAGGAGGGACGGTATGCGGACGCCATGACCCCAGCGCGGCGAATTGCTCGAGATCCACACCAGGTTGCAAGGCATTTCCCATGTGGAAACGGTGGCCGCACGACTGCGGGTGGACCTGTTCAAAGAGGTCGCAAATCTTCCCGAGGAGGGTCAACGCGCACTGGGTTTAACCAATTCCGAAGAGTGGAGAGCGATCGCCCTGCAAAAGAAGGCGGCGTATCGCGAGGCTGAGAAGATCCATCGAGCTGTGCTGGAAACGACGCGCCACTGGCTGGGCGAGGACCACCGAGAGACGGCGGCGATTTACAACAACCTGGCCGCCAACCTCGGTTATCAAGGGCGGTATCGCGATGGCGAGCCGCTGTACCGGAAGGCCCTGGAGATCTGGCGGAAGGCCCTGGGCGAGGATCACCCCGACACCGCCAGGGCCTACAACAACCTGGGCTTGAACCTGGATTCTCAGGGGCGGCTTGCCGAGGCGATGCCCCTGCTCCAGAAAGCCCTGGAAATCTGGCGGAAGGCCTGGGGCGAGGACCACCCCGACACCGCGACAGCCTACAACAATCTGGCCTTGAACCTGAATCGCCAGGGGCGGTATGCCGAGGCGATGCCCCTGTACCAGAAGACCCTGGACATCCGCCGCAAAGTCTCGGGCGAGGCGCACCCCGACACCGCGTCCGTCTACAACAACCTGGCCTTGAACTTGAATAGTCAGGGGCGGTATGCCGACGCCGAGCCCTTGCAACGGAAGGCCCTGGAGATCTGGCGCAAGGCCCTGGGCGAGGACCACCCCGAGACCGGGAGAGGCTACCACAACCTGGCCTTGAACCTGGAGTATCAGGCGCGTTATGCCGACGCGATGCCCTTGTACCAGAAGGCCCTGGAGATCTGGCGGAAGACCTTGGGCGAAGACCACCCCGAAACCGCGCAAGCCTACAACAACTTGGCCATTAACCTGGATCATCGGGGGCGATATGCCGAGGCCAGGGCCTTGCACCAGAAGGCCCTGGAGATCCGCCGCAAGGTCTCGGGCGAGGATCACTCCGACACCGCGCACGCCTACAACAGCCTGGCCGTGAACCTGGATCGTCAGGATCGGCACTCCGACGCCGAGCCCCTCTACCGCAAGGCCCTGGACATCTGGCGGAAGGTCTTGGGCGAGGAACATCCCGAAACCGCGCAAGCCTACAACGACCTCGCAGTGAACCTGGAGGATCAGCGGCGGCACGCCGACGCACAGCATCTCTTTCAGAAGGCCCTGGACATCTTCCGCAAGGTTGTGGGCGAAGATCACCCCGACACCGCGGCAGCCTACGCCAACCTCGCCTTTACCCTGTATGCGCTCGGCCGGATACCGGAGGCCATCACCAACTGGACGGCCGCGGCCAAGAGCGTCGAGCGAGGCGGGCGCAGCGATGAGCAGCTCGGGGCTTGGCAGATCGCAGGCAGGCCGGATTGACCCAATGCCCGGGCTCGCTATCGCCCTGGCTTCCAATGGTCAGGCCCGAGAGGCCTGGCGGTTCTGGGAATCGGGTCTGGGCCGGGGTCTGCTGGACGACATCTCAGCGCGGCGACTCCGGCCGCTGACGGCTGCGGAGCGAGCCCGGGAAGCCAAACTCCTCGCCGAGATCCAGCAGCTTGACGAGCGGATCGGCGTCCTGGCCGAGAGGCGAAACTCCGGTGCGCAGACGGCGGTGCGGCTGGACCACCTGCGCCGGCAGCGGGACCCCTTGCGTGGGCAGCTCGTGGAGTTCGAGCAATTGATTGAGGTCCAGTACGGCGCGTTCGGCGGCAAGAGGGCGTCGCTGGAAGAGATCCAGGCCATCCTACCGCCCGACACAGCGCTGGTCGGCTGGGTGGATGTGAGGAATCGGAATCGGAGTGTATCCCTGCACTGGGCGTGCCTGGTGGGTGCCCAGGGGGACCCGATCTGGGTTCAGGTTCCGGGAAGCGGGGCGGATGGCGTCTGGACGGACCCGGATGATCGGCGCCACCGACGAGCTCCGCGCCGCCCTGCTCGGCGGATGGCCAACTTGGCGGAGTCTGGCCACGCAGGTCGGCCAGCAGCGGCTGGCGCCGCTCAAGCCGCATCTCAGCCGCCTCCGCCGGCTCATCGTGCTCCCATCGCCCGACCTGGCGGGTATCCCGCTGGACATATTACTCGCCGCCTGGAAAGACGGTCCGCCGCTCGTGGTCTCTCACGCGCCATCCGGGACCTTGTTCGCCCAGGTCGCCAACGCGGGCGCTGGCGCTGGCCGTCCGCACACGACGAAGTTCCTTGCCGTGGGCGACCCGCTCTATGATTCTCCCTCGGCACCCCGGTCGAACGCCTCAGGGCCTGCCGAGGGCGTACTGATCACCGAGGTCGAGTTTCCCAAAGGTCTACGCGGCGGCCTGGAGCCGCGCGACGTGCTGCTCACCTACGACGGCCAGGAAATCCTCAACCTGAAACAATTCAAGCAAGTGCTCGGCGGGATCGATGCAAAGCGGAAAGCTCTCCCCACGGGGCAGTCGTACAAGCCGGCCGTGACCATCTTGCGCGACGGGAAGACTCGCTCGTTCGTCCTCGCTCCTCACTTCGTCAAGATCACCTACAAGAATTGGCGGGCAAGCTCTCTGCCGAGTGTGCCGTTGATACCGCGGTTGCCTGGCACGCGCCGGGAAGTCCTGGCGATCGCCTCGCTCTTTCCGGCGGCGGAAGCGACAACGCTCCTCGGCGCAGGCCACCGAGGCCGCGGTTCAGCGCCTGGCCACCTCGGGCGAGCTGGCGCTTTCGCTTCCTTCATTTCGCGACTCACGGGGCAGTCGACCTGGATGTGGCGATGAGCTCGGCCCTGATCCTGGGGACTGGCGAGGGCGGCGGTTCGCCTTCGGAGTCCTCGGTCTCGGCGGTGTCGTCCGACGGCCGGATCACGGCGGAACAGATCCTTAACACCTGGACCCTCGACGCCGACATGGTGGTGTTCTCCGCCTGCGAGACCGGACTCGGCCGGAAGGCCGGCGGCGAGGGTTACCTGGGCTTCGCCCAGGCGCTGTTCATCAAGGGGGCCCGCAGCCTGGTGCTGAGCCAGTGGGCCGTGGACGATGCCGCCACCTCGCTGCTGATGGTGCGGTTTTACCAGAACCTGCTCGGCAAGCGGCCTGGCCTCTCGAAACCGTTGCCAAAAGCCGAATCGCTGGACGAGGCCAAGCGGTGGCTACGCAACCTCTCCCTGGATGAAGTGCTCGCCGAGCTCAACGCATTACCGCAGCGCGTTCCGGCGCAAGCCAACGCCACACCCGGCGAATCGACGTCGGCAAATTCACCAAAACAGCCCGCGCCCACCGGCCCAAGGCCGTTCGCGCATCCTCGATTCTGGGCCGCATTCATGCTGATCGGTGATCCTAATTGAGATACCATACATATCTGTGGTGCCTCCGAGAACATCAAGACGAGCGCGTTGCTTCTGGCTCCGTTCAACCTCGATCCTAGTCGACGCTTACGGGAAAGGATGACGCCCATCGAACCCGACCGCGCCGAAGTCACGCGCATTCTGGATGCCCTTGCCCAAGGTGAGCCGAAGGCGGCACACGACTTGTTGCCTTTGATTTACGCCGAGTTGCGCCGGCTCGCAGCGAGGAAGCTGGCAAGCCAGGCGAGCGGCCAGACGCTTCAGCCGACCGCCCTGGTCCACGAGGCGTATCTGCGGCTGGTGGGCGGTGGCGACGAGCGGCACTGGGACAACCGCGGCCACTTTTACGCCGCGGCGGCCGAGGCCATGAGGCGCATCCTGCTGGACCGGGCTCGCGACAAGCGTCGACTCAAACGGGGCGGCGGACGCCAGCGTCAAAATCTCGACGTAAACGCAGTGCTCGACTTTGACGCCCCGGCCGACGACCTGCTCGACCTGGACGAGGCCCTCACGCGACTCGCCGCTGTCGACGCCGAGGCCGCCGAGCTGGTCAAGCTTCGCCTCTTCGCAGGTCTGACCGTAGACGAGGCCGCCCGTGCTCTGGGCGTCAGCCGCCGCTCCGCTGAACGCGACTGGACGTTTGCCAGGACATGGCTCTACGGCCAGCTCGCCCCGCGGGACGAGCCGGGCTCATCCTGAAATTCCTGCCTCACATCTGGCGGACTCCAGCGCGGAACGGAGGATTACTAGGTAGAGCCCCGATTTTCCGGAGGAGCCGATGGCGCCGCAAGGTCTCAAGTCCGTGTTCAACGAGGCACTCGACCGGCCGGCCGGACCAGAGCGGTCGGCTTACCTGGACGAGGCGTGCCGCGACAATCCGGACTTGCGCGCCCAGGTCGAGGGGTTGTTGAGAGACCACGACCAGGTCGGCCACTTCCTCGAGACGTCGGCGGCCGGACGTGAACCGGAAGCCTCCGGGAACGCTCCGTCCGAGCCTGACGGCCGGGATGCGGAGGATCGACCGTCGACCCGGCCAATCATTGAAGGTCCCGGCACGCGCATTGGTCCCTACAAGCTGCTCCAGAAGATCGGCGAAGGGGGCATGGGCGTTGTCTACATGGCCGAGCAAGAAAAGCCCGTCCGTCGCAAGGTCGCTCTCAAGATCGTCAAGCCGGGGATGGATACCGACCAGGTGATCGCACGCTTCGAGGCCGAGCGGCAGGCGCTTGCCTTGATGGATCACCAGAATATCGCCCGCGTTCTGGACGGCGGTACAACCGACTCGGGTCGCCCTTACTTCGTCATGGACCTCGTCAAGGGCGTCCCGATCACCGAATATTGTGACCGCAATCAACTCTCAACCAAAGAACGGCTCGAACTGTTCGCGCCGGTCTGCCAGGCCATTCAACACGCACATCAAAAGGGCCTCATCCACCGCGACATCAAGCCCTCGAATGTGCTGGTGACCCTCACAGAAGGCACGCCCGTGCCGAAGGTGATCGACTTCGGTGTGGCCAAGGCGATCGACCAGCGACTGACCGAAAAGACGATGTTCACTCAGTTCGGGATGGTCGTGGGTACGCTCGAATACATGAGCCCCGAGCAGGCCGAGATGGGAGCGCTCGACGTCGACACCCGGTCCGATATTTACTCGCTGGGCGTCCTCCTCTACGAACTCTTGACGGGTTCGACGCCGCTGGACAGGAGCAAGCTGCGCGAGGCGGCTTACACCGAAATCCTGCGCAGGATCCGCGAGGAAGAGCCCCCGACGCCGAGCACTCGGCTGAGCGAGTCGAAGGACACTCTGCCGTCGGTGTCAGCCCAGCGCCAAAGCGAACCGCTCAAATTGACCAAGCTGGTGCCGCGGCGAGCTCGACTGGATCGTGATGAAATCGCTTGAGAAGGACCGAACCCGGCGCTACGAGACGGCCAGCAGCTTCGCTCGCGACATCGAGCGTTACTTGGTGGGCGACGCGGTGGAGGCAGGCCCGCCGTCGGCGACGTACAAGTTGCGTAAATTGCGCGCAAGCACCGTGCGGCGCTGGTGACGGCCGGGGCATTTGCGGGACTGTTGTTACTGGCCGCCGCGATCAGCACCTACCTGGCGATTCGGGCCAACCTCGCTGAGCGCGACGCCCGTGCCGCGGAGGCCGCCACGCGCAAGGAACGCGATCGAGCCGTCGATGCCGAAGCCACGGCCCAGGAACGCCTGTTGAAGGTGCGAGAGGAGGAGAAGAAAGCGAAGCAGTCCGAGGCCGAGGCCCGAGCGGTCCTGGATTTCTTCCAGAACAAGGTCCTGGCAGCCGCGCGTCCCAGGGACCAGGAGGGCGGCCTCGGCATCCAGGCGACGATTCGCGACGCACTGGACGCGGCCGCACCCGAGATCGACAGGTCCTTTGTCGACAAGCCCGCCGTGCAGGCGTCGATCCGCGACACGCTGGGAACGACTTACTGGCACCTCGGTGAACCCACTCTGGCGATCTCTCAGTTCGAGCTGTGCCGTCAACAGCTTCGTGACACCCTCGGCCCTGAACACCCCGACACGCTCTCCAGCATGAGCAACCTCGCAATCGCCTACTATTCCGCCGGGCGCCTCCAAGAAGCAATCGCGCTCGGCGAGGAAATTCTCCCGGTCTTCAGGTCCAAGTTCGGCACCGACGATCCCAAAACGCTGACGGTCATGAACAACCTTGCGATCGCCTACCAGGACGCCAGGCGCCTTCCCGAAGCGGTCTCGTTGTTGGAGGAGACGCTCAAGGTCAGGAAGTCCAAGCTGGGACCCGACCACAACTCGACGCTCGCCACCATGAACAACGTCGCACAAGCCTACCGGGAGGCCGGCCGGCTTGCCGATGCGCCTGACTGTCATGGAGGAGACGGTCAAGCTCAAGAAGGCCAAGCTGGGTCTCGAACATCCCAGCACGCTCTTCTCCATGAGCAACCTCGCCGCGACGTACCGGGACGCTCAACGGATCGCCGACGCCCTGCCTCTATTCGAGGAGACACTCAGACTCCAGAAAACCATGGTTGGTGCCGACCACCCGGACACGCTGTCCACAATGAACAATCTCGGCCGGACCTTCCTGAATGCCAGACGGGTGGCGGACGCACTGCCGGTCCTCGAGGAGGCCCTCAAGCTGCGCAGGGCCCGGTCGGGCCCCGATCACCCCCATACGCTTGCCACGATGGACAACCTCGCGGCTGCGTATCTGGACGCGCAACGCTGGCCCGAGGCCGAGGTGCTGGCTCGCGAGTGCCTGAGTCTCCGCGAGCGGAAACGCCTCTCCGATTGGGAGCGCTTCCGCACGATGAGCCAACTCGGCGCGGCATTGGCCGGACAGAAGAGGTATGCCGACGCCGAGCCGCTCTTACTCCAAGGCTACGATGGGTTGAAGGCGCGCGAGGCCTTGATCCCAGCCAACAACAAGCAGTTCCTGGCGGAAGCCGCCGCACGGATCGCCCCCTTCTACAAAGCCTGGGGCAAGCCGGACAAGGCCGCGGAATGGATCAAGAAATTGGACAGCCCGAAGGAACCGTGATGGTACCGCATCATGAGATTCCAACGAACAACGATTAGTACTTAAGTATAAAAATTATATTATATGGAAAATCGATCAATTTCATGCGGGACGTCTCAGCTTATTGAGTCGTTCGCGGTTTGCTGAGCATCGGGGGTTCGGTCTCCGCAAGCCGTCTTCCGGCCGTCCCGGTTGTTTCGGTCGTGCTTGGTTGGTGGAAGGCATTTTCTCTCTGGTCCGCTCGGCCATTCCTCGTGAGCGGCGAGGGCCGGCGCGCGCTGGTTCGGGGGGTCGATCCCTTGTCCCCCTTGCTGTGAGGAGTCGTCCCATGATTTGCTATCGACAGCGTTGGTTCGGCGTACGGTCGCAGGCATCTCGGAACGGTTCGGCTGCCAGGCGCAGCCGCCGCTACTGCGTGCTGGAACGGCTCGAAAACCGAACCCTTCTGTCCGGATCCCCCACGGTCTACACCGTCGACCTGACCGGCGATACCGGCACGAGTACCAGCGCCAACGAGGGCACCCTGCTCTACTGCGTCACCCAGGCCAACGCCAACCCAAATACCGCCGGCAGTGAGATCGAATTCGACCCGACGGTCTTCGCAACCCCGCAGACGATCACCCTGATCAGCACATTGGTCCTGGCCGAAACGCAAGGTCCCGAGGTGATCGACGGCCCCGGCGCGAGCGATGTGACGATCAGCGGCAACAATGCCTTCGAGGTGTTGTCAGTCTCGAGCGGTGCGACGGCCAGCCTCTCAAACCTGACCATCGCGGACGGCCAGGACCCGATCGGGGGCACCAGCGCCGGCGGCATAGTCAACTATGGCACGCTTACGATCAGCGGCAGCACCGTCTCGGACAACTCGAACGTCTTAGACTTTAATAACAACCTCATCAACGACTTGGGCGGCGGCATCAACAACCAAGGCACGGTGACGGTCACCAACTCCACGATCTCGGGGAACTCCGCTTCCGTGGGCGGCGGCATCTTCAACGATGGCACGATGACGGTCACCGGCTGCACGATCTCGGGGAACTCCCTGGGCGGCGGCATCTGCAACGATGGCACAATGACGGTCACCAACACCACAGTCTCCGGCAACTCGGCCGACGCCGGCGGCGGCATCTTGAACGATCTCGACGGCACGGCGACGGTCACCGGATGCACCCTGTCAGGCAACTCCACCAACAGCCCCAATCCCAGTCCCGGCGGCGGCGCCATCTGGAACGAGAGCACGAACCTCATGACGGTTACCGACACCACCATCATGAACAACACGGCCACCGCCGAGGGCGGCGGCATCTGCGACGACGGCCCGTTGACGGTCACCGACTGCACCCTGTCAGGGAACTCCGCCGCAGAGGGTGGCGGGATCTACAACGATGACATATTGACGGTCGGCGGCAGCACTCTATCGGGCAACTCGACCAGCGGATCCGGCGGCGGAATCGACAACCATGGCGAAGCGACGGTGAGCGACAGCACTCTCTCGGGCAACTCGGCGGCCGAGTTCGGCGGCGGCATCGACAATGAGGATGATGGCGCGTTGACGGTCACCAACAGCACGCTGGCAGGCAACTCAGCCAGCGCAGGAGGCGGCATTCTTAGCACGAACGATGTGACAATCGTCAACACCACCATCGTCTACAACGATGTCTCCGGCGGCGCCGGTCAAGGCGGCGGGCTGGCGCTCGATCGGGGCATTGCTAATCTGGACAACACGATCGTCGCGCTGAACACCGACGGCACAAGTAATGGCGCACGCCGGCAGACAACTTCACGGGCGGAGGGGCGTCTACGTCCAGTTCGTACAACCTGATCGGCACCGGCTATTCCGGCGGCTTGACGAACGGCAGCAACGGCAACCTGGTCGGCGTCGTTGACCCGGGGCTCGCCGCGCTGGCCAACTACGGCGGCCCGACCCAGACCATCGCGCTTCTGCCCGGCAGCCCCGCCATCGACGCCGGCAGCCCCGCGCTGGCCGTCGATCCCGAGGGCACCCCCCTGACGACCGACCAGCGCGGCACCGGCTACCCTCGGATCGTGAACGGCAAGGTTGACATCGGGGCCTACGAGACTGGCCCCGCCATCTTCACAGTCGACCTCACGACCGACACCGGAGCGAGTACGACCGCCGATGCGGGCGACCTCCTCTACTGCATCACCCAGGCCAACGCCGAAACGAACCCCTCCGGCAGTGTGATCCAGTTCGACCCGACCGTCTTCGCCACGCCGCAGACGATCACTTTGACCAAGACGCTCGATCTGTACAATCCCAACGTGCCTGAGGTGATCGACGGCCCCGGCGCGAGCCTCGCGGCCATCAGCGGGAAGAATCAGGTCGTGGTGTTCAACGCCGGCGGCGAGGCGGCCACCATCGCCGGACTGACCATCGAGGACGGTTCGAACCCGGGCCTTGACGGCATCGGCGGCGGCATCGTGAGCGGCGGCACGGTGACAGTGAACGACTGCACAATCACTAACAACTTCGCCGGCGACTTCGGTGGCGGAATCGGCAACGCCGGTACCCTCACGGTCAACGGCTGCACCCTCTCGCAAAACTCGACGCGCGGCCATGGCGGCGCCGGCATCGCCAACATCAACGGCCAGGTGACAGTCACCGAGAGCACCATCTCGGATAACTCGGGCGGAGGCTTTGGGGAGACCGGTGCGAAGCTCACGATAAATGACAGCACTGTCGAGGACAACTCGGGCCCCGGAATCAGCGCCAGCAGTGGTGGCAATCATTCGGGCACTGTGTTGATGTCCGGCTGTGCCGTCGCGGGCAACTCGAGCGAACGCGGCGGGGGCGGCATCTTCGTCAGTGACGGGGCGCTCACGGTCGTCAATAGCACCATCGCCGACAACTCGGCTATCGCGGCCGGCGGCGGCATCGAGGTGACGGAGCGGTCACGCCCGCTCACGATCGTCAACAGCACCATCGCCGACAACGACGTCAGCGTGAGCGTCGGCTTACCCGGCGGCGGGTTGTTTGTCGACGCGAATTGCACGGCCAATCTGAACAACACGATCGTCGCACAGAACACCGACAGCGGACTGCCCGACGACATCGGCGGCACTGGGACGGTGTCCGGCTCGTACAACCTGATCGGCTTCGGCGGATCCGCCGAGCTGGGGAATGGCACCAACGGCAACCAGGTCGGCGTCACCGACACGGGTCTCGACCCGAACGGAATGCAAAACAACGGCGGTCCGACCCAAACGATTGCCCTCGTGGCCGGCAGCCCGGCCATTGACGCCGGCAGCAACGCCCTGGCTGTCGATGCCAACGACAACCCGCTCGCCAACGACCAGCGCGGACCCGGCTTCCCCCGGATCGTGAATGGGACCGTGGACATCGGGGGGTATGAATTTCAAGGCTCCGACAACAATTCCCCGCCTTTCCTCGCGTCGATCTCACCTAGCCTGATCACGGCCGGCCATGCCAGCCCCATCATCCTGACCGTCAACGGCTCGGGGTTCAACAGTCAGTCGGTCATCGACTGGAGCTCGACCGCGCTGGCGACAACCTTCGTGTCGTCGAGCGAGCTGACAGCGACGGTCCCCTCGAGCGACTTCAGGTCCACTGGCACCGTCGCCGTCACGGTGACGAACGCCCCGACAGGCCGGGGTACATCGACCGGCGCGACCTTCCAGGTCCTCGCCGCTCCGACGACCGTGTACGTGAACCCGGCTTACGCGAGCGATCCGCTGGGCACCGCGGTCACCTGGACCGACGGCAGCACGCACGACGTCGGCTTCGACGCCTTCGGCACCATCCCCACGGCCGTAGAAGCGGTCGCCGCCGGGGGAACCGTCGACTTCGACATCACCGGTTCTAACGGCGACGTCGACCCCGACAATGGCAACACCTTCCTCGTCGTCTCGATTCTAGACGGCGACTCGGGGGAGGTCCCCCCGGGCGACACAATCGGATTCTCCGGCAGCGGCGGGACCGTCGTCATCCAGGGCGAATCCCTCGCGCCGATGTCTTCATCATCAAGGACACATCGGTTCAGTTCGACGCCGACGACGGCCTCCATGGGATGACGATCAATTTCGACGGCGCCGGCCTGACGCGGAATGTGAATGCGGAAGGGACGACAAACACCTTCGATATCGCGGGCGCAGGCGGTGCCGGACCGTCCGGCGTCCTCAATGGCTACGGCAACAACAATGCATTCGACTTCGGCCCGGCTGCGCGGTGCTGGGCAGCATCGCAGGCGGAGAACGCGGCACGTTGAACTATTCGGCCTACTCCACCGGCGTCAGCGTCAACCTCGGGAACGCGGTCAACAATCTTGATAACGGGACCGACGGGACGGCGACGGGGGTCAGCGGCAACGTAGCGGACATCACCTCTGTGATCGGCAGTAATTTCAACGACACGCTCAGCGCCGGAAGCGTTCCCTTCGTCTCGCTCTCGGGTGGGTTGGGCACGAACTCCTTGAGCGGCACCGGAACCGGAGACAGCGTGGTCGAATCGATCTCCTCCAGCTATACGCTCACAAACAGCACTCTGACGGGATCCAGCGCGAGCTTCACCGACAACCTGAGCGGCATCCAGATCGCCAACTTGACCGGCAGCAGCGACTTCGGCGATTCCTTCAACGTCAGCGGCTGGACCGGGTCAGGCTCATTGGCCGCCTCGTCGGGCTTTACCGTGGTCACCGCGACCAAGAACGCCAACATGACCTTGACCAACTCGACGCTGGTGGCGAGCGACGGGATGTCGCTGAGCTTGAGCGACATCGTGATCGCCGAGCTGACCGCAACGGCCTCAGCCGGCAAGCCCAAGGACATCATCGATGCCAGCGCCTTCTCCGGGCTGGCCAACCTGTCCGCAACCGGAACCGTCGACGCGACCCTTTACGGTGGCTCCGGCGCTGGCGACACCTTGACGGCGGCCGGCTCCGGCAACGACATCCTGATCGGCGACGCCGGCCACGACACGCTGGTCGATTCCGGTACCGGCGAAAACATCCTGATTGGAGCCGGTGCCGGCGGCAACACCGTCAACGGTAATGGCAACGATATCCTGATCGGCGACACGACGAACTTCGACAGCAACACGCCAGGCAATATCGTGGCCCTGGATACCATTCTGGCCGAATGGACTTCGAACACGTCCTACCCAAAGCGGATCACCGCGATTGAGAAGGGGATTGGCTTTCGACATCGCGACGCGTTCAACTCCCGCACGATCCAAACGGATACGATGGCCAACACCCTCTCCGATGGGAAAATGCAGTTCCGGAACTTCAACTGGTTCCTCGTGAACAGACGGGACAGTGTGACCAAGAAACGCAACGAAACCAAGACCATCATTTGACGACGTGATCCTGAAATTCCTGCCGGTCACCTGGCGGACTCCCGCTCCGAACGGAGGATTACTAGGTAGAGCCCAGATTTTCCGCAGGGACCGATGGACCCGCAGAATCTCAGGGCCGTACTCAACCTACGAGGTGTCGGGCCTAACTTGATTTAACTTGTAACTCTACTCTTATTTTGATATATCGCCTCTGATCAGCTTTGGACTTTTTTCACTCTGATAGGCCAAAGCGACCTGTGTCTCTGCGTTTGCGGTTTCGTGTCCGAAGCGGATTCCTGTTCCGGTAGCCCCGAACCGGCCTTCAGGCGTTTTCACTCGCCTTTCTGAAGACGGAAGGCATTTTCTCGCCGATCCTCTCGACCCATGTGGGTGAGCGGTGCGCGCGAAGCTGCGCCAGCTCGGAGAGCTCGATCCCTTGTTCCCTTTGCATTGAGGAGTCGTCCCATGATTCGCATTCAGCAGCGTTGGCTCGGAACGAGGCCACAGGAATCTCGGAGCGGCGCGACCGCCAGGCTCCGCCGCAGCCACTGGTGCTGGAACAGCTCGAGGGCCGCGTCCTCTTGTCCGGCTCCCCCACGATCTACACCGTCGATCTCACGAGCGATACCGGCACAAGTACGAGCACCGATGCGGGCGACCTGCTCTACTGCGTGACTCAGGCTAACGCCAACACAAATACCGCCGGTAGCGAGATCCAGTTTGACCCGACGGTATTCGACCCAGCCACGTCGCCGACGATCATCCTGGCCAGCACATTGGATTTGTCTGAAACGGCCGGGCCCGAGGTGATCGACGGCGCCCGGCGCCAGCGCGGTTACGGTTAACGGCAACGACGCCGTTCAGGTCTTCGATGTCTCTCAACAGAACGTGACGGCCTCGCTCGCGGGCCTGACCATCTCGGGCGGCATGACCAACCAGAGCGGCGGCGGTATCGACAACGAGGGCACGCTCACGGTGACAGACTGCACCATCGAGCACAGCTCGGCCTCGTCCGGCGGCGGTATCAACAACGACGGCACCCTGACGTTGACCGACTCCACCATCGAGAACAATTCGGCCCAGTTCGGCGCCGGCGTCTACAATGACGGCACCCTGTCGGTCACCGGCTCCAGTATCGAGAACAATTCGGCCAGTGGATTTGGCGGCGGCATCGACAGCGACGACGGCGACATGGCGACGCTCACCAACACCACCGTCGAGGGCAATTCCGCCGCCTTCAAGGGAGGTGGCATCATCAGCTCGGGTGCTACCCGGCTGTCCGTGACCGGCGGCACTTTCTCGAGCAATTCAGCCACATCCGGTGGCGGCATCTTCCTGGAGGGCGATGGCGGCGACCCGCCCATTCCGGTGCCGATCAGCGACAGCACCTTTTCCAGCAACGTGGCGACCGGCACTTCCGCCAACTCCGGCGGCGGCGGAATCTATAACGATGGTGGCACGGCGACGCTCACCGGCAGCACCTTGTCGAGCAACTCGGCCTTCAGCACCGGCGGCGGCATCTACCAGAGCAGCGGCGCCTTGACGATCACGGACAGTACCGTCTCGGACAATTCCGTCTCTGCCGCCAACTCGTCCGGCACCGGTGGTGGCATTGCCGAGAACTTCGGCACGCTGACGATCACCAACAGCACGATTGCCGGCAACTCGGCCCAGAATGTCGGCGCCGGGATCCAGGAGACCAGTGGCACGCTGACGGCCGTCAATTGCACGATCGCCTATAACACGGAGCCCAGCACCGGTGCCGGCTTTGGTGGCGGAATGGATATCACCGACGGGACGGCCACCCTGAACAACACGATCATCGCGCTCAACACCGATGGAACCGCCAGCAACGCACCGCCCGACAACCTCTACCTGGACGGTAATGGCACGGTGTCCGTGGCCAGCGCGAACAACCTGATTGGCGCCGGCGGCGGCAACAGCGGTCTGACCAACGGCAGCAACGGCAACCAGGTTGGCGTCGCCGACCCGGGGCTGGGCACGCTGGCCAATAACGGCGGCCCGACCGAGACGATCGCCCTCCTGGCGGGCAGCCCGGCCATTGACGCGGGCAGCAACGCCCTGGCCGTCGATCCCCACGGCAGCCCCCTGACCACCGACCAGCGCGGCGCCGGCTTCCCGCGGATCGTCAACGGGACCGTGGACATCGGAGCCTTCGAGGTTCAAACCCCAACCACCGACATTCCCGTGCCCACGCTGAGCTCGATCCAGCCCGACAGGGCGCCGGCCGGCGATACCCTCCCGGTCTCCCTCACCGTCACTGGATCAAACTTTTTGAGTCAGTCGGTCGTGTACTGGAACACCACCGCGCTGTCTACGACCTTCGTATCGTCAACCGACTTGACGGCAACTGTCCCGTCGAGCGACCTCACGTCGGTGGGCAGCGCCAGCATCACGGTGACGACTCCGCCTCCCGGTGGAGGCACGTCATCCGCCCTGCCCTTTACGGTCGTCGGCGCCCCCCCGAGAAGCGTCTACGTCAGCTCCGCATACACCGGCGACTCCACGGACACTTCAGTCACCTGGGTCGACGGTAGCACGCACTACGTCGGATTCGACGCCTTCGCCACGATCCCTCCGGCTGTCGCCGCCCTGGCGTCGGGTGGAACCATCAACATCTTGCAGACCGGGGGCACCGATTACAGCGGAAGCCCGACAGCGGCAACAACGGTCTCGTCCTCAGCGTGGATAACACGTTTACCCCTGCGGGCACGGTCCCGGCGGCCGACACGCTCGCGTTTGCGGGCGACGGCTTCGTGACGATCTTCGGCGAATCGGCTCCTGTGAATGACGTCTTTACGATCAAGGACACGTCGGTCCAGTTCGATGCCGCCGATGGCCTCCACGGTATGACGATCGATCTCGCTACCACAGTCAACCGGGATGTTATCGGGATGGGAACCACAAACACATACAATATCGAGGGATTCGGGGTGAGCGGGTCCTCCGGATACCTGATTGGCAATTCCCAAGCCAATTCCAATGCGTTCGTCTTTGGTCCGTTCAGCGATCTGCTAGGTAACATCGATGGGTCCGGAACGAACACGCTGAACTACTCCGGCTACACCTCCGCGGTGACCGTCAACCTGGGGAACGGGACCAATGAGACGGCCACAGGCGTCAGCGGCACCGTGGCAGGCATCACGGCCGTGATCGGCAGCAACTATAACGACACGCTGAGCGCCGGAAGTGTGCCCGGCGTGGCACTCACAGGCGGCTCGGGAACCAATAATCTCAGCGGTACCGGCACCGGCGACAGCGTGGTGGAGTCGATCGCATCCAGCTATACGCTCACAAACACCACTCTGACGGGAGCGGGCGCGAGCTTTACCGACAACCTGAGCGGCATCCGGGTCGCGAACCTGACCGGCAGCAGCGACTTCGGCGATTCCTTTGACGTCAGCGGCTGGACCGGGACGGGCTCGCTGGCCGTCTCATCGGGCTTCTCCGTGGTGACGGCGACCAAGAACGCCAACATGACCGTGAATAACTCGGCACTCGTGGCCAGTGACGGGATGTCGCTGAGCTTGAGCCACATTGTGATCGCCGAGCTGACCGCAACGGCCTCCGCCGGCGATCCCAAAGACATCATCGATGCCAGCGCCTTCTCCGGATTCGCCGCCCTGTCTGCAACGGGAACCGTCAACGCGGTCCTCTACGGCGGTTCCGGCGCCGGTGACACGTTGACGGCAGCCGGCTCCGGCAACGACATCCTGATCGGCGACGCCGGCCACGACACGCTGGTCGATTCCGGCACCGGCCACGACATCCTGATCGGAGCCGGCGCCGGCGGCAATACCGTCACCGGTAACGGCAACGATATCCTGATCGGCGGCACCACGGTTTATGACAGCGACTCAACCACCAATATTGCGGCCCTTGACGTTATCCTGGCCGAATGGACTTCGAACGCTCCCTACACAAAGCGGATCAGCACGATTGAGAAGGGGGTGGGCTTCAAACGTCGCGTCGCGCTCAACTCCCGCACGATCCAAGCGGATGCCAACGCCAACACCCTCTCCGACGGGAGAACTCAGCCCCGGAACCTCAACTGGTTCCTCGCCAGCAGACGGGACAGTGTTACGAAGAAACGCAACGAAACCAGGACCAACATCTAGCCGCCAACTCAAGCCGCGACGGTCCCGGCCTCCGCCGGCGATAACCGCATCGGCTGGATCCGCCAGTAGGTCAAGGACCGCCAGACCCACTCGGCCGGGCCGAACCGGAAGTGTTTGAGCCAGATCGGGCTGACGATGAGCTGGAAGATCCAGATGGCGAGCACGATCGCCACCAGTCCGGTTCGATTGATCTGGCCGAAAAGGCCGAAGCCATAGCCGTAGAAGAGCGTCGTGCAAACGAGCGAGTGGGTCAGGTAGTTGGAAAGGGCCATGCGGCCCACCGCGGCCAGCCGGTAGGTGAGCCAACTGATCGCCCCGCTTTGCACGATCAACATGAGCAGTCCCACGTGACCCAAGGCCACGACCAGGCTGCCGAATGCGTTGTACAGGACGCCGCCGTGTATATGGTAGTCGAACGAAAACTCGTGCTGGATCAGCTCGATGGCGTCGAAGACCATCAGCGGCAGTCCGATCCCGTAGCCCAGGCCGACCATCCACCAGTAGAATCGCCTTGACCGCTGAGCGGAGAAGACCCCGAGCTTCATCAGGCCCATGCCCACGAGCATCCGGCTCATCGCGAAGAACCCGATGCCGAAAAAGAACCCGAAGACTTGGGCCTTGAAGAGCTCGGGCGCCCGGTGCTTGACGATCCCAAGATAACCGCCACGATGGATTTCCATCTCTTTATCCCAGTCCTTGGCCTTCTTCGCGGGGCTGGGCAGAACCTCGTCCCGGAGATTCTCTGTCCAGAACTCGTGCAGCATGTGGTCGACCCCGCGGTGCTTCTCACCGGCCTTGATCTGGGCCTCGTACCGGGCCGACGCGCCCCTGACGCTATCGATGCCTCTCGCCAAGCCCAAGACCAAAGGCACAATGAGCAGCAAGGCCGACAGTCCCAGGATGATGAGCGTCCGCGGTCTCATATTGCGGAAGAAGTAGAGTAACAGCCCGCATTCGGCGTAGAGGACCAAGATGTCGCCCCACCAGATCAAGTAGGAGTGGATCAGGCCGATCACCAGCAGCCAGAGGATGCGACGATAATAAACTCCGCGTATTCTTGCGCCGCGCTTCTCCGCCCGTTGGTCCATCAGCACCAGCCCGGCGCCGAAGAGCATGGAGAAGATCGTCATCATCTTGGCTTCAAAGAACATATGATTGAAGAACCAGACAGCGCGATCAAGGCCGACGAAGCCGCCGCCGCGGAACGGATTTTCGTACGCCGCTTCAGGCCAGCCGAACCCGATGATATTCATCGCCAGGATGCCCAAGAGTGCGAAGCCGCGGAGCACGTCCACGGCGAAGAATCGCTCAGCCGCCGCGACCGGCTCGGGCCGAGGACCAGGATGAGGGAGCTTCAGCGAGCCGATGTCATCATTTGTTTCCGACATGCCATCGGCCAAAGGCCCGGGCTCGTCTGAAGGCTCCGTGTCCAACACGGTCGGTTCCAGTTCCGTCCGCGACGAGGCTTGAACGTCAAGCGACATGGTACATCCTTGAAGCGAATGAGGGTGTCAAAAGGGATCGCCTGCCCCCCTCCTGCGACAACCGTGAACGAGGGGAATGAACTTACCATGTCTTTCGACAAACGCCAACGATTATTGAGAACCGAAGTTGTGAAATCCCTGTCACCGCGACCGAGCAAGCGAGCGTCTGACGATTAGGACGCAGCCCGTGATCAGTGCGGCGTTGACGGTGAAGAAGACGAGAAAAACGCTCATGCCCCCGGCCTGGGCCGCACGGCTGTGCGTTTCGTACAGGCTCGCGATGTCGATCGCGGCCAGACGCCTGGCCTCGCGCACCACCAGGGCGCCCAGAATCGTCAGGATCACGCCGGCGGAAATCAACGCGAGCCGTCTGGTGGTGAGATCGGCCCCGGTCTTGACCGGCAGCCAACCGGCCATCTGAATTCCCACGCCCGCCAGGGCCAAGAATCCATAAGGCAAGGCCAGATTACTCAAGATCGGCGCACGCAAGGGAGGGTCGAGCCAGAGTTGCCAGAGCCAGGCTTCGGACACCGACGTCGCCAGGCCCAAGAGCGCCAGCGTCCGCAATCGCCACGAAGCGCGATTCAGGTCGGTCACGTCATGGAGCCGTCGGCCCCAGTGGAGCTGCCAGGCCAAGGCCAACGCCAGGACCGTAAACGACGATGTAATCCAATAACCGAGCCGCGGCCAGATCTCGGCGTTGCGGAACAGCCAACGATTCGACGCGTAATATTCCCGCCAATATTCCGGATGAAGGCTCAAGACATGATTCTCCGTCCATGCCCATGTCGTATAGAAGAAGCAGCCGCATGCCACCGATGTCACCAGGCCGCGCAACAGCACGCCCCGCGCGGCCAGTGCCTGGCTCTTGAGCAGGTAGAGCATGTAATAGGCGACGATCAAGGCCGGCAAGAGCAGCATGAAGCGGTTGAATAACAGCAAGTTGGCCGTGTAGAACGGACGCTTGTACAAGATCTGCAAGAACAAGAGCGGTGCGATCCCCATGGTAATCGCCAGGCCCAGGATCGCCGGCAGCCAATCGCGCAGGACTGACTCGATCAGGCCCAAACCCGAGCCTGAGCGAAACGGCCCATCGGCCCGGGCCGCGAGCCGCTTTCGCAACCCCGACAACAGGCAACCGGCCACGAGCACAATCGCGCCCGCCAGCACATACTGCATGAAGAGCATGTAGATCACGGCCGTGACGATGAAGAAACTCAGGTACATCGCGGTGGGCCAGGGGAATCCGAACGGAAAAAGCGTATCCATCACCGTCGCTCCATCGTGGTCGCAACCGGGGCCCGAGCTGTCCGCCGGCTCGTGGCCGAAGCCTCGCCGAGCCTCATCCACTCGATGCCGGGCCTGGTGCCCACTTCGTCGAGCCACGCCTGGATCTTTTTCAAGGTGGAGGGATCATCGCCGACCGGCCAGTCAGACGGTTTCCCCGCGTGCCGCCAGCCCAGAAGCTGCACCAATGCTTCCAGTTCCTGGGCCGTCCCGGCGAACGGCGGCATGAACGGCTTGGTGCGCTGCAATTGCGCGATATCATGGCGCTTCTGGTCGACGGTCCAGGTACCGGTCAGCTCTAACAAGCCGTTGGCCCCGTCATAGGTATGGCAAACGCCGCACTGGAACCGAAACACCTTGGCCCCTGTCTGGAGCTGGTCGTTGGGGTACACCAGTCCGTCGCGGAGCGGATACGGATCGTCCGCGACGGATCCGAGCGTGCGTAAGCGGTCGAGCTCATCCTGGCGGAGCGAGTTCGAGTAAAGGACCTGGCGGATCGAATAGGGCTTGCGCACCCCCTCACGGACGAACTCGCCGCCGGCCGTCGCCGCGAACGCCAGCGCACACAAAAGCATTGCCGTGAATCCGTTGATGTAGAGCCTGCGATACCAAAAGCGCCCAAGGCATAGGCGCCGATCAAGACCGATGCGCTGATGCCGATGCCCATGAACATCGTCATGGTCACGCTCCCCCCCAGGACCCAGGAGCGACTGTCAGGCGGCATGCTCGCCAGGAACCAACCTCCCAGAAACGGCATCAAGACCATCGGCGCCAGGAATAGCGCAGCTTCTCCGATTAGCTCACGACGTGCCTCGCGGTCGTCCGGCCCGGAAATGTCGATCACCACGCAGGCGGCAAGGGCCGCGATCGCCATGGCCGCGACCGTTCGGTACAACAGTGATGGCCAGAAGCTCTCATTGAAGAAACCCGCCCAGATGTTGTGCGTCTCGACCCAGCGGCCAGGCGTGAGCTGAAACGACAAGATCCCGTTGATCCAGAACAGGCTGAACCATGCGGCCACCGAATACATGACCAACAACATCATCCGGCCGCGGGCACTCAGCCGATCCTTGTATCTCAGGAACGTATAACCCGAAACCACCTCGAGGCAAAAGAACGTCCATTCCGTCGCCCAGATCCAGTGGAACTCATCGACCAGCACACCGATCGTGCGCGGACTGACCTGGATCGAGGTGAACCACATCGCCACGCCAGTCAAGGCACCGAGCACAAAGCTGACCAGAACCAGCGCTTGAAAATAGCCGTTGATGAACCGCCCGGCGTGCCGGCTCCGGCCCCTGCGCCTCAGCAGCTCGAAGTAGCAGAGGAGCATCCCTCCGCCAATGGCCATCTGTGCCAGGAAAACATGAAAGATCCCCAGGCCGCCGATCACCATCCCTTTCATCAGCGGACCATAGTCCTGAATCGGATAATAGATTAAATTCATATATATTCATAAAATTAATAAATTAACCACGAATCTCACGAATAATAAATCTTATTACAAATTTAATTAAATTATCTTGTTATTTATCTTATTCGTGTGATTCGTGGTTAAATGATTCAATTCGGCTAAACGACCTGTCGCGCGGCGGCCAAGCCGTTCTTGAGCCGGTCGAGCCCGGCCGCCGGACCTTCCTTATCGCCGTAGATCGCCGAGCCGGCCACCAGGACCGTGGCGCCGGCTTCGACGACCAGCGGCGCTGTGTGCGGCTCGAGCCCGCCGTCAACCTCCAGCTCACAGCCGGGGCAAACCTGGTCGATCATGTGTCGCACTCGGCGGATTTTGGGCAACATGCCGGCCAGGAACTTTTGGCCACCGAAACCGGGATTGACCGTCATCACCAGCACCAGTTCCAGATCCGGCAGGATCTCCTCGAGCACCGAGGCCGGCGTTGCCGGGTTGATTGCCACCCCGGCGCCGCTTGCCGAGCGCATGAATCGCCTGCACCGTCCGGTTCAAATGGATCGCCCCTTCCTGGTGGACGATCAACGTGTCGGCCCCGGCCTCGGCAAACGCGTCCAGGAACCGATCCGGCTCCTCGATCATCAAGTGGACTTCCAGGGGAACCGAGGTGACCGGCCTCAGCCAGCGGACGACCACGGGACCAAACGTGAGGTTTGGTACGAAGTGGCCGTCCATGACGTCAATGTGAATCCGGTTAGCCCCCGCGGCCACGACCTGAGTCACCTGCTCAGCCAGCCGGCCCTGGTCGGCCGACAGGATCGAGGGGGCGAATTTGATATAATTTTCTTGATTATTCATGTGTATTACATCACACTTGTTAAGTGCCTGCCACTTTTCCCCTCATTTTGGAAATGAGGGGAGGATCGCGCGACAGAATAAGGGTGCGCTCGCGCAAAGCAACCCCAACTTGATCACCCGAGCCTCGCTCGCGCGGTTGGATCTCCCAACCAGTTGCCGTCCCATGTTATCAGGAAATCTTGGCCACGAGTAAGGTTCGATCGTCTTCGGGGGGGTTGCCACCGGTGAATTGATCGACTGCATCGACCACGGCGGTGATGATCTCCCGGGCGTCGAGGCCGCAACGTCTCAGGATCTCATCGAGCCGGTCCACCCCGAACTGGGCGCTGTTCGGGTCCATGGCTTCGATGATGCCATCGGTGTAAAACGCCAGGATATCGCCGGGCTGGAGCGCCAGTGTTGCCTGTTCATAATCGAGCTCTTCGAACAGGCCCAGCGGTGGACCGCCGACCTCTTCGAGTGAGTGCACCGATCCGCCCCGGCAACTCTTGATTCGCGGCGGATTGTGTCCGGCGGAGGAATAGGTGAGGGTGCGCGCCGACGGATCGAGGACGCCGTAGAACGCCGTGACGAAGACCTCGTTACTGGCTGTGTAATGCTGGGAGAGCAGACGGTTGACATGCCCCAACAGCGCGGCCGGCGGATCGGCCGGGCCCGGCAGGCTGTGTGCCAGGCTGTGCGTAATGGCCATCACGACCGCCGCCGGTGTGCCATGACCGCTGACATCCGCGACCAGGATCCCCCAACGGCCATCGGGAAGGGGGAAGAAGTCGTAGTAGTCGCCGCCAGCCCACCGCGATGTCCGATAGTACGCAGCCAGCTCGACGTTGGGGATCTTGGGCAGGACCTGAGGCAACAGCGAGCGCTGAATGTCGGCAACTACCTTGAGCTCGTGCTCGACGATCTCGTAGGCGTGCTTCAATTCACCGCTCAGGACGAGGTTGTGCGTCGCCCGGCCGAACAGGCTGCTGACCCAGACCCACTCGGGAAATAACTCGGGGTCGAAAGCCGCGGCCTCGCGCTCCAGCAGGATCACCATATTGATCGACCGCCCTTGATCGTAATGCGGGACTGCCATCAACGATCGGAAGCCGCCCAGATACTCGATAGCGGGGTCATCGGCGGCCAGGAGTGGCGTGATATCGTCGATCAAGCGGGGCTCATCACCATAAATCAAGTCACCCAGCAAGCCCCCTTCCAGCAACGGCAGTTTGTGCTTATCTTTCCAGGGGTCAATGACTTCAGGCCAGGTGCTGGACCGCGTGATCCGATAGCGGGGCGACTCGAGTCCACGCCGGCTCAGCGAAAGCCAGCGCGCCGCCGGCATCAATTGACGCACCCGAAGTCCATACGAGCGGACCATCTCTTGCGGCTCGCTGTGCTCGCTCATGTCGCGCATCGCTTCGACGATGAACGCCAGCCGCTCCTGCCAGTCACCCCGGAGCAAACCGAAACCGCCCGACGCTTTTTTCTTTGTCGCCGTCGCAAATGCATTCATGATCGCACTCGATCCCGTCCCGGTTGAATATCTTGGTCACACGGACATTGTACCGGGGAAGTCGAGGCCAGGGTCGATCAGGATCGGCGTGCCTTCCCAAGCGCTCTGGTCACTTCCGGACGATCCACTCGCGGATCCAGGCAACAAGCTCCTCGCGATCAAGCTCGCCGGCCGCCAGGCGCAGGAATACCGATTCGTGGTCAGCCAGGTTGCCACGGATCGTGTGACCGTTACGGCTCAAGAACCTCAACATGGCCCCGTAACCTGTACGCTTGTTGCCGTCCGCGAACGGATGATTCATCACCAACGAGAATGCCAGCGCCGCCGCTTTCTCGGCAAGCTCTGGGTACAGATCCTTGCCACCGAAGCCAGCGCGGTGGCTGCGCCACCGCCGACTCGAGCATGCCCAGGTCCCGAATGGTAGGATCGCCGCCGAATTGCTCGATCGACCGAGCGTGAATCCGGAGCACCTGTTTGACGTTGAGGTACTTCATTGTGCCAGGCGGCGAAAGACTTCGGCGTGCTCGGCGAACATGGCGTCGAGCTCGGCCTCAAAGGTCGCCTCGTCTTCATCATCCCCCTCATCCTCGGGGGGGACACTGGCACCGCTATGATATTGGATCAGCGGGTCGAACTCCGCACTGTGCTCTTGGGCGTAGGCGAACGCCAAATTGAGCCCCTGACGCGTCAGACCCGGGGAGACGGCGATCTGCGCGTCGGGGCCGGATCCGGCACGGCGGCCCATTTCCAGCCGCCAGACCGGGACTTCGCATCCCTCCACGTAGGCCACGCCATCGCGAAAGACCAGCCGGGCCGCCTCGGTGGGCTCGTCAGGCTTGCCATTCAGGGCGTGAGATTCCCCGGGCGTTTCCTTCATCCGGGCCGCCTCGGTCTCGATAGCCTTGTCATGTGCATGGTCTGGCATCATCACCTCACTTCCTCCCTAATCCTAAGCTGGAACCGGGATTGAGGCAAGGGCGTTGGGTACCGCCCGACGAGATTTGCGTGTATTCCGGTCCCGGGCGAGGCCGATTCTTATCAAATAGCCGGCCGAAAGGCTAGGAAGATCCCCGGACAGAGCCGGCTCCTACAGGATTTGTAGGAGGGAGCTCCGTCTCCTGACTCCGGAGTTTAGCCTCTTGGTGGTACATTGTAAAAAAAGCGGGACCTTTCGCTGCCGATTGCGCCTCTATCAGGTTAGGATCGGGGAAGCATATCACCGGAAAACCTGATAACCAGCGAGGACTCTCATGGCGAACAGACATTCCACAGCCACATTTGGCAAGCAGATCCTTACGCTTTTCAGCACCGGGACGATGGGCGCGATGACGGACGGTGCCTTGCTCGAGCACTTCGCCAGTGGTGGCGATGCGGCCGAGCCGGCTTTCGCCACTCTGGTCGAGCGGCACGGGCCGATGGTCCTGCGAGTCTGCCGCAACCTGCTGGCCGACTTGCATCTCGCCGAGGATGCGTTTCAGGTCACGTTTCTGCTGCTGGCCCGCCGGGCCGGCTCGATTTATAACCCGGACGCGCTGGCGGGCTGGCTTCATCGCGTGGCCCGGCGGGTCGCGCTGGGCGCCCGGGTAAAAACCAACCGCGGAAGTGGCCGGGAACAGCTCCAGGCCGACGACGTCGCCGTCACCGACGACAGTCCCGTGGAACGCGACGAGCTCCGTGCGATCGTCCATCAGGAGATCGACCGGCTCGACAACACCCAGCGCCTGCCGGTCTTGCTCTGTGCCCTCGAGGGACTCACTCACGAAGAGGCGGCCCTGCGGCTCGGCTGGCCGGTGGGGACGGTCAAGAGCCGCCTTGTCCGCGGACGCCGCCGGCTGGAAGCACGGCTGTCGCGGCGAGGAATCACCCCCGCGATCGTACTCGTCGCGGCCAGCGGTACGGAAGCCTCGGCCGCCGTACCTCTCGCTCTGGCCGTGGCCACGACGCGGATCGCGGTGGCTGGCGCGGAGGTTACAAACGCAAGTCTCGGATCGGGCGTGCTTTCGGCGACGGTCGCGTCATTACTCAAGAAGGAGTTGAGCGCCATGTTCTTCACCAAGTTGAAGCTCGCTGCCGGCGTGATCATGGCAGCCGGGGTAGCCGTCACTTTGATCGGGGTAGCGCTCGCCGGAAGGATCGAGCCTCAAACTGTCAAGGGCGAGGCTGCCACGGCGAAAGCGCCGATCGCGCCAAAGACCCAGACCGAAAGCGACGGAACCGCATCCCAGACCAAGCCGAGTGACGAATTCGAGCTGCGCGTTGTAGGGACGGACGGGAAACCGATACCGGAGGCCCTCGTCGAGCTTCGCACGAACCAGGTCCCAACGGCCGAACAGATCCACCACGGCAATCTCGTCAAGCGGGGACAATACGGAGCTTTTGTGGCGGCCGATGCCGAAGGGCGACTCGTGGTCAAACTGCCGCGGGCGCCGGCGTATTTCGACGCGTTCATCACAATTCCAGGCTACGGACCGTACTGGGCGGGCTGGTCGTCCGAAAGTCATGCTCAGCCGATCCCGTCCCACTTCACGGCCGAGCTTGAGGCAGGGTGGTCGGTGGGAGGGATCATCGTGGACTCCGACGGAAAGCCCATCGAGGGCGTGACGATCAGCCCCGGCATCGAATACAAGAAACGTCCTGGAGACTCTCGACAAATGCGCGGCGGCACCAACCAGAAGACCGACGCCGGGGGCAAATGGCACTTCGACAGTGTGCCGGTCTCGACGAGCGAGGTTTTCGTGGAAATCAATCACCCGGGCTTCCGGCCGATCCGCCGGCCGTTGACGCGCGGCGAGTTCGGAATCGAACGCGGTCGCGAGCCGGTCGCCAAGGTCGTTCTTGATCGTGGCTTGACGGTGACCGGCAGAGTCACTGACGAGGCGGGAAAAGCGATCGTCGGGGCCCTGGTTCGCACCAAGTTTCTCAACGACATTCGCGAAGCGACGACGGGGAGCGACGGAGTTTACAGGCTGGCCGGTTGTGAACCGCGGGCGGCCAGAATTGTGGTTTCGGCCCAGGGCCGAGCCACCGACTTGAAGGAGCTGAGCATCGACTCGGAGATGGGACCGGTCGACTTCAAGATGAAGCCCGGCGGCACCGTTCGCATCCGTGTGCTGGATCAGAAGGGCAACCCGGTTCCCAAGGCTCGTATCTTTTTCCAACGGTGGCGAGGTCACTTCGCTTACTTCGAGTTCAACCACGTCAACCAATACGCCGACCAGAATGGAATCTGGGTGTGGAACGAAGCACCGCTGGACGAATTCAAAGCGGATATCTGCCCCCCCGACGGAATGGAGTTGTCCGGACAGCCATTGATTGCCCGCGCGGAGGAGTATGTCTTCCGACTGCCCGATCCTCTGGTCGTGTCGGGTAAGGTCATCGACGCGGTTACCAAAAAGCCGATCAAGGTGTTTCGAGTCGTCCCAGGCGTCCGATCCAGCGAAACGCACATGAATTGGGTCCCAAGTGAAAGCTTTTCGGCCTCTGACGGCCAGTTCCAGATCCGCGAGTCGCACGGATATTTCGCGTATCTGTTTCGCATCGAAGCCGATGGCTACCAGGCCGCGGTCTCGCGTGACATCAAGAGCACCGAGGGGAAGGTCACGATCGATTTCGAGCTGAAGAAGGGGAAAGACATCGTCGCGAAGGTGGTGACCCCACGCAACCTCCCTGCGGAGAACGCCAAAGTCGCGCTGGGAGTCGCCGGCTCTCAAATCAACATCCAGAACGGCGAGATTGACGATGGTTCAACCTACAGTACGCGACTCGAGACCGACAATGCGGGCCGCTTCCATTTCCCGCAGCAGAACAAACCTTTTCAGCTAGTCATCGTGCATTCTTCCGGATATGCTCATATTAAATCGCCAGCCGAATGGGAATCGGCCAGGATCATCCACCTGGAACCGTGGGCCAGGGTGGAAGGAACCTTTCGGATCGGCAAGACGCCGGCCGCGAATGTACCGATCACGCTCAACGTCGCCGGCCGCGACTCGTACGGGGATGACGTACCGAGCATCTTCACGCACCACGACGTAACCACCGGGCCGGATGGACGGTTTGTGTTCGAGCGCGTGATTCCCGGCAGTGGGCGGATTGGCCGTCGCATCATGTTGACAGTAGACGACGGCGCCGCGGACGTGACGTCATCGTGCATGATCGCGGCGAACTTCCCCGCCGGAAAAACGGTTCACATCGATCTCGGGGGAACCGGCCGGCCGGTTGTCGGCAAGCTGCGACCGCCGGCGGGATTCCCGGGCAAGGTTCGCTGGAATTTCGCCCTCGTCACGGCCATGTCTGACCAGGTTGAGACGCACGCGACGAGCCCCTACTTGACGGCCACCATTGACCGCGAAGGCAAGTTCCGAATGGACGACGTGCCCGCGGGCGACTACTCGCTTAGCGTTCGGTTCGACCGGGATCAAGCAGGTCGTCTGTTTAATCATCCTTTTCGCGTACCGCCCGCGCCGGGAGATTCGTCGGCGCAGCCGGTCGACCTGGGAACGCTGACTCTGCAGAAGCCTTAGAGCGGTTCACGCTCGGGTGGCTCACGGGGCCATACTAGCCCGAAGCGTTAGCGAGGGGACACTCACCGGAATCCTCGCTGACGCTTCGGGCTAGTATGATGGACGTCTCAGTCGCGCTGTGCGCAACTCATGAGTGAGCCGCTCTAACTACGGCGGTGGATCAGAAGATCTTCGCAAGGCATCCGCCGTCGACAGTGAGGCAGGTGCCTGTGATGTAGCTGCCGGCATCGCTGGCGAGAAGAAGAGCGGGGCCAATCAACTCGTCTGGCTGGCCCCAGCGGCCCAGGGCGGTGCGGAGGGCGAATTCGTCCCGCTGCTCCTTCGAGAGGAGACTGGCGGGGAGGTCCGTCAGGAAGGGTCCTGGCGCGATGCAGTTGACTGTGATCCCAAACAGGCCCAGGTCGTTGGCACTGGCACGGGCCAGGCCCAACAGCGCGCTCTTGGTGGCGGAGTAGGCGTCGCGGCCGGCGGCCGAGCTGTGGCCCATGATCGATGAGATGTGGATCACCCGCCCCCACTTCCTTTCCTTCATGCCGGGCGCCAGGGCGCGGGTCAGCGCCATGCACGAACCGAGGTTGAGCTCGACGAGCTCGTCCCAGACGGCGTCTTCGATCTGATCGATCGGCTGGGGCTTGTTGGTGCCGGCGTTGTTAATCAGGATATCGACTTTGCCTATCGTTTTGAGGGCCTTGGCGGCGAGCAAAGGTGCCTCGGTTCGCCGGGACAGGTCGGCCACGATGGACTCGACTCGAACCTCAAGCCCTTCGCTTATCTCGCGGGCAGCGGCCTCGAGCTCGTCCACGTGCCGGCTGCTGATGACGACATCGGCGCCGGCCTCGGCCAGTCCGCGGGCCATCGCCTTGCCCAGGCCCTTGCTCCCACCCGTCACCAGGGCCACGCGACCCGAAAGATCGAAAAGACGTCGAATCATGGTACTTCCCTTTCTCAGCGGATGAAGATCAACTCGATTATACTCCCTGGTCAACGCGACTGTCGAAAAAGGTGTTGGCTCTACCGAGAAATAAGGACGAGCGATCTTGATGGAAGTGAACTGAAGCTGGAGACAATCAAGACGATGAAAGCTTTGTCGCTGGACTCACCTCGGACTTGGAATCGAATCGAGATCGCCGAGCCTGCAAAGCCGGCCGCGGGCGAGGCCTTGGTGCGCGTCCACAAGGTCGGCATCTGCGGGACTGATATTAGTGGCTATCTTGGCAAGATGCCGTTCTTCAGCTACCCGCGCATCCCTGGCCATGAGCTGGGCGTCGAGGTGCTTGAAGTCGGCGACGGCGTCGCCAACGTCCGCCCCGGCGACCGCTGTTCGGTCGAGCCGTATATCAACTGCCAGCAGTGCTACGCCTGCCGTCGCGGACTGACCAATTGCTGTGAGAAGCACCAGACGCTGGGCGTCCACTGCGACGGCGGCCTGCGGCCGCGCTTCCTTGTGCCGGCCAGAAAGCTGCACGTTTCGAGCAAGCTCGGCTTCGAACAGCTCGCTCTGGTGGAAACGCTGGCGATCGGCTGTCACGCGATCCACCGATCCGGGCTCCAGGCTCACGAATCCTGCCTGATCATCGGCGCGGGCCCGATTGGACTATCGACTCTCGAGTTCGCCAAGCTGACCGGGGCCAAGGTCGTCATGCTCGACCTCGACGAGAACCGCCTCCAGTTCTGCCGGAGAGTGATGGGCGTCCAGCACATCATTACGCTCTCGGATTCGCTCGAAGCCGACCTGCGGGACCTGACCGATGGCCACCTCCCCGACGTCGTGATCGACGCCACCGGCAGCAAAGGGTCGATGTCGAACGCCTTCAGCCTGATCACCCACGGCGGCCGGCTCGTTTTCGTCGGGATTACCACCGACGAGGTCCATTTCCGGCACCCCAACTTCCACAAGCCCGAGGGAACGCTCCTCTGCTCGCGCAACGCCCTCTCCGCCGACTTCTCCCGCATCATCGCACTCATCGAAGAGGGCCAAATCGATACAAGGCCGTGGATCACGCATCGAGCGGCGTTCGAAGAGTTGCCTGATGTGTTCCCCTCGTACACACGACCGGAAACCGGCGTCGTCAAGGCCGTTGTCACGGTCGGCGATGGGTAGAGCCCCAATGCGGATTGACAGCCATCACCATCTCTGGCGATACGACAGTTTGGAATACCCTTGGATCGACGAGGGCATGAGCTTCTTGCGCCGCGATCATGTCGCGTGCAAGCTGTCCGGAATGGCCACCGAGGTCCGCGACCCCGAGTGGACGATCGAAACATTCCGTACCTACTTCGAGACGGTCCTTGACGCGTTCGGACCAGCACGCCTGATATTCGGCACCGACTGACCGGTCTGCCTGCTCCGTTGCGACTATCGCCAGTGGGTCTCGGCGGTGGAAGAACTGATCAGCGGCCTCTCGACCAGCGGCCAGGCGTGAATCATGGGCCTGACCGCCAGCCGCGTCTACGGGCTCGACATCGGCAATGCGAAACTCCATGCGACTGCGCTCGGCTAGGGGTTGAACACGGGGATGGCCCGAATCATGAACTCGTCGAATAACGGAACGGTGAAAGCCATGTCACCGTGCGCTGGGCTGTAGATCATCCCTTTCTTGATGAGCTTGGACCGTACTGGCCCGAGGCTTGTGACTTTGACTCCCAGCGTACTGGCGATGTCGCCCGTGCGTTGAGCGCCTGGCCCGAGCGCGGCCATCGCGCGGAGAAAGTTCTTCTCGGCTGGCGTCAGGCGATCGAATCGCACACGAAAGAAATTCTGGTCGAGTCGTGTGATGACGGTTGACGTCGCGTCAAGGACGATCTGTTTGGTGATCGGGCTCCACGCGGCCCGATTCCAAGCTTGGTAGCCCCATTCTTGAACGAAGTAGGGGTAGCCTTTCGTCTGGTGAAAAACCTCGTCGAGCGCGGCGGTCTCAAAGGAAACTCCCGCCGCGAGCGCGGGATCCTGGAGGGCCTTCGCGACGTCGACCGCCGAGAGGGCTCCAATATCCGGAAAGCTGAACAGCCGCTCCGCATAGGACTTCGACTCCCCAGCCAGTCCCGGCAGGATTGGCAGACCCGCGCCCAGAAGTACAATGGGAAGCTGACGCTGCTGGACCTTGTGCATGGCCATGATCAGCGCGCCCAGTTCTTTCTGGTTGAAGTACTGAACCTCATCGATGAGTATGGCGACGGCGCTCTTGCGATCCTCGGCCGCTTCGCCGATCGCGACAAAGAGATTGGGAAGATCGATCTCAAGATCACCGCTGTCGGCCGCGCCCTTTTCGGGTTCGACGTCCAAGCCGATGGCGACATCGTGTACCGTGAACTTGAGGCTCCCGATGAAACTACGCAGAACAGATAGACCTCGTTTGACCTTGTCGCCGGCGCCGGCGAGTCGATCCAATTCAAATAGCAATGTTCGCAGATAGGGCGCCATGAGCGGTCCCAGCGCTTTGCCTTCATGGGCTTCGATCGAAATCGTGCGATAGGCATTGGCCGTATCCTTTGCCATGCGTTCGATTTCGTTGAGCAAGACGGTCTTGCCGACCCCACGGAGGCCCGTAAGCATCATGCTTTTTTCGGACCGCTTCTGTTTCAGCCGGCGCAAAAGGATGCGTGCTTGGTCGAGAATCGGGTCTCGACCTACCAGCTCCGGTGGAGGCGAACCAACTGCCCGGAGAGAAGGGATTCTTGATCGGATCCATAGTTCGATTTATACCCGATTATAACCGAGTATACAAGGTTTTCGCTATAATTGGGTATAACTCGGTATAATTCACCACACCTTGAAAACCTTCATCACTTTGTCCCCAAGAAGGTGTACGACTCTGTCGACCGATTCAATGGGATACTTCGCGGCTGAGGTTATCCCGAAGCCGGGGGATCAACGTGGACTGAAACGGTTCTCCCTTCCCCGGCCTCTCCTTTCCAACGAGGGGAACTGAGCACACCCTGCTTCTCCCACCCTTGCAATACCAGCGCAAAGCGTGGACTTCCAAGACAAAATTTCCAAAAAGTGGGAACCGAAGGCGACCGTTGCGGCACTACCCGGCGCACGACAGGCAGACAGTAGGGGGATCGGCATGGCATCGAGGGATCGGCGAGGAGGATTGCTCCAGGACGTCCGGACGCTTTTCGACACCGGCACGACCGGCGGGCTGACCGACGGCGAGCTGCTCGGCCGGCTCGCCGACCGCCCCGCGCGGAACGATGACGATGCGGCCGGACCGGCGTTCGCCGCCCTGGTGGATCGGCACGGGCCGATGGTCCTCCGCGTGTGCCGCTCGATTCTGCGCGACGAGCACGACGCCCAGGACGCCTTCCAGGCCACCTTTTTAGTCCTCGTCCGCCGGGCCGGCGCCGTGCGGCGGCACGAGTCGGCCGGGAGCTGGCTCCACGGTGTTGCCTTGCGGGTCGCGGCCCACGCCCGGGCCGGCATGGCCCGTCGCCGGCGGCACGAGCGGTGCGCCGGCGAGTTGGCGGTTACGGCGGATCGGTCCGGCACGGAAGGGGTCTCGCCCGAGCTCGCGGCGATCCTCCACGAGGAGCTGGGCCGGCTGCCGGAGCGCTATCGTGCGGCGTTAGTGCTCTGCTACCTCGAGGGCCACACCTGCGAGGCAGCCGCGCGCCGGCTCGGCTGGCCGGTCGGGACGGTCAAGAGCCGCCTGGCCCGGGGCCGGGAACGCCTGCGCGGAAGGCTGATTCGCCGCGGAGTTGTCCCGGACGAGACGTCAGAGTGTGTCAAGGAAGTCCCGATCAGCGGCCTCGCTTCAGCCTCGCCGCCGGCGCCGGCCCTCGTCATCCCCGCGGCGCTGGCGCGACACCACGGTCGAGGCGATGCTCCGGTTCGCCGCCGGCCGGCCGATCGCCGGCGCCGTCTCGGCGGTGTCGCTCTCCTGGACCCTTCAGACCCTGAGGACCATGCAGATGACTCGACTCACCATGATCTCGGCCCTGCTGATCCTGGGCCTCGCGGCGACCGGCGCGGCGATGATGGCCACCCAGGAACGAGAGCCGGCTCAGACCCGGCCGGCTGCACCGCGAAGACGGCGGCCCAGGAGCGCGAGCCGGCCAAGCCGGCCGTGCCCGAGAAGAAGGTCGAGATCCTCAGCGTGCGCGTGATCGATACCAAGGGAAAAGGCGTACCCGACGTCGAGATCAAGGTTGTCGAAGAGATTCTCATACCTGCGGACGATGGGTCCGGATATCGCACCGCTGGCTATCGTACCGACGACGACGGCCGGGTTCGCATTACCGTCGACCGCCGGCTTTCGGCGGCTCACGTTCGAATCGCGACCCGACGATCGAACGATCGGCTGGGCTATCCTACGATCGGGCCGGTTGTTGCCCGAAGGCCACGGACAACGATCCCGTCACACTGACGCTGCTTCCTCGGAATCACCACGTCGAGGGCACCATCGTGGATATCCGGGGGAAGCCGATCCGCGGCGTGAAGGTCCGCGCGGTCCAGTTCAATCACGACGCGAACGGTTTCGCGACGGATTACCCGCGTGGCGATGAAGAGCCTTCACTGGGATCGGCTTCCACCGACGAAGCTGGGCGCTATCGGCTCTCCTTGCCCCAAGACACGACCGCCATGTTCGCGGCTTACCACCCCCGGTTCGTGGGACCGTTTTTCTCTTGCAAGCCGGAGGACCAGACCATCCGGCCGGTGACGCTCGAGGATGCCGGCGGGATCGCGGGAACGGTGGTCGACGCGGCGACAGGCCAGCCGGTCGCGGGGTCGCAAGTCGGTGCCCAGCGCATCGAGCATCACCGGCTCCATCCTCGGCGGCGGTGGGGGTAGCGCCATTTCCGACGCGCAGGGGCATTTCGCGGTCGGCGGACTGGCACCGGGCGTCTACAACCTCCTGTTCGAATCGTCGCCGACGGGTCGGCGGTTCACCGCGCGGGCGGTCGAGGGAGTACGGGTCAAGGCCGGCGAGGAGGCCCGGGCCGACCTGCGGATGATCGCAGGACGCCGGTTGCATGGTACGGTCGTCGAAGCCGGCAACGGCAAGCCGGTGGCCGGCGTGAACATCCTCTGCTACAACGCGTCCCACCCGCGCTCGGGCGCGGCTTGCCAGGGGACGTACACCGACGAGCACGGCCGCTTCGAATACTTCGTCCCGCCAGGCCCGGCCCTCGTCTACGTCAATGCGTCCGACTCCAAAGCCACGCTCAATGTCCCCGACGACCGGGACCCCGACGCGGTCGTCCTCAAGCTGGGCTATGATCCGAATGCGAAGAAACCGCCTGGTCCTCGCCCGTCCGTCGAATGCGAAGTCCGGGTCCGAATGAAGACCGACGCCGATGATCGGCCCGCACAGAAAGAGGATCGCACCCTGACCGGGCGAGTCTTCGACAAAGGTGGCTCACCGCTAGTCGCCGTGCAGGTCAGTTACAACAACAGGAAGCCCATCGAGGTCGCCACGGATCGCCTGGGTATTTTCCGAATGAGGGGCCTGCCCCACGGGCCGTTGCGACTCGGCTTGTACCGGAACGGCGATCAGAGCGGCTGGGCGCGTATCCCGGCCGATGCCGTCGAGATCGACGTGATCTTCCCTCAATAGTGTGTCGTCAATCTTCAATTGACAGGTTGGAGTCCCGGCTTCAGTCGGTCCGGTCCATCTATAAATTCACGATCTCTCGACTTCCAACAACCGTCGGATCGGAACGCAATGGACGGACGTGGCGAGAGCGATTACAGTCGAATCGGCAGGAATGCAGATCACGGGGAGCTTCTCGTGGAGGGGTGTCATGCCAAGGCTCGAATCGACAGCGAGATCCTTCAAACAGTGGCCCTTCTCTCTTTCGCGGATTGCGGCCGTCATCGCCGTTGGCGTATCTGCGATCGGTTTCGCCTGGGCTGGGGACGACCCGCATCAGCCGTCTCACGATGTCTTGGTGAGAGGAGCTGATCTCTTCGCGAGAGAATGGCTCCCTGAGGACTCAAAGAATCGTGCTGGAGGTGATGGGCTCGGGCCAGTCTACAATGAGACCTCGTGCGTCGCCTGTCATCACCAAGGCGGGCCGGGAGGAGCCGGGCCGACCAGCACGAATGTCGACATCCTCAGCGCCGGGACCGTGTCAAACGGCCGGACCGCGGCCGAGTTCCACCCCGGCTTCCGGACCTCGCCGAGCGTCGTCCTGCACCGCTTCGGGGTCGATCCCGTTTACAAAGCCTGGCGCCTCAAGTTGCTGGGTAACGAGAAACTCGCCGATATGGTCGACTCGGTCGATACGGAGATTCAGCAGGTCCAAGAATTGGTCGATCCCATATCATTCACATTGCGGAGCGGTCTCCTACTGGGGAACGGGATGGTCATGTCGCAACGTAACCCGCCGGCCCTATTTGGCGTGGGCCTGATCGATGCGCTGCCAGACGAGGTCCTGCTGGCCGGTGAGAAGCAGCGGTTCCCCGGGTTCCCCGCGGTTTGGGGCCGTGCCAATCACCTGAAGGATGGCCGGCTCGGTCGCTTCGGGTGGAAAGCCGAGACGCCGAGCCTGCGCGAATTTGTCCTCTTGGCCTGCGCCAACGAGCTTGGCCTGGAAGTCCCCGGCCATCACCAGGCTTCCTCTCCGCTCGATCCCGACGCCAAGGCGAACGGTCTGGACCTGTCGCGGGAAGAATGCGACGCACTGGTGGCCTATGTCAGTCACTTGCCTGTCCCGACGGGAAGGAGACCGGCCGGATCGCGGGAATCAGAGGCCGTCGCGGAGGGCCGATCGCTGTTCGAAGCCGCCGGCTGCGCGACCTGCCATCAGGCTCGACTTGGCAATATTGACGGCATCTACAGCGACCTGCTCCTGCACGACATGGGCCCAGCACTCGCCGACGCCGGCAGCTATTACGGGAACAGCCAGCCCGCTTCCTCGACAAGCGGGGTGACGAGGCAGGAGTGGCGGACGCCGCCGCTCTGGGGATTCCGCGACTCGGGGCCGTACCTGCACGACGGCCGGGCGGAGAATCTGGAACAGGCCGTGGCGTTCCACGGCGGCCAGGCGGCGAACTCGACCAAGCGCTTCTTCAATTTGTCGCCCGACGAGCGACTCCGGGTCCAGGCGTTCCTCAGATCACTGACGTCGCCCGCCGTAACCGCTCGCTAGAACGCCCTAAATCGACTTGCGGGATTTCGGGAAATCGCCATCGTAGGGTGCTCTGCGAGCACCGTTTTTTCCCCCACGCAGAATGCCAACGCCGGTGCTCGCAGAGCACCCTACGACTCATGCTGAGTTCAGGAATCACAGGACATGATTAACGAAGGAGTGAGGCATGCCGGACGCTCAAGACTACCCATATGCAACTTACTTGAACGAATACTATGGCTCCCTGGAGTTGGTGGATGTACCCGCTCTGGTCGCAGCCTGCACCGATCAGTGGTACAACCAGACTCTCTGCCGGGTGAATGACTCGGTCGTCCGGCTCGCTGTCATCCAGGGAGAGTACCACTGGCATAAACATGACGACGAGGACGAATTCTTTTACGTGATCGACGGACGGTTTCTCATCGATCTGGAAGGCCGCACCGTGGAGCTGATGCCACGCCAGGGATTCGTTGTGCCGAAGGGGATCGTCCACCGCACGCGAGCCCCTGAGCGAGCCGTCATTCTGATGGTGGAAGGCGCTGGGATCGTGCCGACAGGCGACGCATGAACTGGCACCACGGCGGATCCGGCCCACCTCGGCGCTGTTTCCGCCTTCATCTCCTCTTCGTTTCCAGGGCGCCGTCATCCTTCTGCCAAAGTGACGGTCTGAGAGAGTCACTCAACGTGTGATCGTCAACGTCGTTCGGCCATCGAACGCACATCCCAGATCACGATCGATGAATCCTGCAGCCCCGCGACGATTTGTTTGCCATCGGGCGTGAAGCAGAGTGCGTCGATCCAGGCGCATGGCGACTCGATGGTCTGGATCTCCTGCTTGTCCCTTAGCCGGAAGATTCGGATGAACCCCCGCGCGGGGGGATACAACGTGGAGAAGAAGCCGACGGCGATGGACTGCCCATCCGGAGAAAGCGCCAGGCATTGCACGTCGGACTGGGGGATCTCGATCTCGCGGCGCACGTGGCCTGTTTGACTGTCGAGCCAGACGATCGTGCTCCCGGCGCTAGTCCTGAAACAAGCTTGATTTTTAGACCGGCGAGGCCAAGCTCTCAGAAAAAGTTCGAAAACCCCCGGAGATCTTGGAATAATGGAGGCTGGGATATATCCGGATTAGTCCAAGCTACGGAGGGTTTCGAGTGATGGTTATCGTCGCGAAAAAGATCCCAAGACGCAACCGCCGTAAGAAGTCTCCAGCACAGATTCGCAAGCTCCTGCGGAAACGCCAGCGGAGAATCCTCGACCGCATCGCTAATCGATCCGGCCCCGAACGCGATCGGCCCATGATCACTGCCACCAACATCCATTACGAGCTGGGCGAGCGCGTTCAGGGCATTGCCGCTGGCGGCATCGGCGCCATGCTGCTGTTGGCTCAGAGGACGGGCTTGATCCGCGACATTGATCACAATCTACATTTGCTCAAGGTGCATCTCCCCTATCACGAGTCCGACCATGTCCTGAACATCGCCTTCAACATCCTGGCCGGCGGTCGGCGGCTCGAGCATATCGAACTGCGTCGCAACGACGAAGTCTTTCTCAACGCCTTGGGCGCCCAGCGCATTCCCGACCCCACCACCGAAGGGGACTTCTGCCGCCGTTTCACCGCACTCGACGTTCAGACCTTGATGGACGCCATCAATGAAACCCGCCTCCGCGTCTGGGCCCAACAACCCGACGAGTTCTTTGAGGAAGCGTTCGTCGACGCCGACGGCACTATGGTCCCGACCGATGCCGAGTGCAAGGAAGGCGTCGACATCGACCACAACGGTGACTGGGGTTATCAGGCCGGGCTGATCTCGCTGGCCAACACGGCCGAGCCGCTCTACCTGATCAATCGGAGCGGCAACCGCCCCTCCCATGAGCAGATGGACGTCTACCTCGACAAGGCGATCGCCTTGTGTCGGCGGGCCGGCTTTCGCCGGATCACCCTGCGGGGCGACACCGACTTCAGCCAGACCAAGCATCTGGACCGCTGGGATCAACCGGGCGACATCTGCTTTATCTTCGGCATCGACGCTCGAGAAAATCTCAAGGCGTTGGCCCGAAGCCTTCCGGCCCCGGCATTCAGCGTCCTGGTACGACCACCCAAGTATGCGATCAAGACCGAGCCCCGCCAACGGCCCGAGCGGGTCAAGGAAGAGATCGTTCGCCAGCGGAAGTATGAGACGATCTGCCTGCTCGAGGAGACGGTCGCCGAGTTCGAGTATCGCCCGGTGGCTTGCAAGAAGAGCTACCGCGTGGTCGTGCTCTGCAAGCGCGTGGGTATCGACAAGGGGTCGGTGCGGCTGCGCGAGGAGTTTCGCTACTTCTTTTATATCACCAACGACCGCACGACCCCCGCCGACCAAATCGTCTTCCAAGCCAACGATCGTTGTGACCAAGAGAATCTGATCGCGCAACTCAAGACCGGTGTCCACGCGCTGACGGCGCCGGTAAACGACCTGGTGAGCAACTGGGCGCACATGGTGATGGCGTCGTTGGCTTGGAGCCTGAAGGCGTGGAGCGCGTTGCTGGCTCCAGCCACGGGCCCCGACGCCGACAGCCACCAAGCGGAAAAACGGACGTTGTTGCGGATGGAGTTCGCGACGTACCGCGCGGCGTTCATCGAGATGCCGTGCCAGATCATTCGTGGTGCCAGACGGTTGATCTATCGGCTGTTGTCGTGGAATCCGTGGCAAGGGATGTTCCTACGATTAGTGGAGCGACTGCAGAGCTGCTGGTTGTGCTGAGAGAGTGATCACCTGAAGTCGGGGTCCGGATGCCCCGATCTGTATGGGCCTTCGAGCGTAGAGAGGGGGTCGGCGATGGTGAGGGATGTTCGTGGCGGAGAAACCGGGGTCGAGACCTCCGGGCCGTAGAAGGTACGTGTTTATCTTGAAGACTAGATTATGTAATTTGTACATAGTCCGATTTTTTTATCACGCTTGTTTTGGGGCTAGAGCGATCGTAGCGGATCTCTCCATTGGCCAGCTTGATCGACTTGCCGGGGATCGTTCTGACGATCGCCTTGCTCAGGCCATCTCGCGAGTAGGCGGCCAGGCGGGCGGTGTGCGGGACGGGCGGCAACGCCGGCACCTCAGCGGCCGCGGGCGGCACGACAGCAGGGTCGGGGGTCTTCTCCAGCTTCGGCTGGGCGATGGGGCGTTCCTTCCCGGTCGAGATATCCCATCGCCGGAAGGAGCCGTCGCCCAATGCGACGATCACGGAGGATCCATCCTCGCTGAGCGTCAAACCCCGCGAGGGTAACGCGCCTCGCCGCTCGACCGTCCAAGTATGAAGCCGCTCGCCCGTCTTGAGGTTCGACAGATGGATTTCCCCCATTCGGGTAGTTCGAGCCCGCGGCGAGGAGCGACCCATCGGCGGAGACCGAGAGCAACCGGACCCAGCCGTTGTGGGGGAGCATCTTCGTCGGTCGCCCCGTCGCCAGGTCCCAGATCCGGACGGTTTGGTCGTCGCTGCCGGAGATGAGTGTCTTGCCGTTGGCGAGGAACGCGAAGGCCGACGCCGCCCGATGGGCTTCGGGGGTCGCCAGGCGGTCCTTGCCCGTCGCCAGGTCCCAGAAATGAAGGACCTGTTTGCCGCCGGGGTCGCGAGCATCCTGCCATCGGGTGAAAACGCCATCGGGCTGTCGCCCTGCACAGTCCGCTAACAGGTCGAATCCTTCCCAATGAGTCCATCTCCTTCCCGGTCGCGACGTCAAAGAGCACCAGCCGGCCTTACCCCGTCGCGGCGAGGACATTTCCGTCGGGCGAAAAGGACATCGTGGTCACCTGGTGTTCTTCTGGCTCTTGAAGCGCCTGAGCAAGGTCCGTCGCTGACCCTCCACAGCCGGATCTCCGCCCCGGTCGTCCCCATGCCCGCGGCCAGGGTCGTTCCATCGGGCGAGAACGCGAGACTGGTCGGACGGTGCTCCCCTCGATCGCGATCTTCCTGACGTCACGGAAGTGTGCCACGTCCCGGAGATGGATGATTCGGTCGGAGGCGATCGCCAGCAGGTGGCTCGCGGCATCGGGCGAGAACGCGATCGATGAGAAATGCCACCTGTCTCCCAGGCGTTCCTGGTGCAGGATTTTCCCGGTGGCGACGTCCCAGAGCCGGAGGGTCCCGTCGTGCTCTTGGTCGCGACGGTCTTGCCATCGGGAGCGTAGGCGAGCTCCCGTTCGCTTCTGCTCGTCCCATTCGCCCCGGCGAACCTGGCGGCCCGTGGCCAGGTCGGTGAAGGTCAGGTGATGAACCATGAGGTTCCGCTCGGGCACGTACTGGAATCCCACGGCGGCGATCAGCTTCCCATCGGGCGAGAAGGCGAAGTCGCGAACCTGCTCGATTCCCACGTCGATCTGGCGCAGCTTCCTCCCATCTCGTGCATCCCAGATCTGGAGGTAACTTTCTTCGTTCCGTCACGACGAACTGACCGTCCGGCGAATAGACGATGCGGTGGATTTACGGGAGTCTGGCGGAAGCGGACGGTGCCCAGGCGCATCGCCGCCCCGGGCGGCAAGGGATCGCCGTAGCGATCGGTCCTGGGCGGCTGGGATGAGGCAGGCGCCCTCACGACGGCCGGGCGGGGATTGGCTTGGCCTTTTCCATCGACCACCGAAGCGAGGGCATGCCAGGCCCAATAGCTACCCCCGATGCCAAGGCACAACAGGACCGTCGCGACTCTGAGCTGGTTCAGCAGCATGGAATTCAACACTCCCTTCGCGAGAATGGCGGCCGTGTTGCCCGCGAGGAATCCCAGCGCGATGCGAATGGTACCCTGGATCAGCGTCATGGGGATGGCCGCCTGGGCCTGACCCGCCGCACCGGCGACCAGGAGACCGGCCGGGACTGTCACACCACGCCGGGTCAGCCGCCGGCGCAACCGCTCGCGCGCCCGGGCCAGCCGGCCCCGGATCGGCCACCTCCGAGAGCCCGAGCTGATGCGCCGCCGCGGCATAGTTCAACCCTTGCAGATAGCAGAGCACGATGGGTGCGCGAAGCCGCTCGGGCAAACCGTTGATCTCCTCATGGAGGATCTCCCAATCGGGATCGTTCTCCGCCGGGAGATCGCTTTCGGAGGTCCGTTCCGCGACGAGCTGGTCGAGCGCGTGCCGACGTGCCGCACTCCGCTTACCGCGATTCGCCACGCGCTGCGGACCCCGAACAGCCAGCTCGCGACCGACCCGCTCCGGCGGATGGACCTGGCCCGGTTGGCCAGGACGAGGAAGACGGCCTGAAAGGCATCCTCCGCGTCGTGCGCAGTCGTGAAGAACGCCCCGGCAGACCCGGAGCACCATCGGGCCGTGTCGGATCACCAGCTCTTCAAAGGCCGCCTCGGCGGCCTCGTCGCGCCGTGAGACAAACCGGTCGAGGAGCTGCGCATCGGAGAGCGTTCCGACCACTCCGAAATTGAACAGCCGGTGCACCTGCCGATGCGCCCGGTCTGATGGGCTGCCCCCCATTCTTTCCGATCTCCTCGATTAATGATCTCTTCAATGTAGTACCCGCTCAGCAGAGATCCCTCACGAGGATTCTTCGAGATCGACGCGATTCACTCCAATCCCGCGTGATCTCGCGGTCGCGGACGAGTCCGATCCGGACAGCCGCCGGCAGCCATAGGTCGGTTTCATCAGCCAGTTGAAGGATGGACGACACCGCAGCATTACATCATTTGGACCGCGTCCGGCGTTCCTCAGTCACTCGCTGCAAGAGGATGCGGGCCTTGTTTCGAGAATCGGGTCTCAACCCACCAGTTCCGGTGGAGGCGAACTTATCCGCCGGCGAGAAGGGATTTTTGATCGGGTCCATCGCTCGATTTATACCCGATTATAACCGAGTATACACGGTTTTCGCTATAATTTGGTATAACTCGGTATAATTCACCACACCTTGAAAACCTTCTCACTTTGTCCCCGAGAAGGTGTACGACTCTGTCGATCGATTCAATGGGATACTTCTCGGGCCGAGGTTATCCCGTTGCCGTGGGATCAACCGAGGAGTTGCTTCTTCGACTTGCTGATCTGGACCGAGTGGACCCGGTACGTCGCTGACAGTTCGGCGAGGGTTTTGGTCTGCTTCGCCAGCTCCAGGTTCGCCCCGAGCCCGGAAGGCGGCCGAATGTCGCTTTCGTATACTGGTCATGGTGCTCCTCGGGATGGAACAATGATCTCTGATCAGTTTAACATCCCGAGTGGTCCAGTTTTAGGGGTCCACCTCACAGTTCCAAATGGGAGCTGAAGTGGGACCCATGGTGATGAACGAGGGACATTTCTGTCATAAGGACCTGACCTGAAGCCGCTTGTGTCCGGAATCCGATGGTGCGCCACCGATCTTGACCCATCAGAGGAAATGTCTTGGGTCTCATTGCGAGCAGGATGTTCTACATTGCTAACGAAGGTAGAGGCGATGCGATTTGGCGTCTGGATCGACAGGCGACCAGCTCATCAATTGCAGCCATTAATGATATCATGAGCGATTTTAAACTTGTAACGTTTGCTTGAACTAATAAAACAAATAAATACTAATATTATGTGATTGTCAAACATCCGGTTGCGGAAGATTGTACCGGGGGTAGACGGTACGGCCCGAGTATCGCTGCGACCCGGGAGGCCGAGGAGAAGCACATGCCGTCGAACAGCACGCTCGACACGGCGCAGGATTTCCATCTCCAGGGACGGCTGGATGAAGCAGAGACGCTCTACCGCGAGGTCTTGAGCGGGCAGCCAGACTCCGTCCAGGGCGCTGGAGGGGCTGGGTGTCCTGGCGTATCAGTACGGACGGGCTGATGAGGCGGCGAACCTGTTCGGCGGGGTGTGGTGGTGCGTCCCAACGCGGCGGGCTTCCACGCCAACCTGGGCGAAGCACTTCGAATCCTCAAGCGGCTCGACGAGGCCGCCGGCCACATCCGTCGCGCCCTCGAGCTGGACCCGGCCCTGCCGGACGTGTGGAACACCCGGGGACTGGTGCGGCACGATCAAAAGCGTTACGCGGAAGCCGAGGCGGCGTACCGTGAAGCGATTCGGCTACGTCCCCGGTACGCGGCGGCCTACACCAATCTGAGCAATGCCCTCTGGGAATCCGGCCACCCGCGCGATGCGGCCGAGGCGGCGCGCGGCCCTTGGATCGAGCCCGACCACCCCGGGGCTGACGAACCTGGCGAAGTTCCTGATCGAGATGGAGGACCCCGATCTGCTCGACGAAGCCGAGTCGCTCTGTCGCCGCGCCTTGGCCCGTGCGCTGCGTTCCCCCCTGGCGATCAATAACCTGGGCAATATCTTCCGGAGCCGGGGCTGCCTCGACGAGGCCATGGCGGTGTGACCTGAGGGCTTTGGAATGGGATCCGCGTCGAGTGATGCCCCGTCATAACATAGGCCAATTGCTCCAGGAGCGCGGACGGTACGAGGAAGCCGCTCGGTACTTCGAGGAGGCGGAGGCCCTCAGCCGAATCCCGGCACGATTCCACGCCAATTACGGCAGCCTGGCGGTTAGCGCGAGGATTACGACGAGGCGGCCCGGCACTACCGGCTGGCCTTGGCGGTCGACCCCGATTCAGCGGGGGCCCACCTTGGGCTAGGGATGGCCCTGTTGGAAGCCGGCCAGCTCGACGCCGCCGAAGCTGCCTTCTGTGAGGCAATCCGGCTCAATCCGGCTCATGCCGTCCCGTGGGCGGCGCTGGCGCAGTCCAGGCGCATGCGAGCGGCGACTTCGACTGCCTGCAGTCGGCTCGCACCGCGTGGCCCTCCGACCCAAATTCGCGGATGCCTATTATCTGCTCGCGAATAACCTCAGGGGCCGGTTGCCCGACCCCGAGATTCAGGTGATGCGGGGACTCCTCGACCACAGTCTCTGAACGGCCGGGATCCGGGCTCGTCTGCATTCCTCCCTGGCCACGGTCCTGGACGCCAGGGGCTCGCACTTCGAGGCCGCTGCTGCTCGAGGTCGCCGACGCGCTGCAGACCGCCGATTGGACGGTGCGGGGCCGGACCTATGACCCCGACCAACATTCCCGCTTCATCGACCGGGTCATCACCGCGTTCACCCCCGAGTTTCTCGCACGGGGCCACCACTGGGGCGACTCCGATCACCGTCCAGTCTTCGTCGTCGGCTTGCCGCGATCGGGAACGACCCTGACCGAGCAGATCCTCGCGTCCCACCCCGAGGTCCATGGTGCGGGGCGAGTTGCCCGACGTGCGTTACGTCTTCCAGGGCTTGCCCGAGCCCGTCGGCCAGCCCGGAATCGATCCGTTCGCCGCGCTCAATGCCCTCGGTCCTGCTGCGTCGAGAGTCGCGGCTCGGCGGTACCTTGATCGGCTGGAGACCTTGGCACCATCTCACCGCCGCACGCGTAGTCGACAAGATGCCCGACAACATGCATTTCCTCGCACTGATCGCGTGGCTCTGGCCCGGTGCCAGGGTCATCGTCTGTAGCCGAGACGTCCGCGACGTTGCGGTCTCCTGCTGGCAGACCGGGTTCGCGAAGATCCGATGGGCCAACGACCCGAACCACATCGCGCGGTGCTTGGTCGATTATCAGCGGCTCCTCGAGCACTGGAGGCGCTCGCAGCCCCTCGCATGGCTTGAGGTTTCCTACGAGGAGTTGGTCCACGACCTGGAGGGCCAGGCCCGCCGATTGATCCACTTCCTGGGCCTCGAGTGGGACCCGGCCTGCCTGGAGTTCCATACGGGACGGCGTGTGGTGCGGACGGCCAGCTTGACCGAAGTCCGTCAGCCCATCCATCCCCGTTCGGTCGGACGCTGGCGACGCTCCGAGCCGATCTTCCCGCAGTTGTTCCAAGCTCTGAAGCATCACGGGATCGGAGTGACGTCGTCGGGCTTTGCCCGGGGCGGTGCGTCCGAGGAATGAAGACCGACGCCCGTCCCCCTCGGACCCGGGTCATCATGGAGATCGTCGTCGATGCCGACGGGGTTCCTGACCGTTCAAGGCCAAGTATTTTCCACCCCAGGCGAGGCTTCGTCCAAGCCTTGATCCGCCGATTTCGACTCAGACAGAGCCTCGCACCCTCGAACACGTTTACGTTTCCACGATTTTCCGGATTCAAGAAAGCCCGCCGACCTCCCAGCCCTTGCGGTAGCGGCGCCGGACGAAGGCATTGGCTTCGTGGAGATTGGTGACTCGGACGTTCACTGGGTCCCAATCCAGGGTCATCTTGGGGAACCGGGTTGCCAGGCACCCCAGCAAGACCGATTCGGTCAGTGGGCCGGAGTAATCGAAGGACGCCGACGTCTTGCCATTCCCCCGGCAGGCTTCGACGAACTGAAGATAGTGGTCGTTTCCACCGGGATTCGGCAACTTGGTCTCCTTGAACTTTTCGGCCGGCAAGAGCACGGGGGGATCGATGTAGGGGGCATAAAGAACGCCCTCGGTGCCGATGTAAATCGACCCCTGGTCGGACAGGTATTTCCTGCCGGTCAAGGCTTTGATCTCGGCGGGGGGTCGCTTGTCGCCGTCGTACCAGGTCAGGGTAAGAGTTTCGGTCGTGTGGGGTGTGCCCGGGAAAACGTAGCGCACCTGGGAATCCAGCCCCCAGTTGTCGCCGTTGGGAGCTCCTCCCTCGGAGCGGATCGACTTGGGAGCCGTCAGAGCCAGCGACCCGTAAACGGGGTCGAGGATGTGGCAGCCCATGTCGCCGAACGTGCCGGTGCCGAAGTCGAGCCGCTTTCGCCATTCGCCGGGATGATAGTACCGGCGCAAGAAAGGTGCTCGGCGGCCACGCCCAGCCAAAAGTTCCAGTTGAGCTCCGCCGGCACGGGGTCGGTACGGGCCGGCTTGGGGTTCTTGTCGCCCCAGTGCTTGCCGCTCCAGCTATGAACTTCCTTAACCTTGCCGATCATCCCGGCCTGGATCGTCGCCACGATCGTCCGGTGGATCTCGTGGGAGTGGATCTGGATCCCCATCTGAGTGACCAGTTTTTTCTCGTGCGCCACCCGCGTCACCTGCCGCGCTTCATAGATCGTCTGGGTGAGCGGTTTCTGGCTGTAGACGTGCAACCCTTGTTGCATCGCCCGCATGGTGATCGGGGCGTGCATGTGGTCCGGAGTCGACACGTTCACCGAGTTGAGGTTCTTCTCTTTGTCGAGCAGCTCGCGCCAGTCCTGGTAGACCTTCACGTCTTTGAACCGAGATTTGATCCGGTCCAGGTTTCTCTTGTCGACGTCGGCCACCGCGACGAGCTTGACATACGGGCTGGCCGTGAGAGATCCAATATCGGAGCCCGCCATGCCGGAGGCGCCGAAACTGGCGTGGTAAAGGGTCTCGCTCGGCGCCGCGGTCGCGTGGGTGCGCATCACAAACGGAGCGGCGATGCCGGCGGCCGCCCACTGCTTGAGCACGGTTCGGCGGGTCATCCGGGTACGTGGGGTTGTCATCCGAAAGGTCCTTCGAAGGCTGTTTGGTCGGGTTGTCTTATCTTCTCCATCGTTTCCACAATGGGCTCACCGGTCCTTGATTGGCCGCCGGACATCGTCGCGATTGTCACCGCACCGAAATCGGCAAGATCCATTTATAGCTCATGGGATGCCCTCGGCCCAGAAGGTGGTGATTTCCGCGGACTTCGGCCGCGATCGCGATCTATGGAGGATTCGCCGGGTGCTTTCCTCTCCATTGATCGGTCTCCACTGCCGCCATGTCTTACGTGCCATGCTTTGCCGGGTTTTCAACTTCGCGCCCGAGCGCACAGTTTGGAATCAAAACCTCTCCGCCCGTGCAGTTGGATACGATAGGATCAAACCAAGGAATCCGGTTCTTTGGAGAAAATCACGATGACGCCACGTTCGATAGGACCTGCCGAACTTTCCTCCTCGCCGTCCTTCGGAGGCGTGCCGACCGAATCGTCGGCGCCTTCCCACGCCGTTGACGCTTGGCGTTTCGCTCAAGGAGTCTGGCCGATGATCAACTTGTCCTTTCGTCATGCGTTGTCGATGCTTCTCATCGGCTTGGTCTATCCAACGGCCGTCGCCTACGCACAGGGTAGTGCTGCCTCGTTCAAGCCGCCCGACGACATTCGATTCCGAGCTCGGGACATTATCAGCGAAGGTACGCGCATGTCGGCGGAGGTTTTCTCGCCGAAGACTTCCGAGGGCAAGAAGCTGCCGGCAATCATCCTTTGCCACGGATGGGGAGGCGTGGCAAAGGACCTTCGACCCGAGGCAATCGCGTTCGCAAGGGCCGGTTATCTCGCGGTGACGTTCGACTATCGGGGCTGGGGAGGCAGTGACGCCCGCTTGGTCCTGGCCGCGCCAGCCCCGGCCGGTCGTTCGGGGTCCCGGTTCATAGCCGAGGTGAAGGAGATTCGTGAAGTCGTTGATCCGCTCGACCAGACGACCGACCTGTTGAACGCGATCCACTGTGTCGTCGGCGAGCCGCAATGCGACATCACTCGGATCGGGCTGTGGGGGTCGAGCTACTCCGGCGGACATGTCGCTTACGCTGCCGCGCGCGACCGCCGCGTCAAGGCGATCGTCTGCCAGGTCGCGGCTTTCGATTCCCGATCGGTGGTCATGTCCCCGGCGGCCCGCGAGCAGACCTTTCGCGAAGCCACCCAGGCGGCACGAGGAGAAGCCGGCTATCCGGAGCCGGGCGTTCGCGTCATCCAAGGCCTTAAAGGTGCCCCCATCCGCGAACGGATGATGAACTATGCGCCCGTCGATGATGTCGACAAGGCAACGGGCTTCGCCATGCTCTTCATCCTCGCGGAGAAGGAAGAGTATTTCGACAACAAGGATCACGGCGTCAAAGCCTTCGAGCGAGCGAAAGGACCCAAGAAGTTGGTCACGATCCCGGGTATCAGCCACTACGGGATCTACGGCCAAGCCCGCCCGCAGGCCCAGAAGCTGGCCATCGAATGGTTCGACGAGCAGCTCAAGGGGAAGGGAAAAGCCGCCGTCGCCGGCAGTGCGGCCGATGCGAAGGATTGACCGATATCCAACCTCGACGTGAATCGACCCCGAGACGGGACAGTTGTGCACACGATTTGAAAGGAGATCTTTGTAATGAGGTGCCCCATGCCCACCTATTCTCAGGATCTCCGAAAGCGCGTCGTGGATACAGTGGATGCGGAGAGGTACTCGTGCTCATCGTAGGTGGCTGGCTGGGTTGGATCGTCCACGACGCCCACGTCCAACACGATGCGGTGCAGGTGATCAAAAATGCCGGTGGAATGGTCTCCTATGAATGGGAGTGGAAGAGTGGTCGTTATGATTGGAAAGCACGGCCCCGGTGTCCAAAGTGGCTGCTCGATATGATCGGAGTCGATTACGCCTACAACGTTAAGATGGTCGACGTTTCGTCCGTCATAACGAACCCGGACGTGGTACTCGCTCAGGTCGCTCGGCTGAGCCGTCTCGAAATACTCCAGCTCGAAACATCGCGAGTAACTGACATCGGCATGGCAAAGCTCGATACGCTAACCGAGCTAAGATCTCTAATGATCTACAACGGCCCGGAGGTTGGCGACCACGGGATAGCGCGACGCACTGTCTGGACGGCTCACGTCGCCTCAAATGCCTTGTCCTTACGACGGAACGAGAGCGAGCGATGCGGGGTTGGGCTGCGTACCTGGCGGGGCTAAATAACCTCGAGGTTCTTTCGCTCAGCAAAGCCAAAATCACCGACGCGGGAATGATGCACCTGCGAAGGATTCCTGGCCTCAAAGATCTGCGGCTCGACGGTACGAAGGTAAGCAATGCCAGCATGGACAGTCTGAAAGGAATGGTCGCCCTCAAGAATCTGGATTTGTCGGACGCCCTGTTTTCCTGGGCCGGCACGGCAGAACTTCACCACTTGCTGCCTGGCACAGTAATACACAACTCTCCACTTTATTATTCACCGGGGGGCTCCTGATCCGTAATGCCTACGCAGACCTGAATCTCCAGCTCTTAGGTCGCCACAGTTCCGTAAGGCCTGATCTATAAACGGAATGTTACAGACATTCGGATGCCATGATCAAGCAGGGCTTCAGTCTCGTCGCGTTTGTTTGCGGAGTGACCCTGGACGGACTTGCCGCCATCCACTTCATCTGGCTGCATCCGACTGTTATCGGTCCCTTCGCGCTCATGATTGGTATGACTCCCCTGGTGGTCCTCTTCGCGTTCAGCCTGGAAATCTCCGCTTACTGGTTCCTGTTTGGGGCAGTGCTTGCCGGTGTTTCCTGGTTGGTTCTGGTCTGGATTCCGCCCCGTCCGATGGCCGCCAAGTTTGTCCTTCTCGGCGGCGTGCTTCTCGTGGTCATCGCGTTGTTCGTCTTCATCCTCGCGTCCGCACGCTACGACGTCGATATGGACGGAATAGCCCCGACCGGGTGGTCTGCTTTGGTCCGCCCGGGTTCGGTAATCGGTGAGGTTGGGCTGCTGTTGCTCGCATCTGGCCTGTTGATCAAGGCGACACCCACCATCCATAAGCGCATTGTGTGATCTATAATCCAAGCATTATGGCTGAGGCGGTCGTGAGCCCGGTCGATTGGAGTGCTGTATCGCAAGGCCCGGCAGCGCCTTCCGCAGCTCTTCCAACCCAGCGTCGCTAACTCGCGTGTTGTACAGGTCGAGAGACTGGAGCTTGGTCAACCCCCTGAGGAGGACCAGGCCGACGTCGGATACGTGGGTGTTGCGGATGGACAGCCAACCGAGACCAGTCATGCCCTCCAAGGGCTCCAACCCGACATCCCCGATCTGTGTGTCATTGAGATAGAGACCCTTGAGAATACTCCGGCCTCTCAAGAGGCGGATGAGTCTGGCGTCGGTGACCTTGGTACCATCGAGGCCCAGATTCTTGAGGTGTGTCAATCTCTCCAGATGCGCGAGTCCGGCATCACCCATCTGAGTTCTCGCGAGATTGAGCGTTTCGAGGCCGGTCAGCCCCTTGAGGTATGCCAGGCCAGCGTCGCTAATCCGCGAGTCTTCGAGGTACAACCCCTTCAGGCCGGTCATCCTCGCCAGGTGGGCTACCCCGGCGTCAGTAACCCGGTTGCAGCCCCGAAACATCAACGATTCCAGGTTCGACAGCCCTTCCAGATGAGCCATCCCGGCGTCGGTCACAGGCGCCGTGATAAAAGTCAATTGTTTGAGTCGGCGCAGATGACCAATCTGGGCGAGCACTCCGTCAAACTCTTCGGGGGATGGCACCATGGGGAGTCGGCGAAACGAGACCTGCGTAACAGAGCCGAAGGCGTCGACTCCGATTCGATCTACCAGCCATTTCGGCCACCCCGGCACGTCATTCGTGATGAAGTTAGTGCCCGGCTTCAGCCTGAACCGATTGTCATCGAACTGCCACTCATAGAGGGCCGAGCCGCCAATTTTCGTGATCGCTGTCACCGCATCGCGCTGGATTCGGGCCTGGCGGGCGAGGTGGGCGAACCAGCCCAAGCAGCCGCCGAGCACGAGGACGAGTATCATTAGGGTCCGAACTCTGACTCGGAGCCGATGAAGCCAAGATGTTGGCAGGCTTTGGTCCGGCACCGTCCGCCTCCCGATGTCACCTTTGATGTCTGGATCACCGTTTACACGTCGTTGCTGGACCAACACATGAGCGTAAAGTTCCAACTATACTTCAGCCGTTGCGCTTACGCAGTTGGGTCTCGCATGCCTACCGTCTTTTTCACGTTACTGCTTCTACGGTATGGTCACAGATCGATCTGAAATGCAGAAATCCCTCGATCACGCCAGATACCGGGCCGGTGGCGATCTCTATTGCCGACTCGTATCGTACGGGGAAAACCTGGGACCGGTCTTTTCCCAGAAGTTCATACGCCTCGCGGACCTGCTCGGGATCGGGCCTCTGGACTCCAAACCAGAACCAGACCTGGCTACGGGAAGTGACTATCGTGGGCCTGATGTCGCCGATCTCCGAGAAAATCGGAACTCGGGCGGTCAGGTATCCAATGGCGTGAGTCCCGTCTGCGAGCCAGAAATTGGAGCGGACGATGTTTAATCCTTCTCCAGGGTCGAACGGTAACGCCCCCTCCCAGGGCCTGACCGTTGCTTCGTCCTGCCCGGGCCTGCACTCCTCATCGAGTGCGAACACCCATACGGGAAACCTCTCGAGGTCTTTGAGTGTGAGGTTGTAGACCTGCTTGCGAATCCGTGCCATGCGCTGACGGCTAGCGAGCCGCCTCCAGATGTGTTCCGACCGATTGGATGGATTCCGTGTTTGGAAACGCTCGACTCTAGATCACCCGTTACTCATCGGGCGATCGTCCCGCGCCCGGCTGCCCGCGCCAACTATAAATCACAGGCTTTACGCATGATCCTGTTCCTGATCGCCTTCGCTGTACGGACAATGACGGCGAGCAACCCGACAAGTAGTCCCATGAGAAGCGCCAACACAAGCAATAAGATGGCCCAAAAGGCTGGCGAATCGGGCGCGAACACGTAGGGCCCGACCACAATGAGCGCGTCGTGAACGTGAAAATCGAGCGCAAGACTGGGCAGGAGCCAAGCCAGGCAGCCGAAAACCAGCCCAGCGACAGCCACCGCCAGTATCAGTCTTCCAAGTGTAAACTGCGCGTGGCGAAGTCTCACTGCTCCAGGTCCCGACATGCCAGCCGCTCTGAATGCTTGTCGAGATTTCGCGTATTGTTTGATCTATCATTCTGGCGGTGGGGATGCGTGATATCTAACGTTGGGTTCTCCTTCTGAAATAGTGGTAAAGGATCGAGGAGATGTTCTCCAAGGTGAAGCAAGCGTTGCGCTCGGCGGCGGCGCGGACGACGGAAGCCGTCTATGCGGCGATCAGACCCGCCTCGCATGACGTTTCTCCGGAGGACATCGCGGGAAGGTTCCAATCCCGCGCGGCGTACGCAATGCCATCGTGAGGCTCTATGTGACTGGCACGCGGGACGGACGTGTGGGTAGGGGGGCGAGAGTGAGAGAAGGCTCGGGCACCGCGAACTGACAGGCGCAGCGTACTCCTTGGCACGCCCGAACAAACCGTTGTCGCGACAGACGGCCGGGGCCATCTGACCAGAGTCGGACGGGCTCATCGGTCGAGAGGTTGCCCATGCGGTAATCGGCATGCCGAGCGTGCGAGCAAGGGAACACATCGCCGTCCGGCGTGACTGCGATGTGACGCTGGCCGCCGCCGCAGCCGGCCACATCGGGCTCGGGATCGGCAAAGAGCCCCAGCTCGGCCCACTCGCCCCGCAGCGCCGTATCGACGTACAACCGAACGGGAGGGCGGCTCGCCACGAACTCGCGAACGTTCGCCGCCACGGCCTGCAAAGCGTCGGCGGAGGGAAAGCCCGGCCAGTGGGTCCTTGCCCATTCCCCTTTCGGCCGTAGCAGAGTGATGGATTTGCGCCCCCAGGTCCAGGGCATTCTCCAGGCTGCGGAGGAGGTCGCGCGCGTTGTCCGGCGTCAGCAGCAAGTTGACACCCAACCGGACTCCGGCTCCGGCCAGGTCCCGCGCTGTTTCGCGTAGTCGCGTGAAGACCCCTGGGCCGCGGGCCGCATCGAGCCGGTCCGGCCTGTCGGCGGAGAGGTGGACCACTCCGGCGTGCTCCGCCAGGGCCCCGACGATCTCAGATCGGTGAATGGTGCCGTTGGTGGTCACATTGGGGACCATCCCGCCGGCGCGAATCGCGGCCAGCAGCTCGGGGAAGTCGGGGAGCAAAGTGGGCTCGCCCCCACCCAGAGCGACCTCGAGGACTCCCCAGGCCGCCAGCCGTTCGACGATCCGGCAGCGAGTCCGCGGGTGGGGTTCCGGGTCACGGCCGGGGCCACTCTCGGCGTAGCAGAAGGTGCAGCTCAGGTTGCAGCGGTAGGTGACCGCCCAGTGAGCGACGACCGGGGCGCGCAGGCCCAGGCCGCCATCAATCGTGATCGCGGAATCGTCGGCCCAGGGATCGGGAGGTAACGACGACGAGTCCGCAGGAACACGGCCGATCATCGCGTGGGTCTCGAGCTTCGCGAGGAAGCTCGCCAGCCGAGGCCGCGCGCCTCGGTGTCCTCTCGCCCGCAGAAGCGAGCATAAGTCGACGAAGGTATGCGCGGTCCCCATGAGGAGCACGACGTCGAAGCCGTCGCGATCCAGTTCGAGCAGGTCGCCCGTATCGCGATGGAAGGCGAATCCGCCCCAAGCCTCGCGACGCAAGCGGACTGCGGGATGGCGCTGGAGCCAGGTGAGGCGATCGAGATGACGGCTCATTGGCTTTCCAACTGGTCGACGATGGTCTTGGCGGCACGAGACAGCTTGGGCGTACTCCCCGTCTTGGACTTGTCCCGCGAGCGGGGCATACCCGAGGCGACCAAGGCCTTCAGGAGCTGGGCCTTCGTCCACGACTTGCGGTACCTGGTCCCTCGCTTCTCGCATTCCTGCTGGAGCTCGGCTTTGCTCATGTCGTCGAACGACGTTGCCGATGATTCGTCGCGATCGTCGCTCGACTTCTCCTCATCCTCGTCGTTCATCCTCGTCGAAGCCACCGTAGAACTCGGCGACCGCTGTCAGAAACGATGTGTTTCCTGCGAGCAGCTCCGTGCGGATCTTGGCCAGGAGTCTCACCAGGAAGTCCAGGGGGTCGCCATCATCACTTCATCCGCGAGATCGGCACCATCGTCGGCGAACTGACAGTAGACGGTGACCACCAGTCGCTTGGAAAACTCCTGGAGCTCGACACCCTGATCGTTGTCACCGCGGGCATCGGCAAAGGGGGCCAGGATCGCTTTCATCTCCGGGTTTTTGGGGACGGCGATCATCATCGTCCACCAGCCATAGCTCTCCTCGGCCATGACGTCGTAATGCTCGTTCATCAGGGCCTCGTACGCGGTCGAGCTCAAGGAACTCTCGCCCCATTTAAGATATCGTGCGGAGCGTTTATCGACCTCGGCCCTGCTGGAGAATCGATTGGCAATCGCCTGGCCCGCGGCGGAGACCGGGCGGTCGACCGCATAGAACAAGTAAGACGAAGAGCTGTGGTCGGCCTGGAAGCCGCACCGGACCCGAAGGATGCGCATCGGAGGCTGATCCTCAGTGGGCCATGTCGTCAAGTAAGTCCCTGGACCGTAAGGCAGACAATCACACGATTCTATCAATACTCGGCCGGTGCTGCGTGGTCCCCTGGCGGAAGTGGGACGGCGTTGATCGAGTCCCACCTGGGCGTCGCTGGATGGTCGAGGAACCGAAGATGATAGGCGACCGGCGGATGGAAACTTACCCAAGGATCGATCGGTTCCGAGCGATCGCATCGATACCGGGACTGCGGAGCCTGGCCACACTAACCCGACACGCAAGCGAGAGACGCTGGCCGAGGCCAGCGCGTGACACCGCCGGTCCCCTCGCTTGCGCGTCGCGTTGGTATAGCCACAAGCGCTGCCCTGGTAGTTTATTTCAGGCCGGTCGCCTTATTGCAGCCACGTACTGATCTCGTTCTCGGGTTACTCGTGCACGTCGGTGAGATGCACGCCCGTCGCCGCGAAGATCTTCGCTAGTCATCGTTGTTATACCCAAAACTAACCAGGATTTTCAGCATGTCAGACCAGCCGGGCGTTGAGAAGGGCGTCTCCAGGCCGGCCGCGATTCGCTTCCGGGCCGCATTGAAACGACTGATGTCTCCGCCGAGGGCGAGCAACAGCGGCAGCTCGTACGTATTATCCTCGCCGATCGGCGTGATGTTGGTCCGGGTTCTGAATTCAACGTTGTGATTGAGGTGCAGCCCTTGCGTATTGCCCATGCCCGAGTTTGGCAAGACGAGAAACGTGATGTAGTCCGCGTTGTCGGGGGGATCCCCCAGCTTTGTTCCGGTTACCGTTCGGTACAGATACGAGGAAGCTTCTCCCAGATGGCCCCAGGTGCCCGTGTCGCCAAAAGCGAATGCGGTGCTCTTGCCCGTTTTTGGTCGGATCGCGATGCCCACGTCGCCGAGGCGGCAACCGTGATTCTTGAATTGTTCGGGCAGCACGATATACGGAAACGTGTTTCCATCGGCATATCGGCGCTGGTCCCACCAAGGCTTGCTGCTGTCGACGATCGTCGGGTTCTGCGACACGTAATATCCTGGCGCCGGCGCGTCCGCTGGTTGCACAATAGGGAACTTGCCGTTGCTGTCCTGCAGCGGGGGTCGGTTATCGATCATGAAGTTGTTAAATAGGGCTTCTTGCGGGGTTGCCGCGACGACACCCACCCACTTGAAATCGTGGCCGTGCCAAAGATTCTGCCAGGGAGACGCGGCATTGGCCAAGCCGACTTGCTGCCCGCCCCTGCTTTCCAAAGGCTGAAGGTTCTTTTGCAAATTGACGTACTTCGGTAAACTTGATCCCGGACCGTACAATGGTCCCTCGGTATAAAAATCCGGATTCTTGGGATCGTCGGGACGGTCCCAGCCGTAGGCGGTTGGTGCGCCATCAAAATCTTCGACGAACTTCGCACGATAAATGTAGGCCTCGAACATCGGCATATTGCTTCGATCTTTGTGAAACAGATAACCGCCACGGACCCAGGTGACTGCGACCGGTTCTAAGTTGTCTCGATCGCCCGTATTGTACGATCCGGGCAGATGCGAGACCTCGAGCGAGTATGAAAATTCGCCAGCCATTGCAAACCTCCTAAGATTCGGTTGCTCGTTGAGGACCCGAGCGGTCCTTGCCCGCCGGGATAAAGTTCCTTGTCGATGCAAACAGAGTGTTAATCCGCGGAACGGCTCCGAGGGCGAAATCCGATCGCTGCCGAGTGCCGTCAGTTGGGGAGTCGCACGAAATTCCTCAGTGTTCAAGCACGAAAGCCGAGGCCGGCGGGAATCGTCCGGTTCTTGTTCTTGCCGGGGGAGATCTGCAATGCCCCTTTGGCGTAGAATGTCACGGAATCGCTGCCGTCCAGGAAAACGGCGTTTTCGACTCCGGCCGCGATCAGTTTGTCACGCAGGTCATCGAGCGTGATTCCCGTTGACGCTCCGTCGGGCTGGGCGAGAACAAGCAGCTTTTTCTGAGCGACGCATTGCGCGACGACCGCCTTTCCCGTGGAGTGCGCCACGCTTGTTCATCGAAATATACGTGTTGTTGTTACGCTGAATCAAATTGGAGGCGGCGGAGCCCGGGTCGCCCGTATCCGGACCATCCGTGCCCGGCTTGTAGAGATTGCCCTTGCCGTATTTGAGGTCGTTGATAATCATCGGCCCCAAGCCCCCCATCGCCGTCAGCGGATTCGACCCTGACGCGCTGGGATCGCCCGAGTTGAAGTAATAAATAAAGAGTGGTCCCGCACCCTGGGCGATGTAAAACATGTCGGGTGCGGAGCGGCCCGAGACCACCTTGGTCGATTCCACAACCTCCCCGTCCGGTACCACTTTCGACGGATCGGCTGGGTCATCACCCGTTCGATATGTCCACGTGCCCAAGTGCTGCGTATACATGAGACCGTTGATAATTGCGAGATAACCTTTGGCCGCCGCGTTGGTTACCGTCGTCGTGAACATTTCCGGCCTGGTTCGCCGCACGATATCCATTTTCGTAAAATAATCGAGCACGACGTACATGACGTCACCGTCAGCGTAGATTTCGCCCGGCGATGACACCGAACTCCAGAAGCCCGCCCCACCGATGGTCACCGCTTTGGCCATGACTGAAACCTTCCTTTGGTCCGTGAAGTGCGCTCAAATCGAATACGAGTGGACAAGGATTATCACGCCGTACGCACCGCTTGATTTACGCGATCAAGGCGCTTCCGTGACGAACGGACGCTTTACGGCGCCGCCGCACATTGACTCGAACGGGCGGCGACCGCCAAATCCGTGTGACCAGAGGCACGAAGAAAAGTGAAACGCCAGCAGTGTGATTCGGTAAGATCCAAATGAGCGATTCGGATCTTGGAGAAAATCACGATGACGCGACGACGTCACGGGGGCGTCAAGCCATTCGAAACCGTTGAGTTACTTTCTGGGTAGGTGGCACAATTATGGCACGAATCTCGCCTCTTCAGGACAGCGACGCGGACGCCACTCCCGAGTCCCGCGCCGCGATCGACGAGATCCGCTTGGCCCACGGCCGGGTCACCAACATGAAGCGCACGCTGGCACGCGCGCCGGTCGCCTTGCATGCGCTCATGACCTGGTACGACCTTCGCGAGGCGGTTCTCCCCTTTTTGGGTGATCGACTGACCACGCTCTTCGCCCACTCCATTTCCGCCGGCACCGATTGCCTGGTCTGCTCGACCTTCTTTCGCCGGCTATTGATCGACTCGGGCGAGGACCCCGGTAACTTGCGGCTCGACGATTGGGAGCAAACCATCGTGGCCTTCGGCCGGCAACTGGCCGTCGATCCTCACGGAGTTTCCGACGAGCTTTACGATCGCCTGGCGGCCCGGCTTCGGCCCGAGCAAATCGTGGCGTTGACCGCTTTCGGCGGGCTCATGGTCGCCACCAACCTGTTCAACAACTGCGCTCCGCGTCGATCTGGATGAATACCTCGAGCCCTACCGCAAGAAGGAGCAACCCGAATGAGCACGGCCGCGACGGCTGGCGGCCGTACCGCGTTTGATCTGGGCGGCCAGGTCGCCCTGATCACCGGGGCATGCGCACGGGCAAGGGCGAGCCTCGGCCCTGGCACTCGCTCGCGAAGGGGTTCGGATCGTGGCCCTCGACGTCGCCCGGCCGCTGACTTATCCCGGCTACGCCATGGGCTCGCCCGACGATCTCGACACCCTGGCCGAGGAGTGCCGGGCACTCGGCGTGGACTGTTTGACCTTCGCCACCGACGTCCGCGATGACGATGCGGTCAGCGCCGCGGTTCATGCCGCCACCGACCAGTTCGGTCGCATCGATATCCTGTTCAACAACGCGGGCATCTGCGGCTACGGCTTGGCACACGAGCTCACCGAGGATGCCTGGGACGCCATGATCGACATCAATCTGAAGGGGGCCTGGCTGGTCGCTCGCCGGGTGATCCCCTTGATGATCGAGCAGCGGCGCGGCGTGATCATCAACAATTCCTCGGTGGCCGGACTCCGCGGCATGGCCCGTCTCTCCCATTACGCCGCATCCAAGTGGGGGCTCGTCGGCTTGACCAAGTCGTGGGCCATCGAGCTGGCTCCCTACAACATCCGGGTCATTGCCGCTTTGCCCGACCGGCGTCAACACGCCCATGAACGACGGTCTGGCCATGCTCGAAGGAAAGACTCCCCAGGAGATCGCCGAACGGTCCGCCGGCAACCTCCTTCCCATCCCTTGGATCGAACCCGAGGACGTCGCCGGGGCGGTCGTCTTCCTGGCCTCCTCCCGTGCGCGGTCAATCACCGGCTCGGAATTCGTGCTTGACGCCGGATTACTCACCCGGTGAAGGTCGGAGATGTTTTCCGACTACCTCTCGATGTAACATGTTGTCAGTGATCGGGCGTCGGGGTGGCAGAACGTATTCCGGGCTGGGTGGGACCGAGGTGTGTGATGAGTCTCGACCGTTACCGGCTTCGGGCCCAGCTTGGGGCCGGTCCCGACGGGATTTCGTATCGCGCTCTCGCCGAGGAAGGCGAGACACCCGTCGAGGTCCGAGACTTGAGCCGGGCGCTGGAGGTCGCCGGGCGCTGGGAGTGGTTGGCTCCTCGGCTTCGCCTGGCAGCTCGGCTCGAGCATCCCTCGGCGATCCGGGTGCTCGAGCTGGGATTGGCCGATGACTCGCCCTATGCGAGTCTCGAGTGCGTCGGCGCGACCACGCTCGCCGCGGCAGTCGACGTGGCCAGGCCCAGAACGCCTGTCGAGGCGATCGAGCTGGCGCGGGCCATTGCCGGTGCTCTGGCCGAGGCCCATCGCCTGGGACTGGCACACGGCCGCCTCGGTCCCGGTCAGGTGCTCCTTATCGATGGAGCTCAGCCCAAGCTCGACTTCACCGGCGCCCGGGTTGGTTTCCCGGTCGAGTCGGCAACCAGCCGAGGCGCTCGACGACGCCTGCCGCGAACCCGGGACCGGCGGCGGCCTGGCCGCCCTCCGAGCCGCCGACCTCTACAGCCTGGGTGCCCTGCTCGCCTGGCTGCTGACAGGCCAGACCAACCGGTTGCACTACGAATCGCTCGGCACCCGCCTTGATAACGGCAAGTCGCTGGGGGAGCTGGTCCGCGCGCTGCTCGCCGACGATCCTGCCGATCGCCCGACCGCGTACCAGGTTCAGGAGCAGCTTGCCGAGCACTTGGTTCCTCTGCCTCTGGATGCCACGGGAGACTGGTCCAGGTCGGGAATGACGCCGGTCCAATCGACCTCAAGGATTCAATCGGGCAAGCCCCATCCATTCGTCGTTGGCTCCCGAAACCAGACGTGGATCCCTGAGTCGAACGGCACTCGGCTGGGGCGCTATCAACTGCTGAACAAGCTGGGCGAAGGAGGCCAGGGGGTCGTCTATCGCGCCGAGGATTCCGCGGCGGGAACCGTGGTCGCCATCAAGATCCTGCGGACCGACCGAGTCGAAGACCCCCAGGTCCTCAGACGGTTCCGCAAGGAGGCCCGGCTCATGACCGAGGCCAACAACCCCAACGTCGTCAACTTGCTGGAATTTAACGAAGACGACGGCATTCCGTACATGGTCCTGGAATTCGTGGCCGGCGAGAGCCTCGGCGACCTCCTGGCGAAACGGACCCGCCTCGACGAAAAGACAGCCATTTCGATCATGTCGGGAGTGGCGCGCGGCCTGATGGAAGCTCACGAGCGCGGAATCGTCCACCGCGACATCAAGCCCAGCAATATCCTCTTTCCCGACCTGGAGACCGCGGCATCGGGACCGATCGCGGCATCGCTTGCCTCCACGTTCGCTGTCAACGACGAGCCGCAAATCGACTCTCTGTGCGACACGAGAGCCACCAGCAACATGGCTTCAACGTTGGTTGCTGCCGATGCAGCGGAGCCGGCCCCCCGCCGGATCAAGATCTCCGACTTCGGGCTGGCCCGCCGCATTGTTGACACCGAATCGATGGCCCTGACGGCGGCGGGTGCCCTGCTGGGAACGCCCCACTACATGGCGCCCGAGCAATGGACCGGCCAGATCATCGATCCCCGGACTGACGTTTACGCGATGGGCGCGACCTTGTTTCACCTCCTGACCGGCCGGCCACCGTTCCTGGCCCAGACGCGTGATGCCTTGTGCACACAACACTGCAACGAGCTCCCACCGCGGCTCTCGTCGTTGGACCCGACACGTCAGCGAAGGGCTCGCCCGGGTGGTCGAGCGGGCCTTGTCCAAGCGTCCCGAGGATCGCTATATCGACGCCGGGGCGATGCTCCGCGACCTCGAGGCCCTGCTCCACGGCAAACCATCCGACCTGGCGATTCATCCGCGTCTGCCTGACTGCGACCCGCAGCGGGTCCTTCACTTCGAGTTCCGCTGGGAGCTGGAATCCTCACCGCGGCAGCTCTGGCCCTTGGTGACCAATACCGACCGGCTCGACCGCGCGATTGGGTTTACCCCGGTAAAGTATAAGACCCTTACGAGCCGGGCCGTGGCGTGCGGACCTTCGCCGAGGGCCGCAAGGCCGGCCAGATCGAAATCGGCGAGGAGCATCCGTACGAATGGGTCGAGCCACGGCGGATGGGGGTGTTGCGGGAGTACAGCCAGGGCCCGTTCCGGTGGCTGGTCAGCACCGTCGAGTTGACGCCCCGGCCGGGAGGCGGCACGACCTTGGTCCATCGCCTGCGGCTCGAGCCGAGCTCCTGGACAGATCCGAGTCGGATCCCGCTGGGGGGTGGGCGTCAGCCTCCGGAAAAGCCTGGAGCGCGGTCTATCTCCGCATCGACGCGACCGTCAAGAGTCAGAGCCAGCGCGGCTTTGTTCACGCCGGCGATCCTTTTGTGGAGCCGGCTCAGTTGCCGGCCCCGCGTCGCCAACGGCTGGAACGGCTGCTGGACCGACTGGCCGAACAAGGCATCGACGCGTCGGTTGTCGAGCGACTTGGCGATTACCTGATCCAAGGTTCGGCCCAGGAAGTCGCCCGCATTCGTCCGCTGGCCCTGGCCGACTCAATTTGGGCTCGATCCCGACCAGGTCGTCGCCGCGTGTCTCCTGGGCGCGCACGAAGGTTTGCTCAACTTGCACTGGGACCTTCTTTGCCCGGTCTGCCGCATTTCCTGCCAGGTGACGGACACACTCCGCGCGATCGGCGAGCATGCTCACTGCGAGGCTTGCCACCTCGATTTCCAGCTCGATTTCGCCAACTCGATCGAGTTGATCTTCCGGGTTCATCCCGAGATCCGCGAGGTGGACCTGGGCACTTACTGCATCGGAGGGCCGTGCATTCGCCGCACGTTTTCGCCCAGATCCGCGTGGCGCCGGGTGAGCGGATCGAGCTGGAGCTGGAGCTGCCCGAAGGGTCTTATCGGCTTCGAGGTCCGCAGTTGCCCTGGTCGGTCGACTTCCAGGTCAGGAATTCGGCAACAGTCTGGCGCTGGGACATTGCGCTGGGATCAGGACCGTCGCCAGCCCCTCCCAGCGCCTTGCGAGCCGGAGGACAGATCCTGGTCCTGAGCAACGCTCATTCCGGCGAGCTGGTGGTCCGGATCGAGCGGACGGCGGCGCGCAATGACGCGTTGACCGCGGCTCGCGCCACGTCGCTGGCGCAGTTTCGCGAGCTGTTTCCCGGCGAACACCTCGCACCCGGCCAGCTCGCCACGGTCTCGACGGTGACCCTCCTGGTCACCGCGCTCGAGCCGGCCCAGGCCGATGCGCTCTATCAGGACCTGGGGGACGCCCGCGCTTTCAGCGTGGTCCACGAGCACTTGCAGCGGCTTGGCACCCTGATCCGCCAGGGAGGAGGCGCCGTGGTCAAGACGATGGGTGAAGGCCTGTTAGCGTCGTTCAGCGACGTGACCGCGGCGGTGAAGACCGCGCTGGAGCTGGCGCGTCCATTCGCGACCAACGAGTCCGAGGCGACCACCGGTCCGCTCCGCCTTCGGGTCGGCGTTCACCGCGGCCCCACCTTGGCCGCCACCGTCAACGATCAGCTCGACTATTTCGGCACAACGGCCCGGCAGGCCACCGCAATCCTGCAATACGCCCACGGCGCAGAGCTGGTTCTGACCCGGACCGTGGCCGCCGACCCCGAGGTCGCCGCCCTGCTCAGCGAACGCCAAATTGAAAGCGAGGTAGTCGCGACCACCCTGGCCGGCCATCCCCATGTCATTCGAGTGCGGCTGGATCCGGGCGAGGCCGAGTAGGGGGAAGACCGCCGTGGAAGCCGTGGTCGAGAAGGATCTCCTCGATCAAACACGGGGCTTCTTCGTCGATGGCCAGGAATCGATTGGGACGTTACCATAAGCACTGAAGTTCGATGTTGTCATCGACTGTCAGCATGGCGCTTTTGGTCTGGATTAGTACGTTGGAAAACGAGCTGAGATATCCGATCCGCGAAATCGATTGGATCCTCCGCGCCTGCGATGCCACCGAGTCGCTGCCGCCAGGTGACCTGCGTCCACGCAGCTTTGTAGATATACTCCACCGGACGGACACGTTCGCCGTGACGTGCTGGTCAGCGCGGGACCGTCAGCTTCGCCGGCGACAATCCATTTGTCGGCTACACTTGTGAGTTGACAACATCAGCAAGCCTGCCTTAGAACATTCAAAATGCGGGGCTTTCGAGATTTCTCCTCGCTACGAGCGCGCCACCGGGAAGATCCGGTGCGATCAAAAGAGGTAGTCATGTGTCGAGTTTTCGCTGGGCGTCGAATCGCAAACCGTTTCTCTCTTTCCGGCCTGACGGGAGCATTCTGCCTGCTCGCGGCGGTCGCGGTGTTCGGCCAAGAGACCAAGAGGCCCGGCGTCGGATTCGAAGCGGGAGGCCCCTACCCCAGGCTGCCGGTGCTCTTACAAAGGCTCCGGAGGGTCTCGGGACGGGCACTCCATTTGACGTCGAGAAGTTCTTCACTGCCCTGCCTCGAGAGCGCAACGCCGCACCGCTGTACCTTGACGCCTTCTTCGAGTTTGGTGACACGCTGGCTGTCTGCTTCCCCGCCGGGCCTGAGCGGGACCGCCGTCAGCAGATCGCCAAGAATCGCAGCCAGCGCTACCCGGGAGCTCGAAGAGGCGCTTGCACGGGACCCGAAGGCCGTACCCGCAACGGCGATCGACGAAGTCATCAAGCTCTACGACACCGGGTTTCCGCAAGCTCGCCCTGGCTCAGAAGCGAGAGCGATGCATCTTTGAAACGGGCCTGGCATTGACGTTCGATCAGCCTCATTTCCAGGGTGCCCGCCAGGCCACGCGCGTAGCATCTTTGAGGGTGAGGCGTGCCGTGGAGCGTCGGGACTTCGACGGGGCAATACGTGACGTCGAGACGGTCCTCCGGCTCGCTCGCGACTTGCAGCCGCGCGGCGCGGTGTCAACCCAACTCGTGAGCGCCGCCCTGATGCAAGTCGCCGGCTCGGACATGGTGTCAAGGATATTGGCCGCCCCGGGTCTTCGAGTCGAGCACTGCGACCGCATTTTGGAGCTGCTCACCGGTCATGAGGCCAAGTCGATGGACGGCTACTCGGAGGGACTGCGTGCCGAGTATCTGATGATGCGATTGACGATACGCGACCTGGTTCGGCATCAGTCCGAGATGGCCAGGCGGATGGGTCTCAATCGCGGTGATTCGGTTGTGAAGGCGATCCTGGCGCCATTTTTCAAGTACAGCCCACCGGGCACCCTCGAGCCGCTTCCCGACGACGCGGATGCCCAGATTGCGCGAACATCGTCCGATGTACTTGCGCGCAAGGTACGCGAGCTGGATCGATATTACCGTGCTCTGCTGGCGTTGAGTGCCACGCCCTACGCCAATCGCATCCGGACAGCCAGCGCATTGAAGTTGGCCGCGAGCGACGATCTCCTATCTCGATTTATCACGTTGATGTCCCCCCCGATCGAACCGTTCACACGCGCGATCTCGCGCTCGACGACCACGCTCCGTGCCGACGAATGTCTGGTCGCCCTGCGCCGGTGGCAACTGAGGCACCCAGGATCGCCGCCGGACATGGCATCGGTGGTCAAGGCTGCGAGGCTCAAGGCCGTGCCGGCTGATCCTTACGACGGCAAGCCGATGCGATTGGTCATGGTCGACGGCCAAGCAGTCGTCTACTCCGTCGGCAGGGACGGCAACGACGACGGCGGGCTTGAAAGACTCAGATCGCGACCAGCGGCCCGCCGGTGACTTGATCTATCGCCTGACACCGTCAGAGCCCCGCCGCTGAATGAGCGGCCGTGACGCTCGTAGCCCAATTGAAGGATCGCTGCAAATTGGCAGCAGCCGACCCAAACTCAGGTCTGGGATAACGGCTTGTTACATCGTTCGGATGCCTTGGAGTTTCCAAGCAAGACTGGCCGCACGGTTTACCGACACGAATCGATGAGAGAAGGTTTCATTCTACGGGATAAGGCCCTTCGGCAAACACCTCGGCATGGTATCCTTTTGATCCAACGATCCGGGCGAGAGGGCTGCTCATGTCGCCTCCTGTTTTCAGGCGGTCGATGATCGACTGGAAATCATATCGCGGATGCCAGCCGAGCTCATTCCGAGCCCGTACGTTGACATAGACCCGGTCGATGCTCGGAAACATTTTCCAGGCACGACGGACATATTCGGTCTCATAGTCAGGAACACGGCGCCGCACCGCCAGCGGTGCATCGAAACGCAAGTCCGGCAGGTCCTCAGGCGAAAAGGGCGTGGTTGCACTGATGATATAGCGGCCAAAGCCGATTGCGGGCGCGTGTTTCGCGGCCAACACATGTGCGCTCACGACGTCTTCAAGATCCACGCGTCGGAACAGATATTCATTCACCTTGACGTTATCGTCGGAGTAAGTTTCCCGCACCCTCTTGTTGTCGTCCTCTTCGGGGAAAAATCGCGCTGTTCTGAGCACGATACAGGCAACCCCTTGGTTCCTGTGGAACAACTGGCAAAGGTCCTCCGCCGCGGCCTTGGTGACACCATAAATGTTCTTGGGAACGGGCGTGACCTCCTCGGTAACCCATGCGGCAGCAGCTCCGGCAGGCGGCATGAGAGCGTCGCCGAAGACGCTCGTCGTGCTTGTGAAGACAAACGACTCGACGCCCGCCGTCGCCGCCTCTTCCAGCAGATTGAGCGTGCCGGTGATGTTGGTGTCGACGAAATCCTGCCGGCTATGGGTGGCGAGATGAGGCTTGTGCAGAGTGGCCGCATGAAAGACGGCCTGCACGCCCCTCATGCAATGCTTGACGCAAGAGCGGTCGGTTATCGAGCCGACGTGGGTTGTAAACGGAGACGCAAGAATGTCGAGGCCGACGACCTCGTTCTTCAATTCTCTCAGGGTGCGAACCAGCGCCTCACCGAGATGACCGGCGCTTCCTGTAACCAGGACTTTCATATGCACGAGGTCTCTTCTTCACCCGGACGGTCGGAATCGAAGTCGAGTTGAACAGAAGAACGCTCGGCGGTGAATTCTTGGCATCTCGGGAAGCGGTTCCGGTGGTGCTCGGGATCTTACCGGCCCCTCCAGTGGGCAGAATTCGAGATGTCGATGCCGGGAGTACAGCATGAACGTCATTCGTGCGATTCGTGTGATTCGTGGTTCGAGGATGTCGCGCGGCGTCGTATCGGCACACTGACCGCTCATTCGGTCGTATCCCTTGAATCGATTGTGTCGATGGTGATAATGGAGGGCGGAGGTTCGCCATGTTTCGGATACGGATGGGCCACCTTTCGGAAGACCCGGGACTGGACACCTCCGGCGGCCGGTTCCCGCTGTTCGCGTATCGACTCCGCGACGGCGGACGGGAATGGACGGTCTTGCATACGGGCACTGTCCTGACCGAGGCGGATGAGACAAACGCCATCGCCTCGACAACGAACCGGCTACCCTATGGCGTCTCCCTTTGGCCATCGGCCATCGCCCTCGCCCATGAAATCGCCGGGCGAGCGGAGGCCTTTCGCGGGCGGAGCGTCCTGGAACTTGGCGCGGGAATCGGGCTGCCGGGAATCATCGCCGCCACGCTCGGCGGCCGGGTTGTGCAGAGCGACCGGGACGACTGCGCTGCATCTCTGCAAGCGGAACGGCGAGCGGAACGATCCCGCCGCGATCGAGTACCGCCTCGCCGACTGGACCGAGTGGGACGACCCCGGGCGCTACGATTGGATCATCGGCTCGGACATCCTCTACGGCGATTCGCTGCATCCCCACCTCCGCCGGATCTTCGAGTCGAACCTCGCGCCGGAGGGACGGATCCTCCTCGCCGACCCCTTCCGCGGCCGGGGACTGCGGTTCCTGGAGACCTTGGAGGCTGAGGGCTGGTGTGTCACCTTTTCCAAGTGGGACATCGGCGAAGAGCCGACCCCACGCCCCCTCGGGGTGTTCGAGCTGTCGCCGCCGGGATCGTGCACGGACAATGTGAAATCCCGATGATGGGCGGTCGACGTCCCCAGCAGTTATTCCTCGAATTGCTCTCCGTCAGCCATCCTCTCAACCTTCTCCCAGTCCAGTACTTTCTTCTGCATCGGCCATAACTTGATCTGCATCCGCGCCATCGCGAAACGGTCAAGCATGATGCCCCCGAGGGCGCCGAGCATCAGGTAGATTCCCGGTTGGAGATCAACCCAAACGAAGTATGCGATGGCCAGGACGGAATAGATCAGGCCAATGACTCGTTTCTTGGACTGCATGCGGTAAAGGACGCCGAGCGTCAAGGGTTTATCCCGCAACGCGAGCAACCGCATGGCGTACTTCCGCTCGAAGGGATTGGGTGGCTTGCTGTCTGGGGGCTGATAGGGGTTCGTCTCATCCATCGGCACCTCCGGGTTGGAGATTACAGCGGTTTACACTCGGGTTGCCCACGGTCCATACTAGCCCGAAGCGTCAGCGAGGATTCTGGCTGTGTCGCCTCGCTGACGCTTCGGGTTAGTATGATCGCCGTTGCTGTCGCGGCGTGTGCACCCGGTAAGGCAGGAAAAGTTGTCGGGAACCGTTCTTCCAAGAGGCATGACAATGGTTTCTGACACCTTTTCCTGCCACTGACACCTTTTCCTGACCGGATGTTGGCGAGTCGCGACAATCAGCCGTCGAGCTCTCGGTCCCACGTCGTAGAGGATGTGGGCTGGAGACGAACCAATTCCGGGCTCTTTTCCACCTTGGGCTTCACAGGAAACCTCGACCGGAGTGCGCGGAAGATCCGGCGCGGTCGGCCGGGGTCGCACAGATCAACCAGGGCGGCTTGCCAGGAATCGCCGGCGGCCGGACCGGTCCCGCAGCGCGAAATGGTTGCCCGGGTAATCCTCGTCGTCGTGGATGAACTCGCATTCGACAAGTTCGTTCCAAGGTACAAATGTCTTGAAGACGCACCCGCCGACATCGGTGCGCGTTCATCCCCCCCGAGGTGATTTCGCAGACGATCCTGAGTCGGAAGAAGAGGGCGATCCCCAGAATTCCGATAAGGATGCAGACCGCTCCGCCGATCGGAACGAGAATCCCGAAGAGGGCAACGTTGTCACGCAACGAGAACGGATCCCAGAAGTAGATGAGACCCATCGCGAGGCAAAAGAGTTCCGTTGTTAGCATCAATATCCTGAAGGACCTGCGATAAGGAACCTGGATCGGGAGATCGATCATGGCCTCGTCATCGTCATCGGCTTCGATCGCCGCGATCAGCCGTTCGACGCACCGCTTGCGGACCTGAAAACCCAGAAGTCGAGGACCGGTACGTGCGACAAGGTAAGCCAGGAGGAAAATAGCCGCCAAGCCGGAAACGATCGGCACGTAATCCAGAGTCGGGAGCAGCCTGAACAGGAGGGGCATGAGGAGGCACAAGACGATAAGGAACACGATATGGAAGACTCTCGGCGAGACGGTTCGCTGGGCCATCGCGCAACCCTCCGGCGCAATCAAGACGCCATCAACAGACCAGGAGCGGTTCTTTATCATCCATGTGTATGGCTTTCCGATTCTAGCCTCTGGCATGGCGTGAGTCCATCTCGTGCTGATGGCGCCAGCTCTGGGGGCAGGAAAGGGTATCAGGAATTGTTCTTCCAAGAGGCATGACAATGCATCCTGACACCTTGTCCTGCCCCCACTTGCCGGCGAGGCGATCCGCGTGCTTGCTCCCCGATGCGCTGGTTGCTGCCGCGTTCTCGTTGCGATATTCTTGCGTTCTGTCTACGTCCACGTCTCGGGAGAATTGGAATGACGATCCTGCCACTCATGCTTTCGCTGGTTCTTCTGGCACGAGCGCCAGCGGACATCGATCCGACGCTGCCGAAGGAGGTTGATGTACTGCCGGTGTTCTTCGTGGCCAAAGGGGAGTCGCTGCCGACCCAACAACAGAAGTCACTGTTGATGAAGCACCTGAAGATGTCTCAGGACCGCTACCGCGAGCTGCTGGGCGACACGTTCCGCATCGCGAGAGAAATGCCCGATGTTTATCGAGGCAAGCGGCCATTTGCTTTTTACAGAGAGCACGATGGCGGTGCGCCTCACTTCGTCGGAGAGCTAATGGAGCACTACGGATTCAATCGGTTCAATTGTCCGTATGTTTTTATGATCCTGGTGATGAATCCTCGCGATGATTTTCCGCCAGGAGGCGGACGGCCCTGTAACGGCGGCTATAACACCGGTTGCGGATTGCGGCAGATGTCTTCGTTCGCACTCGACAAGGTTCCAAACTTTCAGTCGACCCTCGAACATGAACTCGCTCACGGTTTTGGACTGCCGCACGTCGATGTTTACGGTTACGACATGAAGACGAGCGATTCGATCATGTCCTACAATCAAGCACACCACACCAAGGGGCTGCGCCCGAGCGCTACCCCAGGGCGTTTCATTGCCGAGGAATTCCGCGCCGCCTCTTTCAACAAGAGGGTCTTCAAGGAATTCCGCTTCGATCCTGCGACCGACGGTCCCGCCGGCGAGTCGATCTCGCCGCGGATCGTGTGCTTGCCGCCACTGGATATCCCTGGGCAACCACGATGGAACATCAAGGTGACGACGGCTTCCGGGGAAACGTTCGGAAGCAAGGTTTCGAACATCGTCCATAACCAGATCAAACCGAGCAAGGGGTCTGGCGTGACCTTTGACCCCCATACGATGTGGAGTTCGGCCGCGAGCCAGACTGGCTGGGTTTCGTTCGACCTTACGTTTCCCTTTCCCGTCACGCTCGCCAAAATGGGAATCCACACTCAGCACAGCGGCCTGTACCACCCGGCAAATCGTGCCAAGGTCCAGGTACGGATGGATGATGCGGACGACTTTCGCGACGTGGCGGAGAGTGAACTCGGAACCGTCGACGCTCTGATCACTCTGCCCGAGACGCGTGGCAAGACGTGGCGCGTCCAACTCCTGCGCAGGGCCAAGCAAGATCGTCGTCGTGCGCGGACTGCGATTTTTTTCTACGACAGATGAGATTTTTCCGCCCCCCGTCCCGTATGTCGATTAGCCGTAGCCGCTCAGATTGAAAACAGTTCCGAACCCCTTTGATTTTTCATTGTCCGCCGGTTCGAGGTTCCGCCATGCCGGTGACACATATCAATCGCAAGAGAGACACCTACTACCTCCATGCTGGCACGACCAAGACCGGGAAGCCCCGATATTGGTTCGCCAAGAGTGCCGAGGGCGAACTCGTCGAATCGATCCCCAAGGGGTATGAGGTCTACGAGAACCCCGACGCCCAGGTCTTTCTTCGCAAGATCGTGCCGCAACTTGTAACTCCCGCTGAGGTCGCCGTGGTCGAGGACGGCTTGAAGCGATACGCACCGGGGCAGAACTGCCTCGTTGATGTTCAGGGGGAGCAGATCGTCGTCCACCATGCAGAGCGGATAACCCTCGACTTGAAAGTTTCGGGTTCGGGTTGGCTGAATTGCCGACCATCTACCAACGTTACATGAAGGTTATGCGGTTCATGCTTGTTGACGAGAAGGACCGGACGTTCCGGGTCCAGCGGTGGTGCTTCCGGGGCTCGATCGACCAATGGATCGACCTCTGGGAGTCACGCAGCGAGGGGACGCTCGCCGATCTGGTCAAAACATTCTCCCCCCACATCGGGAAGGAGTCTTTCTTCGAGTTGATGTAAGCCGATGTCGTTCAGATTTCTCTTCGTGAGTCCGTATAATGCCGTGGACACCGTGCTCAATTATCGGCCGAGGATAGATATGGTGTCTCCGGAACCCGTGGTGTTTCCGGAACCCGCGTCGGAGCCACCCTCGGGCCTGGGCTCGTTGGACTACGAGGCTGAGGACGCCCTGCTGAACGAGATCGGGTTTGGATGCCACAGGGAGGATTGATCGCCGCCGATGAAACTGCTGAGCGACGACGGGCTGGAGCGGTCGGCAGTTGTGGCCAATTGTCGAATGAACCGCGAGCGGAATCTGACAGGCTCCAACGGTTACTCCAAGGAAGTGGGCTTCAATCCGCTTGAGTACTTGCTCGGACGAATCAGTCCCGGTCGTCCGATCGCCTGGCTCGACCTCTGTTGCGGCACGGGCACGGCGCTGATCGAAGCGGCACGGATCTCCCACTCCAAGGGCATGGACATCGAAATCGTCGGAGTGGATCTGGTCCGGATGTTCCATCGGCCCGACCCCACTCTATCGCACCTGCGGCTTGTGGAATCCTCACTGCGGACTTGGCGTCCTGATCATGATTTCGACTTGATCACCTGCGTCCACGGGCTCCATTACGTCGGCGACAAGCTCCGGCTGGTCGCCGGTGCCGCCTCCTGGCTGGCCGATGACGGGCTCTTCGTGGCGAATCTCGACTCGAAGAACCTCAAGCTTGCCGACGGCCGAGCGGGGGGCCGTAAGATTGTGTCCGATCTGCGACGAGCCGGTCTTGACTATGACTCCCGTAAGCGATTGCTCGTCTGTCATGGCCGAAAAATCGTGAGCTTGCCCTACCAGTACTTGGGTGCGGACGACGGTGCCGGGCCGAACTATACGGGACAGGCCGCCGTGGACTCCGTATTATCAGCCTGGAGTGACTTGTTTGACCTAAACCATTTGCGGAGGAACGGACGAGGTCCGTTGACCGAGGTTCGGCCTGGTCGAACCAGAGTTGGGTCCCTCGGGTCGCCCTCTCATCGGCCTGATACCCCCAATCGTGCGGCGACCTCTGGATCATTCACAGGATAGACCTCTTCCTTTGGTGTGATCAATCGTTCGTAGGGTGATCTGGCCTGCTGGCTCTGCTCCCGCACAAATTCGGATACATCCTCGATGCCCAGGAGCCATTCCCTTGCGTACCTGTTCAGCACCTGCCCACGGAGTCCAAGCTGGATCGCACGCCGGTCAACCGAAGCACCGGAAGGATCGTGGTCGGGGTCCCATTGGAGCCGCACGTCCGAACTGGCTACCGCCGATTTCCAGGCCAACTCGTTCTCATAGACATCCGGAACGAAGCTGGAGTGGATAGCCAGCCGCAGGATCTCATCGAACGCCGACCGCCTCAAACGTACGGCGAGGACGACCTCCTGACCCTCCTTTAACGCCCAGCCGCACCGGTACATCATCCACAAGAAGTTGGGCTTGATCCAACTCATTCGGTTCAGGCTGAACCCACCGCCGAAGTATCCATTCTTGACAGCGAACCGACCAATCGAGAGCTTATATGCCTGGTAGACGATGACCGATTCATCGTCGAACTGAGCCAGGATATGACGACCGCTGGTGGGCCATCGAGTAGCCTGGGTCGTGTAGGACTCTGTAGGCAAGTTCATCATTTCACCTCGTCAGATTGGGATGTGCCACCTATTGTGGCAGATGAAGCCCCTCACAGGAGGAAAAAGGGGTCAGAATCCGTTCTTCGCCACGAGCAATCGAATAACGGATCCTGAACGTGTTGTTCCACACGTGGATGGAAAGCATCGGGGATTGCGAATGGCTGTCGGTGGAAGATCCGAAGACGCATCCGTGATCGGGAGGCTAGTATAAGTAAAAGCGATACTCCAACCGTTGGATACAAGATTTGTCGACAATGTCGATAATTGTGGGAGGCTGTTGACTGAGAAGGGTTGACCGTGCTAGGGTAAACCACAGGGCCTTTCTGTGAAGATTTCGTGAAGTTTCAGCAAATATTCAACAAATGCTGAAAACCTGACGGCGGAATTCCCCAAGGTACGACGACGTAACGTCGATTTAGGAGACAGGGACGATGCCTGAGGCTTTCATTGCAGAGGTAGACGATTGTGCACCTAGAACGCCCTCGCACCCTGCAAATAACCAGCAGGGTGCAGATATGGACATTGATTGGGAACAGGAAAGACTGAGACAGGATAAAGCCATTGAGCGAATACTGGCGGAGCGCGATCCTAAGCGTGTCGAGGAGGGGATCGAAGCTTATCAGCGCGACCTTCCGCAATTGCTGAGGGATGACAAGGAACGATATGCAATCGCGTACGATGGAAGCAATCGGGTCGGCATCGCCGAGACGTGTGAGAGCCTGTTGGCCGACCTAAAGCGGAGAGGCTTGGCGAATAACAAGAATTTGTTTATAAAGATCATTTCCAGTTTGGAAGACAATAGAGAAACGTCATGTTCATCTAATCTTCGATAACATATTGGGATTATCAGCGAGCCGTGAACCATCTACTGGGGGGGTCCTTTTTTCCTGATGGTTGGATCGAAGTCATATCAGAGCAGGGGGCGCGGTCTTGTCAAGATACCGGTTAAACGGCCGAAAATCATCGTCGGCATGAGCATTACTCCCGCATCCGTACACTCGTTTCCCGCCTCCTCACTGGTCTTTCCCGCGATTCTCGATCTCGGCTGCAACCAGGGACTTGAGATTGACGAACGGCATCTCTTCGGCTGGAACGGCACGAAAAAAGAACGCTTCGATAGCGTAAAGCGGCATCAACCGAAAAAACCTGGAGAACGAGGCTACGACTATCGGACGGCCAATATCTGGCTGCATCTTGAGCTTTATGCAGGACCACGGTTCAGAGGGCTGAAGATGCCCCACCTGCTGACCGGCAGCGATGAAATCGTGGTGATGGACCCATCGACCACCGATCCGGACCCACGTTTCCCTTTGCTTGGCCTGAAGGCCATTCAGGACAGCAAGTTAATCATTGCCGTTAATGGAGCCGCAAAACATTTCGATGTATATGAATCCTGACTTATGTGTAGCGACTCGCCGACATCGATGGTCCTATATCGATTCGGAGAGTCTGCTCCAGCTAATTTCGCCCGGCTGCTCGCTGGTGAGGTGGATCTGCACGACAAGGAAGAGCTTTATCCACGCTACGGGACTGGGGGATTGAGAGCGGGACAGGTCCGGTATTGATAGACCAGGCAAGCTATAGGATAGCTCAATCCGCCAAAAGCGAACCTGTCCCGCTTTCCCCCGCGGCCTTGGCTCCGGCTGGATTGTGGGCGACATCTCAGCGCGCTTGATCACGACACCCCAGCGCGGGCACGCTGAAGGGCTAGCCGCTAACGCGCAGAAAACGCTTTCGTCGAGCCGATCGCGTTAGTTGCCGTGACTATTCCAGAGCGGCGAGGGGCGGCTCGGGGGTGCCGGCTGGTGGATTCGCATGCTTGAAGAGTTCGTTGAGATCAGGTAATGTAGGGCGTTACCTGCAACCAATCAGCCATTTGAGGCGACGCGCCGAGAGCCACGATGAACGTTGGCCTTATCTCGCCCCCGGAAGAAGGGCGAGTGGTCGTCGTCCGTCCAAGTCATTGGCTCGTCAACGAGGCTGACGCCGTCGACGACCATGCGGTGCCCCATCCATCGCCCAATCTCGTGAGTGCGCTGATCAAGACTAACCTGAAGGAACCAACCAAGAGAAACGCGAGGTTCGCGTGAAAACAGGCGATGAAGCCAGCGATAGCCATCAGCACGATCTTCTGGCTGTTGCACGTAATGTCTCGCAATCGCAAACCCTCGACTTTACCGCCGATCCGGAAATCGTGCGCGTCGTCGCCGAAGGGGATGCTTGGCCTTCGCCCATCAGTTCAACCCCGCTTTCGCGACCGAAATTTCGATGATCGACCCGCTGCCCCACCAGCGGATCGCGGTCTACGACCACATGCTGCCCCAACCCCGGCTGCGCTTTCTCCTGGCAGATGAGCCGGGGGCTGGTAAGACCATCATGGCCGGGCTTTACATCCGCGAGATGCTCGCCAGACGCCTTCTGCGACGAGTGCTAATCGTCCCGCCCGCCGGGCTCGTGGGCAACTGGGAGCGCGAGCTTCGGACGCTGTTCGGGCTCGATTTCCACATTGTCGTCGGGGCCGACGCCAAATCGGGCAACCCGTTCACCGGGTCTCGCAGCGACCTCGTTATCATCAGCGTCGACACGCTCGCCAGCGAACGCCCGTTCGCCAGGCTTCAGGAACCCGCGGTCGAGCCCTACGACCTCTGCATCTTCGACGAGTGCCACAAGCTCGGCGCCGACCGGCAGCCTGACTTCACGATCCGCAAGACGGATCGCTACCGGGTCGCCGAGGCGCTCGCGGGCATCCAGCTCGGCGACCCCCGCTGGTCACTCGACTGGGCCACCACACACCTGTTGCTTCTGACCGCGACGCCCCACATGGGCAAGGATTTCCCGTACTTCGCTCTCTGGCGGCTGCTTGGAGCCCGAAGTCCTGTCGACGGTGGACGCCTTCAACGCCTACCCGGCCGACGCGCGTCGCCGTCACTTCGTCCGCCGCACCAAGGAGGAGATGGTCAGCTTCGACGGCAAGCGCATCTACCCGAGTCGCGTCAGCGACACGCTCAGCTACGACCTCTCGCAGGGCGAGATCAGCGAGCAGACGCTCTACGACAAGACGACCGACTACATCGACCACTATTACAACCGCGCCCGCATCCTCAACCGCTCGGCGGCCCGGCTCGCCATGTCGGTCTTCCAGCGCCGGCTGGCGAGCTCGACCTACGCCCTCCTTCGCTCCTTCGAGCGTCGGCTGGAGAAACTCGACGCGCTGATCGAGTCGATCAGGGCCGGCAAGATCACCGCGGACGAGCTGGCGGCCATGCAGCGGAAGCTCGACGATACCGAGGACATTTTCGAGGACGAGACCGGCGACGAGGAAACACCCAAGGGTGGCGAAGAGGAGAACGAGATCGCCGAAAAGAAGGCGCTTGGGGGCGTCGTCGCCGTTTCCCTCGCGGAACTGATTGTCGAGCGCGAACAGGTCCAGACGCTCCTTAACCTGGCCAAGCAGGTAGACGGCAAGGGTGACGAGTCCAAGTTCGATAAGCTCCGGGAAGACCTCGACAACCCCGAGTCGCGCGACGAGAAGCGGATCATCTTCACCGAGCACCGCGACACCCTCGTCTATCTGGTCCGTCGGCTCGAAGGGCTGGGATTCACCGGCCAGATCGCCCGAATCCACGGCGGGATGGACTTTCGCGAGCGTGAGGTCCAGATCGAGTTCTTCCGCAAGAAGACCAACGATGGCGGTGCCCTCTACATGGTCTGCACCGACGCGGCGGGTGAGGGCCTCAACATGCAGTTCGCCTGGCGACTGCTCAACTGGGACATCCCCTGGAACCCGGCGCGGCTGGAACAGCGGATGGGCCGCATCCATCGCTACAAGCAGATGCACGACCCGGTGTATATCATCAACCTCGTCGCCGGCAAGACCCGCGAGGGCCGGGTAATGAAGACCCTCCTCGAAAAGCTCGAACGCATCCGCAAGGAACTCGGCAACGACAAGGTCTTCGACGTGATCGGCCGCCTGTTTGAGGGCGTCAGCATCAAGGAGTACATGGAAAAGGCAATCGCCTCCGAAGGGGACGCCGAGCAAGTCTGCCGGGCCCTGGAGGGGACGCTGACCAAGGAGCAAGTCGAAGCCCTGGAGGCCCGCGAGCGCCGGCTTTACGGCGACGGTGGCGATGTGAAATCCGGGCTCGCGAATGAGCGTGAGAAGCTGGACCGCGAAAGTTGGCGGCGGCTTCTGCCGGGCTATGTTCGACACTTCATCGAGAAGTCAGCGCCACTCCTGGGCCTGGGTATCGACGGCGACCTCAACGGCGCCTTCACCTTCACGATGCAGAAACCCGGCGCACTCGACTTCCTCTGGACCCTGCTGGAGACGTATTCAGCGGCGCGTCGGCAACGCCTGACGGTCCACAAACCGAAGGACCCCTCCGAAGTCCTCTTTCTCCATCCCGGTGAGCTGGTCTTCGACCGGTTCCGAGTCCATGTCTGCGAGATGTTCGCCGCGTCGGCCAGCGCGGGGCGGTTTTCGTGGACTCGATGGCGCGATGCCCGTATCTCTTTCATCTGGCGGTCGTGTCGGTCTCGCGAAAGGCTGATACCTCGTTCCCAACGCTAGCGAAGGCGGAAGTCCTGGAGCACCGTTTGGTGGGTCTCCGACAAGAGGGGGATGGCTGGATCGAGCAGTGCGCGATTGAGTCTTTACTGCTGCTGAAAGGGAGCGGCTCTCAGTTTGAGGGTGTGTCGGCCTTCGCCGAGGTGTCCGGTGATCTGGTCTCGGAGGTGCGAGAGTTCGCCCGCGACAAGGTGGCGGTGCCGCTTGCGAACGATCGTCGTCGGGAACGTGTGGAAAGCCTCCATGGTCGGTTGGAATTTGTCGGGCGTGGTTACGACTATCAGGATTCGGAACTCGCCCAGGCCCGCTCAAAGCTCCGCGAAAAGGCCCAGGCCGGAGACCCCCGAGCAAAGGCCGAGTTCACCAGGATCAAGGACCGCCAGAAGGCCCTCGCCACCCGCCGCGAGAACGCCCTGGCTGTCCTGCGGCGCGAGCCGGAACTGATCGAGGCGAATGAAATCGCGTTTTTGTCGCACGCGCTGGTCGTGCCGAGCGACGATCCCGAGGACAAGAAGCGGTTTGACGCAGAGGTCGAGGCGATCGCCGTCAAGTTCGCCTGGGCGTTCGAGGAAGCCGCCGGCGCGACGGTAACGGATGTGTCGAAGCCTGCGTTGGCGAGGGCGGCAGGGCTTGGGGATAACCCGGGCTTCGACTTGCTCTCCTATCGGGCCGAGGAAGGAAAGCGGGGAATCGAGGTTAAAGGGCGTGCGGGAGTTGGTGACATCGAGTTGACCGAGAACGAGTGGGTAAAGGCGTGCAACGAGCGCGGTCGGTACTGGCTCTATGTGGTCTTCGATTGCGGAAGCCCGCATCCACTCTTGGTGCGAGTTCGAGACCCGTTCGGAAATTTGCTCGCCAAAGTAAAAAGCCGTGTGTTAATTGAGGCGGCCGAGTTAATGGGTGCGGCCACGACTTGAGATTGAGGACCAGGACGATGCGGAAGGTGGCAATCCTAATCGCGGTTGAGCACTACGCTGACAATCGAATCTCGACAGTCGAATACGCGCAGGCCGATGCGAACGGCCTCGCCTCGGCGATTCAAGAACATGGGTTTGACCAAAATGAGCAAACAATCCTAGTTGATGTGTCCGCAACGAAAGCCACGATCGAGTCTCGGGTCCGCAAGATTCTCGTCGGGCTCACAGAGAAGGACACTCTGTACGTTTACTACGCAGGCCACGGCTTTGCGAAGAACGCGAAGAACTTCATCACATGCGTCGATACAAGCCTCGATGACCTTGAGCTCACGAGTATTGCCGTCGAGTGGCTCTTCGCGGAATTCAAAAGGTCCACATGTAAGCGTATCGTACTTTTTCTCGATTCCTGCGAAAGTGGTATGCTCGCCGATACATCGATCCGAGGGATTTTTACGGACCTTACCGAGGACGAACTAAGACAGTTTTTTGAACTCGCCGAGCATTCCGTATGCTTCGCGGCTTGCAAACCCGGACAACGTTCGTACCCAGCAGACAAGTACAAGCACGGCGTTTGGACTTACCATTTGATCGAGTCACTCAATGCGAATGCGCAGGCTCACTCGAACAGGATCGTTACCTTACATCATCGTCGCTGCAGAATTACCTGGCGACGGAGGTTCCACGAACGCTTCGCGCCACACGGACAGGGGCCGTTGATCAGACACCTTGGGTGTATGGCGCGCTCAGTAGCGAGTTCATTATTGCTGACGTGGCTCCGATCCTGAGCCGGCGGAAGGCTGTGGTCGACCCCAATGTAAAACAACTAATACACGTTCGCATCTATCGCGAGATCGAACGGTCAGTTCGTCAGCTATCGGGATTCGAGAAGGAGCATTCTGTACCCAAAAGCGTAAATAATGACGAGGAGTTCTTTGTCGCATCCATTGCCGAGAAGGACATCACCTCTGATCTTAACGGAGCTCTAAGTAAATTTCGAAGCGCGTTTGGATTCAAAAGAAGAGACCTCACAACTCGAAATCGCAGAGGTGGTGGTTTAATCAGTAATTCATATTTCGATTTTGAAGTCACGGTGCGCCTTAATCCGGACGATCCTTCGGAAGTCCTTTGGCGTCAGCAGGTAATCAACATTCGAGAGCCGGATAAGATAATGACAGAAGAATTCGCAGCAGCTTTTGCAAATGCTTTTGACACACTCGAGTTCAGTTCGGGGAAGATCATCGATATTCTGAGCATAGTGGATCAAATCGAGGACATTGGCGACGACCGGATTCGCGTCAACTTTGACAAGGACTTGACATGGTGTTCCATCGCGGTGCACGGCATTATCGGCACGATAACGATCACGCCTGACTCTGTGAAAATCGTACAACCGAAGCCGACGTCACCGCGGTCCGTTGTGGAATCCTTCTTTGACTTTCAGAAGAAGCTGGTGAATTCATACCAGCTCAATCAATTGCGTTTCGACAACTCCAACGAGTAGGGATGTCACAGAGTGACCGACCTCCCCCGACTGATTGAAGTCGCGTTCCCCCTCAAGCAGGCGTCCTTGGACTCGGTCCACGAGAAGAACGTCCGGCACGGGCACATCTCGACGCTGCACATCTGGCCCGCAAGGAGGCCGCTGGCGGCGTGTCGGGCGGCGTTGATCGCCACGCTGCTGCCGGATCCCGGGACGCCGCAGGCCCGCAAGGAATTGCTGGAGAAGATCGGCGGAAAGGTCGTCACCGAGGTCCAGAAGAAGAAGGTCGGCGGAAAGACGGTCGAGACGATCAAGGAGCGGACCGAGGGGGCGTCCTGCGTGGGGGAACGAGAACAGCCCCGACATGGACTGGTTCCGCGCGGAGATCAAGAAAGCCTACGGCGGCCGGGCTCCCAGGGTGCTTGACCCGTTCGCGGGGGGCGGCGCGATCCCGCTCGAAGCCATGCGGCTCGGTTGCGAAGTGACGGCCATCGACATCAACCCAGTTGCCTGGCTCATCCTCAAATGCACTCTGGAGTATCCCCAGAAGCTCGCCGGGCAAACCCGGCCACTGCCGAAGTTCGCGCTCGAATCGGGCGAGTTCATGGAGGCGTACCTCAAGGGGACGGGCAAGCTCTCCAAAAAGCAGTCGACAAGGAGCTCGCCCAGTACCAGCGCGGGCTCTTCCCGCCCCCCCAGGCCGACCTCGCCTGGCACGTTCGCGCGTGGGGCTGGTGGGTGCTCCAGCAGGCACGCAAAGACCTGGAGCGGTTCTACCCCACCATCGACGGCAAGCCCACCGTAGCCTATCTCTGGGCGCGATGGTCACGTGCAAGAACTGCCGGGCAACCATTCCACTGCTCAAGACACGCTGGCTCTGCAA
>CAVRFS010000109.1:0-148871 GCA_963720335.1 uncultured Planctomycetota bacterium | reverse complement strand
TCATCCCCGACCCGTGAACGGCTACACAGCGTTAACCGCCGCGGGGCGGCAGGAACATCCGACCGTGCCACACTGCGAGCAACGATGAACGATCGGCCTCCACCCCCCAGGGCATTTACCGTCCGCACCGAAAACATTAGGATGCGGAAGTCGCTCGATGGAGAAGCCCCATGACATGCGCCTCGGTTTACCATAGGCCGCCTCCTCGTCGTCATCGCCGCTTGTGGCGTGGGTCTCGCAGCCTTGGAGGGGAAGTCCCTCTGGTTTAGCGGCTTGTTCACGGCGACGATCGTCGCATTTTTGATCGCCGCCCTCGGGGCCATGTTCCGACGCGGACCAGTCCGCGCCTTCTGCACGGGGGCTGTCCTCTGTGGCTCCGTGTACCTGCTTGTGGTCTACGACAGGAACACGTGCAATCTGCTTCTCACGGACAAGTTCCTGCGAATCGCCGCGGATTGGGCATATTCAGGATGGGCGAGCCCACCTCCGCCCACAGCCCCGGCTACTGTACAGGCCAGTTATCAAGAGTTCAACGAAGCCTACTTAGTTAACTGGAACGGCACCGAACCGCGCTCGGTATTTGCGGGAGTGGGTCACCTCATGTTCTCTTGGCTGTTCGCCCTGGGAGGCGGACTCGTCGCTCGCGCCTTCGCCGCTCGCGAGGGTCAAGGGAATATCGCCCTCCCGAAGGAGGAGTCAGTGGTTAGGCAAACGTAGGACTCCGGAACGCCGATCTTATATGAGAAGCGCAATTCGCTCCCGATGCGTGCAAAACCCCCGGCCCGGCGTGCCGATAGGCCGCGGAGGGCGACTCGGTGGCCATAAATGTAGGCTGAATCTCCACGGAATCCCCCGGGGCCATTCCTATGCGACATCTCCGACCGTCTGGGGCGTCCACGGCTTTCCTCGGTTTGATCCTAGCGGTCGGCGGAGGCGCGGTGGACGGGGCCGGGGAGTCCGTGAATCCCGCGCAGGAAGTGCGCATCGCCTCTCCTTTGGAGCGGAGCCTGGTGCCCCGCCCCTGGCGACAGGGCATCTTCCTGGCCCCGCAGAGCGTCTCGGCCCTGGACATCAGCGACGATCGTCATTCCATCGCCGTGGCCACGATGTCCTTCCGCCACGACAACAACTTCTGGTCGATGACAGCGGAGGACGGCCAGGTTGCATGGGGCCGATACCTGGAGACCCTGGCCCCCTCCCGGGTCACGGTCCTGCCCGAGGCGAAGGGCTTCGCCGTCGGGCTCACCTACGGGCCTGAGACGGTCATCGCCTCCCCCGTCGCCCTGTTCCGTGGGGACAACGATAAAGTCCTCTATGCCTACGACCGGCCGCAATTGGGCGGTCGGGGTTGGCTCCGCTATGGCGGCGGAGACTGGCGTACCGGCTGGCCGGCCAGTGTGCCGGGCGACACTGTTCACGCGTGCAAGAGCCTCGATCTACACTCCTGCGAGTCCGGACCGGAATCACGCCCCGGGCCCGGTTTGGAAGTATGAGGCGGCAACTGGCAGCCCCTCAACCTGAACGGCCCCTTCCGCATGGCAGCCAGCGCGGACGGGAAGGTGGTGGTCTTCGGCTACCCGATCCATGACTTCCGCGGCCTCGACCCGCGGGTCGTTAAACCCTTCGACCCCGCCCCGCCCGGGATGGTGACGGTCCGGGGCGTACAGGGTGTGGAGCACATATTCGCGAAGGACTTCTCGAGCACGGCCCCGCAGCCGCCGCGCCGGTCGCGCAGAAACCGCCTGAGCCCTCCGCCGAATTCGCTCGCGTCGCGCACGATTTCCAGATGTGCCCGCTCGGGCTGGTGCCGTTCCGCGTGCCCGCGTCCCTCGCGGTTAGCGCGGACGGATCGACGGTTGCGGTCATCGAATACGGAGGCCATGTGCGCGTCGGGCAGCCGCACATCCTTCCGAACTGGAGCCCGCTCGATCCGATCTCGTTCCTCCCCCGCCAGCGCGGAGCCTTGCGCCTCTTCGCAGCCCCCGGTACGGAGCTGGCCGCGGCGGAACTGCCGCGGGAAGGCCTGTTCGAGGTCCACCTGGACCCGGCCACGGCCGTCGTCTGGTGCGCACCCATGTCCTGGTTCGCGAGAGGCCTCGCAGGATGTCCATGGCTCCCGGCCGACGAGGACGCCGACACGGTGTTTGTCTATGACCTCGCCCGGAAGCGATGGCAGGAATCGTGGCGCTTCCCCGACGCGGTGAGCGACTTCGCGGCCCATCCGGATGGATCGCGGGCGCTCGTCTCGTGCTGGGACGGCTGGCTGTACCTGGTGGGCCGTGGCGGGGGGATGCAGGCCAAGGTCCGGGTCGGAAGCCCGGCTCGCCTCCGCTGGAGCGCCGACGGGCGATTCGCCGTAGCCGGGACCCAGGACGGCGAGGTCTACAAGATCGACCGGGAGGGCCGGGTCGTCTGGCGGACGAGGCTGCCCGTGGCGGACCCGCCGCCGCCGGTGCGGGACTTGCGCCCAGTCTTCCCGGAAATCCCGGTCTATTCCGTGGGGCGGCTCGGGCCGGAGCACGCTTATGTGGGTGACATCTGGCTGATCAAGGCCCCCGAGGGCGCCATCCTCGTAGACGCGGGCGGGACGTCCGCCACCCCCGCAACTCGACGGCTGATCGCGGCCGCCGGCGTCGACCCTGAGGAAGTGCGCTATGTCCTGCTCAGCCACAGCCACGGCGACCACGCCGGTTCGGCCTACTTGTGGCGGGCGTACGGCGCCAAGGTGGTGGCGCCGGCCAGCGCGGCTCTCGCCGCGACGTGGCTGATGCCCACGTGGTCGTCCTACAACCTCTGGGTCCCGTGCCCGATCGACATGCCGCTACGGTTGGAGCGAGCGGGCGACGAGGTCGATGTCACACTCTGCGGGCTATCCATCAACGCGACCTTCGCCCCCGGCCACAGCCCCGATTCGGTGATCTACTCCATGGAGCTGGCTGGCCGGCGCGTCATCTTCACGGGGGATATCGCCTTCGACGACCGCCGCCCGGGGTCGCCGCTCGGGTCGAATATCCTGCATCGTTGCTGGGGGGACGTGCGTATGGCCACGGCCGTGGTCAAGGTGATCGAGCAAAAGGTGCTCCCCCGTAAGCCGGAATACTGCTTCACGGGTCACTCGTCCTACCGCGACGCCACTGCCGCCTGGGGGCGCATCCTCCAAGCGAGCCGTGAGGCGTTACAGACGGCAGGAAAGAACTGATCCGGGAGTCCCTGATTTCAAACCTTCCTGGGATAGCAACGCCCACTTAACCCCGAGCGCGTCACCTGGTGAAGATCGGCGAGGAGTCCTTTTCTTCCTGACCGGATCCAATCTCGGCCCTAGGGGAGCAAGGCCGAAACTCCACCGGTGTCGTCGGACTGACGCACGCAACGAGGGAGCTCCGCACTCGCCGGGACGTTCGCCTTTGGATACGCTTTAGTGACCTGCTTCGGCGCAAGCGCACACGCCGGGATGCCCCGATGAAAGGAACGTCCAAAACCACGGTGATCCGATGAACGTTGATGACCCCCGCGCGACGGCGATTCTGGTCCAGGCCCTGAAGCGGACCGACACGGCCGCCCGTACCGGATATCTGGACGGTGCGTGCGGGGACGACAACGGCCTCCGCGGGCGGGTCGACGCGCTGCTGGTCGCCCAGGGCGGGGCCGGCCGGTCCCGGGAACCCGCCAACACCGCCGCGTCGGAACCCACGTCACCGCCGGAAGGCGAGGCGACCAGCCCGTCCGTCGAGCCGACGCAGCCGCCTACGGGACGGACGCCCGCGGAACATCCGCCGGGCGGTACGGGGACCACGGTGGAAGACATACGGCCGGGCGGGCCTCCCGACGGCTCGTTGATGGGCCAGGTCATCGCCGGGCGATACCGGCTGATCGGTGTCCTCGGCGAGGGGGGGATGGGGACCGTCTACCGGGCCGAGCAGACCCAGCCGGTCAGGCGGCCAGTGGCGCTGAAGCTGATCCGCGTCGGCCTGGACTCACGGGCGGTCCTGGCCCGCTTCGATGCCGAGCGGCAGGCGCTGGCCCTGATGGACCACCCGAACATCGCCCGGGTCTACGACGGCGGCACCACCGCGGCCGGCCAGCCGTTCTTCGCCATGGAGCTGGTCAGCGGCGTCCCGATCACCGACTACTGCGACCTTAAGCGGCTGCCGCTGCGGGCGCGGCTGGAGCTGTTCGTCGCGGTCTGCCAGGCCGTGCAGCACGCCCACCAGAAGGGGATCATCCACCGCGACCTCAAGCCGTCGAACGTGCTGGTCACCGAGGTCGACGGGCGGCCGACCCCCAAGGTCATCGACTTTGGCGTGGCCAAGGCGACCGAGTTCTCCCTCACCGACCTGAGCCTGGCCGACACCGGCGCGATCGTCGGCACGCCGACGTACATGTCGCCGGAACAGGCCGACCCATCGTCGATGGACATCGACACCCGGACCGACATCTACGCCCTGGGCGTGATCCTCTACGAGCTGCTGGCCGGCTCGCCGCCGATCGACGCGAAGTCGTTCAAGAGGGCCGGGGTCCTGGAGATGCTGCGCATGGTGCGGGAGGTCGACCCGCCCAGCCCGAGCACCCGCCTGAGCAAGACCGACGATCTGCCCGGCATCGCCGCCAACCGCGGCCTGGAGCCCGCGCAACTGAGGCGGGCGCTGCGGGGGGATCTCGACTGGATCGTGCTGAAGGCCCTGGAGAAGGACCGTACCCGGCGGTACGAGACGGCCAACGGCTTCGCGGCCGACGTGGTGCGGCACCTGGCATCGGAGCCGGTGCGGGCCGCGCCCCCCGGCCGGGCCTACCGGATGCGGAAGTTCGCGCGGAAGCATCGCGGCGCGGTGATCGCCGCGGGCCTCGTCGTCTTCACGCTCCTGGCCGGGATCGTCGGGACCACGCTCGGGTTGATCGCCGCCGACGCCCGGCGGCGGGAGGCGGAGACAAACCTCGCGTTCGCCACCAGGGGGAACGAGATCCTCGGCTCGATCTTCGAGGGGCTGGACCCGCATGCCAATTACGCCACGGTGGCCGAGTTCAGCGGCGCCCTGCGGGACGGCGTGAAGAAGGCGGTCCGGGAACTGGACGGTGCGGCGATCGGCGACCCGCTCGTTGTTGCGGCCATGCAGGTCAAGCTCGGGCAATCGCTCACCGCGTTGGGGGAGACGCCGGATGCAATCGTGGTCCTGAAGAAATCCCTCGAGACCCGGAAACCTCGACTCGGCCCGGATCACCCCGATACACTTCAGAGCCTGAGCGGCCTCGCCGAGGCGTATGGACTTGCCGGGAAGCTGGACCTGGCCATCCCGCTCTACAAGGAGGCGCTCAAGCTCAAGAAGGCCAAGCTCGGGCCCGACCATCCCGAGACGCTTCAGTGCATGAACAACCTGGCGCTGGCCTACACATACGCAAGGAAGCTGGACCTGGCCATCCCGCTCCACGAGGAGACGCTCAAGCTCCGGAAGGCCAAGCTCGGGCCCGACCACCTCAACTCGCTTGAGAGCATGAACAACCTGGGCTGGCCTACACATACGCAAGGAAGCTGGACCTGGCCATCCCGCTCCACGAAGAGACCCTCAAGTTCTGGAAGGCCAAGCTCGGACCCGACCACCCGGACACGCTCACGAGCATGAGCAACCTGGCGATGGCCTACACCAACGCTGGGAAGCTGGACCTGGCCATCCCGCTCGATGAGGAGGCGCTCAAGCTCAAGAAGGCCAAGCTCGGACTCGACCACCCCGACACGCTTGTGAGCATGAACAACCTGGCGACGGCCTACACATACGCCGGCAAGCTGGACCTGGCCATCCCGCTCGATGAGGAGACGCTCAAGCTCAAGAAGGCCAAGCTCGGGCCCGACCACCCCGACACGCTCACGAGCATGAACAACCTCGGGTGGGCCTACACATGCGCCGGGAAGCTGGACCTGGCCATCCCGCTCCACCAGGAGACGCTCAAGCTCCGGAAAGCCAAGTTCGGGCCCGACCACCCCGACACGTTTGTGAGCATGAACAACCTCGCTGCGGCGTACGAAAAGGTGGGGAACCTGGACTTGGCGGTGCCGCTTTACGAGGAGGCGTTCAAGCTCCGGAAAGCCAAGCTCGGCCCCGATAATCCCCAGACCCTTTTGACCATGGCGTCGCTCGGGCGTTCGCTCTTGAAGCGCAAGGCCTTCACCCGGGCCGAACCGTTGCTCCGCGAGTGCCTGGCCATCAGGGAGAAGGCGCGACCCGACGAGTGGCAGACCTTCTACGCACAGTCGCTTCTCGGCGGTGCGCTGCTGGGCCAGAAGAATTACGCCGACGCCGAGCCGTACCTGCGCCAGGGATACGAGGGGATGAAACAGCGGGAGAAGGCGATCCCCACTCCATCCGCGACCTCGCTCCCCGAGGCCCTTGACCGGCTGATCGAGCTTGAGACGGCAACGAACCGGCCCGACGAACTCCGGAAACTGCGGGCCGACCGGGCCAGGTATTCCGGGGGCGAGCCTCCGCCGCAGAAGAAGTCCTGACATCAACTCCGGGGCGGAAGACGCAGCTAAGCTGTCTTGAGATCAAGTGGATCGCATGGAGGCTCGCTTCGCGACTCTTCGAAAAAACTTTGGCCCCGCCATTGACTGCCTACCAACTAGTAGGTAGGATTGAGCGAACGGGGGCGGAGAAATGACAGATGACGAGGGTCTCAGGATTGGTTCCGGGCGGTCCTGAGCGCCTCCGATTCCTTCCCGATCGGAATCGAGCGATGAGCGATCGCGATACGCGCAAAGAGTTGCTGGATCTGGCCGAGACGTTGGTGCGGACTCGCGGCTACAACGGTTTCAGCTATCGCGATCTGGCCGAGCAGATCGGGATCAAGACGGCGAGCATCCACTATCATTTCCCCACGAAGGGCGACCTGGGCGAAGCCTTGATCGAGAATGAAAGGGAGGTGTTCGCCAGGAACCTCGCTCAACTCGACGCCGCGGAAAAGGACCCGCGGCGCCGGCTGGAGCGATTCATCCAGCTCTTTCAGGCCACCACGATCGGTTGTCACAACCGGATGTGCCTGGGAGCCATGCTCGCGGTCGAGCAGGAAACCTTGCCGGATGCCGTGGGGCAAGCAGTCCGGCGGCTCTTCGAGGACAACGAGGACTGGCTTGCGAAGTTGTTAGAGGAGGGGCGGAAGAAGCGGCAATTCCGGTTCAAGGGGTCCGCGGAAGTGGTCGCCCGGTTCTTGTTCTCGTCGCTCGAAGGGGCGTTGTTGACAGCCAGAGCCTTTCACGATATCCGCCGGTTCGAGGCCACCACCCGCTGGATCATGGAGACCGTGACGGCCTGATGTTTTTTTACCCGGCGTAACTACCTATAAGTAGATAGATTACGAGGAGTCGGCGGATGAACTCGTCCCTGGATCCGATCGCCTTCGCGATGCGGCACCCGGTCAGCGTCATGGGGGACGAGGCTCTTGACCGTGCCGGGGGCCAGCCCGAGAATCGTGGCCATGGCTCCTGAGGGGTGGTTGTCAGGGAGTTGTCACGCCTCAAGGATACCCGCTTTGAGGGGGCGCATGGCTTACATGCATTCTTTCGGCAGGAGGAGTCACCATGTTCGACCTTGAGCAGGTGATCCGAGAGCGCCATTCGACGCGGCTGTTTTTGCCCCAGCCGGTGCCGCGGGCATTGGTCGAGGAGGCTCTCGTCCTGGCCCAGCACGCCGCCGTCGAACTCCGACATCCAGCCGTGGCACATGGTGTTCGCATCCGGGCCGCCTCGCGACCGGCTCGTCAAGGCCCTTCTCGAGGAGGCCCAGCGTCGGCCACCCAACATCCCGCCCCTGCCCGAGGCGTTTCGGCACTATCGCCGCGAGCTGGGCGCCCAGGTCTACGGGGCGATGGGAATCGCCCGCGAGGACAAGGCGGGCCATGATGCCGCCGTCTTGCGCAACTGGGAATTCTTCCGCGCACCGCTGGCCGGCATCGTCTGCATGCACCGGGACCTCGGCCCGGCGGACGCCCTGGGTGTGGGGATGTACCTGCAGACGTTGCTGCTGGCCTTGACCGCACGAGGCCTGGGGACTTGCGTCGAGGTCTCGATCGCGGGGTATCCCGAGATCGTCCGCGCAGCTGGCGATCCCGGCGGAACTGTCGATCCTGTGCGGCCTGGCGGTCGGCTACCCCGACCCGGACTTCCCCGCCAATAAGCTGCACATCGGCCGCGAGGCCATCGAGAAGAACGTGGTGTTCCTCGACAACTGATCCGGGGGAGAACTCGGACAGACAGCCCCGCCAAGGGTCACCTTGCTTCGCCATCTTCCCGGCTCGCAACTTCCCCCAAGTAACTGGCGACATCTTATACGTCGTTGGCGGCGAGCACTTCGGCCACTGGTAACGGGAAGGAGCGTCCGTCATGACCCGAAGAGGACTCCGCGCTATGAATCGGACATTGCCTACTCCCTGGAAACCCACCAAAGCCCAGCTCCTCGCCGCGCGCGACAAGCTCGTCCCGGATCTCGCCGCCAAAAATCTCATCGTCCTCTTCGCCGGCATCAACCCCGGCCTCTACACCGCCGCGATCGGCCGCCACTTCGGCCGCCCCGGCAACCGCTTCTGGCCCGCCCTCCACGGCGGCGGCTTCACCCCGCGCCTCTTCTCACCCTTTGAAGAATCCCTCCTTCTCGACCTCAAATTCGGCATCACCAACATCGTCGAACGCGCCACCGCCCGCGCCGATGAACTCACCGACGACGAACTTCGAGCCGGCGGCCAGCGCCTCGAAGCCAAAGTCAAACGTTGGCGCCCCACCGTCGTCGCCTTCGTCGGCATCGGCCCCTACCGCATCGTCTCCGGCATCAAAGACGCCCGCGTCGGCCTCCAAAAGGCCCCCTTCGGCGGCAGCCACGCCTGGGTCCTCCCCAACCCCAGCGGCCTCAACGCCCACTACCAGCCCGCCGCCCTCGCACAACTCTTCGGAGACCTCCGCGTCTGGGCCATTGCACAGCACGGCCGCCGATGAAAAAACCCAAACAGGAAATAGGAGGTAGGGGTCCATATGGCACGGTTATTGTCAGTCAACGTGGGTCTTCCCCGCGAGATCACGTGGCGCGGCAAGACTGTCTACACGTCCGTGTGGAAGGAGCCAGTGCAGGGACGGCGCCTGGTTCGGCGGCTCAACATCGATGGTGACGCACAGGGTGATCTAGCCGGTCACGGTGGAGAACACCGGGCTGTGTTTGTCTACCAGATGGATTCCTATCACTATTGGCAGCGTGAACTGAAGCGAGCCGATTTGACATTCGGGCAATTCGCGGAGAACTTCACGGTGGAAGGCCTCGCCGACAGCGAGGTCTGCGTCGGCGATCGCTATCGCATCGGCGGCGCTGTGTTCGAAGTTACGCAGCCGCGTGTCACCTGCTATCGTGTTGGCATACGAATGGATGAGCCCAGGATAGCGGCTTTGCTGGTCGCGCATCACCGCCCGGGGTTCTATTTTCGCGTGCTCGAAGAGGGTGAGGTGGGCGCTGGCGATGAAATCGTCAAAGTTGCCGAGGGCCCTGAACGCCTCACGGTCGCCGCGATCGACGCGCTTCTCTATCTTCCCGGACCCGCCAAAGATGAACTTGAGCGGGCTCTGCGCATCCCGGCCCTGAGCCCGGGCTGGAAGTCTTCCTTTGAGGCTCTTCTCCGGCAGATGACGCAGCCGGGATCGCGCACAGGAAATGCCGGACTAACGTCACCAGAACAGATCATCACGGCCGCTCCCGGATTCCGGCCTCTGAAAATGGCCAGAATGGATCGCGAGAGCAGCAGTGTGGTCTCACTGGTGTTGGAGCCAGTGGATGGTCGTCCTCTGACTGTCCCTCTGCCCGGGCAGTTCGTGGTGTTGCGATTGCATCCTAAAGCTGACGCTCCTCCGGTCTTGCGCAGTTACTCGCTGTCCGATCTGCCGGACGCTGGTCGTTATCGCATAAGCATTAAGGAGGAACCGCACGGAATCGCCAGCACTTACATGAGCACGCAGCTTCGTACAGGCGATGTCCTGGATGTCAGCGCGCCCCGCGGCGCCTTCATCCTGCAGCGCGGCGAGCTTCCTGTGGTGCTGTTGAGCGCCGGCGTGGGTGTGACCCCGATGATGGCCATGCTCCACGCGCTGGCAGCACAGGCGTCGCCGCGCCCGGTCTGGTGGATCTATGGAGCGCGCAACCGCCTGGATCATCCATTTGCCCGAGAAACACGCGATTTGCTGGCTAAGCTGCCCCATGCCCGGAGCCACGTCCAGTACAGCCGGCCCGACGCGGCTGACCAGTTGGGCGTTGACTTCGATGCTGCCGGACGGCTGACCGCCACGGTCCTCGAAAAGCTGGGCGTACCCCGCGAATCCGATTTTTATCTGTGCGGCCCTCCCGCCTTCCTTGAGGACTTCACCGCCGGACTCGGCGGTTGGGGCGTGGCCCGTGATCGCGTCCACACGGAGATTTTCGGTTCAGGCAAGTCCCTCACGCCGGGTGTGAAGAAGGCGCCGCGCCGGCTACCGCACGCACCGGCCGGGTCGCCCGGCAAGGGTCCAAGTATTTCATTTGCTCGCGCCGGCCTCACGGTCTCCTGGGATCCCAAGTTCCAGAGCCTGCTGGAGCTCGCGGAAGCCTGCGACGTCCCGGTGCGCTGGTCTTGCCGGACTGGAGTTTGCCATACCTGCGAGTGCGGGTTGATTTCCGGGTCGGTGAAGTATGATCCCGAGCCGCTCGAACCTCCGGCGGCAGGGAACCTATTGATTTGTTGCTCGCGCCCCCGGGAAGATCTGGCAATCGACATCTAGAGCTGGTCCGCGACAGTCGCGGGCTGAAGTCCACCTGGGAAATATCGGAGGAGTGAAACAATGGTAGAACCCGACAACCTTCGCTATACGAAGATAGCGCTCAACAACGGATCCGGCGCGATCCCCGCGCTCGGATTTGGCACATTGATTCCCGACCCTGTGGCAACCAAAAACGCGACCAAGGCGGCGCTGGAAGCAGGATTTCGCCAGCTCGACACTGCGGAACGCTACCGAACTGAAAAGGAGGTCGGCGAAGCGATGCAGGAGGTGTTCAAGGCGGGGAAGATCAAGCGGGAGGACGTGTTTATCGCCACGAAGCTCTGGAACAACAATCATCGTCCTGAACGCGTCAAACCCGCCTTCGAGGCCAGTCTCAAGAAACTCCAACTCGACTACGTCGATCTCTATCTCATCCACACCCCCTTTGCCTTCCAACCTGGAGACGAGCAAGACCCGAGGGATGCGAACGGCAATGTGATCTATGACAAAGGGGTGACATTGCTGGATACATGGAGGGCGTTGGAGGGCCTGGTGGACGAGGGCAAGTGCAAGGCCATCGGATTATCCGACGTCAGCTTGGAACAGGTGAGAGAAATCTTCGAAGCCGCGAGGATCAAGCCTGCAGTTGTTCACGTCGAGTCCCATCCGTATCTCCCGCAATGGGACCTTTTGGACTATTGCAGAAAGAATGGCATCGTGCTGCAAGCTTTCGCGGCGCTGGGGCACAGTAGCGAGCCCAAGTTGCTGGAAGATCCTGTCATCACCGCGATCGCCAAGCGAGTCAACAAGACCCCCGCGCAAGTCTTGCTCGCCTGGGCTATCCAGCGCGGGACGGCCCTCCTGACCACCTCGAAGACCCCCAGCCGGATCAAGGAGAACTTTGAAGTCTCCACCCTTCCTCAAGACGCCATGCGGGAGATTAGCGAAGGAATCACGTCGCGGGTCAGGTTTAATGCCGTTGTAGAGACCGGCGTTCCCGGGTTCATTCCGAGAGCAAAGGGAGGTTGAGACGGCAATCACTCCAACAGGTGAGCGTTCAAGTTTTCAGGCTTGGGCATTCGAGGCGGAATGCTGTCAGTTTACCTTCACAGAGCCTCCTGACGATTGAGACGTAACCCGGCGACGCGCACCCAACTGGAGGATTTCCTATGCGATCTGACATTATCCCAGGGGCGATCTTCCCCGACTACGAGCTTTCTGACCACACCGCGAAACGCCGGAAGCTCTCCGAACTGCAAGGACAGCATCCAATGGTTCTCGTCCTCAGCCGCGGCGGTTTCTGCCCCAAGGACCGCCGGCAGGCGGAAGGGCTTGTTCAACTCCATCGTGAGCTCGAGGTTGCCTATTGCCGGCTTGTCACGATTAGCACCGACAACATCACTGAGACGAACGAATATCGCAGCGGAGTCGGTGCCCACTGGCCTTTCCTCTCCGACGCGGGGCGTATCGTCCAAAAAGATCTCGACATCGCCGAATACACGGATCCCCTCCACAATCCCATGATCCCCCACGTGATTGTCCTCGAGCCCGGCCTTGTCATTTATAAGTTCTACAACGGCTACTGGTTTTTCGGCCGGCCAACCCTGGAAGAGCTGCGGCAGGACCTACGTGCCGTTACCAAGAAATGCCGGCCGGACTGGGACATCACCACGCCCGAACTCAAGGCGGCGTGGCAGCAAGGCCGCAAGGAACTCTTCTATCCGTACGGCAAAACGTTCGTCCAAACTCTCGGTGAACAAGATTAGGGCTCGTTCAGAACATGCCGAATGCCAAGCTGATCCTGCATCCCGACGCCAACCACGGTTCGGATGGTATAAGGGATCAGGAGCCAAAAGCCTGAATCGGCCCCGAACCCCTATCGGTTCACTCGGGCCGCTTTTCGCCTCAAAGGTTATCCCAGGGACGGCCCACAAGGTTGATCAAAACCGAAATAACAAAGGTTGACACCAAGTTGCCCTGGGTAAGATCAGAGCCAGTTTCGATCGCCAGATGCGGAGAACTGACCAAAAAGCGGCCGCCATTGCGTGGAACTCCTCACGAACGGCGAGAGCGAACGGCTTCTTCTGATCTCGCCTTCAACACTTCGGAATCAATACGTCTGAATCCTGTTCCTCTTTCGATGGACCCGGATAGGGTTCAGGAGCCGAAAGGCTTATCGGCTCCGGAACCCTTATGGTCCGGTCATGTGGTCTTCAAACCTTAGAGGATGGCTACTGGACAGTCTTATCTGTGTCAGGCCTGGTTTTATATCAGCCCCGACTGTGGGCACCGATCCGTGGATGCCCATCATTGCTTTGTTGTGCCGCGGCCTCTTTTCTGGATTTATCAACAGGTCGAGAGGAACGAGCGTAACTTCCGCCGTCATACTGCAATTTGCTTAACTCGTCCGGCATGATTATAAGCATCATTTCCTCTTTCGATCCAGCATCACCTGCACCAGCTGGGAAAAGTATGGACTTGAATCTCACGTTTGGTCTTTAGCATGCTCTATTCTTGCGTAGACTGACAGCCGGATAGATCTCACCAGAGCGTACCGAGGAATGACCAATGGAGGCATTTACATGGATAATTCCCGTTGTACGGGTAGTTTGCCAGCATGCCGTCAAACGCGCTTACCTTGGGCAAAACCCGGCTCTATTCAGTTCCCAGAACGGTGTATAGCCCACATGTTTTTTTATTGCTCCTGATACGCCATGCGGTAATAGGGCATCGATAGGCTATGAGGTTGCGATTATCACCAGTTGGCAATGACATCAACTTTCTGCGTGAGATGATCTCCACCACAACTTTTATCTCGTAGACTCAGCCAGTCAATACTCCTCGTTAATCGTCAAGTCGCCAGGAAACTCTCAGTCCGAACAGTCACAATGCTTATGCCAGCATGGGTCATTGATTACTAGTCGCGCAAAGTAATTAAGGACATGTGTAAGATTCCGTGCAAGCTCGCTGATTTTAGAAGGAAAGTCTGAGATGAGGATAAGGGGTCCGGAGCCGAAAGCCTGAATCGGCTCCTGAACCCCTATCGGTCCTTCCCCTTATGGGTCCTTCGGTGATTCCAGGAACCGATGGAGTCGCTGTTGCAGGTCGGCGCACTTGGCTTGTAAGTCCGCGCGGGCACGTGCCACGGCATCGAGCGTGTCGCGGAACCGGTCGAGCACGGGCTCGATGAGCGCCGCTGCTAGCTCGACGTCTTGGGTCTGGAGCACTTCGCGCAGGTTGCCGAAGTCGTGGCTCAGGCGGTCGATGAGCGTGTGGTCTTCGGTCGGGTGCTTGAGGTCGACGATCAGCTCGGCGAGATGGGAGCCGATCGCGAATAAACGGACTGCGAGGAAAGCTTCTCCGCCACTGACATCTTCGGCAACGAAGCTTCTGCTCCAAACACCATCGGGATCGGCATAGCCCGCACCGGGGTACTTGACGCCGAGCCGTTCCTCTTCTTCGCGCTTCGCATCGAAACGACGGTTGAACTCGTCGAACTCACGTTCTTCCGCCTCCCATTCTTCGCGGGTGTGGTGGAATGAGAACGCGAAGTCAGGATCCATCCCGCTGCCGTCGAGGTTCCAGAATATGGGGCCGGGCAGGTCCGCCATCATTTGACAGCAGGGACAGTCGTGATCGACGATGGCCTCCTCGCCGGAAAGGGCCTCTGGAATTCTCCGTCGCTCACGATCGATAATGCTCCGGGCGCTTCGGCCGTGGAACTCGGGGTCGGGCGAATCGAGCCACTGGTCTCGCAAGTGTTCCAGTCGCGGGACTTCGGCGATCAGGAAGTCGCCAGGCGTCTCGAACTGGAGATTCGCTTGCGGCGTAGTCTCGTTCATCCTCTCTATGAGCCGGCACTCGCATGAACGGAGCAGGTACACGCATCAGATCAAAGTACAAGACAATCTCATGCGTACCGAAACCACCGTAGCGATACGCATTTGTACCAGGATCGAGTCCGGGCGGACACTGCTGTTGTTCCGACCACTGCGACTGCCGATCCTGGAGGTCGCGTGAGATGAACTCGTGCTTGGCCAGGAGGAGGTCCCGAGGTGCCCGCCCGCGCAGGTCATCGCGAGGCGTGAGCAGCCATTCCGCATGGATCGCCCTGACCTTGTCGAATTGTTGATCATATTGGCGGCATTGGCCGGCTTCGGACGATTCTTGAGCTCGAACCGCTTTCCAACAGGCATTTGCGATGAACTTCAGCATCGGCTGACCGTAAAGGAAACCGCGAACATCCAGCGCCGGGTGGTCCCGCCATTGAAGTCGTCGTCGTTCAGCAAGTGCTCGCCAGTTCTCGATGTCCGAGGAGAGCGTCCATTCGTCGGATAGGTGATATTGGATCTGCTCGTCCGTGGCGTGCCGGCCATTATGGTATGGGACCACGCCTCTCTTTCCGGGAGAGGAGTAAGTAGACTCACAAGCGACGAGCCGCGCCTCGAGATCGATGACCATGAGACCTGCGTCGTATGGTTCGTCGTAAATGCCCGGCGAAAACGCAGCGAAAGAGCCACGATCGTCTGGTGCCTGGAACCGCCCGAGGGCCTGATCGAGCTCCTCGATCGTCTCCGGTTCGGCGCTCAATGCCGCGACGATATGATCGGCGGAAGCACCGTGACATGTCCCGTAGATGCTTCGATACCGATCGCGGACCACCAGGCGTACTTCACTCATGGTTATCTTTCTATTCTTCGCGCATCGGCACGTTGTTCACGCCACACTTGCATCTTGCCAAGTGTTAGCCAGAGTACGGCGCGAAGCACGTATGTTTTCACGCTGCGGATGCAATGCCAGTGGGCGCCTTGTCAGACACCTTGAGTTGTAACGCGACTGCCGCAATCCCGCCAGGGGCGGCACTTGTATTTCTTTCCACGGTAATCACGGCGCCGGCAAACTTCGCGAGATTTCATCAGTCGGCCGGCACGTGATGCGCATGGTTTGCCGTTCACGGCCAGCGCGTCACGGATAGGCCGGCGATCCGCTGAAAGTGGCCGAGGTTATTGGTCACGAGCGTCGCGGCAAGTGCAAGCGCATGTGCGGCAATCAACAAGTCCATGGCGCCGATCACCTGGCCTGCCTGTTCGAGGTCGCGCCGGATGCGGCCGTAATGCGCGGGCAGCTCACGCCATCGTAGTCGTACACCTCGAAGGGCGTCAAAATCTCTTGGACGGCGACGATTTCGGTCTCATAGTCACCACTATTGTGGGCGCCGAATTCCAGCTCCGATACCGTGATGGCCGAAAGTCCGACCACGTCGCCCTTCGCCTGGGCCTCCCGGCAGCGCGCCACCAGGGCCAAGGCCCTCTCGCGGCGGGCTCGCTGCCGTGCCGACGCCTTGAGTCCGCGTAGCATGAAGATGATCATGTCCGTGCCCAGCATGTAGAGCACGACGATCAGTCCCGTGATTCCAGCTCAGGCTGGACACGCTCGCGGCTCACGAACTCGTCGGAGAGTTTCTGGACGCCTTCGAAGAAGATCTCCCAGGGGTCCCTAGTGATCACGAGGAATCCTTCGCTTGTGCGCTTGAGGTGGACCGTGTCCGTTTCCACGCGGAACTCCTTCGGTAGCCGGATCGCCTGGCTGCGACCCGTCCTGAACACTTTGGCAACCGCCATGATCAACCTCCCCGATTTGGTGGTATCTATCATATGATATCGCCCGCACGCACGCTGGGAAAGTGCTCGCTAACTTCGGTCGAGTGCGGCGCCTCTTTGAGAGTGAACGACACGGTACGACCGCGAACAATCGTATCCGCCGCCGGTGGTCGAGGATGGCGCCGATGGCGAGCCATACCAGCCGCGGGGCGGATCTGGGATTCAGGGCTGAGGTGAGGTGAGAGAACCATTGGCAACGTGTCGTATCGTGGTGCGATGATGTCATGGCTAGCTCCGGCCGGCGTCGATCGGCTGGTTTGGTCACCGCCATCGTTACTGCTGGGCGGTATCCGTCTACCCGAGTCTTGTCAGCCACCGAGGGAAGAAAGTCGCGGAAAGTGCAGTTACGATGTCGGTCGACCTGTTCGTGGCTCAACACCGATTTGTGGTACCAATCTACTTATCCGAGGTTGACTGTACCTAACCGTTTTTGCGATATTAGCTTCCGTCACGGAGATTCACACGAAGGGAGTATGTCGTGGAACGGCGATTTGAAGCGCGGTTGGATGAGATGATGGATCAAGCCGAGGTGTCTCCCGAGCTGCTCAAGGATTTGTTGCCTCGACTGAATCAGTTCGTTTTGCCTTTTGTCGGCAGCCTTCTCGAGCCCGAACAGAAACAGCATGCGCTTGAGTACATGAGCGGCTTGGTGTCTGGACTGAGACGCAAGACAAGCGAGGGGATCGCGTACCTGCATGATCAAGAGCGGCAGGGGATTCAGAAGTTCATTGGTTACGTGCCATGGGATCATCAGCCGTTGCTCGCCACTCTGGCAAGCCAGGTCGGCCAGGAGCTGGGCGAAGCCGATGGCGTGATTGTGTTCGACCCCTCGGCATTTGCTAAGAAAGGAACCAAGTCGGTGGGCGTCGGCAGGCAATGGTGCGGCCGACTGGGCAAAGTTGAGAACTGTCAAGTCGGTGTCTATATGGGTTACGTGACAAGTATTGAACATGCAATTGTCAATGTACGTCTCTATCTTCCTGAAGATTGGGCGAAAGACAAGGCGCGTTGCGCGGAAGCCGGGATACCCAAGACGATCCGATTTCAGACTCGCCATCAACTGGCATTGGAGATGTTGAAAGAGTGCGGAGGGGACCTGCCGCACAGTTGGATCGCGGGCGACGACGAGATGGGGCGTCCCAGTGCTTTTCGGCTGGATTTGCGTACCCTTGGCGAACGATATCTGCTTGCGGTCCCCTCGAACACGCTGATCCGTGACATCGAGGCACCCGCGCCGGTGTACTCGGGACGAGGTCGGCATCCCAAGAATCCTTTCATACGAGTGGATAAGTGGTGCTCGATGCTTCCCGAAGACGCTTGGACCAAAATCGATGTGCGGGATGGGGAGAAGGGACCGCTGGTGATCGAAGCCGTGAAGTGTCGGGTGCAGGCGCGGACCGACACAGGTGGCACAGGACCTGACGAAGTACTGTTTATAACTCGAAAACGTCAACCCGATAACACATACAAGATTGATTATTATTTGTCGAACGCGACCGCTGACGTGAAGCTGTCGGAATTGGCCCGGGTGGCCACGGCGGCGCATCGCATCGAAGAATGCTTCCGCCGAGCCAAAGGAGAAGCCGGTTTGGCGGACTATCAGGTGAGAACCTGGATCGCCTGGCATCATCACCAAACCCTCTCGTTGCTGGCCGCGTGGTTCCTGAACAAGGAGACGCGGGAGGGAAAAAAAAAGACCCCGGCTCTGACGATTCCGCAACTACGACAATTGATCAGCGGACTGATCGACGCTTACTTGCAAACGAACCTTCCGGCTTCGCTTCGTCGCCGCAGCACCCGTTGGTTGCATCGCAACGAACAAGCAAGGTTTTACAATTATCGTTCGCGTAACATCTTACCACCATTGAAGAACCAGCTTAGAACCTGAAAGATACAGTAGAACTAATGGCTCAAAAAAATAAAAAGTGAGTGCCCGGCGGCCTTCACCTGGTAGTTACTCTCTATGGAGAGACGCCGATGGCCGAAGATTCGATAGATGCGGTTGAGCTGCTGCGGCAGCACCCAGGCGACCCGGACGCGATCGGCCGGGTGTGGGAGCGGTACCGCTCGCGGCTGCTGCGGGTTGTTCGGCCTGCGCATGGACCACCGCTTGCAAGGGCGGATAGACGCCTCGGACGTTCTCCAGGAAGCGTTTGTCGATTTCGCCGGCCGGGTCGACGACTACCTTCGTCGAGCCCGATATGCCGTTCTACTTATGGCTGCGGTTCCTGACGAGCCAGCACCTCCAGCTCTTGCACCGCCATCACCTCGGTGCTCGAGATGCGCGACGCCAGGCGGGAAGTTTCGCTGCATCGCGGGGCCATGCCGTGCGCCAGCAGCGTGTCGCTGGCCGCCCAACTGTTGGGCCGCTTCACATCGGTCAGCGACGCTGTCCACCGCGCGGAGATGCAACTGATCCTCCAGGAAGTGATCAACGGCATGGACCCCATCGACCGGGAGATCGTGGCCTTGCGGCACTTTGAAGAGCTCTCCAACGAAGAGACAGCCCAGGTGCTGGGCATCACGCCGTCGGCCGCCAGCACGCGTCACGTACGGGCGCTGCAGCGGTTGCGGCAAGTCCTCAAGAAGACCCCGGGCTTTTTCGACAAGAAGCGGGAGTGACCATGGACACAACGGGCAATGCACACGGGATGGTGGCGCCCTTGGCCGAGGAGTTCCTCGATCGCTGCCGGCGCGGGGAGCGACCGACAATCGGCGAGTACTGCCAGCAGTATCCCGCGCACGCCGTCGAGATCCGCGAGGTCTTTGAGGCGCTCTTGGTGGTCGAGGAGCTCAAGCCCGAATCGAGCGACGAGAGCGAGTCGGCCCGCAGAGTCGCGTTCAAGGGCGATCGGCAGCCCCTGGAGCGAATCGGCGGCTACTGCATTCTCCGGGAGATCGGCCGAGGGGGCATGGGGGTTGTCTACGAGGCCGAGCAAGAGGCGCTGGGGCGGCGGGTGGCCTTGAAGGTTTTGCCCGGCGCCCTGGCCGGCGACGCCAAGGCGCGGGCGCGGTTTGAGCGCGAGGCCGCGCCGCGGCCCAGATGCACCATACGAACATCGTTCCGGTCTTCGACGTCGGCCAGGACGAGTGGTCGATCTTCTACACTATGCAAATGATCTGCGGCGCGGGTCTCGACCGGGTCATCGGCGACCTCAAGCGGCTGCGCGACCGAGGCGAGATGGGAGCAGGTGCCGGGATGTCGCGGCCGAGCCGGGTCCGGCCACGTCACCTGCGCAGGGTCGATTGCCGCACGAACGGCCGGCCGACGCCGCGACCGGTGAGCACGGCGGAAGTCGACCACGAGACCACGGGATCCGACACCCCGACGTCCTCCTGGGCCGTCCTGTCGGGCCAGTCGGAGCTCTCTTCGGCCCACGGCAACCGCCGCGCTTACTACCGTAGCGTGGCCCAGATCGGAATTCAAATCGCGAGCACCCTGAGTTATGCCCACAGCCGCGGTGTCATACACCGCGACATCAAGCCGTCGAACCTGCTCTTGGACGCCGCCGGCGTAGTCTGGGTGACTGACTTCGGGCTCGCCAAGGCGGGCGACGTGGGTGTGACGCAGACCGGCGACCTCTTGGGCACGATCCGCTACATGTCCCCGGAACGCTTTCGCGGTGAGTGTGACGCGCGGGCCGATGTGTACTCGCTGGGTTTGACGCTTTACGAGCTGCTGGCCTCGAGCCCGCTTTTGCCGCGTCGGACCGGATGGCGCTGATCGAGCAGATCCGCCAGGTAGAAGCCCGCTCACTGCGATCACGTGACGCGCGATTGCCGCGACCTGGAAACGATCGTGCAGAAGGCCATGGAGAAGGATCCGCGGCGGCGCTATCAGTCGGCCAAGGAGCTGGGTGATGACCTGGAGCGTTCGTGGCCGGCCAGCCGATCGACGCGCGGCGGATCGGGGTGGGAGAGCGGCTGGCGCGGTGGGCCGGCCGCAACCCGGCGGTGGCAGGCTTGACTGCGGCGATCTTCACGGTCATGGCGGCCGGTACATTGGTGAGCGTGACGCAAGCGGTGCGCAGGCCGGCGCGGAAGACGCTGCGTTGAACGCAGCGACAGCCGAGAAAGCGGCGCACATCGCGGTGGAGAGGCGGGAGGCCGAGACGCGGCGGTGCGCATTGCGGTGGAGAGACGGGAGGCCGAGACGCGGGCGGTGCTCGATTCGTCGAGACCCGGGTCCTTGCGGCCGCCCGTCCCCGCGGCCAGAGCGGGGGCCTGGGCCACGCAGTGTCGCTCCGGCGCTCGAGTCGTCGCTGCCTCATATCACCAGCAAATTCCGCGGCCAGCCGCTCGTCGAGGCCCGGCTGCGGCGGACGCTCGGAGTCTCGTCCCTGCGTCTGGGCGAACCCCGGATCGCTCAGGAGCAACTCGAGGCAGCCCGCGCGCTCAACGCCGAATTCCTCGGCCCCGACCACGCCGACACGCTGGGGACCATGATCGACGTGGCCAATAGCTACGCCGCCCGCGGCCGGCACGCCGAGGCCGTCAAGCTCCGCGAGCAGACCCTCGCCCTCGCGAAGGCGAAGCTCGGTCCCGACCACCCCAATACGTTGGCGAGCATGAGCAACCTCGCCGCGAGCTACGTCGACCTGGGCCGTTACGCCGAGGCGCTTCAAGCTCAACGAGGAAACCCTGGCCTTGTGAGGGCCTAGCTCGGTTCTGACGACCCCGACACGCTCGGAAGCATGAACAATGTCGCGAGTGGCTACTACGCCCTGGGCCGCCACGCCGAGGGCGTGAAGCTCTACGAGGAGACCCTGGCACTGCGGAAAACCAGTCTCGGCCCCGATCATCCCGAAACGCTGACGAGTATGAACAATTTGGCGAGCCTACCGGCCCTGGGCCGCCACGCCGAGGGCTCGGGCTTAACGAGGCGACCCTGGCACTGCGGAAAATCCGCTTGGTCCGGACCACGCCGATACGCTCAGCAGCATGAGCAACCTCGCCACTAGCTATGGAGACCTGGGCTGTCACACCGAGGCCTGCAAGCTCAAGGAGCAGACCCTGGCGCTGCGAAAAGCCAAGCTTGGCGCCGACCATCCCGACACGCTTGCCAGCATGATCAACCTGGGCAACAACTACGCCGCCTGGGCCGCTATGACCTGGCTGTCCCGCTGGCGAGGAGACTCTGGCGCGGCGAAGTCGGCTCGGCCCGATCATCCCAACACGCTGGCCAGCATGACCAACCTGCGAATCGTACGGCGCCCTTGGCCGTCACGCCGAGGCCCGCAAGCTCCACGAGGAGGCTCGCGGCGATTGAAAGCGACGCTCGGTCCCGATCATCCCGACACGCTCACGAGCATGAACAAACTGGCCGACACCTACCTTGTCCTGGGCCAGCCAGATGAGGCTCTCCGGCTCTGCGATCAGATCCTGCGCGCTGCGAAAAGCCAAGCTCGGTCCGGACCACCCCGAAACGCTGCGGAGCATGGCCGGCGTCGCTACGGCGCGTGCCAGCCTGGGCCATTACGGCGATGCCATCGCGCTCTTCGAGCAGACCTTGGCGCTTCAGAGAGCCAAGCTCGGCGACGATCATCCCGACACATTTCGGGCCATGCACGACCTGGCCGCCACCATCGCCCTGGGCCGTCATGGTGAAGCCCTCAAGCTCAACGAGCAGACCTTGGCGCCGCGAAAAGCCAAGCTTGGCCTCGCCCATGTCGACACGCTGGAGAGCCAGATGCGCGTGGCCAGCGGTCTCCTGCAACTTGGCCGCGCCGCCGAGGCCATCGCGCCGGTGCGGGAAGCCGCCAAGGCATGGGAGAAAGGGACCAGCGACCGTCGCCGCCGGCCTTTACAATGCGGCCCGCTGCCGCGCTCTGGCCGCCGCGGCGATCCGCGCCACCGACAAGTCGGCCGAGGGGGCCAAAGCGGCCGATACGGAGGCGGATCAGGCCGTGGCCCTGCTCAAGCAAGCAGTCTCCGCCGGATGGAGCAATGCGGCCTTCGTCGCGGCCGACCACGACCTCGACGGCCTTCGCGGCCGGGATGACTTCCAGGCTGTGGTGGCCCGGCTGGGTGACGCAAGCCGTCTTCACGGCAACCGATAACAGCGAGCGAGTTCCTGGTGCAATTTACAAGCGGGCTTCGCGCCGGCCGAGGACCACTTTGCGCCTCAGGCGGATCGGCTCGGGTGCCTTCGTGCCTATTTGATCTATATTATATAGTATTATATTATCATAATATTGTCTGTTTGTGAAATGCGTGACAACCTCGGGAGATTGAGCGATGCGTCGTTTGCAAAACGCAGCCTGGCCGATCGGGGACGATGATGTGCATGGCACTTCGGATCGGGAGGGAGGGGCGTGTCTCCCGGTGTTTCTGGACCCGCGAGATGATGGTCCTCCTGTCCATCATCGTGGTGGCATCGGTCTGGCTCGCGAACCAGGACCCGGGACGAGGAGCCGCGGCGGTCCGAATGGCGCGGGGAGATTCGAAGACCCCGAACATCGCCTTCGCGTTTTCCCCGGATGGGACGACGATCGCGACCAGTCAGTGGGATCGCCGCGTGACGTTGCGGGACGTGGTGGATGGCTGGAGTATTCGATCCGTCCCGGGTTGCGGAGGTTTTTTCAGGGGCCTGGCCTTCTCGCCCGACGGTCGATTCCTGGCGTTGGGCGGGATCGAACCCGACATCACACTGCTCGATCTGCGGGGGACGGGAACGGAACGGCGGTTGGGAATGGCGATCCGCTGTGTTAAAGCATTGGCGTTCTCGCCCAACGGCAAGGTCCTGGCCGCGACCAGTTTTCTTCACAACGAAATCGTGCTGTGGGACATGGACGCGGGCCGGCCGCTTGGACCCCTCCGCGGCCACGGCTCACCAGTCCTGAGCATCGCCTTCGCGCCCGATGGCCAGTCGCTGGCTTCGGGGGCGGGATGATGAAGCGATCATCGTCTGGGATCTCACGCTCGGCCTGCCACGTCGCCGCCTGGAGGTGCCGCGCGACCCGGTCGATTCGATCGTCTATTCGCCGGACGGCGGCCGGCTGGCTTCGGTCAGTGCTCGCGAACGCTGCTCCCGGCTATGGGATCTCGCGTCAGGACGGCTGGAGCAGACCATCCGGGGACGCTCGGTCGCGATGAACTCGGTCGCCTTCTCCCCGGACGGCCGCCTGTTCGCCGCAACCGACCTTGATGCGCGGGTCAGGATCTGGAGCATCGCGACCGGTCAGGAACTCCACGAGCTGGATGGCCAGGCGGACTGGCTCATCGCGATCGCCTTCTCGCCCGATGGCCGAACCCTGGCCGCAATCGCAAGTGACAATGACGTCCGCCTCTGGGACATGTCCGCATTGCGGGGCAGCCCGAGCGACTGAGGACCGGGAATCTGCACCAGTTCGTCGACAACGGCGCGACCCATAAGAACCCAAAGGTTAGGTCATGGCTGAAATGTCACAGCAGGGTTCGCCTCCTCTTCATCTCAAAGCCAGAAACTCGCTTCGACTACTCTTCACTCGGCCCTCAACGTAACCTCGATCGTTCGGCCGCCATGTGAGGATGATCGGGATCGGCTGTGTATGCTGGTCTCCCCGGGAAGGGTTCGAACGTCCTTGGATGACATACCGTCCTACGGAACGGCCGGGTTTCAGGATGGGATGGGAGTCAGATGCCGACCCAAAGTCTGAAACGGCTCCCGACTCCTTATCGGTTCTCATCACGGGCATCCAGATCCTGTCTCGCATGATCAATCGTCTTCCGATTCATAATCCTCATCCGTTGTAGCGATCGGCAAGAGCATCTGTTTGGCCAGTTAGGGAACCTGTTCGGCGAAGGCGAGCTTGCGCAGCATTTCCAGGGCGTCGAATTCGCTCGAGGTTCTGGCCAAACTTTTATCCCACGATGGTTGACTTTGAAACCGAGTTGGTTTCAGATTATCGAATTCTTGACGGTCGATGGAGGCGGGAGCGGATGAGATATCAACGTCTTGATCGGCCCCGGAACCGTGGTTAAGTTTCGAAAGAAGTGTCGCGGCGGAAAGACGCACAGGTCAGTTTCGAATTTCGCGGTACGATACTTCGGTCGAATGAAATTGTGTCACGCATCGACGAATTGAGCGATTATCCTCCAAGTTCTGGTCCTCAACCAACAAGGCCAACCATGCGGATCACGCCCTTTCTCTCTTCGGTCTCAAGTCAAATGATTCCGGGCCTGATCGGGCTGTTTTTCTTCGTCGCGGGCCTTGATCGGGTGAGCTTCGGCCAATCGGGAATGCCCCGGCCGGTGGTGGTTTTTACGGAAGAGAGGCTCGGGCAAAACCACTCAACAGCTACGGGTCTTTGGAAGGCTCGATCCAGGCGATGCGAGCGTATCGCCCACTCGATCTCAACGCTGAGGCTTGGAAGAAGGCCAATCCCGGCCGACGCCATCTGGAGTGGGCCAAGGAGGCGCGGGAATGCCTCAGACGCGGCCTGCACTACGATCTCCCTCCTGTCGACCTCAAATCCAAGACGCTGGCGCGGGTGGAAACCGACTCGTTCATCCGCGAGACGGTCGAATTCAACACGACGCCCTGGTTCCGGGTGCCCGGATATTTCTACATTCCGAAGAACGTCCCGCTCCCCGCTCCGGCCCTGCTCGTCTTGCACGAGTGGGGCGGCCCGATGCTCTTTGGCGCGGATCGGGTCTGCGGTGAACCCGTGCATCCCGTCGTGACCAAACATCGCGCCCTTTACACCGGAGGAAGGGCACTGGCGGACTGGTACGCCTCCCATGGGTATGCGGTCATCGTCATCGACGCGTATCACTTCGGCCGGCGTGCGCCTCGAGCGCTCGGCGGCTTGCCCAAGACTTATGACCCGGCCGCCCTCGACGATTCGACCCTGGCGAAATACGACAGCCTCGCGCGACAGGCCCTCTATCTCGGCGTCCGCGAGTTGAATTGGGCGGGCACAACCTGGGCGGGCGTCAACTTCGGTGACGACAGCCGTTGCGTCGATTACCTGCTGTCCCGAAAAGAGGTCGACGGAACCCGCATCGGATGCACCGGCCTCTCCGGAGGCGGATGGCGGACGAACATGATCGCCGCGCTCGAACCGCGCGTAAAAGCGACCGTTTCTGTCGGCTGGATGACGACGGGCGACACACAACAAGCCTACAATCTCGCCGGCGCGATCGGCACGTTCTGCCTGCTCCCCGGGGTCTGGGACCGGCTGGACGTACCCGATCTCATCGCGATGGCCGCACCCAGGGCGTGCATGGTCGTGGGCGGGACCGAGGACGTGCTCTTTCCTCCCCTCGGACAAAAGGAGGCCACGCGGCAGATCGCCGAAGCGTTCGCGTGGGCCGGATCTCCCGATCTTTTTCGAAGCTACTCGCCCGCCAAGCCCCACTGCTACGACCAGGATATTCAAGAGGAAGCACTGGCCTGGTTCAATAAACACTTGAAGGCCGGGAAGAAGTAGCGCGTCAGCGCGATCCCGAGGTAATCGGATCGGCCTGACTGTGGGCGACAAACCAATCGAATGACCGGCCACTCATCTGTCTTTCGTCGGCCACGATGACGCGTATCCGCGCACGAAAATGCGAACACGGATGGATAGTCGAGCCGACATACGTGCCGCCAGTTCGTGAAGTGGTTGCGCATAATTCTCAGAATACCCTTACATTCGCGTCCTGCCATGCATTAGACTGGCTTGGCTTTGGCAAGCTCTCACTCTTGAAACGAGGCGACGACGATGGGAAAAGGCAATAACTCGCAGAGCAAGGAAAAGAAGAAGCCCAAGAAGGCTGCGGCCCCGAAGGCCGTTCCCGTGAAAGCGAAGGCTACACCTCCGCCCAAGAAACCGTGACGGTGGATCGAGTTTACCGTAGGATGTTGACGCAGGGGTGGAGTAGCAGGCAACTCGTCGGGCTAATCCCCCGAAGCCGTGGGTGCGAATCCCACCCCCTGCGCCAACTCAATCCGCTGCCCGCAACCATTCCGCACCCTACATCCTCGGCACCTCGCTGCCGGCCGGCTGAACCCGAAACAAGCGCGCGATGAGAGGAATTCATGAAGGCCCGCGTTCACCAGCTCGCGTTCCTCTGCTGCTCGCTCGTACCCGCGATGGCCTTGGCACAAGAGGTTACCGTCTTGAGGTCATTTCCGGGCGATTCCGGACCGGGGCCGAAGGATAATCCCGACAACACCGGCGGCGTGGGACCAAGCCACGTTGTCGATTGCACGGATGCCAATATCGTGATTCACGACAAGAAAACCGGCGACGGTCCTCCAACGCATGACCCAGACAGAGTTCTGGAAAAACGCGAAGCCCGGTTTCACGCTGCCGGTTTTGAACGACCCCCGCATGACGTATGATCCAACTCGCCGAGCGGTGGTACACCGTCGTCCAGGCCCAGGACGCTACCCCTTATGGATTTCTCGCTGTTTCTGAATCGATGGATCCCACCCGGGGCTGGAAGGGCGTGCGACTCCCGATGAAGCCGGCCAATCTGGGCATGAAATTGGGCTTCGACAAGAACGGGATCTATATCACGTTCATCGTGATGACCGGCGACACTCATACGATGCACGGCTGCTTTGCGATTCCGAAGGCCGATGCCATTGCGTCGGACGGGCCACGTTTGGCCAACGTGCAATCGTTCACCAATCTGGAGATCGAATCCTTTCCCGCGACGGACATTAACCCGAACAAGCCTGCCGACGCGCCGGAACTGATCCTGAACCGCGAGTTCGGGAACAGCTTCTCCAAGATGTACCTGTACAAGCTCACCTGGTCCGGGAAAACCGCGACGCTTTCGAAGGCCCAGATCATCCCCTTGAGCCGGACGTACCAATCGCCGAACGGTGCTTCCCTGCGGGGCCGGGCGGTTCAACCCGCTCCGGGAGGCAAACTACGAGCCGACGAGGCCCGCCGCACGACGTGCGTCTACGCACATGGCGGCAGTATCTTCGCCTGTAATGCAGCGAAAAACACGCTCGATTCCCGGTGCGGAGTGTTTTGGTGCGAGATCCGGGCGAGCGACGGCGCACTGCTGCAGGAAGGCTTTGTGGACGCCCCGGACTGCGACTACCTGGTGCCCTCGCTCGCGGTCGATGCAAACGGCAATATCGGCTTGGGCTGCACGCGGACGTCGGAAACGGAGTTCCCGTCGGTTTGCGTGATGATGCATGCCGCGGACGATCCCAAGAACACGATGCGGCCGCCGGTCTTGGCCGCCCAAGGCACGACGGTCTTTTCGAGCAACCGCGCCAGCAAATACGGACTGGCTTGGGGAAACTACAATAGTACGTGTGTTGACCCGTCGGATCCGACAATCCTTTGGACGTACCAGGAATACGCGACCAGCAATGTCCCTTCCCAATACACCACCTGCTGGGTTGCCTTTAAGTTGTTAAGCCGTGCCCAACGCAACGAGTAAACCGCTCAAACGCGGACATTTCTCGTCCGTTCTAGATCGAATACTTGATGCCGTAGAACGTGACGCCCTGCGGTGAGGTGATACCGCAGAAGCGGCCGATGCCCGGGATGTCCCGCGGCGGCACGCAGAGCCTCGCGCCGAGCTTGACCGCTTCCCGCGCGGCCTCGTCGACATCCTTCACGGTGAAATACGTCCCCCAGTGCGACCGCGTCGTCCCCATTTCAGGCCCGATCTTCATCATCCCGCGCGACGAACGCACCGCCGTGCTTGAAGGTCGTGTAGTTGTAGCCTGGCATCGGCATCACCTCGGGCGTCCAGCCGAAGAGCCCGGAGTAAAACTCCGTCGCGCGGTCGACGTCGGTCGTCAACGTCTCGAACCAGCACGGTGCGCCGTGCAGGGTGCTGTCGACGTCGGTGCCGAGCATCTTTTTCGGCTCCCACACGTCGAACTCGGCGCCGTTGGGATCGAAGCAGACGGACATGCGGCCCTGATCCATGATGTCGAACGCCGGCCTCGCTTGGCCGCCGAGGGACGTCACCTTCTCGCAGATGGCGTCGGCGCTATCAACCTTGACCATGACGCCGATCACCGGCTTCAGTCCCGGAGGAGTGTTCGGGCCATGGAGGTCGAAAAGGCCGCCGATGTCGTGGCCGGCGACCTTCACCCCGTGGCCGATCCCCGGCATCTCGAAATACGTCCAGTCGAGTATCTGGCCAAAGAACCGCGCGCCTCGGCCGGCTGCGGCGTCAACATGTTGATCCAGCAGAATTCGCCCGTCTTGCGTGTGCCCATCGCCATTGTACCTCCTCGGTTTGAAACCGCCTTGGCCACGGATTGACACAGATGAAACACGGATGAAATGCGAAACTGGAGTAAGAGTAAGACTAAGAGTATGACAGTGCAATAAGTCCGACCCCACTCACGAGCCGTGCCCAGAAACGGCAACCGGCAGCCCGTGCCTGCTATTTTCGGCAGCGGAAGCCGGAATCGCTCATTGCGGGGCTTTGGGTTTCGGCGGAGGTGCGGTCGCCCCGTTCGGCGAACGTCCCTGATTCATGTTGCCGAAAAAGTCGGTCGCGGCCTTCGAGTCGGCTCGGATCGCGGCCGAGGGATCCAGCTTGGCTTCGGCCAGAATCTGGTCACGCGTCTGGTCGAGGATCGCGAGTAGCTGATTGTAGGCTTGCTTCTCCTGAGGTGTTTTCGCCACGCCGAACTTGAGATTGTAGACGTGCATGAAGCCAAGTAGGGCTGCCAATCGTGGTGTCCTTGACTTTCCGGAGCTCGAGGAGCGCCGGACCGATATTCGGCTTCTCGAGCAAGCCCAGCACCGACGTGCAGCCGGTGAGGAACCGTTGCGCTTCCTTCTGATCTTCCGGATCCTTCAGCGGCTGGGCTCGCAGCTTGTCGCCAAAGTATTGCACAAAATCTCTGGCCTCCCGTAGGCTCCTGGCTCGAGACTTCCCCTCCGCCGGTCTCGCGCCGTAGCTTCGCCGCCAGCTCATCGAATGTCTTCTTGTCATTGACATACTGCTCTCCCTCGAAAACTTCGGGCCATTTGACCGAAGCACGTATGTCATCCAGCATGAAGGTGATCCGCTCCGAAGCATAAATGAACGGGATCGTGGCGATCAGGCTCGCTGAGACCGGGATATTGGCTGCGCGCAAGGCTGAGCTGCCGAGCCTCGGGTTGCTGAGATCCTGGACCGCGAGGTTGAGCGCATCCCCTTGCTCGACGTCGCGCTGGCTCGGATTATCGCGGAGCTGTCTCTGGCGGGCATCGTAGAGCGATTGGTTCCTGGCGAATTGCTGGTTCACCCGCGCGGCGTGGTCTTTGGCCGATTCCGCGGCGACTCGAGCCATATAGTCGTTATATCTCATGGCCGTGTCGGCATTGATGCTCCTGGCCTGCGCCGTATCGAGGTTATACATGCCGGCGCCCATCGCGTACTGGGCGGCGCCTTGGAGCACGCCGCCCTGAAGAGTCGAGGCGCCTCCGCCCCAGCCACCCCATCCCCAGCCGCCATAACCCCACTGGGCTCTGGCATCAGGGCCGGTCAACGAAAGAATTGCGACGAATCCCACAGCCAATCGCATGGAACGGATCATGGTGAATCTCCTGAGGGTTGAGAATGAGTCTCGGCCGTCGATGGTGAAATAATAGCAGAAATTGAAACTCAAGGTGCACGGAATGACGGGCTGTGATTTTCGCTGCGTCCCGCCAGCCGCTCGCGATTGGAGCGAGCTGGATCGAGAGTGGAGGAACGACACCAGCGAGCAAAATCCCATTTTGACCAATTCGCACAAAACGCGAAATCACGAATTTGCATCTTCTCCGACCGGCAGGGATGGCTCACCGCTCGGGATGGACTGCGTGCTTTCAGCCCACCAGCGATCGGCTTGGTCGGAGTCCCACTCGGCTGTCGCGGCGCAGGCGGAAAGGGCCTGGGACAGGGCTTTGACGTCGGGATAGCGTTCCTCGGGCTTCTTGGCAAGGCAGCGGAGGATCACGCTCTCGAGGTCAGCGGGCACGCCGGGGCGGACTTGCGAGGGAGGCACGACGGGATCGCGCGAGTGGGCCATCATGACGGCGAAGGCACTCTCTCCTTGAAACGGTGGCTGGCCCGTCAACAGCGTAATACATCATGGCCCCGAGGGCGTAGATATCGGCACGGGCGTCGAGCGAGCGGTCGCCCACCGCCTGCTCGGGCGCCATGAACAGCGGAGTACCACTGACCGTCAGGTCGCTGGTCAACGCGGCGGCGCCGGGGTCTTTGGTCAATTTGACCAAGCCGAAGTCGAGCACCTTGGCGACGTCCGACTCACCGCCCCGAACCGCGACAAAGACATTGGCTGGCTTCAAGTCCCGGTGCACCAGGCCGAGCGTGTGGGCTTCGGCCAACCCCGCGCAGACCTGGCGGAACAGGTAGACGAGCCGGCCGGGCGAGAGCGGACCGGCCTGGCGCACCAAATCGGCCAAGCTCAGGCCCTGGAGATACTCCATCACGTAGTAGAACGTCCCATCTTCGGTGTGGCCGTAGTCGTAGATCTCGATCGAGTTGGGATGCGCCAGCCTTGCGGCGGACCTCACTTCACGCTCGAACCGGGCCAGGGAGATCGGGTCGGCTCCGGCTTCGGGCTTGATCAACTTGAGCGCGCAAGGGCGCTTGAGGAGCTGGTGCTCGGCCAGATATACCTCGCCCATCCCCCCTTCTCCCAGCTTTTGCAGGAGCTGGTACTGGCCGAATTTGCTCGCCTCGTGAAGTTGGGTGCGGAGGCCGTTTACCAGGAACGAGCCATAGATCGCCAGGGCCGTACCGATTCCCAGGAAAAGGATGTTTGAACCAGCTTCCTCGGCCGCGTCAAGCTGTGCAATCATCGGGGCGAGATCGGCATGTGAACGGAGGAGAAATCCGGTGGCAACCACGCCGATAAACATCGTCACAAGCACCCGGGCCGCGAACGCCGGCGAGTTCGGGATGAGTGTCCCGTAGATCGCCATAAGCACCAACATCTGGATCACGCCGTCTTTGATCAGGGCCAAGACAATTGGCACATACTCGGGGCCGCGTCTCATCAGGTCGAGGCAGACGAAGTACTGAGTGACGAGTGCAATCAGTGCCAATCCCAGGAACAAGACATATTCAACCACGCGTAGCTGCTTGCGCGTTAGCGGCGCCTCGCTCGCGAGCACACCCGCGACCGCGGCCGCGAGAATGCAACGTAGAGCGAGCAGCCCCATCCTAAACGAAAAGCGGCTGCCGTCCGCGCTGAGCGTGCCGGGGTTGTCGCTGGCGAAGAGCCAAATGCATACCAAGCCGAAAGCCACGGCCAGAAACACGGCTGATGCAAGCAAGCGTTGCCTCCGCAGCGTGTCCGTCTCGCCCGCGAGGCTCGCCAGACTCCCCTCAACCAAGGCCACCGCAGGCCCGATCGCGCGCGAACCTGCCGCAGCCCAGAGGTTCGGCCAGGTCCACTTCCATCGTCGGCTCGAGTTCAACCATTTCGGGCCCAGGCATCACATCGTCGTTCGTGGATGTCGACATCGGGTAGTCTCGTCGTCCTCACGGATCAATTCGAAGCAGCTCACGACCGCGATTAGTCGGAATCAAGTCCCGTTCGGTTTTTCACAATGAGCGGCTTGTCTGTCTGGGCTTTGTTGCGCGGAGTCAAAACACGTGTTGCACTACGGTTTTCCGTCGATAGGGCGAGAAGTCTTGGCGGAGCCGCTGCCCGACGACGAACCAAGGCCCTTGAGCTTTTCCTCTGCTCGCGTGCCGAGCTTGTTGATATCAACGTCCTTGGCCTTATCTCCGAGTTCCTTGAGCTTCTCCTGTGCCTGCGCGCCGAGCTTGTTGATATCAAGGTCCTTGGCCTTGTCTCCGAGTTCCTTGAGCTTCTCCTGCGCCTGCGTGCCGAGCTTATCGACGTCGACGACCTTGTCGACCTCATCCTTCATTTCCTTCTTGAGGCCCGTGCGCGCTGGAGCGAATCCGCTCGGCGATACTACCCTTGGCGGACTGACCTTTGGAGAGCCAGGGGACGAACGTGAACGCGAGAACCACCAAGCCGATTGTCACGATCGGCTCGGCCACGCGCTGCGGCCGGCTTTTTCATCTTGCTGAAATCGATTCCGTCTCGAAAGGGGATCACCGCCAGGTTGGCAACCCCGGCGGCGATTCGGCCGACATTGAGCAGAACGACTACCGTCGCTCCAAAGAGAGCCATCGGTCGGTTTTGCACCGCGATCCCCAGCAGCAGAATCACCAGGAACGGGACAGAGAACAGGTACGCGGCCTGGTTGATCTTGCGGAAGAGCTTCATGAGGCTGGTGAGCTGCCCCCGCCAGACGCTCATGAGGGCGTTGCCCTGCGGCTTCACACGGCCGCGCGACTCGCGCACCGGTTGGGCCAAAACATAAGGCTTCGAGTCCTCGGCGTCGTCAAGAGGATGCCGCTTGGCGGCTTTCTTCTTGCCAAAGATCGGCATCCGATCCTCAGTGAGCGGCGCCAACTTCACGTTGCTGATACCGGCCCGGAGTACGGCCCCGATCGATGGACCGCCGGCACCGGCTTCGGCACGTGCACCAGGACGGACGCTGCCACCGACCCCCGCAGCGGCCAAGGCCGGAATCGCGGCCATCGACGCGATCTGCTCGGCGCGGGGAATTGACATTGTCTGGCCGCACTTCTTGCAACGGCCCGTCTTGCCGGCCATCCGTGGATCGACCTCGAACCGCGCGCCGCAACTCTGGCAGAAAAACACGATGCCCATCGAGTGATCTCCCTCCGGAACGAGCGGATGCTCCGTCGTCCTTCCGCGGGACCGGCTCCGTCGCCCGCCTCGCCTGTCACCGAACTCAAAACCGCACGAGCAAAAGCCTATCAACAGCAATGTCCAGGAGATCACACCCGCCAAGGACCCATGAGACGTGGGCAACCGCGGCGTGAGCATCCACTCGCACGCTTCTTGAGTCGGTTATCGAACTCGATGGCGCGATGACCTCTTTATATACGATCCTCCTGCACCAAAGCAAGCGGATTGAATCAGAATTCACTCTCGTCGTCTTGTGCTCAGCCACAGCGGCCAGCCAGGCGGCAGCCCCTCGCGGAGACGACGACCGCTAGATCGATAAAATGTCGATACATGATTTAAGAAGTGGATTCCGCGGAAAATGATGGGACGGGCCAATCCCGACGATCAGCGAATCTGTGGCCTTCTTGAGGCCAGGTGTTCTTCCATTTTTTGAAAGCCGATGACGCCGACGCTCGCCTGGATTGCCTGAGCTGTCAGATATTTCAACCCGCGCTCGGGTGGGATGCGGAACAGGACCTCGGTTCCATCGCGGAGCAAGCGAACTGGCCGCCAGGTGGTCAGGCGCATGCCGGCCCGGGCGCAGAGAGGGCGTGCCACGTCTGTCAACTGAGCGAGCGTGAGCCGCGGCAAGGCGTCGGGTAATCGTCGTAAGACCTGGTACATGCCGCCCGCTGATCGCACGATCCACCAACGCGCCCAACGCTTCGAGGCGGTCGACGCGCCCTCCGCCGCGGACTGGTGGGCCAGGGTCTTGCCGGTCGATCCGGCACCGGTCTCGGCCAGCTCGCGTCCCAACGATTTAGCCCCCTCCCGCGCGGCCGCCTTGACCTCCGCGCGGATTGACTCCGCCGCGATTGCTCCCTCCGGCTGCACGGCCGCCAGGCTCAAGGCGTCGGCGACCACGAAGCAGCCGTCGACGACCGCCCAGGTCATCTCGCTCGAGGTCGGCGCGTGGCCCCGGCCCAAAACGTTCCCCAGGTGGATCACGTCGTACAACGGGAGGAACTGGTAGAACCGAACCTCGCTCTGAGTCAACTCGGCCACGCGTTCCAGGCCGTCGTCCTTGATCGTCTGGATCATCGACTGGCCGTTGTCACCGGCCGCGAACAAGGCCGCCAGCGCCAGCGACTCAGTAAACGATCGTCGCGTCTTGGACTGAAGGAAGGCCACCGTGTCGGGCCCGGCGTCGGCTTGTGCGATCGGCGGGATGATGGCCGCGCCGTGGGTCCGGAGGATCTGGCGGAAGTCCGGGTCCTGCGAGTACTTGTCGAGCATCGCCAGCGCGACTAAACCGTGCGTTTCCAAGGCGGAAACCGCCTGGCGTTGCAAGGTCGGGTCGTGGAAATCCACGAAGACGACGTCCGCCGCGTCGGCACCGGCGTGCCGCAAGGCCCGCTCCCCCGGCTCACCTTGCTCCACAACCAGCCGGAGCGCATGGGGACTGCCTCCGACCGCTTCGGTCAACCCGGCCGCCGCGACATGACGCAGGTGCCCGGCCACCGTCTCGGGCCGGTGCGTTCGCAACAGTTCGTCGATATAGTCGGCGTTCACGCGCAATACGATCAAGCTCTGATCGAGTGGCATCGCGTCGGCCATTGCCTCGAGAACCGGGCCATACAGACTGACCAACGCGAAACCCTCCAGCCCCTTGCCGTCGCAGGGCCTCCAGGGCGATCGACCCGTGATTTTCCAACGTCCGCAGTGCGGACCGCAGGTCCGAAGCCCCTTGTTCCAGACTGATAAAGGAGAGCACCGCCAGCACATCGCCCAGAGCTTTGTCGTCGCCGGCCATCCGCTCGGCCAGTTCGGTCATTCCCTTGGGGTCCGCCAAGATCAAGGGAAGAACGGTCGGATGTCGTGCCGCCAACTGTTGTTGCGCCGGCGTTAAACTGGCGATCTCGGCAATCAGGATGCCCCGGTCCGTCTCATCGGCTCGCTTCAACCCAAAGTACTCACGCCAGTGCAACAGCAAATCGGCGGCCGCGTCGGCGCCCAGCATGTCGCGCAGTCGACGGAAGTCCGTGGGGTGCTTCTCGTAGAGGAAGACCGCCTCCAGATCCAGCCGGTCAAGCAGGATGAGACCGTTCAGGCCGTCGGTCCGTTCGATTGCGCTTGCGTTTCGCCCGAACCGTTCAGCGACCCGCTCGACCAGCTCGCGGACCTGAGGTGAGCCAGTCCCGTACTTGGCCAGGAGATCGGTCTTCGGATCCGGTACGGAGACGACCGCCGTCCCAGCTCGGACCGCCAGTGCCGGGCTCGTTGATTCGCTCGGTCCCGACGTCTTGAACGAAAGCTTGAACAGCACCCCAAGGGCCGCGAGCATCGCGGCCAAGGCGAAAGTTCGCTTCATCAGATCGTCTCGTCCCGCAATATTGATAAACAAGGAATTAGCAGCTAGAAGTTAGGAGTTAGAATCAAACGTTCCTGTGCGCGATTCCTCCATTCGAATTCCTGACTCCTCACGCGGCAGCGCCGCAACCGGTCGTCGTCGTAGAGAGCATTGGCCGTCTCCGATAAGGTCCACCGCCACGGCCGAGGCTTTACAAGCCTTCTCGTATATACCCTTTGAGGGAATTCTCCACGACTCCGATGAAATCGTCAATTCGCTTCGCAACTTTCAGCCAGCCTAAAGTTTCGGTTGTGCAGCCTCAGTGGCTAGTTGCGAGTTGTTCGTTGTCGGTCTTCAATTACTAGGAACTTGCGAGCAGGAACTAGCAACTCACTGACAGGGGCACTGTAACACCGTGCTGTTCAAACAGATCCGATTACTCCTGTTTCATTCGCGCTGGCGGCCGAGCCTGACGCTCGTCTTCCTTTTGCTCTGGGTTCTCTTCATTATCTACGTAACCAATCTGCCGTTTGATTTTTCGGCGTCCGGGGAATTGGTCAATTCGAGGTTGCGGCGCCTGGCGGAACACCCGTTGAAGGGAGGGCGTATACTGACCGACGTGGTCAGCAACGTGCTCCTGTTCATACCCTTTGGGTTCTTGCTGGCCATGTGGCGTGACGGTCGCGGAGCCTCCTTCGGCGCAACCCTGGTCCTGGCTGTGGTGAGTGGGGCGGTTCTGAGCGGGTCGGCGGAAGTCGCCCAGTTGTTTGCGCCAAGCCGCTTCAGCTCGTTTGTCGACCTCATAACCAACACGTTCGGCTCGATGGTGGGGGCCGTGACTGGCTGGGTCTGGACGCGACAGCTCTGGCCGATCCTGTCAGTCCGGATCAGGCAGTTGCTGGTTGTGCGTCCGCTGACGGCGTGTGCCCTGGTGGTTGCGGCGGGTTTGGTGGTTGGGGGTCTTGCTCCGTTTGACGTGGTGATTAAGGCGGCGGATCTGAAAGTCGCCATCAAGAAAGCGCGGCCGATTCCGTTTGGGCCGCCGTTGCGAGGGAACGCCCCGGCATCACAGCCTTGGTTGTGGGCGAGTGAGCTGCTCACCTGGACCCTGGCTGGCGGCCTGTTCGCGCTGGCCGCCAGGGAACGGGGCCGGCGTGGCCATCGAGCGCTCATCTTGGCTATGGCGTCGGCCGTTGGCCTTTGCCTGGTCATCGAAGGCATGCAGGTGGTCATTTCCAGCCGCGATGCCGATATGACCTCGGTGGTGCTCGCACTGGCCGGTTCGGTCCTCGGGGCGGCGCCCTTGGTACGCTCCAAGTCAGGTGACGCGCGCCAATGGATCATGCCGGCGGTATTGATCTGGACCTTGGTCGTGGTTCTCAACGCATGGAGCCCCTGGCGATTCGCCTGGCCCGAGCCTCCGTTCTGGAAGCCGGAAATGGTGGTGCCATTCTGGTCGTATTACGACAGCCGTAGCGTTGCCGACCTGGCGGACGTGATCGGACAGGCGCTAACCTTCGTGCCCCTGGGCGCGCTCCTGGCCGCGCGCTCCTGGCGGCAATCGTTCTTCGGTGTTGTTTTGATCGGGCTTATGTTGGCGACCGTGCTGGAGATCGGCCAGATCTTCATCCCGGGCCGAACGTCCGACATCAGCGATGTCATCTCCGCGGCCGCCGGCAGCGGGCTTGGCCTGGCACTCTGGCGGTGGGGAGAGTCGGCCCGAACCACGTCCATGGGCGTCGCCCGGTATCGGATCCACCCGCGGACCGGACTCCTCGGCTGATCCATCGCTCGCTCGCTCGACCGGCGACCGTTCCGACTGGCTCTCCTCCCTTGGGTTCACTACAATGCCCCGAGCCTCTGACGCACCGGCAACGGATGGGCCTGCCAAGGTTGGCCTTTCAAAATCGGGAAATCCCGAATCTGGATTTGGATGAAATACTCACATAAAGAGCAATTTGGAAAAGTGCGGACCAAGATCGTGGCGACGATTGGGCCGGCGTCGAGCGACCCGAGCGTCGTGAGAGATATGGTCGAGGCGGGGGTCGACGTTTTCCGGCTCAACTTCTCGCACGGCTCGCACGAGCAGCATACGGCCATGCTCGAGATGATCCGGCGGATCGGTGCCGAGACCGGGGCCCAGCTCGCGGTGTTGCAGGATTTGTGCGGTCCCAAGATCCGGCTGGGGGAGATCCCCGGCGGCATGGTCGTCTGTGATCAGGATGCGGAATTCGTTCTGGCGGTCGAGCCGGACCCCGGCGGCGACGACCATCACCTCACCTCGACCTACCGCGGACTGGCCGACGATCTCGCCGAGGGCCAGAGCGTGCTCTTCGCCGACGGCACGGTCGCGATGGACGTGGTCGCGAAGGGGCCGGGCTGGGCCCGGCTCAAGGTCACGCTTGCCTGGCCACATTCGCTCGAACCAGGGGATCAACGTCCCCGGCGCGGGCTTGAGTGTGGCGGCCTTGACCGAGAAAGATCTCGCCGACCTGGAGTGGACGGCAACGCACGAGGTCGACTACGTCGGGCTGTCGTTCGTGCGGAAGGGCCGAAGACATCGCCTTGCTCCGCAGCGAGCTCGAACGACGGGGCAGCCATGCCCGGATCGTCGCCAAGATCGAGAAGCCGCAGGCCCTGGACAATCTCGACGCGATCGTCGCCGAGACCGACGCCGTGATGGTCGCCCGCGGCGACCTGGGAGTCGAGATGGACGTGACCCGGGTGCCGGCCATCCAGAAGCAGATCATCGAGACCTGCAACCGTGCGCGCATCCCGGTGATCACGGCCACCCAGATGCTCAACAGCATGGAGACGTCGAGCCGGCCCACCCGGGCCGAGGCCAGCGACGTCTTCAATGCCGTGCTGGACGGCACCGACGCCGTGATGCTCTCGGGCGAGACCGCGATCGGTCAATACCCGATCGAGTCCGTCGCCATGATGAGCCAGATCGTCAGCGAGGCCGAGACGCTCATGTTCGCCGACTTCGCCGGGGAGCCGTCCTGGACCTGGTCCGAGTCCAACCGGCCAGGACGCCAACGGCCACGGCCGGATGCGGGGGCAGCACCAGCCGGTGGCGCGCGCCGGCCGGGTCCAGCCGATCACCGAAAGCGTGGTCGAGGCCGCCAGCCACATCTCCCGCCGCTTGAACGCCGCCCTCCTGGTGGTCGCCACCCATTCCGGCCGTACCGCCCTGGCACTTTCGAAACAGCGCAACCCCGCACTGACCGTGGCCCTGGCCCACAACCCCGAGACCGCCCGGGCCATGGCCCTCTATTGGGGTGTGACACGCCCTCCCCATGCCCGACATCACCGAACGTTATCAACTTCGCGCCTTCGTCCTCGACTGGTGCCGCACCCGCGGACTGATCGCCCCAGGCGATCGAATCGTCGGCATCCGCGGATCCCTCCCCGACGATCCCACCCATAACGAGATCGTCGTGTATGAGGTCCCCTGAACACCAACACGGTTTGTCAGCGTCCCGACTCGTCGCGAGGTTGGGTTACTCTGAGAATGCGCTACGACGAAGCACCGAGGCGATTGTGGGCCGATGAAAAGTTGGTCCTGGTCACGTTGGCCGAGCCGAAAACCCATGTCGTTTCTGTTACGCGAAGTGCGGCCGGACTCCGCCTCCTCGCACTCAGACGATCCGAAGTGAACGGTGAACGACCCGGCCCTCGGTACGATTGCGGAGAAGAGTGCGCACAAAGGTGTGAGGGGCCAAAAACGCCGTCACGGCGTCACAGCCTTGCAGGCATTGGACTTACGTGTGGCGCCTGAATAATCGGACCGTCACTGCTCGATATAACTCTCGACAGGACTTGAGGTAACGTGTGGCGCCTGAATAATCGGAACTGACTCTGAAAATGAGATTCACTTTCGACATTCATGCAAGAATGCGGACTTCATTTTCATGCAGTTGGGTGCCGCACGAGCGCCATTAAGGTTCGTTTCGTAGTTTTCACGCTGAGTAGCGTCGCCATTCGCTCCGCGAAAGCCAACATAAAGACCCCGCGGGCGTCGACCCCAGCTACCCTCACCTGTAACCTCCTTTTTAACCGTGCCCGAAAATGGGATGAAAATCGATCGGAACATACATGGTGCAACGCCGGTGCCGAGGCCGGCGATGGAGGGGGGAGGCGAAACGAGGCGAGGTTATTTGCACGAACAACGCTCTGCGCGGTATGATGCATTGACGGATTCACAGACTGTAATATACAGGGAGTATGGCTTTAGAGCCCGCATCGCAGATTTCGACCGAAAGCGACCTCGAAATGGTCACCCCGTCCACGACGCCGGCACAAATACGCCAGGGCATCACCATCAGCGGGCCGTTCATCCCGGAAGCGATGGAGGTTCTCCACGTCATCCCGTTCGGGACCTCGCTCAAAGTCATCGGCCGGGGCGTGAAGTCCGGCCGCAGCTACGACCCGGTCCTGAGCCCTGAGCAAGATCGCCCAGCTCAAGGTCAGCGGAGAGGCCGAACCGTTTGACGGGTCCGCTCAGCACTTCCGCATCGGCGTCGAAGCACACCGACTTGGCCTCGCCTACGAATACGACCCTTATTTCTCACTCTCGATCGCCCGCGTCGATCCTCTTCCCCACCAGCTTGAAGCCGTCTATGGCTACTTCCTGAAGCTCCCGCGAATCCGATTCCTCCTGGCCGACGACCCCGGCGCCGGAAAAACGATCATGGCCGGGCCTTCTGCTCAAGGAACTGAAGGCCCGCGGGCTCGTGCAACGCACCCTGATCGTCACCCCGGCCAATCTTTCGTTCCAATGGCAACGAGAGCTGAAAGACAAATTCCGCGAGAATTTCGAGGTCATCCGCAGCGACGTCCTCCGCGCCAACTACGGGCAGAACCCCTGGCAAGACCGCGACCAGGTCGTCACGTCAATTTCGTGGGTTTCGAAGGTTGAGGACGCCCGCGACAGCCTGCTCCGCTCCCGCTGGGACCTCATCATCGTCGACGAGGCCCACAAGATGGCGCGCCTATGCCGGCGACAAGAAGACCCTCGCGTACCAGCTCGGGGAGAATCTCTCCGAGATGACCGACCATTTCCTCCTGATGACGGCCACGCCGCACAAAGGAGACCCGGAGAACTTCTGTCTTTTCCTCTCCCTGCTCGATAAGGACGTCTACGGCGACGTCAAGAGCCTCCAGGAGGCGATGAGGCGGAACGAAGCCCCGTTCTACTTGCGGAGAACCAAGGAGGCCCTCGTCACCTTCCCCGACCCGGAAACCGGGACGGTCCATAAGCTCTTCACAAAGCGGGAAGTGAATACCGTCGGATTCGACCTCGACGGCGACGAATACTCGTTCTACGACGACCTCACTCATTACGTCGAAGACCAGTCGATTCAGGCCTCGGCCGAAGACAGCGCACGCGGACGAGCCATCGGCTTCACGATGGCGATGCTCCAGCGCCGGATGGCCTCGACCATCTACGCCGTCAGGCGGACGCTGGAACGCATGCGGGAGCGGCGCGAGAAGATCCTGGCGGACCCCGAAGCCTACCGAAAGCAGCAGATCGAGCAGCGCGTCCCCGACGACTTCGACGAGCTTCCCGAAGACGAGCAGCAAGAGATCATCGCCCAGCTCGAAGACGTGGTCGCTTCCGTTGACCCGGCCGCGCTCCGCGCCGAAATCGCCAGCCTGACCAAGCTCATCGACCAGGCCCGCGATTCTCGAAAAACGGGAAATCGAGACGAAGCTCACCAAGCTCAAGAGCGTCCTTAAAGACCAGGGCTTCCTCTCCGACCCGACGAAGAAGCTTCTGCTCTTCACCGAGCATAAGGACTCGCTCGACTTCCTCGTCGGCGACGGCAAGGACGGCCGCCCTCACGGCAAGCTCCGGGAATGGGGCCTCACCGTCACCCAGATCCACGGCGGGATGAAGATCGGCGACCGCGACACGCCCGGGAGCCGCATCTACGCCGAGCGGGATTTCCGCGAGTCCGCCCAGGTGCTCGTCGCCACCGAGGCCGCCGGCGAAGGGATCAACCTCCAGTTCTGCTCCCAGATGATCAACTACGACATCCCGTGGAACCCCGTCCGGCTCGAACAAAGGGTCGGGCGTATCCACCGGTACGGCCAGGAGCACGACTGCATCATCTTCAATTTCGTGGCCCGCAACACCCGCGAAGGCCGCGTGCTCCAGAAGCTGCTGGAGCGGCTGCGGGAGATTCGTAACGAGCTCGGCACCGACCAGGTCTTCGACGTGGTCGGCGAGATTTTTCCCGCCAACCTCCTGGAAAAGCTCTTCCGGGACCTCTATGCACGGCGGACCAACGAGCACGCGATCACCGACCGGATCGTCAAGGAAACCGACCCGACCCGGTTCCGGGAGATCACCCAATCCGCCCTGGAGGGGCTCGCGACGAAGGAACTCAACATGTCGGCGATCGTCGGCAAGACCGTCGAGGCCAAGGAAGGCCGCCTCGTGCCCGAGGCCATCAAGGATTTCTTCGTCGTCGCCGCCCCGGAAACCGGCATTCACCCGCAGGAGGCCGGCAAGGACAGTCACATCTACCGAGTCGGCAAGGTCCCGCGCACGCTTGATTCAGCGCGGGAACACACTGGAGCACCGGTTCGGCAAACTCGGCCGGGAATACGGGCGCATCACGTTCGACAAGGAACACCTCAAGAAGGAACCGACCCTCGAATGGGTCACGCCAGGACACCCTCTCTTCGAGGCAGTTCGCGACGAGGCCCTCGACCGCGTCCACGACCACCTCAAGCGCGGAGCGATCTTCTACGACATCCAGCGGAAGGCCCCAAGCATCCTGGACGTCTTCGCGGCTTCGATCAAGGATGGCCGGGGACGGACGCTCCACCGCCGGCTTTTTGTGGTCGAAACGGACGCGACGAGCCAAATGACTCTCAGACTGCCGACCGTCTTCCACGACATCAACCCCGCCCCGAAGGAGGCCAAGCCGGTCCCGCCTGCGGTATTGCCTCAGCCAGACCGCGTCATGGTCGAACAATTCCTGTTTGCGGAGGCACTCAGCCCCTGGCTTGCGGAGCAGGCCGGGCAGCGAGCCGCCGCGATCGAGAAAGTCGCGCGCCACGTCGAGATCAGCCTGAACGCCCTGATCGATCGGGCTCAAATCCAATACGCCGACTACGAAAGCCGCCGTCTCGAAGGAAAAACCGTCCAGGGACTTGAAGGGATCGATCTCCCAGGCCGAGCAGCATCTGGACGAGCTCAATAATCGTCTCGACTCACGCCGCAAGGAACTCGACCAGGAGCGGCACTGCACGATCGGCGGATATCGCCCACATCGGACGCGCGATGGTCCTCCCCCATCCCGATCGTCAGACGCCGCAGATCGCCCCGATGGTCCGGGACGAAGAAGTCGAGAAACGCGCGGTCAAAGTCGCCACCGAGCACGAGGAGGGCAGGGGGTTTATCGTCGAGAGCGTCGAAGCCGACAACCGTGGGTTCGACCTGATCTCTCGCAAGCCTCATCCCGAAGACCCAAAGACGTTCACCGAGGTCCGCTTCATCGAAGTGAAAGGCCGGGCCGGCGTCGGGGAAATCTTCCTGAGCGCCAACGAGTACAAGGCCGCCGAGCGGCTCAAGGGCGACTTCTGGCTCTACGCCGTCTTCAATTGCGGCTCAACGCCCGAGCTGCACGCGGTCCAGGACCCGATCCGGCTCGACTGGCAGCCGGTGACGAAGGTCGAGCAGTACAAGGTCAAACCGGGCGCGGTCGTGGAAAGCGCATCGTGATGATCGGACGTTGACGGAGACTGTCGCATCGAAACCCGGCGCGTTGTGGCCAGACCGACACTCGCCCGACGCACAGGCAAGGGACGCCCGCCGAGGCCGGAACCAGATGCACAACCACTCCCCTCGCTGGCGCCATTAGGGTTAATATCAGTGGACTTCGCTGCTGCCCATCACGTACATTTTTCCAAAGGTTCGGCCATCGAATCATACACCAACCCGACGCGCAAGTTTTGATGCGCTATTTGACGATCTCGCACCGTAAGGCTCTGCTGTGTTGGTACTTGCGAACGCATAAAAATCGACTATTTTCAGCCGCCGCGTGCTACGGAAATCCCGGAAATTGGGGGTTTTCGGCATACGTGACGTCAAATCGCGCAACATCAAAACGCGCAAGCGAGGGGGCTTTATACCAACCCGACGCGCCAGCGAGGTGAGCCGATTTCTATGTCAACGGTGGGTCTGGTCTGAAGCGGAGATGTCTATGGGTCTCGGTCGCCGGAGGAACAGAGGACGCGAATGTGAACCGCCGATGCCGGACGCGCTCGCCTACTTTCTGACCTGGCCAACATATGGGACGTGGCTGCCCGGCGACGAACGGGGATGGGTCCAATACCGGCGTGGAATGCAACTTCCAGATCCGATATTGCAGCAAGAGGCGGCCGCGCAGATGACGGAATACGCCTGTCGCCTTGACCACGAACAGCGCCAAGTCGTCGAAACGACCATCGCGGACCATTGCCGGATTCGTGGCTGGACTCTCCACGCGGTGAATTGCCGGTCGAATCACTTGCACGTCGTCGTCGCGGCCAATCGCCATCCAGACGAGGTCCGCGAGCAGTTGAAAGCGTGGTGCACTCGGCGACTGAAAGACCTGGAACATACGCGAAGGAGCAGATCTCAGCTCCGGCGTGCGGCACCGATGAGAAGATCCGCGAGAATTGGTGGGCCGAGCGGCAGCGGATTATACGTCAACGACGAGGACGGACTGGAAACGCTCATCCAATACGTATGCGATGCGCAAGATTCTCGACGCGAGAAACACCAGAGCGAATTAAGCACGAATTGCGACCAGGGCGCCAGCGATATCGATTAATACTAACCCGACGCGCAAGCGGAGGGGATCGGCTGTTCAGATGGCGGCCGCCGAGGCTAGCGACCCTCGCTTGCGCAGTTTTGATGTTGCATATTCGACGATCTCGCCGTAAGGCCCTACTGTGCTGGTACTTGCGAACGCATAAAAATCGACTATTTTCAGCCGCCGCGTGCTACGGAAATCCCGGAAATTCGGGGGTTTTCGGCATACGTGACGTCAAATCGCGCAACATCAAAACTTGCGTGTTGGGTTAGTATAGCCGTGAGCGTGGCCCTTGTGGTCTTGACGAGTCTAATGTACACTATGATTCCTACCGAGAAAAGAACCGTCCGCTCGATTTCCCGGTCCTGATGCGCGATGATCGGGTGGTGTCGTGCTTGGACGTGTCCACCACGTTGAAGAACGTCCCGATCGTTGCCGTGGATTATGTATTCATTGCCCCTCACCTCCGCGCGAAGGCGGAGGAATGGCTGCGAGTCGAGAGAGATTCGATCATCGCCCCAAAACCCGAGAACGTGCCATGAACCGTTTGCAGCGTGCTGCCATACTCCTGACCCTACTTGATGCGCTCAGGCAACGAGGAAGCTGGTGCGGCGAGACCCATCTTCAAAAGTCGGTGTACTTCCTCGAGGAGATGTGCGGCGTCCCGCTTGGCTTCCGGTTCGTTCTTTATCGCCACGGTCCCTACTCGTTCGAGTTCAGTGACGAGATCACTGCACTCCGGGCCGATCTGCTCTTCGCCTTGCAGCCAAGGCCCCCTTATGGTCCCTCGTTCGCGCTGGGTGAGAACGCAGAGCGTCTTCTGGCGAATTTCGCCACGACGCGGCAACGTTATGAACCGCATATCGCATTCGTCTCCGATCACCTGGGGAACAGCAAGGTCGCCGACCTGGAACGCCTGGCCACGGCCCTTTTTGTCACGCGGGAGTCGCCCAGCGACAAGACGATCGAGACCAGGGCCGCGCGACTGCATGAGATTAAGCCCCACATCCCGATCGATCTCGCCAGGCGTTCGGTCGAGGAGGTCGACGCCATGATTCGGCAAGCCGACGCACTACACCGCCCAGGAATATGACTTATCCCAAACGATTGATCGAAGTCGATCTGCCGATTGCCCGCATCTCGGCCCATGCCCGCCGGGAGAAATCAATCCGCCACGGCCACATTTCGACGCTCCACATCTGGTGGGCCCGGCGCCCTCTCGCGGCGTGCCGCGCTGTCATTTGTGCGGCGGTCTGGCCCGACCCGGCGGACCCGCTCTGTCCGGACGCTTTCCGGGAGACAGCGCGAACGCTCATGAGGACGTGGGCGGCCGACCAGGGGAAGCTCCAGGGGGCCGAGAGTTTCAAGCGATTCGTCCAAGGCAAACAGTTTCCGAAGCTGCTTGACGACAACCACAGGCTGCGCCAGGCACTGCTCGACTTCATCGCCGACTTCGCCAACTGGGACAACTCCACCGTCCCCGCTTACCTCGAAACCAGCCGCGCTCTTACCCAGGCCGCACACGAAGCGCTCGGCGGATCACCTGGCACCCGGCCGCTTGTTGTCGATCCATTTGCCGGGGGTGGCTCCATCCCGCTCGAAGCCCTGCGCGTGGGTGCCGACGCCTTCGCCAGCGATCTCAACCCCGTCGCTGTCCTGCTTAACAAGGTCGTCCTCGAATACATCCCCAAGTACGGCCAGCGCCTCGCTGACGAAGTCCGTAAGACCAGTGAATCCATCAGGCGCGAGGCTGAGACAGAATTGGCAGAGTTTTATCCGATAGACGCTGACGGATCGATACCTTTTGGATATCTGTGGGCGCGGACAATTCGATGCGAAGGTCCGGGCTGTGGTTTAGAAGTGCCGCTCCTCCGCTCGCTTTGGCTGGAGAAAAGAGGCAAGCGGTCCGTTGCGTTGAGACTGAACATCACGTGCGACAAAAATGTTTCTTTCGAAATAATTGAGAACGTAAGAGCTGACAAAATCCAAAGGGGGACGATGGCCGGTGGCTCTGCCACATGTCCCAGGTGTGGATTTACGACTCCGGTTGAGTCAGTTCGGACACAACTTTCATCAAGACGGGGGGGTGCCCGAGACGCAAGGCTCTTGGCAGTAGTCACTAACCGACCTGGCTCAGCGGGCCAAAGTTTTCGTATACCAACGAAGGAAGACCTGCACGCAATAGCCAGATCCGACGCCGAATTGGACCGGAGAGCACAGCTCCATACGGGAAAACTCTCGTTGATTCCTGACGGGGGTATCAACCACTTGAGAGGCTTCTTCAATGTGGTTCTCTATGGCATCACGACATGGGGCGACCTCTTTACACAGCGTCAGGCGTTGGCTCTGTCGACTGTTGCCCGTCTCATCGCAGCCGAAATCGATAGTCCAGGCGAGAATGATCGAGGATTCGCCGAAGCTGTTAAGACTTGCTTAGCGTTACTGCTTGACAGAGTTGCTGTCCGTTGTACATCAAATTGCATATGGGATTCTACATGTAATTGTATTATGCAGATTTTCAATCAGGGACAGTCGTTACCTGCAAGATGGGAGTTCGTCGAAATGAGCCCCTTTATTGACGCTGGAAGCGGTTGGTCTACAAGTGTCGAATACACTCTTAAGGTGTTCGAGCATCTAGTTTCCATTAAGCACGCTGGCCACGTGGAAAAAGCCTCCGCAGCCAACCAACCCCTGCCAACCAACGCAGCGAGTGCGGTAATCACAGATCCGCCCTATTATGCAGCCATTCCTTACGCTGATCTTTCGGATTTCTTCTTCTCTTGGCTCAAACGGAGTCTCGCCGGATATCATGAATCTCTTTTCAAATCAGACCTCGTTGCCAAGGACGAGGAAATCGTATCTCTTGCTCACCGAGCCTCAATGTATCGGGAAAAAGACAACCGTTGGTTTGAACAACAAATGCAACTCGCGTGCAAAGATTCGAGACGAGTTTGCCAAACCGATGGCCTTGGAGTCTTCGTTTTTGCGAACAAGGAGACCCCGGCTTGGGAGGCAATGCTCGCTGCTCTAATCGGCGCAGGCTGGATCATAACAGCCTCATGGCCCATCGATACTGAAAGCGCGACAAGACTTCGCGCGAAACGGTCTGCAGCCCTCGCCTCGTCGGTCCACCTCGTCTGCCGCCCTCGTGAGAATCCCGATTGCTCAGTGCGTTCCAGTGAAATCGGCGATTGGCGAGACGTTCTGGCCGAACTCCCTCGCCGAATTCACGAATGGATGCCCCGTCTCGCCGAGGAAGGCGTGGTCGGCGCGGATGCCATTTTCGCCTGCCTCGGTCCGGCCCTCGAAATCTTCAGCCGCTACAGCCGGGTCGAGAAGGTTAACGGCGACGTTGTCCCGCTCCGCGAATACCTGGAGCAAGTCTGGGCCGCTGTCTCGAACGAAGCCCTCTCGCTGATCTTCAAGGACGCCGACGCCGCGGGACTTGAACCTGATGCGCGCCTCACGGCCATGTGGCTCTGGACCCTCGGCACCGCTTCCCCGAATGTCAATGGAAACGGAGTGGTCGAACAGGACGCGGAGGAAGAATCCGTCGAAGATGAGGAAGAAGGAGCGAAGAAGACCACGACGACCGGCTTCGTGCTGGAATTCGACGCCGCCCGGAAGATCGCCCAGGGGCTCGGCATCCACCTGGACAAGAGCCCGAGCATCGTCGAGGTGAAGGGCGACAAGGCACGCCTCCTGCCGGTGGCCGAGCGTACGAAATACCTCTTCGGCAAAGAGGCCGTTGACGCGCCGACCACGAAGAGGAAGCCCAAGAAGAAGGACACGCAGCTCTCGCTGTTCGAGGTCCTCCAAGAGGTTGCCGACGACGCCGAAACCGTCGAAAGGCCGGAACTGAAGGCCCCACAGGCCGGCTCGACCGTCCTGGACCGCGTTCACCAAGCCATGATCCTGTTCGCCGCCGGCCGCGGCGAAGCGCTCAAGCGGTTCCTCGTCGAGGAGGGGATCGGCAAGGACGCCCGATTCTGGAAACTCGCCCAATCGCTCTCCGCGCTCTATCCGTCAGGCATCGACGAGAAGCGATGGGTTGACGGCGTGCTGGCTCGCAAGAAGGGCCTGGGTCTATAATCGTGTCAGGAGGCACCCAATGAGAACGATCACGATTGAAGTCCCAGATAACCTGCCGCTCGCAGTTGCTGCGTCGGATGAGGATCTCTCTCGCGCGTTTCGGCTCGCCGTGGCGATCTTCTGGTACGATCGGGGGTTGATCTCGCAAGGCAAAGGTGCTGAGATCGCGGGATTGACCCGCGCCGAGTTCATCGACGAACTCGGCCGAGCGAACGTGAGCGCCATCCAGACCAGCGTTGAGGAACTCAGGGCGGAGTTGGAGCAGGCACGGAATGCGCCGTCGTTAACGCATCGCCGTTGATTCACCTTGCTCGCCTCTCCTTGCTTGATCTATTGCGCGAGCCTCGTCGGAGCGAGGAGGTCGTCGTCCCCGCTATCGTATTCGAGGAAGTGATGAAGGGAGCGAAGCGCGACCCTACCGCATGCCTTGTCGATCAGGCGACGCATGACTGGCTCACGATCGCGCCCACACCTCAACCTCGTGCGGAGGTCAATCCGGCGAAGATCGATGCTGGAGAGATCGCCGTTCTCTCAGTTGCCCTGATCACGCCCGGATCGTCCGTCGTGCTCGATGACCTGGCGGCCTGAATGGAAGCCGATCGGCTCGGAATACCCAAGACCGGGACGCTCCGCCTCCTTCTGGATGCCAAGGAACTCGGGATCTTACCGTCTGTCCGAACCCTTCTCGAGCGCCTTCGGGCCCAGGGCATGCGATTGTCGGATGCCGTTTGGCGTGAAGTCTTGTCCCAGGCGGGAGAATAACGCCATGGCCAAATTGTGCCCCTGGTATCAGGCGGTATTCGGCGAGCAGTCTCCGATTTGCGCGACCCCGGACGGTCACCGGCGAGAGGACCCTCGACACACTCCGCGTTCCCGTGCGAGAAGGCAGGACAGCGACGACCCGCCAGGTAGGCCGCGCCTCCCTCGCCTCAATGCCGCGTCGATCGCCAGCCAGGTCTCACCGGTTTCCTCCGGCACTGGGCCCATGTCGCGATGGGGCCAGTGCCCGGTTCGTGCATGAAATGCGTCGGCCCAAGCCAGGATCTCTTGCTCGCTCAGGGGAGAGAGGGCTTTCTCGTTTCTCGCCCCGCGCTGCTCCACGAGCAGACGTCTCAACGAGGAGCCGCCGGGGAGGCCGCGCAATCCGTCGCAAAGTGCCCTCTGAACGCGGCGCAGGTTTCCGCCGGGGCTTCGGTGATGGGGCCGGCCTCGATCGTCGGCCAGGAGCCATGTCGGCCGTAGTAGGCATCGGCCCAGCGAAGGATCTGCGGGATCGTCAACGGCGGGAGGTCCTTCTCGTTGCGTACCCCACGCTCGAAGGAGAGGAGTCGGGGCAGCGACGACCCGGCCGGCAGGCCGCGCAATCCCTCCCTCAGGACCGCGTCCACGTTTCGCCACTCTTCCCCGGGTGCCTCCGCGATTGGGCCCATCGTGCACCGGGGCCACTCTCCCGTTCGCGCATGATGGGCGTCAGCCCAGGCCAGGATCTGGCCTTCGGTCAGTGCAGGGAGGTCTGCCTGATTTCGCGCCCTCGCCCCTCCGTGAGCAATTGGGTGAGCGACGAGCCGCCCGGCAGACCGCGAAATCCCTCCCTCAAGGCCGCGTCCACGTTTCGCCATTGTTCCCCGGGCACCTCCGGGATCGGGCCCATCTTGCACTCGGGCCAGTCTCCCGTTCGTCGCGCCGATGGGCGTCGGCCCATGTGAGGATCTGGTCCTCAGTCAGGGGAGGGAGGTCGCTCGCGTTTTTGCGCCCGCGCCGCTGCCTGCGCCGCGCCGCCGCTGCCTGAGTAGTTGGGCCAGCGACGAGCCGCCTGGCAGACCTCGCACTCCCTTCCTCAAGGCCGCGTCCACGTTTCGCCATCCTTCCCGGGCGCCTCCGGGATCGGTCCCACCGTGCGTGGGGCCAATCTCCCGTTCGTGCGTGATGGGCGTCGGCCCACATAAGAATCTGGTCCTCGGTCAGCGGAGGGGCGTCTGTAACAATTCGCGCCCGCGCCGCGCCCGAGCAAGCGGGCCAACGACTCACCACCCGGCAGCCCGCGCCGGCCTTTGGAGAGCGCCTCCTGCACGCGTCGCCACGTCTCGCCCGGGGCTTCGGGAATGGGTCCGGATTCGCATTTCGGCCAGGTGCCGTTGCAGGCGTGGTAGGAATCAGCCCAGCGAAGGATTTCCGAAATTTGGAACGGCGGTAGGCCCATATCGTTGCGAGCCCCGCGCTCACGGGCCAAGAGCCGAGCCAGCGACGAACCGTCGGGCAATCCGCGCAGTCCGCCGCGGAGGGCCGAGGTGATCGCTTGCCAGGTCTCGCCGGGCGCCTCGACGACGGGACCCGATTCGCCCGTCGGCCATCTCCCGGTGCGTTCATGAAATGAGTCGGCCCAGGCCAGGACCTGGGAAATCGTCAACTGTGGTAGTTGACTTGGGTTCCGGATTCCACGCCGCGCGGCCAGCAGTCGCGTGAGCGACGAACCACCCCAGAGACCGCGCGTGCCGTTCTTCAATGCCGAATCTACTCTCATCCAGGTCTCGCCGAGCGCCTCCGGGATCGGCCCCGACTCCGGGGCCGGCCACTGGCCTGAACGCTCGTGCCAGGCATCGGCCCAGGCGAGGATCTGCTCCTCATGGAACGGGGGCAGGTCTGCCTTGTTTCGCACCCGCCACTTCGCCAGCAAGCGCAGCGATTGAGGAGCCCCCCGGCAGACCACGTACCCCCTGTATCAGAGCTTCATCAACCCGATTCCAGGCCTCTCCCGACGCTTCCGCAATCCAGCCCGCATCGCGTGTCGGCCACGTGCCGGTCCGCTGGTAGTGCGCGTTGGCCCAGTCCAGGATCTGGTCCTCAGTCAGCCGAGGCTGGTCCCGGAGATGAAAGAGACCGCGCGTCGCGGTCAGGAGGCGGCGCAGCGAGAAACCCGCGGGAAGGTTAGCCCGACCGGTCCGCAGCGCGTTGTCCACGTTCTTCCAGTTGATTCCGTCGGCGCCGGGGATGTTGCCGGACGTCTGGATCGGTCGCTTGCCGGTCCGCTCGTACCAGGCGTCGGCCCACGCAAGGATTTGGTCGACGGTGAACTCCGGCTGCTCGTCAAGGGATCGCCTCCAATGCTCGGCGAGAAAGGCGAGAAGGGTCCACGGTTTCGGAAAGCCTCGCAGGCCGAGGGTCAGCGCGGCTTCCACGGTTAACCAGGTCTCGCCGGGCGCCTCCGGGATCGGCCCCGAGTTCCATCGCGGCCACCGCCCCTCGCGACGTGATAGGCGTCGGCCCAGGCCAGGATTTCCTCTGGGTTCAGATCCGGCAGGTCACCCGCGCCTCCTGGTCGTCCACCACCGAGTCGATCAAGAGGGCGAACCATGAATTCGGCCTCGGTAGCATCCGCGATCGGCGCTTCCGATCTGCCCGCGCGCCGCGCTGCCTGCTCGCGACCCGGGATACTCGGATCGATCTCGCGGTGATGCCCCGCCATCGCTCGCCCTCCCCACCATTGGCGCCGCGGTAACGTCCCAACGAGACGGCCAACCGTATTCTACCGTCGGCCAAGTAGGCTGGCGACTGGCCACCCGCCCGAGTCCGTGATCGGACAACATCCTGGCCCGCGGGAACGAACGGCGGCTAAGATGGCAGGAACGGTTTCGCCGACATGAGGAATCCAGTTCTCGACGCCGAGGAGAGTCGCGTTTATGCCCAAGCTCAGACCCTGGTATCAGGTCGTCACGCCCCGGGAAGACCTCCGCGAGAACCGGCCGCTCGACGCCTCGGAGTTCGCCGTCAATCTCGCGCACATTGCCGACAACCGCGCGACCGTCGCGAGAGATTATCTTGAGCCGGCCCGTTTCTTCGAACGCACGCTCGTGACCGCGAGCCTCGAGCAGCTTGCATCCCAGACGATCCGCCGGATGAATGGCATCGCCGTCGAGACGTCCGCCGTCTTCAACATGGCGACGCAGTTCGGCGGCGGGAAAACTCATGCCCTGACCGCCCTCTACCACCTGGCGCGGCACGGACAGAACGCGCGGTCATTTAGCGGCGTCGGTTCCATCCTAAGCCGGGCCGGAGTCAATACCATTCCCCAGGCGGCCGCCGCTGTCTTCGTTGGCAAGGAATTCGATTCCATCACGGGCCGAGGCGGTGATAACGAGCCGGTCCGAATGACACCCTGGGGAGAAATCGCATGGCAACTCGGTGGCATCGAATCGTTCCGGGCCGTCGAAAAGCACGACCGGGAGTTCATCGAGCCGAAGGGCGACAGCATCCGAGCGATGCTGCCCAAGGGCAAGCCCTCCCTCATCCTCATGGACGAGATCATCAGCTACGTCAGCACCTACCGGGGCAAAGGCTATGGCGACCGCCTCTACAATTTTATTGACTGCCTCGCCGAAACCGCGCGAGGCGAGGGCAACGTCGTCCTCGTCGTGTCGATCCCGGCGTCCGAGTTAGAGTACACCGCGGCCGACACCGCTGATGAAGCTCGGTTCAAGAAAATGCTCGACCGAGTCGGCAAGGCCGTCAGCATGTCGTCTGACACTGAGGTCAACGAGATCATCCGCAGGCGCCTTTTCGACTGGCACGGACTGCCCGACGACGCGAAGAAGACCGCGGTGGCTTATGCGGAATGGGTGCGGGACCACGGCTCGGAAATCGCCAACATGGGTGGAGACAGGGCGGTCGAGCTGTTCCAGGACTGTTACCCGTTCCACCCGAGCGTGATCTCGGTGTTCGAGCGCAAATGGCAAAGCTTGCCCCGATTCCAGCGGACCCGGGGGATTCTCCGCTTGCTCGCCCTTTGGGTCTCCTGGGCTTACCGCGACGAGCATCAGAAAGCCTCCAGCGAGCCGCTCATTACGCTGGGATCGGCGCCCTTCGACGACCAGACCTTCCGCGACGCCATCTTCGAGCAACTCGGCACCGACCAGCTCTCCATCCCCGTGACGACTGACATCGCCGGTAAGAAAGATGCGCACGCCAAGAAGCTCGACAAGGAAGCGAGTGAGTCCATTCGCAAGAACCGGCTTCACCAGAAGGTGGCGACCGCGATTTTCATGGAATCCAACGGCGGGCAGAGCCAGAACAAGGCCGAGGCGTCCCTCACCGAGATTCGCGCCGCGGTCGGCAGTCCGGACGTCAACCTGGCCGACGTCGAAACCGTGCTGGAAGGGCTCGTCGGCACCTGCTACTACCTGAACTGGGACCGAAACCGCTACCGGTTCGGGCTCAGGCCAAACCTCAACCAGATCCTCGTCACGCGCCGTGGCGCGGTCACGCACAAGGCGATCGACGACCGCGTGAAGAAGACGACCGAGGACCTCTTTCGCGAGGGACCGAAGTTCCTCGATCGCCGGTTCTTCCCGGAACGCTCGAACGACATCCCCGACCGGCCGCACCTTACACTCGCCATCATGGGGCTCGACAGACCAGCGGCCCAGGCCGCGACCAGAACCCTCATCGAGTCGTTCGTGAAGGAGTGCGGATCGTCGGGCCGGACGTTCAAGTCGAGCTTGATCTTCGCGGTGCCTGACTCGGCAACGGTCATCACCAATGCGGCCCGGGACTTGCTCGCCTGGGAGGACATCAACGACGACGATGATACGGTCGGGCAACTGGAAGATTCCCAAAAGCGGTCACTCGCCACGAGCCTGGCCCACGCGAAGAGGGACCTGCGAGAGGCCATCTGGCGGTCGTACCGGCACGTCTTCCTGCTCAACAAAAGCAACGCCATCAAGGACACTGACCTGGGCCAGATTAATTCGAGCATGGCCCCGACGCTGGCCGACCTCATCGTCAACATGCTCCGCAAGGACGATGAAATTACCGACAAAGTCGGTTCGGCGCGGCTCGTCCGTTTCTGGCCGCCGGCCCTCACAGAATGGTCAACCAAGGCTGTCCGGGACGCCTTCTTCGCCTCGCCGGCCCTGCCACGCTTGATGGACCCCGACTCCATCAAGCAGACCATCGCCGACGCCGTCAGCTCGAAGCTGATCGGGTATGCTCGAAGGGAAGGTTCGCGTACCGTCCTCGAACGCTTCGGCGAGGCCTTGGGCGAGCATGAAGTCGAGATCAGCGAGGACGTGGTCCTGCTCAAAGCCGATGACGCCCAGAAGCTTCTCGAACCGCCCCGATTGCACCGACTGGCCATCCACCCCGAGCGGATCGAGCTCAACCCCAACGAGCACGCCAGCTTCAATGTCAAAGGAAGCGATCAGTACGGGCAGCCTTTCCCAGTCGACCGCCCGTTATGGTCGGCACCGGGCTGCACCGTCGGCCAGGACGGGCAGGTTACCGTCGGCGAAACACTCGGTATCTACGTCGTGGCCGCCAGGTGCGGCGAAACCGAGGCCCAGGCACAAATCCGTGTCCAGGCCAAACCGCTCGGCGGTAAGGACGGTGGCGACAAACCCGGCGGGGCGAAGGTGATACGCTGGAGCGGAACAATCCCGTGTCAGAAGTGGACGAACTTTTACACGAAGGTTGTTTCACCGTTTGCCTCTGTCGCGGGTCTGAAACTTCGGGTCGAGGTTGAATTGCCAGCCGAGAAAGACGAGCAGCAGGCCAAGGCTCAACTTGAGAAGATGAGAAGCGCCCTGAGAGATCTGAATCTCGATGAGGACGTTGAAGTCGGATGATGTGCATAAATTTGTTACTATATCAATGTTTTAGTAATACTTATATATATTGCGAATTATATGAGTTAGTTCCCATCCTTTCAAGTGGACCAGTGGATTTGTCAGACCCTCCTTCACCGTCAAAGATTCAGCATTAGGGCCTCTTATCTGAGTCCAAGCTGCACTCGGTGTGTGGAGGGGGCGTGTGGCAAACGGGACAATTGTCCGAAAATCGAAACATCACAACAAAAACGTTTCTGGCACATTGCTTTCCGTTGGCGTGCAATGTAATGTGTATGTGCGTCTTTGTTTTCAGCGAGCGAGCAGACACGCAGACGAATGGCGACGATGACGCGCTTAAAGCGACGCCGCTTGATCGCGGCGATGGCCGCGTTACTGATCGGGTTGAGGATTGCGGCGTCGGTCGCGTGAAACAGCTCTATCTTAAGGGGTTACGACGACCGTTCAATCCGCCTGGGACACCGCCCTGGAGCACGAATTAGTGCCATATGGACGTGGAAAAATGAAGACTCAAATCAGTTCAGCGTTGACGCATGCGCAGACCCAATTGTTCCTCCGGGATGGATTCCTGACCCTGGAACACATCACCAGCCCGGAGGCGGTTCAGAGTCTGAAACCCGCCTTTGAGCGGTTGTTCGAGAGTAGGGCGGGGCGCGAGCGCGGGATGCACTTCGACTTCGCCGGCACTGACGAGGACGACGCCTCCTTTGGGCTGCCGCAGATCATGAGCCCTTCTCGATTCGTGCCCGCTTTGCTGCACACGGAGCTCATGGCAAATGTCCGCTCAATCGCCGTGCAGATCCTCGGGCCGAGGATTGAGTTCACCCTCGACCACGCCCTGCTCAAGCCCGCGCACTCTGGGGCAATGACCCCCTGGCATCAGGACGAGGCGTTCAGCAGCCCCGAATGGGACCTCGACCAGGTCAGCTTTTGGATCCCCTCCAGGAAGCGACCGCGGAGAATGGCTGTCTCCGGTTCATCCCCGGGAGTCATAAAGGGGGGGTGCTGTCCCATCGGTCATTCCGAGACGACCCGCGAATCCACGCCCTTGAATGCTTCGAGGGATTCGACCGGACGACCGAGGTCATCTGTCCTCTCCTCCCAGGCAGCGCGACCGTCCACCACTGCCGAACTCTCCATTCCGCAGGTCCGAACATTACCCCAGATGCACGGTTCGCCTACGTCATCGTATTCAGTGCACCGGCTCGCCGCCATCCGAGCCCCCGAGAGTTCCCCTGGCTTGCGACCAGGAACACCGCAAAACAGCGCCGCGAAGACGAATATCATGAGAGCCAGGGATGGTTGCAATCCCTTCCGGATAAACTCGGGACCGGGGCCCGAATGCTGAAACGAGCCGTCGGCAAACTGAAGCAGCGTGTCATCCGCTGACGCGTCATTCACCGTCATAAACTCCGTCAGGATGGGCAGAGCATCTCGCGAGCCCGAAAGGGACGATCCGTTTATCCGCTGATTATTCCTGATCTTCCGACGGCTAGTGGCGCTTCGAGGGCGATGACGGCTTGAGCCGCTCCCGCTTGCGGACGCTCCGCCAGCCGGTTGAACAAAAGTCACGGTGGAGATCGTTGATTTTTGGATCTTCCGCAGAATCAGTGGGTGCATGAGCGCAAGAGCCAAGAACAAGGTGGACTTCCCATAGAGCGATTAACGAGCGGATGGCTCACAGGCTATCGATGTCGGGTTGTAGGGTGGCGTCGAGCGATGCGATGCGAAGCGTCGCGAAGGCCCACCGATCGCCGCGGCACTCCGGTGGGCCTTCGCCTCAATGAATCGCGGCTCGACGCCACCCCACAAGTTCTTGACGCCCAGCCGCACTGTGAGCATTCCGCTTGTGATCTGCTCTAAGAAGGTCATCGGACGGAGCCGGCTCCTACAGGGTTTGTAGAAGGAAGCTCCGTCTCCCGACTCTGGGGTGCAGCCTATCGGCGGGTCGTTGTTTGAGAACGCAAATGACCGATTCTCAGACAATGTGTCTTGACAGTAAGGCGTTTTGTCTGAGAGAAATTGAGCAGTACGCGAATGAGGAGCCGATTATCGGCACGTGAGGTCCCCTGGGCATCAGGAAGGTTGGTCGGTCATGGTGAGATGCAAGCTTTGCACAATTATCCTTTTCTTTGTAACAGGGGCTTCGCTCGCTCGGGCGCAGTCGTTGCCGACTGCCGCGACTGGCACGGACCAGGTTGATCGCACCATTGAGGAGCAGATGAAGAGACGCGGCATTCCCGGTCTGAGCCTCGCCATCATTCAGGATGGCAAGATCGTGAAAGCCAAGGGGTATGGTTTCGCCGACCGAGACAAGAAGACGCCGGTCACCGCGTCGACTTTGTTTCAGGCCGGTTCCATCAGCAAGTCGGTGGCCGCGCTGGGGCGCTCCATTTGGTGGAAGAAGGAAAACTTTCACTTGATGAAGACGTGAACCATCGCCTCAAGACATGGAAGGTGCCCGAGAATTCGTTCACCCGGGAGAAGAAGGTGACGCTCCGACGACTGCTCAGCCACACGGCCGGCCTGACCGTGCATGGGTTCCCGGGTTATGCGGTGGATGGCGCCGATTCCCTCGCTCGTTCAGATCCTCGACGGCAGCAAGCCGGCCAACACCCCGGCCATTCGGGTGGACACCGTACCGGGCACGCGCTGGCGCTATTCCGGCGGAGGATACACCGTCATGCAGAAGCTGATGCTGGACGTGACGGGTACGCCGTTTCCGCAGTATCTGCAGAAGGCCGTGCTCGGGCCGCTGGGAATGACGAAGAGCACCTACGAACAACCGTTGCCGAAGGACAGGGCAAAGGAGACGGCCTCCGGGTACTACTCCAACGACGGCGCCGTCAAGGGGCGCTGGCACATTTACCCGGAGATGGCGGCGGCGGGCCTCTGGACCACGCCTTCGGACCTGGCGCGGTTCGCTATTGGAGTCCAGCAAGCGGTCGCGGGCAAAGCGACCTCGGTCATCTCGCAAACGATGGCGCATCAGATGCTGACCGACCAGAAAGATAATGATGGGCTCGGGGTCTTCCTCCAGAGCAAGGGACAGACCTTGCGCTTCAGCCATAATGGACGCGACAACGGCTTCGATGCGAGCCTGACAGCCTATGCCGAGACCGGTCAGGGCGCGGCCATCATGATCAATCTCAACGAAAACTCGGACGCGGTCGGTCGAATTATGGAGGTCATCGCGGAATCCTACCAGTGGCCGGACTACCCGCGAGCCGCTGCCGTCAAGCGCCCGCTGGCCGTTAGCAAGAAAGCGGAGGCGTTGGCTCCCTACCAGGGTTATTATGAGTTCTCGAATAACAACATGATCCGAATCACAGCGAAAGAAAACAAGCTAATCGGCCATATGAACGGAGGCCTCTTTGACGACTTCCTTCCCGCCGAGGACGGCGGATTCTTCGGGGTCGATCTGCCAATTGCGTTTGTCTTCGAGAAAGACGCCGAGGGCGAGATCACCCACTTCACGCTCAAATCCTTGAAAGATCAGAAGACCTTGAGAAAGTGCCCACGGATCGTCCCGCACCTCGCAGGTCTCGTGGCACATCCCGACCCGGACCCATCAAGGACCGCCCACGTTCGCACCGTGCTGGCGGCACTGGCCAAGGGTGACAAAGCCCTGGAGGCGGTGGCAAACGTCACGCCTGGGGCACAAAAAGATCTCGGCTCGAACCGGTCGGAGGAACTTGCCGGCCTGGACTCATTGACGTATATCACCGAACAGGACATCGCCGGCCGTGGAGTTATCCGGCACGATGGCAAAGTCGCGCGTGTCCTTTGCTACAAGTTCACGACGCCGAAGGGCTCGCGCGACTTGCTCATCCATCTGACGCCCGAGGGATTATTCACAGATATGGACGTCGTGGGTGATCCGATTCCAGCTCCGTAACGCCCCAACGCGGATCATTTGCGTTTGAGAGCGATACCCGGGATCTCAACCCTTTCGAAGGGCCGGGTCTGGAACCGGAATTCCTTGATTTGCTCGGGGGGCAGGTCGAACTCGACCACGATCTGCTGGAAGTCCTTCACACCGCTGCCCGACCGGACCTTCGCCGGATGTTCCTTGCCGTCGCCGTCGACCGCGACGAGCCGCACTGGCTTGTCCTGGATGTTATGAGTGACCGATAACGTCGTTCCCTTCTTGGTGGCGATCGCGTCACCGAAGATGTAAGCTCGGACCGATCCGGTGAGCCGACAGCGCCCGGATTCTTCCCCCAGGTCTGGATGGTACTGCCAGGGACCGGCGGCGACCTTGAAAAGGACCGTGCAAGTGCCTGCATCGGCCGGGAGCAGGGCGATCATCTCGCTCAGACCGGGTAAGGGTTCGCCGTCTCGCATGGCCGGCCCCTCGGCCCGCCTTGGGCCTCGGTGATCCACCATTGGTGGTCGGCTCCGTCGGGAATGCGGGCCAGGCGCGACCACAACCAACATCGCGGACGGCGTTTTCGCCCGAGAATCCTCGACTCGGTCCGGTCACATGGCGGTGGATGCAACGGCGTCCCGTCGGGACGCCACCAGGTATCGGGGCCGGAGGGAAAGGAGGAAACCCCGATGACCTCGATGATCGCTCCGCTGGGCAGGCTCCGGACCCAGCGGCGATCGCCCGCTGTCTTTTCGTTCGGTTTTTCGGCTGGTTGCGCCGCGGCCTGTGGGCTGCTGCAGCGCGAGGATCCCGATCCTTCGGCGCCTGCTGCGACAGGGCCTGGGCCGTCAGGCCGACGGCCACGAGGGCACCGGCCGCGACCAGCTTGAGCTTCTCCCACATCATCATCTTCAGGACTCCTTCGGTAAGATCAGTGACCGCCGCCGGGAACACCGCCGGTGGCGCACGAAGTTGCCGCACGGGCCGTGGATTGAACGAGCTCCTGTGGAACGGCCGCCCGGGCTTCACTGGTGAGTGCCGTGGCCACGCCGCGACCGCGGCGGGCGCGAGACCTCGCCGCGCCAGCCTCTCCCGCAATCTGAGCCGGCCCTTGGTCAGCCGGCTCTTGACTGTCGCCACCGGCCAGTTGAGCTGCCGGGCCGCCTGGTCGTACGTCATCCCCTGGAGGTGGCACAGCTCGACCGGGCACCGGTACTTCGCCGGCAGCCGGTCCAGCTCCTCACCCACGGCGTTGCGGAGGTCCCTGAGTTCCACCTCGCCCACCGGATCATCGGACGACGTCGCCAGGGCTCGGTCGATCCCGGATCCTCGTCGCTCGGCCTCGGACCGGGCCCGACGCGCGACGCGGTGAGCGACCCCGTAGAGCCAGCGGCCGAGCGACCCGTCCACCCGCACCGATCCGGCCTTGCGGACGAGAACGAGGAAGGTGGCCTGGAAGGCGTCCTCGGCCTCGTGGGCGTCGCCGAGCACGCGGTGGCAGACCCCCCAGACCATCGCTCCGTGCCGATCCACCAAGGCCGCGAAGGCCATTTCCGCCGCTGTCGCGGCTTCGGCCGACTCGGCCCGCCTGGCCGTGTACCGCTCAAGGAGCTCGCTGTCGGTGAGCCCCGTGGCCGTCCCCGCCGCGAACAGGGCTCGCAATTGCCGCAATGCGGAGCGCAGGTTGTCCCTTTCCCATGGTCGTCGGCCTCGCCGTGATGTTCGATGCAGTCATCACTACTATGCAGGAAGTGACGCCGTCGGACCTGATTCTTTTTGAAATGAAACGGAATTACGGTGCCGTGTGATTCCGTCATCGCGAACGAGTGCCGGTCCCGAAGGCGAGCGCGGGACTGTTTCTCGTGCCGATCCTTTCGCAGTTGGAATTTTGCTCTTTTGCCGCGGGCAGCCTCGGGTATACAATTTCCTAGTGATACTGGTACAACGTTCAGTATCTGGTTCAGAGCGAAGGAGAGCCATGGGTTTCCGGTTCAACCTCGAAAAGACGATTCAAGCGATCGCAGCATTTCTGCACTTTCACGGGTCGAAGGAGATGAGCTATCTTCGGATGCTTAAGCTTCTTTATCTCGCTGACCGTGAGAGCCTTCAAGAGACTGGCCGCCCGATCACCGGTGACCGCGTCGTGGCGATGGAGCACGGCCCAGTCCTGAGTTCCGTTTACGACCTGATCAAGGGAGAGCATACGGGGTGGTCCATATGGTCGAAGTTCCTTGGCAAGAAGGGGTACAGAATCGAGCTGCTTCAGGACCCCGGGAACGGTGCCCTGTCGAAGTACGAGATCGGTAAATTGAGAGTACTGACGGAGCGATACGCGGACCAGAACGAGTGGGACTTGGTCGAGTTCGTCCATGGGCTGGGTGAGTGGAAGAAGAACGACCCCGGCAAGTCCTCCAAGCCGATCCCGATCGACGACATCCTGGAAGCGATCGGTCGGTGCGGGGACAAAGAAGCGATTTTGCAGGACGCGAGGGATCAGGCGGCGTTTGATCGTTTCTTCGCAGAGGAAACAGGATGAACGCGGGTGACACTTTTCGTATCCCGCAGCCGGGGACAAGCTTGGATTCTCACCTCTGGGTTGTGATATCGGACCCCGTCGTTGACCCGGAGCGGGTGCTGATCGTCAACTTCACGACACGGCGCAAGGACTCAGACCCCGCGTGCATCCTCCAAGCCGGCGAGCACCCGTTCGTGCATCACGAGACGTGCGTCAATTACGCGGGGGCAAAAGTCGTCTCTGTGGTTCAAATCCAGACCTTCTTCCAAAAGGGGCTGCTCAGCAGCCACACTGCCCTTTCAGCCGCTCTGCTGAAGCGGGTTAGAGACGGTGCAGCCGCGTCTGAGCGGATGTCCCTCGACCATGCAGACATTCTCATCGAACAGGGGCTGATCGAGTTCTGAAGTCACGTCCGGCGCGGGACTTCAGCCCGTTGGACGAGTCTTGGCTCATGGGCCGTGAGCGTTCACAACCGAACCACAACTCGGTCGCCGCGGGACGTACGACGGGACGCCCCAGCTCGGTCTGTGAGGTCATTTCTCACCCTTCTCCGGCAATCGACCGCGGTAGACGAAGTCGCGGTCACTGCCAGCCTTGACGTGACACTCCGCGCAGGAAAACGACTTCATTGGTGGCGTGATGTAAGTGCCGTCGGGGTGGTACTCGACGTACTCCCATTCGCCGGTCCGGTTCTTCCCGTAGGCTTCCCCGAAACCCTTCTCGCGGCGCATGACGTGGAGCCCGACGACGTCGCCCTTTGCGCAAGCCGCTCTTGCCATCGAGGCGTGCCTTCCCTTGTTCGTCCTTCAGGGCCGCCGCCGTCTCCATGACGATGACCGAGCCGTAAGGATAGGGGAGATCCTTGGCCGTCCGGACCGAGGCGGCCCGTTCGTTGCCGAAGACCGTGACAACCTGCTGCTTTTCAGGCCGCTCGACCGTGCGTAGCACCGCGAACGCCTTCGCGTAGTCTTTGGGGAAGCCGACGCGATCCGCTTCGGGCGCGGGCGGTTGCTCGGTGGTTGGGGATCGGTAGGCCCTCACGATCGCGTCCAGCAGGGATTTCTCGCCTTTGACGTCGTTATCGAGGGACCAGATCATGATCCCCGCCAGTTTGCGTTCGATGGCGTACCTCGTCTTCGCCTCGATGGTCGGGACGCCGTTGTACCAGATGGTCTCTCCGACCTGATCCGACTTGTCGGCCTCGGGATGCGCGGCGACGATGGCCGAGTACGAATAAGGGCTCTTGCGGAACGCCTTGCCGAAGCCGTAGCCATAGAAGGGCACCCCAAGCACGGTCTTCGACTCGGGCAGTCCGCGCTTCAGCCAGTAGTCGACGTTCTTCTTCGCGAACTCCATCGACGAGTGCTGGCCGGGCGCGTTCGGGTTCCAGGAGCCCTTTCCGTCGTAGGCCATCACGTTGACGAAGTCGAAGTGCTCGAACACGGAATCGGGGACGTTCCTCCCACCATAACCTTGAGACAGGGCCGCAGTCAGCAATTTGCCCTTGGGCTTGAATTCGGCCGATAGGTCGCGGATGAACGCCCCGTAGTCCTTGTTGATCGAGGGCCCTTCGATGTCCACGTCCAGGCCGTCGAAGCCGTGATCCGTAACGTAAGACGCGAGCCTGGCCGCGAAGCCGGCCCGCTTGGGCTGAGTCAGCAGGTCGAAATACCGTGCCTGGAGTCTCTTGTTGCCGGAAGCAGACCCGCCCCCGATCGACACCAGGACCTTGACGTTGTTCGCGTGGGCCTTCGCGATCAGGATGTCGTTTTTCTTATGGAAGGACAGATCGCCCTGCTCGTTGGTCGGGTTTTCGAAGGCGATGTTGATATGCGTGATCTTGGAGTAATCAATCGACTTCGAGAAGGTTTCGAGATCCACCCAGTTGGGAACGTACGCGACGACCTTCTCCTTCGCCTGGAGGCCAGGCGTGGCGAAGAAAAGGGCCGCGGTGACCAGCGCATTACGCCAAGGCATCGTTAATGTCATTGTCGGTCCTCAGGGCACGGAGGTTCACTTGATTGAAAACCAACGCCAAACGGAGATCGGCTTTCACTCGAACTGCCTATTAGACCAGACCCGCCAGCAGCAACCAATCCCGACGGGGTATAACAAGAGCACGATCGTGAAGACGTCCCGGTGAGAAGCTCCTCTTCCTCGTCAGGACGGGCAGCAAGTGGAAGAACGTCGCGTTGATTCGCGACCCTTGATTCGATTCGCTTCATGGCCGAGAATGGCCGTGATCCGTCGCCTTGAAAAACCGGACGTTTCTTGAGTTGACGGACGCGGCTGGATGCGGAGCGTGATGATCGAGGTTGTCTTTGCTTGACGACATGGGAGCGTGGAGAAGTGACCGTGACGAGTCGGCGATTGTTCATGCTCATCGGACTGGCGGCGACGCTATTCTTTGTCTTCATCACAGTCAACTCACGAGCCCAAGACAGCCATGGACCGCCCGATCATCCGCCGCCGCTTTCGCCGGAGGAAGAGCTCAAGAAACTGAAAGTCGCCGACGGACTGGAAATCAAACTGGTCGCCGCGGAGCCGCAGGTTGCTCAGCCGCTTTCGATCTGTTTTGACGACCGAGGGCGGATGTGGGTGCTCCAATATCGGCAATATCCCAGTCCGAACGGGCTCAAACCGGTCGCGGTCGACCAGTATCTGCGCACGAAATACGACCGGCTTCCCGAACCGCCGCCGAAGGGACCCAAGGGGAAAGATCGGATCTCGATCTACGAGGATACCGATGGCGACGGCCGCGCTGACGTCGTCAAGGATTTCGTGACTGATCTCAATCTTGCGTCCGGGATGGCGCTGGGATATGGCGGCGTGTTCGTCGCTCAGCCGCCGTATCTTCTGTTCTACGCCGATCGCGACGGCGACGATCGTCCGGATGGCTTGCCGAAGGTTTTACTCACCGGCTTCGGCATGGAGGACGCACACGCCTTTGCCAACTCGTTGACATGGGGACCGGACGGCTGGCTGTATGGAGCCCAAGGGAGCACTGTGACCGCCGACATTCGCGGCATTGGCTTCCAGCAAGGCATCTGGCGATATCATCCGCGCTGGGATCGGTTCGAGCTGTTTTCGGAAGGGGGCGGCAACACCTGGGGCGTCGAATTCGATCGATTCGGCAACCTGCTCCCTGCCGGTAATACGGCGGAACCGCTCGAGCACCATGTCCAGGGAGCGTATCTCGTCAAAGGCTTCGGCAAACATGGCCCGCTTCATAATCCGCATACGTATGGCTATTTTCAGCCGGTGCTCCATCACGGCTACATGGGAGACAGCCTCTCCGGGGGAGCGATCATCTATCAAGGGGGAGCATTTCCCTCTCGATTCAACGATGCCTGCATCTGCCCCCACACCCGGCACAGCGCTTGCCGTTGGGCAACCATCGAAACGCGCGGATCGACATTCGCCACTCGCGCGGCGGGCGATTTTGTCACCAGCGATGACGTCTGGTTTCGTCCGGTCGACATGACGGTCGGGCCCGATGGTGCGGTCTACATCGCCGACTGGTACGACTACAACATTTCCCACTCGTCGCCCAAGAATCGGAGTGAGTGGTATCAGCCCAGCCGTCTGGATGGTCGTGTGTGGAGGGTGGCGCCTCCGAACCTGGCCCCCATCAAGGCCAATGCGCTGGACCTGAGCCGAAAGTCGAGCGATGAGCTCGTCGAGCTGCTGTCGCATCGGAACGACTGGTACGCGCGCCAGGCGCGGCGTCTCCTGGCCGAGCGCTGCGACCAGTCCGTGGTTCCCGCGCTCACCAAGCTGGCACTCGACAGCGATGATCAGCGGCTGGCATTGCAGGGCTTGTGGTCGCTCTATGTGATCGGCGCGGTCGACGCTCAATTGGCGGAGAGGACACTGGCCAGCCGGCACGAGTACGTCCGTGCCTGGACGGTCCGATTACTCGGTGACGATCGCATCGTATCGCCGGCGTTGTTGCGTCAGTTCGTCCACCTGGCTCGTTACGATTCGAGTGTTGTCGTCCGTAGCCAGCTCGCCTGCACAGCCAAGCGACTGCCGGCCAGCGAGACCGTTCCGATTGTCGAACAGTTGCTCCGTCACGACGAAGATGTCGACGACGTCCAGATGCCGCTGCTCATCTGGTGGGCGATCGAAGATAAAGCGATTTCCGATACCGATCGGGTGCTGCGGATGGTTCAGGCCGGCGACCTGTGGCATCGACCGCTCATGACCCGATTTATCATCGAGCGGCTCGCCCGGCGATTCTTATCGGAAGGAACCAACGCGTCGGCTGCGGCTTGTGCGATTCTGCTGCAACATGCCCGGCAGGAAAAAACCGGTCGACCTGGTGCTCTCCGGGAATGTTGCAGGCACTCTCCGGACAAAAACTGGACCATGTCCCTCAACCGTTGGAAGGAGCCGTCAGGGAAACCGTTCACCACGAATCGGCCAATCCGCGAGCGATCGAGCTGGCGCTCAGACTGAACTTGCCGGGCGCCTCCAGATGCGGCCATTCAATTTGCAGCCAGCCGCGCGACGCCCACGGACGATCGGCTCGCGCTGATCAAGGCGCTCGGCGAATCGAAAACGCCCGGAGCGATCGATCAGTCTGCTGTCGTTGCTGAATGACGACTCGCCCGACCCGATCAAGATCGCCGCCCTGTCGGCACTTGGCTACTTCACCGACGATCACATTCCCGACGCGATTCTGGACAGGTTCTCAACACTATCCGCGCGATCGCGGGCTCGATCCATCGAATTGTTGTGCAGCCGCCCGAGCTGGGCCCTGAAACTGGCGGAGTCGATCGATCGCAAGACGATCCCGGCGGAAACCGTGTCGCGGGAACTTGTCCAGCGGTTGAGACAATACGACGATCCGCGGCTGCTCAGACTGATCGAGAAAAACTGGGGTAAGGTCCGCGCGGCGACTCCATTCGAGACGCAAGGACGGATCAACGCGGTTTTGCAATTGCTCGCCAAAGGTCGCGGCGATGCCGCGCGGGGCCGGCCGTACTTTCGAAAAAACGTGTGCGAATTGCCACAAGCTGCATGGATCTGGAGCGGCGGTCGGTCCCGACCTGACCGGCTGCCGAGCGCAAGAATCGCGAATTGCTCGTGCAAAACATCGTTGACCCGAGCGCGGTCATTCGTCAGGAATTCATGTCGCATGTCGCGGTGACAAAGGACGGACAGGTCCTCACCGGACTCCTGGCCGAATCGACGGCGGACACGATCACGCTGGTCGATTCCAAGAATCAGCGGACCGTGCTCAAACGCGGCGATCTCGAGGAGCTCAAAGAGTCTCCGGTTTCGCTGATGCCCGAAAAGCTCCTCGACGACCTGACCGATCAGCAGATCCGCGATCTGGTGGCGTACTTGCAAACGGAACACGACGTTCCGGCTCAGATCACACGGGGGAAATGATGCACGTCCGCCGAGTGGACCCTGGTGATGACGCGGAATGGATCCGGATGCGTGACGTCCTGTGGCCTGGTCTTACGGCCGAAACTCACGAGAGCGATCTCGCCGATTTCCGAGCCAACCAAACGTCACAAGTGGTCTTCGTCGTCGATCGGGAGAACGGCCTCCTGGGCGGATTCCTCGAAACCGGGACCCGGAAATATGCAGACGGCTGCGAGACGTCTCCGGTCGGTTACATCGAAGGCTGGTATGTCGACCCGGATCTGCGACAAACCGGTTGGGGCCGCGCCTTGGTCGAGGCCGCCGAAGCCTGGGCCCGTTCGTGTGGGTATGCGGAAATCGCCAGCGACTGCCATCTCGAGAACGACGTCAGTTTCAAGGCACACACCGCGCTACGCTACGAGGAAGTGGAGCGACTGATCCATTTCCGCAAATCGCTGGCGGACAGAGCGTAATTCGAGGGCGCACGAGCCCCGACGTTCTACGCGATCATAAGGAGTTTCCGGGTCCGGGAGGAATCTCGATTGAAGCCGAGGCGCCCAAAACGCGGCTGCGATCAAACCTTCAGGGTCTTGAGATACGCGACACTCTGCTGCGTGAGTTCCCAGCTTTGCTCGACGAAATAGTTCTTGACCCCGCCTGTCTTCGCAGCGGTGAAGGTCTTCACCCAATCGATGGTGCCTTGACCCACCGCAACCTGTGGGCGTCGTCCCCCGCGTCGCCCCGCCTTCGCACCTTTTGGCGACGGAGCCGGAACCGGGGCGTTCATGTCCACGTCCTGCAGATGCATCGAGATGAAGCGGCCAGGGTACTTCAGGAAGTACTCGGCGCCGACGAGGCCGGCCGTGATCGTCGACATCTGGAACTGGAACTTGACCAGCTTCGGATCGAGCAGGTCGAACAACAGGTCGTAGGTCCGTTTGCCATCGACCATCGAGAGTTCGAAGCCCTCGTTGTGCAGGCCCTGCTGGATGCCGGCCTTCGCCGCCACGGCGGCGATCTTGTTGTATTCGTCCGCCGCCTTTTTCACCTGGTCGAGCGTCGGGTTGTTACCCCCGTTCCCTTCACCCAGGCTTGCGGTGATCATCTGCGTGATACCGACTTCTTTCGCCCACTCGATGCTCTTCTCCTGGCTGTTCCGCAGCTCACCCATGGTGAAGTGAGAACTCTCGGCTTTCATGCCATGATCGGCCAGGATCTTCCTGACTTCGTTCCCGCTCGCGAGCGAGGCGAAGTCGCGGCCGTAACCGATCGGCGAACACAGCTCGAGCCTTGTCACGCCGATCTCGGCCATCGTCTTGGCGAACGCGGGAAAGTCCTTGAGCATCGAACGCAGGGGATAGACCTGGCTTCCAATCGGCAGGCCCAGCGGATTCGCTCTGAGCTCCGCCGCATTCGCGGCCAAGAACCCGGCCACGCCGGAACAGGCCGCTGCCCTCTTCATGAACTCTCGTCTTGACGTCGTAGCCATGAGCAAATCTCCTTTTACATTCCCACCCCGGGCGATAGGAAAGTCAGGCCGCCTGCAAGGCGCGTCTGGCCGGCACAGCCGGCCTCTACAGTTTCCGCCGATACGCATGCTTCTATTTAGAGACTCTCTCCGAAGCGGCGGTGGCCTTATCGTAGGGTGCTCTGTGAGCACCGATTTCGTCAAAGCACCCCTGATCGGTGCTCACAGAGCACCCTACAAGAAACCTTCCGAGACCGTTTCTTACAGTTCCCAGCCCGGGCGATATTCACGTGTCAGGAACCTGTTCGCCTCGGAGATATTCGTGATCTTCGCGCCGGCGGAATCCCAGAGAAGTCTCCGGCCGCCGAGCCGCAGTGAGATGGCGGCCAGGTTGACCGCATCGCAGATCGGGCGTGCCAGCAGGAAATCGCCATAGCTCGCCGGGCCTCCTTTGAAGGCCGTGATCCATGCGGCATTGCGCGCTGACGGGTCGCCGCCCTGCCGGCCGCCACCACCGCCTCCGCGCCGTCGTGGGGCTGGCTCGGGCAAGTTGTTCGCCGTTCGATAGGCGAGCATCCTCGCTTCGGGAATCAACTGCGGGTTTTCGCCGCGGAAGCCGCCCAGGATCTTTCCCTTGTCGCCGACGAACATCATGCCTTCTTCCGACAGTTCCTTGTTCTCCGCCATGAGTTCTTCGGGCACGGGCGGTTTAATGCCACCGTCATACCAGAAGATGTCCAGGGCCGCCCGCTCCCCCTTGGCGCGAATCTCATGCGAATCGTGCAGGCGGCAGGGAACGAGTAGTCGTTCTTGATCCGCAGGCAGATGTCGTCCGAAACCGTGCAGACGTGGCTGGGTGTCGATTCGACGCTGATCGGGGATTCCAGGTCGAGGAGCTGGAAAATCGGCCAGAGGCTGTAATGACCCATGTCGGCGATCGACCCGGCGCCGAACTCATACCAGCCGCGGAAATTGGTGTGAGTGTAGTTGGGGTGATACGGGCGATCCAGCGATGGGCCGAGCCAGAGGGTCCAGTCGAAACCTGCGGGGACAGGAGGTGTGTCCTTCGGCAGGGTCGGGAACTGGGGCCACATGGGCCGCATCGACCAGTTGTGGATCTCCCGAAGCGTTCCGATGGCGCCGTTCTTGATCATGTCCACGGCCTGTTTCTGACCGCCGCCTTCACTGGCCGGCATGAAGTGAGTGGCGATCTTCTTCGAGCGGGCGGTCTCGATGACGGCCCTGGCCTCCAGCAGACGATTCGCCAGCGGTTTGTGCACGATCACGTTCATTCCCTTCTTCAGGGCCGCGAGCGATATGGTCGCGTGGGTGTGATCCGGCGTCATCACTTTGACCGCGGTCACATCCTTCTCTTTGTCCAGCAACTCGCGGAAGTCCGCGTAGGTGGCACATCCCTTGTAATGCTCCTTGCCGCGCTGCTTCGCGTAGTAGGTTTCCACGATCTCCTTGCCGACATCGCGGCCGCCGGGCACGTGGTTGAGCCTTCTCTCCAGGTCGGGTTCCCGATGAGTCGCCTGATTCCGTCCCGGATCTCGTTCTTGCTCCATTCCAGGTAATTGACCCCGTCCTTCTCGACGTCGCACACGGCGACGATCTGCACGTCCGGGCTGGCGAGTATTCCGCCGATTTCCCGGATCGCCTGAGTCCCGAAGCCGATGCAGGCCAGAGTAATCTTCTCGCTGGGCGCGACAAATCCCGCCCCGCCCAGCACGTGTCGCGGCACGATGGTGAAGGCGGCGGCGGCCACGCCGCCAGTCAGCATTAACTGGCGCCGTGAAAGGCTCCGCGGATGAGAAGGGTTGCTCGTTTCGTCTGTGTTCTTGGACACTGAATCGTTGGTTTTCATAAAAAACCTCCGGAATTTCCTGTGGGCCGTATCGCGGAAAAAGTGTGTCCGTCCGCTGAACAGCATCTTCAATGCCAGGCGGAGACTCGTCAATATGGGGCCGGTTCCTGATTCTCCAAAGGCGCCACCCTGGCTCAATCGTTCCGCGAGATCCACCGGTCGGCTACCGCTCCTCACGTCAATTCACAATCCAACCGAGCGGCCTCGAACGTGTGTCCTCGCGTTCACCCAAGAGGCAGTAACAAAATGAACCTGAAGGCGAGCGTCGCCCCTCGCCCGGCCTTCGGCCACCCCCTCCTCGCACCATTGGTCTCTACACATGCATCCGCGACTCTAGTTTCCCCCCCTTGCGAAGGGGGGGTCAGGGGGGTGGTCCCGGCGGAACCGAATACAGGGCTTCAAAAGGGATTTTCACCGGGCTTGCGTCGCCTCGTAGCTCCCATTTGCGGGAAATCGTTCGCGGTGTCCGAAGCGTGCGTCGTCACCCCCCCCTTCGCAAGGGGGGGAAATTTTTCGCGCCATAGAGGTTTGTGTAGACACCAATGCCCCGCACAGCGGGGCAAGGGGGTCTTTTTGTTATCGTTTCTAAAGAGGAGCCTGGCTATAGGGATCGCACCGAGACTTCCTTGAATTCGACGATGGAATTCGGATCGTGATTCTGCAGGCCGAAGTAGCCTGACTCCGGTCGAGGACCGCGTTCGGGATCGCCGTGTGGACCTGTATCCTTACGCTCAGGGACCGGGCCGCTGGGGTCGAATTCGGCGACCGGGACGCCATTGATCGTTGTGAGCACTTTGTTGCCTTTGAGAGTGACCTCCAGGGTGTTCCACTCGCCGGCTTTGGCTGGCCTTTCCTTCGCCTCCGCAAACGTGTAGATCGAGCCACTACCGCGATTCCCGGGGCCCGCGTCCATGATCTGCACTTCGTAGCCGTGGTGGACGGCGTACCACTCATCCTTGGGCCGGTCGGCGATCCGGATGTAGACGCCGGAATTCGCTCGCGGGCTGACTGTCCTGTACACCACGCGAAGGACACAGTTTCCCATTTTCTCACGGGCGTACCAGAGTAGTCCCATGCCGCCTTCAGTACGGAGAACCCCGTTATCGATCACGAACCGGCCTGGCCCGACGTGCTCCCAGCCGTCGAGCGTTTTGCCGTCGAAGAGCGGCTTCCAGCCGGAAGACTTGCCCGGGTCGGTCGGTCGGATTGCCTGGGCCTGAATGTTCATCGGCAAAAGGAGGGCCGGCGCCGCGATCAATAGGAACATAATGCTTTTCATGGTTGCCTCGCACGTGTGGTGGTTCGAATCAAGCCTTGAAAGTACCGCGCCGGCAGCACCCTATTCAATCATGGTGTCCGGGAGCGAGCGGAAGAGTGGCTTCACAGCCCGAGCCGTTCATGTGCGAACGTAAGGCATCGCCTGATGTTATCGTCTTCGATCCGCAATCTGTTCGTCCCGGGCAAGCGGGCTGATCCGCGGCAGGGGGTGTTCCGGGATGTGTGCGCGGACGAGTGAGAGAGTGTGGGCCAGGTGTCGCCCGGGGAGGTCCGGAAAGGTCGCCCAGTACCGGTCCGTCAGGCAGGGTACCTTGAGCGGGTCGCGGGTGATCATCTCAATGTTGAAGTCGGATCTCGGGTCGGGCTTTGCGAACGATCTGGACAACGCGAGCGAGGTCGAGGATGCCGGTACCGAGCGGGACCTCGGAGAGCAAGAAGCCATCGCGATACTCTTCGAGACCCATGTCCTTGAAATGGGTCGTCAGCGCTCGCGGCGCCAGCGTCTCGACGACCTCCATCGGGTCCTCGAGAAGGGCGATGCTGTTGCCCGTATCGAGGCAGACCCCGATTTCGTCGCAGCCGACCTTCTTGAGCAGGGCGATCAGCTCGTCGGCACGCCAGTCCTTGTGGTTCTCGACGGCAAGAAGGATCTTGTGCGCGGCTGACGACGCGGGCGGCCAGGTTCAAGGAATTGAGACGCCTGGGCGGCGAATTTCCGGAAGCTCGCGTTCGGAGTCGAACGTCTCGTACCGCCGGCCCGACATCGTCACGGTCCGCACGATCGATACACCGGCGTTCTTCGCTGTCCGGATTTCGGCCTCGAAGCGATCGAGATCGGCTTGGTCGCGAGGCAGAGCCGCGATGCCTTCCAGGTGCGCCGAAGCGGCCTCGATCTTGGCCCGAAGGGCGTTCGTGTACGCGGAGTCGCGGGTGCCGAGGCCAACCTGGACCGATCGCACACCGAGCGACAAGGCAATGATCGAGGAATCGCAACGGCTCGGCCAGAGGCTTGTCGGTCCTGCTGGCACGGTCGGCCGATTGATGGACCGGGAATGAGTGGATGACCAGGCCCAGCGAGCCAGCTCCCCTTGTCCTCGTCGCCGGCTCGAGCCGTGCCCAGGGCGAGTGCCGGCACGGCTCCGACGCAAGCGGCCAGCATCGATCGTCGTGGCAGTTGCATATTGATTTCAAACCGTTTTCAAGAGAGAGTCTCGCTCGCGGTCCCAGGGTGCGCGATAGGGCCGTTCGAGCATTGCTTCAGCTTCGGAGTCACCCAGGATCGCCTCCCGATGCGCATCCCACCGGAGCTTGCGCCCCAGCCTGAGTGAAAGGTTGGCGAGGTGGCACGCCGTTGCGACACGATGCCCGCTCTCAAGGTCGGAAATCGGCTCTTTGCGCGAGCGGACGCAGTCGAGGAACCCCGCGGCATGGCGACGGAACTGGTCGAACTCATCACCGGTGCGATCCTCGACGACTGCGGTCCGGGTTGCTCCTCGTCGTTATTCCCGGTCGCGACTGGTCCGCCGACGGGGTGGGCACTGCCGAACCGCGGCACGGCATTTTCCGGTTTGATCGCCGGGTCCGGGGTGATGGTGAATCCTCTCCTCGAGATCAAAAGGCTTCCCTTCGTGCCGCAAAACTCCAGCCCCTCACTGGCGGGGCACCCCGGCTCGCCTCGCGGTGCGACCATGTGGCTGTCCAGCCGTCGTATTCGAGCAATGCGTCCTGGGTGTCGGGAGTCTCGCCGTTGTCCAAAAGCGCGAACCGGCCGCCCGTGCTGGAGACAGACCTCGGAGCCTGGGCATCCAGATACCAGTGCACGATGTCGAGCGAGTGCTGCGCCAGGTTGGTCATCTGCCCGCCCGAGTAATCCCAGAACCATCGGAAATGATAGATCGACCGGTTGGGGTTGTAGGGTGCGCTTGGGTGCGGGACCGAGCCAGAGGTTGTAATCGAGTTCCGCCGGTGGCTCGCCATCGGCGGGAGATCCAAAGCCGGGCATGATATTTCGGTAGGACCACATCCGGACCGCGACGACCTTCCCGATGTGGCCGCTCTGATCAGCTCGCGGGCTTTCTGGTAATGAGGACCCGACCGTTGCTGGGTTCCCACCTGGACGACCCGCTTGCACCGGCGAGCGACATCGACCATCCATCGTCCTTCACGCACAAACAGACTCAATGGTTTCTCGACGTAGACATCCTTACCGGCTGCACAGGCCATCATGGTCATCAAGGCGTGCCAGTGGTCGGGGGTCGAGACGACGACCGCATCGACGTCGCGATCGTCGAGCAAGGCCCGGAAGTCGCCATACTTTCGGGGACTCCCGCCGATCAAGGCTGCCCCTTCATCGAGACGTCCGCGATGGACCTCGGCAAGCGCGACCAGGCTGGCATCCGGCTGCTTTTGGAAATCCAGGACGTGCCGCTTGCCGATCAGCCCGAACCCGATGAAGCCGAGACCAATCCGATCGTTCGCACCGATGACCTTCTGATAGCTCGCCGCGGTCAGGGCCGTTGCGGCACCCGCCTGGAGAAAAGTCCGCCGGTTCGGCCTGGGGTGATTTGTCGGTCATCGCGGTCGTCCTCGCTTGAGATTGTCGGATCGCTCGAGAGGAGTCGATCCGGACCGGGAGACTTGTGGTCAAGACCCTCATTCTGGCCAGCCCGCCGGCCCGGTGCAAGTCACCGATGAGGATGATTCCAGAGCGATCACTGATTGCCATCGCTCCCTCTTGAGATCGCGTCCTCGGTCCTCACGGTGGTTACCATTGAGTGCTCAGCGCCATCTATGTTCACAAAAAGGAAAGCGGTCAAGAACCATGAACCGACACCATTATTCAAGAACCGACACCATTATTCACTATCCATCGCCCATTCACGCCTCGTCGGCCTCGCCTTGAGCGCGAGTCGCCGCTCGTACTCATCCCGATCCATCGGGCAATCGACCAAACGAAGGAACTCCGGCTTCGTCAACAAGCATTGCCTCGCCATCGGTCCAAGAAGGTTGTCGGCGATGTCGCGGACCTTGGGGGAATGACTGGTCTTGGTTCGCGCGCGAGTCTTCAGCCCTTCCCGTGTGTGGTAGACGAAATAATGATGGTCTCCCTCGACCCGCACGAAGCCCTTCGCCTCCAAGGCCGCCTCAACGTCTCTCCGGTTGCGTGGCAAGGTCCCTCTCCCTGATTCGACTCAAGAGTGCCTCTCGAAGTCCTCTGGCCGCGGATGTGAGTTTCTCCGGAGCTTCTCGCGCATAGGCATCCCAGGCGAAGAGCAACTGCTCGGCCAACTCTTCCGCGAGCTGTTCCCGGCTCGTCGCAAAGACGTCGATCCCCAGGTCCTTATCGATGACCGTGTAGAGCTGCCCTGATTCCTCATCGATCGTGGGTTCCAAGACCAGAGGAGGGTCGATTTCCAGTTGACGGCCCCGCCACTCGATCGCGTCGAATACCATCGGCGACAAGTTAATCGGCTCGGCTCGCGCGACCTCGCACCGCTGAGTTGTGTCATTCGCCCTCGCGACCTGTAGGAACACGTCTTGCTCGCGCCGTTCCTGTGGACCTAAAAGCCGCTCAAAGACTTCGGCACGCACGACGATGTACGTTTGATGCGTCTCCGGGTCCGTCAGTCGGACTGGGGAATCACCCGCCTGCTCGATGGCGTGCTTCAGTTCGGGGGAAAGCGCGTCCAAAATATCCTCCTCTCCAGAATCGGGGTGCCCACGTCAATTGTGGGTATTCTGGGCGTACCGGATCGAACTGGAGGAAAAAACACTCACGACTCAGCTTCGGGAGATTCGGTCGGAATCAAACGCTTGGCTTTGCGTGAGATGAGATCGAGCCAGACTTTGAAGTCTTCGTAATCGGCGCTGCTAAGCCTGCCTGGCCACCTCACTATAGCTTGACCGTCATCCAAGCTGTACACATCGTCCGTGCCACCCACCTGGGGGAGAGAGGTCCGAGGCGACGGCGTTGCGAAGACCGAGGGTTCCACGACTGTGGCCTGTGCGGTAGGGACGGACGTCCTTCTGACTTCTTCGTACACATGAGCCCTGTCGTCAACGATCTTTGAGGCTCGCCCGGGCGATCGGGATTGATCGCCATCCCGTGAATTCCATTCGACATATTCGCCCCTGCTAACCTTTCGCGACGGACTCTGGGCTTGATCTTCCGCGAAGCTACCGTCTTGGACATCACGGTCCTGAAGCAGCCCTGCAAAATTCAGCGTCGATCGATATTCTTTGATGAATTCACCGACTGCATTGTCCCTAAACTTTTGCTCTCGAACGAGGTAACGCCGGATTTCTTCGTAATCCGGCAATTTGTCGCCGTACTTCTCCCAGAGTTGCGCGTGTTGCATTGGCGTCAGCGCCGCCCTTTTCATGGCTTCCCACCATTGGGGGGAATGCCTCGCGTAATCGGTAACGATATCTAGGGCGAGTTCCGAAAGTTTCAAAAGGCGATCTTCAGTACTGGTTTGGTTCTCAAAGAGTCCGAACGCCCGCACGGCTGCGAGTGTAAGCCTGAAGGTGCTGCTCTTGGGGCTCAATTTCCAGAAGCCGGCCACTTGGTCGCGACCGGTGGGACGTCTGTCTACTCGCTCAAACATGGCGCTCTGCGCGATCGACGGCGTTTCGCAGGTCGACGAACGGGTAATTGGGGCTCCGAGTCGTCGGGGGGGATCCTGCCTGCCGGGGCTGCCGCCTGCCGAGTATCGCCTTTCATCGTATCTCTCCGGTAGAGTCCTCTCTCTTCACTCCGACACAATCTTAGCGGCCACCGATCCGCGAGTCAATCTTTATGTCCAATTTTTTGTCCAGAATTATCTCCAGACGACCGGCGGCCACGTAGCGTGTCCTTGGATTTCTCCTTGGACAAATCGGGAGCATTCACGATGAGCCAACGAAATCTCCCGGAATAAGCATAGGATGTGGGATCGGCTGAGACTAACCGAGCGTCTCAGCATTCCTGGACAAAATCGCGAAAATGGCCAAGACTCGGATTCGGCTGAGACCGGTCCGAGCCCCTCATCATTGTTGGACAAAATCGGCGTTCGCTTTCGCGCCGCTGCTTCGAATGGAATTCCCCCACCAAGAACGATGACGTGGATCGGGGCGACGGTGCAAATCGGCCCGTTCGGGTTGTGGGGGGCGACCGAGACGTGTATGTGTCCGCCGTCGATGCGATCTTCTCACGGCCAAAACAAACATGAATCAAAAGCGGAGAAGTTAACCATGAATCGCACAAAGGGCACGAATCGGAGTACCGGAGTCTGACCTCATTCTACCTTCAATGCGTTCGAATAGTATGAATTTCACATGGATTTGTTTCACTCTTCGCATGAGCGGCGGTCAGTAACGCGTGTCGCATTATCGTATTTGTGTTATTCGTACGATTCGTGGTCGAAGAATGCATTGCGAACGGCTGCTGGCCCCGTCGGCAGGCTCACGGCCGCTCCATCTCGAAAAGATCCGTGCTCCGGCAGTAGTAATCGCCCCCCAGCCGCGCGATCGTCCGCAGCTTCCGCGGATCGACGGCACCGCGATCGTCGAGCACGGAGTCGGCGATGTGAATCAAGAGCACCTCGCCGATCACCAGGTTGGCCGCGATCGGACCGTCGCCGATCGACATGATCTGGCGGACCCGGCACTCGAGGTGAACCGGCGACTCGGCCACGCGCGGCGGGCGGACCTTGGCCGAGGGCTCGAGCGTCAGTCCGGCGTAGTCGGCTTCGCTCTGACCCGGCGGCAGTTCTTTGGAGGTCGCGTTGACCTTTTCGGCCAGATCTTCGACGGCCGCGTTCACGACGAATTCGCCGACGGCGTCCAGGTTCCGAAGCGTATCTTTCTTGCTGCCGTCGCGGCGCAAGGTCGGCGAGAACACGACGACCGGCGGATTGGCGCCGAACGCGTTGAAGAAGCTGAAGGGGGCGAGGTTCACCCGCCCCTCGCCGTCGACCGTGGTGACCCAGGCGATCGGCCGGGGCGTCACCACGCCGACCAAGGCCCGGTAGACCGCCACGACGTCCGCTGTTGATACATCAATGATCATTCAATCGATCCAGCTCATGGGATAAGACGGGTCGTCCAGCTTGATGGCCTGGCGGGTCAACTGAAGGGGCTTGAAGGTATCCACCATGACGGCCAGCTCGTCCGTCGAGCGGACGTCCTTGCTCGCGACGATCGTGCCGGGGTGCGGCCCGTGGGGAATCCCGCGGGGATGAAGCGTGAACGAGCCCTCCTCGACACCGCGCCGGCTGCCGAAATGGCCCCGACATAATACAAGACCTCGTCGGACTGAACGTTCGAGTGCGCATACGGCACCTTGATCGCCTCGGGGTCGGTGTCGAGCATCCTGGGGGCGAACGTGCAGACCACGAACCCGGGCGCCTCGAACGTCTGCTGGACCGGCGGAGGCTGGTGGATCCGGCCGGTGATCGGCTCGAAATCGTCGGCGTTGAACGTGTAGGGATAGACCATCCCGTCCCAACCCACCACGTCGAACGGATGGCTGGCCAGCGTGTAGTGGGTCAGCCGGCGGCCGTCCTTGATCAGGACGCGTGGTCTCCTGCTCGAGATCGATGGGGGCGACTTCGCGCGGACCGTGCAAGTCGCGCTCGCTATAAGGTGCGCCCAGCTTCAACTGGCCGTCGGCATTGAGATACTTGCCGGGAATCGAAATGTTGCCGGCCGCCTCGATCACGAGCAGATCGGGCTGGCACGCGGGCTCGAATTCGAGGCGATAGGTCGTGCACCGGGGGATGACGACGTAATCGAAGTCGCGAAAGGGCAAGGGGCCGAACATCGTGTGCAAGCGTGCCGCGGCCGGAATGGACGAAGATCACCTCATCGGCGTCGGCGTTTCGGAACAGCTCTTGCTGCGGCTGCTCGGGGCGGCAGCGCGCCAGCGTGACGTCGTCGTTGCCGAAGAGCACGACGCGACCCGAGATCGGGTCGCCCGAGCGCGGAATCGTTCGCGTTTTCACGTGATGATGGCGCAGGGTCGGCTGGTCGCCGAAATCGGCCGGGATCGTCCCCGCCGGCTCCAGGCGGACCACGCGCGTCGGCGGCCGCAAGTGATAGACGATGCTGTAAGCGCGGGAAAAGCCGGCGAGTCCGACGACTTCTTCGTAATAGATCCCTTCGCCCTTGAATCCCGGTTCATGGGGATGGATGGTATGCCGCTTGCGCGGGATTGAGCCGAGTCGAAGATAGGGGGGCATGGAGTACTCCTCCCGGATCGTGGTCTCTCGTCCGCTTCAAGGATGGGGGACGACGCGGTTGCGCAAGGTTCCCAGCCGCTCGATCGCCAGCTCGACCAGGTCGCCGGGCTTGAGCCAGCCGCCCGCGGCCTCGGGAGTCAGCTCGAGGATGCACCCGGAGCCGACCGTTCCCGAGCCGAGCACGTCGCCAGGACGCAACGTGGTGTCCCGGCTGGCATGGGCCAGCAACTGGGGCCACGTCCAATACATGGAACCCGAGTTTCCTCGCGATAACAAGCGGCCATTGACCGTGGCGGTCATTTCGAGGTGGAACCGGCCGTCCTGATAGCGGTCCGCGAGCTCGTCGACAGCTCACCAGCTCGGGACCGAGCGAGGTCGCGAAGTCTTTCCCTTTGCTGGGCCCCAGCCCGACGGCCATCTCGATGCGCTGAAGATCGCGAGCACTCCAGTCGTTCATGATCGTGAAGCCGGCGACGGCATCGAGCGCCCGATCGTCGTCGGGCAGGTCGCGGGCCTCGCGGCCGATCACACAGGCCAGCTCGAGCTCATAATCGAGCGCCTGGCTGTCCACGGGTGCCCAGACCTCGGCCTCGTGATGAATCACGCCCGCCGGGTTGGAGAAATAGAAAACAGGCACCTGATACCACTGAGGCACCATGTCGAGCCCGCGCTGGCGACGGCAGGTCGCGACGTGCTGCTCGAAGGCGTAGAAGTCGCGGATGCTGGCCACTTCCGGCAGTGGACGTCTCATGGGCGGATGTTCTCGATGGATGGCTGAATCGCCTGGATCAAAGCGCATCGTCCGCCAGCGTCGTCTCAAAGTGTCCCCCGGCGCGACTGTTCGAGCTCGATGGCCTCGAAGAGCGCCTTGAAGTTCCCCTTGCCGAAGCTGCGTGCTCCGCGCCGCTGGATGATCTCGAAAAACAAAGTCGGCCGGTCCTCGACGGGCTTGGTGAAGATCTGGAGCAGGTAGCCTTCTTCGTCGCGATCGACCAGGATGCCCAGCTCCGCCAGCTCGCGGATGTCTTCCCGGATGGTGCCGACGCGGTCGGGGAGCAAATCATAGTAGGCCGGCGGTACCTTGAGAAACGAGACGTCGTTGGCGGCCATGGCCCGGACGCTGGCGACGATGTCGGCGGTGGCCAGCGCGATGTGCTGCACGCCCGGCCCGCCGTAGAAGTCGAGGAACTCCTCGATCTGCGACCGGCGCCGGCCCTTGGCCGGCTCGTTGATCGGAAACTTGATCCGGCCGCGGCCGTCGGCCACGACTTTCGACATGAGCGCCGAGTAGTCGGTGCTGATGTCCTTGTCGTCGAAGCTGGCCAGGAGCGAGAAGCCCATGACCTTGCTGTAGTAATCGACCCAGTCACCCATCTTGCCTTCCTCGACGTTGGCGACGATGTGGTCGATGACCCGTAGCCCCACGGGATGAAATGTGCGCGGGCTGTACCGATCCGGGTCGAGCGGCTTGAACCCCGGCGCGAAGACGCCGCGATAGCGCGAGCGGTTCACCAGCGAGTGCGTCGTGTCGCCATAGGCATGGATCTCGGCGATTTCGTAGGCCCCGAACTCGTCCTCGATCGTGCGAGGCGGCGACGGCCGGCTTGCGCTCCTCGCGACAGGGCGGCTTCGAATGCCGCGGTCACGTCGTCGACTTCCAGGGCGATCGACTGGACGCCGTCACCGTGCCGCACCAGGCGCTGGGCGTCGGGATGATCGCCCCGGAGCGGCGAGGCGAGCACGAACGTGATGTCCCCCTGGCGGAGCACATAACATGCCTCGTGCCGCACTCCGGTCTCGAGCCCGGCGTAAGCGATCACCTCGAAGCCGAACGCATTGCGATAAAAATAGGCGGACTGCCGCGCATTGCCCACGAACATCCGCACGTGGTCGATGCGCTTGAGCGCCATTGCGTCTTTGACCATGCTGCTGCCCCCTGGGTTGCGACGGGCACTCGCCGGTCGGATGCGAACGTCGCAGGTCAAGTCAATCGAGCACGCCGTGAAGCCGGTCGTCTTCCAGACCGTCCCAGAACATGGCGATGGCGTCGAGGACTTCATGGGCGCCCTGGAAGAACCGCGTCTCGTCGAACCTGGGGGCGAAGAAGACGTCTTCGAGCTCTTCCATGGTGTGACCGGCGTGCTGGGCCTCGACGCGGTTGTGCCATGTGAAGAAGGCCACCTTGAGCGCGGGCAGCCGGGTTGCCTTGATCTGCGAGCAGGCCGTCTTCCAGCTCCTGCCAGAAGCCGGCGGCGGCCCAGTTCTCGACGGCGAAGCTCGCCCCTTCGGCGATCTGGTCGTCCTCGCTGCCAAAGAGGCGCTGAAGCTCGTCGCAGAACTGAAGGACGTAGGGACGTCCGTGGCGGCGTTTCCCCAGGTCATCGAAGCCGAGCCCGAGCGTTTCGCCCACGGCGAGCAGCCATTCGAAGTGGGCGGCGCGGAACCGGAACAACCCGCCGTCGACCGTCCCCTCCGTGCTCACCAGGTCGGGATCTCCCTCCCGTTCCTTGGATTCCTCGGCGACGTCTCTCGTGGCGGCCGGCGTCCGCTGTCCTTTCGCCGGTAAATCACCCCCAGCTCGTTCATGAGGATTTCCTTGGCGGACCGAGCCTGTTGCAACGTCGGGGCGTTGATCACTCGCAGCAATGCCGCCACCAAGAACTGATTCGAGAACACCGAAAACTGGCGGACGAAGTGGACCAGCTCGGCATCCGTCGCCTTCCCCTCGCGAAACCATCTGCGTGTAGGCGTTGTCGGTGATCACGCGGTGATGAAGCAAGTCGCGGTCGACGCGATCGAGGAAATCGCGAAAGTCGTCGACCTGCTCCTCGGTCAGTTGACCGAGACGCAGTCGCTCGTCGATGCGCGGCGAGATCAAGTCGTGATGCGTGGCCGTCGTCATGGGAGCACCCCCTCGGTTCTTGGAGTAAGGAGGAACGGGGGACATGTATCCTTATTGTATAAGAACCGAGCGCTCGAGGTCGAGGGTACTCTTGTCGACTATCGGAAAGGTGATGGTGTCTGTTAATCGCTCCTGGTTGCATTACACCTTGGCAAGCGGCGATCCGAGACAGGAGAATGGGAGTTTGGAGGGTCAAACAATCCCAAGGTGGACGAGTCGATGGCTACCAAAAAAAACATCATGAACCCGTCGAAGATCCTGGTGTTCTGCGGGACGAATGGCTGAATGTCCTTGCCGACCTGACGCGTCGAGTGAAGAGTTGGGCCGAGGAACTCGACTGGTCCACGCGCAGATCTCAAAGAAGATGAAGGATTCGCGCCTTGGCTCGTATGAAGCACCGGCATTGCTCATGCAGAAGGAGACAACCCGCGTGCTCTTGGATCCAGTCGCGCGGTTCGTCCCTGGTGCCGATGGCGTCGTCGACCTCTATCTGATGCCGGCTTACGACGACATTGCCAGTCTTTACTTTGTCGACGGCAAGTGGCGCCTGCACTACATGTTTGCCGGCACTGCGACCGTCGCGACCATCAGCCAAGCCGAGCCTTTCCCGCTTTCCAAGGACGTGATCGGTCGGGTTCTCGACGAGATGAGCACCCATGCCTCACAGACAATTTGATTGGCAGGAGAGGATCAAAGCCGTCGAGCGGGAGTATTTGTCCCCGCGGATCGCGGTCAAGCGACTTTCGGCGGAAGTGGCGCGCGACCCGACCGTTCTTGGGGACGGTCCGAAACCTCGAGATCTCAAATCCGCGGACGAAAAACTTGAGGGAACTTACCTCATCCGCATGTTCGCGGAATTCGAGACCGGAGTCCGTTCGAAACTGGAGGACGATCAAGCCCCGCCACTGACCCAGGCGGAGGTTCTCCTTAATCGCGTCGGTGCCAAGCGTGGAATCCCTGCCGACGTGATCCGCGTTGCCCATAAAGCGAGGAAGTACCGGAACAACCTGACGCACGATCATCAGCAGCAGGCCGAGATTGTGACCGTGTCGGAAGCCCGGAGCTGCTTCGCCACGTACTTCGCCCGCCTTCCAATAGTGTGGGCCGATTGAATAAATACTCAGAACGTGGATTCGTCGGTCCCGCTGCGTCAGCCAGCCTTGCGCAGTGCGGAAAGAACGGTGCTTACAAAGCACCCTACGACGGCGGCGTCCCGAAATCACGCAAGTCCATTCAGAGACATTCCCCGCGAAGCGAGTCAGTTCCTGACCGACGTCCATGTGGGGATGGTTGAGGTCAATTGGTTGCCGAGTTTGTTGAGCTCGCGGACGAGGGCATTCGCCGATCTCCGGCCGCTACGGGAGATCGCCGTGCCCGTGGACTGATTTTGTTGGACCAGGTCCGCGAGGCTCGTGTACAGATGGTTGGGGATGTAGATCTCGTCGGTATTCGCCTGCTGATCTGCGACGCCACGGGCCACGTCGAGCCCTTGCTCTTCACGGGCGGCATCCGCTCCGCCCAGGTCGAGCAAATCGCGATCACGGCCGATGGCGGCGGCAATCGCATCAGCCTCGTGCTGGCTCTCTGCGCAATACGGCGTTCAGTTGATCGATCGCGACGACCGCACGGCTGGCGAACTGCGCACCGGCTGCCTGGACCTCGCGATAGGAGTCGCCCAGTGATTGCAGCGTCGTGGTCTGAACGGCCACGACCTGTTGATAAGCCGCGCCGGCTGGGCGTTGGTTCGAGGTCCCGTCAGGTATGGGGCCGATTGGCACCGGGTTGGTCGGCGATGTGCCGGCCAGCACAAGCCGACCTTCCAGGGCTTCAACGACCGGCGCGATCTGCCGACGGCGCCGTTCGCGACGAATATGCGGGTGAGGTCGCTGCCAGGCTCTCATCAGTCGCGCATCGGGCCCGGTTTGAGCGGCCATGAAATCGCCTCCTTCAGGCGTGCCGTGGTGAGCGCGTGTAATCCACTATGCGGCATTCTATCATACTCCGGATCGAGCGCGGGACTGCGGCGAGAGATCGCCGCGGGCGCCCGTCGGGCCAATTCGGTCAGGTAACGCGTCGCGGTCGGAGTGCAGGGGCGTGGCGCGCGTCGGTCCAGGTCCGTTTTACATTCACAAGGTGTTGAGATGATCCTGATCCTGGTGGCCCTCATCTGCGGAAGTGACGGCTCTCTGAACGACTAACAGCAACACCGCTTCCGCGCCTTTTTTGTGCCAGAAGATCCCGGCACCTTTGAGGCGAAGGTTGATCACCCGGCGAATCGCACTCTCGATCGCTCCGCTACCAATCGGCCATTTCGCTTCGGCCAGCCGATGGTAATCCATCCGGCCTGCTTTGATGTTCCGGCGGAAGTAGCCACGCTCGCCTTGAACACCCCACTACAACGTGGACCACACACCGTCTCGATCTCATCCAGAACCTTTTGCGTTTGACCCGTCAACAGCCGACGCCGCTGACGCTTTACCCAGGTCTTGCGTTCCTGGCTTGTCCAACGGCTTTTTTGCCCCGCGATCGCTCCCAATGCTCAACCGCATGGTAGAAATCCACTAAGCAATTGATCTGCTCGCGCTTGATCCCCAATCTCACGCACCAACGGCTCGACTCGGTTCCAGATCCACCGCGCCCCATCGGCGATGAACAGGACCTGGTCCGCGCTCTGGACCTTCAACTCACGCAAGTAGGACTCCATCAAGGCAAAGACCGCATTCGGACCATCAAGGGTCCCGTCGAGGACTGCCAGGAACTCCTGATCCATCTTCCTTTCTTCATTGAGGACGTAGATCATCAACAATTTAGGCTCTCTCCAATCGGTGCGATACCCGTTACGGCCCTTGGCCGTCTTGGGACCGCGTTTGGTCTCGCGGATTCGCAGCCGACCGCCGTCGGTCGAGACGACCACGCGGCGGCCGGCCACGCTCTCTCCCCCATCTAGTGGCCAGCACGTTGGATGGCCCGGGCCTTGGCCGCGAACCGATAGGCAATCCCCCGAATGGTGTTGATACTCAAGCCATGGCCTCGCTCCCCAAGGAGTTGTTCGACCTCTTCCAACGAGCCCAGGATGGCGACCAACTTGCTGACTTCGGAAGCCAATCCCAGGGTACAACCGTCGTGAACGCCCCAGACCAGCAAGACGGGAAAAAGCACTTGTGCTCCCGCGATCGATCACAGTTGCGGCTCTAATCGGTGAAGTAAGGTCGTCGAATTCGCCCGGTCGAAGCTGGGGCAGCAGGTAGGTAATGGCCAGTGCACGGCGCTTGCGGCCGAAGCACTCAGACATTCCGGAGGAAGCCGGCGCGGAGCCAGACAGGGAGTCTGGGGCGATGAGCTGGAATCCCTGCGGGACGCCAAACCCGGTGACATCCTGCAGTTCGAGGATGTTGTGCTCGTCGGCAGGCGACGGCAGGATGATGGCTCCATTCTCACACAAACGCGCAAGTTGCCGCACCATACGGCTATCATCGCTCAAGTGCGGAAGCGGGGGACGAAGCCGATACTGGTCATCCTGCATCAGAACGTGAATAACAGCAGGATCGTCCAGGAGTGGACGATCGACATGGCGGAGCAGAAAAGCGGGAGCGTGAAGGGATACCGGCCTAGTCACGGATGGACCCGAAGGTGATTGAGTCAGCCGGGAACGCACCGAGTGAAGGCTCACCCAAAGGGAATCGTGAGCGAGAAGCTTGCACCGAGCGGACCGTTATCGAGGAGCCGCAGGTCGCCACCCAGAGCGCGGGCGAGGCGGCGGCTCAGGGCGAGTCCCAAACCGACTCCGGGCGCCGACTGCGCGGCATCGTGAGCCGACTTGGAAAACGGCCGAAAAAGCTTTCGAATGACTTTGTGGGGCAAGCCGGGTCCGTGGTCGCGCACGGTCAGCGACAGCCATCGTCCCGCCGGTGCCAGCTCCAGGTGGATGCGGCGATCGGCCGCACTGCCGGCGTACTTGACCGCATTATCCACCAGGTTCGACAGGATTTGATCGACCACGGAGAGATCCACGCGTACATTCGCGGAAACATCGGATGGACTGACGATGAGTTCCATGCCGGTTTGTCGGGCACGGGCGGCCAGGCGGGGGACCAGTCGATCGAGCAAATCGGCGGGTGCAATCATCTCGCGGCCGTCGGCGGCGCGGCCGCGCTCAAGCCGGGCGAAAGCCAGGACGTTCTCGACGAGGTGACCGAGCCGGTCGGCCTCGGAGCGTAGTGTTTTCAAGTAAGTGCGCTGAGAGTCGGCACCTGGGACCATCCCCTCGTCGAGCATCTCGGTGTACAGGCGAAACGTGGTCAATGGGGTGCGAAGCTCGTGCGTGACCGCCGAGACGAAAGTCCCGCGGCGCTCGCTCAAGGAAAGTGCGCCACGGAGCACCAAGGCGACCGACACGGCGGCGAGTGTGAGGCACGCCCAGGCGATCCAGAGTGATAGCCTGACCGGTGACCAATGCGGCTCCAGCTCGTCGGGGGCTGAGCCAGGCACGAGGCGTGCCGGGATCGAAGCGAGCATCCTGGCCGGCACCAGACTGCCCGGCGCAGGCGTAGGGACGGGTTCCAGGCTCGCATTCGGGAGCAGGTCGGCGGCGGCGGCCACGAGATCGCGACGGATGACGTCCCAGTCGAGCCAGCAGCCCTGGAGAAAGGTTCCCTCCTCGACGCGCACGCGCCGCGCCAGGATCAGCGCGGGGCCGATCCAGACCACCTCGAGCGGTCCTTGATGCACCGTCGATCGCGCCGATGACGGCAGGGCCTGTATGGATTGTGAATTCTGGGCGAGCTTCGTGCTCCGAGAGCGCATCATGTATTCGTTCGAACTTTTTGATTTTAATTGCGGCTCCAGCTCGCACGCCACTATGGAGTTGGTCCTGTCCATGATGGACGGTTCCTCGACAGTGAGCGCGGCGGTCAGGTCCTTGCCGCTGACAAGCTTTCCCAACTCATTAAGGCGGTGAGCGGCTTGCTCGACCAGCTCGTGAGGAAGGTATTGGGACTCGGCCAGGTCACGCATGTTGCCGGCGGGGACCTGTGGCGAGCTGAGCCTGCCGTCCGGGCCGTACTGGAAGTGGAGGCGGACCTGGGGAGATGTGAACGTCAAGAGCGGCGACGGCATCAGCACGTCACCCTTACGGATCTCGGCAAACATGGCGGTGAAGGCGCGTTCGGCAGGGTAGAGCGGGGTGTAGGCGAAGTACGGTCGGGCGCTTTCCTCCGCCATCAAAGGCGCCAGGGCCGAGTCCATCCGCCAAAGTGCCAGTTGCAGGTTTTCTTCCAGTGCGGCCTGTCGGCGCGCCTTGGCCTCGGCGCGTTCCAGCGCAAGCGTAGTGGCTCCCAGCCGGGCCATCGCCCCGGCGGCTAGCACGACACAGAGTCCGAAGACCAGCCAGACCGTCCCGAAACGTTTCATGTCATGACGGTCCTTTGGCGGTAATCATGTATCCCTGGCCCCGGACTGTCAGCACGATTCGGGGGCTCGCCGGATCGTCGTGAAGCTTCTCGCGAAGCCGGGCGATGTGCATGTCGATTGTCCTCGTGGTGATGCCAGCCGGATTCAGGCCCCAGACGCGCGCCAGCAACTCGTCGCGAGAGACGGTCCGCCCAGCGTGACAGGCGAGGTAGTGGAGTAACTGCCACTCTCGCTCCGAAAGCTCGCAGCGCCCGCCGTCGTCGAAACGGACCTCGTGTCCCTCCAGGTCGGCCAGGCCGCCCTCAAAAGCCAGCCGCCGAACGGCCGGCGGCCGAGCCGGCGAGCGCCGGAGGACGGCTTCGATCCGGGCCAGCAGTTCCTTGATGCTGAACGGCTTGACGACATAATCGTCGGCTCCCAGGCCGAGGCCTCGCACGCGGTCGTCCTCCGCCCCTCTGGCGGTCAAGACGATCACGGGCAGCGGCGACCGCGCCCCTCGGAGCTCGCGGAGGACCGTCAGGCCGTCACAGCCGGGGAGGACCAGGTCCAACAACAACAAGTCGCAGTCCGATTCGAGAGCCGAGGCCAGTGCCGCGGCCCCTTCGCTCGCTTCCAAGGTGGCATATCCGGCGAAGCTCAGGGCGTCGACCAAGCCTCGCCGGATTGCCGCGTCGTCCTCAACGACCAGGATTCGCTTTCCGTTCATAGACCTATTCTCTCTCTACTCGAACTTGAAGTTTTGTCGGGTGGCCTGGTCCCGGATCGTCGTGACGATCGCCTGATCCAGGGTGTCCGCCTTGCTTCCGAGCTGTTTCTTCCGCTCCACCACCAGGAACTGCTCGCGCTCCTTGCTCAGCTTGAGGATCTGCGCCTGGATCGCCTCGCGTTGCTTGGCGGCCGCATCCACTTTCGACTTCCGGGCCGCCTTGTCGAGCTTTTTGAGATCGTCGGGAAGGTCTTCGTCCTTGAGTTCCTCGAGGTTGCATTTGCCGTTCTTGATGGCATCGACGAGGTCCCAGCCATCATTGCAATAAACGGCGTTTCCCTTGGAGACCGATCGAGCCGCCAGGACGCTCGCCGACACCTGGCACGCGTTGGCGTCCTGGGCGGATTGCCGGGCCAATCCAGCCTGGCCCATTCTACCATACGGCAGATACGTCTTGTTCAACTCGACGCCGAGCTTGGCAAGCTCGGCATCATGCGGAGTGGGGATGTCGACGATCTTCTGGTCCTGGTCGATGCTCAGATAACGTCCGTCGGCCAGGACCGCGCCGTCCTTCCAGCCGGTCCGTAGACCGGCCAGATCCGCCCCGCAGAAGATCGTGTTTACCATGATTCCGCGCTTGATGGCGGCGCGGCACGATTGGTGGAAATCGACGGACCCTTGTGTGAATGGCTCGTTGCCAGCGATGAAGATCGCTTTGTAGACGTCGCCCGAAGGGCTCCAGTCGAGCCGGTTGACGGCGTCGCGGATCACCCAGCCGCAATATTCGTCTCCGCCTTGCGTCTTGAGTGCGAACAATTCCTCGGAGACGCGGTCCAGGTCGTCGGTCAGAGGGCAGGATCAGCCGCACGAATCCCTCGTTCGACGGCAGCGTGTTCTTGCCGTATTCAAACAGGGCGACCTGCATGGCCGGCGGCCGTCCATTCTTCTTTGCCCGGACGAACTCGTTGACGACGTTCCAGAGCTGCGTCTTGGCCTGGCCGATCAGGCCGTCCATGCTGTTGCTGGTGTCGAGCAGGATGGCGATCTGGACCGATGGGGCAGGAGGCGGCGAGCCTTTCGTCGTCGCTGCCTCGATCAGCAAGAGACAGCCGCACAACGCCACAGAGGCGACGATCGGGATGGACTTCATCGGATTCTTCTCCTTCGGTTTGAGATCTGTCTTACTACGCGAAGAACTCGTTCAGACGCGAATCGACACGGTCTTCACGACCGGTTTAACTTCTGCTTTCGCTTGGCGAGCAACTCTTCGATTTGTCGCATGAGGTCGCTGTTTTCCAGTGCTCCGTCGCTGGCCGCTGCTGCGAGTGCTGTCCCCAGGCGTGGATCGTTCAAAGAGACCAGTGACTCCAGGGCTGCCGCGCGCACCGTTTGTGACGCGTCGGAATCGGCCAGGAGTGCGGCGAGCCGGTCGTGCACCTCATCTGACCGAATTTCGGGGACGGCCAGGAGCTTCCGGGCGGCTCGAATGGCCGCGAGCACAACTTCGTCGTTTCGGGAGCCGAGCCCGCCGAGGACGATCGGCAGCGCCGTCGCCACTCCGAGGTCGCCCAGCGCGATCAGGGCCGGGGCCGCCAGCGCGTTTCGGCGGTCGCGCGCGCAGTTCCAGCAGTCGAGGCCCGATGTCGGCCTGATCGAGCCGGCCCATGCGCCGGATCGCCGCGGCATTCCAGCCGAGGTCGTTGCTGCTCTCCCAGATCTTCCTGAGCTCGGGCACAGCTTTCGGCTCTCGGATCGCGGCAAGTGCCTCCACGGCCGCATCCTGGAGTTGGGGCACTGACATATGCTCGATCGCATAGGGATAGCCACCGCGGAAGCCGTGCCGGCCGAGAAACGCCGCGATTTGCAGCTTGCGGAGCAGGTCGCTTTCCTGAGCAAGGTGGGGCCAGAGCACGCTGGCTGCCTCGTCGGTGTCGATCAGTCTCAACGCTTCGCTCGCTTGCCAGCGGATGTCCTGGTAGCGCGGGTCGAGCATCCCTCCCAGCGTGGGGACGAGGCGGGGGTCGACGACCTTGACGCACGCCATGGCGAAGGCAAGACGTTCGTCGTGGGCCTCGGCTCGCGAGAAAGCTTCAAGGAGAGCTGGTGCGGCGACGTCTACCTTCAGCTCGCCGATCAGAGTAATCTCCGAGGCGATTGCCAGCCCCGAGTCCGACTTGATCGCCAGTCGCTTCGCGAGCCTTTGCGCGGCCTCGCGGGGATCGAGGGCACCGAGCGCACGGCCCGCGGCGATCTGGACCTCGGTAGGCGCATCGAGCGGGAGTTGATCGAGGAACACCGCGACAGCCTCGCGCTGGTCCAGACGACCGCTGCGGCCGATGGCGCGGAGCCGCGCCGCGTGCTCGGCGAATGTCGCGGCGACCCGGTCGGCCCGCAGCCAGGCGAGGGCCGGCTCGCCGGGCCGGCCGGCCACTGCCGCGGCACCCAAGGCGTCGAATGCAGCAACCCGAAGAGACACATCGGCACCAGCGGCATCGAGCGCGGCGACGAGCCTCTTCACGGCCCGCTCGCGCAATTCGCCTTGCCGGAGATAGTCAGCATCGAAAAGCGAGGCCAGCGTCTTCACCGCGACCTCACGAACCTCGGGGGCCGGATCGTCCAGGAACCGAGCAACGATCTCCAGCGCGTCTGGCGTCTGTGCCGCGATCAGCGAGCGACGACGCAGCGAGATCAGCAGAGGCAAGGCATCGCGGTCCTTGGCCTTGCGCAATGCGGCCAGGAGCGTCGCGACCTTAGCTGCTCGATCCCGTTTCTGCGTCACGATGATCAACGCCTCGACAGCGGCCAGCAGCGGGTCATTCTGGCCGCTCAGGGCGGGATCGACTGCTCGATCGACTCAGCGGTGTTGCAGTTGACGTAGCCCGGACCCTGGCGTCCCAGCAGGAGAAGCAGCATTTGGCCGGGTTCGAGCCGATCGGCCCCTTCGGCGAACTGGTAGATGGCCAGGTCCTGGCCGGTGAGCAGGAGCGCATCCCGCGCGAAGATTCCCTTGATCGTGCGAACGGGCTCGAAGCGGAATTGCTGGGTGACGACCTCCATCTTGCCGCCGTGCACGATTTTGGACTCGCTCATGTCCACCAACCTCACGGCGACGATCAGCTCGGCCCGTCCGATCGCGTCCTCCAGGTCGAGTACTCTCAGCTTCGGCGGACGGCGCACGGCTGCCGTTCCGACCGCGCTCGAGAGTTCTTGGCCGGGGCGGATCCAGATCCCTGCACCGCCGGATGTGACGACTGCGCCTTTTCCTCGGCCGCGGTCAAGCCGCGGAGCAGCAACCCCGACCCGACGGCCAGCATCACGGAAATAATCGCGAAGTGCTTCACGCGATTCCCTCCAATAAATGGTAGCGAGACTTCATCTCTCACGGTTGATCGACAGGGGCTTTGATCAGGACGGGTTGACCGTCCACGAGCATCAGGATATCGCCGCGGAGCGCGATGCTCCCCTGGCGTCCATCGCGCGCCAGCTTGGCCGCCAGGTCACGCCAATCCGATGAGCCGAACGTGATAACTCGCTGGGGCCGGACCTCGACCGCACCGTTGACGAGCCGACTGTCTACCCAGGCGTCGCGTCGCTTGTAGAAGGCCAGGTCGCAGACCTGCTGGACAGTCGCGGTGGCGACCTTGTTCATTGTCGCATCCAAGTACTCGTTCCGGGGGTTCACACAACTGACGCTCTTCTGAGCTTGATTGTTCAGATCTTGATTGACCGACGAGAGGCCGCTACGGGTCTGGATCGCTCGGTTGCGGAACAGGTTCTCGGCCTCAGAAAGGACCTTGTCCTTTTGTGAGAAGTCGGTCCCTTCGCGGGCCAAGAAGGCCGTGTATTCGGTGAGGATGCCGAACTCGGTCGAGAGTCGCACGATCTCGTCCACGAGCTCGCGGGTCGCTGGGTTGGTGCTCGCCTTTGCTTCGAGAGACACGACGCCCGGAGTACCTCCCTGTTCGCGGATCGCGTCGATGAGGAGGCCAATCTTGCGAGCCGCCCAGAGCCGGGGGACGAAGCCGTTGCGGGTTGTCGCCTGGTCTACCGGGAGGCGAAACTGAAATACGCGAGGCGTCCCTCGGTAGTTCCCACGGAGGGTGAACTCCAGCGGTTGCTCGCCGAGGTACTGGCCGAGCAAGACGATTTGATCGCCTTCGAAGACGTCGGGAATCCGGCTGGGGATCAGCTCCCGGGTCGCGCGGCGCGTCTCATTGTCGCCGACTGAGAGAATCGGGTCAGCCAGTACTGGGCCTCGAAGCCGCTTGAAGACGTCGGCGACTTTCACTTCGACGTCCTCGGAAGGGAGGATAAACGTGGTGGTCGCCCGGCTCTCATAGGCGATCTTCTCGAGGAGAGGCGTGTTGACGTCAACGCCGACGCCGAAGGTGAAGATCCGCCGTTGGTGCGGGTTCCCCTTTCGTGCCAGCTCGCGGATCGCGGCTTCCGACGTCTGCCCGACGGTCGGCAACCCGTCGGTCATGAATAACACGATCGGCAGTGTGCCCTCGGCCGGCGATTGTCTGAGGGCGTCAAGCAAAGCGTCGTGGATATTGGTGCCACCCCTCGCGGTCATCCCTTTGAGGAACTCGGTGGCACTCTGGATCGTCGCGGGCGACTTGCGGACCGGCCGCTCGGCAAACGGCTCGACGCCCTCGTTGTAGAGGATCACGTTGAACGCCTCGCCGTCGTCAAGGCCGGCGAGCACCTGAAGCGCGGCCTCGCGGACTTGCGCGAGCTTCTCGCCGCGCATGCTGCCGGAACGGTCGATCACCAGCGTCACTTCACGACGGAGGGCCGCCGGCTCCGGCTTGGTCGACCGGGTCGGTAATCCGGCCAAGAGCAGGAAATATCCCCCACCGACCTTCGGGTCCGGGTAAGCGAACAGCGACGCCGAGACGTCAGCGCGCTCGCGGAGGAACGACAACCGGAACGGGCCCGGCGCAGTCGTGGCATCGTCGGCAAGCTCGACGGCCCCGACAGTCGGCTTCGGGCGAGAAGTCCGCAAACGGTGGCTCGGCGAGTAGATCGCGGCGAGCGGCGTGGCCGATGTGATCTTTACCGCGATCCGCCAGACAACGTTGTATTCGACCGACTCACTCCGAGGCAGGACGTAATCAACCCGGTCGCCGTTCGCCGGCAGTATATGCTCATAAGTCAGCCGGACCGCCTGAGTTCCACCTGGCTCGACCGGAAAGACACTGGAACGAACCAGGTTGAACCCGGCGAACTCCAGCAGGGCCGGGTCGCGGGCCTGGGCGACGATACGGTCATAGGTCTCCCGGCCCTCGTCCCGAGGCAGCAGTCGCGCCGAGGGCTCCGAACCGGGCCCTTGGAACGTGAATCCGCGGACAACCGCGTTGTCGGGCACGGGGACGAGTAATTCGGCCTCCTGTCGCGCAGTGCCGGGGTTACGAAGCCGAATCTCCATCATTGTGGTAGCGACCTGGTCGCGGATCACCACTCCGACGGTCACTCCCGTGATCTGCAACGCGGGTGAACCGCGCAATGCGTACGAACGCGCCTGCGGCACGACCACCTGCGACGACCACGGCCGCGAGTGGGCCGTCTGCGCATGCGAGGTCCCGGGCAGCGCGGGGACTGTCAGCAATAAAAACAGAAAAAGCCACCGACCATTCATGATGCTCGCCTCCTTCAACGGGCCACGACCTGATCCTCGCTACCAGATCATACGGCCAAACAGGGCGAGCGATTGTCACAGCTCTGTAACAAGGTCGTTGGTCATGAGAAACAAAAACAGATTGAGGTGATTCGGCGGAAGCCACCGAACAGGCCGGGAATAACTTCCTGACTCGGAATCGAGAGCACGGCGCGAACGTCTTACTTTTACCCCGAAGGGGTCCGGGTCAATAGCCAGGGGCGGCTACTGCCGCCCCTGGATGGGGGCGCACCAACAATCAACCTCCGCCCCGGTGGGGCGGGAGGTTTTGTTTCCAGGTTCATTCTCCCAGGGGCGGCAGTAGCCGCCCCTGGCTATTAACCAAGGCCCCTCCGGGGCCAATCGTGGTCCCTCCTGTCGATAAACCGGGAAGTAATTTCCCGACTGTGCCCAAGGCAAATTAACTGAAATCCATCGCCTGCGGGTGCATTTTGTTTTTGTTTCTATGTCATTGGCCGGTAACCCTGACCGCGCTGACCGGCATAGACACGGATGAAAGTTGGATAGAGAATGGATTGTTCCGCTAAATCCCATTCACAGAAAAACAGAGAGGAAAGGATGATGGCTTTGAAGTGGCAGGACTACATCGAGGAACGCAAGGACGTGATGGTGGGCAAACCGGCCTTCAAGGGGACTCGTTTGACGGTCGAGTTTATCTTGAAGCAGATCGGTGCGGGCATGACTCACGAAGCACTGCTCGATCAGTACCCGACACTCAAGCCGGAGCACATTCGCGCCGCCATGCTTTACGCCGCGGACGTCGTGACGATGGATCAATCAATTTACGAATAATTCATGAAACTTCTGGCGGATGAAAATGTCGCCCGAGATATCGTGGCGTGGCTCCGAAGCGGTGGACATGACGTTTTGTTCGCCGCGGAAGCCGCGCCTGGCACGGCCGACAGCGATTGGACGGCGCATGCCGAGCGGGAACAACGGATCATCCTGACGTCCGACAAGGACTTTGGGGAGCTGGTGTTTCGCGACTGTCAGACCAGTTACGGCATAGTGCTCCTCCGAATGGACGATCTGACCGTGCCGGAAATCGTGGCAAGACTGCAAGTAGTCTGGTCCGTCATCGAAGCCAATCCCGCAGGTCGGTTCATCGTCATCACCGAAAACAAGGTCCGAGTTCGTCCCATGCCTTTTGCGCCATAGATATCGAGTGGAAGTGACTCGTCGAAAGCATTCGGCGGAACCCTGGACCTTATTTCCGGCCCGCTCCTGATCTCACCGCACCTCGCGACGCACGACCTCGCTGACTTCCTCGATCGTCATCCCGCTGTGGATCAGCTTGCCATCGGGCCCGATCAAGAAGTATGCTGGTATTGAGCTGATCGCGTACTTCGCGAGGACGGGGTTGTCAGGCCGGCTACCCAGCGCCCCGTGTGTCCAGGGTAATTTGGCGTTCTCGACGAATTGCCGCGCCCTGTCTGAATCGTCGTCGAGACTCATACCAAGAATCACGAGGCGTTTGTCGATTGCGTATGTGTCGTGGAGGCGACGGACCGCCGGAATGGCCGAAACGCACGGGCCGCACCAGGTGGCCCAGAAATCAAGGAGGATGTAGCGGCCGCGCAGGTCGCTCAGTTTCACGGTCTCACCGGTGAATGAGGTGAATGCGAAGTCCGGTGCCATCTCGCCGGGGCGCGGGCCAAGCACGACTTTGACGTCGAGATTCCCCAGGTCGAGGTCGTCCTTCTTGACCGTAAGGCTCACGACTCGTCGGCCGATCGGGTTGACCAGGCAGCCGTCCTTGGGTGGCTCATAGAGCCTGATGGCGAGGTCATAGTCGCCGGGTGGAACCGCCATCGATGTTGAACCGGCCATTCTGGTCCAGGGTGACGAAGTAGTGGTCCAGGCTCTGCAGGTATTCGCGTCCCTCCGGTGTATCGGCCCACACATCGTTCCAGCCGTTCTGGACGTCGAAGCCGAGTGAGCGGAACTCGGACGACGGCTCGATGCCGGGTGCCTTGCGAATGAGCCAGTTGATCGACTTGTGAAGGTCGATCTTCGACGCACCGTCGCCGGTCAGAACGACCCTGCCTCTTGACCGAGGTCCCCTGGCCAGGTAGGTCGATTTCGACGCGTTGCCCGGGCTGGAGATCCATCGGGACGGACCGGCTGGAGGTAAGGGGCGACTCGCCCAAACCGAGTGCATCGCGCTTCACTCTCGATTTCAACGGCGGGACGCGAGGGAAGACGAAGCGGCCGTCCCGGTCGGTCTGCACCGAGAAAATGTCCTGGATGTATGGCGATACGCCAAGGTTCTCAAGGCGGATCGGAGTAAACCAGATCGACTACCGAAGGAACGGGCTGGCCCGCCTTAAGTAGCCTGCCCTCGACCCTTGCCCAAGCCTTCAACGTCAATTCACCGGGCTGCTGGTTGGGTTCGCGGTTCAGCTCGGCGTAGCCGTCGTCGTGGATCGCAACGACGGTGTACTGCTCAAACTGAGCGGGGAAGGAGAAGATCTCCTTGCCCGTCGGTGAGGACGTTTTGGTTGGACGGCCAGGCGTTCTCATGTCCCCTTGCACGATACCGAGCATTTGTGAGGTCGTGGCCAGGAAGACCCGTGCGCCTTTCACGGGCCGGCCGCCCGTGTCGATGACCTGACCTTGCAAGGGTGCCGCCGGCTCGAGGCGGAAATCAAACGTCGGGGCAGGGGCGCCAGTGCGAACGGCCTCGCTCATGGCCGAGCGGTATCCGTCGGCCTCGATCCGCACGCGGTAGGCGACGTCGGTTCGATCGCCCGTGATCTCGTAGGTCCCCCCGGAGAACGTCTTCTTACGTTGCCGTTCCACGATAGGTCGTCTGGGACGACAAGTCGAGGACGGGGATCGCGGTCAGGTTCTCGATCAGTCGCCCCGTGGTGGCGTCCGTCACCTTCCCGGAGATTCGTAAGATCGGCTGCAAGGTGACCGTCTGCTCGCTGCCAGTCGCGGTCAGGTCAACTTCAACGTGCGTACCCCTCCTTCGAGAACTGGTACGTCACCGCGTCGCCGGGAGCCCAGGACCACAAGTACGAGCCCGCTTTCGTCGGTCTTGAAGGGAATCTGCGTGTCGAGGACGTTGGGGTGTCGATGGTTGTAGAGCGACTCGAACTCCGCGCCAGCGGTCAATCGAAACGTTGACGGCCGGAATCGGCTTTCCCGAGCGGTCGACCACGCGGAGTCGCAACTCCTTGCCCGGTTCGAGGCGGAAGTCGACCGGCTTCATCCCCGGCGTGATTTCGACCTTCTTCAACGCCGGCATCCAGCCCTGGGCGACGACGGTGACGTTCACCGGCCCGCGCGGCAGCGGCGGCAGCTTGTACACGCCGTGGTCATCGGTCCGGACTTCCTGACTGCCCCGGACTCAAAGTAGGGATCGTCTCCCCTCACGACGACCGCCCCAGCGATCGGCTTGCCCTCGGGGTCGGTGACGGTGCCGGTCACCGCGAGCCCGCCGCGCATCTTGATCGTCGCCGTCCGGCGCGAAGCGCTTTCATGTCGATGCCCTGTTCCTGTTGCATGGTGCCCCAGTACGGGTCGGAGATGTAGTCGGGATGGCCCAACTTGAGGAGGACCGCCACGTTTTCCCCGGCCGGGACGTTGTCCAGCGTCCAGCGTCCTTCGGCGTCGGTGGTCGGAAGGTCTTCGCCTTCGGCCAGCCACCTATCAGGGCCGGTCCGACCGTCTCGCTCGCCCCCGCGCTTCGAGCTGGACCTCGAGAGTGGCTCCCTTGATCGGCTTGCCACGTTCGTCCTGGACGATGCCGCCGATGACGGTTCCCGGCTTGAGTCGAAAGTGTGTATTCCGCGGGCAACGATGTCTCCGGATTGTCCTGCTCCTCCCAGCCCGCGAACAGTGGCACAAAACCCTTGGCGCGCGCCCAGACGCGGTAGATATAAACGCCCTCCGGCACGTCGAGCTCGACCTGGCCGCTTCGCGTCGCTGACGAAATCACGGTTGCCCGCGCGCACCCGGCTTCCTTGTCCAGACCGACCGATGAACGTTAACGCCGGCCATCGGTTTTCCGTCCGGCCCGAGGATGTGGACCAACATTGAGCGATTGGCCGCTTGCGGCGGCTTTGCCTCCGTCAGCTTCGGCGATGTCTTGGCCGAGTCGGAGGCCTTTGATTTCTGGCCGATTGCCTGTGACTTGTCTTGCTCGTCCGACGCGGCGATGAACCGCGTCGCCGAGGCGATCGTGCCGCAAGCGACGAACAGCAGTGTGATCAAGAACACCAGCGACCGATTACTGCGCGTCATCGTACTTCTCCTTTGATCCAAAAGCCCAGCGACTCGACGCTCCAGCTCACCCCTCCAGTGGAGAATGCCGACCGACATGCGCGGCGGACGGGCCCTCACCGAAAGTTCGGCGAGGTGCAATAGTGTCTCACCGTAGCTCAATGGGTCGCGGCCCCGCAGGACGTGGTTGTCGCACAGCTCCTCGCGCGCTCGTCCCAGCTCGCGGATCAAGGCATGCAACGGCACGATCGGCCAGTACAACGCCCTGGCCAGCTCTTGTAAGAAAACGATCCGATGATCGCCGCGCAGGACGTGCGGCGACCTCGTGGACGAGCACGTCCCGCATCTGCTCGCCATTGACCGCGCCCATCAATCGCTCCGGCAAGACGACAGCCGGCTGCAAGAAACCGGCTGCGAACGGCATCGTTGCGCGTTCGCGAGACGACGACCAGAGGAGGTCGTCGGAGGCCGAGCGCACGGCAGACGTCGTCCAGTACGAGGCGGAGTGAATCGTCGCGAAGCGGGTTCGACGAGTGACAGAGCGTGCGTAGTTCCAAACAGCTTCGCGATAGGCGGCAGAAGCAGCCTCAGACTGCCGCATCCCCACAGCATCAACAGCAGAGTCGCGGCCACACGGTAGGGTGCGGGCGATCCCGCGCGATCGCCGGCCTGTGGTCGTTCGGATTCGACGCGAGTTTGTGTTAGCGTCGGGTTCTTGACAAAAGGTTTCGCCGGCTTTCGTACAGTCCGGTCGGTTGTCGCAACCTCGCTCGGACCAATTGCCTTTTGGTCAGATTCTGACCCTGCAAACCCAAAGGACTGGCTCTGCAATCTTCTCTCAAGGTGATCGCCGCGCGCCGAAGCCGACGGAATCCGCACGACGTCCCGCTCCGCGCCGGCCGGCAAAAGCGGTATCGAGATCAGAGTCAATCCGGATGCGATACAGACGGCCGCCAGGACTGGTATTGCCAGGCAGCATATCAACGCCGACAAGAGGACGAGATGGCGGATCGCCGGCTTCCTGCGCAACAGCCACGAGACAGTCCAAGCCGCACCCGACAGCAGTGTGACTCCGAGAGCGACGATCAGAGAGAAATCAAAGACTCGATCGGCGACATGCCAGTCGATGAGCAACGACATCACGAGCCCCCTTTCTTGTTCTCGGCCGCTCGGGCCTGAGCGAGCATCTGACGAATCCTCTCAAGTTCCCCGGAATTCAGTCCGCGGTAGTCGAGCAATGCGGTCACCAGGGCTTCGGGCGAACCGCCGCACACGGTGTCCACGATCTCCTTGACCTTCTGCCCAATGGTTGCTTGCCGAGGCTGCGCCGCCGAATAGAGAAAGGTCCGTCCCTCCTCTCGATGAGTAATCCAACCTTTCTCCTCCATCCGTTCCAGCAGCGTGCGGACGGTGTTGCGGGCGACCGTTCGCGTTCTGGAGAGGATGCGTCTGCACCTCGCTCGCCGACAGCTCACCGGCCCCCCAGACTATGTCCATGATCTCACCCTGCGCGGGCGTCAACTCGGGCAATTCGCGTTGCTTCTTGGCCATTAATCGATTCCCCAGTGGCTACAGGTTGTAGTCAATGATGACGACAAGCTGTAGCCGTGTCAAGCCTGTCACCTCGAATTTGAGTGAAAGTTAAAAGGAATTGGTTGTTGGCGCTGGGCTTGGGTTCGTGACAGGCGTGTTCTCGCTGCCGCAGTCCGTTCTTGCCTTGCTCGGCGGATGGCTGGCCCGTAAGTCGGGGCTCACGGCCCTATTCGGGCATCGGGACATTGAGCGATCCGTGCCCGCGCCCGATGTCTTCCTTGTTGAAATGCGAGCAGGTACAGTAATATTCCACGCCCCAGAGACGAATCAAAGGCGTGTGCCCCCGGGACTGAGTGGATGATCAAGCGAGACAGGAGAGAGTCGATGGCGCAACGATGCACATGGCGGTTCGCGGTCGTGCCTGCTGGTCCTCGGCGGAGTGCTGGGGGCGGGTTGTGCGGGGCCAGATCCCCGAGTGGTTTGGGACCTACCGGACGGCGGCCGATTTCGCGCTGCGTGATGTGCTGTCCCAACGCACGATCAAGCTATCAGATTATTTCAACCCCGAGGCGAAGAGCCGGAACGTGGTCGTTCTGGCGTTCACGGGCGTCGACTGCCCGATCGGCGACCTGTACCTGCCGAGGCTGGTGGAGCTGGCCGAGACGTACAAGAAGAAGGGGGTCACGTTTCTGGCGATCAATTCCAACGCGCACGACACGGTCGAGCAGGTGGCCGAGCAGGCCCGCAAATTCAAGTTGCCTTTTCCCGTGTTGAAGGATCCGGGCAACGTGGTGGCGGATGTGAACCTGGTCGAGCGGACGTGCGAGGTGGTGGTCGTCGCCAGGATGTGTGAAATCCTCTATCGAGGGCCAATCGACGATCAGTATGGCCTCGGGACTCGCAAGGATGCTCCGACTCATCATTACCTCACTGACGCGATCGACGCAATCCTGGCCGGGCGCACGCCCGCCGCAGCCGGCCGCGCCGGTCGCCGGCTGTCTGCTCGACCGGGTCGAGCCGCCGTTGGCAAAGAGCAAGGTCCCGCGAGTTCGGGCGGCCGCCGCGGAGATCAGCGCCGCCCACGACGAGATCGAGGCGAAAAACCCAATAGAGGTTGGGCCGGTAACTTTCGCCGCCGACGTCGCCGCGATCTTTCAGCAGAAGTGCCAGTCGTGTCATCGACCCGGCCAGGTCGGGCCGTTTCCGCTCTTGACCTACGACGACGCCCATCGCCGCGCCGCCATGATCCGCGAGGTGGTGGACGACCGCCGCATGCCTCCATGGCACGCCGATCCACGCTACGGCCACTTCGACAACGACCGTGGCCTGACCGCCCGCCAGCGCGCCACGGTCCTGGCCTGGGTCGACCAGGGTGCCGCCGTTGGGTGACCCCAAGGCAGTGCCCGCCCCACGGTCGTTCCCCGCGGGCTGGAGCATCGGCACGCCCGACCTGGTCATCGAGATGCCCGAGCCTTACAGCGTGCCGGCGCAAGGGACGGTCCCCTACCAGTATTTCCGGGTTCGCTCCGGTTTTACCGAGGACAAGTGGGTTCAGGCCGCCGAGGCTCGCCCTGGCGATCCCGCGGTCGTCCATCACGTCCTGGTGGCGATCGACGGCCACAAGGAACAGACCAAGGAAGACCAGGAGCGCTTGCCGGGCTCGCACTTCGCCGCCTATGCCCCCGGTGATCTGCCCCTGGTCCTGCCGCCGGGCACCGCCAAGCGCATCCCGGCCGGGTCGGACTTCATCATCCAGATGCACTACACGCCCATTGGCCGGGTCCGGTCCGACCGCTCGTCGATCGCCTTGATCTTCGCCAAAGAGCCGCCGCGCCGCGAGGCCCATACGCTCGGCATCATGAACGTGCAGTTCGAAATCCCACCGGGTGCCGACAATCATCCGGTGCAATCGGCCTACGTCTTCCCGGCCGACGGCGAGCTACTCAGTTTCTTGCCGCACATGCACTTACGCGGCAAGAGCTTTCGCTACACGGCGACCTTTCCCGGTGGCAAACAGGAGGTCCTTCTGTCGGTGCCGGCGTACGACTTCGCCTGGCAGAGCGTCTATCGCCTGGCAGAGCCCCGCCGCATCCCCAAAGGGACGCGGATCGATTGTCTGGCGCATTACGACAATTCATCCAACAACCCGGCCAATCCCGACCCATCGCGGAAGGTCGTCTGGGGCGACCAGACGTTCGAGGAGATGATGATCGGTTACATCGACGTGGCCTTCCTCGACCGGACGCCCAACGTCACCAAACCGCCGGCCGCTTCCGCGACAGGCACGAAGGCCTTGGCTCCCTGACTGACGCTGCGCCGTCGTGAGGCCGGCCAAAGTGCCCCAGGATCAACTCTTGGCGAACAGCTCGGTCGAGAAGTAGCGTTCCATCCGGTCGGGAAAGACGGTGACGATGCAGGCGTCGGGGCCGAGCCGGTCGGCGGCCAAGAGGGCGGCGCGGTAGTTCAGTCCCGAGCTGGGCCCGACGGGGAACCCTTTGCGAATCAGGCGACGGGCCACGTCGAGGGCTGCATCGTCGGGGACGTCGAGCTCGATCAGCGCATCGGACCGGAGAGCGGCGGACATCCATGATCTCGCCCTTCGCGGGCGCCAGCTCGGGCAAATCACGTTTCTTGGCCATCAACGTATTCCCCATTGGCTACAGGTTGCAGTCAAATATGACGACGAGCTGTAGCCGTCTCAAGGGTATCGTCAAGATTTGATACGCTCCCAACGGTCAAACCGGGAACTGATTTCACGCCTTTCAACTGCGATGCGGCTTCACGGCGATTTTCACGGCGCCTTCGCCGTACTGAACTTGGAATGTCGGACAACGTACGACGCGGTCTCATTGACGCTCACAGTCCGGCCGTCCGTGAGGTCGGTCACTGTGACCGATACCGCCTTGGCGGCTTAGAACCTTGAGAACATGTCCTTGCCCGACACGACGAATTGTCCGTTACTGCCGGTGATCATGCCGGCGGCCTTCCGTCCCTTGCCCCAGTTGATGGTCGCCTCGTAGCCGCTGGCCGGCTCGGCTGGCCCGGAGTCGGTGAATGTCGCGACCGTTCCGACGAATGGCTTATTTGGCGATAAGGTGAGTCCGCCGGCTTGGATGTCGAGCACGGCGGGCGGGTCGACCACGCGATCCACGCCCGTCACCGTACGGCCGTTCTTATCGGTGATGGTGATGGTGACGAGGTCGATATTTTGGAACGGGGCGAACTTGTGCGACGAGGTCACCGTGAATGGGTTGGTCCCGGTGATCACGCCGATGGATTCCGGCGATCCGTCGCCCCAGTTGATCGTGGCGGTATAGAACTTGGGATCGATCCGCGGATCGCCGGCCGTTTCGACGGACCGACTTCACTTGCTCGGTGGAGAACGCCATTCCGTCGGCCCCGAGAAACATTGGCCGGGCGTTTGATCCGACCACCCGTTCTTTCCGACTAACGCCACGCACGCGTCGCGGCCGCTATCAAGCGCCGTCGTTACGAAGTAGCGTCGAGGTGACCAGCGTCGCGATCCTGAGCCGCAGAGTGGCCGGGATCGAGGGCGGCTCACGCTTTGTCTCGGATCGTTGTACGACTCGAAGTTCCCGCCCCGATGCGGTGGCGAGCGGCGATACGATGGATCAGCGGCCCCTGGGGGCCCGCGGGACTCGCGGCATAAATACTCGGTAGCTGCCAGCTCTTGCCGGGCTGGGTGAAGATCAGGTTTCTCCAGTTCAAGGTCGTCGCGTAATTGCTACCCGGATCCCCATTGCTGGTGCCATCAAGGAGGATCTCGTGGCGATTAGCCACGCCGCTGGAGCCCGTGCCGTTCACGATGAGTCGATGATTATGATGGAAGTCGATCAACTGGTCCGGGCTGAGTGTCACGGTCTGCGTTGCCGGGTTATAGAATGCCGTTTTTATACCGATATGTTGACCAGACTGGCTGATGATCCAGTAATTGCCAGGGTCCTGGGCACGTGACGGATCGAGCGTCTCGTTGAAGAAGAGCACCAGAAACGTCGGGTGCATGTGGTACCCGTATCGCTCGACGCGCATGATGACCGGTGCGGCATCGGTGGAGGGGACGACCGTTTCGGTCAGAGGTGCGGGCGTGGAAGGGACAACCGTTTCGGTGAGCGGTGCGAGCGCGGTACTCAGTGCGAACGTCGGGTCGCCATTGTACGTCGCGGTGATGGTGTGAGAGCCCGCCGTGAGGCTGGAGATTGTGAACACGGCCTGTTCGCTCCCGTTAACGAGTTGGAGCGAGACCGGCAACTCGTGGTTGCCGTCGATCGAAAAAGTCACGGTCCCGGTCGGCATACCGGTCGTGGCGCCGGCGCGACCATCGCGATGATCGTGACCGGCTGGCCAACGTTCGACGGGTTGGCCGACGACGCCAGGGACGTTGTAGTGGTTAATCGGTTGACGGTCTGGATCACGGCGACCGGCGCGTGCTCGGGCTGAACGCCGTGTCGCCGTTGTAGGTTGCCTGGATGGTATGGCTGCCGGCCGACAGAGTTGAGATCGCGAATGTCGCCTTGTCGATCCCGTCGACAGGCTGCACCGAGATCGGCGTTTCGGACACGCCGTCGATCGTGAAGGTCACCGCCCCGGTCGGCGTCCCCGCAAACCCGGGTGCGGTGACGACCGCCGTGAAGGTCACCTGCTGGCCGACGGTCGACGGGTTCAGACGAGGACGTAAGCGTGGTCATCGTCGACTGCAAATTCGCCGGGTTCACCGTCTGCGTCGGCAGCGACCCGCTACTGGGGCTCACATTCGCGTCGCCGCTGTACGCTGCCAAGACCGAGTGCTGCCCCACCGTGAGAGTCGAAGTCGGGAACTGCGCCTGGTCCACGCCCCCGACGACCGACAGCGGCACGGGCGTCTGACGCCTGCCCGTCGATGGTGAAGATCACCGTCCCCGTCGGCGTCCCCGCGAACCCCGGTGCGGTGACAATCGCCGTGAACGTCACCTGCTGGCCGACCGTCGACGGGTTCAATGACGACGAGACCGCCGTCATCGTGGCCGGCAGGGGCTCTGAACCGACGGCAGCCGAGAACGCCGAGGTATTTCCATTCGGGTCGGTCGCTGTGGCCGTGTAAATGCCGATCGGCTCGGTCACCGAGAAGGTGCCTTTGCCCGAGCCGTCGGTCGTTCACCGTCACATCCTGGATGAACGTCTTGCCTTGCTCCAGCCCGGCCGCGGGGGCCGACGGGTTCGAAAAGATCTCGACGACGTACGTCAGGTTCGCTGATGCAGTGAGCGTCCCCGAAAGCGTGCCGGTGCCGCCTCTCCGACGGCGTGAAAGTCAACATCGGCGGAGTTCAGATTCAGGTTCGCCCCCGAGGTCAGATCGATGCCCGCCGCTCGCGTTTCCGAAGATCGAGTTCTGTGTGATCTGGTTCTGATGCCCGCCGAACACGGTCGATTCCGTCGCCGCCGTTGAACGCGACCACGTTTCCCTGACCCGACCCTGTTCCCCCAATCGTGGTGCCGATTGCTGGACTCGATATCTGACGCCAGAATTCAGATTGCCCAGTGCAACCTGGCCCGTCTTGTCGGTTCCGATCAGGTTTCCCTGGAACACATCGTGTTCCACATCTGTGCCGAACGCCCGCGACCCCCACAGCCAATTTGGTTGGCCGAAATCACGTTGTCCAGGACTGTGGCGTTCTCGACCGCAGTGAGACACGAGTCCAAACGAACGTTCCCCAGAGCCGCGGTCCCGGCGGCGTTGGTTCCGATCAGGTTGTCGGTGATCGTGTAACGTCGACAGACTCTGCGAGATCGCTGACACCGTGATCCCGTCTGCAGGTTGCCCGAGACCACGTTGTTCGAGATGGTCACCGTGATCGCCGCGCTTGCAGCGTCGTCGGCACTAATTCCGGCGCGCCGACCGTTGCCGATGGCGACATTGCCGGTCGCGTCCGTGCCAATGAAGTTCCCCTCGACTCGTGACGTTTCCGACTCGCCTTGATGCCGCCAGTCGCATTCCCGGAAATCACGTTTCCAAGTCCGGCCGTCGTCCCGCCGTAGGTGTTGCCGGTCCCGAAGTCAGCAACGCCCGAGCCTGCCCGTTGGCGAGTCGCCTTGGCACCCGTCGCGTCGAGGCCGATGAAGTTGTTCTCGATCACGTTCCCCGTCGGCTCGATATTCAGCGGATTAGTCGCCTGGTCTGGGACGTACACTCCGTAACCTGCCGCATTGCCGCGAGCCCTGTTCCCCGAAATCACGTTTCGATTGCCGACGCTCGGGCCCGCCGATCGTATTGAACGAGTTCTCGATCACCACGCCGGTTCCGTTGGGCGCGGCGGTCTCGCCTGTCGGGTCGGTGCCGATGAAGCAGCCCGCGACCTGGACGTTGCCCCCGGCCGTGATCAGAACGCCGTCCGCGTAGAAATTCTCGATGTCGAGCCCGAAGACCTGCGACCCTTGTTGGGCAATCGTCAGACCGTTCGATCGTCCCGTGGCCCGCTCCATCGATGCGCGATCAAGACCAGTTTCGCGTTGTCCCCTTGCGCGCAGCGTGTTCTCGGAGAGCCCCCGGCTGGCTATAGCCATTGATTATCGCCGCGTTCGTGCTGATCGTCGGCAACGCCGATTCACCGCGATCGTCCAAACCCCGGTTGCCGGGTTGTATCCGGAGTCCGTCGTGGGGATGTTGAATCCAATCGTGTTCGAGGCACCAACCGCTCCGCTCACCTGGACCTGCTCCTGGGTGCTGAGCGACGAGACCGCCAGTGTCCCGTCCGACACCTCGATCGCCTGGCGCAGCGACAAAGTCGCACCCACACTCGTATTGTCGGCCGTTGTATTCACGGTGATCGTCGCCAAGAGCTGGCGATCTTCGAGTACCTCAACCCACATCCTTCTCCTACGTCGCAACTTCGGTGCGTAACGAGACCGATCCATGGCCTTGGTCGAGCGGACTATGGTGCGATCATTTTTCCGATTCAGACTGTGAAAAAGCGGAAGCATGGCAGTCACCTCTTGATCAATTGGTGAAGGAATGTCGGGGCCGTGGAATCCTGGTCCGGCGTTCTGGACGACCCAGAACCGGAACGATGACGATCTGTCGTCGCATGCCGGTCCTGGGTACAGACCGGGCGCCATCCGCGGTGGAAGGAATCTCCTGGAGGAATCCCCTAGCCGGGTTTTTGGGTGGTAATGGCAAGCGAAACGTGGGGGTCTCCGCCGATCGCACGACCGCGGCGCCGACCGTCTCTATTGCCTCATGAGCACTGGGCTCGTCGTCGGTAACTGGGAGTCCCAGACTGAGACTCCTCGCTGAACACCACCAGGAAACCTGGCACTGGCTGATCCAAGTCCGCCGCGGGAGTCGCCCCACATACCAGAGCGCGAGCGAGGGCTAGGGAACTGGCGTCGCGCCGCAAGAGACTCGGGGCATCTGGCCGCTGCTAGTCACGGCGATGATTCACCGCTGTGAGTGACGGCGGTCACCCTCGCCGGCGCTTTCGGGTTAGCGTAGGCCTTTCCCCTCGATTCGGTGGTGATGAACGAAAGGTCTTAAGAATACGTGCGACGCCAAGGGCCGAGTTTTCTCATCACCGTCAAGTTTTTTTCGGAAACGCCGTTGATGAGTCTCTGGAGCAAACGACCGTAAATGATGTCAATCAGATCGCATGCACGGCATCGTGCGTGTTTGAAGCCCGATGCTGGGAGTCACGCGCGACGAGCCGCGTCGTCCGATTTCGCGGATCGCTGGCGTTTCGACGGGCCATCGTTCCCGGCTCGGTGGCGGACGGCATGCCGTTGGCCCCGAGCAACTTGCAACTCACGTGGCGGGTGGGTAATGTGATCGAGATGAGTGATGTCACGCGGATTCTCGAGCAGATCGAAGTAGGCGACGAGCTCGCCGCGGAACAACTCTTGCCACTCGTTTACAGCGAGTTGCGAAAGCTCGCCTCGGCGCAGATCGTGCGGGAGCGTCCTGGACAGACGCTGCAAGCGACCGCCCTGGTGCATGAGGCATACATTCGCTTGGTGGACGTCAAACTCGCCCAGCATTGGAAGAGTCGGGGCCATTTCTTCAGAGCGGCGGCCGAGGCCATGCGGCCGCATCCTGATCGAGCGGGCGCGAGGAAAACACCGGGAGAAGCGCGGGGGAGACTGGCACCGCGTGGATTTCGAAAACCTCGACGCCGCAACCTCCGTCACTCCCGATCAATTCGTTGCGCTCGACGACGCCATCGACCGGCTGGTAAGTCTCGACAAACTTGCCGGCGAACTCGTCAAGCTTCGTTATTTCGCCGGACTGTCTCTCGACGAGGCCGCCGAAGCAATCGGGACCTCTACCGCAACAGCCTACCGCCATTGGGCTTACGCACGCGCCTGGTTAAGTTGCGAACTGATGAAAGACTAGAGGACGGAATCTTTTTGGCCGTCGTGAGAAAAATCGTCGGGCTGCGTCGCACGTATTTATGAGGCGATGCGCAAGCGAGGATTCCATGACCATGATTGAAGACCAGGCCCGATCGATTTTCTTTGAAACGCTGGAACTGCGCGCCGGATCAATGGTGTGCGTATCTTGACGACGCCTGCGGTTCCAACGTGGAGTTGCGTGCGCGGGTTGACCAGCTTCTGCTCGCCCATGGATCAATCGGCAGTATTCATGGTGGCCCCACTTCGACTCCACCGCCGAGCATCGAGAGATGACCTGCTCGAAGGACCGGGAACCGTCATCGGTCCGTACAGGCTGCTCCAGAAGATTGGCGAAGGTGGGTTCGGCATCGTTTACATGGCCGAACAGATTCAGCCCGTGCGCCGAAAGGTTGCGCTGAAAATCCTCAAGCCGGGGATGGATACCCGACAGGTCATTGCGCGTTTTGAAGCCGAGCGTCAGGCGCTTGCCTTGATGGACCATCCCAACATCGCGCAGGTTTTCGATGGCGGCGCGACATCGACCGGCCGTCCGTATTTCGTCATGGAGCTGGTTCGGGGCATCCCGATTACGGAATTCTGTGACCAGAATCTGCTCTCCGTCGTCCAACGTCTGGTACTTTTCGTCGACGTCTGCAAGGCGGTTCAACATGCTCACCAGAAGGGAATCATCCACCGTGACCTCAAACCTACAAACGTCATGGTCACGGTGCACGACGACAGGCAGGTCGTCAAGGTGATCGACTTCGGCATCGCCAAGGCGGTCGGTCAACAGCTAACGGAAAAAACGCTCTTCACGAATTTCGCCCAGATGATCGGGACACCGCCCTACATGAGCCCCGAACAGGCTCAACTGAGCGGCCTCGATGTCGATACGCGAACCGATATTTACGCGCTTGGTGTTCTTCTCTATGAACTCTTGACCGGGACCACCCCGTTTGACCAGGAGCGGATGCGGACCGTCGCCTTCGACGAGATTCGCCGGATCATTCGCGAAGAGGAGCCTCCCCGACCCAGCACCCGGCTGAGCAATGTCGATGACGCAGCGACTCTCGCGTCGACGAAGCGAGGCAGCGATCCGCGGCGGCTCAGCCAGTTGCTCCGAGGTGAGCTGGATTGGATCGTGATGAGATGTCTTGAAAAGGACCGCAACCGCCGTTATGAGACGGCCAACGGTCTTGCGATGGACATTGGGAGATATATTAAGAATGAGCCAGTCCATGCCTGTCCACCCTCGCTCGCGTACAAGTTGCGTCTTTCGGCTCGACGGCACAGGACACCGCTCTTGACGGTTGGGCTGTTTCTGGCAGTGGCCGCATGCGGATGCGCGATGACGATCTGGCAGGCATTCCAGACGGCCGCGGCCAGGGATGCCGCGGTCAAGGCCCAACTTGCGCTTGAGCGAGGCCGGGCAACACGCGGCCGAAGAACGAGCCGATACCATCGCTCGTGATCTCGAGAGTCTCAACCTGGCCAACGACTTGATCGAAAGCGGTCTGGCTCATGCGGTTTTCGCTGAGTGGTCCAGGGCCGAGGCTGAGTTGAGCCAGGCAGTGAAGACCCGGCCCGATCACTCATATGTCTGGCTCACTCGTGGCGATCAGTACGCGCGGCTAGGCCTCTGGGATCTGGCGGCGGCCGATTTCCGGCATGCCTTGGAGCTCAAGGAGCCGGCTTCAACCAGAGCTTTGTGTTTACATGCCATCCTCTCTTTTTACGTCGGTGATGCGAAAGGCTACCGCAGAGTCTGTGAGCGGATGACAGCCAAATTGCCAGAAGCCAACGACGATCGCGGCTGCGACGAGATTTCCCGAGCCTGTCTCCTCGACCTACATCCGATCATGGAACCCGAGCAACTTGTGCAACTTGCCTTGCGAGCCGTCAACGGACGCAGGACGCCCACACGCATGGCAAACCTCGGCACCGCCTATTACCGGGCGGGGCAATACGAAAGCGCCCTGGAACGACTCCGCGAGGCTCGATCGGTGGACTCTCGCTTTCGAAACGACTTGGATCGACTCCGTCATTGCCATGGTTCATCATCGCGTCGGCCAGCCTGAACTGGCTCGAAATGCTCTCAAAGCAGCTTCGGAATCTTTGGGCAGACGATGGCAGGCGAGGTCCGACAATCCCGGAGCCGGTCTGACCGCACAATGGTGGTACGAAGCCGAGGCCGATCTTTACTACCGCGAAGCGAAGACCCTGATCCAGGGAACGGAGCCGAGCAGGACGACCCTCGGCGGTTATGCTACCGAGGAGACTCACTGGCGGCTCTTGGGCGTAACCAGGAGGCGCTTTCGAGCTACACCCGGTCGATCGAGATTGCACCGAAATTTGAGAGCGCCTGGTATCGCAGAGCCGCACTCAATGCGAGGCTCGGCAACTGGAAGCGTGCTCTCAACGACTATGACCAGATCAGGTCGCAGCAACCCGATCGCGCCGACGCCAATAATCGATGTGGCCTGGTACCTCGCGACCAGCCCCGAACTCGAGCTTCGCGATTCCCGGCGCGCCGTGGAACTGGCCGAGAAAGCCGTGAAACTTGCCCCCGAAATAGCAATCTACTGGAACACGCTCGCGATGGCCCGGTATCGCGCTGGAGATTTTGCCGGTTCCTTGAAAGCTCTCATGAAAGCCATGCAGCTAAGAGATGCCAAAAGCTCTGACGACTGGCTAATGCTGGCGATGGTTGAGTGGCGACTCGACCAGAAGTCGAGGGCCCGGCAACTCTTCACCCATGCCCTTCACCGCATCGAGGCAGAGTCCAATAATGATCAAGAGCTTATGCCAATTCGCCGAGGAGGCCGCCTTGCTGATCGGACTACCCGAGAACTCGATGACTCCGCCCGTCACGAGCCCGCATCATGACCCGTCGGCCTACACGATCTTGATCGAAATTGAACCGGAGGCTCTGCTGGGTCTATGGCCTACGGGGTGATGCCTGCGCCAAACTGAAACAATGGGATCAGGCCGCTGCGGACTTCGCCCGAGCATGCGAGAACCCTGCCGCGAATATGCGTGTCTGGTACGAACAGGCCGCGGCACGACTGGCCACGAATGACCTCGAAGGCTATCGTCGAGTTCGTTCCGAGATCCTCGCCCGCTTCGCCAAGACGCAATTGCCGGCCGCTGCCAGTCATCTACTTTACGTCTCTGTCGTGCTTCCCGCTCGAGCCGATGAAGCGGAAACCATGATCCGAATGGGAAACTTCGCGATCTCGACCAACCCAAGCAATCCACGAATCCGTGGCGCGGCGAATTACCGGGCGGGCAAATACGCGGCCGCGATCGCAGACCTGAACGAATCGGCGAAGGTCTTCCCTCGACGCGCTGGGATTGGCTGTTTCTGGCCATGGCCCATCACGAACTGAATCATGTGGATGAGGCGAAGCAATGCCTGAAAACCGCCATAGAATGGATCGATCTCACCAATCACAATCGAGTGGGTGGGCTGGCGAGTCCCTGGTTCAGTTGGACAGAACCCGTAGAAGTTGAACATCTCTTGCGAGAGGCCAAAGCATTGCTCCACTAATCCGGGTGATCCGTGAATCTCCTCCAAGCGACCGACGCCAGAGCCTTACGATTGAAATGAGCACGTGACGGGCCGCGATCAACTCTTGGCGAACAGCTCGGTCGAGAAGTAGCGTTCCATGCGGTCGGGAAAGACGGTGACGATGCAGGCTTCGGGGCCGAGCCGGTCGGCGGCCATCAGGGCGGCGCGGTATTGAGCCCCGAGCTGGGCCCGACGGGGAACCCTTTGCGAATTAGGCGTCGGGCCACGTCGAGGGCTTCGTCGTCGGGCACGTCGAGCTCGATGAGCGCCTCGGACCGGTAAGCGGCGTAAATGGCGGACAGGCCTTCAGCCACGCCGGGTATTCGGCCACTGAACGAACAGCATTCGGCGCCGTCGAGCGCCAGGCCGGTCACGGGGCGGGCGGCGAAGGCGACGACCCGGCACCCGAAGTCAGCGAATCCCTGGCTGAGGCCGACCAAGGTGCCGCCGGTCCCCACGCCGCTGACGACCGCGTCGACGCATCCACCATGGATCTGCGTAATGATTTCCTGGGCGGTCTGGTAGCGATGAGCGGCCGGATTGTCGGGGTTGGAGAACTGAAGCGGTAGAAAGCCATCGCGCTCGGCCGCCTCGCGCTCGGCACCCGAGCAGCGCCCCGCATGCCTTGGGTACCCGGTGTGAACACGACCTCGCCGCCGTACGATTCGATAATCAGCCGGCGCTCCTGGCTGACACCCTCGGGCATCACCGCGACAAAGCGGAGGCCGAGCTGCGCACAGGCCAGCGCCATGGCAATGCTTGTCGAGCCGCTTGACGCCTCAACGACCGTACCGTCCGGCGGAATCTCGCCTCGGCGCAACGCCTTGCCCAAGATGTAATTGGCGATCCGGTCCTTGGTTGAGCCACTTGGGTTGAGGAACTCGAGCTTACACCATATCGTCGGCCCGGAGGCGTCCAGCCGCACCGGCACCAAGGGCGTCGGAGCCGTGCGGTCGACGTATCGGTTGAACTCCGGAAGCCTCATCGTCATGCTCACGCTCGGAACCTCGATTTCCGCGGATGTCGCGCAATGACAAACATGCTCCAGAATACAAACGCCGCGACGATCTGACAGTATCGGTTTCTCACAAAAAGGAAAGCCATGACATTTCCGGCTGGGCTGATCTTGATCGCCGCGGCGGTCCTGGAAGTGGGTGGAGATGCAGTCATTCGCTTGGGTTTGAGAAGGGGTAGCCCGGCCGTCATCTTCGCGGGCTGCCTTGCCGTGGGGTGCTACGGCCTGGTTGTCAACCTGGTCAAATGGGACTTCTCCCGCTTGTTGGGAGTCTATATCGCAGTCTTCGTCGTCGTGAGTGTTCTGACCGGTCGCTTCCTCTTCAGGGAAGACGTGCCCATTTCAACCTGGCTTGGCGTGGCTCTCATCGTTGCCGGCGGCCTCGTCATTCAACACGGAATGATTCTTAATTACAGATAATAAAATAATATTATTCTATCTACGGAAAGCAAGAAGAAACAATCTTGGCCACGGATTGACACGGGTGAAACACGGATGACCCAGCCTTCGGCGGGGTACCCGTTCACGGGCCGAGAGTGACAGTCGTTCAGCAGCGAAGAGGTGCGGCAGCATCAGAGCCGATCCAACCGCCAGACGGCCAGTGGCAACCCCGGAGGGTGCGTCGGTGTCGTCGGACCGGCGGCGCGCAAGAGGAAAGAAAGGTGACTCGCTGGGCCGCACAAGGCTAGAGGTAATTCGTGAGGAACGGGACCATAAGCGTCCGTCACGACCTCGGCGATCCGCACGACGGCCCGCCACATTGGGGTTTTGAAAGCCATACCCAGCTAGGGGTATGTGGATCGGGATGATTTCGGAAGGATTCCCGCCCAGTTCGATTGAGCCGTCACGCCCCGCTCCATGGGGCGGCTCGTTACAAAATGACGGGATCTTCGCGGCTAACCAACGATCGCGTTCAGTCTGAAGGGGTTCCGGGTGCGACTCTTCGTACAGCCCTTCTCATCGCGGCGCGTAAGGCCGCTTTCCGCTGGGAATCGCTGAGTGACCGATCCGCCCGCAAGGCGGCAGCCACCTCGGCCGCGTCCTTCTTTTCCCGGAACAACCCCTCGACCAGGCGCTCGGCCTCGGGACGCAGGGTCTCGGCCTCGCGGCGGGCCTGTTGCCGCCGCGCCGGCGGCTCGGTGTCCCAGATCCGGACCGTCCCGTCGCCGGAACCGGATACCAGGCTCGTGCCATCGGGACTGAAAGCCAGGGAGTAGATATAGTTCGTATGTCCCTCGAGCCGGGCGACCTCCTGGCCGGTCGCCAGGTCCCAGAGCCAGACGGCCCGGTCGCGGCCGCCTGAGGCGAGCCGCGTGCCGTCCGGATGAAAGACCGCCGAGAACACCTCGTCGGTGTGTCCGTTCAAGACGGCCACGCATTTCGCCGCGGCCACATCCCATACCCGGACGGTGCGATCACTGCCGCAGGAAGCCAGCAGACGCCCGTCAGCACGGAAGGCAACGGAGTGAACGAAGTCCTTATGACCCGTCAACCGGGTCGATTGATGATACGTTCGCATGTCCCAGAGATCAATCTGGGTGCCGTCTCCACCCGTGCTCGCCAGCAGTCGTCCGTCCGGGCTGTAGGCCAGCGCCTTCTTGGCGCCACCCAAGGCCACCCGAAAGGTGTGGACTTCGGCGCCGGTCGCGGCGTCGATGATGCTCGCGTGTCCGTCGTGCGTCCGCGGACGCGATTCGGGTGCCGTCCGGACTCACCGCGATCGCCAGAACATCGACGCTCCCGGGGCCCTTGAATGTTCTTTGGCGCTGGCCGGAAGCGACGTTCCAGATGAGCAACGAATTGCCCTTGGGGCCGCCCGAGACGATTAACCACGAGCTGTCCGGGCTAAAAGCCAGTGCGCGAACCAACGTCTCACAGGGCAGGATCGCGCAGGTCTCGCCGGTCTCCGCATCCCACAGCCGGACGGTCTTGTCCCAGCTACCCGAGGCGATCCATTGTCCGTCGGGGCTGTACGCCACGGGATAGACGTAGCTGGTGTGCCCGAGGAGCACGGATGCACTCCCTTGCGGGCCCACCTCCCACTGCCGGACTGTGCCATCCCGAGCATAGCCGGTATCCATCTTTTGCAGACTCGCCGAAACGAGCCGTCGGCCGTCCGCCATGAACGCCAGGTCATGGACCACCCCGGTATGGCCGTGGAGGACTGCCAGGTCTTGCTGGTTACCCGCATCCCAGAGCCGGACGGTCCGGTCGGTGCCGCCCGAGGCGATCCAGAGCCCGTCGGGGCTGTACGCCGCCGTCACGACTTCGCCCGTATGTCGCACGTAAGGCGGCTCGACCTCCCGGCCGGTTGCGGAATCCCATTGGCGGACGGTCCCATCCGCCGACGTCGTCACGAGGCGCTCGCCGTCCGCACGGAACGCGACGCTGAGTACCTTGCTCGTGTGCCCGCGACATTGGGCGGTCATCCTGCCGGTGGAGGCATCCCACAGCCGTGTCACCCCATCCTCGCCGGCGGTGGCGATCCGAGTTCCATCGGGACTGAATACGAAGTACCAGACTTGCTCGACGAAGGGACCGATGGTCGCCCCCGGTTTGCCCGAACCCGAATCGTACATCAATCAAGGCGTCCTGCTCTGGGCCCGAGCCAGCTCACGGCCACGCGCGACCCGTCTGGGCTCGCGCACATCCGTGTGGCCACCGATCCGACGGGACCTTCCAGTCGCGTCTTGGGGCGCCCGTCTTCGTCCACGAGCCAGGCGATCCCGGGTTCTTTCACCGGCTTCTCGTGCGATCCGGTGCCCTGGGTACCTCCGTCCCGTTCCACGCACAGGAACCTGAGCCCACCTTGCGTCAGGATCGGACTCGTATCCACCAGGTCGTGCTCGAGCTGGAACGAGCGGGAAGAAAGCTCGTGACCTTCCTGGTCGGAGATGCGCAGGCCCGTTTTTGTGATTCGAGCGATCCGGATGCCCTCGGGAACGCGAAAAACCCGTTCGCCGGCGGCTGCGGTGAACACGATCTCACTGTCATCGAGCCGGCTGCGTAGGTGTTGCCATTCCCAACCCCGTAAAGGCTCTGGCGCCGCATCGAGATGGCGGGCGGCATCGACAACGTCGTGCTGCAAGAGCGCCGCGCTCGCGGCCGCGATCCGGGCGCGGTAGCTCTGATAAGTCGCGTCACGCTCCCGTTCGCTCGCCACGCGGGCGCTTTCCGCGGCCCGCAAGGCAAAGACGATCGAAACGACGGTCCCCACGACGAGCGCCGCGAAGATGCCTGATACCGCCGGCGACCAGCGCCCTGTGCCGTCGCGTGAACTTGCGGATCTGGTACAGCGCCGAGGCGGGCCGGGCCAGGATCGGTTCCCCCCGCAGAAAGCGCCGGATGTCCGACGCCAGGTCCCCCGCCGAAGCGTAGCGCCGCGTTTTGTCTTTCTCGAGCGCCTTGGCCACGATGATCTCGACGTCGCCGCGGTAGACCTTGTCGATCGAGCCCAGCCGTGAAGGTTCCTCTTGCTCGATCACCCGGGCGACCTCGTGCACCGGAAGCTGATCGAGATGATACGGCAGCCGGTTTGCCAGCAGCTCGAAGAGGATCACGCCCAGCGTGTACACATCCGAGCGTCCGTCGAGCCCGCTGGGGTGGGCGGAAAGCTGTTCGGGGCTCATGTAGTTCAGCGTGCCCAGCAATTGACCGGTCCGGGTCTGGCTCGAGGTCGCCAGAACGTCGGCGGCCGTGACGTGGGCGACGCCGAAATCGAGGACCTTGGGCTGGCCCGATTCCTCGACCAGGATGTTGCCGGGCTTCAGGTCGCGATGAACGACGGCCTTATCGTGGGCGTGTTGCACCGCGTCGCACACCTTGGCCAACAGCTCGAGGCGCGCCGGCTGGTCGAGACCTCGACTGCGGGCATACTCGTCCAGGGGCATCCCGCGGATCAATTCCATGGCGAAGAACGGCCGGCCGTCTTCACTCATCCCCGCTTCATAGACCTGGGCGATACCGGGATGCTGGAGCCTGGCCAGGATTTGCGCTTCATTTTTGAACCGCTTGACGAGCTCGGGTGAAACGAGCTCGGAGCGGATCACCTTGAGGGCGACCGTCCGGCGCGGGTTGTCCTGTTCGGCCTCGTAGACGATGCCCATGCCCCCTTCGCCGTGCCGGCGGAGGATGCGATAGCGGCCGATGTGCGTCGGCAGCGCGGGTTCGTGTCTCACCGGTTGCATAGAATCGTCGGCCGGCGTTGCCTCGGCCCCGCGGACCAGTGGGCTTTTCAGGAAGCCTTCGTCGTGCTCGCCGATTTCCAAGCCCGAGTCATAAGCCAGCAAGCTTTCGACCTCAGCGCGGAGCGTGGGTTCGCCGCGGCAGGCGGCGTCAAGGAAGGCGCCGCGTTCCTCCGGCGGCAGTTCGAGCGCCTGGGCGAACAGAGTCCTGAAACGCGGGGGATTTTCGTCATTCGATCAGCGGCGCAGCGTTGTTCGATCACGAGCTTCGCCCAGCCGCTCGCCAGCCAGGCCCGCGCGCATCGCCAATCGCGCTTCAGGGTACTGACCGACACGCCGATCACCTCGGCCGTTTCCTCGACGGAGAGCCCGGTGTAATAGCGAAGCCTGACGATTTCCGCCAGACGCGGCGTCTTCGCGCGTGGAGCTGCTGGATCGCGTCGTCGAGGGCGAGCATATCGCTGCTCGGCGGTTCGATCCAGGCCAGCCCTTCGGCCAGCTCGATCCGCTGTGCCTGCCCTCCGTGTTTGAGACTGGCCTTTTGGCGGGCCTGATCGATCAAGATGTCGCGCATTGCCTGCGCGGCCGCGCCGAAGAAATGGCGCCGGTCTTTCCAGCCGGGATCCTGATCCCGCACCAGGCGGAGATACGCCTCGTGGACCAGAGCCGTCGGCTGAAGGGTCTGGCCGGGGGGCAGCCGGGCCGTCAAAGCCGCGGCCAGGCGACGTAGCTCGCCGTAGAGGACCGGCAACAATTCCGCCGCCGGCTGGTTCGCATCTTTTCGATTTTCTTCGTCGTGCTCGGTCATGAGGAAAAAAAATTCAGAATTCTTGGCCCTCGAAAGGCACTTTTTCCGGACTGTTATGTAGAGGTCGCAAGAAAAGTTCGCCAGCGAGCCGAAAGCTTGCTGTTATCGTCGCACGAGGAACTCCCGGCGCAGCGGTTGCGCCCGTCTCTAAAGAAAGATATCCGAGCACCGAGTCCTTTGCCACGTTCGGCGGATGATTTTCACCGTGCCCCACGGTTCGCGATCGGTCTGCACGCTTGAATTCAGAGAGATTTCGCGCGTGTATTCCCGTTTGCGTTCGCACGGCATAAGCCTGGTGAAAGAGCCCCGCTCACAACCGACGGCGGTGAGAACGGCTCTTCTGCACCTGGAGTTTTTCGACACCAGCGGAGCGATAGAACGATGAGTCACAACTTGGCGGCGGAAGAGTGGTGGGGCGGGCGGGACGGTCGCGGGACGACGACGACATCGGCAGCGGATGAAGCCGACGTTGATGGCGCTGGAGGAACGCTCCCCCCTGTCCACCATCGTCGTGAACAACCCCACCGACACGCCCGTCGATGGCGAGACGGACCTGCGCCAGGCGATTGTCCAGGCGAATACGACCGGTGGGGACCAGACGATCAGCTTCGACCCCGCCGTGTTCGACACGCCGCAGACGATCACATTGTCGGGTAACGCGCTCAGACTCGGTGACACGACCGGGACGGAAACGATCACAGGCCCGGCCGCGGGGGTAACGGTGAGCGGGGGAGGCTTGAGCGGGGTGTTCCAGGTTGCGCGAATGTCACCGCGTCGGTCTCCGGCCTGACGATCACCGGTGGCATTGACCTATGGCTACGGCGGCGGCCTGTACAGCCAAGGCACGATCACGCTGACCAATTGTTCCATCAGCGGCAACAGCGCCTATTCCGGCGGCGGCGGCATCTTTGCCGTTGGTGAAGGCGCGACCATTCTGAACGAATGCTCGGTCAGTGGCAACGCCAGCGAAGACGGCTCCGGCGGCGGAATCGTTTCCATTGAAAAAGCACTCACACTGAACGACTGCACGGTCGGTAACAACTCCAGTATCCAAGGCGGCGGCGTCTATGAGGTCTACAGCACGACCACGCTGACAAACTGCATCGTCAGCGGCAACGCGGTGGACACACGCTTCAGCGAGACCGGCGGCGGTCTCTCATTGGACGGTGGTAGCGCGACGCTGACAGGCTGCACAATCAGCGGAAACACCTCTCCGGCGGGGGCGGTGGCTTGACTGCCTTCACCGCGAACCTGTCGCTGACCAACTGCGCGATAAGCGGCAACTCCAGCATGCCCGGTCTGGCGGCGGTGTTTTCGCAGAAGCGTACTCGTCTTTGACGCTGACCGGCTGCACCATCAGCGGCAACACCTCTGAGCTTGAGGGTGGCGGTTTGGCACAGCACAAAAGCAGCCTGTCGCTGACCGATTGCGACGTCAGTGATAACACCGCCCTGCGCAGCCGGTGGCCTGTTTCTTGAGTTTGGCTCGACCCCGACGACCCTCACTAACTGCGTCGTGAGCGGCAACACCGCCACCGGCTTCGGCGGCGGCGGACCTCTTCACCTATGCAACGGCTACTGTGCTCACCAACTGCACCGTCAGCGGCAACACCGCCTTCGCGAACGGAGGCGGCATGTATACAATTAACCGCAGGGCATCTGACGGTGGGACAAGCAGCACCGACACGCTGACCAACTGCACTTTCGGCGGGAACACCGCCGGCCAATCTGGCGGCGGCGTGGGCACAGTCGGTTACGTTCAGTCGCAATTCAGCGACTGTACCATTAGCGGGAACACCGCCAATCAATCTGGTGGCGGCCTCTTTATCGCGCCTTATCAGGGCTACCTCGCAACGTCAGAGATCGGCAACACAATCGTAGCGGGGAATGCGGCCGCCACCAGCGGGCCCGATGCCAGTGGAACCTTGGTCTCGCAGGGGAACAACCTGATCGGCGAGACCGACGGCAGCGGGATGGATCAGCACCGACCTCACCGGCACCGACGCCCAACCGCTCAGCCCCCTGCTGGCGCCTTTGGGCGACTACGGCGGGCCGACCCAGACCATGGCACTGCTGCCCGGCAGCCCGGCAATTGACGCCGGAAATAACACCCTCATTCCCGCTGGCGTCACCACCGATCAGCGCGGTCTCGCCGCGCACCGTCAACGGCGTCGTGGACATTGGCGCCTTCGAGAGCCAGGGGTTCACGTTGACCCCTGTCAGCGGCAGCACGCCGCAGTCGACGCTAGTCGGCCACGCGTTCGCCAACGCACTGGCCGTCACCGTAACGGCCGATGACTCCCTGGAGCCGGTTGTCGGTGGCGTGATTACCTTTAATGCCCCGCCCTCGAGCGCCTCGGCGAACCTCTCGGCCGATATGGTGACCATTGGGACTAATAGCCAGGCGAGCATTACGGCCACCGCCAACAGCGCCGCCGGCGATTATGTCGTCACCGCCTCGGCCACGGGCGTCGCCACAACAGCCACCTTCTCGCTGACCAACAATTCCAACCAGCCTACCGTGAAGGTCTCCGACGCGGGCGGCATCTACAATGGCTCGGCGTTTGCCGCCTCCGCCACGATCACTCCCAACGACGGCCCGCCAGGCGACACCTTGGAAGGCGTTGGCATCACTTTCACCTACTACGTAGGCACTGGCGCCAGCGGCACCAACCTGGGCAGCACCGCGCCGTCAAACGCCGGGACCTACACGGTCGTCGCCGACTTCCCCGGCAGCTCCGACTACAACTCCGCCAGCGATTCGACCAGCTTCACGATCGCCAAAGCGAACGCGACGGTGGTGGTGACCCCTTATACCGTGACGTACGACGGCAAGCCGCACACGGCGACGATCGCGTCGATCACCGGCGTGAACGGCGAAACGGGAGCTACCGTCGGGGCCGTCACGCTGAATACGACGCACACGAGCGCCGGCACCTACGCAAGCGACTGCTGGAGCTTCACGGGCCGCCGCCAACTACAACGACCTCGCCAGCACAACGATCACCGACACCATCAACCAGGCCGCCTTGACGATCACTGCGAACAACGAGAGCAAGACCTTCGGAAGCAATTTGACATTCGCCGGGACCGAGTTTACGCCCAGCGGGCTCTTCACCGGCGACAGCGTGAACAGCGTGACGCTGACAAGCCGCCGGCGCCGCCGCGTCGGCGGCGGTGGGCACATATACGATCACGCCGAGTAACGCGGTCGGCATGGGGCTGGGCAACTATATGATCAGTTACGCGAACGGCACCATGACCGTGACCGCGCCGAACTGGTCCAGTAACGGGGACATCTACGTTCTGGACCCGAAGGCCAGCGGTGCGCTGACCCTGTCGGGGGCCGCAAGCATCAACGTCACGGGCAACGTCATCGTGGACTCCAGCTCGTTGAGTGCCATTACGGTCAGTGAAAGCGCCTCTGTGACGGCTGCCGGCACTCAGGTCGTCGGGGGCGTCCAGAAGAGTGGAAACCCAAGTTTCAATCCCCAGCCGGTGACCGGGAGCCAGGTGATCTCCGACCCGCTCGCCGGACTGGACGCCCCAACCTACTCAGGCACCCCCATCTCAGTTCTGGTTTCGCACATTTAGAGGCGGTGGACTGAGCAGAAATTCAGGTCAGCTTCCTTGCGGATTTGTGGCACCTTGTCGTGGTTGTGAAGCAACAATCAGGCACCACTACAAGGAAGCCGACTCATGGAAGTTATCGAATCCTTTCGCACCCTGCTACAGCACTTCGATCCGGTCTTCACGGCACCGACCTTCAACACGTTTGTCGTCATCGTCACGGGCTGGATCCTCTCCCAGCGTCATCGCTATGTGACTGAGATCATCTTCTCCAGTGGCCACGTGGGCGATGGGCACTGGTCGCGGTTTCACCGCTTCTTCAGCCATGCCGCCTGGGACATCGACAACTTCTCCATGCACCTGGCCAAGCTGGTGGTTACGATCCTTGCTCCAGGTGCCCTGATCCTCTGGGCGGTCGATGACACTCTCTGTCGCAAACGCGGGTTGACCCTTTATGGGGCCGGTATGCATTACGACCCGCTCATCTCCAGCCGCTCCAAGGCTCTGGTCAGTTGGGGACATGACTGGGTTGTCCTTTGTCTGATCGTGGCCAATCCGATCTGGGCTCCCACCAAAGTCTTCGCCTTGCCGATCGCCATGCGGTTGTACCGCAACCGCCAGGGACTGACCAAGGGAAAGAAGAGCAAAGGGAAAACACCTCGCCCCAAGCCCGATCCCAATCATCGCACGCGACCGGAATTGGCCTTGGAGCTCATCAATTTGGCCGCCGGCTGGTTTCCCAACGATGAGATCATGGTCACCGGTGACAGCGCCTACGGTGGTCAAAGCGTGCTCTCTAAACTGCCCCCCAAAGTCCATCTCACCAGCCATGTCCATGCCAAGGGAGCGCTCTACGAACCGGCGCCAGCCAAGAAGAAAGGAACCAAAGGGAGCGCCCGCAAGAAAGGCAATCGGTTGCCTGGCATGAAGGAATGGGCCGAAGATTCCAGGCTACCCATGGACTCAGCTCAAATTTCACCAGTTCGGGCTACACGCGACCTTGGCGGTCAAGACGACCCAGGCCCTCTACTACAAGGCAGGACGCGACCGACTGCTGACCATCGTCTTGGTGCACGACCTAGAAGGGAAACGTCCTGAGCAGATGTTCTACTGTACCAAGCTTGATTGGACTGCCAAGCAAATCCTCTCGGCCTATGCATGCCGCTGGGCAATCGAATGTACATTTGAATTTTGCAAGCAGTTCCTGGGTTTGGAAGACCCGGCCAATCGTCTTCCCAAGGCCGTCGAGAGGACCGCCCCCATGGCGATGTTCATCTACAGCTTGGTGGTGGTTTGGTTTCACCACTACCGGTCATCAACTCCTCCGCTTTCCCTTCCGACCCTGGTATCAAAAGAAGGAAGAACCGTCATTCGCCGACATGTTGACGACCCTGAGACTGGCCACCTACAACGAGAAAACCCGAGCAACTGCTTCCAAAACAGTCTGCACTCAAAACCTGGATCGCCCAGCTCACCGAGCTTCTCAGTCGGACAGGCTAGACTACGTCGCGGCCACGGATTCCGGGACTGTGCTCGATGGCGAACGACTCGCCGAAGCGAATTTCGCCCGCTCGGGCCGTTCGCGGTACGCGCCTTAAATCTGCGAAACTAGAACTCAGAGGTCCTCGGTGGGAGTTCCACGGCGACGATCAATCCCGGCGTCTACAGCCAGATCACCGTGTCGGGCAACGCCAAGCTGACCATGAAAGCCGGCACATACGTGATTGAAGGTGGCGGGTTCAGCGTGAGCGGCAGCGGCGGCGTCTCCGGGACGGGCGTCATGATCTATAACACCAATAACAGCGAGGGCACTTTTCGCGCGATACACCGTGAGTGGAGCTGGTACCGTCGCCCTGAGTGCACCCTCCAGCGGGACATACGCCGGCATCCTGATCTTCCAGGACCGAAGCAACACGCATCGATTGACCTTTAGCGGCAGTGGCACGCTGGGAACCGCCGGCGCGATTACACGCGGCGGCGGCCGAGTCTCGTTGAGAGCGGCAACGCCCGAGTTGGGAGCACGTCGAACCCGGTCTCGCTAATCGTCGATACGATGAACTTGAGCGGCAGCACGACTGCGAACATTGCGACGCTGGCCACGCCCACGGGAACGACCGCCAGCCTGTCCATCGCGCCACCGAGCGCGGCGATCAGCGCCGGCACGCTCGCGACCACGGTAAAGGCCGGGACGGCGATCCGTCGTACCCCGGCACGCTTCGCGTTCTCCTCTGCGATCAGGGTCAATTCCCGGTCCCCGGTCACAGGCGGCGCAACCGCCACTTCCTTGGTCCTGTCTCCGTATGACGGGATCTCCGTCCTTAACTCTGAAACGGACGGGAGTAACGGCACATCGAGCTTGTTCTGCCGCTCGAATCGCGGACCAAGTGCATGAACCTCTTTGAACGACCGGCCAGGTTCCGAAACGGCAGCACAGACTCTGGCCCAAGACACTCATTTTCGTCGCTCGAGCGAAATGGGTGTCTGGTGCTGGCGCCAAAAAGTTGGTGTCTGGGACTGACGGAAAAGTTGGAGCCTGGAGCTGGTGGCGCCCGGGTCGGACCGACTCACGCTGCCGTGGTGGCACGCTTCTGACGTCCAAAGACACAAATCAGTGATTACGACTTCGTGGCAAGAACAGGATTACAAGAATGATGCGTCGAGCCTTTCTCAAAACCGGTGTTGGCGGGACGGCGGCCGCTTTGGCCCAAGGCGTGGCGACCCCCGCAAATCGTCCTGCCAGCGGCGGAGATGCGGTTGATCCTGGCATCGTCGTCATAGGTGCGGACGGTTCCGTTCCCAGCAGCACGATCGTCGACAAGTATCTGCGTGCTGGCGCCGACGTGTGGCACTTCCTCCCCTCTCTGCCGGAGCTTTCGAAGAACCTCGAGTTTTTGGATCGTGAGTCGTCGAAGATCACACTGGCAAAGTCCTATGCGGATATACTCGCCGCCAAGAGGGCCGGCAAGGTCGCCATGGTCATCGGCTGGCAGAATAGCAGGCGCTTGAAGAAGCGGCAGGCAACGATTGGCGACATAGTCTTCCGCCGCGCACCCAGCTTCGCGCCTTTTACGAGCTGGGCCTCCGGACCGCCAACCTTTGCTACAACCTGGCCAATTCCTTCGGCGGCGGTTGCCTTGACCCCACGGTGCCCCTGACCCGCGGGCACCTTTATCATCGGCCAGATGCAGGATATGGGTATCCTGGTCGATACCGGCGGCCACACCGGCGAGCGGACCAGTCTCGACGTGATCCGCATGGCCCGCCGGCCAGTCGTTTGTACGCATGCAAACATGTTAGGACTGAACGATAATCCGCGCAACATCAGCGACCGTGTCATCGAGGGCATTGCCAAGACCGGCGGCCTGGTCGGCATCACCGCGATGGAGGGCTTCATGACGTGGAGCCGCAAGGACGCTCCGAGGGCGATGACCGGGCCTTTTCCCCCCAGGGCGAACGTCTCCCGCTATGTCGATGAATTCGATTATATGAAGCGCCTCGTGGGCGTTGACCACGTCGCTCTTGGCACGGACTTCATCAGCGATCTCGAACGCATCGATCCTTCCAAAGAATTCCAGTTTCCTCCCGAGATGACCTACAACCAGACGCCGACACTCAAGCTTGTCGAGGGATTTCGAAAGTGTTTCGGACATCGGCAACGTCCGCGCCGAAATGGTACGTCGTGGCTACTCCGCCGTCGAGATCGCGAAAATCTTCGGTGGCAACTGGATGCGTGTGTTCCGCGAAGCCTGGAACTCTTGCAGTTGAGCGCGGTGAATGAAGGGGGCCGCCATGCCGACTAAGATTCCTGAGATGCAGGTTGTTCGCGACATCCAACGCGCCAAGCGCGCTCACCACTGGGCCGAGAACGAGGTTCGCACCATGATCGTGCCCTGCGAATGACTGTCGTCACCCATAATCCTTTCCCCCCCGTCTACTTAGTCGAATGGATGGGGCTGGAATGAAATCGGTCAACAGGGCCGGCTTGCCAGCAATCTGAATCCACCGGCAGAGCCGTTGGTATGAGGAAAACCCCGCGAAGAGGCCCGGTTGGCTGCGATGGCAACGGGTAGGCGGCAGGCCCAGGCTCTACCCGACGTTCCGTCACGACATAATGGTCCAACCGGAACGTTGCGTGCGTCGGTCGGATCGACCGACGCACCTTCGGAGCATGCTCGCGGTTCGGCGAGATTCTGTACGTCTGTCACCCTCGACTGGTGGACGGGTGCCCCAATTCGCTTTAATTATGTGTACTATCGGTGTTCAATCCGTGTTTCATCCGTGGCTAAAAGTATCTACTTTTTATTATTCGTGGTTTGATCTACAGACTGTGTACCCGAGGTTGGGCATTCGGAGTAGGCCGAGGGATGGGGCGTGGTGGGGCCAGTACGACCTGGCCGCGACCTTGGCTGCGCGCTTGCTCCAGCGCTTCATCGGCCGCGTTGAAAAGCGAGGAAACGTTGTGGCCGCAGGTAGGAAACGTGGCCGCTCCGATCGAGACCGTCACGCCGGGGATCACGCTGGCGTCGCGAAGCTTTTCGGCGACTTCGCGGCCGATCTTTTGGGCGACGAACATCGCATCATCACTGGTGGCGCGAGGCAAGACGACGATGATCCGGTTGTCATCGAGCCGGGCGACGATGTCGCTGGAGCGAAGCAGGGCGGTCACCGCGTCGCCTACTTGCCGGACCAGATGGTCGGCTGCGGCTCGGCCCAGCAGTTCCTGGATTCCAGCCATTCGGTCGATCTCCATCCACAATAGCGATACGGACTCCCGGTGCCGGTGGGACTGGCTCAACGCGAATGGGAGCACCACGCTCAAGAACGTGGCGTCGCGCAACATGGGCGTGGAAATGAACTCCTTGGCGATGTGCGGCCCGTTGCGAGCCGGCTCCGCGTCGGATGGATCGTCGGCGACGGCTGTGCGATCGTTCTTCCATTGCGATACCGGCGGCCGGTGGACTTTTTCCATGACGGAGGCGGCCAACGTGCAAAGAGTCAGGAGCTGCCGGCTCGTTTCCTTTGCGAGCGACGAGTGACCTCCCGCCTCGGAGCATATCCGTAGGCGGCCATGGACGATCGCACCACATCGTAACGGGATTTCCAATGGGGATTGGCCGGCCCGTTGTCTCCAGGAGGGCGCCGATTGGATTTCGCCGCCGTTTTCCTCGGCGTCGGCCTGACCCGATTCGGAGATTAGCTCGATCCGAGTCGCCGGCGCCAACTTTCGGACGGCTCGCAACAGAGCCGTTTCCACCGTAGCCCGGTCGTCTGCCGTCTCCAGGACCATGACGAATGGGTGAAGGACCTGCTCGAATGCGACTGGGACTCCAATGAAGCGCCCCAGGAACGCACGCGTCCAGGATTGGGCGGTACGGCCCCACTGTCGGATCAATGGGACGGTCGTCGACCGGCGTTCAGTCGCCTCGCACGGCTCGCCCGTTATGGGAACGGTCGTAGCCTCGACTGGATCGAGCCGCCAGGCACGTTCAGATATCATGTTTTCATAGCATGGTTAAGCGAATCAATCCAGGGTTTTCAGGATCGGTCGAATGACACAGCAGTTTGACACGTATGCTAAATCAATAGGATTAGGGTGTGCCGCGCGATCTTGTCTAAAGAAGCGCGATCGAGGCCAATATCAGGGGTGGTTTGCTCCCCGGCTTCCGCACCATTCACGTCGCTTGGTAGCCCTGCCGTCACGAAACCGTGCGAGCGGCGTCCCATCGGCAAACCTTATGCCAAGGGATGGTAATCGGCGTGGACCTCACCCACTCCGTTTCTGAGCCGGCGACACCAGCCTTGCGATTCCCGCGTGGACTTTGGTTCGCGAGTGGGAATCGTCGAGCGTCTCGGCTCTCAAACAATCGTAGGTCATGACTGGCGAACTGAGAGAACCGGACTTGTCAGGATGAGCAAAAATGATGAGGATGCGGCCTCGATCGGTCGATCGGTGTTGACTAGCGTCAACGCGCCGGCTTGCGCTGTTCTGGCGCGGCTGCCATCCGGGGACGGTTTTGATCGATCGAGCCAAGTCCAATCACATCAGACTTCTGGCGGGCCTCGCCGACACACGATCGACGCCGGGATAGGCTGACGAGACCGGTCCACATGCTGGTATGGATTGATGCGGGGATCGGTGAGAAACGGACGGGATCAACGCGATCGAGCGCCTGCGGCTGGTCGGGCGGATTCCGAAGGCGAAAGCAGGGAGGCCAGGATCGTAAATGATGTGGAACAGGCGGGCGATGGCGAGAGCTCTGGCAAAAGGAATGCTAACCGGCCTGGTGTGCAGTCAGGGCGGTTGCAGCACGGGACAATGGGCGTGGCACACGCCCGGGGTCAGCCGAATCTTCGCACCTCGCCCAGTCATCCCCAATCCGATGGTCGTCCCCACCGCCGATTTCGAAGCCGTTTGGAACAAGACCGTCGCGGTGGTCGACAAGTACTTCGACATCGCCAAGGAAAACCGGCTGGCGCGGACGATTACGACTCAGCCTCAGATGGGGGCGACCTTGCTGGAACCGTGGGCCCTCGATTCGTCCACGGCCGAGGATCGACTCGAGTCGAGTCTACAAACCATCCGGCGGTTTGCCATCATCCACATCGATCCGGCGCCGACGGGGGGATACCTCGTGAAAGTGGAGGTACGCAAGGAGTTGGAAGATATGGCCAAGCCCGACCGGCAACCGGCGGGCCGTGCGGTCTTCTACAACGATTTTCCCGTCAACCGCACCCGCGAAGTGGTTGGTCCCGTCCCCGCGCCTCTGGGATGGATTTCACGAGGACGAGACCCGAACCTGGAGCAGACCATCCTGGCTGGCGTCCGCGATGCACTGTTTCTTTGAGGGCAGTTCGCGATCAGCAGCGCATCCATTGCCATTCGTCGCGTGGTTCCCCACCGAGACCGGTCGTGCCCGGAGGCCGGAGTGCCAGTGATCGGTAGCCATCTTCGGCCAGCCGTCACCCGCATCCTGAACTCGATTCCATTCCCGTCCGGACAAGGCTCAGGCACCACCTGCCGAGCCAGTCGCACGACTCAGCCCCGTTCTCGACAAACGGCTGATCATCGACGCCATGTCCCTATTGCCAGTCATCCTGATAGATCTCTGTCCACCGGTTGACTCGGCAAACGCGACCAACGCCGCTCAGTAGGCGTTGAACGTCCAGTATGCACCCAGGCCGGCGATCCCGATCGCGGTGATCGTCGGATCGAGCAAGGCCGCGCGATGCGCGGGCGAGTTCATCCACATGGACCCAATGTTGGCGAACGAGCCCATGGCCGAGTTCTGACGCCGGGCTGAGCCCATCACATAGTGGCCCATCCCGCGGGCCGCCTGATGGTTGTTGTTCTCCGCGGCCCAGCTCGACAGATTCGGATCATAACCGACGGCCGAAAGGCCGTAACTCGCACGGACGGAATTGAGCCAACCCGTGAAGCCATACGGATCACCGGAGGACTGCACGACCGGAGTATCTGTGGACTGCGCAACTGGAGCACCTGAAGACTGCGCGACCTGGGCATCAGTGGATGCTTGAGGCGTCTGAGTTTGATACACAGTCTGATAATACTGCGGTGCCTGAGCTTGATACGCAGTCTGATAATACTGAGGTGCAGGCGCCTGCTGATAATACTGAGGCGCATACACCGTCTGGTAATACTGGGGTGCGTACCTAGTCGGGGCAACCTGGTATTGATAGGTTGGTTGCACGTAGTAATAGGTTGGCGCGACAGTCGCACCCCTGGTTACAGTGGGGACGGAAGATGGATAGTAGTAATAGGTTTGGGCTTGGGCTCCGGCCGATACAGCCGCAAAGGCCACGCACCCAATCCACAACCGAACGACGGTGCTCGTCCAACGAGCGCTGTTCTTTGTCATCTGCAATGGACAAAACTCCCACGAGGTAACATGGGCTGAAACCATACCGCATGGCTTCGATCCTCACCGCACATCCACCCGAATCCGGGAAGAGAAGGCTCGGGTTCTCCAACGGCACCCATGTGAATCGACAAGAATGGGATACCCTTCCCTGAAATGCAAGACAATTCTTTGGAATGTTGAAAAAAAACAACATCAGCGCTCATTGGACTTGCATACAGATAAGATAATTTAAGAAGATCATGATTTTGATGATTCGCTTATAGGGAAGACCGTCGGACCATGTTGGGTGCAACCTTTGATCAAGCTTTAGTTAAGCATGGTGACTCGCCCTCAGCGGCAACGGTTCCAAGGGGAGCCCGGCGCGGGCAGAGGTGAGTTGTACCGGGCGGAACTGGTTGGACATCGCCGTTCCGGCATAAGCAACTGTTAGCTTCCAAGGCACTCCCGGAGCCGCCGGTCATCACGCCGCCCACCCCTTTTTTTCGGGAGATGCCTGATCTGAGCCCGAACAGGATCTGTTTTGCGGATCCCAAGGGGGATGATTCGCGAGTGAACCTGGGAGATGGCGCAAGCTCCGTGAGGTGCGGGTCATCTGACTCGGCTCTCCGCGAAATTGAGTCAAAATGGGAGACCAGCGCAGAGCTCGATTAGACGCGTCGGAGCGGGAAGACTTCGACGTTCACGCCGATGGCGAAGTGGGCGATCGGCGAAATGCTGGGTCGATGGAGTCCGCAGGCGGCTAGAAGGCTTTCATCGACCGAGAAAAGGTTTGCGGTCTGGAGTGGATAGGGTGTGTGGTGGACCTGGCCTTGGTAGAGCTGATTTTTCCGCAGCGCGTACAGGAAATAACGTTCGACCAGGAAATGCTCGAGGGTTGCGGGCTGGGCGGGTTGAACGTTCCCGACGGGAGTGGCCCGAATGGCGTAGGAGGCGGGCAGCGGACCAGGCCAGTGCCGGACGCCCGCGTAGCGGATCGGCCCGGACGAGTCGCCGGGTCGCGACTGGGGCTCATGCTCCAAAAACATCCGCGCGAAGTGGTAGGGAAGATGGAAGAGACTCCGGGCCAACTTTACGGCAATCGGGTTGGCCGCGTCGAGGCTGAAAAACCAAACGCCGGGATCGCGGTCGCCCAGGCGAACGTAGGTCCGCACGTTCGCTTCGTGGAAGCTCGAAAGTCCCGGGACTGGGGGCACTCCAACCGGCCGAACGCCGGTCATGGTGAACGGGACCAGACCGACATAAGCGGTCCCCTCATACAGGTCCAGCTCCAATTGCCGGGGGACGAGAGCACGCAAGATGACGGCCGACACCGGCCAGTGCAAGAAGAGGAGGTCGCTCCAGTTCATCCGCATGACCGCGAGTCGTCGAGGCCGCAGTGTGGGACGGATTCGGTCGATCGCCACCCCTAGCGAGGGCCCGCTCAGGGATGACGGCTCCGGCGGTTCCGACCGAGCGGACATCGGCTGGCTCCATGACGGAATTGAAGTCCAAAGTCAGCCATTCGGTCCCACCGTCGATTGGAACTGGCGGCTTGTCCAGTCGGCTGATCAATATTGGTCGGCGCTGATGATTTCGCCGCCGTGGGTGGTGCTCATGGCCCGCCAGGTCCGGATATTGATCGAGTTCTTTACGAACCGAACCGAGTCATCACCCATGGCAACGTTGACGCCGCCGTTGTGGCGGCTTCGCGCGGCGTAGTTGTCGGGTAGTGCGGTGGTCGCGCCCGTGCAGGGGGGATTCGGGGACTGGTTGATGCAATAGAACGGGCTGAACAGGACGTCGGGAAACGAGCTATTGGGGGCCAAGAAGGTCTCGAATGTGGCGGCGTCGCCCCACCAGGAGAAGCCTCGAAGGTCTTGGCCCTGGCCGACGATCACCTCGGAGATCAGCAGCGTGTTGCTGAGCCCGTCGAGGAACGAGGGGAAACCGACGTTGGAGTGGCCCGGCTGGTTGTGGTCGCCCTCGGGCGAACCCATGTCGACAAAGGGTGCGCCGCCGAACGCGATATCCTGGAAATCGGTCTGGATCACGATCGTGTTGCCGAAATTGACGGCGTAGTTCTGCGAAGTGCAGGCGTAGGTTTTTCCGTCTGTCGTGGCCGAGATTGGTGCGTTGGTCTGGTCGCTCGGGCAAAGATAGGTGCTGATCCAGGTTGAGGTCACGGTCTGGTTGGCGACGCCGAAGTAGCGCAGGTCGAGATCGTAGTTCACTGGTGCGCCGGGGGTGTTGAGGCCACAGGAGTTCCAAGCGTTGAAGAGTGGCTGTTGTTCCAGGAAAGGGAGCGTGTAGACGAGCCATGTGCCCCAGCAGCAGCCTTTCTTACCAGGGGGCAGCACGGCGTGGATATCGTGATACTGGTGCATCGCCAGGCCGATCTGCTTGAGGTTGTTGACGCAGTGTGTGCGTCGCGCGGCCTCGCGTGCCGATTGCACTGCCGGCAACAAGATGGCGATCAAGACGGCAATGATCGCGATGACCACCAAGAACTCGATCAGAGTGAAACCACGAGGCCGAGGTTTCATGTTCAGAATCCTTTGGGATGGTAGAAACCGGTCTGTAGCGACGATCGCGCTAGCCGGTCACCGGGCGCCGAGAGAGTTGCTGGAACTCAGGTCGAAACGATGATGATTCGGTCGCCCGGCAATAATGACGGCGTTCAACTCGGTCTCGGTATTGTAGCGAGGGGGGAGCCGTTCGACCATCGGGCGCGGAGTCCGTTCGCTTTGTCCGCTGGCCGGAGGGGCCTGGGTCGTTGAGCTGGCATAGATCCGCACTCGGTAGGAGCCCGGCACCGGCCCTTGATTCCTCAGGATCGCGAAGGCCCCCTGCCCGGATCGTCGCCCCCACGGCCGTGCCCGACTCTTTGGTCGCCGGCTCGAAGAGAATGTTCCCGCCCGAAAGCGGCTGACCGTCCAGGGTCACGGTCCCCGAGACTGCCTGCCGGTTCAGGCCGTCACCGGAGTCGCAACCAACCGATCGCGGCAAGAAACAGATCATCCCGGCTGGCACAAGCAAAAAAAACCGCCTCCGGCTGAGAGCACTGCTTGACGACTGGTGGGGCATAGCGTCCAGTCCGTTTGTCCGAATCAAAAAGAAAGCCGAGCCTGCCGGATTCCGAGAACCGTCGGTGTCCCTCAACGGATTCTCCCATGCAACTACGACGCCCGTCGCGATTGTGTTCACGGACGAGACATCAGTTTTCTGGCACGGAATTTTCTGAGAAAAGTTGAACCCGAACCCAACCGCGGGTGCAGAGTATAATGAAAGATCGCAATGGCGGACAGGATCGGGTCGACCACGGTTGGGTGAAGAGAGAGATCATGCTGGCAGTGAGTGCGACTGACAGCCAGTTGCTCGATCACTTTGTACGGGACCACGATTCCGGGAGCGTTCCGGAGTTTGGTGACTCGTCACGGACCGGCTGTGCTTCAGGTTTGTCGTGCGGTGCTCCAGGATCCGCACGAGGCCGACGACGCATTTCAGGCCACGTTTCTGGTACTGGTTCGGAAGGCGCCGTCGATTCAGAATCCGGAGTCGCTGGGGGGATGGCTTCGCGGCGTGGCCTATCGAACGGCGACGCGGGCGCGTTGCCGCGCCGCGAGACGGCGGGTGATTGAAAGGAACTGTGCCGAGCTGCCCCGGAGCGAGTGTGTTCCTGACGAATTGACACCCGAGCTGAGGGACTTGGTCCGGCAGGAGTTGGATCGACTACCCGACACTTACCGCCTACCCGGTGACGCTCTGCTACCTGCAAGGGATGACCCACCAGGAGGCGGCCCAGCGGCTGGGTTGGCCGGTCGGCACGGTCAAGGTCCGGCTGGTGCGAGCACGCCGCTTGCTCCGCGAACGGCTCGATCGCCGCGGCGTTGGCCTGAGTGTTTCCTTCTTGCTCTTGTGGCTGCAACTGAGCGAGGCGTCAGCGGCCTCTGGACTGTTACGGAAATCGGCCGTTGGGGCGAAAAAAATTGGCCCCGGTGGGCTATCGTCACGCGCTCGTGGCACAGTTTGGCCGCGCGCTGGCGATCGCTGAGGGAGCGTTAGGGATTGGGGCTGGTTTGAAAGTCCAATGGCTCTGGGTCGTCATCGCCCTGGCGGGATTGTTCCTGGGACTGACCGGCCCCGCCGTGCTCGCCTTTCACGGTCAGCCCGTGCAGGAAATCGACCCGGCGAGCCTGCCGGGCAACCTGACCGACGTCTTGAGCGTCGAGTGCCGCTAATCAGCCTTGCCCTTTCGATAGACATCGAGGGGATGGGCCGCGCGAGATCATCCCGCTTCATTCATTCGATCGACGCGCGGCCATCCCTCCGAAACTTGGTCATCGATTTCTTGGTTGTCCTGGCGCGATGCCGCGCTTCCTGCCTGGCAAGATCTTGTCGTTCGACTGGAATGGACCACCCAAGTTCTCCGGGATTCGGGGTCGTCCCTGGAATCGTCGTGGCTTCCGGAAAAAAGTGAAACCCAACGGTTGCATGGCGACAGTTAATTGCGGAGAGCACGGATGAGCTCAGCAACCCTGCGCGCAGAGCGCACAGTGAGACGAATCCGTGAAGAGTGGGCGGGAGGCAATCCGTCGAACGAGCGAGCTCGCGCCTGCGTTTATTCAATTCAGATATAATGTTTACTAAATCTGTAAACATTATCATCGGTTCAGCGCTAGATTTACTCACTCGATCAGGGAAAACCTTGCCAAGGTCGTGCGTCCGGGGAGTTCAGGGTGCAAAGCCATGAACTCTCGTGATCCGGGTGGGACTTTGGGACTGCTCGCGGTTGTTGGTGCGATCGAGTGCGTCACTCGATTTTTGTCATTTCATTTGATGTTTTTATTCAGGAGCATGAATCATGGATCCACGTGGCACGATGGCGATGAAGGACGACTCATTCGGGTCCAACTGGCGGCCGGGTGCGAGCGTCGAACCGGACAGGAAGCTTGTGACGGGCCGCCGCTCGTTCTTTCGTCGCGGTGCGGCCGCGGCGGCTTCGGCGGTGGCGGCAGCGACGTTCGCAGGCCGCGAAGCCTTCGCTGGCAACCCGAACTATCTGCCTAGCTTGTATCTGGGAGAGAACGTGAGGGAGTTCCAGGCGATCCAGACGCATGAGAACGCCCACGTCGCGTTCCTCGTCAATGCCTTGGGAGCCAACGCACGCCCTCAACCCTCGTTCGTCGACTTCACCCAGCCCAACTTGGTCGCGTTTGCCCAGACCTCCCGGGCACTCGAGAACACGGGCGTTGGAGCTTACTTCGGCGCCGCCCCGATCATCTTCAATAGCGCCTACCTCGCCGCGGCCGGTTCGATCTTGACGATCGAGGCGAGGCATTCGGGGTATATCAATGTGCTTCTCAACCTGATCATGACCGACAACGCCAATGGTGATGTGGTCAATTTCGACGTCCCGCTTACACAACAACAGGTCGTCGCTGCCGCAGGACCATTCATCACCAGCCTCAACGGCGGCCCGCCCTTGTCGTTCTCGACGACACCCTCGGCCGAAAACGACATCGCGATCCTGAACTTCGCCCTGGCGCTCGAGTACCTCGAGGCGGCATTCTACAACACCAACGTGCCCCTCTTTACCTGAGACGAAGCCAACACCCGATTGAAACCGGCTTGTCCGCGAGCGCGGCGACGGAGACCTCACGCACGTTGTCCGTGAATTGACCTCGCCGCGACCACTCAGTTGGGGAGGTCGTTCCTCTGCCCGCGCCGGTGGCCATCTATTTTAACGAATTAGTCGCATCAAGGAGCTCAAATAATGATCGATTTTCGTTCAGCGAAGGATTGGCTCGCGATAATCGCGGCCTCCGCTTTCTTGTGCTGCGGGGTCGCCCAGGCTCAGTCCGCCGTCCCCGAGTCGCAACTGGAGACTTTTCTGGGGCTTTCGCAAGGCGACCTGTCCGGCCTCAACAATGGCCCGGTGATGAACGGATCGGCCATCATGCAAACGATCACTGTCGGGTCCGGTGGGGGCACGCTTGCCTTCAGCTACGACTTCCTGACCAACTCCCCGTCGCCGGCCAGCAATCCACTCGCCGCATTGGATCCGTTCGCCTTCACGACGCAGTCGTCGCTGACCGATTTCGCTGATAATTTTTCAAACTTGACGGCGGCACCATCCCAGACGGGCTTCTTATACCAGACCGGCTACCAAACCTTCTCTGTGAACCTGGCGCCGGGGACGTATTCCTGGGGCATTGGGGTCGTTGACGTGACGACCGATCAGTTCAGCTCGGGCCTGCTGCTCGGTGACATCTCGCTGACTTCGGGAACCATCGTTAACGGATCATTCGGTACGGGAGACTTCACCGGTTGGTCGACGATCGGCAATACCAGCGTCGTGACTTCGGCTTTCGGAATCAGCCCACCGAATGAGACGAATCAAGCGTTTCTCTCGACGGCCAGCGTTCCCGAACCGTCGTCGATCGTCCTCATGGTCCTGGGCAGTTTCGGAGCTTGGGTTGCCTCCAAAAGTCTCCGCTCACGTAAGAAGAAGAATTGAAGGATGAATCAGTACCGGTGAGTCGTGAGCGAACGCTAGAGTCCATATTCAGCATCACCAATACTGAACAAACTCACCTCGCGCTTCCGTCGCGGCGAAGCGGAAAGTTCCCTCGCGGTGGAAGCGCCGCTCGCGTCTCATGAAGGGTTGCCTCCCCGCCACGAGAGGGACATTAACTCGGTCATCGATTTTTTGGTTGCCTTGGCAGCGGCGTTTCGTGCAGATTATGTCCTTGTCGTTGGCTAACGTTTCCCCAAGACAAGGATCGAACCCATGGCCGATCCGGCTATTGAGGCCGAAACGATTCGCCGCATGGCGAGCGAAGAAGTGAGGATCGCGGTCTCGCCGGCCGAGGTTGAGGCGCTGCGGTCGTTGCTCAATTCCCTTCTCGATGAGATCGGCCGGATCGCGCCGGCCGACCGTGCCGGCGCCGAGCCCGAGGTGAGCATCACCGTGGAGGAGTGGCCACGATGATTGACCTCACCACGTTGACGGCCCGCAAGATTGCCGAGTCAGTGCGCCGACGGGAGTTGACCGCGGTCGCGGTGACTCAGGCGGCCCTGGAGCGGATCGAAAAGCTCAACGGCTCGCTCCGCGCTTTCATCACGGTGACGCGTGAAGAGGCGCTGGCCGCGGCCGAGCAGGTTGATCGCAAGGTTGCCGCCGGGGAGGGCAAAGACTTGCCGCTGGCGGGCGTGCCGCTGGCGATCAAGGACAGCTTCTGGACCAAGGGGGTGCGCACGACGGGAGGCACGAAAGTATTCGCCAACTTCGTGCCAACCGAGGACGCGACGAGCGTGGCCCGGCTCAAGGCGGCTGGCTGTGTACTGGTCGGCAAGTCGTTGATGCATGAAATGGCCTACGGTTTCACCAGCCGGAACCCGCACTACGGCGATTGCCACAACCCGTGGGATCTCTCGCGTATTCCCGGCGGCAGCAGCGGTGGCAACGCGGTCGCGCTGGCCACGGGCATGGCACTGGCGGCCGTGGGTGGCGATACCGGCGGCTCGAATCGGCAGCCGGCGGCGCTCTGCGGCGTGGTCGGAGTCAAGGTCACGTATGGGCGCGTCAGCCGATTTGGTGGAATCCCGCTTTCCTGGTCGATGGACACCGTAGGCCCGATGTCGCGCACGGTGGGCGACGCGGCGGCCTTGTTGCAGGTCATGGCCGGGTACGACCCCAAGGACCCGACCACCCGTCGCGGAGCCGTTCCCGACTACCTGGGCGCGCTCGCTGGTGGCCTGAACGGGATCCGGCTGGGGCTGCCTCACAACCAGTTCCTGACCATGATGGAGCCGGGCGTGGGGGCGGCCATTCAAGACGCGCTCGGGGTGCTGAAGCAAGCCGGGGCGACGATGGTCGACGTCGCCTTCCCGCCGCTCGACCCTGTGATCGGCGCGCACCGGGCGATCATTTTCAGCGAAGCGGCGGCCGCCCACGAGGAGTTGATCCGCACCCGGTCGGCCGAGCTGTCCGATGAGGTCCGGCCGCTCTTGCAATCCGGCCTTTTCTTGACCGCGACGCAATACCTGGCCGGCCAACAGGCTCGCCGCAAGACCATCGCCGCCTATCGAGCACTCTGGCGATCGTTCGACGTTCTGGTCACGCCGGCCAGTCCGATCGCCGCGCCCAAAATCGGTGCGACCTCGACCCAGTTGGGCGGCCAGGAGATCCCGCTGGTCCGGGCCTTCCTCGACCTGACCCTCCCTTTCAACCTGACCGGCCAGCCGGCGCTGTCGATTCCCTGCGGATTCACCGGGGATGGCCTGCCGGTCGGCCTCCAGCTTGTGGGACGTCCGTTCGACGAAGCCACGCTCTTCCGAGTCGCCGCGGCTTACGAAGCGGCCACCGATTGGCATTCTCGAAAACCGCCGATCCTGGCCCAACAAAAGTAGCGTGCCTGTGAGGCGCTGATTAATCGTCTTTTCCGGCCGCTGGCGGCAAGATGCGGAACAAGAGCTGGCGTTCGCGTACCGCCGAGCCTTCCTCGATTCGCGGTTGATTGGCGGTGGGAGCACCCGGCTCAAGGTCACGCGTGACTCGGACCAGCATGCCGTCGCTGGGAGCCCTGATTGTACAAGCCTCGATCTGGCGCTTCAGCTTCTTCGCCTTCGCGGCTTCCAGTTCCCAGATCGCTTTCTTGGCCAGCTCGTTGGAGCGGGCTTTCCCAACATCCGATTGGAGCTCCTTGATTCGCTTTGGCCTGGTGAAATTGACGAGGATCTTACGCCGTGATTGAGCGCGTTCCAGTCTGAACCGGAATTTCTTCAATGCGAGCTCCGCGGTCGCTACCTTTTTGCTGTCCGCCTTTTCGGCTCTGAGCGCGGCGAGTTGATCCTCGGCCAGGGAAAGCTCGACCTCGGCGTTCTTGATATCCATGTCGTGTTCAGCGAGCTCGTCGACAGAGAGGCCTTCGAAATACTTCGGTGACGGCCACTTCGGCGACCTCGCGTGTCAATTTGGCGTTCTCATAATTCGCCTGCGCGGACAATTGGTTGATCTGTTGGTTCGTCAGACGGTCTTTCAGTGCAGCCGAGTCGAGCTCGCAAATGAGTTGCCCCTTTTTGACCGTCGAACCGTAGGGAATCATCTTGATCACGGTCGTACCGCCTTCGACGAGACAGTGAACGTCGACCGCACCTTTGGGCGGTGGCTCATTGTCAGCGAGGGCCGAAGGTTCGCCGACGGCTTTGGGTTTCACTTTGACGACTTGGGCCTGGCCGCCATCGATGATAAGGTAAGCATCCTTTTCACCCTTGAGCAGCCGCTCCGTGTCGATGACGATGGGTTTGGGTTCCAATTGGCCGATTTGGCGTTCGAGCGTGGCCTCTTTGGCTTTCTCTTGATCCCAGATCGGTTTCTTGGCCAGCTCGACAGAGCGGGCCTTTCCGACCTCGCTCTTAAGCTCCTTGATCCGCTTGGGCTTCGTGTAGTCGACCAAGACTTTTAGCTTACTCTCTGCTTGCAGCAGAGCGAACTTCGCCATCTGGAGGGTAAGCTGTGCCGAGGTTGGGCTGAATAACAATAGGTAGCCCTTGTCGGAAATGCTCCGGGCCCATTTGGAGTAGTCTTCAGCACGCACCAGATCGGACTCGGCCAGCTTGATCTCGCCCTCAGCCGTGGCGAGGTCCGCGGGGAACGTGGCTTCGACGTATTCAAGCAGGGCGATCTCGGCGATCTCACGGGTCAGCCTGGCGCTCTGATACTCCGCCTCGGCCTTCCGCGCATGGATTTGTTGAGCTCGCCAACGTGCTCGCAGCGAGCGAATGTCCTGCCCGCCGACGGGACGTTCGCTCGCCTTACTTGCGACCCGGGAAGAGTTTTCGCCTGCCACGCCTGGCTCTTGGGCCCGAAGGTAAAGCGGAACGACGAGACCTGATGAGATCAACGCTCCGGCAATGATCGCACTCAATCCATTCCGCATTCGAAATCGAGATGTGGCTGCCATGGAATGGCTCCTGTTCGGGGAGAATCACCAGGGCATGGCGAATCCGTGCGCGAGGTCTCTCTTCCTGATGAGAGTCATGCCCTTTTTGTCTGGCGAAAAGCCCCAGACGTCGCAGGCCAGCTCATCCGCCAGCCGTGTGCCCGGATAAGAAAAGAATGCGTCAAACGCGAGACGTCGGGACCGATATTCTTCCGAAGCAGAATGGCAGGAAGGGCTATCTGGGGGGGATCTCGATCATGCGATCGCCACAAGTGGGTGTGCCGTGACTCGACACGGAAGGGATTCGTCGAGACGATCAAATGTTGGGGGACGGGTGGGATTTGCGGAAACCGCCCGTCCATGCCACCATAGAACTGTGAATCAAGGCGCGGGGCGGATGGTCGTTTCCGCGCCGGCCCATGATACGGAGACGCCCCGATGTCCCACGAACGTCGAACTCGATGCCTGATCGCGACGGCCCTGACGCTCGCCATCGTGCCCCGTTTGTGCCGCGCCGAGGATCCCTCGTCCCGACCCGCCGACCCGGGCCAGCGGCTCGAACGGACCTGCTTCCAGACCAATGCCAGGTGGGACGGAAAGATCCAGCTCCGGTCCGACGTCGCCGTGTGCTACGGCATCAACGCCAGCCTCCCCGCGCGGATCGCCCAGTGGAGGGCCCAGGGGTATGTCGTCCACCTCATGACCGGCGTCTCCTGGGGCCAGTACCAGGACTACCTCTACGGCAAATTCGATGGTGTCCGGCACGTCGACGAGGCCCAGACCGACCGCTAATGGCAACGTGATCTCGCACGGCGGCGACGTCTATTACATGTCGCCCGGCGAGAACTACGGCAAGTTCCTCTGCCAAGGCGTCAAGCGCGCGATGGACGCCGGCGCGGAGGCGATCCACTTGGAGGAGCCCGAGTTCTGGGTCCGCGGCGGGTACTCCGAGGGGTTCAAGCGCGAGTGGAAGGCGCATTTCGGCGAGGACTGGATCGCTCCTCACTCGTCGCCCGACGCCCAGTACCGCGCCTCGCAACTCAAGTACTTCCTCTACGGACGGGCGCTCAAGCAGGTGTTCGACTTCGTCAAGTCCGAGAACGTCCGCACCGGTCGCAAGGTCAAGTGCTACGTCCCGACGCACAGCCTGATCAACTATGCCCACTGGCAGATCGTCAGCCCCGAGTCGAGCCTGATCAAGGTCGGCGCCGACGGCTTCATCGCGCAGGTCTGGACCGGCACCGCGCGGACGCCCAACGTCTACAAGGGCAAGACGAAGGAGCGGACGTTCGAGGCCGCGTTCTTCGAGTACGGCGCGATGATGAACGTCGTCCAGGCCAACGGCGGGACCGTCTGGTTCCTCAACGACCCGATCGAGGATAACCCCAACCACTCCTGGGACGACTACAAGACCAACTGGGAAAGCACCCTCACCGCCTCGCTGCTCTGGCCGCAGGTCTGGCGATACGAGGTCATGCCCTGGCCCGAGCGGATCTTCCGCGGCCGCTACCCGACGCGTCGACCGCGCGCTCCGGAAGCGCGGCGAGCGGGTCGAGCGGAGTGCCGATCCCTCCGGCCTACGGCACGGAGCTGATGACGGTCATCAATGCCCTCAACGACATGGACCAGAAGGAGATCGCTTGGGACTGCGGCACGCGCGGGATCGGCGTCGTCGTCTCCGACACGATGATGTTCCAGCGCGGCCAGCCGAACCCGTCGGACCAGCACTTGGGCTCGTTCTACGGCCTGGCGCTGCCGCTGCTCAAGCACGGCATCCCCGCCGAGCCCGTCCAGCTCGAGAACGCGACGACCCCCGGCGCGCTCGCCCGCCAGAAGGTCCTCCTGATGACCTACGAGGGGATGAAGCCGATGACTGCCGACGTCCACGACGCCCTTGCCGACTGGGTCAAGCAGGGCGGCGCCCTCGTCTTCCTCGGCGACGACTCGGACCCGTTCAACGCCGTCCGCGCCTGGTGGAACGACCCCAAGGCGGCCAAGACATACAAGGCCCCACGGGAGCACCTGTTCGAGCGCCTGGGCCTCCCGGCCGACGCCGCCGCCGGGCTGCACAAGGTCGGCAAGGGGTTCGTCGTCTACGACACCGCCGGCCCCGCCTCGCTTACCTACCGGACCGATGGCGCCGAGTTCTCCTCGCGCTCGTCAAGCGCGCCTGCGGGTCGGTCGGCTTGGCCTACGCCGAGACGAACCACCTCACGCTCCGCCGCGGGCCCTACGTCGTCGCCGCCGGCCTCGACGAGTCGATCGGCGGCCCGGACGCCGTCCTGAAAGGCCGCTTCCTCGACCTCTTCGACGCCGCCCTGCCGACGGTCGACGTCGTGACCCTGAAGCCCGGCAGCCGTCGCTTGCTCCTCGACCTCGACAAGATCCCCGGCCCCGGCCCGCTCGTCCTCGCCTCCGCCTGCAAAGTCCTCGGCATCAAGACCGAATCGGATGGCCGGTTCTCGTTCCACGCCGAAGGTCCCGACGGCATCGAAGCCGTCGTCTGCCTGCGCCTCCCCGACGTTCCCCAAGTCCGTGACGGTCGACCGCCAGCCTCTTCCCGACGCCGCCCGGAGCTGGGAGCCTTCGACCAAGACGCTCCGGCTCAAGTTCCCCAACAAAAGTGCGGGATGTCGTGTTGAGATCGATCCTGAATAGATCGATTTGGTACAATGCGGTCAGTCGAGGGATCTCTCGCATCTTCGATTGGAGCCCGGCGATGAGTACATCGGTCGCGACCCAGACCCAATATACGCCCGAAGACCTGCTCGCCATGCCCGACGGCAAGAGCTACGAGTTGGTCGGCGGTCAACTGGTGGAGCGAAAAGTGGGTATCGAATCCAGTTGGGTAGGATGTCAGGTGTCCTCTCGGCTCAATCCGTTTTGCGAACAGCATAAAATTGGATGGGTATTGTTGCCCGACGCCGGTTATCAGTGCTTCCCTCACGATCCAAGCCTTGTCCGCAAGCCAGACGTCTCGTTTGTCAAGTACGGTCGATTCCCTGGCGGAGTGTTGCCAAAGGGTTGGGCCAAGATCGTTCCCGACCTGGTGGTGGAAGTCGTTTCGCCCGGCGATACCGTCTATGAACTGGAAGAAAAGCTGGACGACTATCGGAAAGTGAATGTGCCCTTGGTTTGGGTGATCAACCCCAAGTCGCGCAACGTGAGGGTCCATCGCGCCGACGGTTCCGTTAGCGACTTACATGAGAATGATGAGCTCTCGGGCGAGGACGTTATCCCCGGTTTCCGCTGCCCGATCGCAGAAATTCTCCCGCGACGCGAGCCATCGCCGGAAGTTCAACCGAATCCGAACGGGGCGTGATCGCTTATGATTCGTTCGGCCTGGGATTGCCAATGATCCAAGGGTAGACCGAGGGTAAGACGAGGGTAGTCAATAGGGTTGACGTGATGAGTCCACCGATGACGACGGTGGCCAGGGGGCGCTGAATCTCGGCGCCCGGCGTGGTGGCGATGGCCATGGGGATGAAGCCCAGTCCGGCGACTAGGGCGGTCATGAGAATGGGTCGGAGGCGGACAACGGCGGCTTCGCGGGCTGCCTCGTGGGGCTCGACTCCGTCGTGTCGCAGGTGCTCGACGGCGCTGACCCAGACCAGGCCATTGAGCACCGCCACGCCGAAGAGTGCGATGAAGCCGACACCGGCCGAGATCGAGAACGGCAGCGCTCGCACGAATAGAGCGAAAATGCCGCCGGTCGCCGCCATGGGCACGGCCGTGTAGATCAAGAACGACAGCCGCATCGAGTGAAACGTGCTGTAGAGGAGCAGGAAGATCAAGAGCATCGCGACAGGCACGACGATCAACAAACGCTTTGATGCGGTCTGGAGATGCTCGAACTGTCCGCCCCAATGAAACCGGTAGAGCTGGGGAAGGTTGACCTGGGCGTCAATGGCGGCCTGAGCATCGGCGACGAAGCTGGCGATGTCGCGGCCTCGGACATTGACCCCAACGACCGCGCGGTGCTGAACGTTCTCACGCTCGACCTCGCTGGGCCCTTCCTCTTCCACAATGTCGACGAGGTCCTTGAGCAAAATGGGCCGTCCCTTGGGATCGACGACTCGGATCGAGCCGATCTTGGTCGAATCGTTGCGCCAGGATTCGGGGAGGCGCACCCGAAGTGGGTGCCGCTTGTCTTCCTCGAAGACCGTGCCGACCGTGGTGCCTCCCAATGCCGCGACCGCGTCGAGGACGTCGGACGCCTTGACGCCATAGCGGGCAAGTTGATCGCGCCGGACGTTGATCCGGAGCATCGGCAGACGGCCTGCCGTCGGATTCTTGACGTCGTGCGCCCGTCGATCTTCGCCAGCACTCGCTCGACCTCCAGTGACAGCTTCCGCAGGACCTTGAGATCCGGCCCGTAGATGAGCACGGCCACGTCGCTCTTGACACCGGCGACCAGCTCGTTGACCCTCATCTCGATCGGTTGGCTAAAGCCGAACTTTACGCCCGGAACATGCTCGTTCAAGAGTTTGTCGATCTCTTCGATCAAGTCGTCGCGAGTCAGGCCCGGGCGCCATTCATCCTGGGGTTTGAGCATTGTCCAGACGTCGGTCTGGTGCACGCCCATCACATCGTTGGCGATCTCAGGTCGTCCGGTCTTGCAGTAGACCAATCGGACTTCGGGGATTTTCTTGAGCTGGTTCTCGATCTGGGTCGAGGCTTCGACGGCCCCTTCGAGCGAGGCCGACGGGATTCGCACCGCCTCGATCAAGAGGTCTCCTTCGTTCAGTTTGGGCATGAACTCGCCCCCGAGGTTCAAGGCGACCGGCACGCTGGCGCCCACGAGCCCGATCGCCAAGAGCACGGCGGCCAACGGGTGGCGGATGAACACGTCGAGCAGCGGTTGATAAAGATGCTTGATCCAGCGAAGCAGCCAGACCTCCTTCTCGCGAGGGCGGTCGCTCAATCCCATCGCCGCGAGCACCGGCATCAGGGTCAGCGACAAGAGAAGCGAGCCCGCCAGCGCGAAGATCACCGTCAAGGCCATGGGCCGAAACAGCTTGCCTTCGGTGCCCTGGAGGGCCAGGATCGGCAGGTAGACGATGGCGATGATAAGCTCGCCGAACATCGTCGGCTTGCGAACCTCGATGGCCGCGTCGCGGACGATTTCAAGCTTCGACCGTGTGCCGCCTTCGTGCGCCAGCCGCCGTACGCAGTTCTCGATCATGATCACGCTGGAGTCGACGATCAGGCCGAAGTCGATCGCACCCAGGCTCATCAGGCTGGCCGAGATGCCGGTTGCCAGCATCACGTTGGCGGCGAACAGCATCGACAAGGGGATCGCCAGGGCGACGATCAAGCCCCCCCGCAAGTTCCCCAGTAGCGCCAGCAGGACGGCCATGACCAAGACACCGCCGGCCGTGAGGTTATGGAGCACGGTCGTCAAAGTCTGGTTGATCAGGTGAGCGCGGTCATACAAGGGCTCGATCGTCACGCCGGGCGGCAAGCTCTTCTTCAATTGTTCGATGTCGTCCTTGACTCGGTTGACAACCTCGCGACCGTTCTGGCCGATCAGCATCATCACCAGCCCCGTGACGATCTCACCCTGGCCATCGCGGGTCGCCAGTCCGGCTCGGATCATGGGGGCGGTTTCCACCTTGGCCACTTTACCGACGGTGATCGGTTCGCCGTTGCGTTCGTCGATCACGATCGCCGCGATGTCCTCGATGCTTCGCGCCTGGCTCACGCCCCGGATGTAGCGTGCCTCCCCTTCGTGGACGAGGTAGCCCCCTCCCACATTGGCGTTGTTGGACCGCAGCGCATTGAACAGGTCGGTCATCGACAGCCGATAATTCGCCAACTTGTCGGGGTCGGGCTCGACCTGGTAGGTCTTCATCTCGCCGCCGTGAGCGTTGATCTCGGTCACACCCTCGACTCGGCGCAACTGGTAGGCGACAAACCAGTCCAGGATTGTGCGCAGCTCCATCAGCGTGACCCTTGACTCCTTGGTCGCCTTGACCTGGAATTGAAACACCTCGCCCAGGGCCGTGGCGATCGGACCGAGCATCGGAGTCCCGTAGCCCGCCGGGATTGCCTCGGCCGCGCGGGGAAGTCGCTCCCCCACCAACTGCCTCGCCCGGTAAATGTCCGTGCCCTCCTTGAAAACGATCGTCACCACCGAAACGCCGAACTTCGAAACCGACCGGATCTGTTCGACGTCGGGGAGCCCGCTCATCGCCCCCGACACCGGAAACGACAACAGCGAGTCCACCTCCAGCGGCGACAACGCCGGCGCCTCCGTGATCACCTGGACCTGCACATTAGTCAAGTCGGGCACCGCGTCGATCGGCAAATGAAGGGCGGAATACACGCCCACTCCGCCGATCAGAAGGGTGGCCATCAGCACAAAAAAGCGGTTATTGAGCGACGATTCAATGATGGCGTTGAGCATGGAACCCCCCTCAGAGAGTAGGCAGTAGGCAGTAGGCAGTTGATGGACGCGTGAAAAGAGACGAATCCCCTGTTCGCTCGCCCTAATCAGCCCGCTCCAAGACCGAAGCTCTCTGCCTACTGCCGTACTGCCTACTGCCTACTGCCTACTGCCTACTGCCTGCTGCCTACTGCCTGCTGCCTACTGCGTCCGACTACTCCTCATCTGTCTCGTTCTGGAGAACCAACTCACTCTTGAGTAGGTACTGCGCCGGTGGCGACGACTTCACTTTCTGGGTTCAAACCGGACTTGATCACGATGCGATCGCCCAACTGGCGGCCGGTTTCGACTGGCCGGCGAATAAAAGTTCGATTCGCCGGTCCCTTGTCGGCGGGAACAAACACGTACTTCTCGGTCTCGATCTCGATGATCGCGCTGGCCGGGACAGTCAGGACCTGGTCGGTTGATGAGCTGTCGAGCAGGATTTGCACAAACATGTTGGGTTTGAGCAAGTCGCCGGGATTGTCGGTTTCAGCCAGGAGGGGGAGCGTCCGAGTCTGGGGATCGACGACGGCCCCGACAGAAAGGAGCCGGGCCGTGAGATCCGTTTTGGGGTAGGCCGTGGCAGTGAAGCGGATCGTCCCGTCCTTGATCTTGGGCAGCTTGGCGACGTCCGACTCGGACACGTTGGCCGTGACCCAGACGGAGCGAAGGTCAGCCAGGGTAAAGAGTACGTCGCTGGAGTCGGCCTTCTGACTGAAAACGGCCGATCTCTTGATGACCGTGCCGTCGAATGGGGCGACGATGGGGTAATAGGTCACATTTTCATCCATGACCAGTTTGTCGGCCTGGCCGGCATGCTCCAGCAGGCTGGGGATGTTCTCCGAGACGCCGAGGATCCGTAGCCGCTGGGCCGCGTCGATCACGGCCGACTCCGCCAGGCGGACGGCCTGGTCGGCGAGTCGCTTCTCCTGTGCCGCGTCGAAGCGAGCCACTTCGATGGCGGCTTCGAGCTTGGCCTGGAGCCCCTCGCGAGTGTGCCGGGCAATCACGGCGGGGTGCTCGCCCATGACTGTCTCGTTCCGCAACATTGCGGTCTTTTGCTCCTCGTGGCTGGCCATATCGAATTCCGCATAGGCTTGCAAGAGAGTGCCGCGATACGCCCCGAGTGGTTTGCCGGCGAATTGCTTCTCGATCACCCGGGTGTCGGTCTTCTTGAGGATCTCGACCGTTGGGACCTCGACGTGTGAGTCGTCATCCGATGCCCCCCCGCGGCGCAAGACCAGGGCCTTTTGCAGCTCGGGGATCAAGATGGCAACGTTCGCGGCGATCTCCGACTTCCAGTCGGCCTCGAACCGCGCGGTGGACAACTCGCGCTGCTTGGCGCGGAGGTTGAGCCGGGCGGTGCCGATGTCGGGGCTGTCCAGCGTGACCAACAGGTCACCTTTCTTGACGTTTTGCCCCAGCACGACGCGGACCTCGCCCACGATCCCCGCGGCGCGAGGACGGACCTCAACTTTCCGGTTGGAGTTGGCCTCGATCATTCCCGTGACCCCAACCTCGGTCACCAGGCGTTCCAATCGCGCCGGCTCCGGTCGTGATTTTGGCTTCGGTATATTTCGAATCCGTCAACTTCACCGTGGTTGCGCTGGCGGGTGGGGTGGTCGCCGGCACCGTCGCGCCGGGACTCGGGTGTTCCGACGGCCGCTTGCAAGTGCGAGCGGCCAAGCACGTCATAGGCGAGATGCCCGATCAGAATCGTCAAACACAGGCCCATACCCGCCCAGGGCAAAGCTTTACCGATCGCGTGCTTGCCCGTCTGATGTCTTGTAAGCGCGACTGACATGAGAAAGCCTCCCGTTCCTCTTTGGTGATCGATCACTCGACAAATGGCGTGAATTGCTGGCAAGCGAGAATGTGAGCCGGCCGCACTGACGTGGCGGGCGAGCTCCCAGCAGCCGGGAATGGCTGTTCTGTTCAAAATGGTGCGAATGCGGGCCGGCCGCTGTGGACGACAAGCTCGAAACCGCGGCGCGATTCCGCTGGTGCGGCGGAGATCGGTGGAGGTTGGGCGGGCTATCAGCAATTCCAGCGCTGGAAAAGCACAGTGCGCGCAGCGCGCAACCCATCCGCGGAGTGGAGGTTTGCGGCGGAGACGGGCCCGGAGTCGGGACCGAGGAAAGCGAGTTGACCCGAGAGATATGCCACGCTCAGCCCGGAGAGCTCGAAACCCAGCTTCTCCAGCAGCCGACCGCAACGATCGGGGCCAATCTCCGGCTCATTCTGCCAGTCCGGCTCCAGCGAATCCCCCAGGTGTGCGTGCAACGCGGGTCCGGAGCCGGGACGATGGTGTTCGTCATTGGAGCGCTGGTGTTGATCGCCGACCTCCACGACGGGGAGGAACCAGTGCCAGTGGAAAAGAGCGACGTCGTCGTTGGAGTCGGCTGATGGGTGCCAGCGCAAGAGATGATCGTGGTAGACGCAGATCTCGCCCGGCTGGTCGTGGTGGCGGATATTGTGGTAGTCGGCCTGCGGCAACGGTACGTGAACCACGCTGAGAATCAGCATGCCGATCCCCAGGGCTCGCGCTCTCTGCCAATCGAACCGCCGCCGGAACGACACAGTCTCGCCTCGATTTGGGACGTAGGGCCGGGGTGTGCGCAGGTAAGAGGTCTGGCTCGGCGGAACGGATCGAGCCGAGCCGATCACAATATTATGAAACCGCCCTGAGCCCCGGTCAAGCGGGTATGACGAGGTGTGGCCTAATTCTTCACGCGCTCGAGCACCTGAACGATGTATCCGCTGCCGGGTTTGGCGTCGAATTCCTTGGGGCGGTCCTTGCCGCCGGTCGTGCTCCCACACAGTTTGTATGTGTCGCCTCTGAGCTCGTAGATGTTGCGAAAGATCGCCCCCTTGGCCGGCCCGTCGGTAATCGTCACGTCCATGGTCTTGGGTGACTTGCTCGCATCCACCGAGATAGTGCCTGGCGTGTTGCCACGATCGTTGATCGCCGTAAAATCACGGCCCTTGAAGATGAGCCGTGAGGACTTGAACCGCTCGGAGGGAATATCCTTTCCCTCGGCTTGAATGGACACGATTCGCCAAGTCCCCTCGAAGGCCCGGTATTCCTTGGCGTTTACTTCTTCGATGTCAACGGGCTTGGCGGTCGCGACGGTTTTAACGCGCTGGAACTTCCGCAGGGTCTGGCCACTACCGGGCTTCGAGGAGAACTCGGTCGGTCGTGGTGCGTCGATCGCACCCACGCACGCGATCAGGCTGTCCCCCTCCAGCAGGTAAATCCCGCGAATCTTTTTGCCCCTGTACGGCTCTTCGGAAAGTGTGTCCTCGATGCTCTTGGGCTGGGTCGTTGGGTCGAGCGTGAACTTCACCTCGCGGGCCACCACCTGGTCGCCGAACGTCACTGTGTGATGATCTTTCTCGATCTTGACCCGGATCTGCTTGACCTGGTCTTCAGGCGTTTTCTTCCCATTGGTTTCCGCCGAGATGAGCTGCCAGGTCCCTTGGAGCTTGGCGAGCTCGGCCGCGACGGCCTGGTTTTTCTCCCCTTCCGGCTCGGCTTCGCCCGGGGTAATCGTCCCGCTCACCTGGGTTTCGAGTCCCAGAATCAGCCCGCATCCGAGAGTGCAGAGAGCACGCACCCACGTCTTGAACAGATCTGTCCCCATGATGGTATCTCGTCTCAAGTGTTTAAACGACGGGTTCTACGTCGCAAATGTACATCAAGATTGGCCTATGTCAAGAGGCTTTTTTTCGGGTGTTTGGTCTGGTGCTGCGGAATCGGCCTTCCCTGTCATCGTCGTGTTTCCGATGTCCAGGTTCATCAACTCACTCCTCGACTTGGCGCTGAATCTGGTCGAAAATGCGAGTGGTATTGGAGAATACGACTTGCGAGCAATTGCCGCTTGATCCTCCTATCGTTTCAGTGGATTAATAGATCGGGCGGTGTTAGAGCTGAGCATCTGCCATTTTTTCGCGGTAACCGGGGCGACTGATATGAGATCTCTGGCGATGCGATTGGTGATCCTCGTTCCTCTGGCGATCCTGTCAGCCGTCGGCACGGTCTATGCGCAGCCGTCCGGCCAGGGAGGGGTCGCGGCCGGTCATACCGTATGGCCAGGTCAGCAGTG
>CAVRFS010000108.1:0-19378 GCA_963720335.1 uncultured Planctomycetota bacterium | reverse complement strand
CGCCAGAGAAGGAACGCGGCACTCGAAAGGGACGAAGGCATGCCGATGGGAAAGCCGATCCATGAAATACGCGACCCGATCCACGTCTACATCCGCCTGGATTCCGAGGAACGCAAAGTCCTCGATTCGCGCCCGGTGCAACGGCTCCGCCACATTCACCAGCTCGCCCTGACGCATCTGATCTATCCGGCGGCGACCCACCGGCGGTTCGAGCATTCGCTGGGTGTGATGGAACTGGCCGGCCGAGTCTACGACGTCGTCACGAATCCGGCGAACATTCAGCACGAGTCTGTGCGGGCGCGGTGCCCGCGCCCGGCTCTCATGAGCACTTGTACTGGCGCCGGGCTCTGCGCATGGCGGCATTGTGCCACGATATCGGCCACCTGCCTTTTTCCCATGCGGCCGAACGCGAATTGCTCCCGCGGGGCTGGGATCACGAGCGGATCTCGGTGGAGTTGATCCGGAGCGGTGAGATGGATGTCCTCTGGAAGCGACTCAAGATTCAAGCCGACGACGTGGCCAAGCTGGCGGTCGGGCCGTCAAAGTACCCGGACTCTCCATTCACCGGCTGGGAAGCGATACTCGCCGAGATCATCGTGGGGAACGCGTTCGGGGTTGACCGGATGGATTACCTGCTGCGCGATTCCTACCATGCGGGCGTCGCCCACGGCCGATTCGACCACTTTCGCCTGATCGACACTATCCGCATATTGCCCGCTCCGGCTCCGGTCGGGGTGATCGTTGACGCGGGCCAAGTGGCTCAGGATGTCGGGGACGCGGGCGAGCTCTTGGGTGCGCCACCGGCTGAGACGAAATCGACACTTGGGATCGACGAGGGAGGGTTGCAATCGGCGGAGGCGTTGTTGTTCGCGCGCTACCTGATGTATTCCCAGCTTTACTTCCACCCGATCCGGCGCATCTACAATATCCACCTCACGGAATTCTTGAGGCATTGGCTGCCAGGCTCGATGTTTTCGATTGACCTGGATGATCACCTGAATCTGACCGACAACGAAGTCCTGGCGGCCATGTTGGCGGCGGCCCGCGATCCCGGGCAACCGGGTCACGACCCCGGCGCGCCGCATCGTCCGCCGCAAACATTTCCGGCGCCTTTATCAGCGGCACCCCAACGACCTGGCATTCCATCCCGATGCCGCCGTGGCTATTTACGAGGCGACCCGCATTCATTACAATGAGACAAACGTATACCACGATTACTACGAAGAATCCGGGGTGTTGCTGGACTTTCCCGTCATGACGCGCGACGGGCGAATCGTTTCCTCTCTCGAGCTCTCCGAGACCTTGAACAACATTCCCGTCGTCAAGGTCGATTCCGTGTTCATCAACCCTGATCTCTTGGTCGAGGCCCAACAATGGTTGAAGCAAAACCGAATGGAGATTCTCGCCCGGAAAGCCGGGGAGAAGTCCTGAGCCGACTCCAGCGCGCTACGTCGTACTGCTGAAACTGCTCGAGGCGTTCAAGAAGCGCGGAAGCCAGTGCTTCGAGACCCATTTTCAGAGGGGGACGTATTTTCTCCAGCAGATGATGGGCGTGCCGCTCGGCTACAACTTCTACATCTACATGCAAAGCCCGTACTCGGACGAGCTGAACGACGAGCTTACCGGAATGCGGGCCGACTGGTTCGTCGCGGTAAAACCCCTTTCGGAGTATGGCCCGAGCCTCTTCCCGACCGAAAGTGGGCTAGCGCTTTTCGATCGCTATTCCAAGACGCTGGAGCGCTATGACACCGCCATCCAGTTCGTCGCCGATCGCCTGGCCGGGAACGACGTGCTTCGACTGGAGCGGATGGGGGCGGCCCTCTTCGTGACATCTGTCCCTCCGAGAGACAGTCCCAATAACCGGGTCGAGCGACTCCAAGAGATCCGGCCGCGCATGCCCGCCGGAGACGCCCGGGAGGCGCTCCGGTTGGTGGATGAGATGGCCGAGGCGGCCCGGGAACCGCTCCCCGCGTGAGCGTGGGAGTATCATGACGGGCGATCAATACACCCTGAGCCGCGAATCCGACGGAGAACATGGACTATCCCAAACGCCTGATCGAAGTCGATCTGCCGATTGCCCGCATCTCGGCCCACGCCCGCCGGGAGAAATCAATCCGCCACGGCCACATTTCGACGCTCCACATCTGGTGGGCCAGGCGCCCGCTCGCCGCGTGCCGCGCGGTCATCTGCGCGGCGCTCTGGCCCGACCCGGCGGACCCGCTCTGTCCGGACGCCTTCCGTGAGACGGCGCGAACGCTCATGAGGACGTGGGCGGCCGACCAGGGGAAGCTCCAGGGGGCCGAGAGTTTCAAGCGATTTCTCCAAGGCAAACAGTTTCCGAAGCTGCTTGACGACAACCACAGGCTGCGCCAGGCACTGCTCGACTTCATCGCCGACTTCGCCAACTGGGACAACTCCACCGTCCCGGCCTACCTCGAAACCAGCCGCGCTCTCACCCAGGCCGCACACGAAGCGCTCGGCGGCGCGCCCGGCACCCGGCCGCTTGTGGTGGACCCATTTGCCGGCGGTGGCTCCATCCCGCTCGAAGCGCTGCGCGTGGGTGCCGACGCCTTCGCCAGCGACCTTAATCCTATTCCCGTGCTGCTCAACAAGGTCGTCCTCGAATACATCCCCAAGTATGGGCAGCGTCTCGCTGACGAAGTCCGCAAATGGGGCGATTGGATCAAGCAGCGAGGCCGAAAAAGAACTGGCCGAGTTCTATCCCAAAGATGCGGACGGCGCAACGCCTATCGCCTATCTCTGGGCGAGGACGATTCAATGCGAAGGCCCCGACTGCGGGGCGCAAGTGCCGCTCATCCGTAACCTCTGGCTGGCAAGAAAGCCGTCCGCGCTGTGGCGCTGCAACTCGTGCCGAGTACGGATTCCAAGCGAGTCGATTTCCGGATCATTGCCAAACATCGCGACGGATGGGTAGACCAAGCCGATCCCAGAGTCCTAAATCGAGAACCCGAAATTCGAGGGCACGGTTAAGCGTGGTTCAGTAACTTGCCCGTGCTGCGGCTACACTACGCCAAATGGTCGTGCCCGTGCTCAACTGGCCGAAGCCAAAGGTGGCGCAGCGACCGCAAGACTAACAGCAGTTGTGCTACTTAGTCCGGGTGAAGCAGGCCGTAGCTACAGATTACCCAACAAACGAGACGAAGATGCTGCTAATGCAGCGGAACGACAACTGACGTCCATCATCGAAGCGCACTGCGATGGTCTTAGTCCTGTCCCCGGTGAGCATGTTCCGAAGGAACGACCTTCCCCAAACGCCCGAGGCCTTTCGGCAGTAACCCGCATGGGTGTCGTGCGATTTGGCGACCTGTTCACTCCCCGACAAAGCCTCGCACTTATCACGCTCAACTCGCTTGTGAAAAAAGCGGCGAACGATCTTTCCATGGCCGAGGCACGGGCGGTCCGAACAGTTCTCGCGTTGTCTGTCGGAAAGGTTGCTGACCTGGCAAACAGTTGCTGCCGTTGGGAGCCCGTCGCCGAGTGCCCAAGACAACTTTTTGCGCGTCAGGCGATACCGATCGTATGGGATTTTCCCGAGGGGGTGCCAATTGGGGAATCAAGCGGCTCGTGGGATGTAATGATCGAGAGGTTTTGCCAGTTTGTTGCAACAAGTGGTTCAAACTGGAATCAATGCGAGCCTCAACTCGCCTCAGCTACACATCATCCATTGCCAGATGATTCAGCGGCGGCCTTCTTTACGGACCCGCCATATTACGACGCAGTGCCGTATGGCGACCTGTCGGATTTTTTCTACGTCTGGTTCCGCCGCGCACTTCACGACGAGCATCCCAGCTTGTTTTCAACCGCAGTGGTGAAGAAGGACGAAGAGGCGATTTGGAATCCGAGCCGTATCTATTCCAAAACCGGGAAACCCAAAGACGAACTCTTCTACGAATCGCAGATGGGACGAGCACTCGCGGAAGGACGACGCCTAACGATAGCACGGTATTCCGCCGCGATCATGCCTTGGACGTCCCACACAGCATGGCCGCGGCGGAATAGCGGGCCGTTGGACGAAACCGGGCGGCGCTTCTCCTGTCCGCAGCGTTGCGTCGGAGGGGAAGCGGCTCGGCTCACAACCGACTTGGGGGATTGTATCCCAGTCTCAACCAGTGCCGCCAGCCGAGGCTCCGCCTGCAGAGAACCGACGGGGCCTGACAAGCAGCGATTTACGCAAAGAAGCGATGGCCAACCTAACGGCTGCCGGACTTGTGCGGATCTTGAGCATGATCAGCGACCGGTCAAACGTCGTCGTGAGGCGGCCCTGCACACTGACCGGTCCCAGCCGGAGCGGACGACGACCAAACAACGATGTTCGCTTCTTATGCATTGGGCTCATGAACTGTCCAGAACGGGGATGCGGGCGAGTTCTTCCCGGCCTGGTCGGTCCCTCCGCCAGATCGTTTGCAAGTGACCCACGCCACAACCCGGGCAGCGATTCTCGACGATCACCGCTGCCGGTGGCACGGCCGGGCATGAGACGATTGAGCCCACGTCGCCCGACACAACGAGCGAAACCAAAACCGCCAACATGCAAACTGCCGTCCGAGACGATGATGCCGACTTGGGCTCAATCGGTGACGGCGCTGGCCCGGCCCCGTGCCGTGAAATCGCGTTGTCACTCGATATCCCGCTCACACTCGGCGCAGCCGACAAGGGCTGTGAAGCCGGCGATGGTTCAACCTTCGCCGCCAGCAGGGATCGGCACAATGCCAGCCGCTCACCGCGATCTCGGTGCGCGAAGAGTCCGTACCGTCGAATCCGCACCAACCCCTTGGGTACGATGTGCATGGCGAACCGCCGCACGAATTCCACCGCGTCCAGCGTCATCTCCTTGCGCCGGCAGCCGTCGGCGTAATCCTTCCAGGTGAAGGTGACACGGCCATCCTCGATCTTCACCAGACGGCGATTGCTCAAGGCCACTCGGTGCGTGTAGCCAGTTAAATATTTCAACACCTGTTCGGGTCCCCCGAACGGTTCCTTGGCGTAGACCACCCAGTCCTTCTGGTACAACACCCGGATCAATGTTCCCCAGGCCGCTGGGCTCGCCAGGGGCGAGGTGCTACCGGCGAATTGGAGTTGGCCGGCTTGGTAGGCCGCCCGCAAGGCCGCCAGGTACTTGCCGCGGAAGACCGGACCCAGAACTTTGACCGACAAGAACCAGTTGGGCCGGCACGATACCCAGCCGCGGTGCTTCAGCGGCCGCGAGGCTGGGCGTGTTCCTGGCGGCTTGGGCGGGAACTGCCAACCCGCCGCCGGGGACCACACAGTGTACATGGGGATGATGCTCCAGATTCTGTCCCCACGTGTGCAACACCATCAGCACTCCGATCCGTGCTCCCAGGTGCTTGGGGTCGGCCGCTATCTCCAGAAGGGTTTCCTTGGCACTGTCGAAAAGCAGCCCATACATCAACTCGCGGTTGCCTAGAGCCAGCGCACTGAGCTCATGGGGCAAGGTGAAAACCACGTGAAAGTAAGGCACGGGCAAGAGGTCGGCCTCACATCTGGCCAGCCAGGCCGCCCGCTTGGTCCCACCACACTGAGGGCAGCTTCGGTTGCCACAGGAATGATAGTGATACCGCACCTCGCCGCAGTGATCGCACTCAGTGACGTGCCCACCCAAGGCAGGCGTGCGGCACAGCGCCAGGTCCCGGAGCGTTTGCCGCACATGGGGGCACTGTGGCCAGCGCTCCAGGAAGTCGGCTCCATACTGCCGCACGATCTGCCCCAAGCTCAGGGGCTGGTCGCTTGGCCCGGAGCCGGGGGTAGGCGGTCGAGTGGGCTGACCACTTGTTGTATTCCCCTCAAGCCTACGTGCGTGTACAGAGCCGTGGTCCCGATCCGATGATGGCCCAGCAAGGCTTGGATCGTGCGGGTGTCGACTCCCGCTTCCAAGAGATGCGTGGCATGGCAGTGGCGCAGTGTGTGCGGAGTGATCCGCGGTAGCCGCGCGGCGCGGCAAGCCCGCTGGCAGGCTTTCTGCACGGTCGTCACGCTCAGAGGCTGGTGGGAATCCTTGCCCGGAAACATCCATTGCGTCGGCCTCGTCTCACGCCAGTACGCCCGCAGCTCCGACAACAGCAGTGGAGACAGCGGCACCAGCCGTTCCTTCTGGCCCTTGCCCAGCACGCGCAACACCATGCGGCTGCTGTCGATCTGGTCCGCCGTCAGGTGTAAGGCTTCGCTGATCCGCAGCCCCGTGGCGTAGAGGGTTCGGAGCACCATCTGGTGCGTCCCACCCTGTACGGCCGCCAGGAAACGGGCCACCTGTTGGGGTGAGCGGACCACGGGCAATCGTTTGGGCCGTTTGCCGTAAGGAAGCCGCGACACCACAATGGCACTGGGATAGCTTACACGATAAAAGAAGCGGAGAGCCGCAACTGCCTGGTTGTAAGACGACCATGAGACCTGCTTGTCGTGGACAAGATGCAGGAGATAGCGATGGACCTGATCGCCGTCGAGTTGTGCTGGGGATTGCTTGAAGTAGTGCGCCAGCTCACGGACGTGGTAGACGTAAACCTCGATGGTCTTGGGGGAGCGGTTGAGAAGCTGAAGGTCTTCGATCAAGCGCTGCCGGAGCGGAGTCATGGTGGGGATTCCCGTAGAAAGCGAGGAAAGTCGGCTGGAGAAACCGCCGCGACAATCCTGACACGAGAATGCCCTGGGACAAATCGTTTTAATCGGCACTACCGGCATAACCGGACCTGAGCCTGAATAGGGCCAGGGAGCGCGGACACGGGCACAGGCTAGCGAATGCCGACATGATCCACCGAAAGGTTTCGTTCAACTACTCCGTCAGGAATCGGAATCCTCGTCTTCGCACACAAATCTACGGCGGGCTGGGAGGCAATTCTTTCCGCCCTCATCAATGCTGGTTGGATTGCAACCGCATCCTGGCCGGTTGATACCGAGATGGGAGCCGTGTAATGCAATGGGTACGGCCTCGCTCGCCTCATCCGTCCATCTCGTCTGCCGCCCGCGCGAGAATCCCGACGGCTCGTGCGCACAGACGAAATCGGCGATTGGCGGGATGTCCTCGCCGAACTTCCCCGCCGAATTCACGAATGGATGCCGCGTCTCGCTGAGGAAGGCGTTGTCGGTGCGGACGCCATTTTCGCCTGCCTCGGTCCCGCCCTAGAAATCTTCAGCCGCTACAGCCGCGTCGAGAAAGTCAACGGCGATCGTCGTTCCGCTCCGCGAATACCTGGAGCACGTCTGGGCCGCCGTCTCGAACGAAGCCCTCTCGATGATCTTCAAAGACGCCGACGCCGCTGGCCTTGAACCTGATGCCCGCCTCACGGCCATGTGGCTCTGGACCCTGGGCACGGCATTGCCAGACACGAATGGGAATGGATCGGCCGGAAGACGCGGTAGCGAAGAATCCGATGAGGACGACGACGAAGGAGAAAAGCCGGCCAAGATCAGCGGCTTTGTGCTGGAATTCGACGCCGCCCGCAAGATCGCCCAGGGACTCGGAATCCACCTGGACAAAAGCCCGAGCATCGTCGAGGTGAAGGGCGACAAAGCCCGCCTGCTGCCCGTGGCCGAGCGCACGAAATACCTTTTCGGCAAAGAGGCCGTCGATGCGCCGGCCACGAAGAAGAAGCCAAAGAAAAAGGACACCCAGCCCTCGCTCTTCGAGGCGCTCAAAGAGGTCGACGCCGCCGAGAGCATCGAAAAGCCCGAACTCAAGGCCCCGCCGCCTGGCTCGACGGTCCTCGACCGCGTCCACCAGGCCATGATCCTCTTCGCCGCTGGCCGCGGCGAAGCTCTCAAGCGGTTCCTCGTCGAGGAGGGGATCGGCAAGGACGCCCGATTCTGGAAGCTCGCCCAGTCGCTCTCCGCCCTCTACCCGTCGGGCATCGACGAGAAGCGATGGGTTGACGGCGTCCTGGCCGGAAGAAGAGTCTGGGGCTGTAGCCTTTTGTTGCGCAATCGAGGAAACACAGGTATCTCGGAGGCTTATGGGAACAATGGCAAAACTCAAACCCTGGTATCAGGTCGTCACCCCCCGGGAAGACCTCCGCGAGAACCGGCCGCTCGACGCCTCGGAATTCGCCGTCCACCTCGACCATATCCGCGACAACCGGGCGCCATCGAGGATTACGTCGAAGCCCGAGCGGTTCTTCGAGCGGACCTACATGACCAGGAGCCTGCTCGACCTTTCCTCCCAGGTCGTCCGCCGGCTCTCGGGGATCAAGGTCGAAACCTCCGCCGTCTTCAACATGGCGACGCAGTTCGGCGGCGGCAAGACGCACTCCCTCACCGCCCTCTATCACCTGGCGCAGGGAGGACAGAACGCGCAGAACATTGGCGCGGCGTCGGACCGATCCTCAGCCGGGCCCAGGTCAAGACCGTCCCCAAGGCCGCCGTCGCGGTCTTCGTTGGCACCGGAGTTCGACATCATCGACGGGCCGCGGCGGCGACGGCGAGCCGCATCCGCAAGACGCCCTGGGGAGAGATCGCCTGGCAGCTCGGCGGCGACGAATCCTTCGCCGCCGTCGCCAAGCACGACGAGCAGGGCATCGCACCCGCCGGGCGACGTCATCCGCAAGATGCTGCCCAAGGAGCCATCCCTCATCCTCATGGACGAGCTGCATCAACTACGTCAGCAACGCCCGGACAAACCGGCTCTGGCGACCGCAGCTCTACGACTTCCTCCAGAGCCTCTCCGAAGACAGCCCGAGGCGCAGGACCACGTCGTCCTCTGCGTTTCCATCCCGGCTTCCGAGCTGGAGATGACACCCCGAGGACAGCGCGACTAAGACTCGTTCAAGAAGCTCCTCGACCGGGTCGGCAAGGCCGATCAGCATGTCGTCCGACGTCGAGGTCACGGAGATCATCCGCCGCCGCCTCTTCGACTGGCACGGACTTCTCCGACGACATGCAGAAGACCGCGACGGCCTATGCGGAATGGGCGCGCGACCACGCCTCGGAAGTCAGCAACCTCGGGGGCGACTCGGCCGGTCGACCTGTTCCAGGCCTGCTACCCGTTCCACCCGAGCGTCATCTCGGTCTTCGAGCGGAAATGGCAGAGCCTGCCCCGGTTCCAGCGGACCCGGGGGATTCTCCGCTTGCTCGCCCTCTGGGTTTCCTGGGCCTACCGCGAAGAGCATCAGAAAGCATCCAGCGAGCCGCTCATCACGCTCGGCTCCGCCCCCTTCGACGACCAGACCTTCCGCGACGCCGTCTTCGAGCAGCTCGGCACCGACCAGCTCTCGGTCCCCGTGACGACCGACATCGCCGGCAAGAAAGACGCGCACGCCAAGAAGCTCGACAAGGAAGCGACCGAATCCATCCGCAAGAACCGGCTCCACCAGAAGGTGGCGACCGCGATCTTCATGGAATCCAACGGCGGGCAGAGCCAGAACAAGGCCGAGGCGTCCCTCCCCGAGATCCGCGCCGCGGTCGGCAATCCGGACATCAACCTGGCCGACGTCGAGACCGTGCTCGAAGGGCTCGCCGGCACCTGCTACTACCTGAACTGGGACCGAAACCGCTACCGGTTCGGGCTCAGGCCAAACCTCAACCAGATCCTCGTCACCCGCCGTGGCGCGGTCACGCCCAAGGCGATCGAGGCCCGCGTGAAGAAGACGACCGAGGACCTCTTCCGCGAGGGGCCGAAGTTCCTCGACCGCCGGTTCTTCCCCGAACGCTCGAACGACATCCCCGACCGGCCGCAACTGACGCTCGCCATCATGGGGCTCGACAAACCAGCGGCCGAGGCCGCGACCAGAACCCTCATCGAGTCCTTCGTGAAGGATGCGGATCATCGGGCCGGACGTTCAAGTCGAGCCTGATCTTCGCGGTGCCCGATTCGGCAACGGCCATCACCAACGCGGCCCGGGACGTGCTGGCCTGGGAGGACATCAACGACGACGACGACACGGTCGGGCAACTGGAAGATGCCCAGAAGCGGGCGCTCGCCACGAGCCTGACCCACGCGAAAGGGACCTGCGAGAGGCCATCTGGCGGTCCTACCGGCACGTCTTCCTGCTCAACAAAAGCAACGCCATCAAGGACACCGACCTGGGCCAGATCAATTCGAGCATGGCCCCGACGCTGCCCGACCTGATCGTCAACACGCTCCGCAAGGACGACGAGATTACCGACAAGGTCGGTTCCGCGCGGCTCGTCCGTTTCTGGCCGCCGGCCCTCACCGAATGGTCAACCAAGGCCGTCCGGGACGCCTTCTTCGCCTCCCCGGCACTGCCGCGCCTGATGGACCCCGACTCCATCAAGCAGACCATCGCCGACGCCGTCAGCTCGAAGCTGATCGGCTACGCGAGAAAGGAAGGGACGCGCACCGTCCTCGAACGCTTCGGCGAGGCCCTGGGCGAGCACGAAGTCGAGATCAGCGAGGACGTGGTCCTGCTCAAAGCCGAGGACGCCCAGAAGCTCCTCGAACCGCCCCGCCTGCACCGACTGGCCATCCACCCCGAGCGGATCGACCTCAACCCCAACGAGCACGCCAGCTTCACCGTCAAAGGGACCGACCAGTACGGGCACCCGTTCCCGGTCGAGCGCCCTTCGTGGTCGGCGCCGGGTTGCACCGTCGGCCAGGACGGGCAGGTTACCGTCGGCGAAGCACTCGGCCTCTACGTCGTGACCGCCCGGTGCGGCGAGACCGAGGCCCAGGCACAGATCCGCGTCCAGGCCAAACAGCTCGACGGTAAGGACGGCGGCGACAAGCCCGGCGGGGCGAAGGTCATACGCTGGAGCGGAACGATCCCGTATCAGAAGTGGACGAACTTCTACACGAAGGTTGTTTCACCGTTTGCCTCTGTTGCGGGTCTGAACCTTCGGGTCGAAGTCGAAGTGCCGGCCGAGAAAGACGAGCAGCAGGCCAAGGCTCAACTTGAGAAGATGAGAAGCGCCCTGAGAGATCTGAATCTCGATGAGGAAGTTGGAGTCACATGACAGTTATGACGTTTTTAAGTTATCACTATTTTATAGAATGTGTAACATATGATGATATTAATCTATTTATACGATTGGTTCCCATCCTTTCAAGTGGACCAGTGGATTTGTCAGACCCTCCTTCACCGTCAAAGGTTCAGGGTTAGGGCCTCTTATCTGAGTCCAAGTTGCACTCGGTGTGTGGAGGGGGGCGTGTGGAAACGGGACAATTGTCCGAAAAACGAAACATCACAACAAAAATGTTTCTGACACATTGCTTTCCGTTGGCGTGCAAAGTAATGTGTACGTGCGTTTTTGTTTTCAGCGAGCGAGCAGACACGCAGACGGAGGGCGACGATGACGCGCTTAGAGCGACGCCGCTTGATCGCGGCGATGGCCGCGTTACTGATCGGGTTGAGGATTGCGGCGTCGGTCGCGTGAAACAGATCTAACTTAAGGGGTAACGACGACCGTTTAATCCGCCTGGGACATCGCCCTGGAGCACGAACTTGTGCCATATGAACGTGGAAAAATCAAGACTCAAATCAGTTCAGCGTTGACGCGTGTGCAGACCCAATTGTTCCTCCGGGATGGATTCCTGGCCCTGGAACAGATCACCAGCCCGGAGGCGGTTCAGAGTCTGAAACCTGCCTTTGAGCGATTGTTCGAGAGTAGGGCGGGCCGCGAGCGCGGGATGCACTTCGACTTCGCCGGCACTGACGAGGACGACGCCTCCTTTGGGCTGCCGCAGATCATGAGCCCTTCTCGATTCGTGCCCGATTTGCTGCACACGGAGCTCATGGCAAATGTCCGCTCAATCGCCGCGCAGATCCTCGGGTCGAGGATCGAGTTCACCCTCGACCACGCCCTGCTCAAGCCCGCCGCACTCTGGGGCAATGACCCCCTGGCATCAGGACGAGGCGTTCAGCAGCCCCGAATGGGACCTCGACCAGGTCAGCTTTTGGATCCCCCTCCAGGAAGCGACCGCGGAGAATGGCTGTCTCCGGTTCATCCCCGGGAGTCATAAAGGGGGAGTGCTGTCCCATCGGTCATTCCGAGACGACCCGCGAATCCACGCCCTTGAATGCTACGAGGGTTTCGACCGGACGACCGAGGTCATCTGTCCCCTCCTCCCAGGGCAGCACGAACCGTCCACCACTGCCGAACTCTCCATGCCGCAGGTCCGAACATTACCCCACATGCACGGTTCGCCTACGTCATCGTATTCAGTGCACCGGCTAGCCGCCATCCGAGCCCCCGAGAGTTCCCCTGGCTCGCGACCAGGAACACCGCAAAACAGCGCCGCGAAGACAAATATCATGAGAGCCATGGCTGGCTGCATTCCCTTCCGGATAAACTCGAGACGGGGGCCCGAATGCTGAAACGAGCCGTGGGCAAACTGAAGCGGAGTGTCATCCGCTGACGCGTCACTCACCGTCATAAACTCCGTCAGGACGGGCAGAGCGTCTCGCGAGCCCGAAAGGGACGATCCGTTCATCCGCTGATTATCCCTGATCTTCCGACGGCAAGCGGCGGTTCGAGGGCGATGACGGCTTGAGCCGCTCCTGCTTGCGGACGCTCCGCCAGCCGACTGAACAAAAGTCACGGTGAAGATCGTTGTTTTTTGGATCTTCCGCAGAATCAGCGGGTGCATGAGCGGAAGAGCCAAGAACAAGGTGGCCTTCCCATAGAGCGATTAACGAGCGGATGGCTCACAGGCTATGGATGTCGGGTTGTAGGGTGGCGTCGAGCGATGCGATGAAGCGTCGCGATGGCCCACCGATCGCCGCGGCACTGCGGTGGGCCTTCGCCGCGATAAATCGCGGCTCGACGCCACCCTACAAGTTCTTGACGCCCAGCCGCGCTGTGAGCAATCCGCTTGTAATCTGCTCTAAGAAGGTCACCGGACGGAGCCGGCTCCTACAGGGTTTGTAAAGAGGAAGCTCCGTCTCCCCGCTCTGGGGCTTTAGCCTATCGACGGGTCATTGTTTGAGAACGCAAGCGGCCGTTTCTCAGACAATGTGTCTTGACAGTACGTCGTTTTGTCTGAGAGAAAGTGAGCTGTACGCAACCGAGGAGCGGATTGTCGGCACGCGACGTCCCCTGGGCATCAGGTAAAGGTTGGTCAATCATGGTCAGATGCACGTTTTGTACAATTATTGTTTTCATGGTAACAGGGGCTTCGCTCGCTCGGGCACAGTGGTCGCCATCTGCCGCGAATGCCACGGACCAGGTTGATCGCACCATCGAGGAGCAGATGAAGAGACGAGGCATTCCCGGTCTCAGCCTCGCCATCATTCAGGATGGCAAGATCGTGAAAGCCAAGGGGTATGGCTTCGCCGACCGAGACAAAAAGACGCCGGTTTCCGCGTCGACTTTGTTTCAGGCCGGTCCATCAGCAAGTCGGTGGCCGCGGTGGAAGCGCTCCATTTGGTGGAAGAAGGGAAACTTTCGCTTGATGAAGACGTGAACCATCGCCTCAAAATCTGGAAGGTGCCCGAGAATTCGTTCACGCGGGAAAAGAAGGTGACGCTCCGAGGACTGCTCAGCCACACGGCCGGCCTGACTGTGCACGGGTTCCCGGGCTATGCGATCGATCGCCCGATTCCCTCGCTCGTCCAGATCCTCGATGGCAGCAAGCCGGCCAACACCCCGGCCATTCGCGTGGACGCGGTACCGGGCAACGTTGGCGGTATTTCCGGCGGCGGATACACCGTCATGCAGAAGCTGATGCTGGATGTGACGGGCGAGACTTTTCCGCAATATATACAGAAGGCCGTGCTCACACCGTTGGGAATAGCGAAGAGCACCTACGAGCAACCGTTGCCGGCAGACTGGGCCAAGGAGACGGCCTCCGGGTACTACTCCAACGACAGTGCCGTCAAGGGGCGGTGGCACGTTTACCCGGAGATGGCGGCCGCGGGACTCTGGACAACTCCCTCCGACCTCGCGAGGTTCGCCATTGGAGTCCAGCAAGCGGTCGCGGGCAAAGCGTCATCCGTTATCTCGCAAACGATGGCGAAATCAGATGCTGACCGACCAGAAAGATAATGACGGGCTCGGGGTCTTCCTCCAGAGCAAGGGACGGACATTGCAGTTCAGTCATAATGGACGCGACAACGGCTTCGATGCGAGCCTGACCGCCTATGCCGAGACCGGTCAGGCGCGGCCATCATGATCAATCTCAACGAAAACTCGGACGCGGTCGGTCGAATTATGGAGGTCATCGCGGAATCCTACCAGTGGCCGGACTACCCGCGAGCCGCCACCGTCAAGCGCCCGCTGGCCGTTCGCAAGAAAGCGGAGGCGTTGGCTCCATTCCAGGGTTATTATGAATTCTCGAATAACAACATGATCCGAATCACGGCGCAAGAAAACAAGCTAATCGGCCAAATGAACGGAAGCTTCTTCGACGATTTCCTTCCCGCCGAGGACGGCGATTCTTCGGCGTCGATCTGCCAATTGCGTTTGTCTTCGAGAAGGACGCCCGGGGCGAGATCACGCACTTCACGCTCAAATCCTTAAAAGATCAGAAGACCGTGAGAAAGTGCCCACGGATCATCCCGCACCTCGCCAGTCTCGTGGCACATGCCAACCCCGACCCGTCCAGGACCACCCACGTTCGCACCGTGCTGGCGGCACTGGCCAAGGGTGACAAAGCCCTGGAGGCGGTGGCAAACGTCACCCCCGAGCGCGACAAAAAGATCTCGGCTCGAACCGCTCAGAGGAGCTAGCCGGCCTGGACTCATTGACGTATATCACCGAACAGGACATCGCCGGCCGTGGAGTCATCCGGCACGACGGCAAAGTCGCGCGTGTCCTTTACTACAAGTTCACGACGCCGAAGGGCTCGCGCGACTTGCTCATCCATCTGACGCCGGAGGGATTATTCACAGATATGGACGTCGTGAGTGATCCGATTCCAGCTCCGTAACGCCCCAACGCGGATCATTTGCGTTTAAGTGCGATACCTGGGATCTCAACCCTTTGAAGGGCCGGGTCTGAACTCGGAATTCCTTGATTTGGTCGGGGGACAGGTCGAACTCACCCACCATCTGCAGGAAGTCCTTCACACCGCTGCCCGACCGGATCGTCGCGGGGTGTTCCTTGCCATCGCGGTCGACCGCGACGAGCTGGAATGACATGTCTTCGATGTTATGAGTGACCGATAACGTCGATCCCGTCTTGGTGGCGATCACATCACCGAAGATGAAGCTAGGACCATCCCGGGAGGCGAGAGCTCCTGGGTTCTTCCCCCAAGTCTGGATCGTATGCCAGGGACCGGCGGCGACCTTGAAAAGGACCGTGCAGGTGCTAAGGCCGGTCGGGAACTCCGTGACAACCTCCTCGAGACCCGGTACGGGTTGGCCGGCTCGCCTGGCCGGGCCGCCGGATCCGCCGTTGGCCTCGTTGATCCACCAATTTTCATCGGCTCCTTCCGGGACGTTTGTCACGCGGACCACAACCGCTCGAAAGACGACGTTTCCGTCCGAGGAGATACTTGTGTCGGACCGGTCACACGGCGGTTGTTGCAACGGTGTCCCGTCCGGGCGCCGCCAGGTGTCCGGGCCGGACGGGTGAGGAGAAATCCCGATGACCTCGATGGTCGCGCCGCTGGGCAGTCTCTTGACCCATCGGGGGTCTGCCTCGGCTTTCCCTTTTGGTTTCTCGACTGATTGCGCCGTGGCCTGGGGCTGCTGCAAGCCGAGGACACGATCCTTCGGCACTACCACGCAGGGCCCCAGCGGTCAGGCCGGCTGCCAGGAGGATACCTGCCGCGGCGAATTTGAGCTTCTCGTACATCATCATCTTCAGAACTCCTTCGGTAAGTTCAATAACCGCCGCCGGGAACACCCCGGTGGCGCGAAGTGGCCGCACGGGCCGTGGATCGGACAAGCACCTGTGGAACGGCCGCCCGGGCTTCAATGGTGAGTCCCATGGCTACCCCGACCGCGGCGGGCAGCGAGACCTCGCCGCGTCAGCCTCTCCCGCAATCTGAGCCGGCCTTTGGTCAGCCGGCTCTTGACTGTCGCCACCGGCCAGTTGGGCTGGGCCTGCTGGTGGTAGGTTAACCCTGGAGGTGGCACAGCTCGACCGGGCACCGGTACCTCGCGGCAAGGGTCTAGCTTCGTCACCCACGGCGCTGCGGAGGTCCCTCAGTTCCACGTCGCCCACCGGATCATCGGACGACGTCGCAGGGCTGGTGGTCATTGCTGGATCCTCGTCGCTGGGCCTCGGACCGGGCCCGACGCGCACGCGGTGAGCGACCCCGTAGAGCCATCGGCCGAGCGACCCGTCCACCCGCACCGTTCTGGCCTTGCGGACGAAACGAGGAAGGTGGCCTGGAAGGCGTCCTCGGCCTCGTGGGCGTCTCCGAGCACGCGATGGCAGACCCCCCAAACCATTGCTCCATGCCTGTCCACCAAGGCCGCGAAGGCCATTTCGGCCGCTGTCGCGGCATCGGCCGACTCAGCCCGCTTGGTCGTGTACCGCTCAAGGAGCTCGCTGTCGGAGAGCCCCGTGGCCGTCCCCGCCGCGAACAGGGCTCGCAATTGCCGTAGTGCGGAGGCAGGTTGTCCCTTTCTCATCGTCATCGGTCTCGCGGTGATGTTCGATCCTGTCGCCACTACTATGCGGGAAGTGACGCAGTCGGACCTGACTCTTTTGAAATGAAACCGAATTACGGTGCCGTGTGATTCCGTCATCGCGAACGAGTGCCGGTCCCGAAGGCGAGCGCGGGACTGTTTCTCGTGCCGATCCTTTCGCAGTTGGAATTTTGCTCTTTTGCCGCGGGCAGGCTCGGGTATACAATTTCCTAGTGATACTGATACAACGTTCAGTATCTGGTTCAGAGGGAAGGAGAGCCATGGGTTTCCGGTTCAACCTCGAAAAGACGATTCAAGCGATCGCGGCATTTCTGCACTTTCACGGGTCGAAGGAGATGAGCTATCTTCGGATGCTTAAGCTTCTTTATCTCGCTGACCGTGAGAGCCTTCAAGAGACTGGCCGCCCGATCACCGGTGACCGCGTCGTGGCGATGGAGCACGGCCCAGTCCTGAGTTCCGTTTACGACCTGATCAAGGGAGAGCATACGGGGTGGTCCATATGGTCGAAGTTCCTTGGCAAGAAGGGGTACAGAATCGAGCTGCTTCAGGACCCCGGGAATGGTGCCCTGTTGAAGTACGAGATCGGTAAATTGAGAGTACTGACGGAGCGATACGCGGACCAGAACGAGTGGGACTTGGTCGAGTTCGTCCATGGGCTGGGTGAGTGGAAGAAGAACGACCCGGCAAGTCCTCCAAGCCGATCCCGATCGACGACATCCTGGAAGCGATCGGTCGGTGCGGGGACAAAGAAGCGATTTTGCAGGACGCGAGGGATCAGGCGGCGTTTGATCGTTTCTTCGCAGAGGAAACAGGATGAACGCGGGTGACACTTTTCGTATCCCGCAGCCGGGGACAAGCTTGGATTCTCACCTCTGGGTCGTGATATCGGACCCCGTCGTTGACCCGGACCGGGTGCTGATCGTCAACTTCACGACACGGCGCAAAGACTCAGACCCCGCGTGAGTCCTCCAAGCCGGCGAGCACCCGTTCGTGCATCACGAGACGTGCGTCAATTACGCGGGGGCAAAAGTCGTCTCTGTGGTTCAAATCCAGACCTTCTTCCAAAAGGGGCTGCTCAGCAGCCACACTGCCCTTTCAGCCGCTCTGCTGAAGCGGGTTAGAGACGGGGCAGCCGCGTCTGAGCGGATGTCCCTCGACCATGCAGACATTCTCATCGAACAGGGGCTGATCGAGTTCTGAAGTCACGTCCGGCGCAGGACTCAAGCTCGTTGGAGGGTTGATGTTGTATTCAGTGCAAATATGAGCGCGCGGAGAAGCGACCGTGACGAGTCGGCGATTGTTCTTTTTGAGAAACCGAGATTTTGGCACCATCGCCCGGGATTTGAGAATGCAGGATCCCAACCCGCCATAGAATCAGGGTGGAACGTCGTTGGTCAGCGAGTTACAAGCCATGCTTTGTCCTGGAGTGCTTGCTCGCTGTGCGGGTGTGCGTGGAAACGTTGTGGTGAGAGCGTGATGACCAAGCGCCCCTGGTCGAGCCGGCGCACGAAGTTTTCGAGATCATCACACAAGACGAAGGGATCTCGACCATACTGATGATCGACGGCCAGATGCAGATGCCGCTCCGTTGCGGCGACCGGGTGGCCATCCGCCACGACAAGCTTGGTTGGGGCTCGCTGCCGATCGCGGAAAACAGGCCGGTTGATCGATCCTAGAGCGGATCACATCCCGCATTGCGCACACCGCTGTTTGAAACGTCATCATACTAACCCGACGCGCAAGCGAGGGGAGTGCCTGTGCCAGTCCATGATCGTCGCGTTTCGAGAGACTCAAGCCCGGATGCCCCCGGTGTACGCCGGGCCGATCCCCTCGCTTGCGCGTCGGGTTGGTATGGCTTGTGTGCCGGCCAAGCGTGAAGCGCTCTAATCTGCTCCGGTCGACAGACTGCCAATTCTTTTTGAGGATTGGACTTCCTCAATCCAAGTCTGTGCTGCATTAATCTGGTCAACCGCCGGTAAGATCCTGTAGTTCGAGACCAGTTCACCTTCCCGAAACTTCCGGACGTAATCTAGCATCCGCATAAGGATTTCATCCGGCAGCGAGTCGAGGACGAGCACCGGATTCTCGGGATCGACTCTATGCAGACATTCTGCAACAAGGTGATCGGCGGTAATGGCGACTTTCTGATACATGGCGACTAGGCCGGTCATCATTGCTCTTCATCCCTTCGCATTCGATCGACCATCTCGTCCGCAAAGTTCCATGCTTCGTCGTGATTGTTGCCGGCTCTGCCAGGCTCAGTTTGTGCGATGAAGTCGTCAATCGACATTGTACCCTTGTGGAGGAGCGGACGCAGCTTTTCAAGTTCGTACATCTCATGCGAAATGACCGCCACGATGGCCTCGTCACTTGTGAGGATGCCTGGCCAAATCCGGAACGGAACCTTACCGGTCTTGTCGTGAACCGAATCCGACCAATGAACCGACTGCCCGACGGATTTATCCACTCTCGGGCCTCGGGCCGTAATTCTCTCATCAAGTTCGCCCAACTCATCGACGAAGAAAGCAACATCGTCAGGAATAGGAAGTCCAAGCCTTCTTACGATTTCCAGGGCCTCCTCAATGGTTCGAGTACGACCGTCGGGATTGTCCCGCCATTCTCTAGTCGGGAATTGCCCAGAAATCATACGTCGATTCACTTATACAGAGGTGAACATAATGTTGAGAATCGGGTTCACGATTCCGTCGATCGAGCCGAATGCAGTATACCTATGCCTACCGACCTTGCGAAAGGCAAAAAATTGGAGAAGTCAGAGCGGTATTGATAAAACGCGATTATGACAAGGAGAAGTGGGTTATTCGCCCTCGGCGGGATTACTTCTCACTCTTCTCCGG
>CAVRFS010000107.1:0-71562 GCA_963720335.1 uncultured Planctomycetota bacterium | reverse complement strand
GCAACCTCGGTTTCCTGATGTATCTGGCCGATGCCGTCGGCTATCTTGGCTATGCCGCGGTGATGATCGGCAGGTTGGTGATGCCGCTGGCAGGGAGGTGTTCCTCCGGTTTTACACGGGCGTGTCGTGGTTGATCGCCGTCCTGGCTTTGTCGGGCCTGTGCGGCTGGGTTTTCTCTGACTCCTCCTCGCGGAAGAGATGAGAGGTGTCCTCCGAGCCGCGTCGTGAGCCGATCCTCGCGTGCCCTCGTCTTCCATGGCCCGGGCTGCCGCTTGAGTTGAAAGAGTTTCCGACCCCCGATCCCTAAGGTTGCGAGGTCCTCGTGGAGGTCGTCGCGTGCACGCTCTGCGGCAGCGACATCCACACCATTCAGGGACGGCGCCGGGAGCCGGTGCCGACGGTCCTGGCCACGATATTCTGGGCCGTATCGCGGCCTTCGGCCCGACGCCCCGCGGCGGGACGCCGCCGGTCGGCCGATGGCCCTGGGCGACCGCGTCACCTGGGCGATCGTCGCGAGCTGCGGCCGGTGCTTCGCCTGCCGGACGTCGCTGCCCCAGAAATGCGAACGCAAGGTCAAGTACGGCCACGAGGCCCTGGCCCCCCGCCGCGAGCTCACCGGCGGGCTGGCGGAGCATTGCCTGCTGGGCCGGGCACGGCGATCTTCCGCGTGCCGGATCGGCTCCCGGACGAGACCGCATGTCCCGCCAACTGCGCGACGGCCACGGTGGCCGGGGCGATCGAGGCCGCCGGCGACCTGGCCGGCCGATCGGTCCTCATCATGGGCTGCGGGATGCTGGGCGTGACGGCCGCCGCCTGGGCCGCACGCTCGGCTGCTCGGCCGTCATCGCCTGCGACCTCGATCCCGCCCGCCGCGCCCTGGCCCGGACGTTCGGCGCACGCACGCCGTCCCGCCCGATGAGCTGCCGCTTGCGTGTCGGAGGCGACCGGCGGCCACGGCGTCGACGCGGCGATCGAGCTGACCGGTTCGCCCGACGCGTTCGAGGCGATCTACCCCCTGGTCCGGCTCGGCGGCACGCTCATCCTCGTGGGGTCGACGTATCCTTCCCGTCCGGTCCCCTGACCATGGAACACGTCGTCCGCCGCTGCCTGACCCTCCGCGGCCTGCACAATTACGCCCTCTACATCTCCAGACTGCGATCGAGTTCCCGACGCCCACCCCGAGTTCCCGTTCCCATCGCTGGTGCGGACTGGCAGCCCCGGACGCGTCGCCGAGGCCGTCGCGAGGGGGCTCGGGCATGACGCCCTGCGGCTCGGCGTGCGGCCCTGCTGAAACTCAGTCACTCGCGAGCTTCGTCAGGACCGCCTCGACACGTCTTGCTTCACCTTCCCGAATGGAATCATGGTAATCCGATCGCCGACTTTTTTGCCGCGAATGATCCGCGTCAACCGCCAGAAGTCCGCGACCGGCTCCTCATCAACGGCGTAATCAGGTCACCGGCTTTCAAACCCGCCGCTTCCGCGGCACTACCCGGCACAACTGTGGTAATCTCACAGCCACGATTTGCCGCGGCTACCGAAGACCCCGAGTCGTGGCGCGTCGCGTCCGCGAGTGATGTTCAGGCAAACAATATCATTAAAAGGGCATTCAGAGGGCGTGTAGCAGGATCGGACTGAGAAGAATTTTTCGCCACTCGTAAATCAAACCCAAGCCCACGCCAACAATGAAAACGAAGCCCCGCTGGGCCAGATCGAATTGGTGCATCCACGCGAAGGCGACCGCCTGGATCAGGATGGTGACGACCACGTGCAGTCGTTGCCGGAGGAAGTTGTGGAGCATCCCACGGAAAAACACTTCCTCGCGACCGGGGCGATCATTAAGACCATAACCAGGAATCCCTGCCGTTTGACCAGTTTGGAGACCGGGCAATGGGTTCCAGGGGGCTGCCAGTTATCGCCGAATCGCCGAAGAAACGAGCCACGAGGCTGAAATACACAATGAGAATTGCGTACATCGCCAGCGAAGCCAGCAGCGCCCAGGACGCTTCCGCGATCACGGCGCGGCGACGAGGGAGACGGGGTAAACTTTCGAGGCGGCGGCGGGCAATCCATAACGGAAAGCCGAACATCCACACCATGGAAAGTACGTTGAACGGCATCCTGATCCAGGAAGGAACCGCTGAAAAAATGGCCGGATCGATCAGGGTGAAGACCGCCCTAGTCACGACCAATGGTGCGAAACCGATGAGTAGGTCACTCGCCCGCCAGGGCGTTTCTCGAAAAAACGACTGACGAGAGGGCGGCCCCGGAGTCACCGTTGCCTCTACAGCAGGGTTATCGAGATGTTCCATCGAATCGTCCGGGACTTTCATTTGGTCACATGCTCCGGTGTAGCAACACGTCAGGAAATTCTCATTGTAGCCAAACAGCATCGTCGCGGTGAATCGTCCCCATGCGAGCCGTGCCCGTTGCCTTGTCGTCTGGCCGGCCGCTCAGCTATACTACAATTGTCCGTACCAAGGCTGACCGACCCGATCACCCAGAACCAGTCAGGAGGAGACGATGACACGTATCAACATGGCAATCTGGGTTGTGTTCATATCTCTCATCGCGAGCTTCAGCGGCCCGGTGTGGCCTCAGCAATCAGAGCCGGCCAAGGAACCATTGAAGAGCAAGAAAACCGCCTGGCTGCATGAGGTTTATCTGCGGGAAGCCTCCGAGTACAAATTCTTTCTCGATGATCAGAAGCGGCAAGAACTGGAGTTGCGACGTGAGCCGGTGATGCGCTGGACGAGCGACAACGACTACAACGGCGAGGTCTTCGTCTGGACTCATCAAGGAGCGGCGGCGATCGTCGGGTGCATCTACTCGGGGCCGCAAGGCAAGATTCAGCGCGGCATCAGGCACGAGTTCCATTCCCTGGCTTTGAATCCTCTGTACTCAGGAACGCGGGGTGGATCCGGCTGGCAGCCTCAGAAACCCGGCATCAAGCCCGAGCAAATCGCCGACGCACCGGCACCGGCCAGCAGCCCGGCACGCCGGCTCACGCAAATGCGCGACCTGAGCCGACGCTTCACCGCGCAGGTGCTGAGGGAGAACTCGAAGTGGGAGATGCGCCTGCTGACGCAGCCCATCTACCGCTACGAGATATCGGACGAGAAGTCGCCGGTCGTCGAAGGAGCCGTGTTCTGCTTTGTGTGGACAGCCGGAACGGACCCGGAGGTGCTTCTCGTACTGGAAGCCCGTCGCACGGACCAGGGCGTACAGTGGTATTACTCCCCGCGCGGTTCACGAACTGTGAAGCGTGGCTCCAATACCGCGGCAGGGAGGTCTGGCGAGCGGATCCCGCCAACGTCGGCATTTTCGACGGAGTCACCACGACGCCCTATGGTGCCTTCCAGGTCAAGTCGATACCCAACCAAGGCGACGAGTGAGGAACGCCGGCGGCGGCTGACCGGAACCGGGCGAATCAGGAGATGACACGGAAGCGTTGGGTCGGGTGGAGTCGAGCCGCGATTGATCGCGGCTAAGGACCACCGTTGGAACAGGATTCCTGAGACTCCTCGCTGAACACCACCGCGCGGACCCCCTCACCCGGCCTTCGGCCGACCTCTGATATGTGGCGGAGTTAGGAATTTGATTCTAACTCTTTGCACCATAAAGATTTCCTGGTTGGGAGTTGGTTTCACTCCAGCCTCTTTTCCAGGAGATTGTCCCATGGCAACCAAATTTCGCACCAAAGGCCGTCGTTCCACTCGGCCGTACTTGATCCACAAACCTCAAGGGGCGCTTCACCCCAGGGTAAAAAAGGTCGGTCCGGAGCATTTTGGCATCATCAGTGTCGATTGTGCCAAGGCTCGATCCAAATGGATGCTGGCCGACTTCTACGGCCAGGTCCTGGTGCCTCCCACCCCAGTCCCGCACACCCGAACCGGCCTGGAGGCGATGGTGCAATCGATCCGCCAGGCCATCGCCAGTTCGACCTCAAGGACTGGGTGGTCGCCATTGAGCAGACCGGGCGGTATCACGTCCCGGTTCAGAGGGCCTGCGTCCAGGCCGGGTTTGAGGCCCGCTTGGTTCACCCCCTGACCTCCAAACAGTTCCGCCTGCCCGCCAATCCCGGGAACAAGACCGACGACACCGACCTCTCGGCGATTCTATCGCGCCGCGGTCACCGGCTTCGGTCTGATCCAACAACCCGGCTGACCCGGTCTCGGCCCGCCTCCAGCTCCTGGCGCGACACCGCCGCGACTGGGTCGTGAAGATGACGGGGCTGCGTTGTCAGATCCATGAGCAACTCAATACAATAATGCCATGCTATGCACAATGTTTTGATGATATTTACGAATTGTCACACTCCCCTTCTGATCGCCAGGAAACTCGGCTCAGCCGCCGCGATCCTTGGGGCCGGCCTGCCGGGCTTGACAGAGCAGGTCCTCCAAGCCGGTATCCGACCCCACCGGCCGACACTGGAGAAGATCCTGGCCTGGGCTCACACCGCGACCGCCGCCACGGATGAAGCGTTGATTCATCATAGGATCATGAAAGAGCTCGATGATGATCGGGTGGCCAAACTGCGGTCGGTCACAGCGGTCGAAGGGGATTGGCCGACCTGCTGGTCCAAACGCCGTATGTGTTGCTCTTGGGGATCCCCGGGATCAATGTGGTCTCGGCCGCCGAGTTCGCTGGTGAGATGGGGCCGATCCAGTATCTACCCCAAGGCTCCGGCGATCACCGGCCGGGCGGGATTGTTCCCCTCGCGGTACCAGAGCGATGAGGTCGACCGCGCCGACGGCCCGCTGGTCCGGTGCGCCAACCGCCGGCTGCGCAAGGCGATCATGTTGATCGCGGACAATCTGATCGAGTGCAACGACCACTTTCGCGTCTTGGCGGCCAAGTGGCGGCTGGAGGGAAAGAACGCCTGGAGATCCGGGTCCGGGTGGCGGGACGGTTTTGCCGAATTGCCTACCATCTGGTGGCCGGACGGATGGCGTTCCGGCATCCCTGCACTCAGAGTCGCGGCTACATACTTTGTAAACTGATTAATTTCTATATTGTAACATAATATTGATATCAGCCGAACTATGAAGGATCTCGATGCCGCGGTGGCCCAACTCCCCGGTGCGGAGCACCGTGAGGAGGGGGCCGCCTTGGCGGCCGAACTCGACCAGCTCCAGAAGAAGCGGGGATCTGGGCCTCGGTCGTTGGCGGAAATCCTCCCCGCGGTCTTGGCCAAGTTAGGAGTCAAACTGATAAACTCACCAGAGTCAGGGGAGGCGAATCGCTCATAGCCGCCATCCGGACCTGGGACCGAATAACGTCGACCGACCTCTAGACTACGTGGCGAACTCCGAAGAACAGACCGAACAGGGTCCGGACACCACGATCCCTCATACCGCGAGAGCTGCAAGTCCCGAGGGAGGCCGTTTCCGACTGCGCAAGTACCACGCCCGGGGCGGCCTCGGGGAGGTCTGGGTTGCCTGGGACAATGAACTCAAACGGGAAGTGGCACTCAAGCAGATTCAGGACGATCAGGCCGACGACCGTCAATGCCAGACCCGCTTCCTCCACGAAGCCGAGGTGACCGGGCGCCTGGAGCATCGGGGCATCGTTCCTGTCTACGGCCTCGGTCACTTTGAGAATGGGCGTCCTTACTATGCCATGCGTTTTGTCAGTGGGACCAGCCTCAAGGATGCGATCGACGCGTTCCATGAGGCCGGGGCTTCAGACCCTGCCGGCGTCGATCGTCCGCTGGAACTGCGCCGGCTTCTCAGTCGGTTCGTGGATGTGTGTAACACGGTGGCGTACGCGCACAGTCGCGGAGTCCTCCACCGCGACTTGAAACCGGGCAACGTCATGCTGGACGAGTACGGCGAGACGCTGGTGGTCGACTGGGGATTGGCAAAGACGGAAGCCGTCGATGTGGAAGCCGCAGCCGGTGGGGTCACGCTCCCGCCGGTCACGACCAGTCACACCCCATATACTCGGGCCGATGCAAAGATGGGCACGCCAGGCTTCATGAGCCCGGAACAGGAATTGGGCGGCCTCTCCGAGCTCAGCCCCGCCAGCGATGTGTACAGCCTAGCCCATGTTTGGGGTGAAGCTGGCTGGGGCGCCCGCCCGCGCGCTTGAAAACGCCTATTTTTCCAGGCTCTGCGCTCGTGACGGCCTCTCGCCAGGCCGAAAAGTGTAGTGACAACTCTGTTCAGATTTATACCGATATATCCCGCATTTTTGGCCTTGATTACCTCCTAATATCGTCGTGATAATGATTGGCGTGGCCGCTCAACCCCGAATATCCACACTACGGCACACGCAACCAACCATGTATCCCAGGACCGTCAAGGTTCGCTCCAAGAACGGCACCATCAACGAATACATCCGCGTCGTCGAAGCCTATCGCGAGGACGGCAAGGTCAAACAACGCGTCGTCGCCGATCTCGGCCGCAAGGACCTCCTCATCGAGATCCTGCCCAAGCTCCAACGGCTGCTCGCCGGAGACTCAGGCAGTGATCCCACCGATCCGGCTGTCCCCCACGTCGTCGATGCCTCCACCTGGGGACCGGTCCTTGTCGTCCGTGCCCTGTTCGATCAATTGGGCCTTTGGTCGATCCTCGACCCACAGCTCGGCGGGCCAAAGGCGTTCCGTTCGCCGACCGTGCCTTCGTCCTCGTGGCCAACCGACTCATCGCTCCCGCCAGCGAACATGGATTGGCCAGTTGGCTCGAAAGCGACTTCGTCTGCGATCGCCAGGGCCGACGCTTCATCCCCCACTGGCACCAACGCCGAGGGTCCGTGTCCATCCCCGGCAACTGGACGCCTGGTATCGCACCCTCGATCAGCTCCACGACGCCAAAGACCGAGATCGAAGTGGACCTCTATAGCCGCCTCCGTGATCTGTTCAGCCTCAAGCCGGATCTGGTGCTCTACGACATCACCAGTACGTACTTCGAAGGGGCCGGACCGGCGATTTTGCCCGCAACGGCCACAGCCGGGACAGCAAGCCGCACAATGTGCAGGTGATCGTCGGCGTGGTGATGGTCGCGGGCTGGCCGATCGCTCATCACGTCTGGGAGGGCAACCGTCTCGACCACACCACGGTGCAAGAGGTGATCGCCGACCTGCGCAAGCGGTTTGAGTTTGGCCGGGTTGTTTTCGTCGGCGACCGGGGCATGGTCACGGAGGAGAACCTGGAGTCAATTACGAAAGATAAACATGGATTTCTGGTTGGATTGAAGCGGCGGCGCAACGCCAAGCTGGACCAATGGCTCAATGCCGTCGACGAGACCAAGTGGGTCAACTGCCCTGTGGGATCAACGCCCAGGAACGAAAGACCGATCCGCCCCGCACGCGTGCCCAAGAGGTTGCTTCCGGGATCGAGGGCATGCGAGTGATTATTATCGACTCTGATGAACGGCGTGCCTACGAGCAGACGAAGCGCCAGCAAGCGATGGAACGAGCACGCCAGAAGCTCAAGAAACTCAAGGAGCGTGTCGCCGCCGGCGGCTTGAAACAGCCCGAGAAGATTGGGGCGGCCGTCGAGCGAATTATGCAGAAATATCATGGTTACCGATATTTTGAATGGAAGCTTGATAACGGGACGCTGGTCTTCTCCGAGAGCAAGAAGCACTTCGAGAGCGAAAAGCGCATCGAGGGGAAATATGTGATCGCGACCAGCGAGAAAGGACTGAGCGTGCTGGACGCCGTGGCGATGTACAAGGAACTGACCGAAGTGGAGAGCGGATTTCGGCAGCTCAAGGACGTGATGGCGATGCGGCCGATATATCATCAGATTGAAATACGAGTGAAAGCGCATATTTTTGTAGCGGCGTTGGCCTTATTGGTTCAACGGCTTCTGGGCCGCCGGCTCAAAGAGGCCGGGGTTGACCTGTCACCGGCGCAGGCCATGCAAGCATTGACGACGGTCCGGCTGGTCACGTTCCGTCTGAAGGGCCAACCCGAGCGTCGGGGGGTGGCTGGCGGCTCGCAGGACGCGCGGCGGGTGCTCAAGGCGCTGAAGCTTCTCGACCAGCGGCCGCCGGAGGCGCCGGACGGGGGAGAAAACCGTGATGTAGTGACTAATTGAAAATTCGACCCTTGCGCCGCAAGGAGTTACGTCACGCCACCCCAAACATGGGCTAGGGGCCACTCTCTACTACCTGCTGATGGGGAAGCCTCCTGCCGACAAACCGGACCCGGCGCTCACCCTGCCCAAGGTCCCCGCATGGAAGTTCCCGCGGCCGCGCCAGATCAAATCGACCGTGCCCGTCGCGCTCGAGGCGATCTGCGCGAAGGCGATGGCGCTCTCTCCGCAAGATCGATACGGGAGCCCTCGGGACCTTGGCGACGAGATCGAGCGCTGGCTGGCCGATCAACCGGTGCTGGCATACCCCGAGCCTTTCCCGGCCAGGGCCATGCGCTGGGTTCGCCGGCGCAAGCAATGGGTTGCGGCAGCGGCCGCCTGCTCATCCTGACCGTGCTCGGACTGGCGATCACCAACTGGCGGATCACCCAGGAGCAAGCAAGGACGACCGCCTCCAATCGGCGGATCATCCAAGAGCAAGCAAGAACGACCGATCAACTCGCTATGACTCGCAACGCACTGCGAGAGCTCCTCCAGGTCTCGGGGGAAAGCCTGGCCTTCCGGCCCAATACCGAGAATCTGCGTGAGTACCTCGCCCAGCTCGTTCTCGATCGATACCAAGAGCTGGGCGACAAATTCCCGAACGACCCTGGCGTCCGGCTGGAAACGGCCCAGGTGCATCGCGTGATCGGGGGGATCGGGCGTCATCACCGGTCAATTCGCAAAAGCGCAGGCTTCTTACGAGAAGGCCATCGGAGAATTGACGACTCTCTGCAAGGATGATCCAGGCCGGGAGGACTACCGACGTTGGCTGGTGGAGACGTACATCGATCGGGGAGAGCTCAATCGCATGAATGGTCGGACGATCGACGCGGAGAATGATCTTCATGCGGCAATCGGCCATGCCGACAAGCTTCAGTCCGCGTCGATCTCCCCCGATTACCGTCGGGCCATGGCTTCGGCCTTGATCGATCTTTCGGAAATATTGGTCCTCAAGGACCAGCAAGGAGAGGCTCACAAGGCCGCCGATCAAGCTGTGGATTTGCTGCGTCCGCTCGCCAATCCCGATGCCGCGTCCGACCGGACCACCCGGGATCGATGGCTCCTCTCCATGGCGCTCACGGATCGTGGCGTCGCATCCAAGGGAGCCGGTGATCGCGACCGCGCCACTCATGATTTCGACGAGGCGGCGCGGGTCGCAGGGTCGATTGCCGAGGACGACCCAATCTATGACGACTCTCAGGACCAGCTTGCTTGCATCGCGAACCAGCGAGGGGAACTCTTGAGCACGGACCTTTCGAAGCTTCAAGAGTCCGAGAATACCTTTGAACAAGCTGATAAGATCCTCTCGCGACTCATCAACAAGCATAAAGTCATACCGCTTTATCGCGAGCAGTTGGCGGCGACGCTATGCGGCCGGGCCGCGGTTCGCCTCGCCATGAACCGCATCCCCGATTCCCAGCGCGATTGCGAGGCCGCCCAGAGCCACCTTACCTGGTTGATCGCCGAACAAACACGCAAGGGTGCGCCGGAAAACCCCGAGTATCTCAGCCTTCTTGGCCAGGTCCTGACTCAGCAGAGCCGGATTTATTTCCTGCAGGAACGGTCACCGGAGGGCCGGAGCACCCGTGTCGAGGCGGTCAAAAAACTGAGCCGGGCCATCGAGCTCGACCCCGCACGTGTCGCAGACAAGGCGAGGCTCGAACAAATCAAGGCCGGCCCGGCTCAGTCGCAAGAGTAAATCATCACGATGTGATGATCACAATTCCGTGGCCGGTGCCATCCGGATGGGCGCCCTGGTGCTCAACTTGGGATGGCACAGGCACAGTGGCCAACACGACAGCCTGTGCCCCGTGGGTCAGCAGGCCGCCAGACAGAAGCTGTTTGCTCTCGAGGGACTCGAAGCGTGGACGGTAATCTCGCTTGAAGGTATTGCGCGGCATGATGGATCTTCTTCTGGGCGATTGCCCGGATTGGGCGCGCACCGTCCCCGACCTCCGAACGGCGTACGGATGGCTACGTGCCCGGCCTTGAGTGGCAGCCGCCGGGGCATTGACGCACCCCGGCGCGCTGCGACGAATTCCGAATCTTGAGGGCGAGAGCGGCGTTTGGTCGCCGCTATTCCGCCCGTGATTGCGTGGGCTGGCAGGCGGATCAAAGGGCAGGTCCGACGGGTCGGTCTCGATTACTACGTAGCCAAGTTGACCCAGGTAAGTTCCGCCCTGTCGCCGTCCGGCGAGACAGTCTTGCGGTGTCGCCGAGCCTCGATAAACAGAATGCACAGCAGGTCGGAATGAAGGCGTCGCGCGGTCGCCACGCCGTTCCGGCTCAGGGTCCTGGCCTGCTCATCGGTGATGTCATAGCCGTGGACCGCCGTGGGACGATCGGGTTTGCCGCAGCGGAACCCCTCGATGAGGGCAGATCGCTCGGCTCTGGGTACGTCGTCCAGGTTATAGAGGACGGCGTCGCACAGGTCGTCTGGCTTTCGGTCTTTGGGAAGCCGTTTGCAGACTCCCACGCCGAACTTCGCGGCGATCCGCGCGGCCAGGTCCTGATTGACTTCGTCGTTGCTCACGTAGGCGATTCGCATTGTGGTCGACCTCCCAGGAAAGAATTACGATTCGTTGCCCTGATCGCGGATCGCTGGCTGCGCGCATCCCGATCGGAGTCCCTGAATTTGAAGGATCAAATCGAAATCGCTTGATCTCGCCCCCACCCTTCTGTAATGTCATAGTCAGCCGGCGGGGGGATTCTCAGGCGCGAGTCACCGGAAATTTTGAGTTTTCTCGACGATCTCTACCGAGCGCAGCCAGGAAGGACGTAACGAGGGGCCTCGACGCGCGGTTCAACACGGGCGCGGTCCCAAAATTCGGCCGTAAAGTCCGACGGGAGGGCCCGTGCGTATCGAAGGCAGGTACGCGGTGGGAGGGTTCCCCCGTCCGAAAGAGCCCACTCAAGTGAGTGAGTGGTCACTGAAGTTTCGCCCCGAACACTGAGTACTACGTTGAGGGGCCCCGATCATTTCATCGCGATGGCCTGCGGGAAGGCGAGTTCCTCGAGCGGAACTCCCTACCAGACGCATGGCGCGCGTTTCAGAAAGCAGAAGAATCCATATCTTTGTAAGGAACGGCGCCTTCTCGCGTATACTCTGAAGACAGTACCAAGATCGGCGGTCGATCTTCGGGGGAGCCATGATGAACGACCCATTCACCGAGTCGTCGCGGACGGATCCCGCCCTGCTGGGCGACGTTCGTGACCCTCGCAACCATGCGGCCTGGGAGAAATTCATCGCGCGGTACGGGCTGATGATCCGGGGATGGTGTCACCACTGGTACCCGGGCGAGGCCGATGACAGGGCCTATGACGTATTCGCCGAGTTGATCTTCCGGATGATCAACTTCGAGTACGATCCGAGCCGGGGACGGTTTCGCGGCTGGCTCAAAACCGTGACGCACAACATGATGGCCAAGTTGAAGAAGGATATGATTCCGCAGCCAGACGATCAGTACACTCCACTGGAACTGGCCGAGGCGGGTGACGACCTGACCGCGCGGCTGGCTGCCGAGTTCGACCTCGAATTGCTGGAGATCGCCAGGGAGCGTGTGCAGCGCCGTGTTCAACCCCACACCTGGCGGGCCTTCGTCGCGACCGCCGAAGAGTGGCGAAAGCCGGTCGAGGTCGCAAGAGAGCTCGGCATGAAGGTCGGCACAGTCTTTCAGGCGAAACACAGCGTGATCGAGCTGTTGAAGCGAGAGATCGAGATCCTCCAAGGGCCCGCTTGAGTTGAGGTGCCACATGGTCGCTTGTCCCCCGCGCCGCGAGCTCCGTGGGTACTTGACTCAGGACGGTCTCTCGGACCCGCCGAGATGGAGCAAATCGACTCGCACGTCGAGCAGTGCTCGTCGGTCAGAAGCGCATGGACAATGGAGAGTCTCCCGGCCTCCCGGCCCTACGTCGCGACCCGTGACATGAAGCGCGTCCAGCAGTCGGCTGCAGCAGTTGCGGCCCGAGATTGGCGGGCCGTGGCGCTGGAATTGGATCATGGCCCTTCAAGGCTCGCACCAGAGGTAGCGACGGCGAGATTGACCAACTTGAGATGAGGAAAAAGGCCATCATCGTCCGCGATCACCCAGCGAACTCGCTCAGCAAATTGATCAGTGTGAATCAAGTCGGTCGTTCAGCTTTATAACCAGGGTCGCTATCAAGGGGCAATCGCCATTGCCACACAGGTCCGGGATTTAACTTGTCAACACTTGGGACAAGACCACTCGGCCTACGCCACCAGCCTGATCAACCTGGCGGCGTTGTCCCGAGCGATGGGTGACCATTCGGCCGCTCTACCCATCTACCACCAGGCACTGAAGCTCGAGCCGCACCGCGCTGGGCGAGAACCACCCCGACTACGCCGCCAGCCTGAACAACCTGGCCGCGTTGTACCGAGAGATGGGTGACCACGCCGCCGCTCTGCCCCTCTTCCGCCAGGCCCTGGAGATCTTTCGCACCGCGCTGGGCGAGAGCCATTCAGCTACGCCGCCAGTCTTGGCAACCTGGCGGAGTTGTACAAGGTCATGGGTGACCACGCCGCCGCTCTACCCCTCTGCCGCCAGGCATTGGAGATCACCCGCACCGCGCTGGGCGAGAGCCACCCCGACTACGCCGCCAGCCTGAACAACCTGGCCGCGTTGTACCGAGGAGATGGGTGACCACGCCGCCGCTCTACCCCTCTTCCGCCAGGCACGGGAGATCTTTCGCACCGCGTGGGCGAGGCCACTCGGACCACGCCGCCAGTCTTGGCAACCTGGCGGAGTTGTACAGGTCGATGGGTGACCACGCCGCCGCTCTACCCCTCTGCCGCCAGGCATGGAGATCACCCGCACCGCGCCTGGGCGAGAGCCACTCCGCCTACGGCACCAGCCTGAACAACCTGGGAGCGGCGTACAAAGACATGGGTGACCACGCCGCCGGTCTACCCCTCTTCCGCCAGGCACTGGAGGTCCTCCGCACCGCGCTGGGCGAGAACCACCCGGACTATGCCACCAGTCTGAACAACCTGGCGGGGTTGCACCAAGAGATGGGTAACTACGCCGCCGCTCTACCCCTCTACCGGCAGGCCCTGGAGATCCACCGCACCGCGCTGGGCGAGGACCACCCGGTCTACGCCACCACCCTGGACAACCTGGCGATGTTGTACCGAGCGACAGGTAACGCCGCCGCCGCTCTACCCCTCTGCCGCCAGGCCCTGGGGATCCACCGCACCGCGCTGGGCGAGCACCACCCGGACTACGCCGCAAGCCTGAACAACCTGGCGCAGTTGTACGAAGCTATGGGTGACCACGCCGCCGCTCTACCCCTCTTTCGCCAGGCCCTGGAGATCCGCCGCACCGCGCTGGGCGAGAACCATGCGGACTATGCCGAAAGCCTGGACAACGTAGCGGTGTCGCGCGCACGCATGGGTGACCATGCCGCCGCTCTACCCCTCTACCGCCAAGCACGGGAGATCTTCCGCACCGCGCTGGGCGAAAACCACCCGAACTACGCCATCAACCTGAACAACTTGGCGAGGTCTTGCCAAGAAAAGGGTGACCACGCCGCCGCTCTACCCCTCTACCGCCAGGCACTGCGAATCTACCGCACCGCGCTGGGCGAGAACCACCCGGACTATGCCATCAGCCTGAACAACTTGGGGTGCTTGTATGCGGCCACGGGCCGCGCGTCGGAGGCAATGCCTTTGATGGAGCAGGCCACGGGCATTGATGACCGGATGATCGGACAGATCCTCGCGATCGGCTCCGAGAGGCAAAGAGCTGCATTCCTCAATAAGGTTCTCGACAAGCTTCATGCCTTTTTGTCCTTGGTTCTGCAACACCTCGGCGACTCCCCCAATGCCATCCACGCTGCTTTCGAGCTGGTGCTGCGGAGGAAGGCCGTCGCGGCCGAGGCGGTGGCCACCCAGCGCGATGCCCTGCTGGGGGGCAAGTATCCTGCTTTGGAACCACGGCTGCGCGATCTCGCCACCCTGCGCATGCAGATTGCACGCAAGACGCTCGCGGGGCCTAGACCTGAAGGTCTCGAGTCTCACTTGCAAGGACTCGCCGAGTGGGATGCCCGGAGAGAGCGGCTGGAGGCGGAGCTGGCCCGGCAGATCCCCGAGATGAACCTGGAGCAGAAGCTCAAGGCCGCTGACCGCCGCGCCGTGGCTCTGAACCTGCCCGAAGGCATCGCCCTGGTCGAATTCATGCGGTTTCCGGTTTGCGGTTTCTGGTTTTCGATTTTCAGGCCGTGCCAGCCCGAGGGGAGCGGCATTGGAAACCGGCCCACTACATCGCCTTTGTACTGCCGGGCGGCGGCCGGACGATGTGCAAATGATTGACCTGGGCGAGGCCGAGCCGATCGACCGCATGATCGCCGACTTCCGGGCCGGGATCATCGCCGAAGCCGCGACGAAGGACGGCCGCGACATGGCGAAACGCCGGGAGGAAGCCGTCCTGTCCGTCCAGGGCGGCGTCGGCCCGGACTTACGAGCGGCTCTGTTCGACCGGTTGGCTCCGGCACTGGGGAGTCGCACCCGGCTGCTGATCGCTCCCGACGGCGACCTGTCGCGACTCCCCTTCGAGGTCTTGCCCACAGCCGACGGCCGCCGCCTGATCGACGAGTATCAGATCAGCTACCTAAGCTGCGGCCGTGATGTGCTTCGCTTCGGCGCAGTCACCACCGGCCAGCCCGGCGGGCCATTAGTCGTCGCCGATCCGGATTTCGACCTGGAAACGGTCCCCGAGCCGTGCAGCCCAAAGCCGGCTTCTGGTCTCGCATGTCTTAATCGCGGCAAGAAAGCCACGGCGACGACCTCATCAGTCCAGCACTCGCAACGACCACCGCCCGGGCGCCATTCGCGCGACCTGGACCGCGACCGCGGCAATTACCATTTCCATCGCCTGCCAGGCACACGGGCTGAGGGCGAGCGGGTCGCCGCCCTGCTCGATGTGTCCGCCTGGCTCGACGCCACGGCCCTGGAAGGCCGGTTCAAGACCAATTGCCGTTCGCCGCGAATCCTCCATCTGGCCACCCACGGCTTCTTCCTGCCCGACCAGCAGCGCGACCTCAATCGCGAGGGCCGGGGCTTTGGATTCGACTTCGGAGAGTTCTCCGGCGCGAAGGATGGCATGGGCCGACTCTCGGGACCGTTGATGGAGAACCCCATGCTCCGCTCCGGCCTGGCGCTCGCTGGGGCCAACACCTGGCCCAAGGCTGGCAACCCGCCCGAAGAGGCCGAGGACGGGTTGCTGACGGCCGAGGATGTCACCGGCCTGGACCTTCTGGCCACCGAGCTGGTCGTGCTCTCGGCGTGCGAGACCGGGCTGGGTCAAGTCCATGTCGGCGAGGGCGTCTTCGGCCTGCGCCGGGCGTTCGTGCTGGCGGGGGCGAAGACCCTGGTCATGAGCCTGTGGAAGGTGCCCGACGAGCCGACGCGCGAGCTGATGGAGGCCTTCTACGGCCGCCTGCTGGCCGGCCAGGGCCGCGCCGAGGCGTTACGCGAGGCCCAGCTCGCGATGAAGGCCAAATACCCAGACCCGTTCTACTGGGGCGCCTTCATCTGCCAGGGCGACCCATCACCCCTGGGTGCGGTCCGGCCGGGGATCGCTGGCACAGGTGTTGCGACTGACCGGCCGACAGAATGCGGCGTCTCCCCCGAGAGGGGTTAAACACGCCGCTTTCGGTCCAACAGCTCCGAGAAAAATCATCGCATAACGCTTACGCCGGTTTTTTGTTCTGCTGCGACTCACGGGCAGGCCCGAATAAAAAAACTGGTTGCGCTCCGGTCCTGAATCCGATACTCTTCTCAGCGAATGCGCGGCGGGCCTTGGAGCCGGCCGCTTCGCTTGTCCAGCGTCACTGACATTTGCAACGGTCTCCTTTTTGAGTGTGCACCTATGCTTCGGCTCGGCCCGTTCCTCTGGCGTGTCTGCCACCGGATCCCCTTGCAGGCGATAGTCGCGGTCTACATCGTGCTGACGGTCGTGCTGCCAGCAAGGGCGCAGGTTCTGAGCCACGTGAACCTGGAACGGGTCAACCAGCGCCTGGCCGGGCACGTGATCGACTACACGAACAATCATGGGTGCGACCGCCGCATCTACTCGCCGATCCTTGGCATGCCGCGCGATCTGTACGTCTATCTACCGCCCGGGTACGATCCGGCCTGTGCCTACCCGCTGGTCTTGGCCTTCCATATGGCGGACGTGGACGAACATTTTTTTGTCGGGCCGACGCTGGTCAGCGGACTCGACGACCTGATTGTCCGGGGCGAGTTCCCGCCGGCTGTTGTCGCTTGCCCGGACGGGACTTACGAAGGATGGAACCGGTTCAACGCGAAACATTCGCTGTACGTGAACGGCGTCGGCGGCCGGCTTGAAGACCACATCGTTCAGGAAGTCGTCCCCTTCCTGATGGCGAATTATTCAATCCGCCCGGAGCGCGAGGCGCACGGTCTCTTGGGGCTGTCGGCTGGCGGGTACGGGACAATGGGCCTGGCGATCAAGTACCGCGATTTCTTCAGCGCAGTGGCTACCCTGGCCGGGCCGCTTAACCTGCGTTATTCGAACTGCGACGAATTCTACTTCGAGAACTTCAACCCCGAGACGTTCCGCTGGAAGACACGCTATGACCGGGATGAGGTCATCGGCAAGTTCTATGCCGGCCTCATGAAGGTGCGAGCCCGGCGGTTCATGAGCCCCGTCTTCGGCGAAGGTGAAGCCGCGGCCGCCCGGATCATGCAAACCAACCCCGCCGACCTGATCCAGACCACCGGCCTCCAGCCCGGCGAGCTTGCCATCTACGTCAATTACCCCGGCCGCGACAACTTCAACTTCGACGCCCAGGACGAGTCATTCCAATGGGTGGCCGCCCAGAGTGGCATCGCGGTGACGTTGGTCTGTGATCCCGGGGCGACCCACTCGTTGGCCTACATCCGCAACAACATCCGCCCCGCCTTTTTCTGGCTCGGCCAACATTTGCTGCCCCCGGTCGCCTATTCCAAAAGCGGCCAGCCCTAGCGCGAAGATCCCGAGCAGGGCGTAAAACTTGATTGACGGAGCGCCCAGCATGAAGGTCCAAGGAGCCACGGGGAGCGAGCGACCGCCCAGCGCCAGTTTCGTCCAGACGAGCTGGGGCATCCAGACGACCAACAGGATCAGCATCAGGGCGAATGGCATCCAGCGAGGACCTTCCCGTACTTTTCGCGATGACCGCGATCGGGACCAGAAGAAGCGGGAGCGAGTAATCCCAGGTCACCGGCGAGACCAGCAGCATGGCGATCACGACCGAGGCGAATGCAATGTCCCGCTGCGACGAAGTTCGCGCCGGTAAACGAACGTCGCGACGATCGCGGTGATCGCCAGGTCCGACAGGACAGTGCCCCAGTGCGCCAGGGCCGGACTTGGCCATAGGGGGGTCATCCATCCGCGCTCACCGACCGGGTCGAACAGCTTGTACCAGAGCCCGGCGATTGAAAGGTTGTAGCCGTAGCTCCGGAATTGCGATTGATGAGGTAAGATGATGGTGATGTAGTCGTAATAGGTATCCACGCCCAGCACAAAAGCCGTCACGAGGGTCAGAACCAAGAACGAAAGTGCGGCGGCCATCACTGGCCGGATTCGACCTCGAGCCACGTAATACACGACCAGGTAGGCTGGGAACAACTTGATGGCGGCCGCGACGCCCAAGAGCAGCCCGGCGGTGCTCGACCGCCCGGATCGCTCGAGTGCCCAGATCGTCGTCACCAGCAGGACGAGGATGAGCGTGAGCTGCCCGTGATAGAGGTTTCCATAGAGGGGATGACAAAACGCCAGCGAAGCCAAAGCCGGCAACAAGAGTGCCCCCGGCACGCGAAGCACCATCGCCACGACCAGCAGGCTGCCCAGAAACGCCGCCAGGGAGATCGTGTTCCAGGCCATTACGGCGTCGGGATAGCCCAGCCTCGCCAGCGGCAGGGCCATCAGCACCGAGGTTGGCGGGTGCGCGTTGTAATCGGCGCTTTCCCCCGAATGGTTCGGTATGCCCAGGTGCCGCGGGATGCTGATCGCGTGCTCGGTGTAAACCGGCAGACCGGCCAGGTGGTTCCTGGCACTCCCCCAGTCCTGATAGTAGTCAATGATCTGATCGGGTGCCGGCCGCATGGCTTTGACACAGAGGGGGCCGAGCCAGAGGCAGCCGCCCAAGCCCAGGATCAAGCACAGGGCCGTGACCATGACCTCCAGCTTCGGGGCGGCCCACTTCCGCAAGCTCTCGCCGCGACCTGCCAAGGATTGGGTCACCGCGCAATGCCTCCATCCGGCGTACAGCTCCGAGTGCTGGCCCGTTCGGCCCGGAAAGCGACAATTCCGAGTGTGAAGATTCCGAGCAGGGCGTAGAACTTGAGCGACGGCACGCCGAGCATGAAGGTCCAGGAACAGACCCCGAAGTAACAATCGGTCCGGGTCAGCTCGGCCAGTGCATCCTGGGGAAGCCAGATGGCCAGCAGGATCAACGATAGGGCCGCCGGTATCCAGTGCGACTTTCCGGCACTCCTCGCGATGACGGCGATCGGAACCAGAAGCAGCACGAGCGTGATATCCCAGGTGACCGGCGACACCAGGAGCATGGCCGTCACGGCCGAAGCAAAGGCGAGGTCTCGCTCCACCAGGGTCCGCGCCCGGTAGGCGAGCGTGGCCACAATAACGGCGATCGCCAGGTCCGAGCCGTATGTCCCCCAGCGGGCCAGGGCCGCGCTCGGCCACAAATTGGGGATCAGGGCGACCTCGGCGGCCGGGTCGAACAGTTTTTGCCAGACGCCAGCGATCGATTGGTTGTAACCAAAGCCCTGAAACTTGGATTGACGAGGTATGACGACGCTCAAGTAGTCATGAAAGGTGTCCAGGCCCAAGCACCAGGGCCGTCACGAGAGTCAGGGCCAGGAACGAAAGCGAGGCGGCCAGCAACGGCCGGAGCTTCCCTCGGGCCACGTAGTACACAGCCAGGTAGGCGGGGAACAGCTTGATCGCGGCCGAGACGCCCAAGAGCAGCCCGGCCGTGCTCGACCGGCCCGATCGCTCAGATGCCCAGATCGTCGTGACCAGCAGGACCAGGACCAGATTGAGCTGCCCCATCTGGAGGTTGCCGAACACGGGCGAGCAAAACGGCAGCAAAGCCAATGCCGGCAAGAACAGCGTCTTCGGCACGGGCAGCACCACGGCGACGATCGCCAGGCTGGCCAGAATCGCCGTCAAGGAGATGACGTTCCAGACCATGACGGCGTCGGGATAATCGAGCCGCGCCAGCGGCAAGGTCAACAGCACAGAGGTCGGCGGATGCGCGTTGTACTCGATGCTGGGGTTGGGATTGGACGATAGGCCCAGGTGCCGGGGGATGCTCGTCGAGTGAGAGGCGTAAACGGGAAGTCCCACCAGGAAGTTGCGAGCGGACCCCCAATCCTGGTAAAAGTCGTTGACGTGATTCGGGGCCGGCCGCATCGCCTTGACCCAGGTCAGTCCACGCACGGACCAACCCCAGGAGCCCAAGAGCAAGCACAGGAGTAGTTGCGAGTTGTGAATTGTGAGTTGTGAGTGAAGACGGCGCATTTGCCAGTCGCCAGTTGTGAGTTGTGAGTGAAGACGGCGCATTTGCCGGTCGTGAGTTGTGAGTCGTGAGCAAAGGCAACGCAAGCCAACTAATCCTCAACACGCGATCCGCTTCCACAACTCACAATTCGCAACGATTAGCGGTGCTCCGCCATTGCCGACTTTCGCTCCAAGAACTTGAACAGTTTTGGTGATCTCGGCGACTCAATCGGCTTCGGCGCCGCGGGCCTTCGATTGCAGAGCATTGCGGCAAAGTAGAGGGCCGCCACGATCAAGATCAGCGCGGATGCCGATGACGAACGTGACCGACTGAAGCAGACCGCCCACCAGCGCCCCGATCAGATTTGCCCCCAGCGCCTGGTCCTTCCGATCCGCGCTGGCGAACGAACGGGCGAACAGGATCCCGCTGAAGAGCATCGGCAGGCTGGTCACCCCTCCGACCAGCACGACCTTCTGCGCCATGGGAAGGAAACCGAAACGGGCGACGTCGATGAATTCAAGGCAGAGGCAAATGAAAAAGAGGCCGGCGTAGACCGGTGCTTCCGGCAGCCGCGGCAGCCGCGCGACGATGAGGTTAGCCGCCAGGACCATCACCAGGATGCCGGAGATGACCACGGCGTTGACGAACCAGGTGTTCCCCAGGACAACCGACGCCTTGCTGATGTTCTGGACTTCCAGGAGCAGGAATGCGGCTCCCAGGAAGAAGAAGTGCCATTCGTTGCGTCGCCAGCGAGTGACCATCGCACCCAGGTCGAGCTGGCTGGAGCCGCGGACGAACAAGAGGACCATGAGCCCGCCAAGAAGGTAATACAAGATCGGGATGCGCGGAGTCGCGAGGTAGATGTAAGGCCAGTCGTCGGTGGCGACCGGCGTGGTCCCGGCGAGAACCACGGGATTTTCCTTGTGCCAGCCGGCGATGGCCTTCGACAGTCGAGGGTTGGCATCAATTTGCCGTCGTGCCTGGTCGAGGTTGCCCGCGATGAACAGGACGCCGCCCCATCCATATTGAGAGACCGGCACGCGGAAGCAGATCGGTTCCTCGCCGAAGACTTCACGAAGGGTGCGTGCCATGCGGTCGATGATGAACGGCTTCTGGGCCTCGAAGCTGAGAACCATGATCCCGTCCTTGGCCAAGAGTGAGCGAGCGAGCTCGAAGCTTTCTCTTGTATAAACATAGTGATCCAGCCGCGCGTTGGTCATCGCGGTGGTCGTATGCGAGTCGAGCAGCCCGAACGAGATGACGTCGAACCGCTCGCGGCAGGTCATGAAGAACGAGCGGGCGTCGTCGTTGACCAGTCGGACGCGGGGCGAGTCGTAGGGCCGCTCCGGGTGATATCGCCGTCCCATCTCAATGATCGCGGGGTCGATCTCAACGGCCGTGACTCGCTCGACGTCATGCCGCAACGCACCGGCTACGTCGTTGCCGCTTCCCGCCCCGATGCTGAGCGCCGTCCGGGGTTTGGGATGGACCAAATACGGGATGTCGTACTGGCTCAAGCCTCGCAACGAAGGAGGATAACGACCAGGGTCGGCGGCGACGGTCCGCTCGCCCAGGTCGATGATCGTCTGATAGCCCGTGTTGTTGACCGAGATCATGTACGTCCCAGGCCGCTCTTTCCGGGAAAGGTCCGGATTCAAGGCGTACAGGACCAGCTTCTGGTAAGGTGACCAATCGACGGCAATCGCCCCTGGCTCGCGGCTCGCGAACCAAGCGGCCAGGACCAAGCCGGCCAGGAGGCCTGCCTCGACCCGAGCCGGTGCAGGCCTCCAGGAGCGAGGAGAACACACACCAATACCGCTGCCGTGGCGAACCAGACCCACGGCGGCTGCTCCAAAGCACTGAGCAACACAAAGAGCCAGATCCCCACCAGCCCTCCCGCCACGTTCACGGAATAGGCCCAGATGGGCCGGGGATGGTCGTCCAACAGCCGTCCGATCAGCCGGCCCAGCGGCACGAAGAGACTCCAGAGCAGGATCATCAGGCAGAGCGTCAGCCCCAGGCCCAGAAGGATCGAACACCCCGTCCAGAGCGGACTGGTGCTGACTCCCTCCGCCCAAATGGTGAAGTCTCCCAGAACCGTGAGCATCTCGGTGATGTTGCTTAGCGCGGAACGGGTGATCGGCACCGCCAGGAGTAGAGTCAGTATCAACAGTGGCAAGAGCATCTCCCGCACGACGATCGGCTTGCGGCAGGTCAAACAACCCATCCCCAAACCCATGAAACAGACGACCAGCACGGTGTTCTGAAGGTAGGCGAATATTCGGATCTCGGTTCCGATCCAGCGGATGAGCATCAGTTCCAGGAACAGGCCCAAAATGCTCACGAGAAAGAGGGCGAGCGTGCGGTTGGCGAGCCCAAGCCGCGCGAAGTCGTCACGCTCCAGCACTCCGTCCGACTGTCCCATTTCTCACACTCCCATATCACCGTACAAAGATAAAACGACTCAGTGCCTGAGAACCCATCGTTCACGCGACGTTCGTGCTCACGACCGTTTTGGTAAAGCGTCTTCCCTCTTCCCTGTCGGTTTCAGCCTGGAGAGCGGCAATTCCCAGTGCCAAGATTCCGAGCAGGCTGTAAAACTTGAGTGACGGAGCGCCGAGCATGAAAGTCCAAGAAAAGCTGGTGAGTGAACGCCCGGCAGTGGCCAGCTCCGTCAGCATGTTCTGGGGGATCCACATGATCGCCAGGACCAGCGTCAGGGCGACGGGCATCCAGCGTGACTTTCCCGTCCTGCGCGCGATGACTGCGATCGGGATCAGAAGCATCGGCAGCGAGAAATCCCAGGTCACCGGCGAGACCAGAAGCATGGCCGTCACAACCAAGGCGAAAGCGAGTTCTCGCTGCGCCGAGGTTCGCGTCCTGTGAACGAATGTCGCAACGATCACGGTGATCGCCAGGTCCGACAGCAGCGTGCCCCAGCGTGCCAGGGCCAGGTTCGGCCACAAAGGCTCGATGGAGCCAGTCTCACCAGCCGGGTCGAACAGCCTGTGCCAGAGTCCGGCGATCGACAGGTTGTAGCCGAAGCTCCGGAACTTGGCCTGCGCGGGCAGGACGATCCGCACATAGTCGTCATAGGTGTCGAGGCCCAGCACCAGGACCGTTACGAGGGTGAGAGCCAGAAACGAAAGCGCGGCGGCCAACACCGGCCGGATTCGACCTTGGGCCGCGTAAAACACGACCAGGAAGGCGGGGAACAGCTTGATCGCGGCCGAGGCACCCAGGAGCAGGCCAGCAGTGCTCGACCAACCCGATCGCTCCAGTGCCCAGATCGTTGTCACCAGCAGGACCAGGATCAGCGTGAGCTGCCCGTTGTAGACGTTTCCGTACACGGGATGGCAGAACGCCAGCGCGGCCAAGACCGGCAAGTACAGTGTTCTCGGCACGACGAGCACCACGGACACGATCACCAGGCTGACCAGAAACGCCGCCAGGGAGATCGCGTTCCAGACCAACGTGGCGGTGGGATAATCGAGGCGCGCCAGCGGCAAAACCAACAATACCGAGGTTGGCGGATGCGCGTTGTACTCGATGCTGCTCTGCGGGTCGAATGGAATGCCAAAGTGCCGAGGGATGCTCGTGGCGTGGGGAGTATAAACCGGCAGCCCGACCAGGTGGTTCCTGGCACTTCCCCAATCTTGATAAAAATTGTTGATTTGTTTTGGTTCTGGCCGCATGGCCATCATCCAAATCGGACCGAATGTGAGCCAAGCCCAGCAACCCAGGCATAACCAGAGTACCGCGACCGGGATCGCCGGCATCCGGAAAGTCCATTTTCGCCAGTTCTCTCTGTAACGTACTAATGTCTGGCTCACCGCGCAAAGCCTCCATTCACCGCGCCGCCGGTCCGCCGCGCAAACCTCCGGCACACTCGACTCTAGGTTGCGAATTGCTCGCGTGCCGCCGGGAAATGAAACCGATCGCGTTAGAGTGGCTCACGGAGGCCATACTAGCCCGAAGCGTCAGCGAGGGGACACTCGCCGGAATCCTCGCTGACGCTTCGGGCTAGTATGATCGACGTCTCAGTCGTGCTGTGCGCAACTCATGAGTTAGCCGCTCTAGGGCACGCCAACGGATTCAGGCATTTCGGGGAGAGTTGTCGCGGCTAAATAGGTCCAACGTACTGAAATGCAAGCGGACCAGCCGGGTTGCAATTGTCACGACGTGTTCTATGTATTGGGTATGAGCGAACAGCAAAGTCCAAACTACCGGCTCCTCTTCTGGATGTCGACCTTGGTTGCGGTCGTCCTCCTCGCCGCCTTTCTCACCGCGCGGGGGGCGAGTACCGCTTCTACGGTCCGCACGAGATGTCGAAATACCGGGACACCGAGTACCCCTTCACGATCGATGTTTACGGCTACAAGTACCAGGGGAAGACTGGCGACTACATCGACGACCACATCCTGGCTTACGGCGCCTACGAGAAGGACATCCTGTTATTCATGCGAGACTACGTCGCGGCCAGGAAGAACCCGGACGCCGTCTTCCTTGACGTGGGAGCCTGCGAGGGGCAGCACTCGCTGTTCATGTCGCGCCTGGTGAAGCAAGTCCACGCCTTCGAGCCATATCCACCCGCAGCCGACCGTTTCCAGGGGCTCATCGAACTGAACCAGTTCACGAACATCCGGCTTCACCGGGTCGGGCTCGGCGATAAGGACGCGACCCTTCCCTTCTTCGCCCCCCCGGAGAAGAACATCGGCTCCGGGACGTTCCTCGTCGAGCGAAAGCAAGGGGCGGACAAACCAGTCGGCAACTTCCGCATCGTCGTCGGCGACGAGTGGCTGGAGCCTTTGCAGTTGCCCTCGCTCGACGTGATCAAGATCGACGTCGAGGGGTACGAGAAATTCGTCCTCCAAGGCCTGGCGAAGTCGATTGGACGATACCGGCCGGTCCTGGTCATCGAGGTCAATTTCCCCCCAATCGGGAGGATCGCGAATGTGGCCGAGCTCAAACGACTCCTTCCCGAAGGGTACCAGCTCCTCGTCTTCCAGCTTACCGGCGAGCGAGCCATCACCGGGAATTACAAGCTCGAACCCATGGGCGAGTTGCAGACCGGGCCGTCCTACTGCATGGTGGTGGCGTACCCGAAAGAGCGAGAGTCGATGATCCGTCGCGATCGGAAGTGACGTGGTCCTCAGGGTCGAACTCAACTGGCCCGCGTGCCGCCCGGCCTTGAGACGTGGGTTGGTTTCACAAGCCCTGACCCGGGAGTCGGCCCTTTTAGAACGGGTTTCCTGTCAATCCGCGGACGTCGATTCGAGCTCCGCGCGGAAGGCGGTGATGTTCTGGAGGATACCGGATAGCTCGTCGAGGCTGAATTGAGCCTTGACCGCGCCTTCGAGGAACGCGGCCTTATTCATGCCGTAGACGACCGAGCTGGACTCGTCCTGGCCGAGGACGAGCCCACCAGCGGCGAGGATGGCCTTGCTGCCCAGGACGCCGTCGCGGCCCATGCCGGTCATGATCAGACCGACCGTCGCGGATTGGTACAACCGGGCCGCGGACTGAAACAGCACGTCGATCGAGGGCCGATGACCGCTGACAGGCGGCTCATCCGAGAGCATGACCCGCAGTCGTGGTGGAAGTCCGGCCAGCGCCATATGCCGGCCGCCTGGGGCGACCAAGACCCGGTCGGGGAGTACCAGATCTCCCTCCTCGGCTTCCTTGACCGTCAAGGTGCTGTAACGATTGAGCCGCTCGGCAAAGACGTGGGTGAACTGTCCTGGCATGTGCTGGACGATCAGGATCGGTGGCATTGGCGGGACCAGTAACGGGAAGACCTGGCTGAGCGCCTGCGGACCGCCTGTGGAGATGCCGATGACGATGCAGGCGCAGCCATGGGCCGGTATCCCCGCCGCGGTCGTTGTCGATGTCGGAGGTGAACCCGAAGCGGGTGGCCGGCTCCGCGCCTGGACGAGGTTTGACCGTGGTCACCGAGGAGGTTGAGGTCGTGGACTGGGGCGTAGCCGTGCGACGCGGACGTCGGACGCGGCTCTGCGCGGCGCCAGGACCTTGGCGATCAGCAGGTCGCGGCTGCCGCGCATCTCGGCAAGCTGGTTTCGCTCGGGTTTGGGCAAGAAGTCGACCGCGCCCAGCTCCAGGGCCTGCAAGGTCACGTCGGCTCCTTCTTGTGTCAAGGCGCTGACCATGACGACGGGCGCCGCCTGCAACGCCAAGAGGGCCGGCAGTGCCTCCAGTCCCGAAACCTCCGGCATCTCGACGTCGAGGGTGATCACGTCCGGCTTGAGCTTTACGGCCTGAAGCACCGCTTCACGGCCATTGTTCGCCGTGCCAATGACCTTGATCTCTGGAGACGAGTGCAGCAGGTCCGTCAGCAGCCGGCGCATCAAGGCCGAGTCGTCCACGACCAAAACGCGCACCGAGCACCTGGCTCGGATCACGCTCCGGCTTATTCTCATTTTCATTCACGTGCTCTTGGTCGGACGTTGCCACGGCGGGCCTCCTCGAACCGGAATCCCGCACCAATCGACGCACGATCTACTTGTGAGAACTCCTAACTGGAGCCTGGAGCAGCGATCGGGGCCGTGCCCCCCAGTTTGGCGAGCAGGTTGAGGACTCGCTGGCGTTCGAACGGCTTGACTATGAAGTCGATGGCCCCGTCGCGGATCGAGTCCATCAACGCCTGTTTCTGGTCGAGCGCGGTCACCACCACAACTTTAGCCTGCGGATCGAGCGCGCGGATCTGGCGCAAGGCCTCCAGGCCCCCCATCACCGGCATGACCAGGTCCATGGTCACCAGGTCGGGCTGGTGCTGCTGGTAAAGCATCACGGCCTCGGCGCCATTGCCAGCCTCGCCGACGACATCCCAGCCGGCCTCGGCCGCCACGCCTCGGATCAGTTTGCGCATGAACAGCGCGTCGTCAACAACCAGGAGACGTTTCATGGTGACCTCTCGCAGTCGTCATTGGTTTGTCGCCTCCAAGCCGGCCGGATACGCTACCGCCGGGCTTGAGCTCCCAATTCGCGATCGCGGATTGCTTGACATCATTTCAGATTTCATGATCCGCGCCTCCCGGCACCTTGATTGTGACAATGCCCGATGTCGTGTCCAAGGTCAACCGCCGGCCGGAAGTTCCTCCCAGATCGCGAGCTAGGATGGGGATCATCAGGTTGGCGAGGATTTGTTCGATGGCCTCCTGGTTCTGCTGGCCGATGTTCAAGACGGAATTATCTTGGAGACTCGGATCGAGCTGGAACATATTGGCACCTCCCGCGAGTTTGGCGATCAGGCGCAACCGGGCTTTGCCTCCCAGTCGCCGCTCCAGATCGGCGATCATGGCGGGGATCGCCGTATCGGCGTATTTGCCGGGGTGGTCGATGACCCCGCGTGACGAAGGAAGTACGATGTGGGCCAGGCCCCCCAGCTTGGCCACCCGATCGTAGAGCACGACCCCCACGCATGAGCCGAGAAGGGTACGGATCTTGGCCGGCGCGGCGGCGACGGCCCATTGTCCCATCGCCACCGAGACGATTGCCAGGGAATCTGGTGAATCGGTCGAGCTTGGCATCGGCACGGTCGACACCTTACCTCGATTCGCGTGATTCGAGCTGAGCCAGCGACGCGGCCAGCACATGCAGCGCATCGCGGCTTGGGACAAAGAGCAACGTCCAGTTGAGACTCAGCTCCTGCCTGCCGACCGCGAACTCGGTGTGGATCAACAGGATTTGGTCCAGCTCCAGGGCTTGCTCCATCAGCACGAACTCGAGCAAGCTGCCGGCGAACTCGCGAACAAACGTCGGCGGCGTGGGGATCAATTCATTGCCGCACCGGCTTCTGGCCTCGGCGCCGGGCAGATGCGCGGCCAGGGCGTTGACATAAGCACAGCCGACGATGTTGGTCGTCTCCTTGGCGGCCGATTGTTCGAGCTCGCCCCAGGTCGTCGTGGTTCCGACAGGCTGTTGCATGAGCAGGTCGACCAGGGCCAGTCCCGAGCGGTCCTCGAAGACCAGGAGGATCAAGCCGGTCAGCCTGCCGGTCAACCCCATCGTGCAGGCGGCCACCAGGGACTCCTCCGGACCGAGCAGCTCGGACGCTCCGCGCCAGTTCGACCAGCTCGACCTCGCTGATCGCCAGGTGAACCTCCTGGCCCAGCCACTTCGAGAGCGCCTGCGAGCGCATTCTCGGCGCCTCGATCGAAGATCATCCGCAACAGATGCCGTTGCGCGTCGGTCAGGATGGGTTCCATGAACGTTCTGCCTTGGTCATTCGGACCTCAATTTCTTCCGTTCTGGTTTCGCTCTAGTGATCGACTGGTTGTCATTCGCGACGACGGCCGGCAGTCGTGCCATCAGGTCAATCACGGCGTCGAGGTCGAGGATGAGCGAGACACGGCCGTCGCCCAGGATGCTCGCTCCCGACAGGCCGGGGATTGTCCGGAAGTTTTTCTCCAGCGACTTGAGCACGACTTCCTGCATGCCGATCAACTGGTCGACCAGAAGGCCGATCGTGGTCTCGCCGTTCTGGACGACCACGATGGTGCGCTTATCGGAGGCTTCCTCGGCCGCGGGGTGGGTGCCGTCGCCCGGTCGGGTGCCGTTGCAAACCGACGGGTGGTCCTTCCCTCCCCAGCGAAAGACGTCCCCCAGTGCGACCAGTGCAATGATCTTCTTGCGGATCTCAATCGTCGGCCGGCCCTGGACACGGTAGATCTGGTCGAGGGCGGACCTCGACGATCTCGCTGATGTGGTCCAGGGGGATGGCGTAAACCTCGTCGTAGATCCGCACCAGCAGGCTGGACATGATCGCCAGCGTCAAGGGAAGCCGGATGATGAACGTGGTTCCCTGGCCAGAGACGGAGCGGACGTCGAAGGTACCGCTCAGGTTCTCGATCCGGCTCTTGACGATATCCATGCCGACGCCGCGCCCGGAGATCTCGGTGATTGTCTCGGCGGTGCTCAGTCCCGGGTGCCAGATGTAGGCGATCAGGTCGCGGTCGGACAGTTCGTGGGCCTCGGCCTTGCCGATGAGCCCCTTGGCGACGATCTTGTGGCGGATTCGCTCGCAGTTGATGCCGCGGCCGTCGTCACTGACGGTGATCACCACGCTGTTGCCACGGTGCGAGGCCAGCAGCGATACGGTCCCGGCACGTGGCTTGCCGGCCGCCTCGCGCTCGCCGGGAGGCTCCAGCCCATGGTCGACCGCGTTGCGAACCATGTGGATCAAGGGGTCGGAGAGCTCGTCGATCATCCGCTTGTCGAGCTCGGTCTTCTCGCCGCCGATTTTGAGGATCACCTCCTTGCCCGAGGAGACGCTCAAGTCGCGGATAACCCGCCGGAACCGCTCGAACAGCGGGCCGATCGGCACCATCCGGGTATCGAGCACCCCTTTTTGCAGCCCGTCGGAGACGCGGCCCAGGCTGTGGATCGCCTCGGAAAGCGCCTTGAGCTGCTCGCGCGCTTCGCGGATCAAGTCGAGCTCGTCCTGGATCGCGCGAAAGTTGTCGAGCAGCCGGCGGACGTGAGCCGACCAGCGGTCCTGCGAGCCTCAGCCGGACGAACCCCCCTTGATCTCGGCCAGCCCCTCGAGCCCTCGGGTGATGCTGTCGAGCCGCTCGCGGGTATCGGAGGTCAACGCATGGGCGTTCGAGCCGCGGAACAAGTTCCTCCAGGCCGCGGGTGATGGCGACGAACCGGGCCTTGGTGATGACCAGCTCTCCCGCCAGATTCATCAGGTGGTCGAGCCGGTCGCTGTCGACGCGAATTGTTTCGGCGATCTTGGCCTTTCCCGGAGGCGACCGGGCGGTTTCGCCGACGTCGGGTTCCGCGCTCGGCCCGTTCGCCGTCGCGAGAGCTGGCCGGGCCGTGTTCCGGCCTCCGAGGCCATCGTCACCCGCTTCCCCACAGTTTCGATCTGCCGCGTGCCGCGTGGTACGCAATTACAACGGTCGCGGCTCGGGATGGCATTCGTGATCGATTCGGGCTGGCGACGTGCCGAGCGGTCACGGGTTCGGTCTCGGCCGCCGTCCCGCACTCGGGCAGCGCGGACGGCGGCTCGAGTCGGATCTCGGCCACTCCTTCGACGTCGGCCAGGCCGCGGAGCTCTTCGGCGTCACATTCCGCGGTCAGGTAGACGGTGAACTGCGTCAAGGGATCGACGTCGTCGAGCCGCTCCGCGGGCGGGTCGGTCGAAAGGATCCGCGCTTTGGCTGGACAACCGGTTCAAGACCAGCCGGGCCTTCATGTCGGCTAGGGGGAGATTGGGCTCGAAGATCACGGTCAGCCGCGATCCGGCGGCCGCCTCGAACGGCCACCGGCGGTCGCGGGCAATTCCGCCTTCGGAGCGGCCGGCTCTGGGATGGTGGCAGGCGGTCGCCGTGGCAGATGCGGCGTGGGCTGGAGTATTACCTGGGTGAAATTGCACGGCCCTCGTCAGGCGCGCCGGCTCGCGATCGCCGCCAGGATGGGCGACGACCTGATCCGTCAATGCCGAGAGGTCGACGGTACTCTGACCTTCGGCACGCAGGCCGCGGTGGTAGTCGCGCAGCTCGTCCAGACAGCGGAATGTCAGGTCCAGTGTCGGCCGGTCGAGCGATCGCTTCTTGCTCCGGAGCTGTTCGTACAGGCTTTCGAGGTGGTGCGTCAACCGATTGACCGGCACGTACCCCATGACGACGGAAGCGCCCTTGATGCTGTGAAACATCCGGAACGCTTCCTGGAGCGCCTTGACGTCGGTCGGGTCTTGCTCCAGCCGCAACAGTGCATCGTTGAGCCCGGCGATGTGCTCGTCGGTCTCATCGAGATAAAACGGCAGCAGCTCGGCCAGATCGAAGCCCGACATTGCCGTCTCCACACTCCGGCGGACTTGAAATCCCGCCTCATTCGAAGACCAGCCAGCGAGTCTGAAGTACCGCCACTCGATTCGATCAGTCAGGCCGCTGGTACAGCCAAGGCTTGAGCTTACTGAGCGGGTCCAGCATCGTATAGATCCCCTCGGTGGGGCCGACCACCAGGTATCCTCCCTTGGCCAGGGCGTTGATCAGGTTCCGGACCACGATCTGTTTGGAATCCGTGTCAAAATAAATCAACACGTTTTTAAGAAAAATGCAATCGAACGGCTCTTCCTTGAGTGGAAACAACAGGTTGTGCTGCTTCCAGGTGACCAGCGCCTTGACCTCGGGCTTGATGGCCCAGCGCTCTTTCTTGGGGTCTTCCTCGAAGAAGGTCTGGCGCTGGGCCGGCGTCGATCAAGCGGACGGCCCGGGCGTCGTAGATGCCGGCGCGGGCGGAGTCCAGGACCGCGCCGCTCAAATCGGTTCCGAGCAGCGTGGTCTTCCAGCCGGTGAACAGGGACTTCTTGCCCAGAAACTTGAGGGCGATCGAATAAGGTTCCTCACCGGTGCTGCACGCGGCCGACCAGATCCGCAGGCTCTTGGGCCGTTTTCGCTGACGCGCCTGCTGGCTGATCTCCGGGCAGGAACGTGTCGCCCAGCCAGTCGTAATTCTGGGTGTCGCGAAAGAAGTAGGTCTCGTTGGTCGTGATCGCGTCCAGAAACAGTGGCATCTCGGCGTTGCCGGCCGGCGAGATCAGGAAGCTGTAGTACTCCGCGAAGCTCTTGATCTCGGTCGCACGCAGCCGGCGGCGCACGCGGTTGCTCACCATCACCCGCTTGTTCTCGGCGATCCGGATGCCGGCGACGCGGTAGATCAGCTCGCAGAACTTCTGGTATTCCTCTTCGGTCAGCTCGGTTTCATTGGTTGCGATCGCATAGATCAGACCTTGAAGCCGGAGATCACGTGCTTGAGGGCGGTGGCCTGAGCGCCGAATTCCTCGGCGCTGGCGGAGAGCTCCTCGGAGCTGGAGGCGTTGGTCTCGGTCAGGCTCGAGACGCTCTGGATCGCCTTGTTGACTTCGGTGGAGGACTTCGACTCTGCTCCTTGGTGGCCTGAGCGATCTTGGCGATGCTGGCGGCGGTTTCCTCGACGCCCTGAACGATCTTGGCCAGCGACTCGCCGGCTTTTTCCGAGAGCTGGGCGCCGTCGGCGACGCGGCGGGTCGATTCCTTGATGAGCGCCGTGATCTCCTTGGCGGCGGCGCTGGAGCGTTCGGCCAGCTTGCGAACCTCGTCGGCGACGACGGCGAAGCCCAGGCCGTGCTCGCCAGCCCGCGCCGCCTCGATCGCCGCGTTCAGGGCCAGCAGGTTGGTCTGGCTGGCGATCTCGCTGATGACCTGAATGATGTCGCTGACCTGCTCGCTCGACTTCTTGATCAGGACCATCGCCTCGATGGCCTGCTCGACGGATTCGCCTCCCTGCTTGGCGAGTTGCGATGTCTTGACGGCCTGCGTGTTGGCGACTCCGGCGTTCTGGTTGATCGCGACGATCGAATGAGAAAGCTGCTGGATGGAGGCCGACATCTCCTCCACGGTGGCTGCCTGGTTCTGCGCCGACTCGCTCAAGTAGTTGGCGCTTTCGGCGACGACCCGCGAACCCTCGGCGAACTGGCTGGCCGATTCGATGACCTGGCTGATGATGTTCTTCAAGTCGGCTGATCATGCGAGCCAGGGCCTCGCCCAGCCGGCCCATGTCGTCGTCGCCGCGGACATCGACAGAGACGGTCAGGTCTTCGTCGGAGGCCGCCTTGGCCACCTTCATGAGTTGGTTGACCTTGTTCTCCAGGTCTTTCTTGGCCTGGTCGATCCGCGCCTGTTGATCGACCCGTTCGAGCGCCGAGGAGACCAGCCGGCCCACGTTCCGAAGGGCGTCGAGCCGACTTTCCGAGGGCGTGATCACTTCTTCGGTGAAGAAGTCCATCGTGCCGAAGACCCGGTTGCTCAGGAGGATCGGAAAGCAGACGCCCGACTTCAGGCCGTTACGGCGGGCGACCGGGGCGCGCGAACAGGTCTTCATCTCGCCCAGGTCGGGGACGAAGACCAGGTCGCGGCTCTGCCAGGTCTGACCGTTGAGTCCCTCTCCCTCGCGGAACCGCGCCTCGGCGGTGACGCGGCGAAATTCCTCGCTGACCGAGCCTGAATCGTGGGCGAACTTTAACGCCTGCTCCTCGGGATTGACCTCCCAGAACGATCCGTACGACCAGCCGAACGCCTCGCGCACTGACGCCAGTGCCGCGGTGATCACCTCGCGGACCGAGCGGCAGCGCCCCAGGGCCAGCAGCAACTGGTTGACCGCCCGGATATCGGTGGCCGTCTCGGCCTCGCGCTTCGCCGTCTGGACCTTCTCGGTCACGACCTCCCAGGCGATCATCGGGCCGATGTATTTGCCGTTCTGGTCGATCATCGCGTTGATGTTCAGCTCGAAGAGCTCGGGGCCCACGTTGATCGTGGCCGTGCGCGGCAGGTTGCGGGCGTCGCCCAGAATCCGCCGCTGATGCTCGGGGTTCTTGTGAAACATGTCGATCGACTGGCCGATCATCTGGTGGGCCTTGACCGGCAAATAAGCCTCGAGCCGCTTGAGTGTCGCCTCGGCCTTGGGGTTCATGTACCGCATTTTCAAGTCGAGGTCGGCGTACATCATGTTGAGAGGCGCGTTGTCGACCATCTGCTTGATCCGGTTCAGGTCCCCCTGCCGTGCCAGCTTGGAGACCTTGTCGGAGGCGAGCTGGCCGATGACCCGGAGCGCGTCCAGCCGCGCCTGGGAAACCTCCACGGCTGTGGTTCGAGAAGAAGTCCAAAGTGCCGAGCACCTGGCCGTCGCGCAAGATCGGCAGAGCGATCGCCGTCTTGATCCCGGCGCGGCGGGCCAGAGGTGCGCGGCAGCAGTCATGCAGTTCGCCCAGATCGGTGACGTGAACCAGGTCGCGGGTCCGCCAGGACCGCCCGTTGAGGCCCTCCCCCTCCCGGAACCGCGCGGTACGCGTCAGCCGCTGAAACTCGTCATCGACTCGCCCCGACTCCATCGAGAAGACCAGCGCGTTTTCCACCGGGTCGACCGCCCAGTATGAGGCGTAAACCCAGCCGAACTCCTTGCGGATCGTGTCCAGCGTGGCCCGAACGATGTCGTCGATCGTTTCGGCCCGGATGATCGCGGTGATCGTATCGACCATCGCCTGAGTGTTGGCATTGGCTTCCTTGAGAAGAATCTGAGCCTCCTCGGCAATGTCTAGCCCCGCGGGCGTGCTCATAATGCCCGGATTGTTGACGATGGTCATGGCGGTCTTCCTCTTCGCTTTGGTCGGAGACAGTTAAGGTGGCTCTATCGAGTAGGGTGGGTCAACGCGGCACAATCCACTGCAACGGATCGCTTTGTGTTGATGGGTCGCGTTGCCACGATCGGTCATTCTCAAAGACGGCCTTTTCAGACAGTGATTTACGCGCCGGCCGCTGTTGGCTCGCCACCTTTTTCCGGCCACTGGCCGCTGACCACGGCGCTCTGCTCGTCGAAAAGCCGCTCGATGTCCAGGATGATCAGCAGCCGGTCGTCGAGTCGGGCCAGGCCCGCAATGTATTGATGGGAGACCGCCAAGACCGACAGCGGCGGCGGTTGGATCTGCTCGCGGTTGATCCGCATCACCTGGGTCACCGCGTCGACGATGCAGCCGACCGTCTTGTCCTGGATGTTCACCACGATCGTACGGGTCTCGTCGTCCACTTCGCGGGGTGGCAAACTGAACCGCTTGCGCAGGTTGACAATCGGGATCACCGACCCCCGTAGGTTGATCAACCCCTCGATGAAATCCGGTACCTGGGGAATTCGCGTGATCGGCTTCATCAAGATGATCTCTTGGATCTTGGTGATGGCAATCGCGTAATACTCATTGTCCAGCCGGAAGCCCACGAGCTGAATGATCGGGTTGTCGCGGCGGGATGCCCCCTCAGCGGATTGCACCTTCCGGGATCCGGCGAACATGGTTGCAAGCCTTGATGTAAAAGCCAGAAAATCGGATCGACCAAGACGACCATGACCAGAGGCTGCGCAGCGCGCCGTCGCCTCGATAATAATTTAATGATCCCGCTGACAATTCCGCGATAAGAGTACAAATGAATAGAAACAGAGGTAGGGAAGGCTGTCCCAAATCGCTCATGCTGAGACCAAGGGCCATCGTGGCCTGCTCGATTCCACACCACCACAAGACACCGTTGGTATCTTACCGCGCTTTTTGTCTTTTGCATTCAAGGCTGTTCTCATTGAGGGTCCGAAATCGCCCGGGCCAGGCGGCCATCCGCGGTGCGCAATTGCTGCAATCGGAATTGGTGCTGTGATTGTCAGACTCGTGCGTCCCGGATCGCGGCCAATCTGGAGAGACCTCGGTGATCGCTTCGTGTTACAATGCGTGGCGTGTTGCCGCGGGAAAGCCACTGGGCGTTGCCTTCGGTATTTCCTTTTCCGGCGCGGATTCGAGTCCGGACTCCACTAGAAGCAGCCGGAGACGAGGTTCGTCAAGGTCCGGCGGGAAACCCGTTCCATGAAGCGACAACGACTGCAACGTATCCTGAGTGTCAGCGTCAGCGTGATCGTGACCTTGACGTTGATGATGTCCGCGGTAGCCCTGCCGCCCAGCAGGCTCCGCCTGTAGAGACGAAGAAAGCACAGACCAAGGGCGAAGTCAAAGCGACGACGGTTGTACCCAAATCAAAAACGGAAGAGCCGGCGAAGGAAAAAGAAAAAACCAAGACTTCGACCGACGAGGAGCCGGTGATCACACATCACCGGATCGCCGTGGACGGCAAGGAGCTGAAGTACACGGCGACGGCCGGCTTGATGCCGATCAGGGACGAGAAAGGGGAGGTGGAGGCGCGGATCTTCTTCATGGCGTACACATTGGACGACGCCGGTCCGGTTGCCTCGCGTCCGTTGATGTTCAGCTTCAATGGCGGACCTGGTTCGGCATCGGTCTGGCTGCACCTGGGGAGCCTGGGTCCGCGGCGGGTCACGCTGACCGACGAGCCGACGATCCCCGCGCCACCCTTCCGCCTGGTCGACAATGAAGCAACCTGGCTCGACCGCGCGGATCTGGTCTTCATCGACCCGGTGGGGACGGGTTACTCTCGGGCCGCCAAACCCGAGCTGAACGCCAAGTTCCACACGGTGCGCGGGGACATCACGTCGGTCGGCGAGTTCATCCGGATGTACCTGACTCGGAACGATCGCTGGGGCTCGCCCCTGTACCTGATCGGCGAGAGTTACGGCACGACTCGCGCAGCCGGCTTGGCCGGACATCTGGTCGACCAGGGGATTGCCTTCAACGGCATTGTGCTGGTCTCGTGCGCTCGATTTCCAGGGCTTCGTTTTCAATGAGGGCAACGACCTGCCGTACCTGACTTACCTCCCCTCCTACACGGCATCCGCCTGGTACCACAAGAAGCTGCCGGCCGACTTGCAGAATGCCGAGCTGCCGGCGGTGCTGAAGGAGGTCGAGCAATGGACCGACCGCGAATATGCCTTCATCCTCGCGCGCGGCGACCGGCTCACCGGCGACGAGCGGCGCGCGGCCGCCGCGCGGCTGGCTCGCTACACCGGCTTGAGTCCCGCCGATATCGACGCGAACCACCTGCGGATCGAGATGTCTCACTTCTGTAAGGAGCTTTTGAAATCCGAGCGGCGGTCGATCGGCCGGTTCGACTCGCGGTACCAGGGGATCGAGAGCTCGGCCGTGTCCGCCGCGCCCAGTTTCGATCCCAGCCTGGCCGGTGTCCGCGCCCCGTATACGTCCGCCTTCAACAACTACATCCGCGCCGAGCTCGGGTACAAGACCGACGTCCATTATCACATCCTCGGAGAAGGGGTGGGCCGCTGGGATTGGCAGAGGCCGATGGGTTACCCCGCCACGACCGACGCCCTTCGGGACGCCCTGACCAAGAACCCCCACATGAAAGTCTTGATCGCCTCCGGCTACTACGACCTGGCGACCCCGTACCGGGCCGTCGAGCATACCCTGGCTGGCCTGGGACTCGACCCGATCTTGCGCAAGAATGTTACGATTGAGAAGTACGAAGCCGGTCACATGATGTACGTTCATGGTCCGTCACTCCACAAGCTCAAGCACGACGGCGCGGCCTTGATCGACGGGGCGCGGGCGAAATGAGAGGATCGTGGGATAGCGGTCGGTTTCGTTAGTCTCGGGAGCTCTCGGCGATGTCTTCACCTTTTCCCGGCATGGACCCGTATCTGGAGGCGCCTGACATCTGGCCTGGCTTCCATCACAAATTCGCATCGGAGCTCAGCACGGAATTGAACGGTCTCTTGCCGGCTCCCTATTACGCCGAGCTTGAGATGCGCCCGGAGCTGGGCATTGTCGAGCAAGAAGGAGAGCGGCAGAGAATTGTCCCGGACGTTACGGTGGTCCGTTATCCCAATCAACCGAGAGGTCCTAACCTCGAGGCGGTGGCCGTGCTGGAGCGTCCCAGGCGAAGTATCTCGCCTTCCACGGAGACGGCGACGAGTCTCAGCAAGCTCCGCCATCATTTTGTGGAAATCCGCGACCCGTCCCAGGGCCATAAATTGATCACGCTGATCGAGATTGTCAGCCCGTCGAACAAGAGAGCCGGGCCGGACCGCGAGGCATACGCGTTGAAGCAGCGTGAGGTCCTGGAAAGCGACGCCAATCTGATCGAGCTCGATTTCGTGCGAGCGGGCCGGCGGGTCTTACCGCTGGTTGACCTCAAGAATACGATCAAGACGATCAAGCCGCCGCCCGCTTACCTCGTCCTCATCAACCGAGCCTGGCAGCGCACCAGTTTCGCGACCCACTATCAAATCTTTCCCGTGGGTCTGCGCGAATGGCTTCCGTGCATTCCGGTGCCACTCAAGCGAGGTGAAGAGGAAGTACCGCTGGACCTTCAGTTCGTGTTCAACCGAGCTTATAACACCGGTCCTTACCGCCGGGGTGCGGTTGACTACGCCAAGCGCCCACCGTTCCCGCGTCTGGATCCCGAGGATGCTGTCTGGGCGGCGGAATTGACCCGGGCCTGGCGCGAGCCAGCACCGGCCGCACCAGGTTCTTGATCGTGTTATCCTGCCGGATCGGTGAGGTACGTGTCGAGGCGGTGGGGCCTTCATCCGCGGATTTCTGGGAATCCTGCTCGCTGGAGGAGTTGGCTCGTCGGCGCTCGCGTCCCCCGAGGAAATACTTGGCGGCCGGCCAGATGATGAATTGGAAGATGAGTTCGAGGAACGTGGTCGTGGCGCGAACGCGAACGTTTTCTCGCGATCAATCAAGCCAGAAATCGTTGATGACCTCCACAACCTTGCCGTTCTCGAAGTAGACCCATCGCCTCCAGTAATTGGCCGTGTAGTCGGGCCGATCGCTGTACTGCCACATCTCTTCGTCGTGGGGTCCCATATCTTGATTCCAGGGGACTTTGCGAAGCGGTCGTCCAACGATCGCTTCGACCTCTTCGCCGCTCATTCCGACACGGAGAGTCAAGAAGCGACTCTCGCTGTATCGCTCCGAGTAGAAGGTACTGTAGCCAAAGAAAGGCTCGCGAATGAGGAGCGTGCGCAAGGTTGCGAGGTGGATGGCGATCAATGAAACGATGATCATCAATCCCCCTACCGTAAGCCGTTGACGCGGTATTCGCTCGATGGAGGTCGCGGCCAGATGCCGTGATGGCGCACGACCCGTATCCACAGGTTGCATGATTTCTCGTTTCCCGGTACCAGACGGATCTTGATTAGCTCCCCCGGTGCGGACCGGGTGGCCCGTACGAATCCGGAAATGGCGAATCGAACCAAGACGCCGAGAGCAAGTCCCAGGCCAGCGGGCCACAGTACGTAGAGGGACAACAGGGCCGAGCCGGCGTCAGCTTCTACATACGGTGGTCGATATCCATAGGCGATCGCGGCTCGATGCATCAGGTAGAAGCACCAGCCCAGTGGGAGCCATGCCTGCCATGACCGACCTCCATGTCGTAGTCCTAGCACAAACCCCGCAACGAGATAGGCGAATACGGGGCTGAACGAGTCGCTATCCGATGAATGGACATCGACTAGACCCAATGACAAACCGATCACGGTCCCCTCGATCGCAGCCTGGAAGCGATTTTGGGTATCGGCGACTGCGCAGCCATTTGGTGCTGAAGTGGGACAGTCGCACGACTAGCCCATGACCAGTTTGATCGTTAGACCAAGTGTTATACCCTACCTTCGATGGAAGCCCAATCCAATGCTACCAGAAACCAGCGATGCAGGCCCCCTTCCAGGACTTTTTCGAGCCCCCGATTTCGTATACACAAGCGAGAGTCGAAAGGTAAGGTGTCGGAGGACCGTCCTCGCCTGTTAGCTTGCCCGCGCCGCCGCTTCGAGCCGGTCGCGGTAGTGTTCCAGTCCGAGCACCTTCAGGCCGGGTACCTTGGCCGTGTCGTCCCAGTACCGCAAGCGGACCGCGTCGCGGTGGTAGCGATGGTTCTCGAACTGGGCCCGCTCCTCGATTCCCATGGGGCCGCCTTGGAGGGAAAGGCTGAGGCGCGACGAGGGTGAAAGTCCGGCGAGATAGGCGGGGTCGACAGGCGCAGAGATAGCGCTTGGCGGCCACGTGCAGCCGGATCGGCTCGGTGACTTCGGGGCCGAAGTGGGTTGAAAGCCAGGCGCGAGCCGGCTTCCTCGTGTCGGCCGTCGACGCCCCGGTGGGCGAGGTCCTCGTCCTGGCCCTCGAGCAGGTGTCCCACGTCGTGCAAGAGCGCCGCCACGACGAGCCGGTCGGGAGCACCCTCCAGCTCGGCCAGCTCGGCCGCCTGAAGCGCATGCTCGGTCTGCGAAACGGCCTCTCCATGGTAGGCGGCTTGGCCGTGACGAGCAAAGAGATCCATGATGTCGTCCACAATACTCATAGCCTCGAACCTCCTCATTCCAGTTCAGCGTCCGCTCCCGTGAGCGGTAAGCCGGCCGTCTTCGAGGCCGGTCGCACTTGATCGGCCAAGAAAAACGCCGCCGCCACGCTCGTGAGCAATGCCACGACCGCCAGCGCTTTGAAGACACCCTGCCAGCCCAGCGTCACCGACAGATTGGCGACGACCTTGCCGGCGATCACGCCGCCAAAAAGATAGCCGACGCCATCGATGATACCGCAGGCCGTCGCGCCGCCGCGCTTGCCGCCGAAATCGAGAGAAATCGCGCCGGCCAAGTAAGAATAAGGCCCGATCAGCAAAAAAGCCACGCTTGAGACCAAGAAGAGAGCGTCCCACTCCCGGCCCGCGAAGTCGGCCGAGCCGAGCAAGGCAAGCACCAGCCCGCAGAGCATCATCCCACCCAGGATGATCGCCGCGCGGACACCGCGGCCGAAGCGGTCTCCGAGCATAGCCGCCACGATTACCGAGACACCACCAAACAACGGGAACAGCGAGCTCATCTTGGCCGCCGTGCCCGGGCTCTGTCCGAGCCCTTCCACCAGGTAGGTCGGAGTCCAGTTATTGAACGTCTCGCGCAACAAAGTCATGCCCAGCGAGATCAGGCAGACGATCCAGAAAGCCGGGCTTCGCGCCAGCGTGGCCCAGAGCGGGCCCGCGGCCTCGGGATGAGGATCCTCACCCAGCTTGCCGAACAGGTTCGCCGGGTTTGTCTCCGGCTCGGGCAGATCGAGCTCCTTGGGCGACTCGCGGATCAACGCGAAGTTCAGCACCAACAAGGTCCCCAGCACCCCAGCCGCAATCCAGAAGACGCTTCGCCAGGAGAATCCGGCGCTGAACAAGAAACCCATGAAGTAACGCGCGAGCGCGTCGCCGAACAGGAAGCTCAGGCTGATCACGCCCATGACCGTGCCGTAACGCGCATACGAAAACCATCGCGATGTGATTTTGATCATCCCCGGCCAGCCCAGCGACTGGATCAAGCGGTTGGCGAACCAGACCAAGGTGAGGATCGGGATCGAGCCCCCGAGCGTAAAGAGGATCGTGCAGACGACCGCGCCCGCCATGCCAATCAAGTAGTTACGACGCCCTCCCAGGAGGTCGACCAGGCTCCCCGCGGCGAACTTCCCCACCGCGTACCCGACCGTTCCCAGCGAGATGGCCCATCCCAATCGTTCTTTGGCTTCCGATACGTTGGGCGCGAGCCCTCGCGCGGTTAAATCTTGGGCGATCGCCAGCAGCGATACGGACAGGTTCGAGCGGCAAAGGTAGTATCCCGCATAGCCCAGCACCATGAGCTCGACGGTGAACCGCTGCCAGTCTCTCAACCTCGCGGCCCGGTTCATGCAATAAAGCCTCCGATTCCCCGAAGTGTAACACAGCGGCCGTTGGCCGGCGACCGCCGCGACGGCGAGGCTTCGTGCCAAGCTACGCCGCGCAGGAAACAAAAAGACCTGGAAAGCAAAGCCGGGGTCTAATGATTCGACCACGGCCTCGCTCCCAGGCTATCGAACAACAATATTGACCTCCCTCATTGCCGAGACATCAATATTGATCAGAGCCTACGATCTCACCTCCCGCTCTTGTGATCATGTAGACGACGACGCGAGGATCCGTGCTTTCCTTGAAGAAGTGCACCGAGCCGTCGGCGAACAACAAGTTGGCCCCGCCGGGGTGAAAGGCGTAGATCTCATTGTTGCTCGTGCAGTTGATCAGGCAGATACCGCCGTTCCCTCGGATGCCGTTGGCATTGGAGCCGTCGAGGTGGGCGTATGAGAAGGGGTCGGCCCAGGCGCCGCCGCCGCCGACGACGGGGTTGATCACTCCGTCGACCGGCCCGCCGTTCTGATTGTAGATCTGACGAGCATGGTTGTAACCGACAGGCCGGCCAGCGTCCTCGCCGATCATCACGGTGTTCGAAGTGCCATCGGTGATGCTGGCGATCCGCACGTGGGCGATCGGGGTATTCACCAGGCCGGTTGTTGGGTTCGAGGTCGAGATATCGCAGATGGTCCCGCTGTCCCCCTGGTAAGCGTTGACATATGCCGAGGGAAGGCCCAGGTTGGCTAACAGCTCGCCGTGGAATCCGCACGTCGCAAAGTAATCCGTCCGTCCCCAGATCTGAGTGGGAGGACTGGGAGCCGGGCTGCCGCTCCCATTTCCGTAACCGCTCCAGCATGTGTTGTAATAATTGATTGATGGGGGAGCCGGCGATGACGGACAGAGGAAGGTATTGATCACCGTGGAATAGGCCGAGTTCTGGCCGACACCGGGGAACAGGCTACCCGATCCTCCCACGGCGGGAGGAACGTTCTTCTGGTCGAGCCCAGCCCAACTGAAGTTGATCTGGTTGTAGACGTTCTGCTGCTCCATGAAAGGCAGAATCAAGGTGAAATTGCCCCCGGTCTCCTGGTTGGAGGTGGCCTTGGCAGCCGGGTCTGGGTCGGGAAGATAAGGTGGAACGAGGTAGTCGACGTCGGGTGGCATGTAAGTGTAGGTACTCTCGAAATTGAGAACGCCCAGGCCGATCTGCTTCATGTTATTGACGCACTGGGCGCGCCGCGCGGCCTCGCGGGCCGATTGCACGGCGGGCAGGAGCAGTGCGATCAGGACGGCGATGATGGCAATCACCACCAAGAGCTCGATCAGCGTAAACGCCGCACGAGCCTTCGATCGTCTCCAAACCATGAATGGTACCTCCAAAGAGAGAGAGAAGAGAACGGAAGCTAATTCTTCATTTCCAGTTCAAACGTACCGAGGTCGTTCGGGCCGGCCTTGACTTCGGCATGCAACTGGGGCTTGCTCGCGTCCATGTAGCGGCCTTTGAGTCGATCAACCGTGACCGGCGCCAGCTTGTCTCGTTTGCTCACGGAGACGTTCTTTCCACGCGCGGAAGCGGTCGTCGTCTTGCTACCTGAAGGAGGCTGGGAGGAATCCGAATCTTTGGGCCACTGGACGAGGACCTTGTACTTGCCTGGGGCGGCCCCGTAGCCGAGCGGCTGGCTCTCGACCGTGAAGCCGCCGTCATCTCCGGCGACCGCCGACGGGATGATGTTGGCGGTGGTAGCCGCCTGTGCGTCTCCACCGGTCTCGCGGTGGAAGAGCAGCACTGCCCCAGCGGCCGGCTGACCGTTACAGAGCACTTTTCCACTCACTGGGGACAGGCCCTCCGCGGTCCCCGTGCAGGAAACGCACGACCCAGCCAAACCGGCGATCGCCGCTGTCACAAAGACTCGATAGGTCATCAGACGGACGTTCTCCATTGAATGAAAGAGACTTCAACGTAAGGCTGGGTATTCAAGTCGTCCCAGCAATGGGCTGCGATGTCGTGGCGAGCCGGTGGGCTCGCTTTACCTTACGGCGGTGATCGTCGTAAACGCTTCCACGACGGGCCGGGCGATCCAGCACGTGGGCGGTTTCAGACCGAAGAGATAAGCGACGGTCGCGGCGGTGTCGTAGGTATTGACGGGCGTGGCCAGTTCTTTCCCGGGCGTGATGCCGGGGCCGGCGATGATCCAGGGGATCTCGATCTCGCCCATTGTCGAGCCGCCGTGTCCTTTTCCTTTGCCTCCGTGGTCGGCCGTAATAAGGACGACGGTCTTGTCCGCGATACCCGCGTCCTTGAGCGCCTGAAGGACCAGGCCGATCAGGCGATCCGCCTCCGCGACAGCCTGGTAATACTGCGTCGTGCCGTGGCCGTGGGTGTGGCCGGCATCGTCGACGTGGTCGAGATGGATAAAGGTGAACTCGGGCTTCTTCTCCTTGAGATAAGCGATGGCCCTCTCAGTGGTCTGCACGGGACCCTTGGGGTGCTCGACGACGTCGGCAGCTTTTCGTTCGAAGAGGCGGGAAAAGCCATCCCAATCGTGGAAGCAAGCGATCTTCGCCGATGGCCGCTGACTGCGCAAAAGGCCGAAAATGGTGGGGAACATCCCGCCCGAACCCACGGCGGTCGGCGTGATCTCGAACTTGTTCAGCTCCCAGTCGTTGCTGGTAATACCGTGCTGCTCGGGCCCCGCTCCCATGATCATCGAGGCCCAGTTCGGACTGCTGACTGTCGGCATGACGGCGCGAGCGTGGAGTGTGCTCGCTCCCGACTTCATCAATTGGTGCAAGTTTGGCGTCGCCGCCTTGCGGATGCCGTCCGGGCTCAGGCCGTCGACCCCGATGATCACGACATGCTCGACGCCAGGCACCTGAGCGATCGCCACGCCCTGGCTTGCTAGCGCGACGAACAGCGTTAGCCACGATGCCGGTCGATTCACTGCGCACCACACGTTGGCTCGGTAGCCCATCAAATCGTCTCCACAAGCCGTTTGTTCAGGAAGACGCGGATCATAACGCACTTTCACGGAAAACGTGTGGTGTTTCCGCAAATTTTCACGGAAGGTCTCAAGAAGTTGACGCTAACCTCACTTATTCATGGGCGCTCTGGAGCCAGATTCCGCCGTCGACGCGCAAAGCCGCGCCGGTGATGTAATCGGCGTCATCGGAGGCGAGGAACACGGCGGCTTTACCGATGTCCTCGATCGTGCCGAAGCGGCCCCACGGAAGTGCGGCGCCGGCCTGGGCCATCACCTCATCGCCGAACGCCTCGTGCTCGCCCGGTGTGTCGATCCAGCCCGGCTCGATCACGTTGACGTTGATTCGGTGCGGGTAGAGCTCGGTGGCGATCGTGAACGCCAGTTGGTTCAAGCCCCCCTTGGCGGCGTTGTAGGCGATACTCCGAGCATAGGGGATATGAGCGTGACCACTCGAGATGAAGACCATCTTCCCTCCACCGCCGCGCTCGACCATGTACCGCGCCACCAACTGACCCATGTGGAAGCCGGCGGTCAAGGTCCCCTCGATCACCTTGGTGAAGGTCTCCGGATCGTAGTCGAGGAAATCCGCCCGTCTTGAGTACGCCGGGTTGCTGACCAGGATGTCGATGCGACCCAAACTGGCGATCGCCCGCTGGACGATGCTCTCGCATGAGGCGCGCTGAAAGGCGTCTCCTTCGACCAGCACCGAGCGCCGGCCCAGGCCCTGAATCTCGGCGACGACCGCCTCGGCTTGAGACGTCTTGTCACGGTCGTTGATCGCGACATCGGCACCGGCGCGGGCCAGCTCCAGGGCACAGCCGCGGCCAATGCCCGCGCTGCGCCCGTCACCAGCGCCGTCTTACCCAGTAGCTTCATGGTCATGCTCGGAAAAAGAAGAGTCGATGTCAAAACGAACAGGATAACCATCGAGGGATCACCGAGCAACGATCGAGGTTTTGTCACTTCCCGATCACCGGCAAGACAATTCGCGATCGGCATCGTACAATCGAGTTTCAACGGCTTCGTCCGCCGGGATGACCGAATCCGCTCGCAATCGGAGAGCGCCCGACCATGTCCACGATCCGTACCCCGAAACGTCCGCCCAAACCGACCAAGGTCTCGCCTCGTTCGCCGTTCGCATCCGACGTGACGATCGCCGACCTGTTAAAGCGGCTGGGGAACATCCCGGCCAATCGGGTTCGGCTCCATCCCACGCCAGGCACTGCAACCGAGAAAGACCTGCTTGAAATCCTGGATCGAGAAAATCGGCTCTGCGAGCTGGTCGAGGGGACCTTGGTGGAGAAACCGATGGGTTATGAGGAATCGGAAATCGCTGGGACGATACTCACCTCGATAAAGTTATTCGTGCGGCCTCGCAAACTGGGGATCGTCACCGGCCCCGACGGTACCATCAAGCTCTTTGCCGGACTCGTTCGCATCCCCGACGTCACCTTTGCTTCCTGGAATTGCTTCCCAGACCGCAAGCGGCCCAAGACGCCGATTCCCCACATTGCTCCCGATCTGGCCGTTGAAGTCCTAAGCAAGAGTAACACCAAGTCCGAGATGGTGCGCAAGCTGGATGAATACTTCAAGGCAGGCGTCAAGCTGGTCTGGCTGGTCGATCCCAAGACCAAGACGGTGCGCGGTCTATACGGCCGTCGACCGGTTCGTTGAGCTCACTGCAAACCAGACGCTCGACGGTGGCGATGTGCTGCCAGGCTTCTCGGTGCCGGTCGCCGAGCTCTTCGTACTCGCTGAGCCTGAATGATCGAGGCGTGTGGATCAAACTTTGTTGATGGATCGTCGTCGCATGAGATGCATCCGAATGCGGTTTGTGCTTGCCGGACTGATCGCTCTTTGGCTTTGCCCGAGCCGTTGGTCACAGGCCCAGCCCCCGGCCCTTGATTTCGCCTGGCTGGAGGGCGAAGCGCCGGGTGCGACCAACGTGAAGCCGAACCTGGCTGGGTGGGGAAACAAGCAGTTCCTCTCGGGCGAGAAATGGCTGCACCTGTCGATCGATGCCGACAAAGTTGATAAGGAGCTGCCCGCCGAAGGAGCGCTCTTGCGTTATGACTTCGCCGTCAAGAGCCAGAAGGATCACGAAGTCTGGGCACGGATCGGATTCGAGTTCGCCCGCTCGCCGTTCGAGTGGCGGCTGGATGAAGGGGTCTGGGCAAAGATCAGCCCCGACTCCTTGACCTCTGACTTGATGGAGATCGACTTCTTCTGCGAGGTCGCCTGGCTCAAGCTGGGCAAGGCGAGTCTTGCGCCGGGTGCACACCGGCTGGAGTTTCGCGTCGGTATGCTGCCGGACGACAAGGGAAAGCCTCAGCGCGTGCTGTTCGCGCTCGATGCGATCTGCGTCTATCCCGGCGAATTCCGGCCCAACGGCAAGTTCAAGCCGGACGTCGATGGCCGCGACGACCACGACCGCCAGGCCGCGGAAACCGTTTTTCGCCTGTCTGACGCCGGTCCAGAGGGAGCCAGGGAGACCATCGCGCTGGCGGGCCAGTGGGAGATCTGCCGCGATGACGAGCAAGAGCCCGGTCCAGTGGCCGCGCCGATCCCGGCCTTGCCTCAAAATCCCAACTGGCGGGCCATCGCCGTCCCCGGTGATAAGAACACGCTGCGACCCGACCTGGTCTTCGCCCATCGCGTCTGGTATCGCACCCGCGTCGAGGTCCCCGCGACGGCAGCCGGCCGGTCGTTCTTCCTGGTCTTCCCACAGAACAATCTCAATACAACCGTTTATGTCAACGGCGTCTATTGCGGCTTCGACAAGAACCCGTTCGCCAAGGTGCAAATCGACGTCACCAAGGCGATCAGGCCGGGGCACAACGAGATCTGGGTCGGCATCCGCGACGCCTGGTATGGATACTCGGCCAGCGCGAGCGACCCGATGAAGCTGCGGCGACGATGGAACCTGCCCAAGAAGTTCTTCGGCGACGGGTTCCAGGACCTAGCCTATCCGATCTGGAACCACCCCGAGTCGGGAATCCTGGCGACGCCCGTCCTGTTCGCGGTGGGACCGGCCTACGTGGCGGACGTCTTCATCAAGCCGTCGGTATCGCGAAGGAGCTGGCGCTCGAGGTCACGCTGAACAACCCGACGGGCCAGCCCGTCGAGGGCGAGCTCATCTGCGAGGCGATCGACGCCGCGGGCAAGGTCGTCAAGACGTTTGCGCCTCGAACAATCCCATTGGGGCCGGGGAAAACCACGACCGTTGCCTTGGCCGAGCCATGGGCATCTCCCTCGCTCTGGTGGCCTGACGAGCCGCGGCTCTATCGCCTGCGGACCACCCTGAAAAGTGGCGGCCAAACGCTCGATGTCACTGAGACCCCATTCGGTTTCCGTGAGTGGACAATCGCCGGCAAGGACTTCCGCTTGAACGGCATCCCCTGGCACGGCTGGGCCGACACTCACGACCACGCCAACTGGCGAGAGTGGCTCGACTTCTACCGCCAGACCAACCAGACCTTCATGCGGTTCTGGGGCACGCGCTGGATGGGCCTGACGCCGGACGATGCGCTCGACTTCTTCGACAAGAGCGGCGTGGTCGTCCGCCGTTCGGGCATGCTCGACGGCGAGGCCATTGGTTACATGGCCGTCGAGAACGATCCCGCGCTCAAGAAGCGGTACGGCTCCGAAATCAAGATGGAGCTGATGGAAAACTGGCGAGATCAGATGATCGCACAGGTCAAGGGCGAGCGCAATCATCCGTCAATCATGATCTGGTCGATCGAGAACGAATGGCTGTATATCAACTGCATCAATCTTTATGGACATTTGATGGACCGGTTCGAGGATGAGGTGGTCAAGGTATCGAACGCGGTGCGAGAGATCGACCCGACACGACCGACGATGACCGACGGCGGCGGCGCGACCAAGTCGAACCGGATGCCGGTCCACGGCGACCACTACACGGCCGGCCCGTTCTCCGAGTATCCCACCTTGGCCTACGAGCCCAACGCCAAGGGAGGCGGCCGTGGCCGTTGGGAGTGGGACTTGAAGCGGCCTCGGTTCATCGGCGAGGAGCTGTTCGCCGCCGGTCACAACCCGGCTTACGCTTACTTTGGTGGCGAGGAGGTCTTCGTCGGCCAGCAATCGGCCCGGCGCGCCGTCGGCATCGCCGTGCGGATGATGACCGAGGGAGCCCGCTGGAACGGCTACGGTGCGATCCACTTCTGGCAGACCCAGGAGGCGGCGACCGGCCAGTATCTCGCCAATGCTCCGCGTGCTGTCTTTTGCCGGCAATGGAACTGGACCTTCGGCGCCGACCAGACCGTGGACCGCACCTACGGCATCTTCAACGACACGCACGATGATTCTCCGATCACATTTGTCCGCTCCTTGAAGTTCGGCGACCGCGAAGTCCGCCGCCGCAAGACCCAGCACAGCGTACCCCCCGGCGGCAGCCTGGTGCTGCACGATCCCTTGACGTTGACTCTGCCGACCGACCTCGAGAACTCACCTCGGGTCGAGGGAGAGCTGGTCCTGTCGCTGCACACCCGGAGCGGGCAAGTCTTTCGAGACATCAAAGATGTCTCGGTCTTGAACCTTGGGGCCAAGCCGCTCGGGCTCGCCGAGCTCGCCGCCAGTGGACTGGCCGTTTATGACCCGGCCGGCGACGTCGGGCGGTTGCTCGAGACGCAAGCGATCAAATACACGGCGCTCAACAATTTGAAGACGCTCCCTGCTTCGGCGAACGTCCTCTTGATCGGCCGAGACGCGATCAGCGCCGAGGATAGTGCCTCGACTCGCCTGGCGGCGTATGCACTCGAGGGCAAGCGGGTGATTGTGCTCGAACAAAGCTCGCCGCTCAAGTACCAGGCACTCGGCTCGGCGTCGATGGAAACCGCGAGCAACCTGGGCCGCACCGCCTTCATCGAGGATGCCACCCATCCGCCCGTTCGCGGGCTCAAGCATAAAGATTTCTTCACCTGGCAACCCGGCGAGGTCGTCTATCGCAACGCCTACCTCAAGCCGGCGCGAGGGGCCCGTTCAATCGTCCAGTGCCACGATAAGCTCGCCCATACCGCACTCGCCGAGATCCCGATTGGAACCGGGCTCTTGCTCGCTTTGCCAGCTCCGGGTGGGCGAGACGCTGGCGACCAACGTGGTGGCGCAACGGCTCCTGGTCAACTTGCTCGATCACGCGGCGACCTATCGACAGGAGTTCCGCCCGGTAGCGACCGTGGTCGAGGGAGCCCCCGGGCTCGCCTCGGCACTCGAGCGGATTGGCCTGCGATCCGAGTCCCGTTCCGATCCGCTCCAGGCCATGACCGCGCCGGGCGTGAAGATCGTCGTGATCGCCGCCACTCCTGCTCGCCTCAAGGCCCTGGTCGAGGGTCGAGGCCGGGTCGAGGCGTTCCTTGAGGCCGGCGGTTATCTCGTGCTCAACGGCCTTACGCCCGAAGGGCTGGAGTCGTTCAACACCTTGGTCGGCTTCGACCACATGATCCGCCCGTTCGCTCGAGAGCGGGTCACCCTCCCGGCTGTCAAAGACCCTCTCATGGCCGGGCTGACATCGGCCGATGTCGTGATGTATTCATCGGAGCGGATTTTCCCGTGGCAGGAGGGAAACTACGTTTCGTCCGAGATTTTCAGCTTCGTGGTGGACGTCGACGACATCGCCCCGTTCGCTCGCTTCGACAACGACTTCTTGCGGAACATGGTGAACGGCATGGTCTCGGCTGATGGGTGGAAGTACATCGTCAACGTGCCCGCGCCGCCCGGCCGCCGTTGGATTTCAAGCTGGTTTTTCCCAAACCGCAGGAGATTGCCGGAGTCGAGTGGATCGGCAACACGTTTTATTATCCGGTCACTTGGTTCGGGCTTTTGTTTGACGGTAAGGAGAACGGTAAGTCGTCGTTCCCGGTCAAGCCCAACAACGAGCCGCAGACATTCGCGATCGAACCTCCGCTGACCGGACGTGAGATCACCGTGCGGCTGGACGAGTGGCAGGTCATTCCCGGCAAGGCCCAGGTGACGGGTCTGGACAATATCCGGCTGTTCGCCAAGCGCCCGCCTGGGTTTTCCGAGAAAGTGCGGCCGATGTTGAATGTGGGAGGGCTGGTGCATTACCCCCGCGGATCGGGAGGAATCATCCTCTGCAACCTGAAGTTTACGGAGCCTGACGATGCTCCCGAGAACCCGGAAAAGAAACGGGCGATCCTGGCGGGTGTGCTCCGCAACTTGAAGGCCCCGTTTGCCGGCGGCCGGACGATCATCGCCGGGGCCAAGCTGGCGTATGAGCCGCTGGACCTGTCGAAGCAGGCCAATCAGTACCGTACCGACCGGGGCTGGTTTGGCGATCGGGCTAAGACCTTCGCCGAGCTGCCGGGCGGCCGGCAGATCTTGGCGGGTGTTCCGTTCGTGATCCACGACTTTCCGACCTCCCCGGTGCCGACCGTGATCATGCTCGGCGGTCCGGATGTGCCGGGTGGTCTGCCCGATGCGGTGCGGAGCATCCCGGTCAACCGCAAGGCCGATGCCTTGTTCTTTCTCCAGGCTGCCGCGGATCGATCGCCGTCGTGACGACACGGGAAATCCGCGAGCACAAGGCATTCGAGCTGGCCCATTACATCGTGACCTATGCCGACGGCCAGACTGCAACGGTGCCGATCCGGAGCGAGATCGACGTCGACGACTATCGCCAGAAAGCGCCGACGCCTTTGCCCGGCGCCCAAATTGGTTGGACCCGCCGTTATCCTGACAGCGACTCTGTACGCCGTTGCTTATGTCCAGCAATGGACCAACCCCCGGCCGCTCGTGGAGATCCAATCGATTGACTTGGTCTACACCGACGCCGAGCGCCGGGGGGTGCCGGCCTTGATCGCGGTGACAGCGGCCTCAGCCACCAGTGGCGATCGCTAGAGCGTATTGCGATTGGATTGGGCACGCGTGGTCACCCCCCTGTCACGCGACATGAGGTTTGATCGCGAAATTGCGACACCAGGTTTGATCGCGCTACAACATCGGTACAGTATGGGAATGGTTGGTCTCATGAAAATTCTTCTTCGAGGTTTGATCATGCCACATCCCATCCCCGTCCCGATCCGTCAGGCAATGTTCCAACTTTGGCAAAAAGGCTACCAGACTCGCGAGATCGCCGAATCGTTGGGCTTGCCCTGCTCTACCGTCCGCCGTCTCCTCCACCGGTTTCGCCTCCACGGCACCGATGGCATCCCAGCTGATTATCGGCACCCGTCGGTCGCCGAGGCCGCACCCTCCGAGCTGGTGGAGACCGCGCTGAGCCTGCGCCGAGAACACCCCACATGGGGGGCTGGCCTGATCCGGGTGCAGCTTCTCCTGGAGGCGCCGGGACGACCCGTCCCCTCGGTGCGAACACTCCAACGTTGGTTCGTACGAGCCGGCCTGTCTCCGGCCCGGCGGGACGACCACGCAGGACCCACCTTGACCGGGCGACCGCGCCCCACGAGACCTGGCAGATGGATGCAAAAGAACATATCCGAATAAAAACTCGTGAAGAAGTAAGTTGGCTTCGTCTGATCGACGAATGCAGCGGCGCAGTGCTCTGGACTGCGGTTTTCCCCCCACGGGGCTTGGCAGAAGGTCCCACTCGAGGCCGTTCGGGAACAGCTCCGCCTGGCCTTTGTTCGCTGGGGGTTGCCCGGCCGCTTCCGAGTCGACAACGGCTGGCCCTGGGGCTCCCGGGGCGAGTTTCCGACCGACCTGTCGTTGTGGCTGATCGGCTTGGGCATCGAGATACACCGGAACAACCCGGCGAGCCCCCAAGAGAACGGGGTCGTCGAGCGTTCCCAAGGGACGTCCGCCCGGTGGTGCGAGCCGTGGACGTGCCAGACGCCCGAGGAATTGCAGGACCGCCTGGAGCGAATGGACCGCATGTACCGCGAGGTGTACCCGTACCAGAATCGCCGAAGTCGCCTCGAGGTCTTCCCCGGCCTGGCGGATTCCGGTCGGCCCTACGATCCGGCATCGGAGATGGCGTTGTGGAAGTGGTCGCGCGTTGCCGAGCACCTGACGACCATTGTGCCCGTGCGGCGAGTCGGTCCAGATGGCCGGGTTTCGCTCTACAATCGAAACCATTATGTGGGGAGGCTCCATCAAGGAAAGGATGTCTGCGTGCTCTACGACCCCGAGAATAACGAGTGGGTGTTCGCCGACAGTGAAGGCCGACAACTGAGCCGCCGTTCCGCCGATGAGCTCAGTCCGGAGAGAGTCATGAACTTGAACGTGACTAATCGTCGATAGAGATCTTTTGAACAGATGCGATCAAACCTGGTGTCGCAATTTCGCGATCAAACCCCATGTCGCGTGACACCCCCCTAACCCCCCCTTCGCAAGGGGGGGACGATTAGCCGTGCCTTTTCCCCCCCTTGCGAAGGGGGGGTTAGGGGGGGTGGTTCGTCTCGGCCGCGACACGTGCTCAATTCAATCGTGAGGCGCTCTTAGGCAATGATCTCGGTGACGACTCGCGGTTTGTAGATCGTGCTGATGAGGCCCTCTTCGAGGCCGTGGACGGGATAGGTCAGGCGCTTGAAGTCGAGGCCCAGGAGGTGCAGCATCGTGGCGTGGAGGTCGGGGACGCTCACCCGGTCGGTGACGGCTTCGTAGCCGAATTCGTCGGTGGCGCCGTGGATGTGGCCGGACTTGACGCCGCCGCCGGCGAGCCAGCAGGTGAAGCCGCGAGGGTTGTGGTCGCGGCCGTTGCCCGCTTCCGAGACCGGTAACCGGCCGAACTCGCCGCCCCACATCACCAGGGTCTGGTTCAGCAGACCGAGCCGATCCAGGTCGGCGACCAGGGCCGCCATCGGCCGGTCGGTCCGGGCGCAGTTCTCGCGCAGGCCGGTTTCGAGGTTCGTGTGCTGGTCCCAGACGAAATCCATGAAGACCTGGACGAACCGGACCCCGCGCTCCACCAGCCGGCGTGCCATCAGGCAGCGCCTGCCGTAGGACGCGGTGACCTCGTCGTTGAGGCCGTAGGCCTCGCGGGTGGCGGCGGACTCTTTGCTGAGGTCCAGGGCGTCGCTGGCCGAGATCTGCATCCGGGCGGCCAGCTCGTAGCTGGCGATCCGGGCGGCGAGCTCGGATTCGCCGGGATGGGAGCGGCGGTGGTCCTCCGCCAGGGCACTCAGGTAGGCCTGGCGGCGCGACTGCACCTCCGACGTCAAGGTTCGGCTCGGCTTCAGGTTCAGGACCGGGCTCCCGACCGCGCGGAACGGCGTCCCCTGGTAGATCGGGGGAAGCCAGCCGGCCGACCAGTTCCGGATGCCGTCGAGCTCTCCCTTGGGATCTTCCAGGGCGACGTAGGCCGGCAGGTTTTGATTCTCGGTCCCGAGGCCGTAAACCACCCACGAGCCCGCCGAAGGGCGGCCGGGGATCGTGCGGCCGGTGTTCATCATCCAGATGGCGGGCTCGTGGTTGATGTGCTCGGTGTACATCGAGCGGACCACCGTGAGCTTGTCCACGACGCGAGCCAGGTAGGGGAGCAAGTCGCTGACGTCGATGCCCGAGTTTCCGTACTTGGCGAACCGGAACGGGCTCCGCATCACGGCCCCGACCTTGTCGGCGTTCATGGCGTCGACCACGCCGGGGAACCGCTTGCCGTCGTGACGCTCGAGCGCCGGCTTGGGGTCGAGCATGTCGATGTGGCTCGGACCCTCCCGGCATCATGAGCTGGATCACCGAGCGGGCCTTGGGGGCAAAGTGCGGAGGCTTGGGCTTGAGGTCGTCCGTCCGCTCCGGCGTCCGTTCCTTGGCGTGAGGGTCCGCGGCGCGGAGGTCTTCCGCCAGCAACGACGCCAGCGCCGCGCCGCCGAAGCCGGCGCCGACGTGCCGGACCCACTCGCGTCGCGTCCAGGCGTTCCAGGCGTCCGGATCTGATCATCGGGCGGGGACCTTTCCAGGACGAGGCGTGATTCGCTGTGGGAAGAACGGCTTGATCCAAATTCGACAACGATCTGTCGATCAATCAACGTAAAGAAATTCCGGGGTATTGAGCAGTACCAGGCAGAAGTCGGCGAGCGTAAGTCGGGAGGCGGCGTCCCGGGCGGGACTGGCTGGCTTGGCAGCCGGTTGGCGGGCGGCACGCGGCGCGGGTCTGGGTGGCCAGGAACGCGAGGGCCTCGCTCGGTCTCGTTCTTGACGGGGTGCCGGGCGAAGACCAGGCGGTAGGCGAGGTCAACCTGGCGGGCGGGGTCGGTGCCGGCCTCGTCCCGGAGCCGGCCGGCCGTTCGCTCGGCCTGGGCCAGGATCCATTCGCTGTTGAGCATCAGGAGGGCTTGCGAGGCGACCGTCGAACCACGTCGTTTCACGCAGTTGATCGTCATCCGGGGCGCATCGAAGGTGTCGATCACGGTCAAGGGTTGCGAGCGTCTGTGGAGCATGTAGATGCCCCTGCGGCGATGCTCGGGAGCGTCCTTGGCCACGACCTGCCCCTCGGGGTCGACCACGACCTCGGAGGCCGGGCCGTACATCGTCAGGTTCAGGGACCCGGCGATCGCCAGGATCGAGTCGTGGATCGCCTCCGCGTCGAGCCTGCGGAACGGGAACCGGCCCAGCAGTTCGTCGCGAGGGTCGGCGGCCGCCAGCTCGGGCGACTTCCGCGAAGACTGGCGATAGGCGGTCGAGGTCACGATCAGGGTGTGGAAGCGCCTTGATGCTCCACCCCTGGCGGACGAATTCGGTCGCGAGCCAGTCGAGCAGCTCAGGATGGGTCGGGGCCACGCCCGTGCGGCCGAAGTCGTCCGGGGTGGGGACGATCCCGTTGCCGAAGTGCTGCTGCCAGACCCGGTTGACGAAGACCCGCGCGGTCAGGGGATGATCGGGCCGGGTGAGCCAGCGCGCGAAGGCGAGCCGCCGCCCCGTGCTCGGAGCTACCGGCCCAGGGAGGGGCGATCGCCAGCGGGGACGTGCCGCCAGAGAGAACCTCGGGGATGTCCGGGAGCACCTCGCCCCCGCGGTTGTAGGCCTCGCCCCGTTTCAGGAGGTAGTACGGATCGGCTTCAGGCTCCGTGTCGGTCAGGGCCCGGACCCGCGGTAAGCAGGACCTTCTTCGCCTCGAGCTTGGCGATCTCGTCCCGCCAGCGCGTCGCCTTCTCCTGGTATTCGGGGAACGCGGCCAGGAGCTCTTCGTCCTTGGGCTGGAAATGGCCGCTGAGTTTCTCGTTGAGGTATTTTTGGATCGGGCTCCGTTTTGGCTCCGGGAGCTCGAGGGCGATCTTGACGTCGCTCCGGATCGCCTCGGGGAGCTGGTCGAGCTTCTTCTGGTAGAGGCGGGGTTTGAACGTCTCGGCGAGCGCCTCGATCTTGGCCTTGATGGGGGCGACCTGGCTGTCGATCGCGTCGTTCGCGGCCTTCGCGGCGTCGCGCTCGGCCTGGTTACCAAGCTCGAGCAGCCGCTGCTTCGGGACCCGCCAGTCGAGCGGCGTGTAGGCGGCGGCGAAAATGGCGGAGAACGCGTAGTAGTCTTTGTGGCTGATCGGGTTGTACTTGTGGCTGTGGCAGCGGGCGCAGCCGAGCGTGAGACCGAGCAGGGTCGAGTCGACGACCTGGACCGTGTCGGCGAGGACCTGGGCGCGGTCGGGGGGGAAGTTGTGGACCGGGCGATCGGTCGGGTCCACGCAGGTGCGGAGGAAGCCCGTCGCGATCAGGTTATCGGCCAGGGCCGGCGTGAACTCCTTGGCGTGCAAGTAATCCTCGAGCTCGTCGCCGGCGAGCTGCTCGAGCAGGAACCGATTGTACGGCTTATCGGAGTTGAGGGCGCGGATGACGTAGTCGCGGTAGTGGTGGAACTCGCTCCGGACCGGGTCGAAGCCATCGCCGCCGTCGGACTCGGAATAGCCTGCCGCGTCCAGCCAGTGCTGCCCCCAGCGCTCGCCATACCGGGGGGAGTCGAGGAGCCGGCCGACGAGTCGCTCGTATGCCCTTGGCTTCTCGTCGTTGAGGTACGCGTCGATCTCGGCGGGCGTGGGGGGCAGGCCGGTCAGGTCGAACGACACCCGGCGCAGCAACGTGGTCCGGTCGGCCTCGGGCGCGAAGCCCAGTCCGGCGCGCTCGAGCCTGGCGAGCAGGAAGGCGTCGATCGGATTCCGGACCAATGCCTCGTGCTCGGGACGCACGCGAGGGACCTCCGGCCGCTTTGGGGGCTTGAAACGACCACCAGTTCCGGTCGTCGTCGCTCAGCGCCTTGAGCTCGCCTTGGAGGATCGGTCGTCGCGGAGGCTCGGGAGCCCCGGCGTCGATCCAGGACCGGATCAGGTCGAGCTCGGCGGCGGAGACCGGTTTAACCGAGGCCTCCGACCGCCCGATGCGCGTGGGCATTTCGTCGTCCCGGATCCTCCGCACCAGCAAGCTCTCGGCGGACTTGCCCGGGATCAGGGCCGGCCCGGTTTTCCCTCCCTTTCGCATCGAGGCGACCGTCCTGAGATCCAACCCCCCCTCGCGCTTCCTGCGACCGTGGCAGACGAGGCAGTTGAACTCGAAGATGTCGCCAACCTTGCGTGCCAAGACCGCCTCGGACGAGGTGGAAGAAGAGGAATCCGCCGTCGAGGACTCGGTCGGGGCTCCGGCGTCGATCCACGCCTTGATCCGACCCACCTCGTCCCCTTCGAGCTTGGGGAGTTTGCCCGGCGGCATCGCCTTCTCGGTCACGAGCCGGACGAGCAAGCTCTCGCTCGCCTTGCCGGGGACGATCGCGGGGTCGCCGCTCTCTCCCCCCTGGAGAATCCCGGCCATCGAGCGAAGGTCGAGCCCCCCCTTGCGGCTCCCTTCACCGTGGCACTTCTGGCAACGGGCCCGCAAGAGCGGGGCGATGTCGCGTTCGAACGCGGGCGCTCCAGCCCTTGCATTCGTCACCGGGGTCGCGGTGGGAGCCGGCGGGTCCCCCACACCGGCTGCGAAAGCCGGCCCCACGACCGAGAGCAACAACCCCATCGCGACAATCGATGGGCGGAATCGCCAGATCTCCTTGGTGATCGGCTCCGAGAGATGAGCGAACCTGGTCACAGGGGTGGTTTCCGTACTTAAAGTAAAGGGTCCAGCCGATCAGGCTTTCTGGCAGGTCGACGTTTTCCGAACAGGAGAGGTCGTATCATTCTGACCGGCACGCAAAGGTTGGTCAACCGCTCAGCCATTCCCGATTCCCCGTGACGTCCCAGGCAGCCGCGATTTGCTCGAGCGCGTTCTGGGTCTTCCCCAACTCGACGTCTGACCCGTCGCCAGCAAGCGTTCGTTCCGTATGGTATAAATAATATGCGCAACTTGGAGGATGAAACCATGCGAAGAACAAAGACGGGCTTCTTGCCGAGTGTTGATGTCATGGAGCGTAGGGTGCTGCTGTCTACGGCCGCACCCCTCTTGTCCAAGCCCGCGTTGAGTGGAGTCGTTCGCGACGTCAAGGCCATCATCCACACGCTGGCCAAGACGGAGGACACCGTCCAGGCGAGTGCCCAACTCACCGCGCTATCGTCACGGATTCCGTCCGGACCTGAAGCGCTTGCCCCGTCATGGCAGAGCGACATCGGGCTCTATCGGCCTCATTCCGCGAAGTCGATCATTACAACGCAGAGGCGGATCCTCGGCGACCTTTACCGTTACGTCCAAGGTGGGATTGATGGCGGCGACCCACCGGTAACCGGGTCGGGCATCGGTGGGATCAATGGCGGCGACCCACCGGCGACCGGGTCGGGCACCTCGACCCCGACACTCCCGGCACGGGCACGGGGGGTACGTCCACTCCGGTGCCCACGCCAAGTCTCGACAGCGTAACGATTCAGAACACGACGGGCATGGCCCTCGTGGTGACCGTCCATCTGGAGGATGTCGCAGTTCCAGCAGCCGTTTATCACCGAGACCATTCCGGCGCAGGGAAATTCGACCGTGCTCTTCAATTTCGGGACCGCGACCAATGCCTTCATGACGATGGATATCAGCAGGGCGGACGGGGGCCAATCTCCGCCTCCGTTTACCAACGTCAGTCTTTCGCAGCCGATCAGCGGCTACGACGGAGCATTGTTCTCGATCTCCGTGATCGGTCCCTATTTCAACGTTACCGACCTCTGATCCCCGGCCGCCGTTGCGATGCCGGCGATCGTCGTCTGCACGAACTCGATGGAGGGTCCCCGCAGGTGTGAACGCCGATCGGGACTGCGATTGTTCAATTGCCTTTCCAGCAGCTTCCCCTGCGCAGGGCGTCAGATGAGCTCGCGGATTGGGTCTCGGCGGTCGAGGAGGAAGTGGGGGCGGTCAGTGGCGTCGTAGATCATGGTGTTCTGGACGTCGATGCCGAGTTGGTGATAGAGGGTGGCGAAGACGTCCTGATAGTGCACGGGCCGATCCTGTGGTTCCTCGCCCAGGCGGTTGGTCGAACCGATGACCTGGCCCATTCGCATGCCGCCGCCGGCCAGCAGAGCGCAGGACGCCTTGGGCCAGTGGTCTCGGCCGGCAGATTTGTTGATGCGTGGGGTGCGGCCGAATTCGCCCCAGGCGATGACGCTTACATCCTGGTCCAGGCCTCGGGCGTGCAAATCTTCGACCAGGGCGGTGATTCCCTGGTCGAACCTGTCGAGTTGCGGGGGGAGCTGGGTGAAATTGCCGCCGTGCCGGTCCCAACTGCCGAAGGAGAGGGTAACGCAACGGGCTCCTGCTTCGACCAGGGCCGGGCCATCAGGAACTGGTCCATCCAGTGGGGGCCGGCGTCTTCGCCGAAGGCGGGATCGGCACTGCCGCGTCCGTAGCGATCGCGGACTCTGGGATCTTCACGTTCGAGGTCGAGCGCCTCGGCCAGTTTGCTGGAGGTGAGGACCTCGAAGGCGGCGTTGGTGAAGGTGTCGAGCCCCTGGGAGTTGGTCTGTCGCTCGGTCCGGCGACGGAAGGCGTCGTAGCTGGCGAGGAGGGTTCGGCGGTCACGCAGGCGGTCGAGGGTTACGCCGTGGAGACGCATTTCGGTCATTTCGGGACCATCGGGCAGGAACGGAGAATGGGCCATTCCCAAAAAGCCAGGACTACCCGGGTTGGAGTAGGGCAGATGCTTGGTCTTGATCGTGAGACCAATTGATGGAGGTATGGCCGGGTCGACGGGCCCCTGGAGCTTGGAGAGCACGGATCCCAGCGAGGGATGCCCGTCCTGTCTGCCTTGTGGACCGATGGGATAGCCGCTCAAGCACATGTCGGAGCAGTGCTGGTCGAGATTGCCGTAGAGCGAACGAATGATGGTGAACTTGTCCATCATCTTGGCGAGACGCGGCATGTGCTCGCAGATTTCGATGCCGGCGACGTTGGTGGAAATGGGGCGGAAGGAGCCACGGATCTCGGCCGGGGCGTTCATCTTGAGGTCGTACATGTCCTGGTGCGAGGGGCCTCCGGACAGGTAGATCATGATGACGGCTTTGTGCCGCGATCGCGTGCTCGAGCTCAACGATCCTGCCGCCGCCTGGGCTTTGAGGACCTGGGGCAATGCCAGCCCGCCCATCGCCAGACCGCCGATTTTCAGAAAGTGGCGCCGGGAGTGGCCATCGCAATACGTCGCAGGTTTTTGGCCAAGGATGGAAAGCATTGCAAGGGTCTCCCGTGAATGGCTGGACGCGCTCGGTTACAGCATGGCGGGCTTGTTCAAGGCCGGGCGGACGGCGTTCATGGTGGTTTGAGAAACGCCATCCGGAACGGCCCGAGATCCTGTCATGGACGTCCCAATCCCAATGATCAGGGTACAACTGAGGATCGACATTGTATTTCGGTGTTGAATTTTTGTCAAACAAACGATTGGTCGAGTCATGATCGGGTGATAGTGCAGCGACAGGCGGCTTGATCGGCTTACCTTCGGGTTCCTAACCAAGCGGACGCGTGATCGGCTCGCCGCGCGAGGTCGATGACGGAGCGCCACAGGATCGCTCGGTGGCCGAGAGACGCTCGATGATCGAGATGCCGCTGAAGACGGTGAACTCCCGAACCTGAGATAGTCCAATCGAACGCCTTGCTCCAAAACGATGACGAGCGCCGCGGGTTGCCAGCCATGATTGCGATGACAGCGGCTTCGGCCATTCGTGGCGATCGTTGGATCCTCTCCGGCGTGGCTGAATGGCGGTAAACCTTGTATCCTACGTTATTGCGTAGGGGGGCGCACCTCGATTGGGGCATGGTTCAGATTGCGTGATTCGCGGGTAGCATAGGCTGGGGTTAGAGTAAAGTCGTCGCTTGGAATCGTGATGGACTTGGCCTTCCCTCAACTTCGAGTCGCGGAAGGCGGAATCGGCACTGGCACCCCGGGATCGCATATAAGGTTATGGCAATCCTCAAAACCGACCTCGACCTGACGACCAAGGATCTCGCGGGCCTCACTTCGCCAGATGCCCTGACAGCTTTTTTGAGCCGTCTGGGATACGAAACGAGCCGGCGAATCGTCCTGACCCCTTCTGCCTTGGGACTGTCGGGCGATACGGCAGCGTCGATCCGTTCGATCGAACTCTTGCCGGAGGATGCGGACGGGTTTCTGAGTCTGGAGGACGCTCGGCGGTTGGTCGCCGAGTTCGTGACCTATTACAACACGGTGCGGTTACACAGCGCGATCGGCTATGTCACGCCGGCAGACAAGCTGGCCGGTCGTGCCGAGGCCATCTGGGCCGCGCGGAAAGAGAAGCTGGCGACGGCCGGCGCCCGGCGGCGAGCCAAGGCCGAGGAGAAAGAAATTGCCCGGCCACAGTCGAGCGAGGTACACTGAGGAGACCTGGGCGGAGGATAGGGCAACGCGGGGACGCGACCCGAGCGCCGACTCAGGAGCCAAGACCGGACAGGGCGGCACGATGCCGCCCCACGGCCTCCCAGGATTGGCCCGAAAGCGATAAATCCATTCACAGTTTTTGTTCCTACTGACTAGCTTAAAGAGCGACGCTGTTTGTTCCATTCACGCTAAACCAACACACAAAATCGCACACAGCGCCTGAAACGGTGACGGATTCCTTATTCCGGATAACGTCTAATCAACCGAATACGCGACCTCCTGAACCGCGAACTGTCTGGAGCCTTTATGAGCTTATCGCTGGTTGAAGCCCTGGGGCAGGTTGACCTCGAATCCGGGCGAGTTTACTTTTGTCAGGTCAAAGGTCACTGGGTCGAGCTGCGCGTGTTGGGAACTGCTGAGGTTCCCAGTTTGGCGGCCTACGACGAATCTGATGTCATGCTCGACCCGTGGGTCGAGTTCCCACAGCCGAAGTCGGGCATCCTAGTGACAGCTACGCCTGGATCGTTACCGTTGCCCGATGTCCCGGAGATTCCCAGGGACGACGATGATCAATGATCTACTCCAAGCCCTTGCCTGATGTTCCTATCGATCAGGCAGACATTGTCGACGACTATCCGCTTCTCTTTTTGACGGAGTACGATCTGAACCTTCCGGGGCGAAGCGAAACTGAGTGCGTACCAGCTCGTGTTTTGGTTCTGACCCAGACCTGCGACCTCGTGCAGCGGAAGGTTTCCACGGTCACTGCCGCCGTTATTTACGAAACCCAGTTCATTGTCGACCAGGGTCTACTGAAACCGGCCGACATCCGTGGGCCCGTTCGGGCGCCAGGGTTTATGGCTGGTACTTCCTGCCGGCGAACTCGGAGCTGGACCTCGACGAGATGATCGTGGATCTGCGTCAGCTCCACTCCGTTCGGCTTGACTTACTCGATGGCGCTGGCCCGATCCGGCCGCCGGCGCGGGCGGCTCCTTTCACCTTACCGCGAACACCTCGCCAAGCACTTCGCCGACACGTTTAGCCGCATCGGATTGCCGGAGCCGTACGACACCAAGTTTTGATGGGCGGCGTGGCAACGGCCGTGGTCACCGGTTCTTTCATCTTGCGATTGCGATCTCCGCGATGGACGGGGCCCGTGCCGGCGAAATGATCGTGAAGAGCCCGTTTTCGGTCACAACTTGGGATAAGATGACCGAGGTCGGGGCAGTATCTCATGTGGGATGAGTTTCAACTGAGGTATCTGCGAGGGAGCCCGAGTGCATGTCGCGTGTGGCTTCGAAGGCGGTTGTCCGGCAGATCGAGTCGCTCTTTGAGGGAGGCTCGGTCGCTGGGCTCACCGACCGGCAACTCCTGGAGCGGTTTAACGCTCGGCGCGATCCCGTCGGCGAAGCCGCATTCGCCGCTCTGGTGACGCGCGCACGGGCCGATGGTGCTGGACATCTGCCGGCAGTTCATGGGTGACCTGCATCTCGCCGAGGATGCGTTCCAGGCCGTCTTTCTCGTTCTTGGCCCGCAAGGCCCGGTCGATCGGCAACCCGGATTTGCTGAGTAACTGGCTCTACGGGGTTGCGATCCGCACGGCTCGAGCGCGAAGCTCCGGCTCAGCCCGCCAACGCAAGCACGAGGAGCAGGGCTCCATGACGGCCTCCTGATTCGGGATCGAGCACCGCGGTCGATCCTTAGTCCAGCCGGCCCTGGATCGCGAGGACGTGGAGGCGCTCGCACGACGAGATTGCCCGGCTGCCGGGATCGTTTCGTCTGCCGGTAGTCCTCTGCTACTTCGAGGGGCTGACCCTGGACGAGGCAGCACGACGGCTCCATTGGCCGGCCGGGACGCTACGCAGCCGGTTAGCCCGAGCCCGCGACAAGCTCCGCCGCGGTCTGACCCGTCGGGGCTTTGGGCTGCCGGCCGCCATGCTGGCCACGGCCCTGGGCACGAAATCACCATCGGCGCACATCTCATCCCCACTGTGTGATGCCACGACGAAAGCCGCGATCCAGTTCGCGGCCGGTCAGGCCGCGGGTGAGGCCGTCTCGGCCTCGGTGGCGGCCCTCGCTCAGGAGGTGATCCGATCCATGTTTCTCACCAAGCTGAAACTCACTGTGCTGATCTTGCTGACGCTGGGCGCCATCGCGACTGGCGCGAACTATCTGAGTGGCTCCCTGGCTGGCATGAATGATGAGCCCAAGGCCGCCCCGGCGGGTCAGCGACCGCGGATTGCGGCGAAGTTCGATCCGGGAGCCAAGGATCACCAGCCGGGCCCAGCTCGAAGCCCCAGACGGCGGCCGCGGGCCGGATGACCGTGGCGGGTCGCGTGCTCGACCCGACGGGCAAGCCGGTGGCCGGCGCGGTCGTCGACGTCGTCGGGCGGCCCCGGAAACCGTGGGTTGCCGCGAGGAAGGAACGAGAGCCCCGGTCGCTGCTCGGCCACGGTGCGACCGACACCGGATGGCACATTCCGCCTGGAGGCGTCTACGTTGCTCGACGGCTGGGTTCTTCGAGGTCTATGCGATCGCCACGGCCCCCGGCTTCGGCCTCGGCTGGGTGAATCTGAGTGCGGACGCCGAGCAGCCGTCGGCCGATATCCGCCTTCGTCCCGAGCAAATCATCCGGGGTAAACTGGTCGATGTCAACGGCCAGCCGGCCACCGGGGTCGAGTTGCAGGTCGAGCACGTGGGCCAGCCCACCAACGATCGGTCTGTATGACGGTGTGCACATGGGAAATGATCCCCCGCCTGAAGGCTTAGCGTCTGGCCGCGGCCGGTCAGACCGACGGCCAAGGCCGGTTCACGCTCTCCGGCATTGGCGGGAACCTCTCCTTCACTCTCTCGTCGACGACATCCGCTTCGCCCACCAGTGGATCGGGCTCCAGACCGATGGTCGAGATGGGCGGAAAGACCCGACGTTGGTCCTCCAGCCGGCGACGATCATCGAGGGTCGTGTCCTTACCGCCGACACCAACCAGCCCATCTCCAACGCGGCGATCAACGTGAGTGCTGGCAGCAAGGAGGTCGGCGGATGGTACATCACTCATTTTCTCGCCGACGATCAAGGACGGTTCACGGTCAACCCATCCCCGGGCGCTTACTTCCGCATCAGTGCATTTCCCGCCAAGGATCAACCCTACCTGGTTCCCGAGTATAAGCTGGCGTGGACCAAGGGGTCAGTTAAAAAGGTGATGGACGTCAAGCTCCCACGGGGCGTGCTGATTCGGGGCAAAGTGATCGAACAAGGGATTGGCCGGCCGGTCGGCGGCGCAACCGTGCAGTACCTCGCCGCTCGAAACCCGGATAATGTGCTCGACGGCTGGCGGGGCGTTGTGGTCAGCGAGAACGATGGTTCGTTCCAGATCGTGGTCTCGCCCGGCAAGGGGGACCTGTTTGTTTACGGCCCGACGTCCGGCTACATCCTCGAATCGATCGGCAGCCGAATGATCTACAATGGCCAACCTGGTGGAAGCCGATATTATGCTCATCGGATTGTTCCCTATGACGTCAAGGCCGCCGATCCGCCTCGCGAGCTCACCGTCGCGCTGCGGCCGGGTAAGACCGTCAAGGGACGTTTGATCGGGCCAGAGGGGCAGCCGGTCGAAAAGTCGGAGATCATCACCACGCTGTTCTTCCAGTACATCCACCTCGAATGGCGTGGCGACCTGACGATCCACGCCCGCGACGGCTCCTTCGCACTCCACGGGCTCGATCCGGATAAAACCGCTCGCGTGTCGATCCTCGACGCCGATCACGAGTGGGGCACGACGGTCGAGCTTTCGGGTAAGCAGGCTGTCGAAGATATGACAATCCGGCTTCAGCCATGCGGCCAGGCGAAGGCGCGGTTCGTCAGTCTCGACGGCAGACCCGTCGTCAATTTCTTCCCCATTTCGAGATCCTGGGCACGTCGGGACCACCCGAGTGGACCAAGGACAAGACGCAGCAGGCGATGCTCGCGGCCGATGCGACGTACATGCCCAATGTCGATCGCAAGCACTACTGGAAAGGCCCTTTGACCAACGCCGATGGCCGCATCACCCTGCCGGATCTGATCCCGGGCGCCCTGTACCGGATCAGCGATTATTCGACCGTCAACGTTGACGATAAAGGGGTCCAGGCTCGCAAGGACTTCACCGTCAAGCCCGGTGAAACCATCGACCTCGGTGATATCTTGATCGAGAAACCGCCATCGTGAAGCGTGGACTGTACAGGGGCAACCAGGCCACTCGACGATTCCACTTGCTCGCATCTTCCCATTGTCGGACAATTGTCCTGCCCTGACCGTGGTTAGGAGATCGAGTAAGACGAGGTGAACGTCACACATTCCGGTCTGGATCTGCCTGGAGACGACTTTCCCATGCCGGCCCCAGTTGAAGAAGCGGCCGTCGCGCCGCCAAGGGCGGTCAGTACCGCGTCGCAAAAGATGCTTCAATTGCTGCGGAAAAGGCTGCGGCAACTGTTGTGGTGCATCCTGGGCTTGGCCTTGGCCGCCGGGGTTTTTGCAATCTGGTGGCTGACCAGTCTATACGGGCTCCCCGACATCGGTGACCCGTTCGACGTCGCGGCCTTCAAAAGTTACCAAATCCCTGACGACCAGAACGGCGTTGTCTTTTTCCAGCGAGCGTTTGAGAAGCTCACTCCTCTGCCGGAAGTGCCGTACGCCGCGAAAACCGCTGCCGCCACAGGCAGTTGGTCCAAGCTTGACCCGAAGCTCCAGCGCTGGGTGGAAGAGAATCGCCCGGCGATCGCGTTGTTACAGCAGGGAGCCGATCGATCCGACGTGAACTGGGGTTCGGCCGACGAATTTTTCTGGCACCGATTCCCCATCGTCAATCCCGGCGGCCTGTTGTGGCTGGCCCTTGTGGAGGGGGGACGGCGTGCGGAGACCGGTGATATGGCGGGCGCCTGGGACTGCTATCGCGCAGGTCCTCCGCACGACGACCCACCTCCGGCGTCGAGGAAACATGACCCTCCGTTATATTGTCAATACCTTCCACGGCCAGTTGCGGCGCCGGTTGGCGGACTGGGCCGCCGATCCCAAGACCACGATCCCACAGCTTCGTCGCGCCCTGGACGAAGCCACCCTGAACCAGCCGAAGCTCGAGTGGGATGTCGTTTCGCTCAAGCTGGAATATCTCCATTTCATGCGCAATCTGGAGCAGCCACGATATTCCCTCCATCGGGCGATCGATGAAGACGTGACCTATCGCATCGGTGACTACCAGGTGCCCGACGACTTGGCGATGTATCTCTTTCTGGGAGAGCGCTTCCTCAGAGCGCGAGCCGGAACGTAGCCAGCGGGCAGTCCGGCTGCTCTTCGCCAACTGGCTTGCCCATCTCGAGGGGCCCAATCCGCGGCAAACGAGTCCGGCCGTCCGGGTCTCGTTCTCGCCCAAGAATCGCCCCAACATCGTGCCGGTCTATCCCGTCAGCCCCGAGACGACGGCCGGCGCCCGCCTCCCCTCGCCCCGCGACCTGGCAAGCTGGCTCGTCACGACCAAGGATGCCAAGTCCTTCTTATGGGTGGGTATCTGGCCAGCCCTTTCTAATCAGGAACGAAGGGGATATCGCCAGTTGGTCGTCTTGTTCGCCGAAGAACTCTATCGCCGCGAGCACGGGGTGCTTCCACCTTCCGACGATGCCCTGCTGGGAACGTATCTTCAGACCCTGCCCGACGACCGTTCGGCCGAGCCCGGCGATGGAACAACGCCGGTCGTGTCCGATTGAGCCGTGGTGTCGCCGGCGTGCACAGAGAGCCGCATCCCTTCGCTCTTCGCGCGGAAATATTATTCGGAAAAGAAGAAATTTTTCAAAATTAAAGGCGCGACCGGCGTGCAGCATGTGACTCTCTAAGAAGCCGGGTATTGATCGTCGGCGAGCTTCGAGAATTTGAACTGGCACTGGGGCAGAGCTGATCACTTTCCGTCCAGTCCGGTTCCTCTCCACGGCCGTCTTGCGACGACGCGGTCAGTTTCGGTTACGGAATGGCGGAACATCCCGGCAAGCACTTCGACCTCGCTGCTTCCGAGTCATTAGCGGCGCACGAGCGCGGGCGTTTCGCTCCCACGACCCGCCAATCCGCCTGCCAAGTCTAGTCTCCATACTGTTGTCAAAACCGGCTTACTTCTTCGCTTGAGGACCCCCGGAGATGAACCTGAGTGTCCGCGCGCATGATCGTCGAGGATTTACCCTGATTGAGCTGTTGGTTGTGATTGCCATTATCGCCGTGCTCATTGCCTTGTTGTTGCCCGCGGTCCAGGCGGCCCGTGAAGCGGCCCGTCGCGCGCAGTGCGTTAACAACATGAAGCAACTGGGTCTGGCGCTGGCCAACTACGAGAGTGCGCACGGAATCTATCCGTACGGGCAGTGCCGAGAGAATATCGGACCTAACGGGTTAGGCGGGTCTTACGCCTACGGTTACTTTACTGGCAGCAGTCTTTTCGTGCGTCTGCTCCCTTTCCTGGAGCAGGCCACGATGGCCAATGCCTACAACTACAGCTTGATCAACGAGGTCGTACAGAACAACACCGTCTGCTGGAGCGGGATGAGCGTGTTGTGGTGCCCGAGCGATGCCACGATCGCGGGTTTGAAGAATCTGGTTCCGGGCTGGGGTTGGGACTGCTCCGACCAGTACCTCGTGTACACCAGCTATGGCGGAAACGTCGGGACTTTCGATCGGATCGCCTTGCGATCCCAGGTGGCCAGCCCGGGATATTACCAGACCATGCTCAGCCAGGCGAACGGGCTGTTCTACTACATCGGCTATCCCACGTATCCGGTGACTCCGAGCGTCACGGGTGCCTCGAGTATCTCCCCGACGAGGATTGCGTCGATCACCGACGGCACGAGCAACACATTCGCGTTTGGCGAGCGAGCCCATGGCAAGCTAAGCCAGCAAGCCGACGCCGATGGTACGGTCGACTACATTCTGAACGGAGCGTGGCACGACGGCGGCGATGAAGGCAGCTTGATCACCACGCTCTACTACCTGAATCCGTTCGGCAAGATGATATCCGACGCCAATGGCTTCGATTACAATTACGATCAGAGCGGGGACCAATTCTCGCTCGCCGCGTCGAGCTATCACCCGGGCGGGGCAAACTTCTGCTTCGCGGACGGCTCGGTGAAGTTCATCAAGGATTCCATCAACACCTGGCAGCTCAACCCCACCACCTGGCAGCCGGTCAACGTCACCTTCGACGTCAACACGGACATCTTCACCGTCGGCCCGCCGGGCATGGGCGTTTATCAGGCACTCTCCACCCGGTCCGGTGGCGAGGTGATCAGCTCTGACTCCTACTGATCTGGACCAATAAAGGCGCGCAGGCCAGATTCTCATTGGCGGCAATCCGCCTCTGCCTAGAGCGCGTCGCGATTCGTTCGCACACGCGGGAACCCCCGCTGATCACCACTGCCCCGCCCCCTAACTCCATCCCCGGGCCTTGGGGTGTTGAAATTTGGGGTTTACCGAGCTCGAAGGGCGGATTCAAGACGTGTGTTTTTGTTGCGCGGCATCGGTACGTCCCCCCCTTGAGAAGCTATTGTTCCGAAATTCGGTTGTGCCCTATCCGTAATGCTGGCCGCGACTTGGGTTCGGCGAATTCGGCATTTCATATAGTCTAACACGCCGCGCGCCGGCTCATCTCGTTTTTCTTGGCATTTTGGCGGTTCGTCTCGGCCAATTTTGTTATACTATGTGACCAATTCCGCCGAATTAGTTCACGTACTCTAACAGAGGCCCGACATGACCGCCGATCGGCATCAAAAGGTGATCGCCTGGATGAAGACGCGAAAGGTCGCCACCATGAAGGCGCTTCGCCATCAGTTTCAGATTTCGCATATGACCGTCTTTCGGATATTGAGCGAATACGGCTACCACACCAGCTACAACCGCAATGCGGCGTTCTACGCATTACGCGACGTGCCCCAGTTTGATCCGGCAGGCTTCTGGGCCTATCGCGGAATCTGCTTCTCCCGCCACGGGAGTCTCAGCGACACCATGGTCGCACTGGTCGAAAACGCCGTGGCGGGGCAGACGGTGCGGGAGCTGGAAGAGCGCCTGCAAACCAGAGCCGCCAACCTTCTCTGTCGCCTGGTGCGCGACAGACGGCTGACCCAGCGGAGTTTCCAGGGACGGCTGGTCGTCTACTTGGCGAGCGATCCGAGGCAAGCCGAAGAGCAGTTTCAACACCGGCAACAGCTTCTCAAGCAACTGCCTGCCCCACAGCAGAGCTTGCCCGAAGGATGCTCAACCACCGAGGTCATCGAAATCCTCCGCGCCCTGGTGCTCTCCCCCAAGGCAAGCTCAGAAGAGCTTGCGCGACAACTGACGGCGCGGGGTCTGCACATCACCCTCGGCCAGGTCAGCCAAGTGACGGCGCATTACGCACTCAAAAAAAAACGACGCCGCTAGACTTCGCCCAACTCATTGGCCAACTTGTTCAAACCTCGACCGAAGAACTTCAGCGAGCGCTGGCCTTGCCCCAGCAGACGACCTTGAACTTCGACGTCGCAGACGAAGCACGAATTGGCGTCGGCACCGCGGCGGGCCACGTGCTGAAGACGTCGTGCCGCACCGTGGTCAGCCTCGAACTGGGGTGTTTTCGGGCGCGTGAAATCGTGCGTCACGAGGAGGGCCAGCCAGTGCATCATTCGACTCAGTTGGCCGGGCTTGTGCCGCCCGGAGCACGTTATGGGTTCGACCTGATCGCCCACGTGGCCGTCGAGAGTTTTCGCGCGGCCACAGCCTGCAGGACATTCGCAGGGATCTGGCGAGCCGTCCCAACCCGCTGAAGGTCCCCTTGAGCACGCTCTGGGAACTGCAGCGGAAGTTCCTGTTCTACCTTGGTCATCTGCACCGGCAGGCCGCGGCCTCGATCCGGAAGTACCTCGACGGCCAAGGCGAGACGACTTGGTTGCTTGACGGCACCGTCGAACCGGGCACTCCGGTGTTCCTGGGGATTGAAGATGCAGCCTCCGGCTTGCTGTTGGGCGGCTGGAAGGTGCCCAGCGAAAACGTCGACGATATCGCTTCCTGCTTGAACGAGGCGGTGACGTTACGGACAACCCGCGCACCTGCTCCATGATTTGAGCGCCGCGATGAGTGGCGCATGCGACCAGGCGTTGCCCGACGTGCCGCACTTCGTTTGCCACTATCACCTGTGTCGCGACGTCGGCGAGGACCTCTACGACCGACCCCAATCGGCGTTCAATGAGAGCCAGCCTCAGGTCGTCCACTTCAGCAGCCACGGCAGCCCCGACGAAATCCTCCTGGAGGCCGAGGACGAAGAGAACGAGGTCTCGGATCTGCTCGGCACAAACCCGAGGTCGGCGTCCGATCGGGACATGAAGAAGGTCGGCATCGATGAGGTTGAGGGAAGCGGACCGAGCCAGGCCGAACCCCAGGCGATACGCGGATCGGCACTCGTGCGCGTGTTGAGTTCCTGCAACGAGGGGAATCTCCGGCTGGTGGTGCTGAACGCCTGCGACACCCGGCCGCTGGCCCAGGCTCTGACCGAGGTTGTGGACTGTGTCGTGAGCATGAACCAGACAATCACCGACCGGGCGGCGATCAAGTTCGCAGCCTCGTTCTATGGGGCACTCGCATTTGGTCGGTCGGTGCAGAAGGCGTTCGACCAGGGAGTGGCGCGGCTCAGCGCCGAGGGAATCGACGAGGCCCAGACGCCGGAGCTGCTGGTGCGGGCAGGCGTCGAGGCCGCCCAGCTCGTGCTGGTCGGTTCGGAAGAGAAACCTCCGAAGCCAGCCCCTGCAGCTCCATTCATCGTGCCGTTTCCGCGCAACCCGGACTTCGTCGGACGGGACGTCGACCTGGCGCGGCTGCACGCCAGCCTGTCGGGTCCTGGCCCGGTCGGCATCCGTCCGGCGGGCCTGACCGGTATGGGCGGAATCGGCAAGACCCAGCTTGCAGTGGAATACGTCTACCGTTACCAGAAAGGCTATCCCGATGGCATCTTCTGGGTCAACGCCGCGGACCCGCTCGCTCAAGGGTTGGCCCACATCGGCGGCAGGCTCCGTCCCGAGTTCCGAGCGGAGCCGTCCGACCGTCAACTTCAAGTGGCGTTTGAGGAACTCAACCGCCGGCGCGACGCCTTGCTCGTCTTCGACAACCTGGAGGACCCCGCTCAGCTCACTCGCCAGGTCGGGTCCGAAGGAATTCCTGTGAATCTGGCCCCGCGCGTTCTCTTCACCACGCGTCACCGCGAACTCGGCCGGTTCCATGCCATCGAGGTCTCGGTGCTCCCCGAAGAGCCGGCTCTCGAGTTGCTTCTCCGCCATGAATCTCGTCACACGATCCGTGAAAACTCCAATCACCCGGAACGCCAAGAGGCCAAGGCGATTTGCCGGCTGCTTGGCTGGCTTCCCCTGGCCCTGGAGGTCGCCGGTGCTTTCTTGGGGGAGTGGCCCGACATCGCCCTGGCCGATTACCGCAAACGGCTTGAGGACGAGGGCTGTCTTCCCACGCTGGATACCGAGGTCCCTGACCTCGCCGGTGTCAATTTCCAGCCGATTCATGACGCCGCCGTCGCAGCCACTTTGAAGACCCAGTGGGACGCCTTGAAGCCAGCCGATGAGACGTCCCGGCTCCTGCTCCGCGTCGCAGGACAGTTCGCCGAAGCCGCGTCGATCTCGACCAACACGCTCGGTTTGTTCGCCGGAGTGTCGCACACCCACAAGCCGGGATATCCTTCCCCGTTGCGACGAGCGCTGAAGCGATTGCACGACGTCCGCCTCGTCGAGGAACTCCTCGAACACCGCATTCGCCTGCACCCGCTTGTTCGGGAATTCGCCGAGGCCCTGACGCCCGAGGACGAGACACAGGAGTTTCGCCACTCGTGCGCCCGCCGAATTGCAACGGCTTTCGAGGACCTCGCGACTCTGGAGGAAATCGTCCGGTCCGAGGGTCCCGACGGGCTCCAATATGCCCTTGCGACGGCCCTGGAGTTCGCCTCCGAGTCGCCCGAAGGAGTTCGACCGTACCTCCGCTCGATGCTTCGGGTCTTCCAACGCGAATGCCACCGTCTTCGCGAGTGGAACCCTGGACTGAGCCTAACCGCTTCGCCGAGCAATTCCTCTTCCGGGCCCTGACTTTGGGGGAGACGCGCCTGGCCGAAAACGCCGAACGCCGGC
>CAVRFS010000106.1:0-277004 GCA_963720335.1 uncultured Planctomycetota bacterium | reverse complement strand
AATAGCATGCCGAAGATGAATTCCTTGTACTCGGAGGCATCCATATTGCCGCGCAGGATGTCGCAGGCCTTGAACAGCTTGCGCTCCAGGCGCGGAAGGGTGAGACGCTCGGCCTTCTTCCCGGCAACCGCCACGGCTGAGATCGGTGGTCCGTTCGTCGTGGTGGCCTGGGTCGGCATCGTGCTCCTCCGGTATTTCTCTTCTCTTGTCGGGTCGCCGCGGGAAATGGCGTTCGTCAAGGCGGCGCGGTATGCCCGAGTCTGGCCGCAGCCGATTCGGCGCAGCCAGGACGACGAGCCGGTCGTCGAAACGAGCCGAACCTGCGGCGGTCGCCACCATTCACTGCTGATGGCGTCGGGTCCACCACGAGCCGATCCATGCTCTCGTTATCGTGCTTTTCGAGGAGCGTCCTCAGGCAACCAGGACCCTGAACCGGCCGGATGACGGCGTGTTGGATCATGCCGCCCCGCTCTCTGCATGTCGTGGACCCAGGCCTGCCATGATCTTACGAGGTCCAGGGAGGGGCTGCAAGCATGAGCAGCGTCATCGCCTTTGGTGGGCGAATCCCAAAAGCGGCGGCGGCTATGGCGGGCGATTACGTCGAGGGGCCGTCAGGAGGATAAGGGGCCAGGATCCGAAAGCCTGAGCCGGCTCCTGACCCCTTATCGGATCGGATCCGCGGCTCCTGCCCCCTTATCGGATCCGAACTGACCACCCGGGCGACGAGATCGACCTCCACGAGATCGAGAGGATACAGATTATAGTCCACTTCTCACTTGCACAAGATCTCTGACGCGATGAGAATTCATAGGCAATCAGCAGCTAAGGGGTAGAACGAACAATTAATCATCAAGTATTTTATAAATTCAAAACACACTCCAGTGGGCATTTCCCCTACCTACTGGGTCACGTTGGGGTGCCGATCTCTTACGATAGTCGCAAATGGACACACACGCATGCAAGCTACCGACCTGATCGCGCTCCTGATCTCACTGGCCGCATTCTTGGTATCGGTCTACAACCTCGCGATTAACCTTCACCGGCAATGGTTGATGAAGCAGATCGACGTCCGGATGGAATGCCAGCGCAGGTTCGACTCGATCCTCGAGGACATGGCGAATGCCCCCGAGGACCACATTCATGTCAAGTCCCTGTATTTGCGATACTGGGAGCTGCAGCTCGTCCAGTTCAATTGCTGGATGGAGAAACTACTCCGCGACGACACCTACATGTATTGGATGAGCCGCCGGTTCCTTGAGTATCACGTCAACCTATCAATCGGTGGCATCGACTACCGTGAAGGATGGGCGTATGCAAAGAAGATGCTTTACGACAAGAATTTTATTAAATTCATTGATCTGGTCTTGGAGGGAAGGCCTTCGGACGCCTACGACTTCGGAAAGAAGCTCACCGGACGGGAGCGAAGGTTTCGAATCGATGATTACCAGCACCAATTTGAGGAGACGAAGAAGGAGCTCACCGCGTCACGGCAGATGTAGGCGAGAGATGGGAAATGGTAATGCGAAAGGGGATTATCTGCGCCAAAGCCAGCGGGCGCATGCATGGATCCGAGGGCAAGAAAAGCGTTGAGGATAAGGGTTCAGCATCCGAAGTCTAAATCGGCCCATAACCACCCGTCCTCGGATCCGCGGCTCACCAGATCTGAGCTTGTGAACGCCCATTAACGATCGCCCGGACGGTCCCGATCGCCCCCGCCCCAATGCATCGCCTGGCCCGTTGGGAACAAAGCGTTCTCGCAAAGGGGCGCTGATCCATGCCTTGCCGTACGCGCAACGGTATTATTTATGGAATTTTCGGAGTATTTTAAGTCCATTCTGGATAGTATGTTCCGATCGAATTTCACGCCACTGACGGCGTAGGTGCATGTACGAAATTTTAAAAACACACCATTGTAATAGATAGGGAGAGAGCGCGCTGTGGGTATGCACCGCATGGGACGATTCAAAGCCAACTTTGACCGCACCGATCGGCGCGACCGGTACGCCGGAGATTTTGTTGCGCGCTGCGGCGATCCCCCCTCACCCGGCCTGCGGCCGACCTCTCCCCCCGTCGGGGCGAGGTGATCAGAATGAAAAGCCTTTGGCAAATCGACGTTATGTCGCGAATGGGATGATTGGGCCCCTCGCCTGCGCTGGGACGCGCCTTCAACGCGTGATTGTCATGGTCAAAAGGGGCGATTCGACACCCTCGATTAAGGGCCCGAGGTTGGCGGGTGACAGACGGAACCAACCGACATAAGGCTCCGCATATGAATGTTTTGCGCTCTAGTGCCCTCAGCGCGGCCCATCCCCCAAAAAAGCCCCGTTCCGGGTCGCCTCCGGGCCGAGCGAGATGGCACAAAAGGCCTCCGAAAAGCTGCCATTTGTTGCCACTTTGTGCCATTCTTGTGGTATTCGCACCTGAAAGCCTGTTTGGGGCTCGCCGCCGCCTGTTCACCAGAATGAAATCGGCTTTCAGGCCGGGCGAACCTCCGAAGGATGTTTCTGACCTCTGGCTCGAACGAATCGATTAGCACAATCCTCAAATCACTTGCTTTCGAGCTTCTCGTCGCCCTTCGGGGCATGCCGGCCTGCTTCCCCACGGGGGGTGGGACCGCCGAGTGGGGCGAAACGGAGGCGCGGTGGAATCTTTGCCATCGCGTTTCCGTTGGTGCTCCTCCTGGTAGAACTCTCCTTCGAAAAAGTCAGAAAACCAGGGCCGCCACCTTTATCGCCGACGGAGCGCCCACCTCCAGGTGGCCCGGCTTTTTCCAGGCGGTGGTCTGCCGCGGCCTCTCCCGGAGGACGGTCAGATTGACCTCAGATTCACAACGATCCAATGCGATTCTCGATGAGGACCCGCGTAAAGAGTCGCGGGCGAAGTGTCAGAAAGCCTCGCAAAAAAGCTGCCACCCACTGCCAACCAGTGCCACTTTTTGCACGCTGGGCGCACCCGCTCACGAGATTCAAACCCAATCATGGCCTGGCTTTACGATTGTGCGAGCCGCGCCAGCGGCCGTGTACCAGCGGAATAGCGCTTTTACCAAGCCGGACGCGGCGCCGTTTGGCCAGCGCGGAACCGGGAGGAACATGGTTATCGCGCTGATGTCGCACGGCTCAGGAGGGGGGTACGACTCGGATTGGTTGAACTTTACCCTCCTCTTGAACCATGCCGATGTATGTTGACGCCGAGGTGCTTGAGAATTTCGCTTAAAGGTAGGATCTTCTGGCGACCGACACGGAGAAAACGAGAGTGTCAGCCGACTCGTCGTTGCATTCTTGGGCTCTAACCACTACGGAAGCGCGCGAGTTGCAGCGGCGGCTTGCGTCGAGCGTGGACGCCAGTCGGCCGCTGGTACCCATCAAAACCTTGGCCGGCGCCGACGTTTCGTACGATAAACGCGATCGCTGGCTTTACGCCGCGGTGGTCGTATTGCAGTGGGAGACCTGGGACGTCATTGAGCGTGTGAGTGTGGTCGCTGAGGCTAAGTTTCCCTACGTGCCGGGCCTGCTGAGCTTTCGAGAGGCACCCGCGGTGATCGAGGCATTTGCGCGGCTCACGGTTCGGCCGGACGTCTTGGTTTGCGACGGGCAAGGGATTGCACACCCTCGGCGACTGGGACTTGCCAGTCATCTGGGATTGTGGCTGAATCTGCCCACGGTGGGCTGTGCCAAATCGTGGTTCCACGGGGACTACGAGGAGCCTGGCTTTACTCGCGGCGATTGGTCTCCGTTAACCGACGCCGATGAGACGATCGGCGCCGTTGTGCGGTCCCGCACCGGAGTCAAACCGCTTTTTGTCTCGCCAGGACACCTGTGCGACCTGGCCGGTGCGATCGAAGTCGTCCTCACTGCGTCGCCGAAGTACCGGCTGCCGATCAGCTCCCGCCTGGCCCACCAGTACGTCAACGATCTCCGACGAGCCGGTCCGGGAGCAGACGCGCTTCAGAATGGCGGCGGCAGTTCCGGTGTTCTCGGACCGGACGGCCAGTCAGGCTGAAGAGCCGGCAAGGGGATTGCAATCGTCGGCGTCTTTGCCTATGCTAAGAAACTTAATAGTGTAAACGGTGTTTCAGTAACGGCTTTGATGAGAAGGCCGGTGGTATTGGGGCGTGCGATGGCGATCACGAAGGAGAAAAAGCAAGAGATCATGGGCAGCTTTGGGCGCGGTGAGCTGGATACGGGATCTCCCGAAGTCCAAGTCGCGCTGTTGACTGCACGGATCACCGATTTGACCGATCATTTCAAGACACACGCCAAGGACCATGCCAGCCGCCGCGGGCTGCTGCTGATGGTTTCCAAACGATCGAGCCTGCTGAAGTATCTGCGGCTGCACGATCGGAAGAAATACCTTGAAGTGATCAGCCGTTTGGGAATCCGCAAGTAACGGCTGGCCGCGGGACTCCGGTCCTTGGCCAGTGTCGTCGGTCGCGTGGATCACGCGTGCCATTCGGCTCTTGCCGTGGCCAGCACTGGAAGACTGGCGCGAGGCCGTGGGATTCCCGGATTTTGACTCAGTGTGCTCGATGGCTTTGGCTCGTTCGTGACGTTCTCGATCCTGTCCTGAGTCCACTCGCTCAAGTTATGCGGATGGTTCTCGTCCCCTTTGAGAACTTCGCCTTGAGTGATCGTGGTGCCTCGGACGACCGAGAGAGGGTTGCGGCGCTGCCAAACCGGGCTTGTCCCATTGCCTCCAACCCTTCTGGCCTCGCAACCGCGCGGCGACGCAGGTAGTGTCCATGTCCAGTACACCAATTTCCCGCAAACTTGTCGAACGGACGATCGGCGGCAAGCTGCTGAGCATTGAAACGGGTCATCTCGCCAAGCAAGCCACGGGTTCCGTGGTCGTGCGAATTGGCGACACGATGACGCTGGTGGCCGTCGTGGCCGGTCCGGGCCGCGAAGGGCTTGATTTCTTCCCGTTGACCGTCGACTACCGCGAGAAGACCTACGCCGCGGGCAAGTTCCCCGGCGGCTTTATCAAGCGGGAAGGCCGGCCGACCACCAAGGAAATCCTGACGTCCCGGCTGATCGATCGACCGGTTCGACCGCTTTTCCCCTCGTCGTATCGCGACGAAGTCCAGATCCACGCCGGTCCAATTTCCGCGGATCGCCAGAACGACGCGGACATCCTTTCGATCATCGGCGCATCGGCGGCCCTCGTGCTGGCGCGCGTTCCTTTCATGGGCCCGATCGGGGCGATCCGGCTGGGACGCGTCGATGGCAACCTCGTGGCATTCCCGACCGCGCAAGAGCTCGAGAACAGCGATCTTGACCTGATTGTCGCCAGCACCGACAAAGCCGTGGTCATGATCGAGGGATTCGGCGAAGAGTTGCCCGAACCCGAGATGGCCGAAGCCATATTCACGGCGCACCGTCTGAATCAAGAGGTGATCGGGCTCCAAATGGAGCTCGTCGAGGCTCTGGGCTTGCCGCCGAGCGAGAAGCCGGAGGCCACCGTTGACCCTCTCAACGAGACGATTTACCAGCAGTACGGCGAGGCACTTCGCCAGGCGAAACAAATCATCATGAAGGCGGAACGAAACGCGGCGGTGCGGTCGCTCCTGGAAACCATCACCAAGGACCTCGTACCCGCGCCCGGGGCCCCATCGGAACATGGCTAACCCCGACGACTCATCGAGCCCGCCGCCGAGTCCGGTCACCGCGGGACGGGTCAAGGCCGCGTTCAGCGTGTTCGAGGAGCGGGTCGTCCGCGAGCTGATCCTGGACGGCAAGCGGCCTGACGGCCGCGGAGCCAAGGATCTACGGTCGATCAAGTGCGAGGTCGGTCTCTTGCCTCGGGCTCACGGCTCGGCGCTGTTCCAAAGGGGCGAGACTCAGGCGCTCGTGACGACCGTGCTCGGCACTTCCGCCGACGAGCAGCGCGGTCGATGGCATCATGGACGAGTACAGCAAGAAGTTCATGCTCGACTACAACATGCCATCCTTCGCGGTCGGCGAGGTCAGACCGATCCGTGGGCCCGGCCGCCGCGAGATCGGCCACGGCGCCTTGGCCGAACGGTCGGTCGCACCGATCTTACCCGGCCCCTCTCACTTTCCCTACACTATCCGCGTGATCTCGGACATCCTCGAGTCGAACGGTTCCAGTTCGATGGCCTCCGTCTGCGGCGCCACACTGAGCCTGATGGATGCCGGCGTGCCGATCAGCGACCCCGTCGGTGGGATCTCGATCGGCTTGGTCCAGGACGAAGTCTCCGGGCGACACATTCTGTTGACCGATATTATCGGCGACGAGGACCACTACGGCGACATGGACTTCAAAGTCGCGGGGACCCAGCGGGGCATCACCGGCATCCAGCTTGATCTGAAGAATCAGGGGATTACCGAAGCGATCATCTCCGAGACATTGGACCAGGCTCGCGAGGCTCGGCTGGAGATTCTTCGCGCCATGCTCCGGGCGATCAAGCGGCCGCGCGACGAGATCTCCTCCAATGCTCCGCGACTGATCCAGATCCAGATCAATCCCGAGAAAATCGGCCTGGTCATCGGCCCCGGAGGCAAGACGATCCGCCGGCTCCAGGAAGAGACCGGAGCCAAGATCGACATCGAGGACACCGGTATCGTCACGCTCTCCAGTTCGGATGCCACCGGTGCCGAGGCCGCCCGCGACAAGATCGTGGCCATGACCGAAGGCGTGCAAGTCGGCCGGATCTACGAAGGCCGCGTGACGTCGATCAAGGAATTCGGCGCCTTTGTGGAAATCCTTCCCGGCAAGGACGGCTTGGTTCATATCAGCGAGTTATCCGATGGATATGTCTCCAACGTGAGCGAAGTGTGCCGGGTGGGCGATACCATGCTCGTCAAAGCCATTGCGGTCGACGATCAGGATCGGGTCAAGTTGTCGAGGAAGGCGGCCCTGGCCGAGCGGGGCCAGCCCGACGAGCTCGCCGGGCGGACTCGGCCCGCGCCTCCGGCCGGTGGCGGCGACCCGCGTGGACCGGGCGGCGGTCCTCCACCACCGCGGCGTCCCAATGGCGGCGGAGATCGCGACCGGGGAGGCTACGGCGGCGGCGGTGACCGCGGCGGTCCCTCGGCGACCCTGACCTGACCGCTCTGGATCGGATCGGATCGATCGGGCCAGCGTTCCTGCCCGGAGCCTCTGGGGCTGATGGCAATCAACCGATTCGAGTCCCCTGGACTTCCGGCAACCGGCGAGTTCTCTCAATGGCGAACCTCGTGCCCACCGCCGTCTCTGAACCTCAGATCGAACCTCACTCGGAGCCGTGCGCCGAGGCAATGGCAATGCGAATGGCAACGCCGTCGCCTCGGCACGAGGCGGGGCGTTCGCCCATTCTGGCGGGCGCGCTCAAGCGGTCCAGCCATCGCTGCCGGCCGATGAAGAGCCGGAAATCACCAAGCGGCTTCGCGCCCAATATGCCGAGATTTCTCAACTGGCCGGCGGCTTGGCTCATGAGATCCGGAACCCGCTCTCCACGCTCTCCCTGAACCTCGACCTCCTGGCCGAGGACTTTCAGGACGCCGAAACCGCGCGCGACCGCCGCGTGCTCAAGAGGGTCGAGCGGCTCCAACACGAGGTTCAGCGGCTGTATGGGATCGTCGAAAACTTTCTCCGGTTCGCCCGCGTTCAGGACCTGAAGCTGGAGCCAACCGACTTGAACGCGGTCGTCGACGAGCTCCGCGACTTCTACGAGCCGAACGCGGCATCGCGGGGAATCGTGATCCGCACGCAATTCGCGGCCGACTTGCCCTTGGGTCTGATCGATGTCGACCTGTTCAAGCAGGCCCTCTTGAACCTGGTGCTCAACGCCGATCATGCGATGCCCTCGGGCGGCGAGCTGATCCTGACGACCCGCCGCGAGGGACCCTTGGATCGTGCTTGACGTGATTGACACCGGCCAGGGGATGACCGACGAGGTCCGCGCCCGGATCTTCGACGCCTTCTTCTCGACTCGCGCGGCAGGGAGCGGCCTGGGCCTGCCGACCACCCGCAAGATCGTCGAGTCTCATGGCGGCACGATCCACGTGAGGAGCGACCCGGGCAAGGGTTCCCAGTTCACCATCCGGCTGCCGGTGTGCGACGGATCCGTCTCCAAGTCCAGCGCTCTCCAGCTCCGGACGGTGTTTCCCCTCGCGCCATCGTTCAACCACAGGACTGAGGTTCCTTCCTTCAATCCATCAAACGAGCGCGAGCAAGGTCCGATGGACCAGCAGATCCGCGTCCTTGTGGTTGACGACGACGAGCCGCATGCCGCGGCGGTGGCCGAGAGCCTCGAGCGCGTGGGCTACGAATGCGTCCTGGCCACCAGCGGTAGTGAAGGACTCAGGCTCATCGAAGAACAAACCTTCGACATCATCATCACCGACCTCATCATGGAGGGGATCGGCGGCCTTGAGGTCCTGGCCAAGGCCAAGCGCGAGCTGCCGGACGCCGAGGTCGTGATCCTCACCGGCCATAGCACGATCAAGACCGCCGTCACCGCAATGCAGGCGGGTGCCTCGACCTACCTGACCAAGCCACTGGACATCAACGAGCTTCGAACCGTCGCTGACAAGGCGTCGCACTCGCGGCGGTTGCAGCGCTCCAACATCGAGCTGCAAAAGCAGCTCAACGAGAAATTTGGCTTTGAAGGAGTGATCGGCAACTCGCCGGCCATGCACGCGGTCGTGGCCAAGCTCCGCCAGATCGCGCCCGACGTCCGCCTCGGTCTTGCTCACCGGCGAAAGCGGCACCGGCAAGGAGCTGGCCGCGAAGGCTCTGCACATTAACAGTCCTCGGAAGAACAAGCCTTTCGTGCCGCTCAACTGCGCCGAGCTCAGCGAAAACGTACTGGAAAGCGAGCTCTTCGGACACGTCAAGGGGGCGTTCACGGGCGCTGACCGGGATCGCGTCGGCCGGTTCCAGTACGCCAACGGCGGCACATTGTTCCTCGATGAGATCGGCGACATGCCCATCACGATCCAGGTCAAGCTGCTTCGTGTGCTGGAGGCGGGTGAAATCGTCCGAGTCGGCACCAACGAGCCTACCAAGGTCAACGTCCGCTTGATATCGGCGACTCACCGCGACCTGGCCGACGCAATCGCCGAGGGTCAGTTTCGCCAGGATCTGTATCACCGGCTCAAGGTCGTCAGCGTCAAGATTCCTCCGTTACGCGAGCGTCGGGAAGACATCCCGCTCTTGATCGACCATTTTCTCAAGGAGTTCACCGTCTCGCACGGGAAAACGATCAAGGCGATCACGCCGGCCGTGCGCAAGGTCCTGGCGGCCTATTCGTGGCCGGGTAACGTCCGCGAGCTGAAAAACACGATCGAAAGCATGGTCGTGATCGACACGGACGGCCTGATCGACGTCGACGACTTGACCGAAGACCTTCAGGTCGCGACCACCACGGTCCGACGCGACGGCCCCACCGGCATCGATTCCCTGGTCGGCAAGTCGCTGGAGGAAATCGAGAAGAATTACATCGCGGAGACCCTCAAGATGACCAACGGTAACCGCGAAGAAGCCTCCCGGATCCTCGGCATCGGCGAGCGAACGCTCTATCGCAAGATCAAGGAATATGGCTTCGGCTGAGTCGCCAGTCCGGTGTCGCGCTAAGTCAGAACTCGGATCGGGAGGCGGAGCTCCCTTGTGCAATTTCGTGTCGGAGCCGGCTTTGTCCGGCGACCTTTCTGGCCCTATCTCGGGTCATTGATATGGTTAGAGCACATCCAGGTGCGTGAACTGTTCGCCGAGGACCAGTCGGCTGGGGCAATTCAACCAGCAGTCGAGGAGGGTCGAATAGACGCGCCGGAAATCGATTGCGTATCGAGGATCGCCGTCTTCGAGGTCGGTCAGGTTGGGATAGGGTCCGTGGAGGCCGGGACGGACGCCCGGTCCGGCGAGGAAGATTGGCGCGGCGGTGCCGTGGTCGGTCCCTCGGCTGGCGTTCTCGGTCAGCCGGCGACCGAACTCCGAGAAGGCGAGCAAGATCACCCGCTTCTCCTCACCGGCTCGCTCCAGATCTTCGAAGAACGCGGAAGAGATCGACTGAACTCCTCCAGCAGCGAGGCATGCGCCGCGAGCTGGCTCTGGTGAGTGTCGAATCCATCGAGCTGAACGTAATAGATCGATGTGGACAGCCCCGCCTTGATGAGCTGGGCGACGAGCTTGAGCCGCTGCGCCAGGCCAGCGTCGGGATAATCGGCTCGCCCGGTCCGGCTTGCCGCCGCGGAGGATTTCTTCGATGCGAGCACTACTCGCGAAGGTGACGACCTGGCTCCGCTGGATGAACTGGAGGTGCGACCCCACCGTGCCGCGCGGCAGTCCGGCGATCCGATCGAGCGCAGCGCGCTGGGCGGCAGCCCCGGCCCGTTCGGGGACGCCCAGGCGGCGGATGACCTGGTCGAGACGCGTCAGTGAAGGGACGGTCAACGCGTCGCCCGACAGGGCGCGCGGCAGCTCGGTGTCGCCAATGTGCATGGCCGAGCCGTCCCCTCGGCTACAGCCGATCGCCGGCCAACGCCGCGGTTGAGCCAGCCCGCCGTGTGAGCGTCGGGCTCGAGCGTCGCTGTCTGCCAGATCGCCATCGATTCGAAGTGCGAGCGGTTGGCATTCGGGTAGCCCACGCTTTGAACAATCGCCAGCTTTCGCTTGTTCAACAGCTCGGACAGACCGCCCAGCGACGGATGCAGGCCGATATGGTCATCCACCTTGCGCAGCGAGCCCGTGCCGATCTGCACTTTCGGGCGGTGCTTGCGATACGCATCGTCGCCATACGGCACGACGGTGTTGAGCCCATCGTTGCCGCCGTTGAGTTCCAGGACGACCAGCACCCGTCCGGTCGACTTGTCCCCAGAGGGCACCGCCAGGGCAGACTCGCGCCAGGAAGCCGGGGACACTCGTGCCGCACGCCAGCAGCGTGCAAGAGCCCAGGCCCAAACGGAAGAATTCGCGACGCGTCGAGTTCATGGGCATCTCCTCTCTGAGGACATAGGGACGATCGATCAAGCGAGTTGGAATTCAGGGCATTGGAGCAGGATTTGGAGTGCCTTTCGAAGGCTGTCAGGCCGGCCGTCGCGGCCCGTCTCGATTGCAAGGTTTCGCGCCTCCGGGTCAAGGTCGTCCTGGAGCAGGACGTCCGCCATGCGTTCGATGATTCGACCTGGTGCGAGTCCTCGGCTGCCGGTCCAGGCGACGGGGTCGAAGGGCTCGATCGCCAGAGACGGAGTTGCCCCAGATCAGGTTGGCTGACCAGTTCGCGCGGGCCAGCATGTTGGAGCTTGAAATCCAGGCACGGCCGCCGTCCCAGCCCTTAACGTTCGGCGGGTAGAAGAGGCTTTGGCCTTGTCGGTCGCAGATGGACCCCAACATCACCAGATCGACGCGGGAGCGCGGAATGTCCAGGATGCGGACCAGACCCGCGCTGAACTCGATCGGGCTTTTGATTAGGTGCCGGCGCACCTCGCCGGAATAGAAGTGCCGTGAGCGGAGGATCAAGCCGAGCACAGGGCGAATCGAGAAGTGATGGACGCGGATCTCGTCGGCCAGCGGCCGGAGCAGATCCGGTCCGGGCTCCTCGTCATCGCGGACGAAGAATCGGTAGAGCTCGCGGGCGAGATGCTCGGCGGCCGCGGGCCGTTCGAGCGCAAGTCCGACGATGTCGCGTGCGTTCCACGGTCCGGTCCGGCCCAGAAATGTCTTCATTCCGCCGTCGAAACCTGTACGATCGAAATGGATCGGCGCCGCATAGTCGCCCTCTTGGCCGTCGTTCACCCAGCCGGTGAGCGCCCGGGCGGCCTGGCGGATGTCAGCCTCGGTATAGTGGCCGGCGCCGAGCGTGAACAGCTCGAGGAACTCGCGGGCGAGGTTCTCGTTCGGTTTCTCCTTGCGGCTGCCGGCGCCGTCGAGCCAGACCAGCATTGCCGGGTCGGAGAGAATCGCGGCTGCCAGCTCGCCGAAATCACCAAGTGCGTGCCGGCGGAACAGCTCGTTCTGCACCAACATCCGGCCGACGTTCTGGACCTTGCGGTTGCTGGTGGCGAAGTGACCGTGCCAGAAAAGCGTCATCTTCTCCGTCAGCGGGTCAGAGCCGAATACGATCCGGAAAAGCCAGTACGCTTTGAGTCGCTCGACCTGCATACCGGCGGCGTTCAAGACACCGTCGTGCAAGCCGTCGACGGCGTCGCGCTCCTCCTGACGTTGGGTCCGGTGGGTGCAGAAGCCGCTCCACGCTGGCGGCGGGACCGGCCTTGAGGTCGCGCTCCAGCTCGGCCAACGTCGCCCCGAAGCCGGCGCGGCGGTGAAGGTGGGCTACCTTGCTGACGTCCCAGGGCTCATTAGTCTGGAGCTCGATAGGCGCCCAGGGATTCTTGTCGATGTTCATAACAGTTCGCCTTTTATGGGAGCAATTCGGTCGGCCGGAGATCCGCGTCGAACAATGGCGGGGTCATTTCTTGATGACGAAGTCGGGCAGCTTCAGCATCTCGCCCGGTTTGACCTGGAAATCCAGCCTCGGCACTCCCGTCCGTCGGTCAAACCCTTCAAACGTCGCGATCGCATAATTCAAGCCGGGAATCAGACCCGAAAATGTTGTACGGCCTTGATCATCGGTAGCTGACTGCCATTCGTGGTGGTGATGGTAATTGATCCACATTCCCCAATCTCCTTCGAGATTGTCATCCACCTTGGGGTCCAAGAATGTGGCGGCCATGATAGTCCCGGGCGCGAACATGGCGTAGAGGTGGAGGGCCTCTTTCTTGAGCGGTTCGCCCTTGCTATTGACGGCGCGTAAGGTCGCCGAACCACAGGGCTGGAGTCGAACGGTTCTAGGAGGTCCGGATGCCTCGGCGCCGGTGAATTCCAGAGTGAATCCGAGCTTGTGTTCCGGGTCGAAGAGCCAGGCGGTACCTCCCTTCTCCGGGTCGCAGCCGGGAAGCACGACCTCGCCACCGCGACCTCCAGATAATTCCAGAATGCTTGCCAGTTGCAGAAGCTTGCGGGGAGATAGGATCGGCTAACTATGGTGAATTTGTCGACCGGCTTGCCGTCCGGCGCTTGAACCTTCGCACGGAGCGTGACGCCTCGGCGCAGGGTCACGGCCACATCGTGGGGATCCGAGCCCGGGTTCAGGTTGAGGGCAATCAAACCGTTGGGATAGTTGCGAATTCGGCTCGGACGGCCGAATTCGAGCTCGCCCTCGGATGTTTCGATGGAGACATAATCCAGCGTGGGTCCGAGGATGAACAGGTGACCTGGTCCAGGCGGTACCGCGATCTGGAACGTGCCGTCGGCAGAGCTGACGGCGGAGGTCAGGGCGTCGCGGTACCACTCATAGTAATAGGCGCAGCCCGGCTTTTGATGCGGGTTGTTCGCGGGCCGGGCCGGTACAAGACCAGTGCACCGGCCACGTGCTTACCCGAGGGAGACTCGCTCACGCGGCCGCGCACCAGGATTCCCCGCTTCAGGGCTACGTCCGCCTCGAGCCGCGCGGACTGGGAGAATGTCAGTCCTTTCTTCTCGACCAGGTAGGGCTGGCCGTCGGGCGGAAAGACTTTGAGAGTGAACGAGTCGCCAGGAAAGGGATTCAGGGAGTACCGTCCGTCTTCGTCGGTTCGGCATTGCACGACGTTGTCGAAACCCGTGAGGGCGACCACCTGCGCACCCGCCGCGGGCTGGCCGTTATCGCCGCAGGTCACACGCCCCTCGAGGACCCTCGCTGCCACGAGGGAAAACGGCGTGTCCTTCGTATCCGCACGCAGGCTCGGCTGAGGCTGCACCCGCTGAGTGGCAAATCGCGCGTGTGTGAATTCGATCCATACTCTCTCTTTACCCACGACCCGAATGAGGAATCGCCCCTTGTCGTCGGTGGTTATCGCGGGGAGCAGGGGGGACACGTAAGGGCGGCACTGGGTCATTCGGGATAAGGGTCTCTCGAGTTGTCCCCATGCTCGTCACCATGATGGGCTGGACGGTGACCCCGGCGGCAGGCTGGCCCTGGGTGTCAATCAAGCGGCCCCGGATCACATGCTCACGATCGAGCTTGATCGTGATATCCTAGTGCGCCACCACTTGTCGAGCTTGACCGTGACATGACCGTGGCCCTTGGCCGTCGCGTGCGCGAACACCTCCCATGCAGGTTGCGAGGGGCCTCCCGCGCGTCGCGCGGAAGCGTCCCTCGCTGTCAGTCTGGAAGGGGCGGGTCACCCCGAAGGTGATCGGAAGGCCGTTGTGAACGTAAATCCCGAGCGGACGCTCGGTCCGGCACCACAACTCGGCCACCAGGACGACTTGCCCGTCGGCGACTGGCTTGCCGTCGGCGTCGAGCAGGCGCCCGGTCACGGTCAGCATTCGATCTTGATCCTGCACACGGTCCTCGGCTGTCGCGGGCCGCGACGGGAACGGCGTCGCCAACGCGACCAGTGCGGCAAGTCTCAGGAATTGTCTAACGCGCATGGGTAATCGCTCCGGTGTTAAGGGGTCAGTCAGACTTCGATCAACGGTTGAAACGCCGAACCGTATCATCAGGGCGATGGATGGCTTTCCCAGAATCGGACCCTGCCCTCGTCGTCGACCGCGATGAGTCGGGAGCCATCGGCGCTGAATCGGAGATGCTCCGCCGGCCGCTCGGTTTCAGCGATCGTCAAAAGCTCACGGCCGTTGGCCGCGTCCCAGACCTTGACCGTACCGTCGCGACTCGTCGAGGCGATTCGCCCGCCATCGGGGGTGAACGCCAGCGCGACGATCGGGCCCGTGTGTCCTCGGAGGCGGGCGAGCTCGCGGCCGTCGGTTGCGTCGAAGATTCGGCCGTCCGCGGAGTTGGATCCGAGATCGGCGGCCGCGAATCCGGCGGCCCGTCGGCGCTGAACGTCACGGGGGCGGTCGCGCCCTGGACGGTGAAGAGATCGCTTCCCGTGGCTGCGTCGACGCACGTCAAGGCTTGCACGGCGGGCTCCGGCCGAGCCGGTGCCGGCCAGCATCAGGCGCGTTCCGCGCGGAGTTGAAGAAGGGCGGATTGGTGTGCGGAGTAATTCGCCTGTAGCATTGGTCGTCATGCCCTCGCGCAACGTCACCTCTTTTCCGCTCAACATGTCCCAGATCAGGACTCGCCCAAGGAGTTGGTGATGGCCAGCCGGCCGCCGTCGGCGTTGAAGGATAAGCCGGAAGTGGGTGTTGCGGTCGGCTTGAGCGACCACTTCTCTGTGCCACCGTCGGCAGCCCAGACTCGCAGCGTCTCACCTCGGTATCTGATCGCACACCGCGGCGATCAGTTCGCCGTCGGCGCTCAGAGCAAATCGTTCTACGCGGTCCTCTCCCGCGGAGATCGATCCGATCCGACGCGCCCCGGCCAGGTCCCAGACCTCCAAGGTGCACTGGCCGCGAAGGACGGCAAGCCTTCGGCCGTCGATGCTCAGCGCGGCTTTGCGAACGGGCTCCGATCGCGCGAAGGACCGCGGTAATCGCCAGGCCGGGCGCGTCCCAGAGCTTGACCGTCCGGTCCTCGCCGGCCGACGCGATCCGCAGGCCGTTGGGTCGGACAGCGACGCCCCAGACGGCTGCGCGGTGGCCTCGGAGCGTGAGGACGGTCTCACCCGAACCGGTCTCCCAGAGTTTGACGGTCCGGTCCGCGCTGGCCGAGGCGACATAACGTCCGTCCAGGCTGAAGGCGACGCCGGTGACGAATCGGGAGTGGCCGCGGAAGACGACCAGCTCGCGGCCATCCGCCGCGTTCCAGATTCTCGCCGTGCCATCGTAGCTTGCCGAGGCAACAAGCCGGCCGTCGGGGCTGAAGGCCACTGCGTGGACCAGCCCCGCATGCCCGCGGAGTGTTCGGATCTCATCGCCCTTCTCCGCATCCCAGAGCTTGACGGTCTGATCGTCGCCGGCCGAAGAGAGTAGGCGGCCGTCAGGGCTGAACGCGAGCTCCCAGACGGCTCCGGAGTGACCGGCGAACGACCTTAGCTCGGATCCCGAGGAGGCATTCCAGAGTTTGACCGTTCGGTCCGCTCCGCCCGAGGCGATCCATCGCCCATCCGGGCTGAATGAGAGGCAGGACACGCCGCGCATGTGGCCTCGGAAAATGAGGGCCTGCCGGCCAGTCGCCGTCTCCCAGAGCCGGACCGTACCGTCGCGGCTGGACGTGGCCAGGCGATCTCCCGAGGGGCTGAACGCCAGGCCGGTGATGGCATCGTCGTGTCCGCGGAACGAGCGGACTTCCGCGGCCAGTGTTCGCGTCCCAGATCGTGACGAACCCCGGCTCGCCGAGTGCGCCGCCGGCCGCCGCCACCATGGCGGCCGTCGGAGCTGAAGGCCGCGGCGGCCGGCTCCGCGCGGGAGGCCATTGAGAGAGGTCTCTCCGTGGCAGAGCCGTTTGAGGGCACTCCACTCCCAATGGCGCAGCTCCGCTGGGCAGGTGTCGAGAAGCTTATCGGCGCGGCGGACGTTATTGGCCATTACCTCGGGCGCGGCCAAGGCGATCGTCTGATCGTAGGACGTCTGCTGGGCAACCTTCAGAGCGAGCTGCTGGTCGCGTAAGGCGGTTTTGTACTTTTCGAGGGCGAATTCCGTCTCCTTCGTCCGCTGTGTGACCTCGATGTTCTTGACTCCGATCGTGACCACGACCGCGATGACCGCCAGGGCGCTGATGGCCACAAGCGCCGCGGCCGACTTCCTTCGGCGGGCCCATTTCACGAATCGCTCAATCGTACCCGTGCACCGCGCTCGGATCGGCTCACCCGCGAGCCAGCGCTCAAGGTCATCGGCCAGCGCTTCGGCCGAGCCATAACGCCGTTCTGGTTCCTTCGCCAGGCATTTGAGGCAGATCGTCTCCAGGTCGCGGTCGACGCGACCATTGATGGTACTCGGTCGTTCCGGCTCCTTTTGGACGACCTGGAGCAAGGTGTCGAACGGCGTATCGGCGCGGAACGGCGACCGGCCGGTGAGCAGCTCGTATAGGATTGCGCCAGGCTGTAGACGTCGATCGCCGTGCTCAGCACCTTGCAGCCCGACGCCTGCTCGGGTGCCATGTAGCTGGGAGTGCCAACGATGGCGCTCGACGACGGATATCCTCCCTCCCCTGCCAGCCGCTTGGCCAGACCGAAGTCGGTCACGTGCGGCTGCCCTGATCGATCGATCAGGATGTTGGCCGGCTTCAAGTCGCGGTGCAGGATGCCGCGCTGGTGGGCGTAATGCACCGCGCGTGCGACCGTTCTCAACAGCTCGGCCGCGGCCTTGGGCACGGCGGTGAAACGCGACAAGTCATCGGCCAGACTGCCTCCGTCGATCAGTTTCATGGCGAAATACTGCTGGCCCTCGTAGTCGCCTACCTCGTAGAGCGGCACAATGTTGGGATGATCGAGCTGGGCCACGCTCTGGGCCTCGGCGCGGAACCGTTGAACGTCGGCCGAAGTCGCCAGATGCCCGGCCAGGATCATCTTGAGGGCCACGGTGCGGTCGAGTCGGACGTTGCGCGCCTTGAATACCACGCCCATGCCGCCTCGGGCGATCTCGGCGATCAGCTCGTAATCGCCGAAGCGATGGCCGGCGTAGCCCTCCGCCCCTACAACCAGGGCCGTCGGTGACGCGGGGAACGGTGTCGTCGGCTCGGAACCCCGTAATGGGGACATCAGACGCTCGAACTGGTCTTGATCGGCGAAGAACTCGCTCAGCTCCGTCGCGAGCTCGGGATTCCGGAAAAGGAGTCGTCACGGTCGGGGGACTGGCCCTCCTCGACGGCTCGCAAGTAAGCGGCGATGACCACGGCCAGGCGCTGGTCGTCGGATATCGATTTCTTGGACTTGGCGGTCATCATTGGTTACTCCGAAGCACGGAGGATCTCGCGGAGCTGCTTGAGCCCGCGCTGGAGCAAGGAGGCGACGGCGACCGGGCTCCGGTCAAGCTGCCGGCCGATTTCCGCCAGGGACCAACCCTGGCAGTGCTTGAGCAAGAGCGCCTCGCGCTGAGCCTCGGGCAGCGCGGCCAGCGCACGAACCAGGAGTAGGGCCTGCTCGTCTCGCTCGGCTCGCTGGCTGGCTGACGATTGCTCGGCCACGAGCCACGCGCCGAGCCTGGCCGAGGACTCCTCCAGCGACCGCTCGAGCGATCGCTCTCGCGCCACATCGCGACGCCCTCGGCCGTGGTCGCGGACGGCGTTGGCAAGTGTGCGCGCCAGGATCTGCCGAAGCCAGGCAGCCAGCTCCGCGGCCGTCCGTCCGCGGAACTGCCCGAGGGCCTCGTACGCCTTCAGGAGCGTAAGCTGAACCACATCAGACGGATCGAGCTTCCCACGCAACGCCGGACTGAGCTGAAGCCGGGCCAGGATCCGCAGGTAATCCCGGTGCTGTTCCAGGTCGAGTCCAGCAACGGTCGGTTCTTCGTCCGGCATGAGCGGTCCTCCTCTACGATTAGAGACACCAGATTGCCAGAAACTCATCGCCATTTCTGGAGACTTCCCGCGCCAGCGGGCATGCCCGTCAAAAAACGCCGGGTGTCACGCCAATCTTTATGAACGGAAGATCAGGCTGTATAATACCTGTGTGCCGAACCCGGGAGATGCTCGCGATGGGAATCATCCACCAGTTGCCGCCGAACGTCGTCAATCAGATCGCCGCGGGCGAGGTTGTCGAGCGGCCGGCGAGCGTGGTCAAGGAACTGCTGGAAAACGCGATCGACGCTCAGGCCACGCGCATCGACCTGACGGTTGAGCGAGGCGGCAAGGATTTGGTCCGGGTTTCCGACAACGGCGTCGGTATCGCTCCCGACGACCTGCCCCTGGCCTTTCAACCGCACGCGACCAGCAAGCTCACGGAAGCCGATGATCTGCATCGGATCCAGACGCTCGGCTTTCGCGGCGAGGCGCTGGCGGCGATCGCCCAGATCGCCAAGATTCGTTGCCAGACCCGCCAGGCCGGCGCGGCCGAGGGCTCGGAGCTGAGCATCGAGGGAGGCGTCTTCGGCCCGGTCAAGAACTGCGGCTGCACCTCGGGCACCGTGATCGAGGTCCGGAACCTCTTTTACAACGTACCGGTGCGCCGCTCGTTTCTGAAGTCCGACATGACCAGAGTCCGGCCATGTCGTCGAGATGTTTTCGCGGATCGCCCTGGCATACCCGGCAATCCACTTGACCTTCCGCTCGGGGACCAAGGTCGTCCACGACCTGCCGCCGGTCGCAGGCACTCGCGAGCGGATCGCGGTCTTCCTCGGGCAGGAGCTGGCGGACTCCTTGCTATGGGTCGAGGGCCGACTCGAGGGAATGCATTTGTGGGGGTATGTCGCCCACCCGTCGCAAAGCCGCTCGACGCCCAAGGGACAATTTCTGTTCCTGGGGGGCCGCTACGTCCGCGACCGGTCGCTCAGCCACGCCCTGAATGAGGCCTATCGCGGGCTGTTGATGGTCGGCCGGATGCCCGTGGCGTTCCTCCACTTGGAGATCCCCCCGGAGGAGGTCGATGTCAATGTCCATCCGACCAAGATCGAGGTCCGGTTTCGCGACTCTCAGCGCGTCTACAGCCATTTACTTTCCACGCTTACGGCAGACGTTCTTGAAAAGCGACCTGCACGCTCGGCTGCACCCGCCGGGAGAAGCCGACCTTCGCCCGCAACCGCCGCAGCAACCCGCGCCGAATTGCCGCCGCAGCCCAGCAAAGGATTCGCTATCGGCGCCGGTCCTGGCCCCAGCCTGGGGCGGTTCGACCTGGCCGGCGGTCCCAACGACCGGCAAACGGTTGCGGGCTGGTTCGAGGCGAGTGGAGAAAAGCCGCGAATCCCTGACTCGATCGGCCAGCCCGTCGCCGCCGCCTTGGGCCCAATCGCTGCCCCTGGCGTTCGCCGTCGGGCCGGGCGGATCGTTCGACGAGTTCTCCGCGAACGCCACGCCTGCCGAGACGGCGATCTCAACTCCAAATCGAACCGCGTACCCGTGGATTCCCACGATCTGAACAGCGAGTCGCCAGGACGCCCTCGACCGGGCCGCTCGAAACCGAGGTCGACAACAACGATCCAAAGCGGTGACGCGACCCTGGCGACCATCGCCGCCGTTGCAGGCGTTCGAGCCGGCTGCTCAATGCGATCCAGGTCCACGACAGCTACCTGATCGCCGCGACCGGCGACGGCATGATTGTGATCGACCAGCACGCGCTTCATGAACGGATCTTGTACGAGGAGCTGCGCGGCCGGGTCGCGCGCGGACAGGTCGAGTCCCAGCGACTCCTGGTTCCTGAGCCGGTGGACCTGACCTCGGCCGAAGCGGCCCTACTGCTCGAGCAGCGTGAGCTGCTGGCCCAGCTTGGATTGGACGTTGAGCCGTTCGGCGGCGATACCGTCCTGGTGCGAAGCATCCCCGCGATGCTCCCGCACGTGGTTCCCGAGCGGCTGGTCCGCGACCTGGCCGAGCACCTCCGGACCCAGCCCTTGCCGCCTACCCGCGACGGCTTGCTGGCCGAACTTTTGCACATGGTCGCCTGCAAAGCGGCCATCAAGGCCGGCCAACCGCTCTCACCGGCCGAGATTGCCGCCTTGCTGGAGCGCCGGCACCTGGTGGCCGACTCGCACCACTGCCCTCATGGCCGTCCGACTGCGCTGGTCTTCACCAAGGCCGACCTCGAGAAGCAGTTCGGCAGGATCTGAGTTATCACCCTGAATGAGACCTGGGCGGAGCCGTAAAAAAAGGGTCGCGGTAGCGGGCGCCCATGCGGGCTTCCCGTTCCGCGACCCCGAGACTGCTTATTCACTCACTCTTGCGGCGTTCGAGAGCAATTCAACTCCGTGGATGGCGATGTTCGCTGCGGCGAAGGGCCGCCATCTCCTTAACGCTCAACTTCCCAGAAGCCAGCAGATGATCGACGGCCGCCGCTGAGTGGGCCTTCTCGATTAGCGGATGGCGAGCGATCGTCGCGTGCCGGTCCGCGCCCCGCGGGTCGGGCAGCTGGACCTGCTAAGATCTTTCCAGAGACCACCGCGACATAGTTCGTGCCGGACACTCCGCCTTCGCCGGCGAGCGGTACGCCTGTCGCTCCTGTCAGGCCGCTTGGCGTCATGCCGTTCACAGTGAGACGATACAGTACGTGGAGATCCAGCCTCTCGGCCGGGTCAGATCGTCACTGTGAATGTGGTCGGGTCGTAAACAGCGGCCCGGATGTGGACGCGTTTCCCGACCTTACCGTGCGGGCCCAATAGTGCGATTTGATAGTTGCTCACGTTCTGCGCCGTCGTCGCGTCGAGCGCCGAGCTGAAGGTCAGGACCAGCGAGGTTGGCTGAGTATGGAAGCCGAAGCGTACCAACTGCACGACTGTCGGCGCAGCAGCGACAACGTAAGTGAACTGATCAGCGGACGAGACGGCCGACGTGCCGCTCGGGGTTGTCACGGTCACGTTCACGACGCCAGTGCCCGACGGACTGACGGCCGTAATCGTCGTCGCGTTGACGACGGTGAAACTCGTCGCCGCGGTCGTCCCGAAGTCGACCGCGGTGACGTCGGTGAAGTCGGTGCCGGTGATCGTCACCGAAGTGCCGCCGGCTGCCGGACCACTGGTTGGGCTCAGGCCCACGACGGTCGGCGCCGCGGAGGCCAAGACCACGTTTAGCGTGAAGCTCTGGGTGGGGTCCACGCCGTTGGTGGCGGTGATGGTCATCGCGTAGGTGCCGACCGTGCCCGTCGCGGGCGTGCCGGCGAGCGTGGCCGTGCCGTTGCCGTTGTCCACGAACGTCACGCCCGTGGGCAGCGTCCCGGTCTCGCTCAGCGCCGGAGTCGGGAACCCGGTGGTCGTCACGGTGAACGTGCCGGCCGTGGCCGACGTGAACGTCGTGCTGTCGGCGCTGGTGATCGCCGGCGGCCTGGTCGACGGTCAGCGTGAAGCTCTGGGTGGCGTCGGGGGTCACGCCGTTGGCGGCGGTGATCGTCAACGCGTAGGTGCCGCCGGTGCCCGCCGCGGGAGTGCCGGCGAGGGTGGCCGTGCCGTTGCCGTTGTCCACGAAGGTCACGCCGGTGGGCAGCGCCCCGGTCTCGCTCAGCGCCGGGGTCGGGAAGCCGGTGGTCGTCACGGTGAACGTGCCCGCGGTGCCCGTCGTGAACGTCGTGGCGTCCGCGCTGGTGATCGCCGGGGCCTGGTCGACGGTCAGCGTGAAGCTCTGGGTGGCGTCGGGCGTCACGCCGTTGGCGGCGGTGATCGTCAGCGCGTAGGTGCCGCCGGTGCCCGCCGCGGGCGTGCCGGCGAGCGTGGCCGTGCCGTTGCCGTTGTCCACGAAGGTCACGCCGGTGGGCAGCGCCCCGGTCTCGCTCAGCGCCGCGGTCGGGAACCCGGTGGTGGTCACCGTGAACGTGCCGGCGGTGCCCGTCGTGAACGTCGTGGCGTCCGCGCTGGTGATCGCCGGCGCCTGATCGACGGTCAGCGTGAAGCTCTGGGTGGCGTCAGGGCTCACGCCGTTGGTGGCGGTGATCGTCAGCGCGTAGGTGCCGCCGGTGCCCGCCGCGGGCGTGCCGGCGAGGGTGGCCGTGCCGTCGCCGTTGTCCACGAAGGTCACGCCCGTGGGCAGCGTCCCGGTCTCGCTCAGCGACGGAGTCGGGAACCCGGTGGTCGTCACCGTGAACGTGCCCGCGGTGCCCGTCGTGAACGTCGTGGTGGCCGCGCTGGTGATCGCCGGCGCCTGGGCGCGCACGGTCAGCGTGAAGCTCTGGGTGGCGTCGGGCTCACGCCGTTGGTGGCGGTGATCGTCAGCGGGTAGGTGCCGTCCGGTGCCCGCCGCGGGAGTGCCGGCGAGGGTGGCGGTGCCGTCGCCGTTGTCCACGAAGGTCACGCCGGTGGGCAGCGCCCCGGTCTCGCTCAACGCCGCGGTCGGGAACCCGGTGGTCGTCACCGTGAACGTGTCCGGCCATGCCGACGGTGAACGTCGCGTTGTCCGCGCTGGTGATCGCCGGCGCCTGGTCGACCGTCAGCGTGAAGCTCTGGGTGGCGTCGGGGGTCACGCCGTTGGTGGCGGTGATCGTGAGCGCGTAGGTGCCGCCGGTGCCCGCCGCGGGAGTGCCGGCGAGGGTGGCGGTGCCGTCGCCGTTGTCCACGAACGTCACGCCGGTGGGCAACGCCCCAGTCTCGCTCAGCGCCGGGGTCGGGAACCCGGTGGTGGTCACCGTGAACGTGCCCGCGGTGCCTGTCGTGAACGTCGTGGTGTCCGCGCTGGTGATCGCCGGGGCCTGGTCGACCGTCAGCGTGAAGCTCTGGGTGGCGTCGGGCTCACGCCGTTGGTGGCGGTGATCGTCAGCGCGTAGGTGCCGCCGGTGCCCGCCGCGGGAGTGCCGGCGAGAGTGGCGGTGCCGTCGCCGTTGTCCACGAAGGTCACGCCCGTGGGCAGCGCTCCGGTCTCGCTCAGTGCCGAGGTCGGGAACCCGGTGGTGGTCACCGTGAACGTGCCGGCGGTGCCTGTCGTGAACGTCGTGGCGTCCGCGCTGGTGATCGCCGGCGCCTGATCGACGGTGAGCGTGAAGCTCTGGGTGGCGTCGGGGGTCACGCCGTTGGTGGCGGTGATCGTCAGCGCGTAGGTGCCGCCGCGTGCCCGCCGCGGGAGTGCCGGCGAGCGTCGCCGTGCCGTCGCCATTGTCCACGAAGGTCACGCCCGTGGGCAACGCCCCGGTCTCGGTCAGCGCCGAGGTCGGGACCCCGGTGGTCGTCACCGTGAACGTGCCCGCGGTGCCGGTCGTGAACGTGGTGGTGGCCGCGCTGGTGATCGCCGGCGCCTGGTCGCCACGGTCAGTGTGAAGTTCTGGGTGGCGTCGGGGGTCACGCCGTTGCTGGCGGTGATCGTCAGCGGGTAGGTGCCGCCGGTCCCGACGGCGGGTGTGCCGGCGAGGGTGGCGGTGCCGTCGCCGTTGTCCACGAAGGTGACGCCCGTGGGCAGCGCCCCGGTCTCGCTCAAGGCCGAGGTCGGGAACCCGGTGGTCGTCACCGTGAACGTATGGCCTGGCCGATGGCGAATGACTGTGGAGTCCGCGCTGGTGATCGCCGGCGCTTGGTCGACGGTGAGCGTGAAGCTCTGGGTGGCGTCAGGGCTCACGCCGTTGGTGGCGGTGATCGTCAGCGCGTAGGTGCCGCCGGTGCCCGCCGCCGGGAGTGCCGGCGAGGGTAGCCGTGCCGTCGCCGTTGTCCACGAAGGTCACGCCCGTGGGCAGCGCCCCGGTCTCGCTCAGTGCCGAGGTCGGGAACCCGGTGGTGGTCACCGTGAACGTGCCCGCGGTGCCTGTCGTGAACGTCGTGGTGTCCGCGCTGGTGATCGCCGGCGCCTGGTCGACGGTGAGCGTGAAGCTCTGGGTGGCGTCGGGGCTCACGCCGTTGGTGGCCGTGATTGTCAGCGCGTAGGTGCCGCCGATGCCCGCGGCGGGAGTGCCGGCGAGGGTGGCTGTGCCGTCGCCATTGTCCACGAAGGTGACGCCCGTGGGCAGCGCTCCGGTCTCGCTCAGCGCCGAGGTCGGGAACCCGGTGGTGGTGACCGTGAACGTGCCGGCGGCGCCTGTCGTGAACGTCGTGGCGTCCGCGCTGGTGATCGCCGGGGCCTGGTCGACGGTCAGCGTGAAGCTCTGGGTGGCGTCGGGGGTCACGCCGTTGGCGGCGGTGATCGTCAGCGCGTAGGTGCCGCCGGTGCCCGCCGCGGGAGTGCCGGCCAGCGTCGCCGTGCCGTCGCCGTTGTCCACGAAGGTCACGCCCGTGGGCAGCGCCCCGGTCTCGCTCAGCGCCGCGGTCGGGACCCCGGTGGTGGTCACCGTGAACGTGCCCGCGGTGCCGGTCGTGAACGTGGTGGTGTCCGCGCTGGTGATCGCCGGCGCCTGGGCGGCGGCCACGGTGAGTGTGAAGGTCTGAGTGCCGTCGGGGGTCACGCCGTTGCTGGCGGTGATCGTCAGCGGGTAGGTGCCGTCGGTCCCCGCGGCGGGAGTGCCGGCGAGGGTGGCGGTGCCGTCACCGTTGTCCATGAAGGTCACGCCTGTGGGCAGCGCTCCGGTCTCGGTCAGACGCCGAGGTCGGGAACCCGGGGTCGTCACCGTGAACGTATTGGCCTGGCCGATGGCGAATGTCGTGGTGTCCGCGCTGGTGATCGCCGGTGCTTGGTCGACGGTCAGCGTGAAGCTCTGGGTGGCGTCAGGGCTCACGCCGTTGGTGGCGGTAATCGTCAGCGCGTAGGTGCCGCCGGTGCCCGCCGCGGGAGTGCCGGCGAGAGTCGCCGTGCCATCGCCATTGTCCACGAATGTGACGCCCGCGGGCAGCGCCCCGGTCTCGCTCAGTGCCGAGGTCGGGACCCCGGTGGTCGTCACCGTGAACGTGCCGGCGGTGCCGGTCGTGAACGTGGTGGTGGCCGCGCTGGTGATCGCCGGCGCCTGGGCGGGGGCCACGGTGAGTGTGAAGGTCTGAGTGCCGTCGGGGGTCACGCCGTTGCTGGCGGTGATCGTCAGCGGGTAGGTGCCGTCGGTCCCTACGGCGGGTGTGCCTGCGAGGGTGGCGGTGCCGTCACCGTTGTCCACGAAGGTGACGCCCGTGGGCAGCGCCCCGGTCTCGCTCAGAGGCCGAAGTCGGGAACCCTGTGGTCGTCACCGTGAACGTATTGGCCTGGCCGATGGCGAATGACTGGGAGTCCGCGCTGGTGATCGCCGGTGCCTGGTCGACGGTGAGCGTGAAGCTCTGAGTGGCGTCGGGGCTCACGCCGTTGGTGGCGGTGATCGTCAACGCGTAGGTGCCGCCGGTGCCCGCCGCGGGAGTGCCGGCGAGAGTCGCGGTGCCGTCGCCGTTGTCCACGAACGTGACGCCCGTGGGCAGCGCCCCAGTCTCGCTCAGCGCCGGGGTCGGGAACCCAGTGGTAGTGACCGTGAACGTGCCGGCCGTGCCGGCCGTGAACGTCGTGGTGTCCGCGCTGGTGATCGCCGGGGCCTGGTCGACGGTGAGCGTGAAGCTCTGCGTGGCGTCGGGGGTCACGCCGTTGGTGGCGGTGATCGTCAGCGCGTAGGTGCCGCCGAGGCCGGCGGCGGGAGTGCCGGCGAGGGTGGCCGTGCCGTCGCCGTTGTCCACGAACGTGACGCCCGTGGGCAGCGCCCCGGTCTCGCTCAGTGCCGAGGTCGGGAACCCGGTGGTGGTCACCGTGAACGTGCCCGCGGTGCCCGTGGTGAACGTGGTGGCGTCCGCGCTGGTGATCGCCGGTGCCTGGTCGACGGTGAGCGTGAAGCTCTGGGTGGCGTCGGGGGTCACGCCGTTGGTGGCGGTGATCGTCAGCGCGTAGGTGCCGCCGCTGCCCGCCGCGGGAGTGCCGGCGAGGGTGGCCGTGCCATCGCCGTTGTCCACGAAGGTGACGCCAGTGGGCAGCGCCCCGGTCTCGCTCAGTGCCGAGGTCGGTACCCCGGTGGTGGTCACGGTGAACGTGCCGGCGGTGCCCGTCGTGAACGTGGTGGTTGTCCGCGCTGGTGATCGCCGGCGCCTGGGCGGGGGCCACGGTCAGTGTGAAGTTCTGGGTGGCGTCGGGGGTCACGCCGTTGGTGGCGGTGATCGTCAGCGGGTAGGTGCCGTCGGTCCCTACGGCAGGGGTGCCTGCGAGGGTGGCGGTGCCGTCACCGTTGTCCACGAAGGTCACGCCCGTGGGCAGCGCTCCGGTCTCGCTCAGAGCCGAGGTCGGGAACCCTGAGGTCGTCACCGTGAACGTATTGGCCTGGCCGATGGCGAATGACTGGGAGTCCGCGCTGGTGATCGCCGGGGCCTGATCGACGGTGAGCGTGAAGCTCTGGGTGGCGTCAGGGGCTCACGCCGTTGGTTGCGGTAATCGTCAGACGCGTAGGTGCCGCCGGTGCCCGCCGCGGGAGTTCCGGCGAGAGTCAGCGGTGCCGTCGCCGTTGTCCACGAATGTGACGCCCGTGGGCAGCGCCCCGGTCTCGCTCAGCGCCGGGTTCGGGAACCCGGTGGTGGTCACCGTGAACGTGCCCGCTGTGCCTGCCGTGAACGTCGTGGTGTCCGCGCTGGTGATCGCCGGTGCCTGGTCGACGGTGAGCGTGAAGTTCTGGGTGGCGTCGGGGGTCACGCCGTTGGCGGCCGTGATTGTCAGCGCGTAGGTGCCGCCGAGGCCCGCCGCGGGAGTTCCGGAGAGGGTGGCCGTGCCGCCACCGTTGTCCACGAAGGTGAGGCCTGAGGGCAGCGCCCCGGTCTCGGTCAGCGCCGAGTCGGTGACCCCGACGGTGGTGACCGTGAACGTGCCCGCGGTGCCCACGGTGAATGTCGTGCTGTCTGCGCTGGTAATTGCCGGCGACTGGTTGATCGTCTCGAAGTTAGTGGCCTGAACGCTGCCAGAGCCGGTCAGACTGATGAGCACCACGCCGGTGGAAGGAGAACTGACCGTTGGCGCCACGCCGCCCGTGCCGTAGTTCAGCGTGGCGGTGCCGGCACTGCCATTGAGCATCAACGTCGTGCCGTCCGCAACGCCATCGCCGGTGACGTTGACCGTGTCCGAACCGGTGCCCGTATCCAGGGTCGTCGCTGTGGTCGCAGTCGTGCTGTTCACGTTGAACGTGTTGCCACCTGACCCACCCAGAACCATCAGGCTGGCGACATTCGGAGTCGAACCGTAACTAAACGCGGGTGTGCTGTTGAAGTCGACCTGGGTGGAACTGACGTTGATGGTTTGCGCAGTGGTATCTTGCGAGTCATCGACCGTGATCGCCGCGGACTCGGTCTGGAGTGCGATCGAGACGTTCGCGGTGATCAAGGACTGAGCGAGTCCCGTCGTGCCAAAGTCGAAGGTGTCCGACAGCGGAGTGCCGGTGGGAGTGGGGAGCGACGTATCAACAAATGCTGCGTGTCGTGCCGAGTGAGGTGACCGAATAGTTGATATTCTCGACATTCTGGTCGAAGGAAAGCGACGTGAAGTTCTGAGTTGTCATATTGACTGGTGTGAGTGTCGCCTCGGTGCCGGTGACCTGAGTGTAGGTAAATGCCGGGTCCACGGTGAGCGGATTCACACCTTCAGTATCGTCAAATGTGTAAGTGTCGGAGCCGGCGTTGAACGAAACGCCGACCGTGCTCCCCAAGGTCTGGGAGAGCAACGACACCGCGCCGGCACTGGTGACCGAGAGCGTGGCGGTGAGCAACGTCCTCGGCTCCATCCATTCGATTCGCGGACGGCACGAGTTGGACCGCCTCAGATTGTGGTTCCGCCGCAACGTAAATGGACGTTTGAGCATTGCAATTGCCTCCAAAGCAGTGCCGACTTGATAAAAAACGGAATTAGAATTCTCTGAGTCTGGCTGGTCCGATGACGAACTTCACGGAATGGCTGGTTCAAGGCGACCGGCTAAGGGGCGGAGCCAGCGAAAACATAGCACGCTAGCCGATCCCGAGCAAAAAATGACTTTGCCCCGACTCGTTTCTAGTCGTGCCCACCAGGGTGCACTGACACATCGAACGAAAATCCGTTGCGACCCGAAACATGCTTATATTCGGACTAAAGTGGCTGCGGATAATTCGGTAGCTTCGATTCCCGCCGGCTTCTCTGCGTGTGGCGAGTGAGCATTCACGGAATCATGGCAGCCCGAATCAATGCCTCGCAGTTTTTGTTCCAATATTCGCAATCGTTGCTCGAGCGCCGAAAGTTCGACGACCGTGAATCGGTACCTTCAACGACCCAACGCTTTCGGTAGGAGTTTCGACCCTTCCTTCACAATGTGCCGATTGACAGGAATGGATTTCTTTCAGGCGTCGTCATCGTGCTCCCCACTGCTCCTAGTCGCTTTGACGGGTTGGCCTGACGACACACGATTCTGGTTCTTTTCCTGCGGCCGCCCGGGCCTCACCAAGCGGCAGGTTTATGTTCTTGCGCGGACGATCGACCAGAAGAATCTTCTGGACTTCCTCGGACGAAACCTTCCGAAATCCCCACGACTGGGTATTTGTCGACCAATCTTACTTAAGCTGGACCACCTTGTTGAGAACCGCTATTCGCTACGGATCTCTCATAATCCCCAGAATACGCAGACCAGTTTAACGATCTCAGTCCAATATGCAAGAAAAAAAATCTGGACGGCTCAAAACTGGCGCAAAATGTCCGTGGCTGTAGACCATACGTCCGCCGATGCGGTCCCGTCTAATCGCGGAACGTAAGCCTCTCGGGCCCGGTTTGGATTTGGACGTTGACTCGGTCGGCGGCGATATTGTCGTGGTGAGGCCTATCGCAGGGGCCCCCCGACTGCGTCCGAGGGGGCTGGAAATTAAAAATTCGACCGGGGCCGGAATTGCGTCCCAGCCCCGATCGCTGTTAGGGAAATCCCTTTTGAAACGGAATTCCGCTTAAGCTGAGGTGACGACCGGAATGTTTCTCCTCGACGAGCGCCTTCAGCGCCACATCATGGACATTAGCCTTCTGCACCACATGCATGGCCGGGCTTGTGATCACAACGTGGGCTTTGGTCTTGGACTCCTTCTTCGTCTTCGTCTTGGTGCCCTTGAGATGTTTCGGGTCGTTACCGAACACCGAGCCACCTCCGACCGGCACGACCGGCGAGAAGTTGCCGCTGTGAACCGCACCGACCGGCGGGCCGCCGGCGCCGCCATTGGCGTTGTTCGCCGTCCCCACGATGGTCTGGGGCGCGAAGATTTTGTTGTGGTAGCCGGATAGCTCCGCGACGAAATCCGAGCCGTTGACGCCGTTACCTGAGGGGAACGACCCGTAGAAGACTCCGTCGAGATGGTTCTCGGCGATATCCTGAACCGATGAGTTTCCGTTGCTCGAATCGCGAATCGTGAACAGGTAGAATCCGCCCCTGATCGGTTTACCGTTGTTGAAGGTCACCGCGACGTCGTACGAGCCGGCGGCCGCTCCCGTAGTCACGGCAATGTTGGTGACGATCCACTTACCCGGATAAGCCTTGTTTGCATGAACCTTGGTGAACTCGTAGTTAGCGGAGTTCAGCAAGGAGCTGACCACGACTCCCGAACCCGCGTTCGGGTCCTGGATGGTGAAGTCGACCTCGCCATTGAGACGGTTCCAGAAGGTACCGGTGATCACCGGGCCGACCGTATCGATGAGGAGGTTGGACGTGATCGTGACCGGAGCAACGGTCGTGGTCTGGCCGAACTGGTCGACCGCGCTGGCCGTGATCGTGTAATGCCCGTCAGCCAAGGAGCCGCCTGACGTGATGTTCCACGAACCGTCGCTACCTGCCTGGACCTGGCCAATCGGCGTCACGATCCCAGTCGCAATCGCGGTTGCGAACACGGAGACGTGCGAGAACGGCTGCGAAGTGCCGAAGAAGTCCGGCTGAGTGACGTTGGTGACGTCCGCGACACCGTTGGACAGACCGCTGTCGCTCGCCGGATTGAGGATTCCGGAGAGCACGATGGGAATGTCAGCGACATTCGCGGTGTTGACGATGGTCAGCTTGGAGACACCCACCTCCGCGACAAAGACCTGGATGGTGTAATGGCCGGTGCCGCCGTCGACGCCCGATGCGGCGTAGGTGTGAGAGCCGGACACGTCGAACGCCGTACCGATTCCGAGCGGCTGGGTGACTGTTCCGGCGGTCATCGGAGTGCCGTCACCCCAGTCAATCGTGGCGGAGAAGTCGCTGAGCGGCCCCGTAGGGTTTGTGTCGTCGAATGTGGCGACGACACCGCTAAATACCGGCGCGGCGAACACGGGAAGCGGGTAGCCGGCCGCCTCGGTCGTGTTGATGGCCGTCTGAGCCGGAGCGGTCAGCGGCGCGTCGGACATGGCGATGGCGACATAATCGGAGAAGATCGTGACCGAACCGCCATCATCAGTCACCGTGGTGGTGAGCGCGTAGCTTCCCTCCTCGCTGTACGTATGCGCGGCCTTGATAGTGAAGATCACGCCGTTGGGCGAGCCGACGGCAGTCAAGTCCGCAGGCGGCCAAGGTCTGGGGAGCCGAGCCGTCGCCCCAGTCGACGACAACCGAGCCACCGCCTGCGGTGAAGTCGGCGACGGTCGCGCCCTGGTTGGCATCGGTGAAGGTCCCGATCAGAACAGTCCCTGTGGTGATTCCTTCGGTCCCCGTGATCGTGGTGCCGTTGGAGCTGGTCAGCCGAGCGTCCAGCACGGTGACGCCGCCGCCCGGGGGGCTGGTCAGGGTGGTTGTCGCGCCCCCGAGGGTTGTAATGATCACGCTGAGGGTGTCGGGCAGTCCCGCGGGCGTTTCCTCGGCGTAGGTGTGGCTGCCGAGCACCTCGAAGATCGGCTCGCCCGGATCTGTTGCGGAGGTCAGCGGGGTAACGCCGATCTCTTGGACCACGAGGTTGATGCCGGCGACGGTGGGCGTGCCGTCGCCCCAGCCGCCGATGGCGAGCTGGGCGTTCACGTCGGCGACCGTCGCCAGCGTGTTGGGGTCGGTGAAAGTTGCCAGGACAAACTGGCCGGTGTTTTGGCCCTCAACGGCGGTAAAGTTGCCGGTAGAGCCGGTGACCGGGAGGTCGGTGACCGTGGCCGAGCCGGTCACGATGACGGTGGTACCGCCGACGTCCTTGACAACGATGCTGGTCGTGTAGACGCCCGGGGTCGCATAGTTATGGCCCGCCTCGACATCGAAGATGTCCGGGGTCGCGGTGGTGACGACGATGCCAACGGAATTCGGCGAGCCATCGCCCCAATCGATCGTGGCGACGAAGTCGGTGACAGGTGCTACCGTGTTGGCGTCTGTAAAGGTGCCGACGACCGTGAAAGCGGGCAATGCGACCCCGGTATTGGGGGTCAGCAGAGTTGGGGCACCGGCGGTCAGCGGGGCGTCGGCGATCACCGCGACGGAGGCGCCCGAGGCCGTGACAGGGGCGGCCCCGCCGCTGTCGGTGACCGACACCACGACCTGATACGTGCCCTCCTCGGGCAGGGTCAATGCCGGGCCGGTGACCGTGTACTGGGCCGAACTGCCGTTCTGAGTAATGCTTGCTGCCGGAACCGATACGACCGTCGTGCCGGCTGAGTTGATGATCGTGATCGTGGCCGCATAGTCGGCAACCGGTTCGGCACCACCGGCGTCGATAAAGGTGGCGATCGGGCCTGAGGCGATCGCAACGCCCTCCGTTCCGACGATCGGGAAGGCCGAGACGGCCAGCGTGCCCTGGGTCACAGTCGCGGTGGCGGATGTGGTGGGGCCGGTCGTGGTTGCGGGCCCGGTGATCGTGACTGGCGTGCCGTTGACGATTCCCGTGATCGATCCTGGACTGAGAGTGATTGTCAGGCTGACGGTGTATGTCCCGTTTTCCGCATAGGCTTGGTCCCCCGTGACGTCATAAGTACCGTTCGCGTCCTGGGTGATTGTGCCGGCGGTCGTGTTGCCATCGCCCCAGTCGATCGTGGCCGTGAAATCGCTGGCCGGCAGGTTCGCAAGCGGTGGGCTGGCGTTGGGCAAGAGTGTGGTGACCGGGAAGGTGAACGTGCCGGCGAGCGCACCCACGAGCTGGAAGTTCTCGATGCTGTTGATGGAGAGCGCTGTCGCGTTGATCACGACGGGTGGGGGAGCGGCAGGATCGACGATGTTGATCTGCTGGTAGTTCCGTGCATCGACCGTGCCCGCGCCGGGAACGCTGATCAGCACTTCGCCGGGGAGCAATCCCGGCGTGACCGTCGGAACACCGCCGCCGGCGTCGTAGTTCAAGGTGTTGGAGCCGGCTCCGCCGTTGACGATCAACGTCGTGCCGGCCGCAACAACGAGGCCAGTCACGTTCGTCACGTCCTCGTCCGCGCCGGCGCCAAGTGAGGTGGCGACGGCGGGTGGAGTGGCGAGGAACGAGACGATGTTGTCGGAGTTCGTGGGCGTGTTGAAAGCGATACTGGCCAGGCCCGTGGATGGTGTTGGAATGTTGACCACCCCGATGATCCCGGACTCGCCCGAGAATGTGGCCGTGGGTGTATTAAACACGATGTTCGTCTTGTTGGCGACGTTCGTCGTCTCAAAGGTCGGAGGCGTTAATAGGGCCGGCGTGTTGACGAACTGGACCGTGTTGAAGCCGAGGACCGTCGGTCCGTCCTGTGCGGTGAACGACTGATCATCCGCCAAGTCGTTGAACGTGTAGAGGACCGCCGGGGCCGTGTCATTGATGGGTTGGAGGCCGGTATAGTCGAGACTGGTGGCCACTCCTGTGAAATCGGTGAAGAAGATCGAGCCGTACTGGCCGGGCTGCTGTTCGTTCTGGTCGAAGACGGTTGGATCGTTGGCGTTGTGGGTCTCGGTCGCGAAAGCGCCCGATGGCAGCTCGCCGAAGATGTTAAGCGCCTGGCTGGTCGGCTGACCGTTGCCCCCCGCGTTGTAACTCAAGCCCGGGGAGCTGCCGGTGGGAATCGGGATTACCGCCGCCGCCGAAATTGAGATTCAAGATCTGGTTTTCTGCCGCCATCGGTGTCAATGGTGAGCGAGGCGATCGAGTCTGTGATGTAGGAGATCGGATTGGGCAGGTTTCCGAGCTCGTCAGTCAAGGTGCTCGTGGTCCCGTCGCTGGACAGGTCCAGGGTATGGGCGAGACCGTCGTTCGAGAGGTCGATAACGAGATTGGTGGATCCAGGAGCCTCGTTGATATTGACCATACCCAGGAGGGTATTCGGGTTACTGCCGGTGATGGTAACCGTGTCGGGGCCGCCGGTCCCGGTGAGATCGAGCAGGCTGCCGGCGTTGGTCGCCGTGACGTCGACCGAGTTGAAGCTGCCGGAGCCCTTGTTCAGCGTTGTCACGGTGGGTGACGGGACGAACGGGTTGGTGAGCGTGCCGTCGACGGTGAACGTGTTGCCACCGGAGCCGCCGTTGATGGTCAGGCTGCTCAGCGCGGAGTCGGTGTAGTTGATGTTGGCTGGCGACAAGCCGGTTACGCTGCCGCTCGTGCCGTTGTCAGTGATCGTCGCCGTCTGGCCGGTTGTGTCCTCCGAGTCGTCGAGGGTCAGCGCGGTGAAACCAAGGGAGTTTGTGACGTTGATAACGCCGGTCAGGTCCTGCATGCCGACACCTGCAAGTGAGCCGAGCGTGACTGCATCAGCTCCGTCTTGGCCTTCGATATTGAGCGTGTTGTTGCCGGTGGCGAAAACGTTGACCGTGTCGTCGCCGGTACCGGTGTTCAGGTCCGTGTGCACGAGACTCGGTCGTCTCATTCACGATGAAGGTGTTGCCGCCGGAGCCGCCGTTCAATGTCAGCGGCGAGGTGAGATCGCCCGGCCGATAGGTTGTTGTGGCAATCCCGTTACCCACCGCGACCGTGGCCAATCCCAATTCACCGTTTGTGTCGTCGTTGTCGAGCGTCCAGGTTTGGGCTGTCGTGTCGTTCTCGTCGTGGAAGGTCAGGGTGTAAAAACCGGGTTGGTCGATGATGTTGATTGCGCCGGTAATCGGTACCATCGTGCCGGCGCCTCCGGTCGAGCCGATGTTGATCGCGTCGGTGGATCCCAAGCTGTTCATCGTCATGTTTACCGGCTCGCTTTCGGCGACCACGTTGACCGTGTTGCCGGTGACGGTGCCGGTCGAGACATTTAGCGTCCCACCGGTCCCGGAGCCGTTGACGTTGATTGTGTCAATGCCACCCTGACCGTTCACGTTGGTCGTGACGCCATTGGCGGTGCCATTGATATTGATCGTGTTGTTGCCGTTGGTGCCGAGATTGTTTTCGGCATTGAGGGTCAGGGTGCCGATGCCGCCGTATGGTGAGGCCGCCGAAGACGATCCGGCTGACAGTGGTGTCCGTGATGGTGTAACTGTCATTGAAATCGGCGGACGAGTCATCGAGAGTGACAATGTCGGTGAGGCTTGTGCCGCCGTTGACGACGACGGGGCCGGGCAGGTTGTCGAGACCGCCGGTTTCGCCCGCGTTGCTGAGATTGAAGAGGTTTTGCTCGGCGCCACCGGTGATCGTGGTCGTCGTAATGGATTGGGTGTTATTGATGTCGAAAGTGACCCCCGCTGTCCCAGCGGCGGAAGTTCCTCCCGTGATGTTGACGGCCGACACGCCGGCGCCCCACGAGAGGGGAGCGTTCCCGAGGCCCGTCAATTCGTACGGAGTGGCGCCACCGGCAAGGTTATCGAGCGTGGCCGTCGCATCAGTTGTATCGTTGTGATCGTCGATGTTGACGATGGAATTGCCGCTCACCGACAATGCTGCCGCGATCCCTGCTACCGTGCCGGAGTTGCCGATGTTGACGGTGTTGTCTCCCGCGCCGGCCGCGATGTTCGTCGGCTCACCGGCATACGTCGACGTCACGTTGTAAATGTTGTCCGAGCCGCTCCCGACGAGTTTGATGCCTCCGGCGATTGGGTTCGCGCCTGCGGAGATGTTGATGTCGCCGAGCGGTCCGGTGACGATCGGGTTGGCGTTGGTGTGAATTGTATACGTTCCAGCACCTAAGTTGCTGGTCGTATCGTCGATCAAGAGCGAGTCGCTGGTGTTCCCGGCAGCCGCGTTCACGACCAGATGAGTTTGGACGTAACTCGCCGACGCCGCCGCCGTCGACCCGATTGTCGACACGCCATCGATGATCGCCGAGTTGTCTGATCCCAGATTGATCGTCAGCGTAACCGCTGGGCTCGCATTGAGGGTATCCGCGGGGATCGGCCCCCACTGCGTCGAAAACGTGGCGCCGTTGTCGGTGCTCCACTCGAGCAAGCCGGAGCCGTTGTTGTCCACAGTGAACGAGTCCCCGCCGCCGGATTCATCGACGACCTGAGGACCGTTAACGCCCCCGTACGTGAACGTGTAGGTCAGCAGAGTGCGGCTCTCAAGCGCCTCCAACTGATACTGCCGTTTCCGCTTGGTCCGCTTCCCAAGCTTGGTCCGCTTCGCGAGTGCGCGCTCCAGAATCAACCCATTCCTCAAGGCGTTCATCATGATAGCGTCCTCAGTCATCCGAAGGAAAAATATCGTATTGAAGAAACGCACCGCGAATCACGTCGTGCGCACAACGAAATTGGGCCAACCGGGGAGCGGAACGCACAGCGATCACGTCACACCACCATGGCCGCGTACGAGCGACCAGTGATGAGCCTCATGCGTGTCCTATCCTAAGCCCGTCTGTGATTCCCAGTTAGCCTCGGGAGCAAGAATTAGGCGACTTCTGCTCGAGTACAAAATTTGAGCGCTCGGGAAACGATCGGATGCGCGTCGTTGCTGAAGAGGCTGTTCGGTGTTGATACGAACGCGACCCGTCGTTCAAACCGAATTCGCATCAAAATCTTGACTCCTCATTGTGCGGTGCGCTTTACCACCTTGGTCAGCGCGTCGCCAGTCCTTGAAAGCCAAGCCTTCCCTGTCTCTCTTCTGCGCTCACGTCGCTGCCTGTCGTGCAGGTCGGGACCCCTGCTTGGAAAACACCGGGCTTGCTTGTACGACCACCTGACACGACCCCGCGATCCGAAGCAACGAGAATCTGCGAGTTCGCTTCGTTAGTTGCTGAACCATCCAAGCAGACTCAAAGAATTATTTGAGTTCACATGTCGTGGCCGCATCAGCGAAGGCCAGCAGAAATGCCCCATTTTATCGAGGACATCCAGTTGCTATAAATCTCACATAGCTCCCACATACGCAATCGGTCAATCGATCCTAGAACAACATAAAACAAAATGCTGGGCGAAGCTTTAAAAAAGCGTACCAGTTGCTTTCTTTGGTAGGGTGATTAGTCGAACCCTGAGTCTTGTTTGTTTAAGCAGACCATGTCCATCGTGTCGCATGTTTGGGACTTGAGGTATTGTTGAGTGCTTGGTCTCGCAGTTGTCCCAGGCGGTTCCGTGGCTGCTGATACCTTGCCAGATGAATGTCCGACCGCCTTCCTTGCATACTGAAGATCGCGGTCGGACAAACGCTTCGGTAGGCTGTTCCAGACGAAATGTTGTCCAGCGGCACGATATTTGTCTCGACCTTCGGGGCGAATACGCGAAGCCTCAACTTCAAGTCCGCTGGTTTCTCGCTCCATGTCAGATCGTTCATAAAAAAAGCGATCGGGGCCGGAATTGCTTCCGGCCCCGATCGCTGTTCGGTGAGCTCGGTTAGAGAGGGAATTCTTCTCAACGGAGGTGACGAGCGGAATGTTTCTCCTCGATGAGCGCCTTCAGCGCCGCGTCGTGGACATTGGCCTTCTGGGCCACATGCTTGCGCGCGCTCTTGATCACAACATGGGCTTTGACTTTCTTATGCGCGTGTGCTGGGGGGTCGGCACCATTGGACGCGCTGGTGCTGGTCGAGAAAATGGGGCTCGCGCCTCTGGGAACAACGGGCACCCAGATTCCGCTGTGTACCGGCGCGACCGGCGGTCCGCCGACGCCGGCGTTGCCGGCAAAGGCCGTGCCGATGATGGTCTGGGGGGCGAATACCTTGTCGTGGTACGCCTGGAGCTCAGCAACGAAATCGCTACCGTTGATGCCGTTTCCCGAAGGAAACGAGCCGTAGAAGACACCGTCGAGATGGTTCTCGGCGAGATCCTGCACCGACGAATTGCCGTTGCTCGAGTCGCGGATCGTGAAGAGGTAGAACCCCCCCCTGATCATGGCGCCGCCGTTGAACGTCACGGCGACGTCATAGGCGAAGGGAATCGTTGGGTCCGGCGTCGCGGTGACGTCGGTCGCGACCCACTTCCCGGGGTACGCCTTGTTGGCGTGAACCTTGGTCAAGAGGTAGTTTGAGGAGTCGAGCAAGGTGTTTACCCAGACTCCCGCTGGGCGCTGCCATTGGCGAGCACCGGGTCCTTGATGATGAAGTCAACCTGGCCGTTGAGCCGGTTGAAGAACATGCCGTCGACCACCGGGCCGGTGGTGTCGATCAAGAGGTTGGACGTGATCGTGACCGGAGCGACCGTCGTGGTTTGGCCGAATTGGTCGACTGCGGTGGCGGTGATCGCGTAATGGCCGTCAGCCAACACCACGTCCGACTGGATGTTCCACGAACCGTTGCTGCCTGCCTCGACCTGGCCGATGATGAAGGGGGTCCCGCTAGGAAGCAGGGTCGCCGACAAGGTGACTGTCGAGTACGGTTGCGAGCTGCCGTAGAAATCGGGCTGCGTGACGTTGGTGGTGTCAACGGTGCCGGTCGACAGACCACTGTCGCTCGCGGGATTGAGAATCCCGGTGAGCACGATCGGAATGTCGGCGACATTCGCAGTGTTGACCACGGTCAACTTTGAGCCGCCCACGTCCGTGACAAAGACTTGGATGGTGTAGTGGCCAGTGCCGCCGTTGACGCCCGATGCGGCGTAGGTGTGAGAACCTGAAACATCGAAAACCGTACCGATGCCGCCGGGCTGGCTAACCGTTCCGGCGGTCATCGGCGTACCGTCACCCCAGTCGATCAAAGTTGTGAAGTCACTGAGCGGCGGCCGTGGGGTTGTCGTCGTCGAATGCGGCGACGACGCCACTAAAGACCGGCGCGGCGAACACCGGCACGGGATAGGTGGCCGCTTCCGTCGTGTTGATGGGCGTCTGGGCCGGCACCGCCAGCGGGGCATCCGCGATGATAGCCGAACCAGAAATCGTCGTGGTGGAACCGCCGTCGTCGGTCACAACGACGGTGTAAGCGTATGTCCCTTCCTCGAGGTAGACGTGCGAAGCGAAAATACTGTACTCCGTCCCGTTGTTAGAGCCGGTGATGGTGAAGTTCGCCGCGGTCAACGTCTGCAAGGCCGAGCCGTCACCCCAGTTCACCACGGTGGAACCGGGGGCAGTGGTAAAGTCGGCGATTGCCGACGAACCCTGCGGGGGCTGGGGGTTGGCGTCGACGAAGGTCCCGAGCAGCGTGCTCGCCGGGGTCGCAGTCCCCTCGACGCCCGTGATCTCCGTACCATTGGAGCTTGTCAGCGGAGCGTCCAGCACGGTGACCCCTCCGCCGGCGGGGCTCGTCAGGACGGTGAGCGTGCCACCGAGGGTCGTGACGTCGACGGTGAGGGGATCAGGCGTACCCGCGACGGTCTCCTCCTTGTAGGTATGGCTGCCGAGGACCTCGAAGATGGGGTCGCCGGATGTGGACGTAGCGGGAACCAGCGGAACGACGCCGATCTCTTGGACCACGAGGTTGACGCCCGAGACCCCGGGCGTACTGTCACCCCAGCCGCCGACAGCAAGCTGCGCATTTAAATCCGCGACGGTCGCCAGCGTGTTGGGGTCCGTAAACGTAAATAGCACGAACTGGCCGGTGTTGATGCCCTCAGTTGCCGTGAAATTCGGCGCGGTAAGGAGACTCACCGCGAGGTCGGTTACAGTGGCCGAGCCGGTCACAATGACGCTGGAACCGCCCACGTCCTTGACGACGATGCTGGTCGTGTAGACGCCCGGAGTCGCATAGATATGGCCCCCCTCGACATCGAAAACGCCCGGGGTCGCGGTGGCCACGACGTTGCCAACGGAATTGGGCGATCCATCGCCCCAGTCGATCATGGCGACGAAGTCGGTGACCGGGGCTGCCGTGTTGCTGTCTGTGAAGGTGCCGACGACCGTGGTGGCGGGCAACGCGACCCCGGTATTGGGGGTCAGCGGAGTCGGGCGCCGGGGTCAGTGGGGCGTCGGCGATGACTGCCAGCGCCAGCCGCCCGAGGCCGTTACGGCCGGTGCTGGGTCGGAGGTGTCGGTGACCGACACCAATACCTGGTACGTGCCCTCCTCGGGCAGCGTGAACGCGGGGGTGCTAATGTCGAACTGCGCGGACGTGCCTTGCTGGGTAACGGTAAACGGCCCTGGCAGGGTGGTCGAAAAGCCATTGGGACCGGTGATGGCGACCGAGACCGCGTAATCGCCGACCGGGTCGGGTCCGCCGGCATCGATGAAGCTGGCAATCGTCAGCGGACCGATGGGTACGCCTTCGGTCCCGCTGATCGGGAAAGCGGTCACGGCGAGCACGCCGTCGGTCACATTCGCAGTGCTTCCGGTTGATGCGGTCGCGGGGGGTATAGTGACCGTAACCGGAATTCCGCCGACTAACCCTGTAACCGATCCGCCGATGAAGCTGACGGTCAGGGTGGTCGTATAGACACCGGGGTCGGTGTAGATGTGCGTCCCCGTGACGTCATACACACTCGGGTTTTGCGCATCCTGGGTAATCGTGCCGGCCGTTAGGTCGGGTGATGGGTCGCCCCAGTCGTAGGTCGCCGTGAAATCGCTCGCCGGCAGTCCCGCGGCGAGAACTGTACCTGGTGGGAAGAAGGATGCGATGGGGAAGGTAAACGTCCCCACGACCGCATTGACGAGCTGGAAGCCCTCAACGCTGTTAACGGGGTCCACGGGGGTAATGGCAGGAGGAGTTACAGGCGTAGGACCTGTGTCGATAATGTTGATTGCCTGGTAGTCCGTGGCCTGGACACTTCCGAATCCGGGTAGAGTGATGAGCACTACGCCGGGGGAAGACGATGTGACCGTCGGGACCAGACCGCCCGCGTCGTAGTTCAGAGTGTTGAGGCTGCCTCCGCCGTTGAGGAGCAGCGTCGTGCCGGCTGCAACACCCACGCCAGTCACATTCGTCACGTCGACGAACGTTCCGCCGAAAAACGAGGTAACGACGCCGGGCGGAGTTGCGAGGAACGAGACCGTTTCGTCGCCATTGTTGGGCGTGCTGAACGTGAGGCTCGACAGGCCCGTCGATGCCGTCGGGAGGTTAACAACCCCGGTGATGGCAAGAGGCGCGTTGATGGACGGTGTGTTGAAGACGATGTTTGTCTTGTTGGCGACGGTCGTCGTCTCGAAGGTTGGCGGCGGTGTGGCCGGCGTGTTGGCGAACTGGATCGTGTCGAGGGGTCCGGCCAACACCGGGCCGTCGGACACAGTGAACGATTGATCATCGGCGAAGTCGTTGAAGGTGTAGAGGGTCGCCGGGGTCGTGTCCGTTATCGGCTGGAGGCCGGTGTACCAGAGACTCGTGGCAATTCCGGTCGAGTCGGTGAAGAAGATGGAGCCGTACTGGCCGATAGCGGGGACGGCGGGATCATTCGCGTTGTGGGTCTCACTTGCGAAAGCGCCGATGGCAGCTCGCCGAAGATGTTAAGCGCCTGGCTGGTCGGCTGACCGTTGCCCCCCGCGTTGTAAATCAAGCCCGGGGAGCTGCCGGTGGGAATGGGATTACCGCCGCCGCCGAAGTTGAGATTCAAGATTTGGTCTTCTGCCCCGTCCGTGTCGATGGTGAGCGAGGCGAGCGAGGCTGTGATGTAAGTAATCGGATTGGGCAGGTTTCCGAGCTCGTCAGTCAAAGTGCTCGTGGTCCCGTCACTGGACAGGTCCAGGGTATGGGCGAGACCATCGTTCGAGAGGTCGACAACGAGATTCGTCGATCCAGGAGACTCGTTGATATTGACCATACCCAGGAGGGTGTTCGGGTTACCGGTGATGGTTACCGCGTCGGGGCCGCCGGTCCCGGTAAGATTGAGCAGGCTGCCGGCGTTGGTCGCCGTGACGTCGACCGAGTTGGAGCTGCCGGAGCCCTTGTTCAGCGTTGTCACGGTGGGTGACGGGACGAACGGGTTGGTGAGCGTGCCGTCGACGGTGAACGTGTTGCCACCGGAACCGCCGTTGATGGTCAGGCTGCTCAGCGCGGAGTCGGTGTAGTTGATGTTGGCGGGCGACAAGCCGGTTACGCTGCCGCTCGTGCCGTTGTCGGTGATCGTCGCCGTCTGGCCGGTTGTGTCCTCCGAGTCGTCGAGGGTCAGCGCGGTAAAGCCAACGTCGTTCGTCACGCTGATGATGCCCGTCAAGTCTTGCATGCCGATGCCCGCGAGGCCGCCTACTGTGACCACATCCGCTCCATCTTGGCCATCAATATTGAGCGTGTTGGTGCCGGTGGCAAACACGTTTACCGTGTCGGCACCGATGCCGGTGTTGAGGTCCGTCGTCGCCGATCCGCTTGTGTTATTCACGATGAAGGTGTTGCCGCCGGAGCCGCCGTTGATGTTCAAGGCCGTCACGCCTGCGCCGTAGGTGATGGTGCCGGCAATCCCGACATTCACCGTCGTCGATGTGATCGTGGCCGAGGTGCTGGCGTCATCGAGCGTGTCGTCCAGGTTGAGTGTGGTCGTGCCGCCAGTGTCGTTGACCGTCACGCCGGCACTGATCGTCGAGGCGACGTTGCCGTTGCCGACGTGGACCGTGTTCGTTCCGCCCCCGAGGTCAATCGACAGCGGTGTACCGATGCCGGGAGACGTGTCACCCAGCACGTTCGCCGTGTCGTCGCCAGCGCCGCCGACGATCGTGGTGCTGGTGGTGATGGTATTGAAAGTCGAGTGGATGTCGAAGGTGTTGCCGGCCGGACCGCCTTCAAGGAGGTACGAATTGACCGGCCCGAACGACGTGAAGTTGATCCCGCCCGATGCGCCGCCAGGGCCGGTGATGTCGCCCAGGGTACTGTAGAAGTTATAGGTTCCCGCCGCTTGGGTGCTCGTCGCGTCGTCAATGATCACGGAGACATTGGCGGGTGTCGCGACCACGCCGAGGTTGAACTGGGCGAAGATGTTGCTCGCCGCGCTCGCTGTGTCGCCGAGGGTGACCGACGAACCCGCGCCGGTGGTCGGCGTGAGGTCGATGACCGAACCCACGGTCGCGGGCAGAGTATTCGCGCTGGGACCGATGGATCCCAGTCGGTCGAGAACGTCATGCCGTTGTCCTGGCTGTATTCGAGGAGCGGGCTGCCAGAGACCATCACCTCGTCGATCAGGATCGGGCCGCCGGTCGCGGGGACGGGGGTCACCGTCGCGATACTGCCCGAGAGCGAGAAGGTGTAGGTCAGCAGCGTGCGGCTCTCAAGCGCCTCCAATTGATAAGGTCGCTTCTGCTTCGCACGTTTTTGCCCAAGTTTGTTTCGTTGGGCGCGTGCACGCTCAAAACTCGGAAAATTGCTCAAGGCGTTCAGCATGACAAGGTCCTCATTCACCGCTAGTGGAAATGTATGATTGAACAAACGCGCCGAGTGTCATAGCGGCGCGAAAACGAAACTGGGCGATCCGAGCCGCGAAACCCACCGCAATCATGTCACACCACTTTTGGCCGGGCACGAACGACCAGTGATGAGTCCGATGCACGTCCGATCCCAAGCCTGTCTCTGCTTCCTAGTTCGACTCGGGAGCGCGAAGCGGCCAGCAACTCCTAATGTGCGAAAATCCGAGGTCTCGGGGACCGTTCAACAGCGAGTCGCAACCGGTGAGATCGCTCGGGTCTCTGACCCGATCGACCCATCGATTCGCCCGAATTCGCTACAAACTTTTGGCTCCTCGTCAAGAAGCACGCCTCTCCGCCGTGGTCAGCGCGTCGCCAATCTTTGAAAGCCAAGCCTTCCCTGTCGCCCTTCGCGTTCATCGCACTCCGTGTGTTGCAAGCCGGAATCGCTTCTCCTCAAATTGCAGGCTTGCTGACACCGCCATCTGCCGGAACTTGCGCTCACAGGAGACAGAACAAAGGCATTTGCTCCGCCGCTTCCAGAATCCCGCTGCGATCACACTATTTTAGCGAAAACCATCAATCGCCCTAACTATCGCATACTGCCCATATTCACCAATCAGTGTAACCGTCTTAGAATAATATGCAACACAAATCTCTTGAGGCCAAAAAAAGGTCGAGCCATCGCCAGGTCGCGCCCGTCCGGACTTTTTGAGTCGGCTCGCCTGGGCACTTTGAATGTCCCAACCCTGCCGAGAATACCCGCCGGGTAGCCATCGGAAGACTCGTTGGTTATCAAAAGCGCTCGTCGGTGTCAAATAAGGCTGGTTGCTGTCGACCGTCTCGGTGCATTCCCCCCTCACCGTCACGCTTCATGTGGATGAATCATAATTGTGAGCGGACGCAATATAGAGAACAAAAATCGGTTGAGAAATCAATAATGGTCTGGGATCTTTTGGTAATTCTATTAGAAAGGGGGGATTCAGTTGAATCCAAAGTCTTGGTCATTTGAGCAATCTATATCAAAGGGCGCAATCGGTTTGCTGACAGTGCTTGGTCGCGGTCTGAACTGTACTGAGTTAGGTGAAACAGACACTATGGAGATTTGTCGCGCGACATCGCCCCCTTTGCATCACGCCGAGGAGTTGTCGTACAATCGTCCATGAACTGGACCGACTTGATCGGTCCAGTGTTGCCACGAAACGAAGCAGCGGGGGGCGTCCCGGGTAGGGGACGTTGGTAGGCGATGATCTGCGTAACGATCGGGCGAGGGCGAAACGCTTCGCTCATGGAAGAATGGAAAGAGGCGGCCGAGTCTGGCGCGGACCTGGTCGAGTTACGGATCGACTGTCTCCGCCGCGATCCAGACCTGAAGCGAATTCTCAAAGAGCGTCCGACACCGGTGGTCTTCACAATCCGCCGGGGCGTCGACGGCGGCTTATGGCGCGGCAACGAGGAGAAACGGCAGCAATACCTTCGCGAGGCGATCGCGCTCGGGGTCGACTACATCGACCTGGAGATGGACATCGCCACCAAGATCCGCCGTTTCGGCAAGACCAAGCGGATTGTCAGCTACCACAACGTCAAGACCACGCCGGTCGAGCTGCAGGACATCGCGGAAAAGTGCGAGGAGTTCGACCCCGACGTTGTCAAGGTGGCCACGGCGGCCACGAGCTTGGCCGAGGCGTCGCGCGTTTTGCACCTGGGGGTTACCGCCAAGGCGCCGACGATCGCGATCGCCATGGGAGAGATCGGCGTGTTCACTCGGATCCTTGGCCCCAAGTTCGGGGCTCCGTTCACCTACGCCGGCTTCAACCCCGAGCGGCTTTTCGCCGCGGGAATGCTGCCGTTCAAAGTGTTGAAGAAGGATTTCGCCTTCAACGAGATCGACAGCAAGACGGAAATCTACGGCGTGATTGGCGACCCGATCGAGCAGAGCCTCAGCCCCGTCGTGCACAACGCCGCCTTCCGGCACCTCGGCTTGAACAAGGTCATGGTGCCGTTCTTGGTCCCCAACGGCGAGCTGCCGGCCTTCTTCCGCGAGTTGCTCTGGCTGGAGATCAAGGCGTGCAGCGTCACGATCCCTCACAAGGAGGCGATCGTCCCCTTGCTTCAGAACAAGGAAGGGGCCGTCGATCGGACCGGGACCTGCAACACGGTCATCTTCCAGGCGGACGACAGGCGGGTTGGCTATAATACCGACTATCGCGCGGCCATGGATTCGCTCGAAGCGGCGATGGGAGGCCGTGCAGGTGATGAGGAGACCTCCAGCCCCCTGTTCGACAAACAAGTGATGATCCTGGGGGCCGGTGGCGTGGCGAGGTCAATCGCCTTCGGCTTGACGCGCCGGGGCGCTCACGTGACGATCGCCAACCGTCACGACGAACGGGCGACTCGGCTCGCCGAGGAAGTCGGCGGCCGGACCGTCAACTGGTCGATGCGGGCCAGCAATATCCTCGACGTGGTCATTAACGCCACACCCGTCGGTATGCACCCAAATGTGGATGATACTCCACTCCCTCCTTCGGCATTCAGCCGCAAGGAAACGTTGGTTTTTGACACAATCTATCACCCTGAGAACACGATGATGCTTAAACTGGCACGCGAGCGCGGCTGCCAGACGGTGACCGGCGTGGATATGTTCTTGCGACAGGCCGCGCTGCAGTTCAAGCTCTATACCGGGCAAGATGCGCCGGTGGAGCTCGATGCACGATGTCCTGAAACGCAAGCTCTGGCCGATCAAGGACGAATGACGAGCCATCACCCCAGTCCTCCAGGTCGTCCGAGCCAAGGCTTGGCGCTGATTGGCTATCGTGGGACCGGAAAGTCGACCGTGGGACGGATCCTGGCCGACCGATTGAACCGGAAGTTTCTCGATGCCGATCGTGAGATCGAGGCGCGCGCCGGGCGTTCGATCCGCTCGATCTTCACCGAGTGGGGGGAGGCGGCTTTCCGCGACTGGGAAGAACAGACGCTCGCCGAGTTGACGTCGGCGTTTCCTGCCGCGATCGTCGCCATGGGAGGAGGCATCGTGCTCGCGCGAGACCAACCGTCAACGGATCCGCGGCTTGGGTTTCGTCGTCTGGCTGAGGGCCGACGCTTCCGTGCTGGCACACCGGCTGGAATCCGACAGTCGCGGACTTGCGGACAGGCCCCCGTTGACGCCGGTCGGGACCCTCTCCGAGATCGCCACGGTCCTTGAAGTCCGCATCCCGCTGTACCAGGAACTGGCCGACGCCGTGATCGAGACCGGCGACAAAACCCCGGACGAGGTCGCCGACGTCATCCTTGACCGATGGCCAGGGCGTTCTGAACGTAACGATTGATTCCCAGTCGAGTTTTCTCTCGGCGACCGGAGCAGCGTCATGTCTGTCATGTGGCCGATCTTGGCGATCCTTGGCCTGGGTTTCTTCGTGATCGGCACCGTCGTGGGCAGCTTCTTGAATGTCTGTATCTACCGGATACCCTGGCAGAAGAGCGTGATCTGGCCCGGTTCACGGTGCCCGGTCTGCTTTTCCGCCATTGCCGCGCGCGACAATGTCCCCGTCATAAGCTGGATCGCCTTGCGGGGTGAATGCCGCGATTGTGGCACCTCAATCTCGGTGCGTTATCTCTTGGTCGAGATCTTGGTCGGCTTCCTGTTCCTGGGGGCTTATCTCCTTGACGTGGTTCCCTGGGACAGGGGAGATCTGGGGACAGATCTCCCCGACTCAACTGGTGGCGGCTGCCTACCACGCCGTGTTCCTGGCACTCCTCGTCGCGGCGACCTTCATCGATTACGACTGGTGGGAGATCCCCAAACAAATCACCGATACGGGCATGGTCGTCGGAATTGTGCTGGGGACGATCTGGCCTCAGGTTCGACCCGGGCCGGCGGCTGCCGTGACTCACGTTCAGGGGTTCGCGGTCGGCTTTTTGGGTATGCTGGTCGGAGCCGCACTTGACCCAGGCGTGCGCAAGACCGCCGGGTTCGTCTTTCGCCGCGAGGCCATGGGTTTCGGCGACGTTCATCCTGATGGGAGTGATTGGCGCTTTCCTGGGCTGGCGCGCGGCCGTCCTGACATTCTTCGTGGGTCCATTCTTCGGACTGGGCCATGCGTTGTGGAGGTTGTTAAGGCTCATCGACAAGAAGCTTACCGGCGGAGAATTAACCGGCGCCGATCACGAACTACCTTATGGTCCCTACCTGAGCATGGCGGCGGCGACACTCCTTTTTCTTGGGCCCTGGCTTGGTCGTGACGGGGCTCGGGGGCTCTTCGACACACTTTACGTGATATTCTGGTGGTTGTTAGGCGTCAAGGACCTTCCGTTTTGACCTTTCACGATTGCGCGTCGACTCGCGACCCGAGGACTGCGCGCGATCGGCATCTCACTTGCGTGTCGGGGACCTGACGAGGGTTCAGCTCTCCGCGACGAGGCACACCCATGGCTTATGAATACAAAAGACGCAGACCGTCGATCCTCCGCAATTTCTGGGTTTACCGGCGGCTGATCGGCACAGCGGTCCTGTTGGGACTGATGCTCTGGTTCATCTGGGCCAATCATGATCAAGTCACCGTGGCGTTCCCCTTTGGTCTCGGCAAACTGACCAGTACGACCGGCGTGGTCATCCTCTTGAGCACCTTGGTCGGTTCGTTGGCGACCATTCTGGTCACCACCTTGATTTTCGCTATTAGGAAGATCCGGACCAGTCAATATCCGCAGGATCCTCCCAACCATAACGAACTGGCCTCCGATCGTCCGCCGGCGGACTATGCGGCCAAAACAACCGAGGGCTTTCCCAACGCTCACTGGTCAAATTGACGAAAATAGATCGTGGGGATTTGTCTGGATGGTAGTCGCCGCATGCGACGCTCGCTCACTGTAATCCGGCGACCCGCGGACACTTCATTGCGAACGCGACTATCGGCACAATTTGTTTCCGACCCGCAACTCGGCGGACGACCGTGCTCCCAGTGCGCCGCGGCGTCAAGCTGGCTGGAAACGGCCGCCTGGTACGCTGGCGCGGCCTTGGTCTGGCTGGGACTGAGCATGATGGCGGGTTGTTCGGGACGCGAGAACTTTCCTGACGGGTGGACCGACCGTTGGTCAGCTCAAGACGAGTCTGAGCCATCTGGAATACGAGAACCAGCAGTTGAAACGATCGGTCGCCAAGCTCGAGCAAGAGAATCGCTCGATCGAGGATCGCCTGGTGCAGGAGCAGCTTGACAACGGTGAGCTGACGGCCAAGCTTGACGACGTCCGCAACTTGGCGAGAGAACGCGGTCTGGACTTGGACACGCGAGTTGGCTCCCGTCGTGACGATGAGGCCAGCACGGCCGCGAACTCTGCCGACCGGACAGTCGACACGGAAGCGGACGCAAGCCTCCGTTCGCTGTGATTCCCGGCCGGGTCGAAATCTTCCCACCGGTCGCAGGACGATGACGGCACACCAAGCCGCGTGCCGATCGGCAACGCCAGGTCGTCCGCCGTTCCGACCTGGACGTGGACGACGACCTGAATCGCCATTCTTACCGGGCGGCGGACTCCGATGGCTGCCCGTGGCAAACGGATCGGATGATTCCATGCTCCCAGCTCCATTGAGAGCGATCTGGGAGGGACGGTCCCCTCCGCGTGCAGCGGGAAACGGACCGAGATCGACGTCCCTTGTCCGACCGACCGAGTCCAGAACGATTGCACCTTGAAGCTGAATCACCAGCTCTCGACAGATCGCCAGTCCCAACCCGCTCCCCTCGATTCCTGAGTATTCATCGCGGGCCAGCGGAAGAACGGCTCGAACACCTTGTCGACTGCTTCCGTGGGGATGCCCGGTCCTGAGTCAGAGACGATCAGCGACCAGGAATCGGCGTTGACTTTCCCAGCGATGCGAACTTCTCCGCCTTGACGGAGTGTATTTCAGGGCATTCGAGACGAGGTTGCCGAAGATCTGTTGACAGCGTGATGCGTCCGTGACGACCACGGACTCCGGCAGCTCTGCGTGGGACACCCATTTGATCCGTCGTGACGGAAGCGAGCGGCGGCAAACTGTACGATCGATTTCGTCAATGAGCGCGCCGACCGTGAACGAACCCAGGCTGAGCGGGCGTGAGCCCTGAACGATTGCGGCATAGTCGAGATAACCGCGGGTCAGCCGCAGCAGGTCGTCGCAGAGCGAGACCATAGTCAAGAGGTGGCCGCGTTGTTCGGCTGTGATCGCGGAGGGGGAGTCACCGAGGAGCAAGTCGAATCCCGTACGGAGCGATATCAAAGGGCGGCAGAGCTCGTGGCTAAGATTGGAGAGGATCGACCTGAGCGCTCCCGTGGTCGATCAGAAACGGATCGCTCCCCTGGACGGAGCGTCCCAGCGAGACGTGCGGTGGTTCGGACATCCATGGCCTGTAGATCCTCTGCGCTCATGCTTGCGTGCAATTGCAGCGACAGAAGCCGATTTGCACGCCAGACGACTTGGGCGGCGGTCGCGTCCCCGATTATCCGCGGTTTTGTGGTGATCCCCGCGATCTTCCTCGCTAAAAGACGACGATCTGATTGGCCAGAAGAGGATGGCCGTCGGTCAGGTCGAGCACTGCTTGGTGCGCCAGTTGCTTGGCGTGGTAGGTGCGCGAGCGACCTTGAAGGATAATTTTCTCCTCCGAATAAACAACGTGAAGGTCACGGATCCGGCCGTTCGCGACCCGGTTGATGTGACCTTCGATGAATTGGGCGAGTTCTTGATGGTTCTTGCCGAGTCCGAACCGCCGAAGCTCTGTAGTCGAGTTGTACATCGGCATGCCAGTCTCCCACTTGATCGGCTTCACGGTTGGGCAACGCAACAGTGTAGGGCTTTGCCGAAAGAGCAGATTGGGAGGCTGGCTCGAACCTTGAAACTTTCGAGACCTGGGAGCGAACGACGACTCATCGCATGAATGCGGAAATGAAAGTCGTTCGTACCGTCCTTGATCCCAACCGCCAATCAAATCGACCACGAACGGTGAATTGTAGTCGAGATCAGGAGGAACTGAGTGACATGACCCAACTCCTCCCGAGCGAATCAAGACTACCGACTGACTGCCCTGGCGTCAAACATTATTCGCCCTGCGGCAATTCATAGTGGCGACGAAGGGGTCGCGCTACCGGGAGGTCCTGGCTGCTGATTAGGCGCATCGAACAACTCATCCGTCTGGATGATCGACTCGGCCAATTTGGCCATGGGGATTCGCCGATCCTGGCTTTGACGTTGGAGGAAACGGAAAGCTTCGCTCTCGCTGAGATGACGTCGTGTCATCAAGATCCCCTTGGCTCGTTCGATCAGCTTGCGCTCGCGCAAGGTTGATTTGAGCTGATCGACGTCCTCCTGGAGTCCCTTGAGCTCACGGGCACGAGCCACGGCAACCTGGACGGCCGCGTGCAAGCTCGCGTTGGTGGCCGGTTTGAGTAAATACGAGATCACGCCATCTTCGACGGCCTGATCGATCAGGTCGGCATGACCATGGGCGGTCAGGATAATCACGGGAGTTCCCGGGTCCTCCACGATCTGCCGGGCGGCCGAAAGTCCGTCCAGCCCAGGCATCTCAATGTCGAGGAAGACCACGTCGGGCAGAGCCCGCCGGCACATCTCGACGGCACGTTGTCCGTCGCTTACCACCGCGACGACATCGTACCCCAACGAATCCAACTGATTTTGCAGTCCCACGGCGACAGATTTTTCGTCGTCCGCGATCACAACACGATAAGGCCGAGTCATCGCCATACCCCCTCAAGGCACTGTCAAAGTGATGAGGATGTTCTCACGCAGTTTTGATGCCGCTTCAAGCACTTTCCGAATAATCTCGTTGCGATCTTTGACCGCGACTCCACGCGTCGATGAGCGAACACGCGCACAATCAATCATCGGCTGTGGAACGAACGAGGGCATGATCGAACCGCACGCGGCCGAACGGCATTGACGCCCTTTTGGCAGCAGTCAGAATGCAGAGTACAGAGTATCCTGTTCCGGGGTTGGGCCGTCCCGGTTCGTCTCTCTACGCCTCAAAATGAGTATTACGATGGAGTCCATCGAACGTGACCCGACACTCGTGGTCAATCTGGTTTTTCGATGATCTTGTCGTCGGCGATGAGTGGGAGAGCCCACGGCGGACGGTTACGGAAACCGATGTTGTCCTGTTCGCCGGACTCTCCGGAGACTTCAACCCGCTCCACGTCGACCATTCCGCAACGGAATCCAACCCGTTCGGCCGACCGGTGGCCCATGGGCTCCTGGGTCTTGCGATTGCCATCGGGTCTGATGAGCCAGGCGCCGCGCGGTCGATACCCTGGCCTTCCTTGCCATCCTTGAATGGACGTTTCATCTGCCGATCCTCTTCGGTGACACGATCCACGCTCTGTCCGCGATTGAGGCATTGCGTCCGCACGCCAGCGGTCGACGCGGTGTCGTAACCTGGCACCGGCGTATCATCAATCAGAACGGACACATGCGTACAAGAAGGTCGCACGCAAACCCTCGTGCGAGGACGATCTCGGAAGCCGTTCAAGCAGAGTACACGCCAATCGACGATCAAAATGCAACACTCAGCGTGGATTCCACCGAAACGAACGATGATCGATTAAGCAGCGACCATTAATACTATCGTAGACTTCACGTCGTCGATGACAATGCCATTCGAAGAATCGATGACGGCATCGGTCCGTCCCGTTCAGCCTATTCCACACTCAAACAAAAGCCTACACGTTCCCACGCACAGATGCGAGCCAGTCCTTCTGCGCGACTCGGGACCGCAGCCGATTTCTCGGGCTCGTTCACCGATCCAACCGGAACAATCTAAGGCGAGATTGTGCACGATATCGACGGCGGTTGCCTGAGTTGAGAATCGAATGGTTGACGTCGTGGGCGGCGGAGTTCATCATGGCTGGCGCTGAATACGGCTTCGGATCTCTCAAGCGCTCACCAGGAATGCCTCCTCGGTCAGCACCAAGCATTCAAAACCGATCCGCGTGAGTGGTAGGTGGATGGCATGTCGGAACCAAGGAACCGAACGGTCGCCCTGGTGTCGGGCGCAGCCCAAGGGATCGGGTTGGGGATCGCTCGTTCACTGGCCTCGGCCTCCTACAAGGTTGTGCTCGCTGACGTCGAGGACGATCTGGTTCAAGCAGGCGGCGTGCCGATCTGAGGGGACACGGGTTCGAGGCGATCGGACAGCATCTCGACGTCACCAAACATGCCGACTGGGACCGCGCGGTGGCGGATCTGACCGCCCGTTGGGGAGGTCTGGATCTCCTCGTGAACTGCGCGGGGATCAGTCCGAGGGGAACGGCCGAATCGACCGACGAGGCGCTTTGGGATCGAACCTTGGCGGTCAATCTCAAAGGTGCGTGGCTGGGAATCAAGGCGGCGATCCCGGAATTGACGACCGCGGCGGGGAACGATCATCAACATCGGCTCGACGCGAGCCACCCGGCCGATGCCTGGATTGTTCTCTTACGTGGTCAGCAAGGCCGGTCTCTGGGGTTTGACCCAACAGGTCGCCGTCGAGTACCTTGCCGAGGGAATCACTTGCAACATGATCGCCCCCGGCTGGGTCGACACGCCCAACGAGCGGCTGATCCAGGCCCGATTCGGGCGGCCCGATTTCCCCGACGGGATCCGCAACCTGACCACGCCCGACGAGATCGGTGCCGCCGTGGTCTACCTGGCATCGGCCCAAGGTCGCAAGATCAACGGGGTGATTCTCTACCTCGATGCCGGACTTCAAATCGCCGACGACGCCGGCATGGTCTATCTACCCGATCGGAGCCGACCCCCTTATGAGCAACGCATCGAAGGGGGCACCCCAAACGAGGGTCCTGACGATTCCAGGTCAGTTCGCTCAAGTTGAAACCGGGCTGGCTGGGGAGCGATAACCATGAGCGAGTTTCTTTACTGTCTCAACACCAGTACGATCCGGCCAACGCCACTCCTGAAGAAGATCGAGATCGCCGGCAAGGCCGGTTACAAGGCAATCGAGCCGTGGAACGATGAGATCACAGCTTACCTGGAGCACGGTGGAACTTTCGACGAGCTGAAACACGCCCTGGCCGACGCTGGTCTCAAGGTTGTCAGCGTGATCGCACTCCACAGTTGGATCACAACGGAGGGGGCTGAATACCAGCGTGTTCTTGACGAGTGCCGGCGCAGAATGGCTCAAGCCGTCGAGCTGGGGAGTCCCTATATCGTCGCCAGCCCGCCTCAGCAGGTGGTCGACTTGAACCACGCCAGCCAACGATTCGGCGAATTGCTCGCGATTGGAACGTCGATCGGCGTGGTTCCCTCGATGGAGTTCCTCGGTTTCGTGGACGGTGTCAAGAGCGTCGCCGCGGCCTGGGCGATTGCCTCGGGCACCGGTGATCCCCGGGCGACGGTGGTGGCCGACGTTTTCCACATGATCCGAGGCGGGGGCTCGGTCGACGACCTGCTCCTGCTCACGGGAGATCGTCTCGCCAATTTCCATATCAATGACCTGCCCGCCCAGCCCGATCCCCTCACTCAGAAGGACGAGGACCGCGTCATGGTCGGGGACGGGATCGCCGATCTCCCGCGCGTGATCGCCAACTTGCGTTCGATCGGTTACCGGGGGCCGCTCTCGCTCGAGCTATTCAACCGAGCGTTGTGGGAGCAGGATCCGCTCGAGGTCGTTCAGCGAGGACTGGAGCGGATTCGAGGTCTGGTCGAAACCTGACGACGTCCCAACATTCAATACTTGGCGAGGCCACCGGCGGCATGTTCGGGGTCGACTTGTCGCGCGACCTGGGCGGCCCCGTCGAGCATCATCTTGAGCTCGCTGTTCACGGCGATGAACTGCCAGCCTTCACTCGCCCGTTTGAGGGCGTCCGCCGCTGAAAAAACGTGAAGGCCGCAGGGGAGTTTATTGCGCTGGGCCGATTCGCGGATCCGGGTCAGGGTTGCTTCGAAGACGTCCTTGTTCGGAGGTGTCCCATCGGCCGCCTTCATCGAGAAGGCGAGATCGTTGGGGCCGACGAACACGGCATCGACGCCGGGGACGGCATAGATTTCGTCGGCGATCTCGACGGCCTGGATGTGCTCGGTCTGGATAATGACCAGGACCTCGTCGTTGGCTCTCGCGTAGTATTCCTCGGCGGTCGCACCGAAGTTGATGGCGTGCATCCCACCGCCGACCGATCGGTTGCCGCGAGGGGGGTATTTGGTCGCGGCGACGATCATCTCGGCCTCGGCGGCGTCCATCACCATCGGCGCGACGATGCCCATCGCGCCGCAGTCGAGGACCATCTTGATGTATTCGTGTTTCCCGGCCGGTATCCGGGCCAGCGGGACGCAGCCGGCGTCGGCGATGGCTCCGAACATGTAGGCGGCGGTCTGGATATCGGTGTGGGTGTGCTCCATGTCGACGGTCAGCCAGGGAAAACCCGCCCGCGCCATGAACCGAGCCGCGGCAATGCTCCCCAACGAGAGCCAGGTCCCGATCTGAGGTTTCCCGGCACGCAACGCCCGTTTGACTGGATTCTCTTTCAACGGAATTGCCTCGACAACGCGTCATCAAGGATCACGACGACCCGATGGCTCGATAATCCCTCACAAGACAGAAAAAGAGTTTCGCACGTCCTGGCCTCGGGAACAAGTCTGGTCTGTGGGTCAGGGCCGGGCCGGTTCCTGATGCTGGGACTTCGGCTCAGCGATCTCTTTTGAAGACACGTTTCTTTCAAGAATTGGGACCGACCGACGAATACGATCAGGGTGCCAGCCTGAGTATCCCTGACCCGTGTTCTTCGTTCATCGGTCCCGCGGAAGGATAGGTTCATATCGATGAGAGCCACGACTGGAGCGTTTCTGTTCTACCTGGCGACAGCCGCTTGGTTCACCCAAGCCCAGCCGGCATCCAAGCCGCTAGCGGCCGTCAAGGCCACTCAAGTCTGTCCGACCGCATCGACGACTATGTTGAGGCAGAGATCGCCAAAGCGCCATCTCCCCGGCGTTTCGATCGCCATCGTGCAAGATGGCAAGGTGGTTAGGGCGAAGGGTTATGGGATGGCGAACGTGGAGCTGTCGGTTCCGGCGACGGAGAAGACCGTCTATCAGCTCGCCTCGGTGACCAAGACGTTTACCGCCGCCGCGATCATGATGCTCGTTGAGGAGGGCAAGCTCGGCCTGGACGATAAGATTTCGAAGCATCTCACCGACTTGCCGAAAGCCTGGGAAAACGTGACCGTCCGCCAATTGCTGAACCATACCTCCGGGATCAAGAGCTATACCTCGGTCCGGGATTTCTTCAAGACGGCCCGGAAGGACTATAGCCATCGCGAGATCCTCGACCTGGTGGCGAAAGAACCCGTGGATTTTGCCCCCGGCGAGAAGTGGACCATACAACAACACCGGCTACTTCCTGCTCGGAATGCTGATCGAAAAAGTGACCGGCAAGACGTACGGTGAGTTCCTGACCGAGCGGATCTTCAAGCCGCTCGGAATGTCGCAGACTCGAACCAACGACCTGCACGCCATCATCCCCAACCGCGCACAGGGCTACGAATGGAACGGCGGCGTCCTGCGAAACGGCGAGTACGTCAGCCCGACCCAGCCGTTTTCGGCAGGAATGCTCGTCTCGAGCGTCAGCGACCTGGTGAAGTGGGACGCCTGCGCTCGCTCACGGAAAAACTGCTCAAGAAATCCACCTTGGAACAGATGTGGACGCCGACCAAAACGAGCAAGGGGGGAACGGCCGACTACGGTTTCGGCTGGCAGGTCGACAAAGTGAATGGCCATCGCCTGATTGCCCACGGAGGGGGCATCCCTGGCTTCTCCACGCAGATTTCGCGCTTCCCGGACGACAAGCTGACGGTCATCGTCCTGACCAACTCGGGCAACGGCTCCGCGGGTGCGCTCGCACAAGGCATTGCCGGTCGGATCCTGCCGGTCTTGTTGAAAAAGGCGGAAGAGCCGATCGCCGACAACGACCCGCAAGCCACCGAACGATTCAAAGGACTGCTCCTGCGTGCGATGAAAGGCGAGGCCGATCCCGAACTCTTCACGGAGGAGGCCAAGAAAGCGCTGGTTCCTCGGATCAAGGAAGGCAAAGCGCATGTTTGCCCCGTTCGGCGCACTGAAGTCGTTTCAGCTCCTGGAGCGGAAGACGACCGATCAAGGCATGCAGTATACGATATCGCACCATCTTCGAGCAACGAGACGCTGATCACGACTGTTCGTCCTCGACAAGGCGGGCAAGATCGCGGGGTTGGCGCTTCGGCCGGCGGAGTAATGTCCGCTCGCGGCCTCAGTAGCGGATGGCGGAGCGCCGATTCAAATTGAGTTCTTACGCGCTGAAATGGCCTCTGTCAGCCCGTCTTCGGATCGATGAGTTCCTTTAGCAGAGCCTGGAAATACGGCCCACTCCTGGAGGTAGGTCGTTTCCAACGGAGCCGGGATGTATCGGGTCTCCGAAAGGAAGATCGGCAGCGACGGGAGTGGGTCGCCGACTCCGACAGACTCGACGTAGGCCGTTGGGATTTCTCCGCCGATGTACGATGCGACGATCAGAGGCTTTCCGGGCGGAGCCTCGAATGGTTCGTCCCCGAATTCGTCCCAGATCGCTTTGTGAATTCCTTGGGGGTCGCGGGCCGTTGGCGGGAAAAGATCGACAACGAGCAAATTCACCCCTTGGTTCAAGATATCGGCCGCCTTCTCCACAAATGTTCGAATCGCGTTGCGGCTGTCCTTGTTCCCTGGGGAAACGATCTCGATGATCGCGACAACTTTCCCGCGCCCATGCCTAATCACAACCCGGTCGGCTCGCTTCGCGTAGTTAATTCTCTCGAATTTGGCGATCATGCGGCGGTCGGCGGGGCAGTGGCGACGGCGATCCCGCCTGGCTCTCCCTTCGGCTCGCGTGCGTGCAGAGTGACGACGTCCGGGATCGGGCGACCGGTGACCTGCTCGGTCATCGCCATGTACGCGGGTGGTAATAGGCCGCTGTTTAATACGTTCGTCAGGTTCACCACCCAACCCTGGTGGAAGTGGTGAAAATCACCCGCTTCGAGTCGAGTCCAGTCGTGAATTGGCATGTTGGGCCTCCATGGGTTGTGGTTATTTTATCGTGCCCCTTGGGCCAGGGCAATTTCCTCGTCGAGCGATGCGCAACGCAAGAGTGGACCGCGCGTAGGAGATCCACCCCGCCGACTTCCGTCGCCGCGAGCAAACTGTCACTGTACGGGGTTGTTCAGCCAGTTGAGGATCATCGCCTTTTTCGCGGCCGAAAGGTCGCGTGTCACGGGCATGTACAACGGGTCCGTCGTGGGCAGACCGAAGACCTTCTGGAGCATGGTTTTCGCGGCAACCACGCTGCTGAAGCTGGACAAGTCAACAAACTGCTTCATCACGGGGTAGAGATCGGCATATTGCTGAAGAATCGGCTGGACGTCATTGGTCCAGGTTGGATTCGCGGGAGCCGTATAGCCTGACCACACCAAGGCATTCAGAATGCGGCTCGCGTTGCCCACCGTGCCGACAGGCGGAGGCGCGTTGCCAGGCCCGTAAGTCACGCCATAAACCTGGCCGTCGATGTATTGACGCGGCTGGCCCGGATCGGCCGCTTTTACCGTGACCACCACGGTGCCGTCCGCTCCGGTTGTGACACTCGCGGGGAACGTGAAGGCCGACGTGGGTAACCCCACAGTCTGAGGGCCGGGGATCGGCCCTTGGGTCGTTTGTCCTTGCATGATCGATGGATCATATCCCAGACTGATCGTGAGGCCGCTCGCTCGCTTGCCGAACACGCTCGCGTAGTACGTTGTCGTCGCCGTGTCGCCCGGATTGAGGCGGAACACCGTAGCGTCAGCACGAACCCAGGTGCCGTCGTTCGACTCGGTCAGGAGTAGAGGGTTGCCAGCTCCTGGTTGCAGGAGTGCAAGCGGCGCCGACGACACCTGTTGCAATTGAGCGTCAGACAGGGCAAAAGAGACGATTCCCGCAGTCGTGGTGTACCAGTTGGGCGTGGCGTAAGGGATTGTCCCGATGTTGATAGGGGCACCGCCAGTGGCGGGTTGAAGTATCACGAGATTTACGGCTCCCAGGTTGACGAAGGGGCCGCCAGGCGATTGCGTATTCAAACTATTACCAAGATCAATCGTGAGCGTCTTGTCGATGATCTCGGCGTAGGCGGAATTGAGTGTCGACGCGGGGACCGGGTCGAGCACGCGTCCCGCCACGAAGAACGACGGTTCCCCATCGTGCTGAGGACCAATCGAGCCGACGATCCGCCCGAGCGTGAAATCGCTCGAGGTCGAATCGTCATTGAATCCATCGACATTGAACTTGATACTTAGCTGACTTGGTATCCCCTTGGCCGACAGCTCTTTCAAGTACCGCGACGTGCCGGTGCCTGCCCATTGGATCGACTGCAGGACGCTCTGAAACCCCGCGCCGAAGAACGAGTCGGCACTGCCCGTGGTGAACCGAACGAAAAGGTCGAGGAATGACGCGACCGCATAATCGCCAGAGAATCCCAGACCGCTCGTCGTCTTGCCCACGAAAACTTTCAAGCCCCAGATCTGCGACGTCGACTGATTCTCGCTGTCGAGATCGACCAGCTTGGCTTCGACGCCCGTGGTGTCGTCGGTGAGCGATGTACCCACGATCGGATCGACCGTTGAATCCTGCGCACGTCGTGCCGTCGGAATACACCACGCCGGTCACGACGCAATTGACGAAGCGCCAAGCACCCGTGCCGCTCGGGTTCCACCAGCCGTTGGGTTGGTTCGCTTGCTGAGGTTGCTGGTAACTCGGCTGAAACGTCGCCGTGTCAAAATGCTCGGGGTCGTTGTTCACCGTTGACGGATCGGCCTGAAACTGGCCGCTGAAAATCAGTCGTGGTCTGCGAAGGTAGCTCATGAGCGTATGTCCTCAAATCCAGTATTGTTCGCCGATCAAACGGTCGGCGATGGTATTTCCGAACGGCGGCCCGGACCACTTCGGCAGATCATCGCGGCTTGGTAGATTCCTTTTTCTTAAAGGGCGATTTTCAGACGATCACTCATGAAAGCAACCGGCTGCTCCCAAGCGCGAAAAAAATCGCTCATGACGCACGCTACTACGCCTGACGCCATCATGCAACTGGGCTGTCCCTACTCGGCCGCCAAGACGCTGCTCGGCTCGGTGGAATCGAGACTTCTTGCCGAGTTGGCCAAGGGTCCGCTGGCACTCGATGATGATCGTTCCCGGATCGGCCTTCATGAAGGCGGGGCGCGCCGACAATCTCGACGCAATGGTCGCGCTCGGCATGCCCCGCGTGCGCGCCCGAGCGTGTGCGGACGGGTCGACTTCGTCGTCAGCCCCACTCGCTCCTACGGTTGACCCACGGGAACGGAAAATCGGGCACTGGCACGCCGAGCTCGCGACAGATCGGATCCCATCCCATCGCGGCATGCCACTCCAACAGCCGGCGTGGCGGAACGGTGTTACGCACTTCGGAAATGTGCTGCTCGTAGGCTGCCATCAACGTCTCTGCGTCATCCCAATGCGGGCTGCCCGTGAATCGTTCCATTAACGCCAGCAGGCCGCGGCCTTGGTTCCAGTCGGGAGCGAGAGCCATCCGCGCGTAGGGGAGAATTGTCTCGTTGACGCTGTGCCACCAGGTCTCGGCGTTGTCGCGCAGGGAGAGCAGCACCAAGGCATCGGGATTCACGTCGCTCAGCTCACGCCAGAACATCGAGGCCGGCCAATCCACAGCGGCGATGTAGCCGTCCATCAATTGATCCCAATCGGGAGATTCGCCCGCCAGCGCCTGATTCCAGCCCGTACCAAGATCGAAAGGATGACCGGGAATCACGCTCATGTGGCAGCAACGCCCGCCCAGCAAATGTTCGAGTGCGATCTTGAGAGATTGCGTACCCGTGCGCGGCAGCCCCGCGCCGATGACACGAAGTTTCATGGCACCTCCTATTGAACGCGAATTTCCGCGGCCGGAAAAATAATTGATTTTGGCTCTCCGGGGAATCGTGTGGGTAACGAACCGGCGTTGTTCGGGTGACGGGACGGCTGGCCGGCGATCCCGAAACAGAGTTTCAGGTACGAATCCCACAAGAATGGCAGGTTGGCAGTGGTTGGCAGGTTTTTCGGAGGTCTTTTTGTGCCATCTCGCTCGGCCCGGAGGCGACCCGGAGCGGGGGCTTCTTGGGGATAGGCCGAGCTGAGATCACGAGAGCGCAAACCACTCATAAGCCGAGCCTTGTGTCGGTTGATTCCGTCTGTCACCAGCCAACCTCGGGCATTGGATCGACGGTGTCGAGTCGTCCCTTTTTGACCGTGAAAACCACGCGTCGAAGGCGCAGTCCCAGCGCAGGCGAGTGGTCCAATCATCTCATTCGCGACATAAAGTCCAATTGCCAAAGGCTTTTCATTCCGATCACCTCGACCCGAGGGGGGAGAGGTCGGCCGCAGGCCGGGTGAGGGGGGACCGCCGCGGCGCGCAACAAAAACTCGGAGGTGCCGATCGCGCCCAACGGTGCGGTCAGGGTTAACTTTGCATCGGCCAACGCGGTGCGCACCCCCACGCGCACTCAGTCCCTATCTATTACAATACTGATACCGATCTGGGAAACGGATCCATTCTTGATCGGGAAGGCGGAGCCACTTGAGGTGGTCGGGCGAGGTCGCGCCAGACAGTGGCGTACATGCACGCTGCTCGGCACGCATTGATGTACGCGGAGTGATGTCGGGCGCGGGATGTGGCGTGGCGGCGAGTCCCCGGTCCGTTCTGGCGCGGACGAGGCCAGTGAAGAGGCCGTCATGGGCTGGGCCACCGCCGAGTCGTCTGGCACAGGCTGCGTGCTGACCACGACAGGATGACCAGCGTGCACAGTCGAAGCTCGTCATCAATGAGCTGCTTGCGGCATTGGATCAGGGCCCGGGGCAGCGGTGAGCCTGCGACAAACGATCCGGCCGCTTGAGCCGGTGAAGCGCTGGTGAGCGCTGGCTTGGTCAAGGGTGGGCCGGACATCCCAGCCATTCAGGACGGTTGCTCTCACTTGGCTCGTTCGCGTGGGAGCCGGCCCGTGGCCGGATTGGCGTCGTCACGCGCTGGGCGAGTTGCGAGGGCTGTGTCTGCTCACATAGCTGACTCCTTGTTGCAGGAGGCGCCGCCGGTGGTTCAACAGCCAGTCAAACAAGGCCCTGGCCAGAGTGCCGTTCCCCAGAGGGATGGTCGGCCGTATCGGGAAGCCGCAAATTCGTGTTTCAAGACGAATGGGCCGGCTTGGTGACGGCGAGCGACCATATCAAACGACCTCCAGGCCTTGCGCTTGTTGGAGAGGCGATGGCCCAACTCCACGGGTGCGCCGGTCAGGAGCGGACGGTCTAACATCAAGCATAGCGGCTACGAACGCCGGCACAAGCGGGGTGGGTGGCGATTTTTCGCATTATAATATTACCAATAAATGCTATTTATTATAACATAAAATATCAACATCTAATATTCTATATGATATAATATCAATAATATAGTACTATATTTATTATTACTTATGATATGTATCAAGGGGCTTTGCAAAGCTCCATGGTCGCGGCCGAACGAAGACGGGAGCGCGCATCCATCGAAGCGTGGAGTGAGATCGAGACGATGAGAGTAATCGGTGCATTGAGGGCTCCCATGAGGAACGAGACAAAGAAGGAGACAAATTCTTCACGAACCTGGAAGATCAAGACCAGGAAGCAGACATCCCAGGTGGCTCTCTCCAAACGATCGAAATTGGCTCTCTTTTCAAGATCGGTATCAACCGATTCACACATCTCCGCGGTGGACGGGGGCGCGGTACACCTCCGCAGGGAGCAACTCACGGAGTTTGCCCGCGGTTCCGCCCGCGTCCTCCACCACAAACCCCGACCCATCATGCGACACAGTGACCCGGCCGACGACTGGCTGGTCGAAGGCGAAGCCGAGGAATGGGTCAAAATGGTCGTCTCCCGGCAGGCGGCAGCCGAGGATGGATAAGTCGCGCGGTCCTCGCTGAGTCGAAATGGTCGATCTCGAAGAGGCTTACGGTCGCCATGGAGCAGCCTACTTTGCATAACTACGGACCTTCTATAAGAGAAAAAAACAACGAACTTGGCTCGAGGCCCCAGTTTCGCCGCATTTTCCCTTCTCGAAACCCGTCTTCGAGGGGCCGAGACGAGAAAACGCATTCGAGAAAGGTTATCGAGAACCAAGAACCCGAGAGATCGCGAGGCCTCGCCCGAAAGCCTTGGGGCTTCTCGATTACCTTCGTTTGCGAGAAGCCCCGGGACGGGCGCCCCCGGAGGAGACTGCCGTGCCCATCGGGTTCCTCAGCGACGCGGAACGCGAGCGGCTCGACAGCTTCCCAACCCAGATCGTTCCCGGCGACATCGAGACCTACTTCACCCTGTCCCGCTCAGACCGCGCCGAGATCCCGCGCACGACCTCGGCCGCCAATCGCCTGGGGTTCGCCCTGCAACTCGGCACGCTTCGCTTCTGGGGCTTCTGTCCGGACGATCTGAGCACCATTCCCGAGGCGGTCGTTGCCTTCGTGGCGAAGCAACTCGACGTCGCACCCGACGAACTGCAACGGTATGGGCGACGGGGCCAGACGCGCACCGAGCATCTCCGACAAATCCGGCGTTACGTCCGCTTCCGCAAAGCCACGGACAGTGATCTGGCTCGGCTCGAAAGCTGGCTCGTGGACCGCGCCCTGGAGCATGACCGACCCACCTTGCTGCTGCACTTGGCCGGCGAACAACTGCTGAGCCTCCGGATCGAGCGGCCAGGGATCACCCACCTGGAGCGCATCATCGCCGCGGCCCGACAGCGGGCCCAACAAGAATCCTACCGACGATTGGCGTCGATCCTGACCCGGGACTGCAAGGCCCGGCTTGACGGCCTGCTGGCCATCGGCGCCGCCACGGGACGCTCCAGCCTGGCCTGGCTCCAGCAATCCGCCGCGATGTACTCGCCGCCGATGATCCTCGCCACCCTGGAGAAACGGGCCTGCTGCCAGGGTTGGGGAGTCGACCTCTGGGACGTGTCGCCGCTGACCCCAAACCGTCTGAAGTTCCTGGCCCAGATCGCTCGCCGGTCCACGAACCAGGCCCTCCAGCGGATGCCCGAACAGCGGCGTTACCCGATCCTTGTCGCCTTCCTCTAAGTGACTCCACTTACCGGCCAACTTGACTACCGCTTGACACCGGCCCTCGATTGCTATCCGATTGAAGGGGATTATCGGCTACCCGCCGATTGTCTGGCGGCCTCGAGAAGTCCATGCGGAATGCGCCCTAGGGCGTGTGGACAATCAAAGTCGTAAGTGACTGAAGGAGTTGACGTTGCGCCTGCAACCTACCCACCGGTGATACCGCCGTATCTCCTAGCGATGCAATCACTTGCGTGATGATTGTCCACACGCCCTAAAGCGACTCCCGCCGCTAACGGGATCATTGAGCGCCGCCGGGCTGTGCCGTTAGGCCATGTGAGAGGGCGTGCTGTGCTCCTCCGATGCCGGCTCGACGAGACGTTGAATGTGCCGACGAATGCGCCGATGTGGCCCGACATCCTCCCTAGCTCCGCCGCCTCGCCTGAGCAGGTTCTGCTGTTCGAGTCCACCGGAGGCAGGCCGTTGACCCTTGCCAGCAACTGCCCTTACGAGGTTTGGCTCGACGGACGGTTCGCGGGCGACGGCGGCCACCGCTGCGCACCGGGCGAGGCACTCGCGGATGCGTGGCCCGAAGCCGCGTCCGCCCGGGCGATCCGTGTCCGGTTGCACTGGATCGATCCGTCACAAACGGAGGTCTTTTTCCGTTGCCTATTTGACGACCCGTTCTTCGCCGAACTACCTCCGGCGGGGTCGTGGTCCTGCTCGCTGGACGAGACCGTTCGACCCGCCGCCAAGGTGTGCCGGCAGTTGCCGCGCCAGACGGTGACGCTGCCCCCCCGGCCCAACGTGCCTCGGCCGTTGCGGGCGACCTGGTCGGACCGCCCTTGGAAGGTGCTGGCCCCGCCCATCGAGCAAGCGCGGTATGTCGCCGTCCGACTTGGCTCTGTCGCCTCGGTGCGTCTGCCGGCCGAGCGATCCGAGCCGTTCCGTCCCGAGGCGGCCGAGAACGTCGCCGAATACGTCCGCGACGACCGGCCGTGCGAGCTGCGGTGTGACACCTTCGACCTGGGTCAGATCGCCCTGCACCGCTTCGAGGTGGACGCCGGGTCGGCGGCATGCGTGCTGACCTACAGCGAAGTCGGCGGGTTCGAGGCGGCGGCCGGAACGCCGTCGCGAGCGAAGGTGCAGATGGCCGACGCGATCGCCGCCGGTGCGGGCGTCGCCGCCCCGTTCGGCACCCGCGGTTGTCGGTACGTCCACGTCGTCTCGACGGCCGGCGTCCCGGCGCCGGCCGTGCGCGCCTGGCGACGCGAGTACCCGCTGCGCTGGAAGTCGGTGTCGGTGGCACCGGAGGACGAGGAGATCGTCGCGGCCTGCCGGACCAATCTGGTCGCGTGCATCGACGGCGGGGCGGTTGACACTTGCTGGCGCGAGCGGGCCCAGTGGACCGGCGACCTGCGGATGAGCGCCGCCGCCTTGACCGCGCTTGCGGAGAACCCGGAAGTGATCGATCTGGCCTTGCACCAGATCGCTCAATCGTACAACCCGCAGACGGGAATGGTGAATGGCGCCTGGCCGATCTGGAGGCCGGGGGCCGACTTCCCCATCCCGCCATTCCATCTTGCGTTCTGCCTTACGGCCTTGGAACACGACCCGACGTTGAGCCGGGATCCGCTGGTCTGCCGTGTCGTCGAGGAATCCCTGGCGGTCTGGTCGCGGTTGTACAGGCGAGATGGGTTGGTGCAGGGGATGCCGGGGTGGTATTTCACCGACTGGGATCCGACCGACCCGACGGTGGCGGCCAACCACATGCCTTGCCCCGGCCCACACGCGGTCTGCAACGCCTGGTGGAGTGAGTGGTGCGATCGGATGGCCCCCACCCTCGCGGTGGCCCCGGCCGCGTTCGACGCTGCGTTCTGGGCCGGGCGGTGCTACGCCCTGACGGCCGATAAGCTCTGTGACAGCCCGCATGCGACGGCAGCGGCGCTGAACAGCTCGGCCGGTATGAACCGCGTCCCGGAGGCGTTGCTTTACCTGGAGGAAGAGCTGGCGGCTGGCCGGCTGGCCCGTCGGGTCACGCCGTATTTCGCGTGCTTCGTGGCGCAGGCGCTTCGGCTGGAATCCCACGAGCGTGCGGTTCGATTTGTCCGTGGATTCTATGGCCCGATCGCACGGGAGCACGGCACGATCTACGAGAAGACATCCGCCGTATCCAGCTTGGCCCACGGCTGGTCCATCGGGTTCGTCCCGATGCTGGTTCGGGACCCAACGTCGGGATGACTTTGGCACCTCCGGGTACCTCAACCCTATCTGCACGCATGGATTGGCTTTACCATAGAGTCGGTTACTGTCCTCGACGGGTTGGTGGACCGTGTCGGCCATCTCATCGACCGAGTAGGGGTTGACCGGTCTCGGTTCGGCTGCACTTTCCGCGTAGAAAGGCGCAATCCGACCTCGCGTGCTCCAGGGGTCCCACAATCATCGGAACAGGAACACACGCTAACCCCGTTGGTGCTCCTTGGAGCGATGGGGCAGGATCGCCTCGTTCCTGTTCCGATGATTGTGGAACCCCTACTCCAGGCATAGGCAGACACGGCAGCCGAAGAAGACACCACCGAGGGCCAAATGACCGCGGTAGCCCGGCTCGATTTTTCCCCGGTTAGCGGAGCGGCATCTCACTGGGCGGTCTTTGCAACCACCGCCACGCTGCACCCGGGCACTTCCGTAGTCAGGTCCCTTCGGGTCGGACTCGTACGGGCACCAGTAGGACCCGTACCAGTCCTGGCACCACTCTTCGACATTGCCATGCATGTCGAAAAGACCCCAGGCGTTGGGCGGGAACTTCCCCACCGGGGTGGTTCTCCCTGTGAAGATTCGTACCGATCCTAGAAACCCCGCAGCGAGATTGGCTTGATCTGTGGAGATGGTTGAACCGAAGAAAAACGGGGTCGTGGTGCCCGCCCGGCAGGCGTATTCCCACTCCGCCTCGGTGGGCAGGCGGAACCGCTTGCCTGCCTTCCGGCTCAGTCGCTCGCAGAATTCCTGGCAATCGTCCCAGGAGACCCTTTCCACGGGCAGGGCCTCGCCCTTGAATTTGCTGGGGTTGCTGCCCATGACCGCCTGCCACTGAGCCTGCGTTACTTGATGGATTCCCAGGTAAAACCCTTTCGTGAGGATCACCCGGTGCTGGATTTCGTCATCGTGAGTGGAGGGGCCCACTTGCATGCCATTCTCCCATACGCCGCCGGGCTCGCGACCGAATTTCTCTTCCTCGCCCTTAGGGCTGCCCATCAGGAAGGTGCCGGGGGGAACCCAGGCGAACGTCATGTCGAGGTTGTTGCCCGCCGTAACCGTCTGCTCGGGCGCGGACGGCCGCACTCCCTGCCTGAGCAACTTAACCAGCCGGCTCTGCCAGCCGGCACGTTCGGAGTAGCGGTCGGGCTCGCAGCAAGTGGCGACCAGCCGACAGTGCAGCCGCAGAAGTTCGGCCCGCTCTGGCTGGTCGTTCTCCTCCAGCCAGTCGGCGTACACCAGCCGCACGCCATCGTCGTCGTGGCTCTCGATGAAGGCTTGGAGCAGGGGTCCGTTATCCGACACGACGACTCTCCGCAATGTCCGGTTTGTTTGCAGTTCGCTGCCGCCTGCTCGGACGTGCGCACTGGTCGTACCGGGGTCATGAGATGGCTGTCAAGTACTCACTTTTCGCGTATCAAGTGTACAGCAAATCTCTAATTATATCTTAACCCAGATTATCTATCATTCCCATGTTCACGTTCCTTCTCTTGGATCTTCCACTCCGGCCATCCGCTACGGTACAACGAAGCTTTCCTCCCGGGCTTCGTTGGAGAGCAACCATGGTCGTCCCCCTGAACCGGACCCGTCCACGGGTTGATGACGTCCCCGCCAAGCCGACGGCGGCAGCGAAAAACGGCCCCACTCTGGAACTGACCCACGAACGTGTCGATGACGTGCCCCTGCTGTTGGGCTTCCTGATCAAACTTCGCATCCCCGAGATCGTCGATCGCCAGTTCCCGCCCCATCCGCTCCATCAAGGACTTTCCAACGGCTGGCTGATCACCGTCTGGCTCGCCTACATCCTCTCCCAGGCCGACCACCGCAAGTCCCCCGTCCAGCAGTGGGTCGAGAGCCTCAAGCACACCCTGGAGACGCTCATCGGCCAACCGATTCGGCCCGTCGACTTCAGCGATGATCGCCTCACCTTGGTCCTGAAACGGCTCAGCGATACAGCGGCCTGGAACCAGCTGGAAGCCGCCCTCTGGGCGCCCAGTGCGAGGTCTATGCCCTGCCGCCGGTGGAGGGGGTCCGCCTCGACTCCACTACCAGCTATGGCTACCACGCCGTCCACGACGACGGGTTGATGCAACTGGGGCACAGCACGGACCATCGTCCCGACTTGCCCCAGATCAAGCTCATGGCCGCCGCGGCCCAGCCCAGTGGGTTGTTCCTGGCTGGCGACGTCCATCCCGGCAATGCCGCCGACGATCCGTTGTACCTGCCGTTGTATCGGCGGGTCCGCGCGCATGCTGGGCCAGACCGGACTGCTCTACGCTGGCGACTGCAAGATGGCGGCCCTGGAGACGCGGGCCGAGATCGCCTCCAACGGCGATTTCTACCTGACCCGGCTGCCGTTGACCGGAGAGGTCTCGGCCCAGTTCGCGGCGTGGGTGGAGGCGGCCCTCACCGGCGAGCCGGCCGCGACCTTGATCGAGATCCGGCTCGACGACCTGGCTGCTCGGCCGGGGATACGAGTTCGAGCGGGTGCAATCGGCTCCGGGGGAACCGACTCCACGCACCTGGCTCGAGCGGGTGCAAATCATTCGCTCCGAGGTGTTGGCCAAGAGCCAAGCGGCGGCCCTCCAGCGGCGGCTGGACAAAGCCGAAGCGGCTGTGCGCGGCTTGACCCCGCCGCCGGGGCCGGGCCGGACCCAATTCATCACCGGCTGGGAGTTGGAGCGGGCGGTGGCCGCAGTCCTGGCCGAGCATCAGGTGGAGGGACTGTGGGAGGTGAAGTTCGAGTCCGAAGAGACCAGCCAGACCAAGTATGTGGGGCGGGGCCGCGGCGGTCCCAACCGCCCCAAGAAGACCGCGATAAGCATCCGCTACCAGATCACCTCGGTGCGGCGGATCGAGGACGCGATCCGACATCGGCAAGAGCGGATGGGTTGGCAGGTGCAGGTGACCAATGTCCCGGCTAGCGGTTGTCGCTGAGGGACTCGCTGCTGACGTACCGTGGGGGCTGGTGCGTGGAGCGAATGTTTCATCAGTTCGAAGGACCAGCCGCTGGGGATTCGGCCGCTGTTCGTGCGGCGGGACGACCAGATCCTGGGATTGACTCATCTGGTGACGCTGGCGTTGCGGGGGCTGACGCTGTTCGAGTTCTTGGTGCGACGTGGGCAGGAGCAGAGCGGCGAGAAGCTGGAGGGGTTGTATCCGGGCCAACCGAATCGGACCACAGCTCGGCCGACGAGCAAGCGGGTGTTGCAGGCGATCTGCCGAGCGGAGATCACGCTGACCCAGGTGGAAAGCGGGGATGGGCGTTGCTGGCATCTCAAGGCCCTGCCGGACCTGGTGACGCGGGTGTTGGGCTACCTGGGGCTCTCCCATGAGGTATACACACGACTAGTCATAAATTCCAGTTAAGCACACTTTCAATACGCGAAAGGGGAGTCAAGTAGTAGATCTTTTCCAGAATCTGTTCCTTGAGGCGGTGATCGCGCAGCTCCTTCGCCAACGCAAAGAAACTGCAAGGATACTTAACGAGGTGGCTGCTGACGATCTCGCCGGTTCGGTGTTTGACTTGATCGGCCCAGTAATCCAAGGTCACCGGGCTAGGTGGCCCAAACCCAACATTCGCGCTACGAAGGGCAAAGTAGCGAGCCTCAAGCTGTGAAATTGGGCCGGCGAGACAGGAGAAGACCGTCAGTTCGGCCACCAAGGATTTCGCATTTGCGTCTGTCGCCACGAAATTCGCCCCGATTTGAGCTGGTCGCTGCTTCGTCCTCCCTCAGACCGGCCTCCGACTCTTCGTCCTTTGCCCAAACTGCGAAATGGTGGTCCCTCAGTTTGCCCTTGGTGACAGGAGTGTTGGGTTTGGGCCTTGATCTGAGGGCTCAGCGGGCTCGGTCCTGCTTCCGCCGCCAGGCCCGCACTTCCGCATCAGCCGTGGCATCCGACTGCTCGGCGTGCCGATCCGCCATCCCGGTGGAGTCGCCACCCGGCGACTTCCAGGGCCGACCGTCAGCGCGAAGTGCGAGGCTTCCTCCGCCCCTTCGGCCCCCGCGACCATGGCCGGACAGAGGAAAACTTCCGGGTAGTCCCAGTGTCGCACCCCGCCGTCGATACGCTCGGCCACCCAGAAAGAGGTCGCAATTTCCTCGTTCTTGTTGCTGGGATCGGCCAACCAACGAGATGCCGACGTGATCCCACCACGGTGGCCTTCGTCCGCGTCTTCGGGCGGCAGCAATGGCGTCACGATGCGGATCGTTTCCTCCACGAGCGCTCGCTTGAAAAGCAGGCGATTCTCGTCGGTCAATCGCAGGAGGAGGGCGCGTAAGGTGGCTTGCGGGCTTGGCTCCGCGTCGATTGGCTCCTCATGTCGCGTGGGCTGTACCATGAAAGATCGTCCTCCCCGTGTCCTCGCGGCGCATGATGCCTCGAACACCAGTGGCGATCTCATCCTAAACGGCCCGTGAGACGTTGGGTAGCAGGGGTCAATCCCCGGAGCAGACACAATTGCACGTTAAGGAGCCGTTCCAAACTGGACCATCGACCGGATAGGAGCCGGTGGGTTCGCCGGAGGAGGTCCGCTGCAAGGTCTTCATCGAGAAAGGCTGATGCGATCCGGTACGGACTACCAGTCGCCTGACGATTCTTCATTTCTTTCACTTCCAGAACGACGTAACCTGGATGCAAGACGAGGTCATGTCAGGGAGCATGATTATGCTAGAGGAGTTTGGAGAACGGATTCGACGAGACGAGGAGCTGCCTGGTAAGCCTGTGGTGTCGGTGGACCTCTCGTCCACGACGGTGACGGACGCCGATCTGAAGGACCTGACTCCTCTGACCCAGCTCCAGTGGCTGGACCTCGGGGAGACGCAAGTGACGGACGAGGGTCTAAAACACCTGGATGCCCTGACCCAGCTCCACTCGCTGAACCTCAGGGACACGCAGGTGACGGACGAGGGTCTGAAGCACCTGGCTGCCCTGACCCAACTCCAGTGGGTGGGGCTCATGTGGACGAAAGTGACGGATGCGGGGCTGAAGAATCTGATAGCGGCTCTCCCGATGTGGTCGAGCTGGCCTAGGAAAAGACGGGGTTTACCGGACGGACACGGCGTACCGGAGGCAAAGCCGATGCAAACGATCCTCCGCCGACTGCTCGACCGCCTCGACGCCATCGCCGAGCAAGACGACGAATTCGGCGGCGGCAACATTTTCGCGGCCGTGGGGATGACAAACGCCGTGTTCGATGGCTTCCTCCGACCGGTCCCGGATTTCGCCCTGCCCGTTCAATACTGCATGCAGGCGCGATGAAGGCGACCGGCTCGTTCATCAAGCTCTTGCGGAGTTCTTGGCGGCGGCCAATGATCACGCGGCAACGTCGGGGCTCACGTCCTTCCACGAGCGGCTCTCCGCGTTCCAGGACGACAATGTTCAATCGGCCACCGGCAAGTATTATGATCACTACTTCGGGCGTTGCGACCCCGAGCTATACGATGCGTTGGGCAATTTTATCTCCCAGCCCGAGGGCCTGACCTCGCACTACTATCGGAACCCCTATTTGGCACTCTTCGCAAGGTCATGAGGCCCCTCGCTCAAATCAATAGCGTCAAAACCCGGTAATCAATGTGGAAATCGTCCCGCACCCCTCCGGCCTGACCGCTCATTTGATGTTATAGAACTTTTATAATATGCTGTTATTTTATTATCAGATAGGCTCGGCGATGTCAACATCGCCTTGTTTTGCCGCCGGCTTTTGCCGCGTCACATCATGGCCCGACCAGGCGACCGTCAACGCGGCGGCCAGGAGCAAGATCTCGCTCGTCTCGTCCTGCCGCAATGAGGGCGAGGCGTCGATGTCGCAATGATCGACGTCTTTCCGCACCATCGTCTCTGGCGGGTCGTCGTCCGGCGACGCGGTGTGGGGGGTGATCCCACCGGCGTCCGGGTCGTTGACCAGGCGGAAGCGGTAGACGCCGCCCGAGGGCTCAACGTGGCCGAGTGCGGGGCGATCGCTGGTCTTCCCGCCGTCTTCCTCGCAACCCCTCAGATCGATGATCTCGAAGCCGCCTCGGACGGTTGTCTTGCTCCTGCTCCGAAAGTAGGCGACCAGCCGGCCCTGTCCGTCGTAGACCATCCGGCTGTCATAGAGCAGGCCCGAAGACACCCGGAGCGTGAGGACGATCCCCCCGTGGGGTCGTCGGACGATCAGTCGAGGTCTCGAATTCGGGGGGGGAACAGGGTTACTCTCCCAAAAATCAACCCGCCTAACAAGGAAAGAATGAGGAAAGGGGCGAAGATCCACCATAGTCGGTCGGAAGGCGAGCTCGCCGGGGCCGTCGGGGGCGACTCCCGCTTCGCGGTTTCCACGACTCTCGGGCGGACCTCTGCCCCGGGTCCCGGGCGGACCTCGCCGACGATTTCCCCGGATTCGGGGTCCAGGAAGTCGAAGACGCCCTCATCGGGCCTGAGTTCCCGGAGGCGATACTTCGCGAGTCCGAACACGTCATGGCCTCACAATGGTCGAGCAGGGTGCTCTCGGACACGGGGGTCGGACGACGACGATCTTGATGCAAGCGAGCGGAACGATCTGCCCCTCACTCCGCTCCCAGTGGCGGTAGCGGAACGGCTTGCTGAGGACGCAGGTGTAGCCCAGCACCCGCTCGCGTCCCAGGGAGCGAATCCGCCCGTGGATGTACGACAGATGGCCGAGTTGCTCTTCCGCCAGCAACAGCGATTCCAACTCCTCGAAGTCGTCGTTGCCGAGCATCGCGAACACCTCCATGCCATCGCCCCGATAGCGGTGAAGTAGAGGCAGCAACGCGCCGGCGACGAACTCCCGCTGCCGCTCGCGCAGGAAATCGAAACCGGAAGGCCTTTCCAGCAACGCTCGCAAGTCATCGTCGCCCAAGCCCATGACCGCCTCCGTGTTCAGGTCGATCGCGTAGGTCACGGGGCGTTTGCCGTGCTGATCCTCGGGCCGGTAGCGGTGCCCCTCCCTCAGGCGGGCCCTGAAGTCGTCAGCCACATCCGGGCCGTAGCGTGCCTCGTCGCGCAACACGAACTCGCCGTCGCGCAGACGGACCGTGACCAGGTTCGGCGCGAGGTCCCCTCCCAGGACGAGGTAACGCGGCGCCGTAACCTCCATGGCGCGTTGGACGGCCCGGCGTAGTGCCTCGAGATTTCCATCCAAATCGGTGATGAACAAGGTGTCGTAGGACATGGGCTCCTTCTGCAGGGTCCTGGATGTCAATTCGCCGCGTCCCTCCGTTAAACCCCGTCTTTTCCCTTGCCGACTCGGCCTCGATGATGGGTCTACGGGTGTTTCTTCGCGGAGGGGGACTATGGCTTGTGAGAGATTCTCTTGGCGTGAGCAGTCCCCCACATCGAGAGAGCAGATTTCAGCTTCCTCACCCCCGCATCCGTCACCTTCGTCCACCCAAGTTCCAGCGACTGGAGTTGGGTCAGGGCAGCCAGGTGCTTCACACCCTCATCCGTCACCCGCGTATCCCCGAGGTACAGCGACTGGAGCTGGGTCAGGGCAGCCAGGTGCTTCAGACCCTCGTCCGTCACCCGCGTCTCCATGAGGCTGAGCCACTGGAGCTGGGCCAGGGCAGCCAGGTGCTTCAGACCCTCGTCCGTCACCCGCGTCAAAGTGAGGTCCAGCAAGTGGAGCTGGGTCAGGGCGGCCAGGTGCCTCAGATCTGTCACCTGCGTCTCTTCGAGGTAGAGTCGCTGGAGTTGGGTCAGGGCAGCCAGGTGCTTCAGACCCTCGTCCGTCACCCGCGTGTCTTTGAGGTTGAGCCACTCGAGCTGGGTCAGGGCAGCCAAGTGCTTCAGACCCTCGTCCTCCACTTGCGTGTGGGCTAGGTTCAGCTCCCGGAGCTGAGTCAGGGTGGTCAGGTGTTTCAGACCGGCGTCCGTCACCTGGGTATCTGCCAGGTCCAGGTCCCAGAGCTGGGTCAGGTGAGCCAGGTCCTTCAGACCGTCGTCCGTCACCTCCGTGGACGAGAGGTCCACCGCCACTACAGGCTTGTCGGGCAGATTCTCGTCTCGTCGAATCCGGTCTCCAAGCTCCCCCAGCATCATCATGCTCCTGGACACAACCTCGTCTTGTAACCGTTCACGATCCGAGGATGGCAAGCGTATAGAAACATTCTCCGCCCATCGAGCGGCTAACGCTACGCTCGGCTGGAGGACCGGCAGGTCGGGGACTGCTTGCCCCGCGAATCCTCTATGCCGGCCCGATCAACTCCAGCGACCGGTTTGGCCGGCTGACTACTTGAGGAACTCAAGTTCAGCGACAACAGGGCGATGATCCGATGCTTCCTGGCCGGCAGGTTCTTCGACTATCCCGGCGTGAGTTAGACGAAACGCCCAATCCGATCGCAGCCAGATGTAGTCGAGGCGAACCGGTTCCTGTGCCGGGATAAACGTACCCTGTCCCAAGACCCCTTTCTGAACCAAGGCATCGACGTGTCCTGCCTGTTCGATCTGACACGTCAATCGCGGCCCGTCGGGGCTGTTGGCCAGGTGCCCCGCGATCGGATGCGTGCTCAACGCGACGAATGCTTCAGGACGGCCCTCATACTCTCGGGGATGAACGCAGTTACAATCTCCAAGGATCAGGTCCGGTCGTCCACCGGCCTGCTCGTACCAAGCGAGAAGATCGCGAAACTGACTCTGGCTGGCGCTCTCCTCGGTGTGGTCGAGGTGCGTACAGACCACGGTACAGGTCTGCCCTACGCCCGGTTCAAGCCGGACCTCCAGAAACCCACGCTGCTTTTTTCCCGGGAGGGGCGAGTAGAGTCCCCACCCAACGGACGCGAACGGAAATCGGCTCAATACGGCATCTCCGCTACCGCCTGTTGATGAGTCGCCGAGTCGCCTTCTCGGCTCGCGCGCGGCAAACGCGACATACATCCCGAGTTCATCGGCGAGCCATGACAGCGCCGCACCGGTCCCGGGGGGACTGGGTGCAGCACTTCGTTCAAGCCGATCACATCCGTGCCAACTCCCTTGAGCAGATCGGCCAGCAGGGCGAGGTTCGGTCGATCCTGGGCCGTTCGCCACTTGTGAATGTTATACGTGACGACTTGCACGACTCGCGGCTTCTAAGTGGAAATCCGCTCGACGATATTTCGAGTTACTTTCTTCAGCCGCCGGTCATACAGCCCTGTCGTTCGCGGCTCCGCATGCCCGGCCAGATATTGAACATCCTCCAGCGGAACCCCTTGCGTCAAGAGGTCGGTGATCGCCGACACGCGGAATGAATGCGGCGACAGCCGCTCCGGCAGCCCGGCGTCTTTGAGCCGTCGCTTGACCAACTCGCAGATTCGCTTACTCGTGAGCGGGTTGGTGGTCAGCGTTTTCGCCGTGCCGTTCGTCCCTGCCCGGGGAAAAACCCGGAGTCAGTTCATTTTGCTTAACGGCCTGCCCGGCATTCGTTATCCTCTGATCCATGTGATGGCCACCTCGCACGACCGATGACGGACTTGTCTATCACGCCCTTAATCGCGGCAACAATCGCGCCGACGTCTATGGCGACAACGCTGACCGCGTCGCCTTCCTCGAGGCCCTCGCCAAAACCAAGGACCGCTATCCGTTTCGCCTCCTCGGCTACTGTCTCATGACCAATCACTTTCATCTCCTGCTCCGGCCCGAAGTCGGGCAATCGATCGGTCGAATCCTCCAATCCCTCACGGTAGCCCATACCTGGCCTTAGCACCCGTAAAATATTAATCGTTACACTTTAGGTGTTTTTGGTGCTTGATAGTATAGTTCCACTGCCCCATGGAAGTGGTGAGGGTGGAGATCCACGGTTGCCAGTTCCTTATCAGTGACCTTCACCTTAGTTGGATAAAACTCCGTGTCCAAGTCCGCCCGCACCCGCAGCCCCGTTTCCGTTGTGGTCGCCCCGATCAGATTGACAACGACCTGGTAACTCTCCAAGGGACGGCCCCGCCAATTCTTGGTAATCTCTGAAAACAGCCGATGCTCAATCTTGTTCCACTTGCTGGTACCTGGCGGATAATGACATACCGTTACGTCCAACCCCGCCTCGTTCGCCCAACGCTGCAATTCCATCTTCCACAGCCGAAGACGATAGCCATTACTGCCCCCGCTATCAGCACAGACCAAGACCCGCTCGCCTCGGGATAAAGGGGGTGGCCCATCTCTGCCCACCAACGACGAATACTCTCCACGGCAAAACTCGCCGTGTCATGGGAACAGCCCACGGTTACCCACCCTTCATTGTGCTGCTGATCGTAGACGCCACGAGGCACCGCCTTGGGGATGTCTGGGTCGGGGAAATCATGCACGTCCACCTCGATAGGTCGCCCTTCCGGCTGCCATTCTTGCCCGGATTTCCCGTAGTTTCCGACCAGTTCCTTCTTCTTGGTGTCGACCGAGATGACCGGCCAGCCTCGGCCCAAGAACGACTCGCCCTGGCGTTGGATATAGCGAAACTGGGCATCCCGATCGGGGTGTTGCTTGCCTTCTTTGGTCTTGGCATTACCTTGCAAGCTGTAGTGTAAGTCATGTAACAACTGGGCGACCGTCATATGAGCTGACGGGATGTCCCTGGGCCGTCAGTAGGCTAGCCAACTGCGGGTACTCTTGCAGGTCCACCGGAATGGGGACATGGGATCGCCTCGAGTATCGGGGTCAATCAAGGCTTCCAACGCTTGAACCAATTGGGGGTCGTGTTCGACCAACGTCTTGCGGCCGGCTCCCGAATGCCGCACTCGTTCAACGGGGAGGGTGGTTGAGAAAGGCTCTCGATAGCCCGATAGATGGTCGGGCGAGAAAATCCGGTGAGACGGGAGATCCGCGAAACACCCCCTCGCCCCAATTGCTGTGCATCGAAGGCGGCGACAAGATGCTGCTGTCGCTCATTGAGGTGCGGAAACAACAAGGTGTATTTCTGCTCGAATTCCTCTGTTGTGCCCATACTGATAGTATAGCACAGCGTGCCTCATTTGTAACGCTTATTAATTTACGGTCCCTTATCACGAGCGGCATCATACCTTAGGTCACGTCGGGCAGGGCCGTTTCAAGAGCCCAGTGATTCAGGATGACGCGCACCTGCTGGTGGTCCTGCGGTACATCGAGGCCAACCCCCTTCGCGCGAAGATGGTCACCGACCCCGCTGAGTATCGATGGTCGAGCTTCCTCTGCCATGGTTCGGGATAAGACGACCCCTTACTGTGCCCCTTCCCGGAATGAGACGAACTCGGAAGGACCGATGCCGAACGCCGGAAGCGGTGGAGAGCGAGGGTGTGCGCCGCGCAAAGCGAAGCCGAGTTGATGTCCCCACGCGGCTTGCTCCGGAGCGGCCGACCATTCGGGGCTCCCGAATGGACCGAACAGATGGCCGAGCGGTTAAACATCGACTTAAACCCCCGCCCACGGGGACGGCCTCCCGAGGTAAATTGAACTGACATCGCGTTTTCCCGAGTGCGAAGAAAAAGCAAAATAAGGAAAATCCGAGCCGGCAGCAACGCGTTGTGCTCAGACTACTTCGGTCGCCGCGGCAGTGCGACAAAATCGTGTTCTTCAGAGCTGGGGAATTCTTGCCGCAATCTAGGCGGAACTCGGATACGATGAAGCGGCGGGCCGAAGCCGTAGGGCCTGCATGGATCATGTGCTTCCCTACCCTCAAAGCCATCGAGGAGGCAAGGCATTGGCACTGACATCTCGGCGCAGATTCCTTGCAGAGCATCGGACCGCTAACGCTGCTTCCCTCGCTTCGGGCGGTGCCGGAACTAGTCCTCTACCGGGCTAACATCATCACCATCGATCCACTCCGGCCTCGGGCTCGCGCCGTCGCGATCGCAGACGGGCGGGTCCTTGCTATCGGCGACGACGATGAGGTCCGCGCCCTGGCCGGTCCACTGACCGCACAGGTCGACCTGCAGGGCCGGACGATCGTCCCCGGTTTTATCGACGCCCACGCCCACCCAGCCTCTGCCGGCCGCCTTCATCTCCGCCGGGTCGATTGCGACCTCCGCTCCATTGCCGCAATTCGCGACGCCATCCGCGAATCGCGCCGCACGCACGCCAGCCGGTCAGTGGGTCCTCGGCTTTAAGTATGACGACACGAAAACTGAGGAGGGCCGCCCCCTGACCCGGCAGGACCTCGACGCCGCCACATCCGTACACCCGGTGTATGTCGCCCACCGCGGCGGCCATACCGGCTACTGCAACTCGATGGCGTTCGAGCGAGCCCGGGTCTCGGAGCAGACCCCGGACCCCCAAGGGGGCCGATTCGACCGAGACCCCGACACCGGACGGCTGACTGGCAAGGTCCGCGAGAAGGCAAGCGACGTCATCGAGGCGGTCATTCCCCAGACCTTCTCGCGCGAGGACTATCGCGAAGGAGTCTCTCTGATCTCCCGTATGATGGCCCGCGCCGGCATCACCTCGGTGCACGACGCCTACGGCACTCCCGAGGACCTCCGCGCCTACCAGGACGCCCGCCAAGCCGGCTCGCTGGCGGTCCGAGTCTATTGCCTGATTGGCTCCAACGCGATCGACCGGATGATCGCCGCCGGGGTCCGCACCCAGCTGGGCGATGAGTGGGTCCGCGTCGGCGCCATGAAGATGACCTGCGACGGCTCGATCTCCGAGCGCACGGCGCGGCTGTCGCAGCCCTACGTCGGCAGCCCGGGCGATTTTGGCATCCTTGTGACAGACGAGGACGAACTCTACGCCCGCGGCCGCAAGGCGCACGAGGCGGACTGGCAGATCGGCGTGCACGCCAACGGAGACGTGGCCATTGACATCACGCTCCGACTCTTCGAGCGGCTCCAGCGCGAGCGGCCGCGACGCGATCCGCGCTTCCGCATCGAGCACTGCACCGTTGTCGACGAGGGTCTGATCCGCCGCATCAAGGCGGTGGGGGCGATCCCGAACCCGTTCTCGACCTACGTCTACTACCACGGCGAGAAGATGCGCGACTACGGCCCGGAGCGGCTCGATCGGATGTTCGCCGTCCGGAGCTTCCTCGACGCGGGAATCCGCGTGACTCAGGCATCCGATTACCCGCCGGGCCCGTTCGAGCCCATGATGGCCCTGCAATCCAGCGTCACGCGGACCGACAGCGAGGGGTAACGTCTGGGGCCCGAAGCAGCGGGTGAGCGTCGAGGAGGCGCTGCGGGTCGGGACGCTGCACGGGGCCTACGCGTCGTACGAGGAGCATCTGAAGGGTTCGATCGAGCCGGGGAAGCTGGCCGACCTGGTGGTGCTCGGCCGCGATCCTACCACGGAGGACCCGTCGCGCCTGATAAACATCCCAGTGGAGCGGACGATGGTCGGTGGTCGCTGGGTGTTTGAGGGGTGAAGGTCGCTTCGTCGACGGCCGCCACGTGGATGCCGCGCCTTGCTGCCACGGCCCCAACCACCAGCCCGACGGGCAGGACGGGCAATGTGGCGAGGCTATTCAAGCTTCCGAAGCGTCGCCGGGGATGAGTTCGAGCAATGCGAACGTATGCAGCAGCCGCCATCGCGGCGTACGCCTTCCATTTGTCCGTCTGAGAACCCTTGTGCCGGTCGTCGCAGTAGTCGCAGATGCCCCGGACGATCAGATACCCGGCCTTTTCGAACTCCCAGGGTGCCTCCGCGATTCCCGACCCCTCCGTCTCGATGGCTTAGATCTTGAACAGGTTGCGCAGCTCGTCGCGCTTCTTAGTGACCGCCTTGGACACAATTGGCGGACGCGATCGGGCCGTAGAAAACCCGGGGACGGGTTCGCTGCAGACCGGGTGCGAGGCTGGCTGTCCGGCCTTGTCGAGGACGACGTTGGTAGACTCATCCGGGCGGGTTAGGTTTCGCATGGCGAAGCCCATCTGGAGGTGCTAGTCCCAGGGACTCCTCCCGGCGAACCGCTCCTGCTCCAGCGTCTGGACCGCCTTCACGGAAAAACCGGGCCGGGTAAACCTGGGCGTGGGTGGTCGGCCACCCAGGTCTACCCGGCCCGGTTTTTCCGTGAAGAAAACCGCAAACCCGGTCTGACCGCCGGACCGGCTTTTCCGCGGATTTTGGGGTCGAGAGCCCGAAACGGTTGATTATTTTTCCGGCCGCGGAAATCCGCGACGAAGCGAATTGACCGTTTCAGGCCAGCGACCGTGTTGTCGACGTGAGCCAGCCGTGGGTCACTGGCTCAAGTACTCGATGGCATGCGGCGATTTTACCCCCCGGCAATGGCCCCCACGACCAGAAGGGGCTCCGCCCCCGTCGCGACCGCGTCGGGCAATGGGGCGTCCGGATGTTCGTGGGACAGGTCCTGCTCGCAGGCGAAGAACCGCAAGAACGGTCGGCGCTGTCTGGGTGACGTGGTCGCGAATCGTCCCGCGCAGACATCGGATAGCGGGCTTCGAGTGCGTCGAGGACCGATGCGCTGCGTGGCCAGACCCTCGACGCGAAGTTCCACCTCTCCGCTGACGCACGCCAGCGTGCGCAGATGGTGTGGGAGCACGACTCGGATCATGGCAGTGTTTGGACCTCGACGGACACCACGGCGGGAAGATCGCGGACGATGGGGGCCCAGTTGTCTCCGGCATCGGCCGACGCGTAGACCTGCCCGCCCGTGGTGCCGAAGTACACGCCGCATGAATCGAGCGAATCGACCGCCATCGCGTCGCGCAACACGTTGACATAGCAGTCGCGTTGCGGCAAGCCGTTCGTGAGCGGCTCCCACTCGTTTCCGCCGGTGCGGCTTCGGTACACCCGCAACTTGCCTTCGAGCGGGAAATGCTCGGAGTCGCTCTTGATCGGAACGACATAGATCGTGTCCGGCTCGTGGGCGTGAACGTCGATCGCGAACCCGAAATCGGTCGGCAAGTTCCCGCTGACCTCTTGCCAAGAGTCGCCGGCGTCGTCGCTGCGCATGACGTCCCAGTGCTTCTGCATGAATAGCACGCTCGGACGCGACGGGTGCATCGCGATTCGGTGGACGCAGTGACCAACCTCCGCGTTCGGATCGGGGATGAACTCCGAGCGTAGGCCACGGTTAATCGGCTTCCAGGTCTCGCCGCCGTCGTCGGTTCGAAACGCCCCCGCCGCGGAGATCGCGATGAAAATCCGTTTGGGATCGCTCCGATCCAGAATGATCGTATGCAGGCACATCCCACCGGCGCCCGGCTGCCAGCGAGGCCCGGACTCGTGGCCGCGCAGCCCGGGAAGCTCCTGCCAGGTTCGTCCGCCATCCGTTGAACGGAAGAGGGCGGCGTCTTCCACTCCGGCGTAGACGGTATCCGGATCAATCAGCGACGGTTCGAGATGCCAGACCCGCTTGAACTCCCAGGGGTGCTGCGTGCCGTCGTACCACTGGTGAGTGCCCGGGACGCCATCGTACTTGAACTCGTTGCCGACCGGCTCCCACGTCTTGCCACCGTCGTCCGAGCGCTGGATCATCTGCCCAAACCAGCCGCTGGACTGCGACGCATAGAGCCGGTTCGAGTCAACCGGCGAGCCTTTCAGGTGGTAGATCTCCCAGCCCGCGAAGTGGGGGCCACTGATCTCCCAGCTTTCGCGGGCGCCGTCCGAGCTCAAGACGAACGCGCCCTTGCGCGTGCCAACCAGTACTCGCACTCCGCTCATTTTTCTTACCCCTTCTCGTCAAGCGTCGGCCCTAGCTCAATTCGATCGCGGCGCAACCATGATCGTTCATTAGTCGCATTCTGTTGAAACATGCTTAGTATTATCGTACCGAGCGGTGAGCTGGCTCCAGTCGGCGAATGCGCCGCTACCCAGGCTTGCCGCCGGTTTCGTCATCGCGCATCACTCCGCGAGTGCGACGGTGCGTCCAGAGGCTCCTGAACCATCGACGCAACTCGATCAGCCGGATGTAAATGCGTACAGGTCGAGGATCTGTCGCCGCCGAGGTTCGGCGACCGCGTAGAAGGCGTCCGAGGTCGTCGGCGAACGCGGCATGCGGAGATCATATACCCTAATGGGAATATTTCAAGTGGAAAAAGCCGGAAAGGGAGAATCCATGGTCTTGCCTGATCGCGCGTCCTCGCGTCCATTGTCTCACTGCGGCACGGCGTTCAGCCATTTCAATCAACGTCACGCCACACGGCGCGAATTCGGATCGCGGAGACGGAGCTCCCTCCTGCAAATCCTGTAGGAGCCGGCTTCGTCCGGCGATCTCTTGAGCCGCGTATTCGCTCATTGACTTTAATCCCGCGCGATGGGACGGCCGCCAGGATGCTTTGCTGGATTGCTTGGATCGGCCCCGCGCTCACATGCTACAATAGTGGTCGCGAACGGTCCGATCACTGGCGAGTGGAGATACCCCATGGTCTCGGTCCCGCGTGATCAACTTGGTTTTGCGATCACGAGTCTGTTTGAGCAGCCCGGCCAACCGGCGTGACGCAACGTCGCTCGAAGTCACGAGGAAGCAATCTCCTATATCCAATACCTGGTTCTTCCCCGAAGATGGCTCGACCGAGAACATGCGCATCACAATTGTCACCGAAACGTACTTTCCTCAGCTCAATGGAGTTTCGAGGACGCTGGGGGAGCTGGTCCGGTTCTTGACGGAGAATGGCGACCAGGTCCAGTTGATCTATCCCAATTACGGCGAAACGGCGGTGGGCGAGCAGGTCCACACGGTCCGCTCGATTGCGGTACCGTTTTATAAGGAGCTTCATCTCCCCCTTCCGCCCTTTGGATCGGCCCATCGAGCCATCGATAGGTTTCGTCCGCATATCGTTCATATTGCCACCGAGGCCACACTCGGTTGGAGTATCCTTCGCTTCGCCTTGCGACGCCGGCTGGCGGTTGTCTCGAGTTTTCACACCAATTTCGATCAATACAGCGGCCACTATCAAGTGGGTTGGGCGCGAGGGTTGATCTGGCGATACTTGCGTTGGTTTCATAATCAGACGCGGCGAGACCTACGTCCCGTCGGCAACCACGATTCGTGCGCTGCGACAGCCTGGGTTTCGAGCGGACGGTATTGTGGAAACGGGGAGTGGACAGCGCCTTGTTTCGGCCTGACCGAGCCGGCCGTCTGGACGTGCGACTCGGCGCTCGGCTGGTCACCCGAGGATGTGGTGATTACCTACGTGAGCCGGATCGCCCCGGAGAAGAATGTCGAGTATCTGGCCGAAGCGTTGGCGATCGTGTCGGCGCGGCGGCCCGAGGTCCGAATCCTGTTCGTGGGTGATGGACCGACACGTCCCATTCTGGAAAAGCGACTCGGTCCTGCCGCTCGATTCGCGGGCTATCGCAAGGGCGAGAATCTGGCCGACCACTACGCGGCTTCGGATATCTTCGCTTTCTCCAGTTTGAGCGAGACGTTCGGCAACGTGGTGCTCGAGGCGATGGCAACCGCGTCTGCCGGTCGTAGCCCTGCGAGCCGGCGGCGTCGGCGAGATCGTTCAATCCGGCACGACGGGGATTCTGGTGGAACCGTCGGAGCCTGCCGAGCAGTTCGCTTCAGCCCTGCTCTCACTGGTCGAAGATCGGGCAAAGCGTCGCGCGATGGGTGAAGCCGCTCGGAGCTACGCCCTCAGCCAAAGCTGGGATGCGATCATGGGGTCGCTCCGACATCGCTATCAAGCCGTGATCGAGGAGCAGGCTGGCTGCCCGAGCGAGCAATGGGTGAGCCATTGAGCCTGGAGGCGCCCTTCGAACCAACCGTTTCAAATCGGCCGAAATCCTCGCGCTTGACCCACAAGAAACCCCGCGCACAGGCCCGACCGAAAGTATCGCGCGTTCAAAAATGCTCGCAGCTCAGCAAACGGCGGGTATCCGGTTAAGATCAACTCGGGCGGTCGGCGCTTCAGGGTCAGCATGATTTCATCGATCCGCGGCTGGATCAGAGGATGATCGCGGCCGGCCTGGTCGCGAAGCAAGTTGTCGACAAAGAAGTGCCGTGTTGGGCTGTCTAGCCTCGCGTAGAAGTTCAAGGGGCTTTGCCAGCCCCAGACGTAGAGGTGAGGATCATCCCAGATGGTTTTACGCCGGCCAATCTCGCGGCCGATCGTCCGCAGCTCAACCCATTGCCTGCCTCCTTTGTAGCGGATCGTCAACTCCTCCGGCGCGACGAGCAAGTAATCGCGAACCTGGATCCAGAGAGTCGATCCGATCGCGGCTGCGAGAACGATCGCCGAGTTCACGGCGATCAATGACCGTCGCAGGCCCAAGTTCACTCGCTCCTTCGACCGGAACGCTTGGCCGATCGCGACGACCGCGTCGGTCATGCAGAGTGCGACGCTGATCGCGACGCCGGCGATCGGCAGGAGATAGTAGTGCTGCCAGTACAGGCCCGGCAGGGTCACCTGGGCCCACGCCGAGATCATCCAGAAGGCTACCAGACGTCGCTCGGGCCCGGACTTGGAACTCACCAACAAGTACATCGAGCATGGCACCGAGGCTAGCCAAAGCGGCCAACTGCCAGTCCCCCACCAAACCAGGTAGGTCGTCGTTCCAAATGGCCAGGGGAGCCGGCCTGTGGGGTCGGCGTTGCCGGTGATCCAGCGGACGAGACTCGACGGAGCATTCGCTTCGGGCAAGGTGTCGGTCGTCAATGCACGGCCGTATAGAAATATATCTTCGTAGGCCGGTCGGCCCGCGCCGGACACGATCAGAATCGTCACTGCGATCGCTACCAACGTCGCGAATCCCAGGCCGAATGCCAAGACGTCGAGAAAACCTTGGGTCACACGTCGTTGTGTCCGATCGTCTCGATCTCGGCGAGCGATCAAGAGCGCCAGGGTGAAGACCACGGCGGGGACAATCGCCACCTGCTTGACCAGAGTGGCCGCTGCCAGACAAAGGCCGGAAGCGCACAGATACCGCCGATCCGTTGGATCCCAGCCCTTGATGAAGAGTGCCAGTGCGGCCACGGCAAAGAAATTGATGAAGTGCTCCATGTTGGCGCCGTTGCCGAAGAGGTAGGGGTCGGTGCTCAACAGGACAAAAAGACCAGCGGCCAGGCTTGCCGAGCCCGGTCCGCCCAAGCGAAGCGCAATCCACCAGACGAGCCCTGTCGTACCCAGGATGAATGGGATCGGCATGACCCGGATCGCCAGCTCGTTGTAGCCGCCGATCGCCACCGTCATCGTGTACAACCAGTATCCCAGTGGCGGCTTGTTCTCCGTCAGGTCACGATACAGGACGTCCCCTTTGAGGATGCGACGTCCGATGTAGGCATAAGCCGCCTCGTCACAGTCCAGCGGTTCACTTTCTCCGATGGACATGGGCCAAATGCCGATTCCAATCGCCGCACGCAGATGCGGTCCAAATGTATGAGCGCGGTACCAGACAGCGATCAACATCAGCACAATGAGGATCAGCCGGGACCAACGCATCAGATTCTTTGCCACCATCGCGGTTGCAAGGTGCGAAGTCGCCCGAACCGACATTTCCGTTTCTGGACAGTCGTTCAGAGCGTGTTCAGGATATACTCTCATTATTGCAGACAAAGCGCCGGGAGTTGTAACATGCCGATCGCTCGTCGCCTTGAAGACCGACAGGGCGCATCGTGAGCCGACCCGATTGGTCGGCTTGAAACACGGAGACTGACCATGTCCACTCGCACGCCAACACAACCGATCACTTCGCCGGCCGCTCCGGCGAGCGCCGTCGATCGCCAGCGTGTACCGGCTGGACATCGAAGAGTTCGAGCGGATCGCGGATCTTCCTCAAGGCCTGAACGGGTCGAATTGATCGACGGGTTCATCGTCGAGAGAGGTGCTATGGATCCGCCTCACGTGTGGCGTCAGCGAACGGTTGCGGCGCAAGCTCGAACGGTTGCTTCCCGACGGGTGGTTTGTCCGGGAAGACAAGCCGCTCCGGGTGCATCGAACCTACGAACCGCTCCCCGATTTCGCGGTCGTCCAGGGCGAACCCGACACCTATGAGCAATCGCCACCCCGGGCCGGCCGACGTTGCGCTGCGTGATCGAGATCTCGGATTCGACGCTGACGAAAGACCGTGGTGAAAAGCGGGTCAACTATGCCAAGGGCGGCATCGGTGTCTACTGGATCGTCAACCTGATCGATCGCCAGGTCGAGGTCTATACCCTGCGGCGGCGCGGCGGGTACGGGAAGCCGCGCATCTACAAGCCGGGCCAATCCGTGCCGGTCGTCATCGATGCCACCGAAATCGGGCTGATCGTCGTCGCCGAGATCTTGCCTCGGATCGCGCCATCGGCCGAGAGCGACCGAGCGTGATCGAGGACCCAATCGATCGGAATGGTATCCCAATCACGTAAAGTGACGCTGTCGCGATTCCGACTCGATCAATGAAGCCGATACAAGGCGAACCGGATAGAAGGATTCTCGCGAAGAACGAAACAGCTCGTGGTCGTCAGTCAAATGCAACTGGCGCGGATCTGCTCGAGGTAAGGCCCCCAGACTTCGGGATCGACGTCCGGCGGCGGTTCGAACGAGCCCCAGAGAATGTGGGTGACTCGATACTGCTTGATCACCTCGTCGATCCGCTGCGGGTTATAGTTCCTGGGCATGAGGATCGTGGTCCGGTCGCTCGTGACCCGCAACTCCCAGGGGAACCACGTCATGATTCTGGCGTCGCGAGGAACCTGGTCGGGGTGGGCCTGGATATAATCGCCCGCCTGGCGCAAGGCCGGCCAATGGAGTTGAAACGGCTTGACCAGCCAGGACGCGTCGTAGGCCCAGGTCGGGTCAGCCCAGACCAAGGCGCAAAAGCCGGCGAGCAGCCAGGGGACGGCCCTCCGCTCGATCCGCCAGCGCATTCCCCCCATTCGATCAACCCCGCGACCGCTGTCGGCAACGCCAACGCATAGACGGGCAAATAGTAGCGCCCGAGCTGGGCGACCTGCGTGACGTCGGCGATACTCTTGAGCGTCGCCAGCACGAACACCACGATAATGGTCGCGATCAAGAGATCGGTTTCACGCCCCTGCGACCCGCCGTGACCCGAGACGCCGCATAAATCCCAGCACGATCGGTAATCCCACGATCATGGTCGAGTACACGACGATGATCAAGATTGCCTTGATCTTGACCCGAACGATCTCCGGCAGATTCGCCAGAGTATAAAACTGCGAGGGCAGCGTGTTCCCCTTCTCGTAATGGTGGACCGTCCAGGAGAAATTGTATTCAAAATAACCCTGTATAGGAATAAAACGGTGTTCCATATTCTTGCAGGGTCGCCCACGCCCAGGGGACGATCACCACGATGACCGTCACGCCCCAGAGCAGGAGCGGTCCGAACCGTCGGCGGCCGTGAGTGACCAGGGCGAATAGGCCCGACGCCGCCAGTATCGCCAGCCCGGTCGTGCGCGACAGTACGGCCAGGCCGCCGCATATTCCCGCCGCCACGGCCCAGACCCAGGCCGATCGCCGGCTCGAATCGGCATGCCAGACCTCGGTCAAGGTCCAGACGGCCAGGATCGACATGAGTGCGACCAGGCTTTCCCGGAGCACGAATCCCGCGTAGATCGCATGGACCGGCAAGATCGCCAGCACGGCCATTGACCAGAGAGCGACCCGGCAACCGAATCGCCGCCGAGCGAAGCCGTAGAGCGCCGGCAGGGCCGAGCAAGTTGAGGAGAAAGCTGCACGACTTGGCGACCGCGAGCCGTGCGTCGAGGGAGCTATTCGGCCCCAGGCCCGCGAGGCGGAAGGCCAGGGCTCGCACGTAAGCGTCCAGCGGCGTGGCCCAATCGTCGAGTACGCCCCGGCCTTCGTGGATTCGGTCGTAATCCCTGAAGAAGCTCTCGACATAGTGCTTGACCGGCCCCTCGCCCCGGAGCACCGAGGTCGCCACTTCCAGGTAATGACAACTATCACCGGGAACGAGCGGCAAATTGCCGCCGCAGATCCAGATGACCGCGCGCAAGCGCGTAGCCGATCCCCAGGATGGCGACCCAGGCTCGTCCGTGCCGGTTCAGCCAGGGTGCCAGAAGGAACCCCAGCACGACCAAGGCCGAGCCGATCGCCAGGTGCCAGCGAACGAGCACGAGCTGGGATGGGCGTCGAATCTTGGCGAGGAGCGGGACCTCATAGAACTGATGGGCAATGGCGTCGAAGGCCGGGGTGATCCAGCCATACCTGTGCATCAAGCCAGGCGGCGACCGCCGCCATGACCGCCACAATCAAGGCAAGGGTAGAGCCAGCGTCCTTGTCGTTTCCGGCATCACCCTTGGTGTCTCCGCTGACGCGTGAGCGTTCGGAGCGAGGCTGACGATCACAGCACCGGCAGGTGATTCATGGGTTCTTCGCCTTGAGCATGGCCTCGCGCCGGGCGCGGAACTCGCTGCCGGGCTTCCACTCCGGGTATTTGTCCCCCTGGGCGACGCGATAGCCGAGCTCGGCGAGCAACTCGAGCGTCTTCGACGGCTCCGGAAAGGTCCCAATCGGGTTTCACCTCGTCGCTGACTTTATGGTAATCCTTGGCTGTGTACTCGTCGTGTTTCCGCTGGCCGAAATCGGCGGGCTTGCCGATGTATTGACGACCCCCATCGGGATCGAGCGCGGGGACGCCTTGCTTGGCGAACTCGAAGTGATCCGAGCGGAAGTAATAGCCCTTTTCCGGTTCGGCATCGGGAAGGACCGTGCGGCCGTGCGCCTGGGCCAGCTCGACAAGCAGGTCGTCGAGGGTCGAGTTGTCCCATGCCGATGCTGATGATGTCCTTGGTCGGCCCCCAAAGATTGATCCCGTCGATATTGATGTTGGCCAGCGTGCGATCCAGGGGACACAGCGGGTGCGCCGCGTAGTACTTGGCCCCGAGCAATCCCTTTTCTTCGGCGGTCACGGCCAGGAACACGATCGATCGTTTGGGGGCTGGCTGAACCCGAGTGAACGCGCGGGCGATCTCCAGGACCATTGCGACGCCCGAGGCGTTGTCCACGGCTCCGTTAAAGATCTGGTCGCCCGACAGCGCCGGGTCACGGCCCAGATGGTCCCAGTGTGCCGTGTAGATGACCGTTTCATCCTTGAGCGAGGGATCCGACCCTTCCAGCTTGGCGACCACGTTGCGCGACTGGATTTCGCGGAGCGTGTTCGAGATGGCGAACTGAGCCTGGCAATTGAGCGACTCGGGCCGAAAATCGCGACGTGTGGCGGCCTTCTTGAGCGCTTCCAGGTCGCGTCCCGAGGCCTGGAACAATTCCTTGGCCTTGTCGTAGGTGATCCATCCCTCGATCTCCACGCGGTTGGGACCCTGTGCGCCGGGTGCGCCGCCGGGTGCCTCGCCGGTCCGGTCCGCGGCTGGGCGATGTCGAAGTTCTCCCGGCTCCAGCTCCCCTTGACGACCTCGAAGGGATAACCGGCCGGCCCGGTTTCGTGCACGAGGATCACGGCCGCCGCCCCTTTCTCCGAGGCGATCTCGTATTTATAAGTCCAGCGCCGTAATACGTCATCGCCCGACCTTTAAAAAAGGCCGGATCGAGCTTGGCCGGGTCCTTGGGGTCGGGAACGGCCGGGTCGTTGACCAGCATGATCAAGGTCTTGTTGCGAACGTCCATCCCCTTGTAGTCGTCCCAGCCGTACTCGGGGGCGACCACGCCGTAGCCCACGAAGACGACCTCCGAGTTCACGACCTTGACCTCCTGCGCCATCCGCCGGGAAACCGCCACGAAATCGTTGGGAAACGTCAGCCCGATCGTGTGGCCACCTGACTGGAACGACCCGCTGACCCGCTTGGCCTGGAAGCCAACCAGCGGAACCGTCTGGAGAAACGTGCCGTCCGGGTTTCCCGGCTTCAAACCCATTTTTTGGAACTGGCCGGTCAAATAGGCGACCGTCTTTTCCTCCCCCGGCGTTCCCGGACCTCGGCCTTCAAACTCATCCGAGGCCAGGACCTTGATGTGGTCCAGGATTTTCCCCGGCTTGATACTCTCCAGCGCGGGCTTCAGATCCAGGGCGGGCGCGGCTCCCTGGACCAATCCAACCAGGAAGGCAATCCCAGCGATTCTTCGGACGTGACGTGACATGAGCTCCTCGGGTTCGACAGTCCCACGCAACCGAAACGGACAACCTCGCAACCAACCACCGGAGATTCATGATAAGTTCCAGCGCGTTGGTTCGCGACAGATCATTTCCGCCAAATTGCAACGAGATAGATCCTTAATCGCCCCATCCCGATCTCGGTCGTGAAAAGACACTGTGCATGACCGCGGCAAATCGGTGGCGAGGGCCATCCAATTGGGTCATTGCGTTGTTGTCGTCTAGGCACTACGATATGCAACCGTCCGATTCCGATCGTGGAAACATCGAGATCGTGGAACTACCATTTCACGCCGCACCATCGACACTGTAAATCGAGGTGATTTGCCCATGTCGCTCTTTCTCACGTTGCCGATCTCGGGTCAGGGAACCATCACCGACGTGGACACGGCCAGGGCCTTGCCGTCGGTCATGGGCGACCCATTTGGATTCACCGACGTCTTTTTGTATTCGCACGGCTGGTGGACTTCGGCCGAGTCGGCGATGATCGATTACAATGCTTTTTCGGTCGGCGTATCGCGGATCGTGCTGGGCTTGGGGAGGCGCTGTGGGTCATCCGAAGGCGACGTCGCTGGGGATCGGCGTGCACTGGCCGGCGATCGTCAGTGAAGACCCCAGGTCGATCCTCAACGTGATTCAGCCGCTCACCTTTTTCAACCGGGCGAGGATGGCCGACATCGTCGGTGCGAGCGGCGTCGCGGCCTTGCTGCGACTGATCCTCACGGCCGCCAAGACCCGCCGGGACTCCGCCGCCCCGGCTTCACCTGATCGGCCATAGCTTCGGCTGCAAGGTGGTCTGCTCGGCCCTTCAGGCCCTGGCCTCGACCGGCCTATTGAACGGCGTGACCGTCGACGCCGTGCTCATCGAGGCGGCTTTCGATCAAGACTCGCTGGAGCCCGGCAAGGCTTACGGCGACGTGTTCACCCAGATTCCCCAGGTCCGGATCTTGGCGACCCGGTCCGACCTCGACTTTGCCCTCAGGGATGCCTATGTCGCCGCCGGTGTGTTCAACCTGCAAGGGGGTCCCAAGCAGGCACTCGGTTTCGCCGGCCCGACCTCCCAGGACGCCCAACGCGGCCAACGCCACCCAGATCGCCATTGATGTGGGCTTCTCTCGAACGGGAGCTCCCGGTCTCAGCGGTCCGCTGGTCGTCGCCAACCTGACTCCGCTGCACCAGCACGACGGCGTGGAACGCGACGATCCCCTTTCTGGACATCACTCGGACATCTTCCACGAGGAGATCTACCAGCTCATCGCGGCATTCCTGTTCCCGGTCTGAACATGCCGCGCCGTTGCCTGGCGAGACGCGTGTGTGCAGCTTCCTGGCTGCTGGCTCGGGGCGAGAAGCAGATGGCCAGCGGCGTCGGCCACGATCTGGACAGCGTCCCGGCCGGGGCCGACTCTCTATGGCAGGGTCGGCTGTGCCCAGCTCCGTGTGCTCTCGATTCTCATCCAGTTCGCCTTCCGTCGGCGTCGTGTCGGTCGCGGGCGACGGCGTGCTCAGCTCCCTTTCTTCTCGATCCTCGTCCAGTTCGCCTTCCAGCATCTCGTGCTCGAGATCGCATGCCGAGGCTGTGAGCGCCGCGCACTTCTTTCAGTTTGGCCAGGTACACGCAGGCACCGACCAAACCACTGGAGTACAAAACGACGCGAAAGCCCATCATCGCCAAGAGACCGCCGTTGTGTCCCACGAGTTTGAAGAGCTGGTCGCTCACTCCCTCGGTGAAGCCGAGTGCTCCGAAGGGAAGGGGCACCGCCGTGCTGAAGAGCGTCAATGGGACGACCAAGAAGTGTTGGGCGAGGGTGGTGGACATCAAAGGGAAGAGCATCTTGTCAACGAGGAAGAACGCCAGCACAATCAGCGAGTGGTTGAAGATGGCGAGCCCGGCGCAGGCGAACACCACGTCAAGCCGGCCCCGATAGGTCGCGGACATTTCGTGCAGCTCGGAAACGATCAGCCCCATGCGGGAGTGCTCTCGCTTGAAGTGAGGGAAAATCCGGCTGAATACTTGGGCAAAGATTGCCACCAGCACGAGCACGCCCAGACCGGTGGCGACCCAGGCCGCCATGATCAGCTTTTGAACGTTGGGCGGCGCAGTTCCCCAGGCGAATCCGCCCGCGATCGACGCCAGCACGAACAGTCCCAAGAGCCCGAGAATCCGGTCGATCACCATCGACGCGACCGCCTGCGTCTTCTTGATCCGCATCCGTACGAGAAAGGCCGCCTTGATCAAATCGCCCCCGACCGCGCCCGGAATCACCAGGTTGAAAACCTGGCCGATGAAACCGAGCAGAATGGTCGCGCTCAAGGCAAATTTCGGCTCGATCACCCGAACCAACAGCAACCAGCGGACGAACGTGATGACCAGGGCGATCAGAAAGATCGCGATTGCCAGGAAGAGCAAACGCAGGTCCAGCGGCCGACTGAAGACCGAGCGGATCTCGTCTCTCTTGTGCCAGACCATCCAACCGAGCAGACCAAATGCCAGTGCGACCAAGCCGGCGTTGACGAACTGACCGAGCCGCGAATTCTGCGTCGAGGTTGTCATGAAATCCCGGTCGTCCTCGCGGGTGCACGTTCGAACGGAAACCGAATTGATGGCACCTCGTCAATTCAGATCAAAGTGTCCCTTTGGTGGAGGGGACACCGACGCATCGCGGGTCGATCTCAAACGCATCGCGGAGCGCACGGGCCGTCGCCTTGAACACGGCCTCACTGATGTGGTGGCGTATTGCGGCCGTGGTGAAGAACGACGTGCAGGTTCATTCGTCCTTGAGTGGAGACCGCCTGCCAGAAATCGGCGACTAATTCGCTGTCGAACGTGCCGATCTTGGCCGCCGGCATCGCCACGTTCCAGACCCAGTAAGCACGTCCACCGAGATCGATGGCGCTGGTGACGAGTGTTTCGTCCATGGGGAGAACCGAGTGGCCGTAGCGCCGAATTCCGCTCCGATCGCCCAACGCCCGGTCGATCGCCTGTCCCAGGCAGATCCCCACATCCTCGGTCGTGTGGTGTCCATCGACGTGCAGGTCGCCCGTGCAGCCGACCGTCAGGTCCACCAGGGCATGACGAGCGAACAGCTCGAGCATGTGATCCAAGAAACCGATCCCGTCGCGACCTGCGCCTGGCCCTGCCCGTCCAGGTCGAGCCTCAATCGGATCTCGGTCTCACGCGTCTTTCGCTCGATCTCGGCAATACGGCGGGGGCGCACTCAAGGTTGGGGTTCCTGGGGGACTCGCGGAAAACAAACTAGAGCCACCAATGATAGCCGCTCTTGACCCACGAGACATGCAAGATTACCGAGCCGCGGTCGAGTTCGCCGAGAGTCCGCGCTATCCACTCTTGCGAAACGCCAGTCCCGCAGTATCGTTAAGTCGATACGGTCGAAACCTCGGTTCAGTAGATGGCTGTACGGATGGCCTCCGGAGGACTGTCTGTTGGCAGCGGCAGATGCATCATCGGCTAGACATTCAGCTCGACCGCTCCGGCGACGATTTTCATGTTCATTCGGAGGTTTATGCGAAATTCGGCCGAATTCCTTTGCAACACAGGGAACAGCCTCTGGCGCCTTCTGCACGGTACCGCCAAACCAGCGACCGAAACCATCCCGGAGTCTCATCGAGTGCGGCGTTTCGGAATCGGAATGCGTTCCCACCTCGTGAATTCTTCAGGTCGCATGCCATCTCGAGCTCGCATTCAAGCAATAAAAGATCCTGGTATTGGCGTGGTCGTTGGCTGATGGTCGATCTCGTCCTTGTCGCGGATCAGCTCCTCGTGGGCGAGATAGAAGCTCGTGTCGGCCTCCTTGCCGGCTTCCTCGTCCGCACGGCGAAACGTCGTCGACCGCGACTCGGTACATGGAATATCCATTACCTCCGCCAATCTCATCACCAACTGGCCCAGCCGAGCGGCAGGATTTCTCATGGCGGTATTCGGGAGACATGAACTCGAACGTTCCCTTGTAATAGGACATCCTCAAATGACGGTTGGCGTCATCGTCCCGCATCCGCGCGTAAAACTCCCAAGGTACGTTCCGAACCACCACGCGGTCACGAGTCCGTGCGTTGGTCTCGACGGGAAAAGGCGTAGTGAGAGTTGACATCAGCGGCCCTCTTGGCCGGCTCCAGTTCGCGGAGCCGAAGTGCTTTCCTCAGTAAGCTTCCGTTCAGAGCCACCTCTGGGACTCGAACCCAGGACCCCAGCTTTACGAAAGCTGTGCTCTACCGACTGAGCTAAGGTGGCGCAAGGGCACGGGGATGCGATCTGATCCCACATCACCGCATCTCACAGTAAAGATAGGCTTCTGGGGTGTCAAGGCAAAGCGCGTTCGCCGCTCTGACGAGACTCTCTGTCTATTCTTCGTCGGGCACTGGTCGCCGCGGCGTAACTTGGCCAGCACGGTCAGGTCCTCAAGCGTGGTTGTATCGCCCGTGCTATCAACGCCCGCGGCGATATCGCGCAGCAATCGGCGCATGATCTTGCCGCTGCGCGTCTTGGGTAGCGCATCCGTGAAGCGAATGTCATCCGGTCTGGCCAGCGCGCCGATCTCCTTGGTGACGTGCGCACGGAGTTCCTGGCGGAGCGATTCGCTCGGCGGATGACCTGATTCGAGCGTCACGAACGCCGAGATCGCCTGTCCCTTGAGATCGTCGGGCTTGCCCACCACGGCCGCCTCCGCTACGTAAGGGTGGCTGACCAAGGCACTCTCGACCTCCATGGTCGAGAGGCGGTGACCTGCGACGTTGATGACGTCGTCGACGCGGCCCATGATCCAGTAATTGCCATTCTCATCCCGACGCGCTCCATCGCCGGTAAAGTAGCAGCCGGGGATGTCACTCCAGTACTGTGCCTTATATCGTTCATCATCGCCGTACAATGTGCGGAGCATCGACGGCCAGGGCTGCCTGATGATCAGGAAACCACCTTGGTTGGCGCCGCATGACTTGCCATCCCTGGTGACGATGTCGGGGACAATTCCCGGCAACGGGCGTGTCGCGGACCCCGGGATCGTGGGCGTGGCACCAGGGAGTGGCGAGATCATGATTGCTCCCGTTTCGGTCTGCCACCAGGTGTCCACGATCGGACACCGCCCGCCGCCAATGACATTGTGGTACCACATCCAGGCTTCCGGGTTGATCGGCTCGCCGACTGTCCCGAGCAAGCGGAGGCTCGATAGGTCGTGACGGCGAGGGAACTGCTCGCCCCACTTCATGAACGTACGGATGGCTGTTGGGGCGGTGTAAAGGATCGTGACTCGATAGTCCTCGATGATCTTCCAGAACCGTGCTTCGTCGGGCCAGTTGGGAGCGCCTTCGTACATGACGCAAGTCACGCCATTCGACAGGGGGCCATAGACCAGATAAGAGTGACCAGTAACCCACCCGACATCGGCCGTGCACCAGTATGTGTCGTCGGGCTTGAGGTCGAAGACCCACCTGGTCGATAAGGTCGTCCCGACCATGTAGCCGCCGGTCGTGTGCAAGATACCTTTGGGCTTACCTGTCGACCCCGAGGTGTAAAGGATGTACAGAGGATGCTCGCTGTCGAACGGCTCGGCTGGACACACCGGCGACGCGTTGGTCTCGAGTTCGTGCCACCAATGGTCACGCCCTGGCGACCAGTTCACGGGCGTTCCCGTGCGCCGGTAGATAACCATGTGCTGAAGCGTGGGACAGAGGGCCGCGGCGTCGTCGGCATTCTCTTTGAGCGGGACCAGCTTACCTCGACGATAACCCCCGTCAGCGGTGATCAGAACCTTGGCTTTGCAATCCTGGATCCGGCCCGACAGCGCCTCGGCGCTGAAACCGCCGAAGATCACCGTGTGCGGCGCGCAATCCGGGCGCAGGCCAGCAGTGCAACCACCAGTTCGGGAACCAGCGGCATGTACACGGCCACGACGTCGCCGCTGTGCACACCCAAGCTTTTGAGCACATTGGCGAATTTCGAGACCTCGCGCAGCAAGTCCTGATACCGCAACACCCGGCGCTCGCCGTTCTCTCCCTCCCAGATCAAGGCCGCCTTGTTCTTGTCAGGACCCAAGCAGTGACGATCGACACAATTATATGCGGCATTGAGCCGGCCACCCACGAACCATTTCGCCGACGGCGGTTCCCAATCCAACACTTGGTCCCAGGTTTTGTCCCAATGCAATATCCGCGCTTGCTCGCCCCAGAACCCCTCGGGATCATCCTTGGCGCGGTTCCAAAGTGCTTCATATTGGTCAAGACTGGAGATGGTGGCCTTGCTGGCGAAAGCGGGCGGGGGAGCGAAGACGCGGGTCTCTTGCAAGACACTGGTGATCGAGCCGCCGCCGTGGTCAGAGGTCATGGTCGCGAGACTCCGCAGTCAGGAGCGAGAAACGAATGAAGCTGGATCTTAAGACGGATCTCCATGATGAGTCAATCACCCGGCAGGGACTTGGGTTGAGTCGTCATCTGGCCAATCAGACTGTCCAGCCATTCCGGTGTGACGACCCAGGGCTCGGCGGGGAGCACCACAGGGTCGAAGTGATCGATGGCGTCGCGAGGCATCATCGGCGCAATCGAATCGGACCAGCCGCACGAATGGATCAGCGAACCGACGAGTCTTCGTGGATCGATCCCGGCCTGGCGAAGGCTGGACAACTTGATCGAGCCGTCTCGCTTGGCGAGACGACGGCCGTCGGGCCCGACGGTTAGCGGCACATGTCCAAACCGAGGCTCGGGCCAGCCGAGCTGGCGGTAAAGTAGTATCTGCCGAGGGGTGCTGGGGACAAGGTCGACGCCTCGAATGACTTGATTTACGCCCATGGCGGCGTCATCAGCGACCACTGCGAGTTGATACGACGGGCCAATCGTATGTCGGGAGACGATAAAATCACCTCCGACTCGCGATGGGTCCAGCTCCATGGGACCGAGGAACAGATCATCCCATTTGATCAGTCCCTGGGGCACGCGAAACCGCCACGCGAACGGGCGGTCGCCCAGGGCACGGGCATCGACAGCGCTACGGGCGGCACAGGTGCCGGGATAGGTTGGCCCTTCGTCTTCAAGGTGCGGCGCACTCGCGGCTCGCTGGATGTCGGCCCGAGTGCAAGTACACGGATAAACGCTTTCGCTCGCTTTGAGTCGATCGAGCATGTCCTCAAAAAACGGTAGTCTTTCCGATTGCGTGTAAGGTGCGGACGGACCCCCGATATCGGGACCCTCGTCCCAGTCGAGTCCTAACCATTCAAGGTCGAACCGGGTCGCGATTCGAGCCTCAGGGCGAACCCGTGAAACGTCCAGATCCTCTATTTCGAAGGATGACGCGGCCTCCGGCGTTACGGGCGGCCAGCCAGGCGATCAGAAACGTTCGCGCGTGTCCCAGATGGAGACCGCCCGTCGGCGACGGGGCCAGCCGGCCCACGACCGGCGTCTTGTGCCTTTTCGGCGGGTCACGCTCAGTCATCTTGGCTTTAACAACCATGCGGGCGCGACCCGGAACGAAGGTTCGGCTGGTTCCAGATCGCTCAATCGGCTCTAATGGAATGAAGAACGCTCGGTATTGCTTCGTCTGGACATGATAGACCAACTTAGAACCGCCATAACGTTCAATTTCCCAGGATTCTTCCGAATTGAGGAGTCATTTATCGTGGATGCAGAGCTGAAACGGACGGCCAAGAGTGTGATCGACAAGATCCGCCAACTTCGAGACTCTCTTTGACTTCGGCGAAAAACAATCTCAGCGTGACGAGCTCGAGAAGGAAATGGGCAGCTCGACGTTCTGGAACGACCAGGACAAGGCCAAGCAGGTCATCAAGGAGCTCAAGGGCTTGAACACCGTGCTCAAGCCGTTCGAGGAGCTCATCAGGCAGGCGGACAACCTCGAGGCCACAATCGACCTGGCCGAGGAGGCCGACACCGACGAGTTCGATGACGAGATCGCCACGGCCTGCAAGCAAGCGGATGCTGACTTCGAGTCGTTCGAGTTCCGCTCGATGCTCGGAGGTCCGAACGACCACTGTAACGCATTCGTCACGATCCACGCCGGAGCGGGCGGGACCGAGGCGTGCGACTGGTCTGAAATGCTGCTGCGCATGTATCTCATGTGGGCCGAATCCAAGCGGTTCGCCACACAGATTACCGACCGCGAGGATGGCGGCGCGGCGGGCATCCAAGAGGCGACAATCCATATCAAGGGCGAGTACGCCTACGGCTACCTCAGAGGTGAGACCGGAGTCCACCGCCTGGTCCGGATCAGTCCATTTGACTCGGCAGCGCACCGGCATACATCGTTCTCCTCCGTCGACGTCCTGCCCGAAATCGATGAGACGATCGACATCGTGCTCAAGGACGAAGACCTCAAGCGTGATGTGTTCCGCTGTGGTGGACCCGGCGGTCAGCACCAGAACAAAACCGAGTCGGGAGTCCGATACACCCACCTTCCCACCGGGGTCGCCGCCGAGTCGCGCAGTGAACGCTCGCAGCACAAGAACGGTAACAACGCCATGGCCCTTCTCAAGGCCAAGCTCATCCGGATGGAGGAAGAGAAACGCGAGGCCGAGTACGCCAAGAAGTACGACGAGAAGGGTGAAGTGAGCTTCGGCAACCAAATCCGCTCGTACGTGCTTCAGCCCTACCAGATTGTCAAGGATTTGCGGACCGACTATGAAGTCGGGAATCCCCGTGCCGTGCTCGACGGCGACATCGACGGCTTCATCGAAGCTTACCTTCGGATGAAGCTCGCCAAAGGGGGGAAGGACCTGGCCAAGTCCTGATCGCGTGCACAACCTCAACTTTTCCTGGACCGAGAGTGACGACCGGGCCGTGATGTCCGCGCCGGGTTTCCAGGTTGCGTTCGTCCGAACCGATGCCCGCTGGACGCATCGCCTCGAATTGGACGGAGTTGAGGTCGTGCTGGCCGTGGAGAATAACTCGGACCGCGACGATCCGGCCCGGGTCGTCAGCCCCGTTTACCAGGAAGTCCAGCATCACAAACTCCTCGACGGACCGGGCCTTTGCGGCTTATTGACCGGACAGCTCGCCCACCATCATTTTTCCGCGGCCGTGAAGCTGTTCCGTGACGTGGAACAACCCGATCGCCTGGTTGTCGACATCGATGTTGCCGATCGTTGCCGGGCCCCGGTCGAAAGCCTGGCGGCCACATACTTGGTCCGTCTGGACAGCGGCGCGCTCGCTGACGCGAGTCCGCGAATGATCGCATGGAACCCATTCCGGCCATCGCGGGCTCGGCTCGAGCTCGATGTCGAACCGCCAAGTGTTCTCGCGCTCGCCGAGGCAGGTCGGCACGCGACCCGCGTCCAGGCCCTCGCCGTGATCCAGCCCGGGACTTTTACCCACCGGCTTCGCTACCGGTGGTTCTGGACGAGTGTACCGAGCTTGACCTGATAAACGGCGTAATGGCCCTCAACGTGCAGCAATTCCAGTGGCCCGGGGTCGGTCGATCGGTCGCTGGCGTTGGGGGCCGCGGCGACGACGTACCTCGCCCCTTGCCGGATGGCCAGTGCGGCCCGTTCGGCGTCGGTCTGCGCCTGGTAGCGTGACTCAAAGCCGTGACGGTCTGCCAGGTAAGAACGAACGAACTCGGCAGGGGAGCTGTGGAAGTTGACATGTTCCTGGAACCGTGAGAACCAGTCAGCCAGCCCCGCCGCGTTGTATGGACTCGCCGCCCGGTTGAAAGCGAGACTCCGCAACGACCAGAGCCGAAATGTCTTCGGCCCGGGCGGGCCGATAAATCGCGCCGAGGACGGCGTGTGGTCTCGGCACCAAAGTGCCAGCCGTTCGATATCATCGGCCGGAACCGCCGCGAACCGGCAACGGTTAATCAAGCTCTGCGCCAGAGAATGGCGTGAGATAGGGTTGTCGAGCGGAACCGCCGCTGCGAGAAGCGCCGCCAGCGGAACAACCCAACCCACGACGAATGCCCCGCGCAACCGCCGAGTCATCCAGCCCGGATTCCACGCGGCCAGCTCGCCACGCTTGCCGCGCTCGCGGCCGAGGTACGCAACGAACAAGCCGGCGCTCAGAGCGATCAGCAGCGTTCTGTTTCCAAACTCTGTGTCGTGGTGCGCCAGGAAATTGAAGCCGAGGGCGAGCACGCCGAACCAGGCTGCCGCATCGATCGCGATCCAATCTTGGAGGAGGGCGATGAACTCTGCCCCCCTTTCGGAGAGGGGCCCACGGTGAGGTGATGAAAAGTCGGTGTTGTTCGTGCTGGTGGGGCGGTTTCGAGATGCGGTTTTTTGTTGCGCGAGCTCATGTCTTGCCGCGAGCGAGCGATCCGTTTCCCCCCCTTGCGAAGGGGGGGGCAGGGGGGGTGAAGAGGGCATAACCAATACCTTCGACCGACGCGGCGGACCGTCCCCTTCGGCGGGTGCGCCCGCCGGATCCAGCAGCAACGGAACTGCGGACCAGGCCAGTGTTCCGCCGGGACCACCCCCCCTGACCCCCCCTTCGCAAGGGGGGGAAACACGCAGTGAAATCGGAGTAAGGCGCTCGGCAATGCGGCTCCGAATGGCTTCGACGGCGGAGACAGTCAGCTCGGCCAACGTCACAACGACCAGCAACCAGTCGCCGCCGAATGCAAACGGAATCAACGTCGGCGGCAAACGGCCCAGCCAGCTTCCCGATCGCCAGAGGACCACCAGCCGTCCAGAGACGAGAATCAGGGCTATGCCACGCGCGATCGTCGCCATGCGAAAGGGTTGGAAGACCGTCACCCGCAGTTGATGCCGCACCTCGATCGCATACCACGATGCTCCTAACCACAGCAGGATGATCGTCAGGAGCACCGCCAGACGGAGGCGGGCCGGCGACACGTCGCGAATCGACTCCGGCTCCTGGCGCGTTACGAGTCCCGGCCATCGCCAACGCTGCCAGGGCCAAGTAACAAGCCCAGGCCAGCCATTGCGGCATCCTCCACAAGTGGGGCAGCATGTGCTGGGGGCTTTGCAGCTCGGCGGTCAGGAGCCAGAAATCGTGGGCAGGCATATTCCCCAGCAGCGACGAACCTGGCGCCAAGTTGACCGCAAGTCCCGGAATCACCGCAACCGCCAGCCCGGCCGCGCCCATAAAGGCCGTGCGGCGCACGACTTCCATCCGTCTGCCCAGCAGACACCAGACCGTCCAGGTCGCTCCCAGCACGATGGCGAGTTGCAATCCGACCGAAGGATGAATCAAGGTCGCCAGCGCGAGTGCGGCCATCGCACGCGTCCCGCCCGCGCACGGGATCAGCCACGACGTAAGCGAAAGCCAGCCAGCCCAACGCGAACGCTGTCAATCGATCGAGAACCATCGCTTCAAAGAGATGGTTCGTGCCGATGTTGCCTGCCTTCGCGACCAACACCAGCCCGACGGCAACCAGGCCAACATTCGACCCAGCGTCGGGCCAGACCGCCCGCGATAGGCGATCCACCCCCAGGCAAGTCGCGCCGAAGGTCAGAACGAAGATGGTAAACAGACCCGCCGACAGCCCAAGCGGACGCGTCACGAGATCCAAGACCATCAGCGAGCCGCGATGCGGGTTGAAAGCCTCAAACGCTTGGACAAAGGGATCATCGGCAAAGACGCGAGAGTCCTGCTGGTGCAAGAGCAGCGGGAGCCGGTAGGCCTGGTCGCCGTCCAGGCTGTGATAACCGCGACAGGTTAGGTAGAAACCAAGGATCAAGGCATAGAACAGCCATCGCGGTTGCGCCAGGCCTGCGCGAGGTCCCGGCGGAGCGTCCCCAGACATCGGCGGGCTCCTTCCCAGCCAGTCCCGAGGCGTATACCAAGACACCTCGCGGTCTTCATTCGCCAGCGAGTGTGTCGATACCGGGTCGTTCCGTCAACGTCAGTCCGACGGCTTGGATCTCGCCCTCAGCTCGTTCTTGATGTCCTCCACGGCTCGTGCGACCTCCTCGTCCAGAGGCTGGGCCTCAGTATGAGAAGACGACGAAGATGGAGAAGATGAAGAACCGTCAGTGGCATCTTGGTCCGCACTCGGCAATTCCAACTTGGGCGATCGGCTTGCGGTTTTGACGGTTGGGCTGTCGTTAGGTTCGTCCCCGGCTGTAGTCTGCGAGCGCTCGCTCGGGTTTTGCAAGCCCATGCGCTGGATGTGGCTGACATAGTGCCGGACCGGGCTCGACGCCCAGATCCTTGAGACCGGTTGATATTGCTCGTTGCATTTGAAGGCCCAAGATGTCTTGACCTGCTCCTCCGCCCACGGCATCACACCGAGATGCTTGACCGCATAATTCTGAACACCGGCGGTCAGGAAGGCCGCCGCGAGCAGTCCTTTTGACGCACCGAGCAAAAAGCCGGCGAATTGGTCGTTGCGGCCCGACTCGCGAATCCCGGGGATCTCCGGCCGTCGCGTCATCTTCATGATCAAGGTGCAGAACCCCACGAGCACGACGTACGTTACAGCGGCGGAAACCCACCAGAGCAGCCGGTCGACCAGCTCAGGTTGGATCGTGGGTAAATAGGGAAAAACATACGGCTTAGCGTAGTCACGCACTGGCTCAGCCAGGTAAACGCACGCAATCAGACCCGCGATTCGCAAGGCTTGACTCACGAATCCCTGGAGCCACCCTCGAAACGCGGCTATGAGGATGATGACGCCCAAAGCCAGGTCCAAACCCATCGTCGGCCCCCTCACGGTACATTCTCGGCATGGTGCCCATTCGAAGATTCGTCGCCCGTTGCGATTTCTTTACGGAAAAACGTTTGGCGTATCGTTACGATCGGTTTCCGGTGGGTTGCAACTTCAGTCAAAGGCGGAGACGATGAACATCGCCGATAGACGGAATGCCGCGCTTTGTTCGGGGGAACCCACTGATGCGTCAAAATCGATTCGGAACGTCGCGGTTATGGCGTGCCCGGCGAGTCCGCGTCGCGGCAAACCTCGTCGCCGTAAGCGCTTTGGCGATTCTGACCGGTCTCGGTGTGGCCGCGCGCGGCGATGAGTTTGGCGGGCTCGAGGGCGCATATCTGTTCGATCTATCCCGTCGGCCGGACGCTCGCAGACATACATCATTGAGCCTTCGCGAACTGGAAGCGTTGCCCGTCGTGCTCCGCGGCGAGAGCGCCGCCTTTGTGATCGCCCAGACCGACCAGGGGAACCTCGCGAAAATGCTCGTGTCCCTCGGCATGCGCAAGCGTAAGCCATCCGAGCAGCAAGGACAACTGGTGCCCGTCCTGATCCTGGAGCGATACGAAACGATCGATGCGGGCGATCACCAGTCGATCAAAGCGCGCGGCAAGGAACTCATGCTCTTTGACGGATTTCAATTCGACCTCGATACGGGCCAGGTGGTTCCCGCGGGGCTTGGCGGCGATATTCTTTTCTCGACTCGCGGTCCGGATGGTCCAAAGCTGACCGCCGTCGACAAGGATCATCTGTACGTGTTCGACAAGCCCTTGCCGGCCCCTCCTTCCGCACCCGGCCGGCCGTCGACCGGAAGGATTGTCCAACCGGCCGATTATGCCGGCCGCTATCACCTGATCGCGAACGGACAATGGTCGGGAACCCTCGACTTGACCGTCGATGCGGCCGGGACGGTCTCCGGCCGATTCTTGTCGGATTTGAACGGTTCAGTTTATGCCGTAACTGGCCAGGTGGCTGTGGAGGCGCCAGAAAAATTGCGTTTGATGTCCAATTCCCTCAAGCACGGCAAAGTTACGAGGGGCTACTCTGGTCCGAGGGCAAAAACGCGTTCGCCGGTACGCTTTCCATGCTCGATCGCCCCTACAGTTTTGTGGCGATCCGCGAGGGGACCTCGCTCGCGCCGGACGCGATCAACCTGGCGCGGCAGGCCGATCCTCGGACAAGTCAAGCCGTCGAATCCTCATTGTGACCCTGGATGCCGGGACTGATGAACGACTCACGCTCGACGGCCAGCCGCGTCCCTTCGCGGAGCTCGCCGAGGCCCTCACACAGAAGCTGAAGTCGCAGCCCGCGACCATTGTACTCCTGCGTGTAGCAGAATCGGTCCCATTCGAACGAGTTCGCCGCACCGTCAAAGCGATCGAGGATGCCGGGATCACGTCAATCCGCCTGGCGCCGACAACCGACAAGAGCGACTGAAAGAACACAGAGAATGGTCGCCAAAGAATAGGAGAAGGCTCATGACAGGTTCGTTCGTATTTCCCAGGGTTCAGGCCATCCCGCAAGTCGGCCGAGCGAGCCTTCGCCTGGACGGCGAGGAACGTGTTGGATACGACTTTGGAGCGGGCGGGTCGCGGCCGTTTCTGTATCCCTTGATCGGGCCGGCCGGTGCTCAGCTCACGCGGCTGGGCCACCCGGATCCGATCGGCCATGAGCACCACAAGTCGATCTGGTTCGGACATCAGAACGTCGCCGGATTCAACTTCTGGGAGGAGCGACCCAACACCGACATTCGCATACGCCACCGCTGTGTGCGACTCTACCACGACGGGACCGATTGGGGTGGTCTGGTGGCCGACCTGGACTGGTGGGCGCAGGGACGATCGGTCCTGCGCCAGGAGCTGACGATCGTGCTGGAGCCGGCCCGTTTCAACGGCTTCATGGTGGACATCCAGTCTCGGTTTGAGTCGTCGGCCCAGGTGCCGATCGAGCTCGGGCGGACCAACTTCGGGCTTCTGGGGGTCCGGGTGGCCAAGACGATGTCGGAGCGATTTGGCGGCGGTCGACTGACCGATGCGGAGGGCTCGCGTGGGGAGCCGGCGATCTTCGGCAAATCCAGTCGCTGGGTCGACTACTCCGGGCCGAGTGCACCCGGTAACGTCGAAGGGATCTGCTTGATGGACCACCCTTCCAACCCCAATCACCCCACGCGCTGGCACGTTCGAGCCGATGGTTGGATCGGTCCATCGTTCAACCACGACTCACCTCATGGTCTGGCCCGGGACCATCCGCTCTCTCTGCGTTATCGCCTTCTGGTCCATTCAGGCCATGCCGATCTTCAGGTCTTGAACCGAGGTTGGGAGGTATACGCCCGCACGCCGGCTTACGAGATCGTTCCCCCGCACCAGAATGAGCTCGCGAGCCTGCGCCGCCGGGAGCTCTCGGCTTGACAGGTGCCAATGACGGAGGACGTGTTGAGCTATGAAGATTTAGAGGCAGTGACAAAATGAACCTGAAGGCCAACGTCACCTCGCACCATTGGTCTCTACACATGCATCCGCGACTCAGGTTCCCCCCCTTGCGAAGGGGGGGTCAGGGGGGGTGAACAGGGCATAACCAAGAGCCTCGGAATACGCCGTAATTCAGCCGGTCGAGCCGACCCGAAGCCGCGAACCCGGCGCCCGGTTCCGGCGGGACCATCCCCCCTGACCCCCCCTTCGCAAGGGGGGAAAAGAGAGCACCGAAATTGGGATGAACTCATAGCTTGTCCAGAACCGTCGTTTCATTACCCCAACTTCGGGGGGTGACCACGTGTGCCCGATCCAATCGCTAAACGCTCTAGGTCGTGATCGACGCGGCTTCGTATCCAAGTACGACTTCCAGTGCCGCGAAATCAACGGGTTTTACGAGGAAATGATCGAACCCGGCGCGGCGCGCCCGCTCTTGGTCGAGCTCGCCGCCATAACCGGAAACCGCGATGATCTTTAATTGGTGAACACTCCGCTGCCGCCGGAGTCGCTCCGCGACCTGGTAACCATCGATGCCGGGAAGTCCGATATCGAGGAGGATGACATCGGGTCGCTGGGCCGCCGCGAGTTCAACCGCCGATAGTCCGTCATAAGTGCATAGGACCTTTTCACCCTTGAGCTCCAAAACCTTGGCCAAGCTTTGAGCGGAGTCGCGATTGTCGTCAACGATCAAGATATGAAGTGAGCGGCCGCGCGGGCCTGCTCTTCCTGAAGTCGCGGTCGTCGTTGATGTCGGCTCGATCGCACACAACGGTAGGGTGACGGCAAACTCGCTTCCCTTTCCAGCGCCCTGCTCGAGACCGAGATTTGGCCGCCGTGCAGCTCCACGAGGCTGCGTACGAGCGTCAGCCCGATTCCCGAGACCTCCCTGAGCCCGATCCAACGAACGCTCCGCCTGTACGAACAAGTCAAAGATGTGCTCTTGCAACTCGGATGAGATGCCGATCCCCGTGTCTCGCACGCGTAGTACGGCTTGGTTTTCTTCGCGAGTGAGCGAAATCGTGATCCGACCTTCCGCCTCCGTATACTTCGAGGCATTGTTCAAGAGGTTTGAGACGATTTGCTCGAGACGAGTGGGATCGCCCTCGACCATTACAGGCTCGGTGCGGAAGCACCGGCACTCAGTTCTTGTCCGCAGGACTTGGCCAGTGGTAATGCTGTTTGGACGGCATTCGTGATGATTGTCCTGAAGTCCAGAGGCCGCTTGCGGATCTCGACCTTGCCTCGTGTGATTCGCGAAACGTCGAGCAGGTCTTCGAGGAGGCGTGCGATGTGCTGGATTTGACGGCGGGCGATCTCGAGCGACTGCTCGATCAAGGGGATTTCCCGCCCGTGCAGTTGGATGATCTCGAGGGAGTTCGACAGCGGGGCCAACGGGTTCCGCAGCTCGTGAGCGAGCATCGCAAGGAACTCATCTTTGCGCTGACTCGCCTCTTGTAGCTTCTCCGCCTGCTGCAAGAGCTGCGTTTGCATTCGCTTCTGATCGGTGATGTCGGAGACGAGGCAAATGGCCCCCCTCAGCGTGCCCTCTTCGTCGTGAATCGGGTCGACACTTACGTGGAGCCAGCGGTCGCCCAGGGAGACGTCTCGCGACTCCCGGCTGCCGGAAGCAACCATTTTCGTGAAGATCGACTCGTGATCTTTCGAGAAGTCGCCCCAGAGATCGGGCAGCTCTTTGCCGATGATCTCGATCCAAGGCCGGCCCATGATGTGCTCGAGCGTCCGGTTCACCTGCACGACATTGCCCGAGCGATTGAGGAGCATGACGCCGTCGCTAATGGCATCAAACGTGGTCTGCCACTGGCGGGTGGAGAGCTGAGCCGCATCTTCGGCCTTGCGAGTCCGGAGAAGGGCCCGGACGTTGGCGACCAGCTCGAGCGGCTCCGCGACGCTGGTCAAATAGCCGTCCGCACCACTTTCGAATCCCTGAATCCTATCCTCGAGATCGACAAACGTTGTGGAGATGTGCAGCACCGGGATCCCGCGCGTTGCTGGGTCGGACTTGATGCGCCGGCAGACCTCAAGCCCGCTGATGTCGGGCAACTTGACATCGAGCACGATCAGGTCGGGCTGCGCGATGACGAGTTGGAGGGCCTCGTGCCCCGTGCTGGCCTCCTGGACATCGAAACCCGCGCGTTTGAGCGTCTTGGCGATCGTGTATCGCTTGACGGGATCGTCATCGACGAGCAGGATCCTGGCGGCCGGTTCACTTGCCATGAGACGATTCCTCGGCAGCCCGGCGTGACGGATTCAGCCCGGCCTTTTGCAGCGAGTCTCTGACCTGGGCGATCCGCTCCTCGTACGATTCACTCCCCTTGAGCAGGATGGCGACCGCACTTTCGGCCAGTCGACGCTGTTGATCGTCGTCGAGTGTCCGCGATGTATTGATGATAACGGGAATTCTTTTGGTTTCCACATCCGACCTTGAGCCGGTTCGAGGACCTCGAAGCCGCTCATGTCGGGCAGAAGCAAGTCGAGGAAGATCACGTCCGGCTGTTGGTGCGCGGGCCGCGGGAACCGCGTCTTCTCCCTTTTCCGCCTCGATTATGTCAAAGTCAGCAAGAGCGGCTAACGTTTCCTTGAGGAGATTTCGGTCTGCTTTCACGAATCATCCGTACGATCAATCGCCTTGCTCGGGGTTGTCGCTGCGGAATCGTAACGTAAGAAGACGGCGGCAGCCAAGACCTGCGGTGAGTCGTCGTCGGTCGTCGGATGATAGACGCCGGGGAATGACGGCGAAGAAGGTCGAGCCGGTCCCGAGCTCGCTCCAAACCGAGACGCTCCCGCCGAGGAGTTGGGCGAGCTTTCGAGTCAGAGGCAATCCCAAGCCGATCCCTTTGTTCCTCGACTGCAGGCGGTTGTCGACCTGACCGTAATCTTCGAAAATTCGAGGCAGGTCCGCCACGGCGATGCCGATACCCGTGTCCTTGACCGAGAACGTAACCGCGTCATCGGGGCCTAACTCGGCAGCGACTCGAATCTCGCCTCTCTCGGTGAATTTTACGGCGTTGGTGAGGAAGTTCCGCAGAATTTGGGCGATCTTTCCCTCATCGCTGATCAAGGCCGGGATTCCTTTCGGCTCCACGAAGACGAGCGAAACGGCCGCCCGGCCGATCATCGGTCGGATCGTTCCCTCAAGACTTTCGAGAAGATTGTGGACATCGAACGTACCGATTTCGAACCACGGCCTTGCCGGCTTCAACCTTGGCGAAATCCAGCAAGTCGTCGACCAGTGTCGACAGTCCTTCGGCGGCATGCCGGATGAACCGCACCTGTTTTTCCTGCTCCGGAGAAAGCTCGCCGTCGCTTCGCTCCAGAAGAAATCTGGTCAGGCTCTTGATCGAGTTGAGCGGCGAGCGAAATTCATGACTCATCTCGGATAGAAAACGCGATTTCAAATCCGACAGACGCTTGAGTGACTTGGCGCTCTCGTCCAGCTCGGCGTAAAGGGCGACCACACCGCGGTTGGTTTCATCGAGCTCGCTGAGTGCATGCTGGCGAGCTCCGCCTGTCGATCTCGCAGTTCCTGGAGCGTGCTCAGCAGCTCCTGGTTTTGCTGACGGAGCTCCTCGAGAAGTCCCTGGGGGGCATGTCGCGCCAGCTCGACCGCGATCCGTGCGACTTCCCGAGAGCTGGGCACAGCCACTCGCGGCAATCGCTTGGCCATTGAGACAATCTCGCCGTCCTGCGGCGACGACTCGATCGAAAACTGATCCATCAATCGCTTCGCTCCGAGGATGCCCGGTGGGTCGCGATCGGCGACGATCTCTCGGCCATCAAGGATGGCCTGAAGGTTCTTGATGCCTGGCGCTCGCGAGCGCGTACGCGGATCAAGAGGGCTGGCGCCGAGTTGTTCTCGACGGCGAACACGACCTGTCCTCCACCTGCATACTGAAAGGCATTACGCGCAATCTCGGAAGTCGCGGTGGCGACGCGGGTCTGATCGAGTGGTGCGAACCCCAGTAGGCCGGCGATCTGGCGCGCCCGTTGACGAGCGAGCACAATGTCGACCTCGAGACGGACCTCCAAGGTAAGAAGGGGGAGGCTCATGGCTGCCCGCGCCTCCCTTGTCCAGCCGCCACGATCGTCACGTCATCGCGCCCTCGCTTGTGATCCCGGTATAAAACTCCGGCGACGAGACTGGGGTGGCGTTGGAACAAGCCGGGGTACTGGTTCACATTTTCTCTGCGTGCCAAGGCCGTCGGAGTGCATGATCAGCAGTGAGTCGTCAGTCCATCGATAATCGAATGCCTGAATCCGGCGAATGATTGAGCCGACTGTGCCGTTTTGCGAGACCAGGCTGGTCGTTCGACACGTTTTGGTATCGAGGATGACGCCTGAGATATTGCCCACGCCGGCGTAGCGAACCTCTCCCTTTGCCAGATCGAGCCGAGCGATGGCGACTGCCGCTCCTCGCGTGCTCGCGCAATGCGGAATGGATTGCCTCAAGAATCTCGACGGGTTCGTGGCTGGGGTTCGCGTGGAAGGAGCGGAGAGCCTCCTGCGCGGCTTCCGCCGCGGGGACGCCGTGTCCCAACCCGTCGACCAGAATGACGAAGACGCACCCATTGCGGTTGATCGCTGGCCCAAGCGTCGCCGCAAACCTGTTCGCCCGGAGCGGGAAGATTGACGGCTCCAACCTCGATTTGCGGTATTTCCCGCGGACGCGGTCCGCGGTCTGACGAGGAGACGAGCCCAGAGGGCCGTCCCCATCGTTGGGACGGAATAAATCTCGAATGCGTCCGCGATTCGGCGGATGGCTCCTAAACCGGTCCCGGCGAGCCGGCCGTCGAGTAGCCGTCGCTCAGACAACGGCCGACGTCGCTCATGCCTGGTCCGCTATCGAGCGCGAGGATCTTCGAGTCCAACGCCGCCCCGCCCCGACTCCGCGTGCTCGGACGATCAATTCTCCCTTTCCCGCATGTTTAATCAAATTACCCGCCGCCTCGGTCGCGACCAGTGCAACTTTGCCCTGTCTCGTTGCATCAAAACCCAACCGCGCAGCCAGACTGGCCGTCGTTCGCCGTGCCTCCCCGACCTGTGTGGATTCATCAAGGATGACGGCAATCGACTGGCCGGTGGCAGCGATCATTTCCACCTCGTTATCGCGACTCGCGTTCCTTCGCCAACCCGTGAGTCGATATCAAACTCGTTGACCAGTCTCTTGGCGCCCCCCAATCCTAATCCCATACCTTTTCCCGTGGTATAACCGTCCTTCAAGGCTTGTTCGATGTCAGGGATACCGGGCCCTTGATCCTCGAAAACCAGGCGTAGACCCTCGTTTGGCGCCGTTTTGAAGGGACTCCAGGCGTACCGTTCCCCCGCCTCCATAATCGAGCGAATTGCGTGCCAATTCGCTCGCCGCGGTGACGATTTTCGTCTGTTCGACCAGGCTGAACCCTAAATCCAGCGGCCATTTTCTCACTTCTTGACGGATCAGCACGATGTCGGTCGAATTACGGATTTCGAGGCTGTCAGTCTTCGCGACGGCCATCGTCGTCCTTTCTTCTGTTTCGCCCTTTCTTATCCCTGAGGAGCTGCATTCCTTTTTCGACGTCGAGCGCGGTGCGGACGCCGGGAAGCGTCAGGCCCAACTCGACGAGCGTAATCGCGACGGCCGGCCGCATCCCGACGACCACCGTCTCGGCATCCAGCACGCGGGACATAGCCCGCGATGTTGCCGATCATGCGTCCGATGAAAGAATCCACCATGTCGAGTGAGGAAATGTCGATCAGGACCCCGCGCGCGCTGAATCGCGAGAATTTGATTGGTCAAGTCGTCCTGAAGGGCCATGACCAGGCGATCGTGCATATCAACTTGGACGGTCACGAGGAGGTATTTCCCCATGCGGAGAATCGGGATATGTTCCATGATGGCCCCTCCGTCATTTTCGGATGTTGATGATGCGCTTGACAGCCGCGGCCTGTTTTCTCCAGGGCGAGGGCGAGGGCATCGGCGAGCGTTGCCTTGGTCGTCACATCCCCTAAGTCCACGCCGAGGTGAACGATGGTCTGAGCGATTTGCGGACGAATGCCGCTGATGATGCAGTCAGCTCCCATCAGCCGGGCGGCGGTCACGGTCTTCAACAAATGTTGGGCCGTCAGGGTATCGACAGTCGGCACGCCCGTGATGTCGATAATCGCGAGAGCCGAGCCTGTTTCCACGATCTTTTGCAACAGACTCTCCATGACGACCTGAGTGCGGGCGCTGTCGAGCGTGCCGATCATGGGCAACGCCAGGATCCCCTCCCAGAGCTTGACGACGGGAGTGGAAAGCTCCAGCATCTCCTCTTGCTGGCGATTGATGATCGCCTCGCGCGACTTCTGGTAAACTTCGGTCGTATACAGGCCAAGCTTGTCGAGGAGCTCGTTAATCGCCCATGTCTCATCGGCCAACGCTTGGCCGTTGCCCTCGAATTCACGGCGGAGGCATTCGAACAGCGGCTTCTTCAACGAGAAGATGAACGAGGCGGTCTCCGAGGCGCTGAACCCCAGCGCAGTCCGGGCACGCGAGACGTGCTCCAGCAGCTCACGCACACCGCTCCATGCCGGGGACTCGATGTCCGAGCCGCTCTGATTCTCCAACGACGTTGCGGAGCAGACCGATGAATTCCGCGCATTCCTTGCGGAGCTCAGACTCCTTGGGCGACGCACCCCGGTAACTCCCCACCGACGACTGGTCCTTGAACCAGTCCGACACGATCTTAGCCTCATTCTTCGTGAGGATCGCTGAGAGACCGGTCTTGACCTGACTATTTACACTCATTTGCCTGTACTCCTGTGGAGGTGCGAAGAAGATCCTCAGAGATTCGTCAGGGAGGTGAACCCCGCTCGGCTCGAGCCGTGACCGTCGGCCGACATGCGTCAACGTTTCTTAATTAACGTTCCTCGGCATTGACGTTGGTGTTCCTTAACCATTACCAAGCGGATCATTCTAAGACAATGGTGACGCCATTATTAGCAGCCTCTCGGGAATTCTGCGATTTCTTTGCCGCGAGACCCATCTCGCGAACCATCTCGTGCCACGCGGCCGCTTACGGTGAGCGGATTCAGGTCAGTAGCCACCTTTTTTGTCGGATCGAGGACCGTCGCTCCGGACTATCTGCAACGACACTCGATTGGCGAAAAACTTCACCCTTTGGGCGTTGCATTACGGTCGAACACGAGATGACCGGCTGGAATAACTGGGGCCGCCTGACGACCTATGAAATAGGAACTCTGGCGCTGCATGGCACGAGATTAAGTCGCTCCGCGGCTGGCCGATCCAGGGGAATGCACAAAAGCCCTGGACCGCGCCGCCAAGGATACGCCCTTTCCGGCCTGGCGGATTCGCAATCGCCGACAGACCCGTGCGCCATTGCCCCGGGCCGATTTGTGGCAGAAGACAGAAGCTAGGCGGTTTTGTTGATGAGAGGAAGCAAGGTCCTGAAATCAACCGGCTTGACGAGATAGTGATCGAAGTCCCCCGGCTTGGAGAGTCGCTCAAACATATTTCGCGAATAACCCGAGATGGCGATAATGATCGTGTCCTTCAATCGCTCGTCGCTCCTGAACTGCCTGGCCACCTGATAACCGTTCAGGCCGGGAAGGCCGATATCCAGGAGGAGCACATCGGGCCTGCGGCTCTTACCAACGGTCACTGCATCGCGGCCATCGTGGACGACTTCGACGTCGAAGCCGACGAGTTTCAGCAGGATCGATAAACTCATAGCTAGATCCTGATTATCATCCGCAATTAAGATAAATCGCCGCCGGAAGAGGCTCATCGGCAGCTCCAGTACAGATTGAGATGAAGATCAATAAATCGAAGAACGCCAATCGGTCCCTCATGCAAAGTTGCAAGGGCGAAAAAAGACCTGATCTAATGTAACGCAAATCGTGTGCCGTCAATGGATTAATGGATTACCGCTTGGATGGATCATCGGACTTCAAATCCAAGAGTCCGTGGAGTTCGTCGTAACTGACGGGTTCGACTAAATGATGATCGAACCCAGCGGCCTGACTGCGTCGTCGATCTTCCTCCTGTCCATCGCCCGAAATCGCGACGATCAGGGTATCTTTATCACATTCCTTCTCCCTGAGTCGCTTTGCGACGTCATAGCCGGTCGATCCCCGGAAGGCCAAGGTCGAGCAAGATCAATTGGGTCCGGTAAACACGTGCGATTTCGATGGCTTCGGCACCGCGAAGGGCGGTCATTAGCTCATCGCCGGCTAATCTATAGCGGTTCACGCTCGCATGGCGGACACGCCACACCAACCCGACGTGTCAGCGAGGCGACACAGCCAGAATCCTCGCTGACGCTTCGGGCTAGTATGGACTGTGGACAACCCGAGTCTAAATCGCTCTACGTTAGGACGAGTCTGCGGCACGCGGATTGCATTTTCAAAGTTGATGACCAACGACAATTTGAATCCGGATGCTTCTCGCAAGCACGACATGTGATATCCAGCTACCGGATTCAGATTAGTTCCTAAAATGATCTCACTTTGAATGCAGGAGCCTCATATGCAAGCCCTCACACAGTTGCCACTCGTTTTCGCGGCGGCCCAGTACTCCTTGCTCTACCTCCTCTTCGGCGGCGGAATTGGCGGCGCGATCTTGATCTATATCGCCGCAAAGGCGTTGGGTAAATAGCCCAACGTCAGATCACTTTTCAGACCATTCAAGGAGAATGCCCTTTCGACGGTATCCGCCTGAGAGGGGGCGTTCTCGTTCCAGCGGGGTTCCGGAGACACGATACTCAATATCGACGGAGTTACGCATGGTGTCCCCGGAAACCGTTCGTCAATCCAATCTTGTGCACGAGCCCCAGCACAGGTGGGATCAGTCCGGTCGGGATGGCGGCGAATGAGCGCGGCTTGCTGGCAGCAACCCGTTCCACTCAATGCCGGTCGCCAGCCAGAAAACTCATCAGGACGGGTCAGTTTTTGAGGGCAACCCCCATTGCAACTCCGCCCGATTTGTCTGGCTCGTGCAAGCGGCTCCTTTCAAAAGCGTCCACGGCTGCGTCAACTTGACCCAGGCTTCGCAGGGCTTCGCCCAGCCTGTGCCACGACCCCGCACAATCACTGTGCCAGCGCGAACTCCGCGGGTCGTCCCGGCTCAGGGCCTCGCGCAAGGCGATGGCCTTGCGGTAGGGCTCGAGCGAGTCACGAGCCTGGCCTGTATCCACCCGCAAGCGGCCGATGATGTGATAGCAGGTCGACAGATTGCAGCGCAATTCCGTATCTCGCGGCTGGACGCGGAGCAGATCTTCGAACAGCCCCGCGGCCCGGTCGAAATGGACGATGGCGGCGGCCATTTGGTCGATCCGGTCCTCGAGCGTCGCGAGCCGATAAAGACAATCGCCCAATCTCCGCTTGTCGCTGAGCAACGACGGGGGTTCGGCATGGAGAATAACCTTTACGACCGCGGCGGCGCGGTCGAGATGACCGATGGCGTCAGCCCGGCGGTCGATCCGGTCCTCGAGCCGCAGCAAGCATGCAACAGCAATCGGCCAGCAAAACCCGGTCGCTGTTCGACGCAGGCGATGCGGCACAGATCTGTTCGAGAAGCACGCAGGCGCGCCGCCAGCCGGAGGTGGACTGTGCCGGCTCATCGTCATCTTGCAGCGTAGCGAGCGCGGAACAGACGACGATCAAGCGGCGACGGGCTGGTGCTGACTCGGGCTGATCCTGGAGCAATTCCTCGGCGATCGACAGGGCCTCGCGCAAGGATGCGATCGCCTCGGCTTTCCGACCAAGAAGGGTTACCAGCTCGGAAAACTGAAGGGAGGTGTCGATCCATGCCTCACGAGCACTCTCGTGAGCTGACGACTGATTGGCCTGGGACCGGCCCGCCGTCATTGCGTTGTACATTCGCCACTCAGCGAGCGACCGATGGTGACGCAGCCTCCGCCTCTTCGAGGCGCCCTAGCTCCAGCAACAAGTTTGCCTCGGCGCAGAGACACCGGGCGAAGTAGTCCCGAACCCGCGGGTCGGTAGTATCTTGGCGTGCCAGCTTCTCGAAGACCATCCGCGTCTTCTCGATGAGCACTCAGCGCGTCCTCTCTGGGTAGGACGTGGTCCACGAGTCTCAGCGAGCCCATGGACGCGGAGGCGAGGGAATTGCGTAACTCGGGGTAGGCACGAGCCTCGTCCACGATCGGGGCAAGTAGCGAGTCGAGGATCATCTTGATTTGACGTACGGGCTCGTCGGAGTCTTCCCAGGGCGTGGTGTGAAGCCTCACGAGGGATTGAATGGTATCGGTCGCAGAATTCAGGGCCTGCACGGCCTGGACGCGCTGGTCCTCCGCGCGTCTCCATTGCCAGGTAATCCCCGCGAAACCACAAGCCATCGAGAACAGAAGCGCCGCCGCCAGCCCCGTCTGGACAGGCTTGCGCCGGCATTTCCACCAGAGTGCGACGAGCGACGCGGCGCGGCGGGCCTGCACCGGCTCGCCACGCAGGTAGCGACGGAGATCAGCCGCGAAGGAGGCCGCGTCCGAGTAGCGATGGCCGGGCTGCTTGGCCATCGCCTTCAGGCACACGGTCTCGAGGTCGCGCGGGATTGTCGTCGTCGAGCCGTCGGGGCGGCCGGGGCTCTTCCTCGCGGATCCGGACCAGCAGCATGCGAGCCGCGCCCAGGAAGGGCCTCGTTCCGGTCAGGAGCTCGAAAAGGACGACACCCAGGCTGTAGACATCCGTCCGTGCGTCGACCCCCTGCTTCGTGTCCTCCGTCTGCTCGGGGGCCATGTAAGCCGGCGTTCCGATCACCTGGCCGTCGATTGTCAGCGTCGCTTCGCCGGCATCGCTCTTGGCCAGCCCGAAGTCCGTCAGGTACACCCGGTCCTCGCGGTCGATCAGGACGTTCGAAGGCTTGACGTCCCGGTGGATGATGCCGTGCCCATGGGCATGCTCCAGGGCTTCGGCCAGCGCGGCGATCCATTCCGCGGCCCGCCGCAAGCTCGGCTGGCCCGTCGCCAGCTCGTCGGCCAGGCTTCGGCCTTCCACCAGGGCGGTGACGAGGAATGGCTCGCCGTCCAGGTCCCCATGTCGTGAACCGCGACGATGTTCGCATGCGCAGGCTCGACGCGCTGCGGGCCTCGCGCAGGAACCGCTCGATGGCGCCTGGCGCATCCAGGACTCCGGCCCGGGGCCGTTTGACGGCCACCGACCGATGGAGCGTGGTGTCCCACGCCCGGTAGACGACCCCGAAGGCACCCTGGCCGATCACTTCCCCCAGGTCATAACGGCCGATCTGTACTGGCGGCTTGGCGGTGCTCTCGGCGTTCGAAAGAACCTGGGACGTGCCTCGCGTCTGATGTACAACTGCGCCGGCGCAAGTCGTCCTCGGCGCCGATCAGCTCGCGGAGTGCCGCCGGATCGCTGCTGAGTCTCGGGAAATCGATCCAGGTACGGGACAAGGCTCAGAGACTCGCCGGCCGTGATCCCGACCTCGAGTCTCCTCATGCACCAACTCCAGGAGCAGGGCCTTTCGGTCCGGGATGCCCTCGGGGGCATAGACCTCGATTGCCGGGCGTTCTCCCCGCTTGATCGCCTGGCGAAACGAGCGGACCACCACCTGGAGGTCGTCCCAGGCGTGACTCTCGATCCGCCGAAGCGGATCGCTCCCCACCCTTCCCTCATTCTCGGGTAGGGCATCTTCGCATAGATGGCGAGAACCGCCGAGATGAGGATTCGCCTCCCGGCCGTTCTCGGCCTGGTTTGCGCAGGCCGCCAATTTCGGAAACACGCTCTTCTCCTTCCCACATCAGGTCGCTTTCACGCCCACGTCATCGTGTTCGGCAAAGTGGAGGAGCCGTCGCTTGGCACGCTGTCGGACGCGGCGTACTGTACGCTCCGAGCAGTCAAGCTGCTGGGCAACTTCCTCCGCGGTGAACCCCATGAGGATTCGTTCCACGACCGGCCGATCGTCGATCAGCGATTGTGCCCAACAACTCCTGGACGGAGCTCAGTGAGGCAGGCCGCTTCGAAAGGGCCTGGGTGCGCGGTCAATGAGCGACCATCCTGTGGTTCCTGCCTCGGCCAAGGGCACCTCGCGCCTTAGGTTGTGCCGGGCCCTCCGGACAAATCGGCGCCGCTCGCGCATTTACGCATGGTGATCATCGCCAGGATCGACCGGAGCTCATCCCAGCCGGCAAGGTCGAATTCGCTCCGCCGGTTTCGGATGAAGAAGCTCTTGTAGGCCGAAAGCACGATGTCCTCAACGTCGATTCGGTTGCGCATCCGCATCGAACTGCTGGGCCGCCACCGCGAACAATTGGGAAACGAAGCGCTGGAAGACCGATGCGGCCGCTGCGTCATCGCCGGACCGAAGCCGAGCCATCATTTCGTCGAAGCTCTCTTCGGAATTCATTCTCGAGTCCGCTCCAAGCACGGTTGCAACTCGGAAACAAGCAAGCTCGCGAAAGGACCGCTATCTTCGACGATAGCGGGGGTGGTTTCAAGTTCCAGCCGCGGTTAACCGCACAAATCGGGTCGCTTGATGAGATTTATCGAGAATATTCGGCCGGCTCCTCGCGCATTTGGCAAGTGATTTGGTAGGGACGTACGAGGGCGAACCTCAAACGTGTTTCCCGAAAGCATCGTCAGCGAACTGGGAAGTCATCACATAACCACGCGATTTTTAAGGAGGTGTCTCTTGGTTCGAAAGTGCCTGCCATACCTGCCGCCGTAGCCGTGCTGACCTGGTATTGTCCGACGCACGCCGGCTCCATTCCCATTGTCAACGCCGGCTTGGAAAATCCAGCGACGACATCCTTCACCGATTCGGGTGCACCGGGCTGGACTCTAAGCGGGACGGGTGGCGGCGTCTGGAATATTAACGCTGACCCGCTCGGCTTCTGGAACGTGTCCGCACCGGAAGGCAATCAAGTCGGCTGGCTTTCGCCAGGCCCCGTACCAGGCGGCCCGGCGACCTATTCTCAGTTCTTAGCTCCGTCCTGCAGGCCGATACGACTTACACGCTGACGGGAGACGTCGGTCACCCAATTGGAGGGGCGTACGAACGGCACGGTCTACACCGTCTCGCTCCTTGCGGGAACGAACGTACTGGCATCGACGAGTGGGACTGGGCGGAGGGATCATTCGCGACTTTCAGCGTTACGTTCAATAGCAACGGATCATCCTTTTTGGACAATCATTAGAATCGTGTTATCGAGCAGCGCGGCGCAGACAGCTTTCGATGCGATCGCACTGACCGGTCAGTCGTCGGTCCCTGAACCTTCCAGCGCCCTCCTTCTCGCTTGCGGGTTTCTCGCAATTCTGGGCTGGAGCCGGAAGTAGTGCCCGTCATCGTCGCGGGCTGAACGCGAACTGCGAATAAGTACACTTAAAGAATCAGCGATCATGCATATGGCTAACAACGGATCGGAGATGCAAACGCCGCAGAGAGTTTCACAGAGTTAGACAACTGTTGATGTCTCGGCCGCTCGGTCGGAAAAGAAAGGCCGGGGTTTTCGGCTGAATACCCCGGCCGCTTGCAAGTTTTCGTGGTCCGGATCGTTGCTAACACCATTACAAGCGGCGCGCCCCGCTTTTGAGAAGTGGAGTGCGTAATCCGGGCGTTAAAGTCGAACGAGATACGCCGGATTTCGGGCTGCGACGCGCATGTCACGAGTTGGTATCACGCACCGCGAATCCAGAGGATATTCGGTAGCTTTAGTATTTCTAACGGCTTGACTCTACATCGGTCTTCGGTGATGTTTAGCGACCCGATCCCAGGCATCACGCGTGGCGTGCTTGGCCTTATCCCACGCCAGTCTGGAGCGATCCTTGGCCGATTCCCACTCGCCCTGAGCTCGGGCTCGGCTTCGTCGAACGATCGACCTTCATACAGGTGATGCGACTCCCAGCCGTACGGGAGGCCGGCCGGTACTCATCATAGGAGGTCTTCTGATCGTAGTAGGGACGCTGAGGATAGTTGTCCCGCCAGTAGGTGTCCTCGACGGTCGGATCGATCGACTCGGCGACGCCTTTGCCAGCCAGTCCACCCGCTACGCCACCGATCACCGCGCCGACGGCCGCGCCCGCCGGTCCACCGATCACGCCTCCCGCTGCCCCGCCGCCGCGCCCGCCGCCGCCGGCCCACGCCGGTGCCGACCGGATGAGCACCCGGCTGACCGTGATCGGATCGGGGTTGGTGTCCGTGCCGCCCACCCTTATCAGCACGCCTTCTCTTGTCGCGTCATGATGTTCTCCTTTGAAAGTGAAAGAAATCAAAACTTTTCGAGATAATTACTCACGAAATGGAGTGCCGACGGCCGGACCGAGGACGATGATGACGGACATCGCTGCGATATTGGTCATCACTGCACGATCGGTGGAGACGAGCGCAGGAAACGCGGTCGCGTTTGAGGTTCTGGCGGTCACGCTCGTTTACCCGGGGGATGGTCCTCCTTCATGCGAAACCTTTCGCGAAAATATCCGATCACAGAGCGAAGGTATGGCATCTGTTTTGCATGTAGTCCCTCATCGCTCGTTTGCAACCGGTCAGCGGTGACCGAACCGATCAGCGACCTAGCACTCTAAGGAAGCACAGGATTGGAATGGCCCAATCTCCCTCGATCGACCGCGTATGGATTGCCAGCCAGCTTGTGAAGGGCATCGAGGCCGAGCGGTCTCTGGCCATCGACGCCAAGGCCAAGTCCGACTCGCCGCCGGACGCCGTCTTGTGCGTCCTTTATCGCGAAATCGCGGCGGCCGACGAACGCCACGCGACCATCGTGGAGAAGATCGCCGCCCGATACGGCCATACGCCGTCGCAGTCCACGAGGGGAGGGATCGGCCGGGCGTTGGCCACCTCAAGGACAAGTTTGTCGGGCTGGGATCAGATGCCTGGGACCAATTGATTCTGGATGTGACCGCCAAAGCCCAGTCGGTTCATTGGCATACCGCCTGGGTCCACGTATTCGAGGCGATTGGCGATTGCGAGAGCGTCGTGAACTCTCGGCCTCCTGGCCGAGGAGCAGACACACCGCGACGCGCTCCAACAGGGCTTAAACCGCGTTATCGAACAGCAGTGCACGCGGAGCCGATGAAATCAAAGACGGATCCGATGCCTTCGCAGGCCGCTCACTGAAGCGTCCCGCGGATGCGACTCCTTGGCGATCACTCACACCTGCGTTCGACCGCGAAGTTGCACCGAGAGCGGAAACGACAGACCAAGTGAAGGACGCGATCAAAGCTGGCGGTGCGAAGGCAAGGAGGCGACAGACAAGGTCGCGAAGAAGTCGAGCGAGGCTGCGAAAGAAGTCGGCCAGAAGGTCCAGCACGCCGGCAGTGTACCGTGCTTTGCTTGTCGATCCTCTGGGAACATTCCTGGCTCAGGCAACACGCGGAATTCTTAATGTCGCCAATCACGGGAGCGTTCACGCCACCGATGGGGCTCCGGCCGGATACCTTCCACCTCCGGCTGGCCGACCCATGCCGCAGGCGTCTAGGCCCCCGGCCCCGGCATCGACTGGATCGGGGCCGCCCCAATACGGCGTCGAACCGCTCCCGCTGGTGGAGCGACCGCCTCGCGGGAATCGAGACGCCTTAGCGTTTGACCTGGGATAAGCTGTGGCCCGCGTACTGGCCCCGGGATCGCCATTGACCGCACGGCCTTGCCGACGCTCGCTCGACTGACCGCGGAGCCGGCCAACGGATTCGACCGCCAGGAACGCGCCGCCATCCAGGAACCCGAAGGTGGTTGACCCAGGAAGCCGCCGAGCGTTTGGCGGGACCGCACGCATACCCGACCAAGGCGAGTCGTTCTGCTTTTGGACAATCGGATTGCTTTGTCGATTGGGCTGCGTTATATTGCAACTGAGCAATAAGTATAGGAGGCAAGGTTGATCGACGCGGCGATCGTCTGGGATCTGGACGACGACCCGAACGGCAATGTTCAATACATTGCCGAAAACGGCGTCGACGTCGACGAGGTTGAGGAAGTCTTCGGTACCCGGCGAGCCGAACCGGGCGAAGTCGATCCTCGCGGGCGTCCGCAATTCTTCGGGTGGACATCGACCGGCAAGTTCATCACGGTTATCTGGGAGGAAGTGTGCGACGATCCTCGGATGATCTATCCGATAACCGCTTACGAAGTCCCGCCGCCTCAAGGGAGGAACCGATGAGCAAAACACCGACAAACCCGCACTTTCGGCCGAACAGCGCACCGCCATCGAATCGATTCGCGAGCGAGCGCGGAAGGAACGACCCGGCCCGGACGATTTGATCGACCGCGGGGAACTGGACGAGCTGGTCCCACAAGCCCAGTACATCGAGCTCGATCGCCTCGCGGTTCGGCTCCGGGAGATTCGCGAGCGGATCGGGTTGAGCCTGACTGATGTGTCCGAGCGATCGGACTGGCTCGCACAGCCATCAGTCGGCTTGAGAACACTTGGAACCTGAACCCGACGCTTGAGACGCTGTTTCGTTACGCGGAAGCGTGGGAGTGGGCTTGAGGCTTGTCGTCGACGATCCGACTGAATCCGGAAAGGACAACTGACCATGGCCAATGTCTTCAAACACAAGCGCGACCGGGAGCGGAAAAGCTTCATAGACACTAATGGGAGTGCGTGTTCGGCTGGTGCCGGCCCCGGTCTTCAAAACCGGGGAGTCGATGACGTAAGCACTAAGCCGCGTAAGGGTTTAGGGAAACCGACTAACGAAGTGACAGCCCAAGGACCGCACCGAGCGTCAAATGACCCCGAACTTTCGGCCATCATCGACGCCTGGGACCGACTGCCCGAGGCCCTCCGCGCCGGTATCGTTGCGATGGTCAAGGCCGCCGCGAAGCGGCGTGACCGATGAGTTTGGCCGCGATCGTCTTTGCGGATTATGAGACCGCCGCTCGAAAATTGCAAGTATCGTCAAACAAAGGACTTGCATCAAGGGACCCTCTCGCAGACAGGGCGCAGGGACAGCACCCAGAGTCAAATGACCCCCGACTTGGCCGCCGTCATCGACGCCTGGGATACTCTCCCGGAAGCGGTACGTGCATCGATCCTTATGCTCGTCGAGGCTGCGTCGAACAAGAACGGCGCATGAGTACTTCGGTATTGCCACATTGAGGCGAAGACGCCCATATTATAAAGACACACGCTAGAGATAGCCGAAAACTTTGCACACCGCTCGGTCTCGTTTCTTCCGCTTACTCGCGGCGATCTCCGGGTCTACTCCCACGAACTGAAGCACCGCTTCGGACGCCTTCGAGGCAGGCGTGGACGTCGCCACCTTCGACCCGAACCTCTCGCGATCCGGTCGGCAGTCGGTTACAGTCGGGATAGTAACGGCGCAGGGAGGTCGTCCCCGACAGGGTTATCCTTTTTTTGGGTCGAATCCTAGGTGGACCGGAGGGCCGGGGTGCGTTCGAGAGACGCTCAAGGACGAAACCAATCCGAGCGTACAGCGACCGACAGCTTGACTGGCACACAATTCTGCCGCATTTGCCAGATGGCAGATTCTACATTGACTCGAAGCTCTCGATGCAAGGGGACGCCCCCAAGAGCTTTATCCGGATAAGGGAACATTTGGACGGGCGTGATTCGGGCAAGAACAGTCGACGCAGACGCATCACTCGGAAAAGGAAGCGCTGGCCGGGATACATCGCCAAAGTCGGCTCAAAGATGTATCCGGCAGAATCAATCACGGAACAGTTGCTGACAAGGCTGGGGCAGTTATACGGTCTTAAAGTGGCAGATTCGCACCTTCGCATAGTTGGCAATCAAGTTCGCTTTCTTAGCCTTTACTTCCTGAAGCCGGACGAAGCATTGTATCATGGGATCGACCTCTTTAAATCTCACTTGGACTCCGAAATGGTCGAGAAGATTGCGGAAACCAGAGAAGAGCAGTGTTTTTACACGTTTCAAACCGTATGCACTGCGGTTGAGGAGCGATTCCCCAAGAATGTAGAGCAAGATCATGAATGGAATGGTGGAAATGTTGACGTTCGATGCCCTGGTCGGGAACAATGACAGGCACCCTGCAAACTGGGGCGTAATCACACCACCAACGGCGAGACGGACCGCCCAGGTTTTCGCCGGTTTTTGATACCGCCCGACTCTTTCTGGAACGTGAGCGAGAAAGGAGTCCGAGATGTTCTCACCAACGAGCAAAGGTTCGGAAAAGTTACTTAAGAAAGACCTTTCCACAGATCGGCTGGGATTACTGTGACCGGATCGATCACTTTGAATTGGTGCAGAAGATTTACGACGGGTATCCGGTTTTTCGACCACAGATCGAAAAATATATGAATACAAACAGGATTTCAGGGAGTCGCTGAGATGGTCGGGCGACGGTTGGGCTGCCTTATGAGTGAAGAGAGAAGAAAACTGATCATAAAATGCCTGGAACGCCGGCATCAACTCTTGCGGAAGGCAGTGAAACCGGCCGCAGGAGTCACGTTGTGAGGGAATCTAAGAATGAAGCGTAAATATTTGCACCGTTTCTTAGGTTTGTGGAAGAAGGGTCGAAAGGCAAATTAACATGGACGCTAGGACTCCGCACAACAACGCAGAACAAGGTTCCAGCTCCGTCTCCACAAGCTACTCGTTGGCGTACTCTCAGTTGAAGGACGGTCGGTGGACCTTTCAATATGCCGATGAGTTCCGTCAGCAGAAGGAGATCAGGCGACTGCCGATCTTTCCGGAACTCGACACCGTTTACAAGTCTGAGGAACTTTGGCAGTTCTTCAGGATGCGAGTCCCGAGGTCTGAAGCAACCATCGATTCGTGAGATCGTGAGACTTTGAAGGACTAGATTCACAGGACGAGGTTCAGTTGCTGAGGCGATTCGGACGACGGACTATCAGTAATCCATTCGAGCTGGTCGAGGATCAGGCTTCCGCTGAAGCCTATTGTTTTGCCTGCGCGAGGGCCGTGATGCCAACCGCTAGGCCGATCGTGTACAAGACACACGGGACCGATACACCCGCCGATGCCTAGGTTAGAATTGCTCCTGAAACTGCGAACCGGCACTCGCCCACCGACGTTTCCCTGCCCCGCCGGCGTCCGTAGGGGCCAGCGGACAGTCAGCTCGGCATGATCGGCAAGATCCGACCTGGGTCACGCGGCGTCTGCCTCGTCAGAGCTATCGGAATCCGCAGGTCTGGCCGATCGTGAGTCTTGACCCGATCGGCCGTCTTTCGCCGATCGACAACGACGATCCCTTCGAGAGCCCTCTTCAAGGCGTCGACCGCGAACGCATTGCGATCCATGCCTGACAGACTCGCCGCCGCGGCCCAACGCGGATGCAGCGCCACGTCACGGTGACCGACGCTTTAACGATTCGGCCAGATTGCGGACCGGCGGGTTTGCGAGTTTGGGGAGTTGGAGCGTTCACGACACCTCCTCTGCGACGAATGAGATCAGGCCTTTTGCGCACGCGGACGGGTGCTTTCACTTTTGTCGGTCCGGAGCGGCTCCCCGCTTGCGGCTTCCCGCCGCTGAGGGACAAGTGCGGGCGGCATCCATGCCCCGTTCGTGATTCGCGTCCATCCCGGCCGCTATGGCGTCCTACCGGTTGCCTGCGTCCATCGTGGTCGCAGCGGCGTCCGCCGCCGGACCATTCCTTTCGTCGTGCGCCACCGCCCCGACTGAGGCGCCGCTCGCTCGCCACCCGCCGCCGGCCGAACTGGCCGTAGCGAACGGCACCACGGCATCGACCGGGACGACGATTCCGACCCACCGAGCTGGGGCGGGAACCGGTTTACAACTCTAATACGGAGCGCATGACCGAATAATCGTGTATCTCTTCCATATTCGATGGTTCGGCCACTCGGTATGCGGCGTGGTCAGGCATGATCTGCAAGCCTGTGGGCACATCTCCAGGACGGTGCTTTACGATAAAAACTGCATCGTCCAAATCACCCGAGACTTCAAACCCGGCCGATTTTGCGTCGTCGAGGATCTGTTGTAACTCGGGCGTCATTGGCCTTCTGATTGGTTCTTCCGCTTCGTGGTATTCGTACCCTGGAGGAACATCCAACGGCTCCTCCTTCGGCCTGGGTTTGCGATCCTTGATAGTGATCTTTGATGGCTTTCGGCCATGAACTTACGGACTTCCTCGTCGATCTCGGCATCAGTCGGCCTCTGCGCGACTGCGTCGGTCTTTTGTCGGGGTCTTCTTCGCGGGTGTGGGTGATGTCCATCGAGGATCCTTTCAAGAGCCTACCGCGCAGCCGGATTTTGACGGCCGCGGCGACAGGGGTTTTGGTTCGATGCTCGTCTAATCCATCAGGATTCGTTGGGACGTCCTAACGACCAAGCTCTCGACCCGACCAAGCACAGGTTGCTGCCGGTCGCTTCGATGCAGACCGTCGACCCAGCCGAGCCCGCGGTTCTGCCGGCTATGTCTTTCCACCGAGGGGAAGGCCACGCTGGCGAGTGACCGCCGTCGAGCCCGCGGGCCGAGCGATCTTCAACGTTGAATCGTAGTCGGTTGACGTCGAGTCTGCGGGTGCCATTACCGTGCGGTTTCCCGGTCACAGAACAAGTCGACCGCTCTCCAGACTTGCGTAAACTCGCCGAGTCCATCCCTTGGCCACCGCGCTCTTGACCCGCTTCGCTCGGAGTGAGACCCGTTTTAATGCCAAGCTCCGATCCTTCGCAGGCAACTTCAACAGATAGCCGATCGCGGTCCCTTTCAACATCGTATCGGCTTTCGGAGTTTGGAATTCCTGCTCATTCATGATCAAGTCCAGGCACGCCACCGTCAGCCTTGCCAGCTTTGAACATCATGGCGTAACCAGTGCCTATGGCCTCGAAGGTCCAGGGTGTCCAGTGTTATCTCTATTGAGCACTTGCCAATCGGTGACCTCGATGGAGTCCGTCGCACGAGAGATATCACCCTCGGTCCGGTTGCGATGGATCACGCACTTTAGGTGCACAGCCATCGCGACGTTGTGTTGCTGTTCTTGGGTGCGTGTGATCCGCTCGGCGAGGGCCGCGCCGTCAAAGCGGCGAATGTAGACGTGGACAGTGTCGCCAGTCTGTCCATCGGCGCAGCGACGTCCAACTGAAACGAGTAGAAATCATCTTGGGCGTGACCGAACCCGAAGTTGTAATAATCCGAGATTCCAGCAGCGCCAGTTAAGACAAACGGAGCCTCAAAGTGTTGATCGGGATTGGCCTTGATCCTGGCAATCGAGAGTTCGTCGCCCACTACAGGAATTCTTTCGAGGGCTCGCGCCGCCCCGGACCGGTCGCACATCAGGGACCATCGCTTGTGCGACCTCAAGTTTGAGATACCCCACAATGCTGGGCAAGGGCGACTCCGGTAGTGTCGGCAGAGCCACCAGCGCCGTTGCAGCCGTGTGTCGCTCTGTGCGGTCAGTAGACGCGAGTAGCGGAAGCAACACCAACGGCTTGACATCGCACCGATTGACCGAGCAGTGCCGCCACGAGCAATAAAGGCATCATGATCGACATATCCTTTACGTGAAGGTTCGTTCTCCACGCCGATTGTAACGTGTTCGCCCCTTGGCGCCGCTAGGGGAGATTCTCATCGCGCGAGAAGGCTCCGCCAACCTGGTGGAGGCTCTCAACTATTCAAAACCTTTGATTTCAACGAGTTAGCGTCTGCCTAGAAAGTCCAGGTACTTCCCGCGAGCGCGGCCGTGGGAAATGACTTCCAGCCCCGCCGGGCGGATCCGCCCCTCGACCCAGGCCCTCGACGTTGCTTCGTTACCATAGGTTTCCGCACGGAGGCGCGTGGGTCCGCAAGAAGTGGGAAGGGCATCCATGCCCCGCTGGCGTTTCGTGTCCATCCTGGCCGCTATGGCACCCTACCGGTTGCCCGCGTCCATCCTGGCCGCGGTGCCGCGTCCGCCGCCGGTCCCGCCCCGACCGAGGCCACCGGCCGGGCTCGCTCTAGGGCGTTGTGGGACTGGCTGATCGCACGCACGGGAACGCTTGCTACACTCTGACAAATTGCCCGAGGGGCGATTGCTCCCCGCACGCACGTTTAACTCGCCTGCTCGTGGAATGCCCGCAGAATCTGGAATGCCCGATCCAGTTCAAGGTTGCCCAGCGGGGAAAGCTGAGATAATAGTTGCTGGCGTGCAACTTCAGCTTTTTTTCGTCCTCGTAGGTGATCCAGCCGTCGTGAGAGTCGTCGAGGGGGAAACGGAACCGATTGCGTTTACTGCCGTACCAGTATATCTGCACTCGGTCGCGAAGGCGGTCAACGGTAGTCAGGGCCTTGGTTGACCTTCGCTTTTCTTTGCCACATTTTTCCTCTTGCTGCGGATCGCCCACGACGATCGAGACCCCAAACGACATTTGGCTCACGATGACTTCTACGATTTCCCCCTGAAGTCGATCTTCCGCAAGTAAACCGGCATGTGCCCGACGAGCCACCTCGCGAATCTCTCGTCAAAAGTCTTGCGCGAACTTATCTGCTCTTCGGTGTTTTTTCGGCCTCCATCGCTGCGGTGACGTGTTTTTCAGTCTGAGAAGCTCATCGTTGAAAATTTGCTCTGCGAGGCGATTCATCCTGCCGACGAATTCCTCAAGGCTCACGGGTGGATTTGAAGACGTTGGCCCGGGCGGGTCGTGTTGGGTCGGTTTGCGTGCCATTTGATCAATCCGTTCCCGTACAGCAAACCACCTGCCGCGTGCAGTAAGTGGGTGTCTACCGACCTTACACGGCGGCCGGTCTGTTTTCCATCACTTCAGCCTCTCATCCCCCGCCGGCAACTATCTTGGGATGCCCCTAGCATCATCGACCAGATACGTCGGGATCCGGTTTACCCGCCGACGGCCCGCCGCCGCCGTCCGGGGGCGACTGGTCGTCGCCAGGCCAGTGATTTGCCTCGGGATCCGTGGGCTCGTTCAAGATGAACGTGAAGCCAACAAGGCCCAAGATAGGGGCGTGAGTAGCAATGGAACCGAAAACTGGAATAAGCCGTTCGGCAAGCCTTGATCGATTAGCAAACCGCCATCGCCGCAATCCACATCCCAAATCCAACCCAGGCGAGAATTCCGGCGATCGACATCGCCACCGTTAAGCGACCGGGCTTGATGACAACGGCGAAGATCAGAGGGGCGAAGGCGGTTGCGATGAACCCACCTATGAGCTTGTCGCTGGACGCTTCGGTCTTGAACAGCCACAGCGGGCCAGGCAGGAAGTTTCCTTCAGGATAAAAGCTGTCACTCCAGGGATAGAGGGCCAGCAGCGACAGGCAAACGGCCACGACCGCCAAGGCGAGGCGAGCCAGGAGGCTGAATCGGAGAACGTGCCCGGCTTTCCCGGTGATTGGTACATCCTCTGCGGTCCAATCCTGGTCGATCATTGGATTTCCAATCCGAGCCGACTCGCTCAATCTCATCACAGAAGATTACTTATACGTCGAGTTCGAGAGCAATTTACGTCGAGTTCGAGAGCAATTCGCGGAAAAACGGGCCGATTCCGGCCACGTAGCCCCGGAAAAACTCGTCGTATAACGATTCTATTCCAGTTTTCGGTTCCATTGCTACTCACGCCCCAGATACTCAGGCCCACCACGACAACGACGCTCGCTACGGCTTCAACACTCGGCATGGTGCTTACCTCCTCGGACCTACAACCTAACGCGGCAGCGCCAATCGGTCGTAGGGTGGTCGAACGATGCTCACATCGTGAGGCCCACCGATCGCCATGGCCTGCGTGGTGGGCCTCGCCGCGACCACTCGCGGCTCGACCCACCCTACTTCACGCTTCTACGATCGCCTCAGCCCGAGATGCGCGGCATGCGGGAAAGATCACACGGAAGAAGACTCTACGACTTTGATTGAAGCGGGGGAATCGCATCCTGCTCAATTCGCCGGACCTTGGCTCGCGTTAGCGCCATCGCTTGCGTTCCGTCCTAGCACCGGTCGGGCATCGTGCCCGCCCTTGTGGGCCTCGGCGTAGGCCCACTACCGCAACCCGCCCGCCGCGGCCGCCATTGCTTGTGATCGCGCCATGGCCGACCTGGTGGGCCGCGTCATGCGGGTTGCGGTGTCCGCTGTCATCGGCCTGGCCCATCCCGGGCCGGATTGGTCGGGGCATCCAGCCCCGCCCCGACTCATTGCGCCCCAAGATTCCTTGGGGGGGTTCGAGAGTCTCCTGAAGCAGAAGAGGAAGGGGCCTTCCTGGCCCGCTCGCATAAGTCGCCGCCATCCAGGCGGCTGGTTTTAAGGTGGTCGCGTGTACGCTCCCATTTTCGTGGTTGGTCTCCCCCCCAAACCCCCCGGTGGGGGGCTTCTCCCCCTCCCGTCCCCCCAGGGGGAGCGGAGGGTGGCGGGCCAGACTGTCGCCGCGGTCATCGGCCCGGTGGCGTTGCCAGTGCCAGTGTCCTCGGGCCCGCCGCCGGTCGCCTGGGGCTCGTCCGAGTCGCCCTGGAAGTCAAAGATGACTTCCACTGCCGGTCCGCAGGCCCTCTCCCTCGGCGGACATCCCCGCGGCCAGGACGGCCGCGGTCCGGAGCGGCGAGGATGCCGCCCACATCGGCCCGGGCCGCGGCACGATGCCGCGGAGCCCCGTCGGCCGACACGATGCGGCCGCGGGACGTTCCCCGGGCCGTGGCCCGTCCCTCGGGCCGATAGGCCCGATCCGCGCCCGTCGCCTCGGCCGCCGGCCGCGCATCGACCGGAAGATGTGATCGCATAACTTGATATGGATTTCTAGAGAATGGCGAAAAACCAGGGGAAAACACTCGTTTACGTGGCTCGGATTATGGTATACTAGTGTTCAGAGAGGGGCAATGGGCCCCCTCAGAAAAAGGGCCCGCGTGGCGCTGATTCGCGCCGCCGCGGTCCCTAGGTCGCAACCTGTTAGGAGAGGTCGCTTTCCATGGGTAGCTTACCCGAAAGGCCGGTGGTCCGGAGGGCAAGTGTTCGCTCATATTTGTGATCGATGGGCGCCGGTATCGGGTTTCACCCGAGCCGCCGGTCCGCCGAGGCTCCAAGATCTGCACTCGGGTCCTGCTGGGCAGACTCGGGCGGGTCAGATCTACTCGGTCATGCTCGGTTCACGGACACGTCGATTGCACGTGTCCCGACTCAGTGCAAAACCATGCCGTCTGCAAACACACCGCCGCCTGCAGGCGCTAGGAATGGTCGCCAAGACCGCGAAACCAACGATCATGGTCGCCTGGGAAAACACCCAGCCGATCCGCGCCGCAAGCCACGGTCCCAGCCTCGCCGGGCGGTCCCCCCCCGGTGAACGCCCAGACCCGCCGGCTGCGCGAGCCGCCCGTTCAGGTCGACGCCCCTAGATTCTCCGTCGGCTGGAACGATGCCGTTCGCTCGCACCTCGCCAGTATGTCCATCACGAAAGGGGGTGTGTCGTGAACGACCGTCCCTACGTGCGAAGGCCCTCACCGGCCCCTCCTTGGCCGGCCGCGCCCGAGCACTTCCGCCGGCGTTCACTGCTTCCGCTGGACCAAGCGGTGCAGCAAACGGCGACTTCACGCCGCCGCCGCCGCGCTGAAGACACCTCCTCCGCTGGCGACGCCAACCGAAGGGGGTCCCTCTGAACCACCCTCATGGCGTACGCTGCCTTCATTTCTCGGATGGGACATCCGACATTGGTGTCGGAAATGCCACAACCATTGGGAAGCCAAGTGCGGCAAAGTGCAATGCCGGCAATATGCGGCCGCGGCCGCGGAAATCTGGTGCGTGGGGTGCTTCTCGACATGGAAACCGGCGACCTTACCACTTTACCCCGTGATGCTGTCGATCGACCTCTCTGAACTCACGATCGATCGACCCCACTTCACCGAACCAAGCCGCCAACTGACGGAAAAGCCGGGTGGCGGCTTCCGCCGCCGCCCGGCCCACGTTTCGACACATCATCAGGAGTGTCACATGAACGACGACATCGTCGGCATCGTCGAGGAAGCGGTCCGTCTGGCGTTGACCTCGGCTTCGTTTCGGAGTACACACGTTGGGCCGATCGCTGGCTCAAGGGTCTCGATCGATCCAGGAACTGGGCTCAGGTGTCGTCGCGTCTGAGGCAATGGATCAATTTCGCGGGTGATTCGTGGACGTCTCGCTGCACCTGGAACGCCGCGGCCGCGGCCGAGGAGCTGGCGGGCCACGGGCATGAGAACAGCGCGGCCAGCAGCGCAGAGGCAGCGGTCCGGCATGCTGGCTATGTGCGGATCCACCGCCGGACCACGACCGGCCGCCGGGCGAACCAGAGCTGATTCTTTGACGACTGGAATTACGGTACTTCTCCACGATCCCGATCCTACGACCCGAGGGAGGTCTGAATGGGTATTCACACCTCCGAGTTTCGACCCACCGCACGGAGTCGACAACGAAAGAGAACGGCGCTCCGGCCTTCGGATCGTACGGGGCGGGCGAGGCTCGATCAACTTCGAGATCGATCCGGCGTTGATCAAACAGCCCGAGGCATTCGTCGGTACAGTCCGCGTCCACGGTATCAAATCTGCGAGGCGGCCATGACTGACGAGTTGCAGCGCCTGAAGGCGAAAGCCAACGGCCCATGCCGCCGCCGCACCCTGGTCCGGCCGTTCCCGCCGCCAGCACAAACCCGCCGGCAACTCCGCCGGCGAGGCGGCAACCCGCCGCCCCGGCAACCCGCCAACCCGCCGCGTCCGGTCGTCCCGCCCGCCGAAGACTATAATCAGGTCGATGAAGTGCCCGAGGATGACGACCCGCCCAACGACGGCAATCACCTCCTCGGGTGGGCGCAGGAACCAACCGGGCGACGCCAAGAGATCGATCGTCGGACTGGGAGAACGTACGCTATCCAAACCGGATCCTCGACTGGTCGCCGACGAGAGTTCAGACCGCATACAAGACCTATCGGGAAGCCCATCGGGGTTCGAGCGGCCCGGACCCCGGCGAGGCCCTCGGGGCGAACCGCCCCGGGGGCCCGACCTTCGCCGAGTCCTCAAGCCTGCCCGCAAGCCCGGCAGACCCTTCTCCTTCCTTTAACCTCCCCGCGCACCGCATGCAGGAGCGCAGCGACCATCCTTTGCTCTTCTTTTCGGGAGACGAAGTGAGCCCCCCCGAAGTCATTTGGGGGGCGCGAGCGAGTCGGGGCGGGGCTGGATGCCCCGACCAATCCGGCCCGGGATGGGCCGAGCCGATGACAGCGGACACCGCAACCCGCATGACGCGGTCCACCAGGTCGGCAATGGCGCTACCCATTAGCGATGGCGGACCGCGGCGGGCGGGTTGCGGTAGTGGGCCCGCGCCGAGGCTCACAAGGCCAGGCACGATGCCTGGCCGGGCCGGACGACCCGGGAGCGATGGTGTTACCGCAAGCGAAGGTCCGGCGGTCTGAGCAGGATGCGATTTCCCCGCCTCAATATGATAGATGTTATCGGATACTCAGCCGATGCGGGCCCCGCCGCGATTCCCGGTCTGTCGCCCACTGGCGAGGCACGGCCTTCAACCCGCACCCTCCGACTCCCGGCTGGCCAGGACGTACCCCAGAACAGATCCCACGATGCCGATGGCTAGTGCGATACGCGTGGCCAATCCGACGGGCCGTAGGCCGCTCGGTGATCCCTCGCGGTAGGGGCGGATGACCCATGCCCTGAATGGACCGGTAAATGATGGACCCGCGCCCCATCGCCGAATCCCAGGCACGGTCTATCAATGACGTTGTGGGTGGCGAAGGGGTCGCCCCTCGGCCAGCCAAGCGAAGGCCAGGTAGCCGAGGCCGAAGACCGCCATGCCAGCCCCTCGCCGCCACGGGCCCGGCCGCGGCGGATGACCGCGAGGAGAGCCGCCAGGCACAGGCTTGCCAGGACGACGGCAGACGCCGTCCCCGCCGTGACTTCCGACGGATCCCGATAAGTGGCAACGAATGTCGCAACGAGCGCGGCCACGTACGCCACCCAGACCATCAACATCCCGATCGTCACGCGAGGTCGTCTACGCACCAATCTTCCGCACGCGCCGCCGCGCGTTGCAAAGCGCGGCCGGTGGAGGCAAGCCGGCCCGACGCCCGTCAGACGCTAAAAGTGACCCACCCCCCGCGGTTTCGGCCACCGAGTTCCCGCGTCGAGTTTGTGAGCGTCAACTATTGTCAACCGATATGCCCGCAATTCCGGCCGCCGCCGCGCAGCTCCGCTTCGAGCTCGTCGACGTCAACCACCAGGCCGCCGGCCGCGGGATCCTTGGCTGCCGGGATTCGCCGGTCGGGTGCCTCGGGCCGCGGACCGGTTGGCAACGCTGGCGACATCGGCACCGCGGCCCGGACGGCCGCGGGCAGGCGGCAGGATGCCATAGCGGGCACGATGCCCGCGAATCGCGAGGAGTGGCATGGATGCCACGGCCGCGGAGAAGAATCCCTCGCTGGCACCGAGGATGTGAACTCACTTACCTGACGCTCAAAAAAACTGTTTCCGAATCGTTCTGCCGGGCCGACCTACCGCAGGGCCGAACAGCGTCCTGCGCTTCTCGGCGTAGCGTTTTGCACCGCCACGGCAAAATGTGTGCGGCCGCACGCAGTGCGCGTGTCAAGGAAAGGTCGCGACCGTTTAGCCCGGTTCGCGATCTCGATGTTGAGCCGTTCAACCTCCGCGTTCACGCGCTGAAGAACTTCCGCGATAACTTGGTCGCCGTTCCATTCGAATTGAAAACTCATCGGTAACATCCCTTCCTCGCCAGAACCCAGTGTGGAAAGCCAATCGCACGTTGACCGAGTAAGTCACGCCGCTGTGCATCGTCGGGCTTGGCGGTGGACCGTCGCCATCGACGGTTCCTTGATTATATGGGATGTCGAATGTTCCCCCATGCTAAAAGATTTTTGATGCCAAAGTGCAATCTTGCAGATCCGAGTCTTTCAAGACTGCGAAGCTTTTGCCCCGTCTTGTGGAGAAACCCCGGCGATCGGCCCCGCTGACTCGAGCAGGTCGGGCCCGTCGGCTCGACTGAAGAATTTGACGACGGGACGACCGTTCGAGGTGACCGAGGTTCGCGTTCCTTGTCCCAGCATGCACTTGCCAAGCAAGATCAGCATGGTATCACTGCCCGACGCCGCGCGTTTGAACTGAGCAACCCGCAAGCGCACTTCAGGTCGGCATACCGCCGCGGTACTCCTCGGAGAACCGGTTACGGATCGTTTTCTCGTCGACGTCGAAGTAGCGTCCGATGTCTCGCAGCGTGTGACCAAGGCCCGCGAGCCGCCGAACCTGATCGCCGTCGACCGGTTTACGTGGCCTTGCCATCGTCGGCTTCGCTTCCGTTCGTGGGTTGACGTCCTTCTTCGGCAATTCGATGATCACCTGATCCGGGTTGCGGCCGTCGTCCCCGACTCGAACTCGACCAAGATCGGGCCGCGGGATGCGGACGTCGCATCCGAGCCGGCCTTCCCTTCGAGACGATCGAGCACTTGGACCATGTAGGCGGCATTGCCCTTCATCGCATGAGCGATGATCGATTCGGCCAGATGCTCGGCGACCGAGCGTCCGTCCGGAGTCTTCACACCCCTGGAGCTCGGTCTGCTCGAGCACTTCGCGGAGCAGGGTCACCAGGCCCTTCTTGCGGCCGTTCGCGTTGCCGGACTCACCAGGTTTCCATGGAGGCCGAAGATTGGCTAAGGATCGCTCGGAAGTCGCCATTTTGTCCTCGGTGCTGTTATCGGTGCACGAACGGCGACGGACACCGTCGCCCTCTATTTAGAATACGCGGTCCGGCCCGGTTAGGTGGAAGGAGAATTTCGTCTCGGTGCTCTGTCGGTGCAAATACCGACGCTGCCAAGTTCGCCCTTCGGCCCCCGCTCGGTTTGCCGAGCTGGCCGCCGTCGCCCCCTTGGGAAGGACCCTAGACCCCGCCATAGCCGGACCGATTGGCCGAGTCGGGTCGGTCAAGCCGGCGGTCTTCCCGGTTGACGACGAGACAACAATATATTGTTGTATTCAATTCCCGTCCAAAACCCCATTTTAGGCCCCTATTGTTGGCACTTACGGGGGTCAAAACTCAGACAACAATGTCAGACACTTTGCCCGACAACAAATGGAACGACCTCCTCGTCCAGTTCAAGGCATCGCTCGAGGCCGATGAGAAATCTGCCAACACGGTCCGCAACTATCATCGGGAGGTTCGAGCGTTCGGCGAGTGGTATCACTCAATCTACGAAGAAGCCCCCGACCTGGCGGGACCGACCGCCGACGACTTCCGGCGGTACAAGGACAACTTGAAGGAACGCAAGCTCCAGCCGCAATCGATCAACCTGGCGATCGTCAGCATGCATTCGCTGGTGAAGTGGGCATGCGACAACCGGTTCCTACGCAAGTCGATCAAGTCCCCCAGAGCGGTCAAGCAAGCCATGAAGGTTCCCCGCTGGCTGGACAGACCCCAGGAACGGCGGTTGATGAAGGCCGTTCGCAAGGCGGGTCATCCGCATCATCTCGGCCTGGTGGAGATGTTCCTCGTGTTCGGCTTGCGCATCAGTGAGATGGCTTCTACGGAATGGGGGGATGTCACACTGTCGCGCGCCAAGGCCGAACTGCGAGTCCGCAAGGGCAAGGGAGGCAAGGAACGAGTGCTTCCCTTTCTGGGCAACGAACGAGCCAGGGAGGCCCTCCACTTGCTGGACTACAAGAAGTGGCACAAGGACAAAACCGGCGCCTGCTCTACGGTCAACGAGGCCCGCTGTCGGCTGGCGGCATCAAGCAACTGCTCACACCCTATGGCCGAGCCGCCGACATCGACCGTTCTCGCACACGTTCTGAGGCATACCTGCGCACGCAGGATGCATGAAGCCGGAAAGCCGATCCAGGTCATTGCCCGCTGGCTGGGCCATGAGTCGCTCAACACGACGTTCCTCTACACGCTCCCAAGTCAGGACGATCTCCAGGAAGCTGCCGGAGGTAGCGCAGCCGGCTGGGACGATGACGACGACGATGAATAACCGAGCTGGCGATCCCGACGCCTGGTTGGACGCACCCGTCGCTCCCTTCATAAATGTCGACTAGGCCCGAACGAGCGGGCACTCGACCTGACCCACCTCGACGCCGCGGCCCAGCTCGTGGCGCTTGAAGCTCGCGAGCCCCGTGATCGTGCGTCCATCGCCACTCGATTCTGGTCGCGAATAGGCCCGTATAATCGTTGCGACCGTTGCAACCCACCCACGAGGCTGGGAAAAGTGCGAGGTTCCGGTAAGCCGTGCTGATTCCTGCGACCGGAAGTGTTAGCATTTCTCCACGCGTGCGTTGAGGATCCTCTGCCGTGCGTGCGGACGAGCCAAACCGAAGCGCACATCGCGGGCAACCGCAATTCATACGTTCATCGCAAGTAATCCTCGCACAAGGGGATTCACAGGTCCGCTTCCGATTGCCCCGCGCGAAACAGCACCCCGAGTCGGTGACGTGTTTACTCCAGTCCAGCCCGCTCAGCGAGGCCATTAGACCGGCGGTCGGCCGTACGCCCAGCCCGGATGGTTAGAAACACTCCAGCGAAGCGCCTGCCGGTAGGCATCGTCGACCGCCAACTTTCCGCGTCCGAGCGGCCCTCGAGGGGTCACAACCGTGATCGGAACATCGCCCACAACCCAGTCGAGAACCCCGCCGCCCGACCACATCTTGCTGATCGCGAACGCCGTTCTTGCATTAGTCCAGGCGAGGTCGACCATGGATGAGCCTAAAGATCCCGCGAAGCCGCTTATTATGTCAAGAAGGAGAGAGTCCATCGTAAGTGCGCGTGTGAATTGAGGCAGTGTCTTTCTCCAATCTGGGGTCGTTCGGTATTCCCAGTCTCGGGCTGGCCACATGATGTATCCTTTCATTTAGATTATATTCTAAAATATTATCAAATGATATATGTGCAATTTGAAAATGCGATTATGCTGCATGTGAACAACTCTTCGCAAAAGCTTCTTGGGGCTCGTCTCGTTGAATTTCCGTGGCATACGCGGCCAATTCGCGACGGCGAGCCACCGAACTGGCCTCCCGCGCGGTCTTAATCGCCGCCTCCCGCCGCCTGATCCTGCAGGATATGGATGCGGATGTGTTTTTGCAGAACAAGTTTCGGGAAAGCTTTACGGCGGAAATCGCTGACCAGATTTTTGCCCCGTTCGAGCAGTCGGCCGTGGACGAGCTCAAGGACACTGCGCGGTGTTTGGACAAGTTGGTTAGGAAGGAGTATTACCCAAACCCATTCCCGTCCGTCGCGTGTATACTTCCCCCCGCTGATTCAGATCGCGAGGCAAATACCGCTGGTTCGCCGACAGTTCCGGCCGTGATGCAAGTACGGGCCGATACCTTTCGCGACTTAGAAACGCGCGTACCGGCCGTTCGCCGATAGTTGCGTCCTCGGATCCCGATCGCAATCCGAGTACGGCCAATGCGCCAACAATCCCATCCTCTGATTCTGCTATCAACTTGGTTGCGAATCCCCACGCGAGGGACACGCGGTCGCAGCCCGATGGCCAAGCTCCGCCTCCTCCGCAGGATGAGCAGGCTGCCGCAACTGCCCGTGAAACCGCAACCGCCGAACGGGTCAACGACGCTGTCTCATCTGGTTCCGATGGCCGCCCGCATCGTGCTGCGATAGATCCGAACGTCTCGCCTTCTCCGAAAGCCACGGGTCGGAAGAAAAAGACCAAGGAAAGATGGCCACGGCTAAGGGACATTACCTGACCATGCTAGAGCGCGGAGAGACTCCGCCGACCTTTCAGGAGATTGCCGATCGGGTCGGCTGCGATGTGGGGACCGTTTCGCGTGCCGTTGGAGGATTGGAAGCCAAACGCAAGCGTCTCGCACGACAGGACGCAAATGACCGATACAGCGAGTCTGGATGACCTTGCGCAAGGTCTTCAATCTCTCTACAGCGAGTCCGGGTCCGCTTGCGCAAAGACTTCAAAAATTCTTATCCTTTCAGGCCAGTGGGTTAGATCGATTGCAACCCCGCGTTGCGCAAAGCCGCTCCATCTTGTAGAGGCGTCGTGGTAGACGCCGTGCCCTCTGGAGCTGGCAACCATGCCTGAGGCAACCCGTCACGATTGGCCGTCCGATCGGACAGCCCTGGCGACCGGACTGTTCGCTCGATTGACTGATGCCATCGAGCATGGACGATTCACCGACGCCCAGAAGGTCCGAGCGATGCTTGCTGAGCTGGGATTCGTAATCGACGCTGCGACCGGATCGGACCCGTAGCGATGGCCGAAAGGGGGTGACGAGTGATCCGCCCCCTTGAATCCGCCCCGACCGATACCGCCAGCGGTGAGCCGCCAGCGGAAGTGGTTACCCTGCCACAATCTGTGGTCGCCGACTTGACGCACCGTCCTCGTATCGCTGCGCGCCTTCTCGATCGCCGGGCCGACGATCGGCCGAGGGTCGAGCCGTTGGCCCTTCGGCTGGACGAGCTAGCCGACGCGCTGGGCGTGAATCGGCGTACCCTCGAACGTGAGCCGCACCGCCGGCCGTCTGCCCAAGCCTGACCTTCGCATCGGCAAGATGCCTCTCTGGCGCGTCGAGACGATTCGCGATTGGCTCAGGAGGGGTGGCCGCCCATGAGCGTCAATCGTTATGACGCCTGGGTCTTCGCCAAGGAACTGGCAGGCCAGCCCGTGAACGGCGAGTTGGCGGCGATGTCCGACGAGATGCGGCCCCTGGGATGGCTCCTGGCGACAATGCTACCCCACGAGAGGCCCCTTGCCTGGCAGGGTGCCAAGGTCTTGGCGCTCCGATAAAGAGGAACTATCGAAGGCGGTGGCCGATGAAGATCCCGAGGGGCCTGCGCCGACAACCGCGACAAAGATCCGGTCGGCACATCTCGGGGACCTGACCTCCGCTCAAGACGCGGGTCGATTCATCTGGACGAACTGGATTGTTCGCGGGCACTTTACCTTGCTGTCATCCGATCCCAAGGTCGGCAAGACTCACCTTGGTCTGGACTTGGCCGGACGAATCTACTTCGGCTTGCCGTGGCCCGATAATCAACCCCCAACATTCCCCAAGGGGACAACGACCCTCTGGGTTTGCGGGGACCGCCACCAAGACGAGCTCCGGGAACGTGCCGCCGCATTCGGCCTGCCCCCCGAGGCGGTCCGGCTCAACGCGTATTCCCGACAATCCCTACGGCGGGTGGGACCTTGACAACCCCAAGAACGTCGAGATGCTCGCCGAGCTGGTGGCGAGTGAACGGCCAGGCCTGGTCTTCATCGATACGGTCTGGCGAGCGACCAGACGTCGACTGAACAAAGAGGATGAGGTCAACACCCTGATGACCCCGATCGTCTCAATCGCCCAAATGCACGACGTCGCGATTCTGGGATTGATGCATCTATCGAAGGACCAGGACACACTTGGCCGCCGCCTCGAAGGTTTGGCCCGAGGGATCATGAAACTGTACAAGCCAGACCCGGCGAAGCCCAATCGCCGCCGCCTCGAAGTGATCGGCAACTTCAAGGAACCGCCGCCCCTCGGGGTGACGATCCACGATGGAGGTTGTGAATTCGACTCCTTCCCGCCCGTGGAGCCCGCCAAGAACTCGGGAGGACGACCGCCCGAAGAACGCGGAAAGGCCCGCCAGTTCATCCTGGACGCCCTGGTTGAACGGAACGACCAGATCGGGACCGAGCTGTGTGGCCGGTGGCAAAAGGACCATGCCGGAATCGACAAGACGTTCTGGCGAGCGGTCGAAGGATATGACCGGGGCTGGCGAACTGATGACCGAAGGGGGACCGGGGACTCGCAAGCAAACAATCTTGCACCTGAACCAGACAAAACCTCCGGGCCTTTAGCGAACAGAGGTTTTGTCCGAAACTCTGGAGCAAAAACGTGGATGCAACCAAGCCTTTTGCAACAACCGCCCGAGGGTGCCCGATCGACTGGTCCGAGGTCAAGAACCGGATCGACTTGGGACTCATCGCAACCGCCTTGCTAGGCCCATCTCCCGGCCGTCGTGGAGCGAGAGGCCGCCTCTGGTGGCGCTGTCCGTTCCACGATGACAAGAACCCGTCCCTCAATGTCGATCCGCACAAAGGTTGCTGGAAATGCTATGGATGCGCCAAACACGGGGACGCCGCGGATCTGGTGATGGAGTATCAAGGCGTGCCATTCCTCGAGGCTGTTCGCTGGCTGGCCGATCAATCGAACGTGATCGTCGGACCGAGGCCAGGTCAGTCCAGAGCCCCCAAACCCTCTACCCGGGAACTTTCTAGACCGGAACGGAAACCTCCCTCAGGACTGCCTCTGGCCGACGCACTGGCGCTGGTCAAGGACTCCGAGCGACGACTCTGGACGCGAGAGGGAGCGACTGCCCTTCAGTACCTCCGAAGTCGAGGTCTTGAAGACCACACGATCAGGGCCGCCCGGCTAGGCTGGACCTCCGCACCGAGGGCGTGGCGTGGCAGCCCCCCGGGGTGGTCATTCCGTGGTTTGACCGCGATCGGTTGGCACTGGTCAAGGTCCGACCGCCCGATAAGTGGCGCGAGCGGTTCCCGGAAAAGAAGCGACCGCCCAAATATATCCAGGGGTTCCAGGACCGTCCGTCGATTTTTCCAGGCCCTTCCGCGGCCCGACCCCGGCAAGCCCGTCGCGACCACCGAGGGAGGAGCTCGACGCCCTGCTGATGGCCCAAGAGCTTGCCGACCTCGACGTGTCGGTAATCACGTTCGGTTCCGCATCCGCTCGACTCGATCCGTCCACCTTGGACCTCCTCTCGACTACGCCCGCGTGGTACCTGGCACTGGACGCCGACCAGGCCGGCGACAAGAGCAGGCATCGTGGCCAGCCCCCGCGCAGGCGAGTCAGGCCGCCAGCCCCTCACAAGGATTGGACCGAATTCCATCAAGCCGGTTTCAATAATATCCGCTACTTATGGGGTGGCATTCTGCACGGACCCGCACTCCCTGGGATGAACTGGCCGCACGGCGATGGGGACCGGCGATCGGCGACCCGACGCCCGGCATCATCATCGACCGTCCCGAACAAGCCCGGATGTCGGACGCGCTTGATGCATCCGCCGACGATTGCTTTGCCGTCGACGAACGTGTCTCGATTGTGGAATTCGGATAATTGTACTTGCGTTCTGTCGAAGTACTTGGTATTGTCGTGGAATGGGATACAAGACCTTGAGTGACGAAATCAGGTATGCCGTGAACGGCTCGGGGTTGAGCCGTTACGCCATCGCCAAGGCCCTCGGGATCGCCGAGTCGACCATCAGTCGATTCATGAACGGCAAAGGCGGACTCTCGATGGATTACCTCGACCGACTGGCCGAACTGCTGGGATTGCACATCGTCGTGAAGCCTACGAAAAAGCAAAGGGGGACGTGATGGCCTCGGTATACAAACGGAAACGCGACCGAGCGAGAAAAGGCTACATCGTGGTACGTCGCCTACGCGGATGAGAACGGCAAGCGTCAAACCGAAAAGGGTTATCCGGACAAGGCCGCGACCGAAGCTTTGGGTCGCAAGCTTGAAACCGAGGCCGACCGTCGCCGCCGCGGCGAGCATCGACCCCAAGAGCCACGGCTACGCCACGAATGAAGCACGGCCGTTGAGCGAACACTTGGACGCCTGGAAGGCATACTTGCTGGGCAAAGGTTCAACGTCTACGGCACGCAGACGAAGGGCATGCGAGAGTCGTGAAGCTTATGACCCAGGCCAAAGCGGATCGTCTAAGCGAACTGACTCTCTCGCGGCTTCAGACCGCGCTCGCGACCTTGAAGGACAAAGGACTATCGCTGCGGACTGTCCACCACTACACTCGACTGGCGAAGAACTTCACACGCTGGGCGTGGCGTGATGGCCGAACGCGAGAAGACCTGCTTGGCACACCTTCGCCCCCAGAAAACGTGGACACCGATCGCCGCCGCGAGCGTCGCATTCTTGACCGTGGATGAGTTGGTCCGGGTGATTGGCGCCGCCGAGCGTGGCCCGTGGTCCGCAGACTCGCGGGTTCGGACCGCGCCATGTTCTATCTAATCGCGGCGGGGACCGGGTATCGTTCTGGGGAATTACAAAGCCTGACACCAGAGTCGTTCGAGCTTGAAGGCCCATGCCCCACGATCACGGTCCAGGCGGTGGACAGCAAGAGCCGAAGTCGCGACGTCCAACCCATCCAAACCGCCCTGGCGGCAATGCTCAAACCCTGGCTGTCGCGCAAGCCAGAAGGGCAACGGATCTTTCCCGTCAGTCGATGGGCAATCCTTGAGGCCCTGCAAGGCCGATGAGTCGCCGCTGGCATCGAGTACGAGAACGGAGGACGGGTTTGCTGATTTCCATGCCTTTAGACACGGCTTCATCACAGCGTTGGCCAAGAGCAACGCTTCAGTCAAAGTCGTTCAATCGCTGGCCCGGCATTCGACCCCCGACCCTGGGAGTGTACACGCCATATCGGCTTGTATGATCAACTCCGCCGCCCTGGACGCGCTGCCCGACCTGACCCAGCCCTGCGCCCCGACCCGAGGCCGCCTTGAAGACCGGCACTCATGACACGCGAGTGTCACGAATTGACAGCGCTTTGACAGCGCATGGACAGCGCAGAGGACGTTTCGGGTCGGAATCTGTCGCGTTCCTGACGTGATAGCAGGATTGACTGTTCACGAGTCGATGAACGCCAGCCCCTTGAAAAATAGGGATTCTGACGGTTCCTGTCGTGTACTGTCGCTTCCAGACGTTAACGGGAGTGCGTGTTCGGCTGGTGCCGGCCCCGGTCTTCAAAACCGGTGAGGGGTTTGGAAACAGGCTCCTGGTGGGTTCGATTCCCATGCATTCCCGCCAACTTCGACGCTGTCTTCGTCGGCGCACAGACCTTAGTGAGTCTCGCCAAGTTCTTCCTGCAAAAAGCACCAACGTTCTTCGGCCTCATTGAGCTGCATGGTCAGATCCTTAACCTCGTCGTGCAGCCGCATCGCTTCCTTCGGATCGATGGCCGATAGGAATTGCGTGTTCGCGAGCTTCTTCTGTTCGTCGAGCCTCGCGATGGTCTTTTCGACGTTGTTCATCTCCTTTCGAAGATCCCGCTCGTTGCGAAGAGCCGGCTTGGGCACGCTCTTGGATTTCAAAACCTCCGCGGGAGGCTTGGACATGCGCGTGGCGTTCTCGCGCTCGCCTTCCTCGATCTCCTTGTTCACGGCGTACAGATAGGTCTCGTAGTCGCCGTTATAGTTCACGACGCGGCCCGCGCGGACCTCGACGATCGAAGTCGCGATTCGTTTCAGGAAAGTCCGGTCGTGGCTCGTGAATAGGACCGTCCCCTTATAAGCCAACATGGCCTCCGCCAGCGATTCGACGGTTTCGACGTCCAGGTGGTTCCCCGGTTCGTCGAGGACAAGCACGTTGTACTGGCTGAGCATCAGCCCCGCGAGGCAGAGCCGCGCACGCTCGCCCCCGGAGAGGACCGAGATTCTCTTCTTGACGTCCGCGCCGCGGAACAGCATCGAGGCTGCCCCGTTGAGGATCTCCTGCGTCTTTGTTCCGGCAGCGGCGTTGTTTTCCAGGTACTCGTACACCGTCTGCTTCGGCGGCAGGCTCGTGTAAACATGCTGGGCGTAGATCCCAACGCTGCACCCGTGTCCCCAGCGGACGTCCCCGCCGAGCGGTGGCAACGAGTCAACAATCGTCCGCAGGAAGGTCGTCTTCCCCTGTCCGTTGTCCCCCACGATGGCCGTCCGTGTTCCATGAACAACCTCGACGCCGATCCCCGAGGCGATTTGCCGCTCGGGATAGCCGATCGTCAAGTCAATACAGCGAAGCGCCGCGCCGCGCCGCGGTTCGACTTGCGGCGGGCGGATGCTAACCGTCGGCTCCTCGGCGGCGATCTCGACGGTCTCGAGTTTCTCGAGCTGTTTCTCTTTCGACTTCGCCCGCGTCGCCGTGCTGGCGCGGGCCTTGTTTCGGGCGATGAAGTCTTCGAGATGCCGCTTCTTCGCCAGCACGCCCGCGTTAATCCGTTCGTCTTGCTTGCGGCGCTCTTGCTGATTCTCTCGATAGGCGTCGATCTTGCCCGGGTACATTGTCAGCTTGCCGCGCAACACTTCGAGCGTGTGGTCGCACGTCGCCCTGAGGAATTCCCGGTCGTGCGAGACGATCAGACAGGCCTCGTCGTAGTGTCTGAGAAAGTGTTCCAGCAAGATCTGAGTGCGCAGGTCCAGAAAGTTTGTCGGTTCGTCGAGCAGCAGCAAGTTCGGTGAATGGAGCAACAGGGCCGCAAGCTTCACTCGCGTTTGCCATCCCCCGGACAGCTTACTGATCGGACCGTCAAGATAGGCTCCCTTGAGCTCGAACTCCGCCGCCACTTCGCCGCACTTCCAGTCGGGTTGTCCGCTGTCGCGCATCAGGAAGTCGAGAACGGTTTCCTCGGGCAGGAAGGCATCATGCTGCCGCAGGTAGCCCAAGCCGCAACTTGGGATGGCGGATCACCTCACCCCGGTCCAGCTCTTCCTCACCAAGCAGAATCTTGAGCAAAGTGCTCTTTCCCGACCCGTTTCGGCCGACGAATCCCACCTTAACATCATCCGTGATGGAGGCCTCCGCCCCATCCAACAGCGCCTGCCCGCCATAACTTTTGTAGGCGTTCCTGATCTGCAACAACACAGCCATCGTCGAACGAGTCTCCTCCAGTTTCAGTTGGTCAAGAGAACACTCATTATAGCCGATGACAGGCCGTCTCATAAACGGAGAAATGGAGGATTTCCTTAGCTGTCCGTCGATCGTGAGTCAGCGAATTCGACGGAAGTCGTTGATCGGCTGCGAGTTTAGCTCCGCGCCGGCGGGTTGGGCGAGCCAGTCTCCGGGGCACTCCCCGGACTTACGTCCGAAGCGGGGCGGACGCTTCGGGACACGTCCATGAACTTGAATGGTTCGTCCCAAGTCGAGAAGTAGCTCCGGTCGGGCAAGAGGTCCAGGCCTGCGCCGAAGTAAGCGTTGAAAAGGACTCGAAATGAATTGACAGGAGAGATGCTTGGGTAGAGGGCTTGGCGCCCGGGGCCGGGCAGGTAGTAGGCGTTGAGAATGCTCATCCTCTCGCGAATGTCGGTCTGCTCCAGGCTCTGGGTGCTCAGTCTCATGCCCGATCCGTGGTCTGACTGGAGGATGATCACGGGCGGCTCGGTCGAATTCGCCAGAATGCGATCGATCATCTGCTCGACCTTCTTCGTGAGGAATGCGGCCTGCTTGCGATAACCCGCGGCGTACGCGTCCCGGTCACCGTAGTGGCCGCGGAAAAGTTCCCCGTCGGTCAAGTAGTAATACCGATCGTGCGGGCTGACGTCTTCGCCATCCTCGCCGAACACGAATGGTGGGTGGGGGACAGAATGTGTGCGAAGGTAAATGTCGGCTGCTTGCATCGTGCGACCAGTGGGACCCTATCGATTAGGAAAAGGATCCGCTCCCGCGCCGACGTGTACGCGTCTCGTAGCGACGGACCGGGAAGGATCCATGTCAGCGGAGTGCGGCTGATCAGCAGGTGATGGAAAAGACTGAAGTCTGGGGCAGGAGACAAATAGACGTCCGCCTCGGGGTGCTCGGTCGCATCGAACCCCGTGGCGAACGTGACGAATCGATAGCCTTGCCCCCGGAGCGTCCGAACCACCGCCCCATTGCCGATCCATTCGGCGAGCTGCGACTTATCGTGGGATGAAGCCGGGATCAAGCCGTTGAGGTAGACAGCGTTGAGCGAGCTGGACAACGACAGGGGCGTCTGACAGTAGTTCGCCGTGCTTCTTGTCGCGATGTAAAAACCCCGCCTCTCCAGCCGCTCGAGGAACGGCCGATTATCGAATCCGAACAGCTCAGACATCACGTCCGAGCGAGCGTAGCCGTCGAGGATGATGTAGTAAATGTCGGGTCGGTGCCCGATACCCTCCGCAGTGTCCACAGCGCCCGGCGGTTTCTTTGCAGCGACGAGCGGTTCGGTCACGGCGCCCGGTGGCCTTCCCACGGCGCCCGGCGGCCCACCCGCCTTGGCCGGCTCTCGCACGATGGTCAGAATAATCCTCGTTGAAGGCAGCACGATCAACACCAACGCGAAGGCGTTGAGATAAACGGTCCAGGCCTTGGGCTCTTTGACCTTCGTGAAGATCGCCCACACGAGCACGGAAGTTGCCGCCAACTCCCCCCCGATGGCCAGTGGCCTCCAGACGTGAATATCCCGAATGACCCAAAATGAGCTCAGCTCTCGTAGGCAACTGTCGACCCATTCCGGCGCCAACTCGACCGTGAAAAAGACCGCGAATGCCACGACCGTCAGCATCCCTGCCCTTGCGGCGTCTTTCACCACCAGCCACAGGGTTGCCCCGACCAGAACTGATGCCGCTGTCGTCAGGCCAAGCGGCCAAGCTAACTCAGACACCGGCAAATCGAGTGCGTTCTGAGCGTAAAACGCGAGGGCCGGATACAGCGCGATCAGGAGCGGGTAGAACACGCACCGCTGTTTCATCAGTAAGTCTTTCCAGCGCAATCCCTTCAAGGTGCGCACGCCAACAACGGCATGCGGTTTGTGCGCGGTCCGCACAGGGCCTGATGCCCATTCATTCGTTAATTATGTGAGCGACAACAGAGTTCCAGTCGGCCCGATTTTTTTCCCGGTCGTCGGATCGATGGGATTAGAACACGCGGCTGATGGGATTTATTCACATTAATCCCACAGACGGTTAGCTTGGTCGTTGGACAAAGCCGGGCCCTGAAGGATTTGTCGGAGGGAGGTCCGTCTCCCGATCCTCCTAACTGTGCATTGCTGATGATTCGGTGCTGAGGGCATGGTAATCTCCTCACGACGACACATGAAAACGATCTGTCGGTACGGGTCCGACGCCGTCCGGTAGCCGTGCGTGCTTCGTTTGAGTAATAATGTCTTTGGATCGGAACGGAAATGTCGCGCGAATGGCTTGATTTCGAGGACGAACGATGGTGAAAGGCCGGACAGTGGCGGTGGTCGGCGCCAGTGCCGATCGACACAAGTATGGCAACAAGGCGGTGCGCAGCTTTCCGCGACGCAGGCTGGACGGTCTTTCCGATTCACCCCACGCTCGCGGAGGTCGAGGGGATCGCGGCTTACCCCAGCCTCGACTCCATTCCTCTCCATGAACTGGATCAGGTCAGCCTGTACGTCCCCCCGAGAATCGGCGCTGCAGGTCCTCGACCAGGTGGCGCGTAAGGATGTCGGCGAGGTCTGGCTCAACCCAGGTTCCGATTCTCCCGAAATCCTGGATCGCGCCGCTGAGCTCGGCATCAACGTGATTCAGGCGTGCAGTATCCTTGGAGCCGGTCAGCATCCCGGCGCGTATTGAATCTCAAGGGTGATGGATCAACTCGGCATTTGCCGTCGACCCGGGGCAGGGGGGCTTCTCGTCTCTCCGGAGCTCTCAGAATTCTTTACTCAAAAATGCAGGGAGTTTGTAAAGATTGCCGTGCTGAGAACGAGCAGCAACTTGTCATTTCAGCAGGCTCTTCCAGCAAACGCTCGTCGTGGAAAACTCAGAACAATCGATGGAGCTGTCACTTCCGACAAATCGATCACGGACCAGTCGCGATCGTTGGCGCTTCGTGTCGGTAAAAACCATGTCCTGGCACGACAATTGCTCTCGAAGCTTCTGCTCTCCGGCTCACCCTTCCCCTATCACATTCGGCTGAAATTCAGTACAAATCGGTGTCTTCAGTCCAAACGGTCGCTCGTTAGCGTGACCATGGACGTTAAAGGGGCGGATTGAACGGCGGTGCGGTCGCGGTCGGGATCGTCATGATGGCGGTCTCCTTGGGCTCGAACAGGAGGTTCGCGATGTCCGCTCTGAGACGCACGCTATTGGGGATCGTTGTCTGGGGAGTCATGACGAGCGCAGTTCGAGCCGATCCAATCACCTGGCCGGATTGGATGGCGTGGATCGTCGGACAAAATGGGCCCAACGGCGGTGGCGGGACCGCTCTCGGGAACTTCGCATCGCCGAGTGCGATCTCCCCCCAACCGCAACCGCAACCCCAACCGCAACCCCAACCCCAACCGCAGCCGATCATCGCGAATGCGCCGATTAACTCGGGACTCTTCGCCCCACCCCAGCCGGTCGTCGGCAACTCGTCCGCCGCTCCAGTTTCGGTCTCTGCCGCATCAACCTCCGGCCCAGTGGATGCCTACATCAATCTCGGCGTTGGACCATACCCGGCGCAGGGCAGTATCACCACCGGAAACGCCCAACCTTGGTACGACAGCCCGCAGATTACGAGCCTTTTTGGCGGCCAACAACCCACGGCTCAGCAGCAGCAAAGCTTCGACGCCACCGTTCTCCAGCGCGTGCAGCAGTCTTTCAGTCAAAGCGGCGTATCCGTCACACTCACGGATAACCCTAGCGTTCCCGCTCTGCACACCATCAGCTTGGTCTCGAATACGACAAGTGCGAGCCTTCCCAGTGCGATCGGGATGACGCAGGTCGGTGGCAACGGTTTCAGCTTCATCAATGTGAGCGCACCGTCGGCCCAGACGCTCGACCAACTCGAGTGGCTCGTCGCCCACAATATTTCCCACGAGCTGATGCTCGCGTTCGGAGTACCGGAAAACTACGACACGACGGGCAAGTACCTCGACGCGAAGATGGCTAGCTTATCGATGATGGTCAACCCGAATGCGTCGTTCAGCCCGGCCGCCGCCCAAGCCCTCACCCAGGCCCTCGCGGCACTGGGAAACACCGGCTCGACCAACCAATTGGGAGCACAAGCTCTCGATGGCTCTTCGGTCCCCGAGCCAACGACGCTGGCTATTTGGGTCCTCGCGACGACCGCACTCTTCGTCGCCAAGCGCACTCGGTCGCGGCGGGCGTCCGCCTGACGTCCGACTCGCCTGAGCCAAACACGTCTTACGAAAGCTCAGCGCGTGATCGGGCGATGTAAGAACCCGAAGGGTGTGTGGCGGATCGAGCGATCTCGAATCCGGCACCAGCACAGAGCCGCCCAGAGGAATCACCGGCTGGTCTTCACCGCGAATCGTCCGGCTCGATTTGCGTTTCGAGTTCCTGGATAAAACTGCGGAGCGAACTGCTATACGGCTGAAGTTTCAGACCTTGGCGTAGTGTCTTCAGCGCCTCTCGGGAACGGTTGAGTCGAAGCTGGCATTCCGCCATCCCCGAGAGGGCCCCGAAGTGATAGGGGTTACGACTCAGGACGTGCCGGCAGTCTTGGACGCTTTCGGCAAACCGGCCCTGCTGGAAGTAAATGATCGCCCGCTGGTTGTAAGCCTCGGCGAAATTGGGCGCTAGGTGGATCAGTCGATTGGCGAGGGTTTCGGCTTCATTGAGTTGCTGGTTCCTGATTGTGTTCCGGACCTGGTCGAGCAACAGATTGTTCTCGGGGGTATCGGCGCGGAACCAGACGGTCCAGAGCGGCGTGTTCGGCCATACCCCGCACGGCGGCGTCGCTGTCCTTGAGCGACCTTCCCAGCACGGCGTTGCTCTGCTCGAAGCTGGCCAATAATCCCAGCGACACGACTGCGGCTCGCCGCGCCGCGACAGACGGCGAGCCGGCGAGGATACGGCCGAGCGTCCCCTCGTTGTAACGCGCCGCCACCCGCTCGCGGAACGCCTCGATGTCCCGATCTTCAAGAAACGTCTTGAAGTAATCAACCAGTAACGAACTACTATGCTCTGCCGACATGCTGGAGACTCCTAATCCCAAACGAGGCGTCCCCGTCCACACCGAGACTCCAGCTCGGGCTTCATATGGCATGGACGCGGACAAGATCCATAAGGCGAATCCAATCCCACGCGAAAAGGTCGATGAGCGTGCCAAACAAGGATGCGATGCCGGCATGACGATCACTTCCTCGGGAGCAGTACGGTTCTTCAACATCCGGGTCGTCCAGTCGCTCGGTCGTCGGTTTGGCTGGCGGGCGCAGATCGGGCAGGAGTTCTACAAGCCGAACGTTTGAGGAACAGCGATTATTTAGCTTACCATCGCGATCGGTCCGAATGCACGACAATTCCGGGAGCGAGGGCTCGGTGGCTCAGTTGGCTCCGCTGATTCGTGCTTCATTCATGGACTCATTTTTCTCGAGCATCAAGTGCCAGGATGTCAGCCAGCGGGAGTTTGGTCATGCTCGGTACGCCAGCGACGCCCGATTCCCGGTCAGGTAGTGATACGAAGTCCAGGGTCAGGCCCAAATCCAAGTCGATGTCTATGAGTCGGCCAACCAGTCGGCCAGCCGGCGTTTCTACGCGGACGATACGCCCGATGTGTTCGCTGCGGGCGCGCCAGCAGTCGTTGAGCGCCCGGAGCCCTGAGACCGGCTGGTATTGTACCAGTAGTCTAGACGTTGGATCAGGTCGCGAGCCAGCGCTGACCGATCGACGAGCATACCGTCGCGCTCGATTTGGATCGATGTGGCCATGGCGCGCAACTCGGTGGGGAAGTTGTCGCCATCTAGATTGACGTTCAGACCAATGCCGATGACCGCCCCGCTCGGCTCGACGGCCTGCTCCGGCGTGCACGAAGAGGCCGGCAGGCTGGAAGCCAGTGCACGTTCGACCAAAATGCCGGCGATTTTCCGCCCGCCGACACGGACGTCGTTTGGCCACTTGATCGTGGCGTCACGACCGGTCCATGCAGCGACGACTTCCGCGGTCGCTACCGCGGCCAGCGCGGTCGACCAGCGCCGCCGAAGGCGGACTCAGGCACGGCCGGCGCCAGATGGCGTGGAGGAAACAGCACGACCGACATAAGGATCGACGTGCGGGGCGGGGCGAGCCACGACCGACCGCGACGGCCGCGGCCGGCCGTCTGGTCCTCCGCCAGCACAACGAGGCCGTCGTTTGACTCCGAGTGTCCGGCTCGAGCCGCCACGTCGTTCGTACTGCCGACTCGATTCCAGACTGCAATCCGCCGGCCGATCCATCGGGTCGCCAATTGATGCTCGATCTGGTCGGGACAAAGCCGCTCGGCCGGTCCCGCATAAGCTGCTCCGCCGTAGGGGTGCTCTTCGATGCCGAACCCAAACGCGATGCAGCGCATCCAGATCGATCCGCACTCGCTCTAAGTCCGGGCCCAGCTCGTGCAGAGGAACGAAGTCGCCCGCCGACGGCGCGAATCCGCTCAAGCAGCGGAATGTTCAAGATCATTGGGATGGGTACGGTCGAGAACACGATCATGTTCCGATTCAAGAACCGCGGCCGGCCGTTCATTCCGTCGGGTCGCCAAGCGGAACTTGGCCCGGCTCAACTTCGAAATCGAGCGCGACGTCCAGTGCTGGGGCCGAATGAGTCAGCGCGCCTACGCTGATGCGATCGACGCCCGTTTGGGCCATGAGACTCACGGTGTCGAGATTGATGCCGCCCGAGGCCTCAAGCTGAATGGAAGGCGCCAAGTTGTCGCGACGGCTTACGGCCTCGGCGACCAGCTCCGGTCCGAGATTGTCGATGAGGATGATATCGGGAGCCGCATCCGAGCGGCACGATCGAACTGCTCAAGCGAATCGACCTCGATTTCGATGGTTGTCCCGCGAGGAGTGTTTGCCCTCGCCGACTGCGATTGCAACGGCCATCCGGTCCTGTGCGGACGGCCGGGCAGCCGTTTGCAGCCATGCCAAATGATTGTCCTTGATCAGCACGGCATCGTACAAGCCAAAGCGATGATTGACGCCGCCGCCGCACCGCACCGCGTACTTTTCCAGCGACCGCAGCCGGGAGTGGTTTTGCGCGTGTCATAGATCGCGGCGCGGGTGCCAGCCACGGCCGCGACGTACCGCGACGTCAAGGTCGCGATCCCGCTCAACCGCTGGAGGAAGTTCAGGGCCGTGCGCGTCCAGGTCAGTAGCGATCGCATCGGCCCGGCCAGCCGTGCGATCACGCTACCCGGCTCGATTCGTTCTCCGTCAATGCGATACGTTTCCCAATGCTTGATCAAACCGAACTCTGCCACCACACGCTCGACCACCGGCAGGCCGGCCAACACGCCGGAGGACCGCGCCACCAGGCGCGGGCACCGCTGCGCATCACTCGGAATCGTCGCCGACGAGGTGATGTCTCCCGCCTCGCCGAGGTCCTCCTTCATTGCCAGCGAGATCAAGGCCAGGGCGTTGCACCGTTCCCTGTCACCGAATTGCACTGGACGATCATCCATGGCGATCTCCCGCCCCGTGCCGCACGCCGGGTGGTCGTGAAGCGAACCTGGCATACTCAATCGGACTTGGTCTTGGCCTTGAATCTATCGCGGCCCTTGAGCTGAGGGTGCGCCACGCCGGTATTCTCAGGCGAGTCGTAAAAAGCGATCGGCAGCTCAATGCGGCGCGGCACGTCGCGCCCTGGGCGACGGCGATGGCGGTGCTGGTCGCCTTGCGGAGCAACCGCGTCGGCATGTATTCGGCGAGGGCCGCGAACTCGCCCATCTGGACCGACCTGGCGAGCTGGTCGTCCATGGTGTAGCCTGCCGAGATCAAGGGACGCTCCGGTCTGAGGTCTGGGCTTACCTTTCGGTTTGCCAGGTAACTCTGGTGGTCGAGTGGGAAGACCATTACGAAATCGGGGTTGGCGAGAGAAACTCGGACAAGACGGGCTCCACGCGCGTGGCAATCTTCTCAAAGCGGATCTCCTTGATCTTGGTGATCCCCGACGCTTTGAGGGCATCACGCATCGCCGTGGCTCGCTGCTCGACATAGAGATCGCTTGTTGTATCCAGCAGAATGACCGCACCTCCGTGGGGATCGCTCCCGATGTTCTTGGTGTTGCGGGCCGCCGACGCAACCAGAGCCTTGGAGGTCGGAGCAAACGAGGTAAACGTAACCAGGATCAGCGGCGCTGGCGGTCGCGAGCCCGCCGACGCCTGTGTGCCCTGGGCTTGACCTTGGACAGAGGCCGGACCGGCGCCGGCTTTCGCGGCCTTGCCGTCGGGCTAGCCACTTCTGTAGCTTGGGAGTCCGCGAGCGGACGTCCGAGCAAGATCACCGGGACTCCGGCATCCTCAGCTTCGCGCACAGCCTTGGCCAAGGCCAAATCGCTCGGGTCAGCCAACTCGAGCACTAAGGCCGGTGGTCGTCTGGCCACAGCCTCGCGAACCAGCTCAGCTTGACGCGTCGACGAATCCTTCTCACCGAGAAAGGTGAGCTTGATCCGCGCCTTCTCGATACCCGCTTGCGTTCGCGCCGCCGATTTAAAAAACTCGGTCTCATCGGCACTGTGCCGATTGAGGATCAGCTCGATCGGCTTGGTCGACGCCGGCACGCCCGCCCTCGCGGCTAATCCACTCCCCGCGTCGTTTTCCGCACCGGCAACACCTTTCAATTCGTCCGGCCGAGGCGGGACGAACGAATCCGAGTCGCAACCGATTGACATCCATATCGCCGATATCAGCAGCAAGACGCCCGCGGGCCTGAGGAGCGAACGTTTCACGGTCTGTTTCGTCCCGACGTCGCCGTTCCCTTGGATCCAGAACCACCGCTTCATGAGCGTGCCCTCTATCAATCAAATTTTTTCTGGTCGGTCAATCGCCTTGCCGGACTCGCGGCAGCAACATCACTAATCCTAGCCGCTCGCCGAGAATTTTTGTACCTCGGGTCACGCGAATGGTCGCGGATCAGACAGATGTCGAGGTGAACGTGCTCAGGCTACTGCTTGCGCCGTCCGCCTCTGGCCTTGGCCCGCCCTCGGCGGCCTCTGAGCCTGGGGCGAGGCCGCGGGCCGGTTCGGGCTGACGCCTGGTTTGGACCGAAGCTGGACAATCTTGTCGCGGAGGGCGGCGGCCCGCTCGAATTCGAGCTTCTCGGCGGCCTCGAGCATTTCGGCTTCCAGGGCGCCGAGATATTCCTCATTGGCATCGGCGGCTTCGTCGCGGCCGACGGCTTGTCGCGCGATTGACTTGGCCTGGATTTCTTCCTCGATCCCACGTCGGATCGCCTTGACAATGGTTTCGGGAGTGATGCCATGTTCGCTATTGTACGACAGTTGCAGAGTCCGGCGGCGTTCCGTCTCGTCGATCGCGCGCTGCATCGAGTTCGTGATCTTGTCCGCATACAGGACCACCTCCGCGTTCACGTGCCGCGCCGACCGGCCGATGGTCTGGATCAGCGAAGTTTCGCTCCGGAGGAAACCTTCCTTGTCGGCGTCGAGGATGCAGACCATCGAGACCTCAGGCAGGTCGAGTCCCTCTCGCAGCAGGTTGACGCCCACCAGAACGTCGAATGCTCCCTCACGCAGCTCGCGGAGGATCGTCACCCGTTCGAAAGCGTCCAGCTCGGAGTGGAGCCACTTACAACGCAGCCCCTGTTCTTTGAGATAGCCTGACAGATCCTCGGCCAACCGCTTGGTCAACGTCGTGACCAGCACCCGCTCGCCCCGGGCGGCGCGGACCTTGGCCTCCTTGAGCAAAGCGGGGACCTGTCCCCGGGCTGGCTCGACGCGCACGACCGGATCAATCAGGCCGGTCGGCCGAATCACCTGCTCGACGACCTCGCCGCCGGACATCGCGACCTCGTAATCGCTCGGCGTGGCCGACACGAACAGCCGGCGGTCGAACTTTTTCTCCCATTCGTCAAACCGCAACGGCCGGTTATCGAGGGCACTGGGCAGGCGAAACCCGTGTTCCACCAGCGTGCTTTTGCGGCTGAAGTCACCGGCGAACATCCCCCGAATCTGAGGTACGGTCACATGTGACTCGTCCAGGATCAACAGGCTCTCCGGCGGAAAGAAGTCGAGCAGCGTGGTCGGGGTCTCACCAGGCTGGCGGCCGGTCAAGTGCCGTGAGTAATTCTCGATCCCCGAGCAATACCCCACCTCGAGTAGCATTTCCATGTCGTAGCGCGTCCGGGCGGCCAGCCGTTGCGCCTCCAGGAGCTTGCCCTGTTCCTTCATCTGCTGGAGTCGCTGCTCGAGCTCCTCAGCGATGCTGTCAACGGCTCCCTTGATCCGTTCCTCGGGGAGCACGAAGTGCTTAGCCGGGTAGACGTACATCTCCTGATGAGTCTCCAGCACGAGACCGGTCAGCGTGTCGATCGTGGCCAGCCGCTCGACTTCATCGCCGAACAGCTCGATCCGATAGCCAATTTCTTCATTGGCAGGCCAAAGCTCGATGACATCGCCGCGCACCCGGAACTTGCCACGCTCGAACGACACATCGTTGCGATCGTACTGGATATCGACGAATCTCAAGAGAAGCTGGTCGCGGTCGACGATGTCTCCCAGCTTGAGCCGGACCATCATCTTGCGATAGTCGTCGGGCGAGCCCAAGCCGTAGATGCAGGAGATGCTCGCCACGACGATCACATCCTCGCGACTGACCAATGCACTTGTGCACGACAGGCGAAGTCGCTCGATCTCCTCATTGATCGCAGCGTCCTTCTCAATGTAGATATCCCGCTGGGGGATGTAAGCCTCGGGTTGATAATAATCGTAGTAGCTGACGAAATAGCGGACCGCGTTCTTGGGAAAGAACTCCTTGAACTCGGCATAGAGCTGAGCGGCCAAGGTCTTGTTGTGCGACATCACCAGAGCAGGCCGCCCGTGCTGGGCGATCACGTTGGCCATGGTAAACGTCTTGCCCGATCCAGTTACACCCATCAATGTCTGGTGCGACCGGCCCTTTTGGTAGCCGCTCACAATCTGATCGATCGCCTGGGGCTGGTCGCCGGCTGGTTGAAACGGACTCGCAAGCTCAAAGCTGGCCATGTCGGGTCCGGCTCCAATGGCTCATTTGAACAAAGATCGGCCGGTTTTCTCGTCTGTATTCGATTGTACACGATAATCAGAGAAATGCGAGCCCCGGAACCGCCTTTCGACGGAATCTGGCGAAACCGCCGGCATCGGCGTCGATCAGGCCTCGTGGCGACGCCGCCGGCGCAACGAGCCAGTCCCCCAGCTCGTCCGCCACCCCATCGCGGAGAGGGATGAGACGAGGGGGTACGGCGAAGCCAACGAAACCAGGCACATCACTTCGGCAGCGCTACGAAAAGCGATCAGGTCGTTAGATCGGGTAGAGGTTCTTGAGCCTTTCGCGGGCCTTGGCGCTGCCTTTCGAGGCTTTGATGAGCGGAAACGTCTGAATTTTGCCGTCGACCTCGAGAGTTAACTGTCCGCTTCGAATGACTGATGTGGCCACTCGAACATATCGAGTCGTTCCGTTCGGCAGCCAGACATGGATCCGTTGCAGATTGGGCTTGAAGGTGCGGCGGCTAATGCCCGTGGTCTTCTTGCCTACGCCCCCGAGGTATTTCGCTTTGCCGCGTTCAGTAATGTGATTGCCGAACGTTGTCTTCTTGCCACTGACAGGACACTCACGGCCCATCGGACCCACTCCTCGTTCCAGATTCTCGATCCAAGATTGGAGATTTCCTACGTAGGGAATCACAGGCAACGATTCATCGCCGCTCGCTCACTTCTTGGACTTATCTTTTTCCTTCTTGGCTTTGACCACTGGTTTGTGCGTTTTGCTCCGTTGCACATTGCCGCATTCCTGAACCAAATCACAGACCTTGTGCGGCGGCACAGCCAACTTGCACTGCGGACAGACATTCAATGCGGGAGCGACCAAAAAGTCGTGGCTCCTTCGCATCCCCTGCGTGAGGGTGATTTACGTCGTTTTGGTACAGCCACGAACTCACTCTCCGAATCCCATCCAGTTCCATCAATTTCGAGCGAAGAGTTTCATTATCCGAATCGACTGTGGCATTTCAAGAGCGAGTTCGGGCCAATCAGGCGTGGATCGCGACGCGCTTTTCGCCGAATGCCGGCTCTTCGAACCCGGTCAGGCCGTCGTAAGTTTCCCCGGGCGACCCTGAAAATGCCGGGGTCGCCAGGGTGATTTCGAGCGCTTCATCGAGGGTCGAGACACAGTGAAACGTCAGCGCCTCTCGGACGTCGGCCGGGAGGTCTTCGAGGTCGGCCTCATTGTCCTTGGGAACAAGGATGTGGGTGCAGCCAGCTCTGTGGGCGCCCAGCACTTTTTCCTTGACCCCACCGATCGGAAGGACTCGCCCACGGAGAGTGATCTCGCCGGTCATTGCCAGGTCGCGGCGGACAGGCCGACCGGACATGGCCGAGATAATTGCCGTGGCCATCGCCACGCCCGCTGAAGGACCATCCTTGGGAATCGCCCCGGCAGGGACGTGGACGTGGACCTCGATCGAGCCGAGCCGGTCCGACGGGATCTCCAGCTCACGGGCATGGGTCGCCGCGTAGGTCGTCGCCGCTCGGGCTGACTCTTTCATGACGTCCCCAAGCTGGCCGGTCAGGATCAAGGAGACGTTTCCCCAGCCGCCGAACGGGACCGTCCCCTCCGACGAGCTCGGTCCATGCAGCTTGCGAATGGCGGCCTCGACGAACATGATGTCGCCACCGCTGGGAGTGTAATACATCCCAGTCGCGACGCCCACCTCGTTGGCCGAGGCGGCGTGCTCGGGGTGGACCCGGGGCCGTCCCAGCAAGTCGCGGATCCTCTTTGGTGTGATGGTTCGCTCGACCTCTTCGCCCGCCGCGATCCCTCGGGCTACCTTGCGTGCCACGGCACCCACTTGCCGTTCGAGCTGGCGGACGCCGCTCTCACGGGTGTACCGGCTGACGATCTCCATCACGGCGTCATCGGTGAACGTCACCCGCTCATCAGCCAGACCGGACTCGACGAGCTGCTTCGGGATGAGGTACGTCTTGGCGATCTCGGCCTTTTCGCGCTCGGTGTAGCCTGAGAAATCGACGACCTCCATCCGGTCGAGCAACGGAGACGGGATGTTCTGAAGGAAGTTGGCCGTGGCGATGAACAGGACCTCGCTCAGGTCGAACGGGACGTTCAAGTAATGGTCGGTGAACGAGTCGTTCTGGGCCGGGTCGAGCACCTCCAAGAGCGCGCTGGCGGGGTCTCCCTGATTCGAGATTCCGAGCTTGTCCACTTCGTCCAGGAGGAAGACCGGGTTCTTGGTGCCGGCCTGTTTGAGACCTTGAATGATCCGGCCGGGCATCGCACCCACATAGGTCCGCCGGTGGCCGCGGATATCGGCCTCGTCGCGAATGCCGCCGAGCGCGGCCCGGACGTACTTCCGCCCGAGGGCTCGGGCGATCGACTTGGCGATGGACGTTTTGCCGACGCCGGGCGGGCCGATGAACAGGAGGATCGGGCCTCGGGCCATCGCACGCGGCCTTGGCTTCGGACGCGTCCGTGACGGGACGCTCCTCGACCTTGACTTCCCCGGTCTTGACCTCGCCCCCGGTCTCGACTTCCTTCGCGATCCGGCGGGCATTGAGCTGGCGGACAGCGAGGAACTCAAGGACTCGGTCCTTCACGTCCTCAAGGCCGTAATGGTCCTCGTCAAGCACCTGCGAGGCGTGCTTGAGGTCAAGGTCGTCGTCGGAGCGACTGTTCCAGGGCAGCTCGGCGACCCATTCCAGGTAGGTGCGGATGACCTGGCGCTTCCATCGACTCGCGTCCGGACCGCTCCAGGCGGCCCAGCTCGCGGTCGACCTCGGCTTTGGCTTCGGGGGGAAGTTCGAGCTTGGCGAGTTTGGCGCGCAGGTCCTTGATCTCGCGAGACTCGTCGTCGTCGCCCAGTTCTTTCTGGATCGCCTTCATCTGCTCGCGGAGGTACATCTCCTTCTGCCGCTCGCCCAGCTCGGACTGGACCTGTGATTTGATCTTGTCCTGCGCTTCGAGCATTCCGATCTGACGCTGAACCAGGATCAGGACTCTGCGGAGCCGGTCCTCGACGCCGAGAGTCTCCAGCAGGTTTTGCTTCTCCTCGAGAGGCAGCTCGATGTAGCCGGCGACCAGGTCGGCGAATCGGGCGGGGTCGGTCACGGAGTCCATGACCTGGTGGAGCACCTCCTCCGGCAGCCCTCGGCGCTCGCCCAGCTCCATGGCCCGCTCGCGGGTCTCCCGATACAGAGCCGCGAAGGCCGAGTTCTCGACGTCGATCGGCCGCAACTCCGCAAGGGGCATCGCGACCGCCTTCAGGAAGCCTTCGGAGTCTTCATATTTGAGTGCATGGGCACGTTCCTCACCTTGTAGGAGCAACTGGACCCCGCCCAGTCCTCGCTGAATCTGACCGACCCGGGCGATGACGCCGTGTCGAGTAAAGCTGCTCCGGCGCGATCTCGTCCGCCAGGTCGCGCTGGGCGACGGCGAAGACGAGGCCGTCGCCTTTGATGGCCGCCTCGATCGCCCGCAAAGTCCCCGGTCGTCCGACAGCGATCGGCACGGCCAAACCAGGAAAAATCACCGCTCCTCGCATCGGGAGGACGGGTAATGATTGTGTGCTAGTCAAGGGATTCACCTATCCTTTCATCCCCGCGGCATCGTCGGCGTCCGGGGTTTTCACTTATGGGGCTCGTCACTCGTTCTATTCTGAGTCTCAAGGAATTACGTCGTCGGCTGTCCAGCTGTTCGCAACAATCCAGTTGACACCGATCGGGCTCCGTCTGCTGGACCCACGCGCGGCGCCTCCTTGATGCATTCTACGCGTGACGACTCGCAAGTCACGAAACTCGACCTGACGACCCGCGATCGGCGTGACTCGTGATTCCTGTCAGTTCATCGCGAACAATCGTTAGACAAAGGGCAATTCCGATCAGCCCGCGTAATCCATTCAATTTCACTTTGGGTTCGTTCGGCAGGAATCGTGTGTTGATTTCCAGGTCCACTTGAACCCATGTAGATCCCGGTTGGGTTACTCTGAAAACTCTCGGGAGCCGGTCCCAACGGTCCGACTCGACGGTACGATTTGCGGAGAAGAGCCCGACGAAGGTGTAGTGGGGCCAAAAACGCCGTCACGGCGTCACAGCGTTTCAGGCATTGGACTTACGTGTGACGCCTGAATAACCGGACCGCCATTGCTCGATATAACTCTCCACAGGACTTGAGGTAACGTGTGACGCCTGAGTAATCGGAACCTGACCCCGAAAATGGGATTTACTTTGGACACTCATGCAAGAATGCGGACTTCATTTTCATGCAGTTCGGCGCTGTGCGAGCGCCATGAAAGTTCGGTTCGCAAATTCTCATGCTGGCGGCCGGCGATGGGTTTTGGGCCCGAACGTTGGTGACACGAGTCGTGATTTTCATCGCAGTCGGCAAATCCGGAGTGGGTTCGTTTCGCAGTTTACACGTTGGCGGCCGGCGCTCGACCTCCAGCCGGAGCGTTGGTCGTACGATTCGTGATTGTGGTCACATTCGGCAAATCCGAGCTGGGTTCGTTTCGCAGTCTTTTCGTGTTGGCGGCTGGTCCTCGGCTTCGGGCTCAACGTTGGCCGCACGATTCGTCACTGTCGTCACATTCGGCAAATCCGAGCTGGGTTCGTTTCGCGGTCATCACGACGTCGGCCGGCGCTGATTCGCAGACGCCTGGCTCAGGTTCTCCTGGCACTGAGCGTCTGCCTGCACCCGATAAAGCGTCCCGCGTGTACCCGATTCGGTTTCGACGCGCTGGGAGACTATCGATGAATGAAAAAGAGAACATCGCACATGTTATACAATGCGCGATTTTCGCAATTGGGTTGCGAGGATCCCGGTTTTTTGTCGGTGCTTCCATCGGCACGACCGGCGAGGCTCGCTTTCCTTTTGTGTAATCCGCGATCGAATCTCGTTGGGCTGCCAGGCAATGGCTGGCCGCGATGATTGCCGACGGTCAGGCATCGCCGTCGGCCAATGGATCAGGCCGCGTGAGGATATCGCCCACGGCTATGTGCCCGACTTAGACGCCGTAAAGAAGCTTTGTCAGAATGAAATATCCATGTCGGCGAGGGAATCAGGCGATCGATCAACGTTGCTCGGCGGTCCCGAAAAGCGTTGCCGTTCGCCAGGGTAGTAACGGTTGCTGTTCTGCAGCCTGCGTGTAGTGGTACATTGCCTGGTGGTCTACCATCGGCCAGTCGGGATATCCGTTTGCGACGCAATTGACGTGGCCTGCTCCCCATTTCTTGGTCCAGTGATAATGGGAGTTACCTATTCGTTGATTCAGTAGACGAAGGATCGGGCAGGTCTTCATCAATAGGCACATACCTCACACAAGTGGCCGCAAAATCGGCCGGTGTCTGATATCCTAGGGAACTGTGCGGGCGTTCGGTATTATGCTCCTCCTTCCAAGCGCCAACGCCCTGGCCTGCGGTTCGCTCTCGAACTCCTCGCGGTTGAGGAACTCGTCGCAAACCTTGCTCTGGAATGACTCCGCTATAACCGTTCTGCCAGGGGCTCCCCGGCGCACGTACAGCGTGCCGGAGCCGGTCTCCTCCAGCCACGACTGCACCACTTGGGCCACGAAGTCCGGGCCGTTGTCGCTCCGCATCCGACACGGCGGACCGCCGCGACCGGCCGCGACTTCGGCCAGGATGATCCCGATGTCTTCGGCGATCATGCCGCGCGCGCACTTCCAACGCCGTGCATTCTCGAGTGTACTCATCAACGATACCCAGCCATTTGAGACTTCGACCGTCACTGGTACGATCGAAGATAAAATCCCATGTCCATACGTCGTCTTTCCCACGCGAGGGCCGGAGATGGCAGGCATTCTGGTCCTGTCCACGCTCGCTGCGGCTTGGGATTGGCCCGCGGTTGATCCACTTTCAGCTCCAACTCGCGATAGAGGCGACGCACGGCTTTCTTGTTGACCATTCAGCCTCGCGATCCAGCAGGGCCCAGATCCGCCGATAGCCGAACCGTGGGTGCGCCCCTGCCAGTTCCTCGATGCGTCGAGTCAACGCCTCCTGTTCATCGCGGTGGACCGGCGCGTAACGGAGGCCGGAACGGGCCAGGTCCGCGCCCGGGCCATGCGACGTTGCGACACGTCGAATCCGTCGCATAATTCCTCGGCGATCAGACGGCGTCGCGGGGCGGTCATGGCTTTTTTTTCAAGGCCTCCTGGAGCATGCGGCGGTCGAGCGACAGCGCACCGGGAACAAGGACCCCGAGCGCTGCTCACCAAACGATCGAAAGCGCTGCCAAATCCGAGATCGGTCCCAAGAGGCCAGATCGGAGTCGTCGTGGACGACGATCCGCTCATTCGGGAATTCATCAAGCGTGGATTGAACGCCGACGAGTATATTGTCGACATCGTCGAGCCGAAGCCCACCGGCTCGGAGGAGGTGGACTACAACTCGTATTTATAGTAATATATAATTATTTTATATGTTGGCGGTTTTGCTCATTTGTGATATTCGTAAGATTCGTAGTTAACTATCAGCATCGTTCGCGATGGCCAATGGACCTCTTCCCACGGAACGGCGGCTAAAATGGATAGACGACCATATGCCACGCGGGTTGTGACAACTCCGCGGAGGCCGTTGTTCGTCACGCGAGCCCATGGAAAACACCGTCCGCTTTGCAACGGCCTGGGTCGGATGTCTGTCCTCCATATGGTAGGACTTTGCGGAACGGTTCACTCACCGCATCGCCTTCGTCAGCCTCTCCATGTAGGCGTTCGCGTCGAGGCCGTGAGCCTTTGCCAGTGCGGTGATCGCCGCGGTCGTGGCCCGGCTCTCCCCCTGCTCGATGCGGCGGAGCTGGCGCTCGGTGAGCCCCTCGACCTTCGACTGGAGGATCCCCGCCGCCTCGCGGACCCTGCGGATGGCAGCCCCATATCGTTCGTTGAAGCCGGCGCTCCGCTGCTGGGCCTTCCGGAGTTCGGCCGGGTCAACCGCTTGCAGGAACTGGTTCCAGCCCAGATGGACATCAAGGTCCGGCCAGTAGATGAACGAACCGTCGGGATCGATCGAGAAGTTTCGGACCGCGGATTGAGGCTGTCCCTTCAGAGCAGGAATGGAGTCCAGCGGGATGTGCAGCATCCGGTGCTTCGGACCCCGGACGAAGAGCCGGTCCCCGACGAGGTACGCGTCGATGATGCTGCCCCGGCTCCCGTCCCGCCCGAGAGCGAAGCAGACACGCCCGAGCAGTTGGGACACCTGCGGCGCCTCCATGTCCTCAACCTTGACCACGTGAAGGCGGTTCTCCGACCGAATGTTCGTGGACCTCATCCACTGGGCGACTTGGTCGGGATGCGTGGCCGGCCCCGTGAAGAGCAGGTGGAAGGCCCCCGAGACCACGGGCTCCACTCGCGAGTCGATCAGCACGAGGTGGTCGTCGTCCGCGTGGGAGAGCACGACCATCTGGAATTCGCCGGTGTGCTTGCCCAAATCGTGCATCGTCGCGGCATGCCTCAGTTCCTGGATCTCCGCGAGGCGGGCCAGGCTCTTGTTGTGTTTGGCGGCGTGGCGGTAGGCGTGGGCGAGCCGCGGCGAAGTCGCGTAGAATTCCACGATGCGTCGCTTCGGAGTTTTGGTAGTCATTGGTTTACCTTCGCCTCCCACTCTGCCAGCAGTTGTAACCGGTTCTCCTCCACGTTCTTCGCGATCTCCCGGAGCACCTTCGACTTCGGAGCGATCGCCCCACTCCAGCTCAAACATCTGTGCCTCGCCCTCGGCGAACTTGACTTTGAGCTCCCACTCGCCCTCCCGCTTGACGTGGAAATGCGGCGGGTCATGGTCGTTCGACCAGAACCAGCACGTCAGGCCCGGTATCGTCAAAGCACGCGACCTTGGGCATCATTCTCCTGCAATTGCTGACAGTATACTCGGCAACCGGACATTTTTCAATGGATGCGATGCACAAATTGTCCGGTCGACCGGCGTAAGGGCTGATTTTTGAGCGTCCCGTTGATAAACTTTGTCAGCGTTGGCATGACCCATTGAATCATCGAATATCGACGATACGTTGGTATTACCCTGAGTTCGCGGATGGAAGGGAGTTTGGCAATGGCAAAGTCCGGCAAGAAGGCAAAGGCAGATCTGTGGACTGACGGCCTCGACAAGGCCGAAGTGGAACAGGCGCTGGAGGACGCCACGGTCGATTCTAACGGCGAAGACGAGCGGCACAGCGGTTTGTTGACCGCGATCCAAGACGAACTGGAATTTCCATTCCAGGTGCAGGTGCTCGGCGAGACCGTCACTGTTGTTGATATGGAATGGCCCGAGAAAGACGAATTCGGACTGGATCTTGTCGTTGAGCGGGCCGGCCAGCGGCATCGAATCGAGGCGCGGTCGGCCAATCTGTTACCACCCTTTCCCAGAGGACATTTCTATCTGGCGGCCTATCTGGACTGGAAGAGTCGCTTGTAGCAGCGATGCGAGGACGACGCCTTTTACCTCCAGCGACAGAATGCAGGCCAGCGCCGACCGCTATTGTCCGCCGGACTTGTGAAAGTAACGAGGAATAACAAATGGAAGAAAGAAAGGGTTCAGAAGCCGTTGGTAGCAGGAAAGAAAGGGGTCAGGAGCCACTGTTAGGGGGAAAGAAAGGTAGGGGAGTTCCCGGGACACCATACGCAATTATTTACCGATAGCTGTTCGCGGGAGTTCCGAGTCCGTGAAAGCGGGACGGGTCCGGTATCGACAAACCCGCTTTTTGAACCCATCGGCACGACCGACGCGGCTCGCGTTCCTTTTGCGTAATTCTCAATCGAATCCCGTTGGGCTGCCAGGCATTGGCTGGCCGCGACGATTGCCGACGGTCAGGCATCGCCGTCGGCCAATGGATCAGGCCGCGGGAGGATATCGGCCATAGCGATCTGTCCGACTTCGACGCCGCAACGAGGCTTTGTCAGAAAGAAATATCCATGTCGTCGAGAGAATCCGGCGATCGATCAACGTTGCTCGGCGGTTCCATAAAGCGAAGGAGTCGCTATTGCAAATCGGCGCTCCTGGCTCGCAAGTCTGTGCGGGCTCGCGCGACGACATCGAGCGTCTGGCAGAACCGGTCGAGGACGCGCTCGATCGAGCGCCGCCGTGACCGCGCACTGAGCGGCGAGGCATGGGCCCGGTTCACGGCCAGGCTCGGACCTCAGCGTCTGGGGTCAGCGACGAGCCCGGGGGGTTTGGACACGGAGAGCGACCCTGACAATCCAGCTCCCGATACTGACAAATAAATAATTGTACACGTAGTTAGATTTGAATCAATCGCCGACTCTCCTCGGGACGCGGGTGCAATTCCCGCCGGCTCCACTTCTTATGTTGTAAATCGTTTCATTTAAACGATTTGCGTCCAATTAAGGCGCGGGTAAGTAACCCGCCGCCTTGAGAATATTAAGCTGCCAATGATCATCGTAAGGGTCTCACTAAGAATAACCCGAGTTGTTGTTCTGAGAAGGGCGGTGATTCGATTATCGCCGCGATTCGCGGGTACCGCAGCCGAACTCCCGGCTAATATCCGACGACGGCCCATTCTTGATGCCGAGAAGCCGAAGATCGCTCAGTTTCGTGCGACAAGCTAACCCGGACCACTGGGAAGCGGAGACAAATACCTGAGAACGGGCAGAAAAGGCAATGCGATGAACCAGAGAGCCAGGAAGCGCCTTGAACGTAATCGTGAGGATTACGAGAGTGTGACTGGAACCCCGCTTTTTGGTCCATCGCCGGCTAACTCCGGCCGGGATAACAACTCTTGGAGCGTTTCCAGGTCAACCGGCTTCACTAGGTAGCTGTCGAAGCCGGCTTCCAGGCAGCGCCGGCGGTCCTCCTCCTTGCCGTAGCCCGTCAAGGCCACGATCAGCGGCTGGGTTTCCTCGGTCCGCGCGCAGGCGGCGACAAACCTCCAGGCCATCCAGACTGGGTAGGCCGATGTCGAGGAGGACGACGCCGGGGCGGTAGGCCGCCGCCACTTCCAGGGCCAGCCGGCCGTCCTGGGCCGTACGCACGTCGTAGCCGAATAGCCTCAACAACATCGCCAGGCTCTCCGCCGAGTCCCGGTTGTCGTCCACTACCAAGATGCGTCGCCCGGACGTCGGTGCGACGCGGCGTTCCGCCGGCGTTGGTAGGGTCGGTCCGGCGGGAGGGGTATCGTCCGGCAGCGCGGGCAGGCGCACCACGAACTCGCTACCCTGACCGGGGCCTTCGCTCGTGGCCGCCACAGTGCCACCGTGCATCTCCGTCAGCCGCCGCACCAGGGTCAGGCCGATGCCCATGCCGCCCTCGGCGCGGTCGAGAGCACGGTCCATCTGGATGAAGCGGTCAAACACCTTGGGCAACATCTCCGGGGCGATGCCCATGCCCGTATCCCGAATCCGGACCACGACCCCATCGCCCCGTTCGACCTCCAGGGTGATTCGTCCTCCCGTCTGGGGTGTACTTCGCGGCATTGTTGAGCAGGTTCCAGAGGACTTGCGCCAGCCGCACCGGGTCGGCCTCCACCGGGACGGGGACATCGGGGAGGTTGACTTCCAGCGCATGCCGCCGCGCGTCGATGAGCGGCCGGGCGCCCTCGATGGCGCGAGCGATGACGGCCGCCAGATCGACGCGCTCCTTCCGGAGGTGGATCTTGCCGCTGGTGATCCGGCCCAGGTCCAGCAGGTCATCGACCAGCCGGACCAGGTTTTCGACCTGCCGTTCGATGATTTCGTAAGCCTGGCGGACCTCCTGCTCCGGTTCCTGCCGGCTGAGGCGGACCAGTTCAGGGCGTTGCGGATCGGCGCCAGCGGGTTGCGAAGTTCGTGGCTGAGCATCGCCAGGAATTCATCCTTGCGGCGGTCCAGGTCGGCCAACGCTGCCGCCTGCTCCTGCGTCTTCCGCTCCAAGCGGCTGCGTTCGGTGATGTCCCGAATGTTGCACTGAACGACGCTCTGGCGGTCCTCCCTGATAGACGTTGGCGACAACCTCGACCTCGACCCGCCGCCCACGGATGGATTCGAGAGGTAAGTTGCTCGTAACGGATGGAGCCTTCTCGCTTGCAGTTCCCGCACGGCGGCTTCGCTTGCCGATTTGTCGCTGACCAGACCGATCTCCCAGAGTTCTTTGCCCAAGAGTTCGTGCGATTCCGTTTCCATCAAGACGCCCATGCAGGCGTTGGCGTCGGTGATCTTGCCGGTGTGGGCATCGAGGATGAGAATGCCGTCCGTGGCGGACTCGAAGAGGCGGCGATAGCGGGTTTCGGAATTCCGCATCGCCGTCTCCGCATGCTTCGCCTGCTCGGCCAGTTCGTGCTGGCTTGACCGACGAGACCAGCAGCGCCTCGTTCATTTCGCGCAGGGCTTGCGCGGCTTCCTGGCGCTCATGGTCTTGCTTTCTGAGCGCTTGCAATTGCTCCACGGCCTGGTAGGCGGCCGAGGCGAACGTGCCCAGGCTCACGAGCATCCGCAGGTCTTCGTTGTCGAACTTGCGGGCCTCCGGCCGATCATCGTGGATGATCGCCCAGATCGTGCCGACCGCTTTGCCCTCGACGTAAAACGGAACCAGCAGGCACTCTTCGACCGGAGGCGTCACCGGCAGGAAATAGGTGTAGCGCCGCTCGGGGTGCCTGAACAACAGGGGGCAGTTGCGATCGAGCACGTCGCCGCACGGGCCGAAGTCGCGCGGCGTGCCTCCGCCGATGTGCGGCGTCCACACGCCGGCGATGGCCGGCCAGTAGAACCTCGTTCCATCTGTCCGTCACCAGGCTGACGCCGGCCGAGCCGCACTGGAAGACCTTCAGGATCGTGTCGGCCAAGGTCTGAAGAATGGTGCGCGGCGAATCGGCCAGCGCTTGTGCCAGCGATACCAGCGCACGGTTCTCCCGTCTCATAGTCCGGCGGGCGCGACGGCCGGCGGTTCAACTCCTCGGTGCAAAGAACCGATTCCAACGCCGGCACCGTCGGCGAGTCTGTTGTTGGAGTGTCTATTCATGGGGATGATCTCCTTCAGCCTCTCGCGCGGAGTTCCGGAACCTCCCCCGGCTCGGACGACCACGGCCCGGGGATGCCGCTGGTCAGGCCGCGGTAGCCCCGCAGCGGCTCGCCGATGACCACGCCCTTGGAGGTGATCTGGTACTCCACCATGTCGATGCTGTGCTCGCTGCGGCGCATCTTCACCACCAGCAGCATCTTGCGGAGTTGGCCGTTGATCGAGACGTAGCGCAGGCGCAGGATGTCGTCGGCGAGGAACGAGACGGTGAAGTTGCTCAGGTTCATCGAGGTGAAGTTCTCATCGACCTCGACGGTGGTGACGATGGTCACGCCCAGGCGGGTGAGCGCCGCGATCATCCGGTACAGCGACTCGCGGAAATCCGTCGCGGAAGCCGGGGGCCAGCGCCATCTCGAAGCCGACCAGCGAGTCGATGACCAGCCGCTTGCAGCCGATCTTCTTGACCGCGTTGACGATTTCGTGCACCGTCTCATCCACCGAGAGGTCCAGCGGCCGGAGGTAGATGACCTTGAGCGTGCCGTCTTTCTGGGGCGTGTCGAAGTCGAAGCCGAACTTGGCGGCCCGCTGCGCGTACTCGGCCGGTATCTCCTCGAAGATGGCCACGATCCCCGGCTCGCCCTGGCGCAAACCCTCGGCGATGAACTGCGTGCCGAGCAGCGACTTGCCCGATCCGGAAGGCCCGGCCAGCAGGAGGCTGTCGCCTTCGGGAATGCCGCCGCCCAGCATCGCGTCGAGTTCGCGGATGCCGGTGGAAAGACGCCGCCGGCCCTTGACGTGATCGGATTGCCCGGCGAGCGCGAAGGTGCGCGGGAAGGTTTGCAGGCCATCCTCGGTGATGCGGAAAGTGTGCAGGCCGGGCACGGACTCCTGGCCGCGCAGCTTCATGACCTGCATCTTGCGCACGATCGAGTTGCGCTCGATGCTCTGGTAGAGCCAGAACAGCCCGTCGGCCACGGTGAAGACCGGATTGTCGCGCAGCTCGCCTTCGACGTACTCGCCGATCAGGAACGTGGTGGCCTGCCAACTGGTCAGGTGAAGCGCCAGGCGCTGGACGAAGCCCTGGAGCTCCATTTCGCTCGCGCTGGTCAGCGCCTTGCGCACCACGGTGCGGAACGAGTCCACCACGACGATGCGCGCCTTGGACGCCTCGACTTCCTTGATGATCGCATCGAGAACGGCGCCCAGGTCCTGGTCCAGAACGAGCTGGCTGAGGTTGACGAAGCGGATCGAGCCGTCCAGTTTGGCATTGATCGAAGAACGTGAACTGCTGCTGATAGCGCAGCATCTTGATGGCCGGTTCGCCCAGCACGGTGAAGTACAGCGCCGGGTCGCTCCGGGCTGGCGTTGGCGAACGACGATCTGATGCGCCAGCGTGGTCTTGCCGCATCCGGGAGCGCCGGCGATGATGTTGAAGGAGTACTCGGGCAGGCCGCCGCCGAGAATCTCATCGAGGCCCGGCACGCCGGTGGGCAGTTGCCGAATGAGCACTCGATCCTGTCCTTGTCTGTCCTTGCGTGCTCATGATCAGCCTCGTTCTTCAGTGTTATTTGTCCCACGATGTGTCGGGCCAAGCCTCGCGCACCAGGCTGCAGCGTGAGCGGTTCGCCGATGAAAGTGACCAGCAGCCCGAGCAGATGGGCGGTGATCGCGACGGCCGCGTCGGTGCCGACGTTCGGCGCACCGGCCGCGAGCTCCTTGAAGTCCTTCCATGGAGCCGTCCGCCTTCTCGGTGATGCCGTGCAGCGAAGGGACTTCCGCGCGGGCCAGAGCGAGCAGCCCGCCGCAGGAGTGCGTTAAAACCGTCTGCGCCGGCAAATCGTGTGAGGGAAACTCGCAGCTTCTCACAGACCCGAACCGCTTCATGCACGCTGGGATCGGCTGCCGAGTCGCTCGCGGCTTCCAAAGCCAGCAATCGGCGGGCCAAGTCTCGGCTGGATACGGACGGCGTGTCCACGGCTATCCGATCATCTGGGGAATTGAGAACGCCAACGAAGACACTGATTCACGCCCGGTCTGATCAGATAGGGACCGAGCTCACTCGTATCCATTGGGACGGCGGCAGACCCACCAAGGCCAGCCGCGCCCCCCGTTCCCATGCCTGCTCAACCGCTTTGGCGGCTTCGCCGCCGTCGCGAGTCTCGTCAGCGCCGAGGAGCTGGTGAACCCGGCTCGAGCTGAGACCGGCGATGCCCCCAATCTGCCGGACGGACAATCCCGATTGATGGGCTTCGACGATCGCCCGGTTCCCCGCGGCGCGGGCATCTTCCAGCGGTTCGGTGGCGAGGCGGAGGGCGGCGAACCGCTCTTGATGCAGGAGCCATACATGCAACTCGACGCTGCTGTGCATTCCTCCAGGCTAAAGAATCGCCTGATGCCTGTCCAGGAACTGGATGGCAGTCAGTTGATATTTGCTCCTTCCATAAACTCAATCACTTGGTGGATTCCGCCTGTGGAACGGCCATTTCTCAATTCCGCGGCCTGAGATTTGCTCGTTTGTTCCAACATGAAAACTCAACAAGCTTCTACCGTCGTCGGCGTGTTCGAGAATCGAGTTCACGCCAATCAAGCCATCTCCGAGCTTCACCAAGCCGGGTTCGATCAGAGCCAAATCGGCGTCGCCATGCGTCACGCCGAAGGTGAAAGCAATCTCACGGCCAGCGATCACGATTCGCATGCCGGATCGGGTGCCCTGACCGGGGCCTTGACCGGCCTGGGATTGGGTGCCCTCGCCGGCCTTGGAGTACTGGCGGGCGTGATCCCCGTCGTCGGCCCCGCCATCGCGGCAGGGACCTTGGGAGTCATCCTCTCTAACGCCGCCGCTGGAGCCGGAATCGCCGGACTCGTCGGTGCCTTGGTCGGTGCCGGAATTCCCGAGCATGAGGCCAAGTATTATCACGGCGAGTTCGAGGCCGGGCGGGCCATCGTCACCGTCAATGCCGGCGGCCGGTCCGGCGAGGCGACCGCCATCCTGCGGAAATGCGGCGGTTATGACATGAGCGGCCGGGAAGCGACCGCGGTTGCGTCCTGATTCAGGCGGGACGGGATCAAACAGAAATCAACTGCCAATCGAAAAAACGGGGGCGCTTCGGCATCCCCGTTTTTCGTCCGTCTTCGCTATCAGCCCCGCCTCGTCAGCCCCTTCGACCGCCAGTACCTTGGCCAGCGGGTTCATTTGAAGTCCATGCCTGCTAGTGTTGCTATCGTCCGACAAAGGGAGGCGATCATGTCCGAGCAACATCTTGCGACCTATCTGAACGACCATCTGGCCGGCTCCGAGATCGCCTTGGAGTTGCTGGATCTCAGTTGCTTGTCGGCCGTGAATCGTACGACCGCCGCCTGAGCACGGGGAAATCGGGAGAATTACGCCACGCACTTAATTCTTGATCCCACCGCTCAAGCGGTTCTTTGCCGCTGACGTTGCGCCTGCAGGGTCGGCAGCCTCACATCCCAGGCCAGCCCCAGACGGGCGAGCGTCCAGATCACCCAATAACTCACGTCGATCTGCCACCAACGCAGTCCGTGACGCGCCGAGGTCGGGAAGGCGTGGTGGGTGTTGTGCCAACCCTCGCCCATCGCCAGGAATCCGAACACGGCGTTATTCCGGCTCTCGTCTGCACTCCTGTAGGGCCGGAAGCCCCAGAGGTGGCAGGCCGAGTTGACGCTCCACGTCACGTGATGGACGAGGAAGATACGGACCACTCCGCCCCAGATGAGGCCCGTCCAGACGCCCACCCACGTCCTTGTTATCAGCCCCCCGAGGGCGGCCGGGATCAGCAGGCCGAGAGCGATCCACACCGGGAACAGTACGCTCGCCATCCGCAGCGCACGGCTTCGCTTCAAGTCTGAGACGTAGCGATCGAGGTCCGGTGGGTCGGGGTCGAACAGCCAGCCGATATGGGCGTGCCAGATCCCTCTCAAGACGCCGAGGACGCCTGCGCCGTGGCCGTGGGGTGAATGCGGGTCGCCCGCCGTGTCGGCGTGCCGGTGGTGGCGGCGGTGTTTGGCGACCCAAATCAACAGTGGTCCCTGAGCGGCCATCGAGCCGAGGACGGCGAAGACGAACTTCACAATGATATTCGTCTCGAAGGAGCGATGGACGAACAGCCGGTGGTAGCCGACTGTGATCCCCAGGGCGGTCAAGACGTACAAGCTCAACAGGAGGCCAAGATCGGTCCAGCGGAACCCCCAGCCCCAGACGATGAACGGGGCGGCCAGCACGCCAAGGAGTGGGACGATGATGGCGACGAGCACCGCCAGTCGCACGGCCAGCGATATCCGCTCCCGGGCCTCGTCAGGGGCGGGCAACTCGGCATTGGATTCCGCGACCGGAAGTTCGGTCGATTCATTTGGGTCGGGCGGCTGGGTCATGGCGGACCTCCGTTCTCACTGCAAATCGGTCGGGTGAAAATCGAGCCAAAATGGCGCCGCGTCGCCTCACCTCTTGCTGCCCCATGAACAGGGCCTGAAGCAGGCACGCGGCAAGAATTGACGCTCGTCTGTCGTTTTGGTAGCCGGTTACTTCGTGCGAAGAACAGCGAGAGTCGCACCGGGGCGGGCTCTTTATCAGGTCCTGAACCGATCGGTTGGCAGGATGCACATGTTCCGCAAGGACTCCGACTTTCTGGCGTGCGAGGATGTCGTGATTGATTTGCTGGTCAAAACTCCGCGTACAGAACCGACCATTCACCATGCGGGTCTGGCGACAACAAAACGCTCCTACCAGGCCCGATATCCATGCTGATGTGAGAGGCTTGGAGCGACGTCCCATCGAGAAGGATTACCTCGGCTCGGGACGGCGCAAAGGACGTGCCTGACGCAATACCGGCTGAACCCACGCGACCATAGACGATTCCTGCCGGCGGCGCGTTGGCTGGCCCGAACAATGACCCGGCCGCGCCAGTATGAGCTGCCACGATCCCCGCTGAGGCGATCAGGAATGTGCGTCGATTGACCATAAGGGGCCTCGTCGTAAGGGAATGATCCCACGCTCAGCAGGTGGGTACTGTTACTTTGCTCGCAATTACTGGTCCATTGCACGACTAAATTCGACCGCTGTGACGGCATCGTATTTGCTTGTTTACAGGTTTAGAAGCGACAGTACATTTTCCCCCTACCACACGGAGCATCAGTTGTATCACCACATCAAGAAGCTTATGTATACCGTTCGGGTCGGCGCACCCGATCCCACGATTCGGCGCCATGCTTCTCGAGCAGTTCGGCGGCGCCAACGGAGAGTTGGCAGCAGCCATGCAGTATTCGGTCCAGGCCATCAATTGCGAGGATCCCGCTCGCAAAGACCTCTTGATGGACATTGGCACGGAGGAATTGAGCCACCTTGAAGTCATCGGGACTCTTGCGCGGGCGCACTTGAAGCCCAGCGGCACATCGCGGTCAGCCGCCGAGGCAGACCCGTTAATCGCCATTTGCGGCGGCGGGGGAGTCAATTTGTTCAACTCACAAGGCGATCCCTGGACGGCAGCCTACCTGCAGATCACGGGTGAGCTTGACGTCGATCTGCGAAGCAATATCGCCGCTGAGGCTCGTGCAAAGATCGTCTATGAGCGCCTTATCAATTTCACGGACGACGCGGGCTCCAAGGACGCTCTTCAATTCCTCATGACGCGCGAAATCACCCATATGAAGGCATTCGCGGCAGCGTTGGCGAGCATGGGCAAAGATCCGTTTACGATTGGTCAGATTCCGCCTTCCCCCGGTATCGTAGACCAGTTTTTCAACGATTCGACAAATGACGGCGACGCCGGGAAAGACATGCGAGGCCCCTGGAACCAAGGCGGGTCGTGGCAGTTCGTCGAGGCGCCGGCTTTCCGTGAACTTCGTGATAAGACGGGATCGAGATAACACCGGATGCAAGCTCAACTTTCGCCCTAACGACAATCGAGGAACATCATGCAATTATCGACCATCGAAGAGTCGCTCGAAGATCAGCTCAAGGACATGGACAGCGCCGAAAATCAACTCGCCAATGCTTTGCCGAAGACGGCCAAAAAAGCCTCCGCCGCCGGCCTGAAGGATGCTTTCAAAACCCATCTCGAATAGACGAAGAATCAGGTCGGACGTCTGAACCAGACCGGTCAGACTCTCGGCATCAAGCTCGCGGGCGAAAAGTGTAAGGCCATGGAAGGCTTGATCGAAGAGGGCCCGAAGTCCGTGAGGCGGAAGGCCCCGGTCCGGTCATCGTTGTGGCGCTTGTCGCGGCCGCCCAGCGCGTCGAGCATTTCGAAATCTCCGCCTTCGGTTCGGCTCGCGCCCTCGCGACGCACCTGGAGTAGATCGCCGGCTCTACATTGAAGACCATGCCGGTGGGCTGATGAAAAGTTGGGGTTAGACGCGCTAGCGGAACGGTTTCGAGACACGCGATTTTGTTGCGCGCGATCGAATGCCGGTGCGAGCGAGTGATCTGTTTCCCCCCCCTTGCGAAGAGGGGGAAACGCGCAACGAAACTGGGATGAACTCGAGACCTGTGCAAGACGAACTTTTCATCACGCCACCATGCCGGGCTCGAGCACGTCATCGGATTTAGGGTGCAGCCGGGATTGGGCGTTGGAGACGATCGCGACGAATCCGACGCCATGACCTGTTGAGTGCTTGAATCGCGCTCCGAAGCCGTGCGCCTTGAGGACCTCGCGTGCGGCCCTGTCGACATGGGCGCCCTTCGCACCCGGCCGGATGGCGGCCAAGGCCGTGGCGCGGGCGGCGAACACCGCGTTCTACATCGCGCTCCGGCGGTCATCTGCCTCGCTGAGGCTGTAGGTGTGCGTGACATCCACCCAGTTGCCGGCGGCGTAGGAGTTGCAATGAACTGCTGCGAGCCGGCCCGGAAGGCCTGCGCCGCGATTCGGCAGGCCGTCCGGATTCGACCTACCTCGCGTGGCGCCTTCGCGGCACGGAGCTGCTTAAGGATTTTCTCGGAGGTCTCCAGCCGGCATGGTGAGAGCGTTCCACGCGTCGATTGCCTCGGGCACGGCGAGGGGTAGAGCGGCGAAGGAAGTGCCGGCCGCCAGGAGGCACCAAGAGCAGAGCGCCCGGTGCTTCGGCCACTGGCCGATTGCCAGCCGGCCCGCTTGGATGGCGTCGATTGCCACTTTAACCCCCAGCGCCAGCGGCAGCCAGGGCCGCCGGGACGCGCGGTCGGCGCCGCCAGTCGCGGCCAGTCCCAGGGTCACGACATAGCTGGCGAGGCCGAGGACTGCGTCGGGCGTCTCGAGACCGGCGTACGCCTCGTCCGAGCCGACCACCGCCTCCGAGTCCACTCCCGGCGCGGGCAGGTCGGGCAGGTGCTCGATCAGGCCAAGTTGGTACAGCGCAATCACCCCCATCGACCCCGCGGCGAGGAGCGCCAAGCCCGCCACGCCACGCCGCCGTGCCAGAGCCGATCCCGAGCCTTGCCGCCACTGGCGGCGCAACACGTCCGGACTCATCACCGCCTCCTGTTCAGGAACGCGACCACAGGCCAGACCCGCCAGGCCGCTGCCGGCCAACGCGAGCCAGTCACGATTGCATGTCCGCCCAGAGTAGCCAGCTCGAACCGCTTGACCGGCGGTCGAAGGATCCGTGTGCGCCGTGGTCGTGACCGGCGTCGACGGGCTCCCAGAGGTTGTCGGGGCGGCCCGGGTCCTCGGGCTCGCCGGTCATCTGGGCGTCGAAGCACGTGTTCGCGAGGTAGATATCGAGCAGCCCCGGCGCGATCTTGTTGCCGACGATCGCCTCGACGGTCGGCCAGCCGACCATCAGCGAGCGGCGGTCGTGGTGCGCGGCCCAGACGATCGCCTCGGCGGCGACCTCGGGCTGGAAGATCGGCGGGACCGGTTGCGCCTTCCGCGGCAGGCGGCTCTTGACCCAGCCGAACTGCGTCGTGTTCAGTGCCGGCATCTGGACCATCGTCAGCCGCACGCGGCTCTTGTCGTGGATCAGCTCGCAATACAGCGAGTCGCAGAAGCCCTGGATGGCGTGCTTGGCGGCGCAGTAGGCCGACTGGAGCGGGATGCCGCGGTAGGCCAGCGCCGAGCCGACCTGGACGATCACCCCGCGGTCGCGGGGCAGCATCCGCCGCAACGCCGCCAGAGTGCCGTAGACGGTGCCCAGGTACGTCACCTCGGTCACCCGGCGGTACTCCTCGGGCTCCATCTGTTTGATCGGCGAGAAGACCGAGACCATCGCGTTATTGACCCAGACGTCGATCGGCCCGAACGCCGCTTCGACGGCCGCCGCGGCGGCCTCGACCTGAGCGGCGTCGGCTACGTCGGTGGGGACGGCGATTGCCCGGCCACCCAGTGCCTCGACGTCCCGGCGGGCCCCTTCCAGGCCTTCGAGGCCCCGCGCCAGCAAGCCGACGCGACGCCCCCCGCCTGGCAAACGCCTGCGCGGTTGCGCGGCCGACGCCGGCGGATGCACCGGTGATGACGACAACCTCGGATCTCTCTGGTGTGCTCATTCGACCCTCACTCTGTCCGACTGGATCCCCTCAACATTCCTCTGATCCCACCACCCGCTCTCAGTCCAGAAGAGGGTGAAGTGGATCGCTCTGCCTGAAGGCAAACCGACGATGAATAGATCGGTGACGTGGACTCCCAGCCCGGTGTCGCGGGTCGGGACCTCGCCGCCGACCCCGCCGTCCGCATCCCAGCGCACGACCGCGGGCTCGTGGACGTCGATTCGCAACGTCTTGCCGGCGGGGATTGCGAGGCGGCGATGGTCGGCGCGCCCGATCACGAAAGGAGCATCGACCTTCTCGACCAGGCAGCGTTGTGTCGTTTGCGGCGGCGCGTCGAACACGCGGCCGTCGGAGAGAGCGCGGCGAAACTTGAGGTATGTCGCGGACCGCCGGCTCGTCGGCGCGGGGGTAGAAGATCTCGCTGAAGGCTCCGTGACGGACGGTGAACCAGACGCGGCTCTCCGACCGGCCGTCGGGCCCGTGGGCGGTGCCGACGCCATCCTTGGAGCTGAAGTTCCAGTGCGGCGTGGCGCCGGGCCGGCCGGGGGCCAGATGCCGACGGCCCGCGTCCGGCTCCAGGCCCACCACAGGTTGCCCCCGACCAACACGGCGCCCGCGCCGAGCAGGACCGCGTCGCGGAGATTGTCCTCGCGCCCTGCGTCCCCCGGTGGAGGATGTCGGCAACCTTCATCGCGTCCTCATACCTCACGACGTTCGCCGTTCACGGCGGCCGTCGGTGGCCGCCGGACGACCTAGTGTGTCAGACCACGGCCACGGTGAAGTTCTTCCCCTCCCAGCGGTCGGGGTCGGACCAGTGGAACGTCAACTCGATCGTGTCGCGGCTCTTCAGTGCCCGGCGTGTCCAGGTCGGCGACGTGGACGCCCAGGCCGGTGTCGCGCGTCCGGCGAATCGCGGCTCGTCTTCCAGGCGTCGGTGCTCCAGTGCACCACGGCGGGGGCCAGCACCTCTACCCGCAGCACCTCGCCCGGCGAGATCGCCCGGCGCGGATGGTCGAACCGCCAGATGGCGTGCTGGAGCCGACCTTCTGCTCCAGGTAGCGCCGCACCGTCTGCGGGGGACGGTCGAACGTGCGGCCGTCCTGGAGCGAGCGGCGGAGCTTGAGGTATTCGGCGTGGGCCCAGGCCAGGGGCATGGCCGAGCCCGAGGGCCTGCCCTGGAACAGGCCGCGTTCGGGGATGTCGTCGGTGTCCCAGACCTGCTCGGGGATCATCCCGCCGTCGCCGGCGAGCGATTCCATGGCGTGCAGCAGCCGGATCGCCTCGTCGCGGCGGCCCGCCGCCAGCTCGTAGTGGGCCGCGCTCGCCGGTCAAGAGCGGCCAGGCCCGGCCGATCCCGCCGGCGCTTCCCGTCGTAGGGCGAGCCGTCGGCCTTCTCGCCGTAGCCGTCGCCGTTGTAGCGGTGCCAGGAGGGGCCGCGGGGCGTCTCGACCTTCAGGACGGCGTCGATGACCTTCACCGTGTCGACGATCCGCGGGTCGTCCGGTGCCCGGAGGCCGAACCGCACCAGGGCGAGTGCGTCGACGCTGACGATCTCGGTGATCGGGATGCCCTTCTTGGCGGGCGGGCGTCCCTTCAGCGTCACGTGGCCGAGCCGGGGCGTGGACTCCTCGTCCAGCTCGGGCGGGATGCTCGCGCACGTAATAGCCCTCGACCCCGAGGCGGCGGGCCAGATCGGTGCCGGTGACGTAGAGCCAGCTCTCGATGGCGGCGTTCCAGGCGTCGGCCGTCTCCCGGAGGTAGGTCGCCGACGGCCGCCTCGCCCTGCTCGTCGGCCAGATCGGCGGCGACCAGCAGGGCGGCGATCACGGCCGCCAGGGTGAACGGGGTGTAGCCCTGCTGGTTCTCCCAGCGGTCCTGCTGGGTCGACGGGCCGCTCCGGACGATGTAGCCGACGGCCCGCGCGGACCATCGGCCAGAACCGGCGCGAGATCCTCGGTCGGGAAGCGCCCCGTCGCGGCGGAGCAGGTCGAGGAGCAGGATGGGCAAGGCGGTCTCCCCGAGCTGGATGCCAGTCCAGTACTCGGGCGCTGCTGACCCACATGTTCTGGGGCCAGTGGCCGTCGGCCATCTGGGTCGCCCGCAGGTAGCCGAGCACGCGGAGCCGCCTCGGGCTTCGCCCCGGCGGCCAGCAGGCCGCCGGCCGACTCGACCAGGTCGCGGGGCCAGACCAGGTGATAGCCCCCCGTGCCCTTCGCCTTCGCCTCGTCGCCCCGCGACTCTCCCCAGGGGGTCGAGAGGCTGGCGATGAACGCGCCCGGGATGCTCTGGGCGTCGTGGGTCTGCAAGACGGCCGTGCTGATCCGGTAGAGGTCGCGCCCGCCCTTGCCGCCGGCCGGCTTCGGGGCGAGCAGCGTCTCCTGCCAGTCTTGCCAGCCGCGGATGTATTCCGCCTGGAGGTCGTCGAGGTCGTCCAGCAGGCTGGCCAGGGCGCGGTGGCCGGCCTCGGCGGGGTCGCGGCCGAAGCCGACGGCCAGCGCGAACACGCCGCCGCAGGCGACGAGGTCCACCTCGCCCGTGAGCGCGACGTTGCCGTCCTCGGCCCGGTCGTACGCCCAGGTCAACTGCTTGTGCCGCGACAGGTCCTGCCAGCCGTCGGACACGCCCACGTACCCGGCCGACGCCCTGACCAGGGGGCCGAACAGGCCAGGGCCAGGGCCTGGCCGCCCCGGCGGGCGAACAGCATCGGCACTCCCGCGGTGCTCGCCGAGCCAGGCGGAGTTGCCCGCTCCCCGGTTCCCCAGGTGAGGGGCCAGCAGCGCGTAGAGATGATAGTCGTCCAGCTCCCCTTCGAGCGGCGTGAAGCGAGTGATCTGGAGGACGGCGTCCTGGTGGGGGTGGGCGAAGATCGTCTTCTCGATCCGGTAACGGCCCTGCCGGCAGGTGTTGACCAGCCGATAGAGCGGGACGCCCTCGACCGGATACTCGACCCGGTGCTCGGCGTCCGACTCGCTCCTCCGAGAAGAACTCTTTGCCGTCGGTGACGATCAGCCCGAGGTCGCGGGTACACGCCCGGTCGACGCGGGGGTAGAAGATCTCGGTGAGGATGCCCTGGCCGATGGTGAACCAGACCAGGCTCGTGGAATTGGCGGTCGGGCAGAGGGCCGTGCCGACCCCGTCCTTGGCGCTGGAAGCCCACCGCGGCTCGGCGCCGGGCTTGCCGGGCGCATCCCGGGGCTGGCCGTTCGTCCCCGTGATGGCGGGCCCACGCCGACAGGCCGGCCATCGAGGATCGCGTCCGTCGCGACGATCGTCGGTCGCGCAGCTCGCTTCCCGTGGATGACGTCGACTCTTCTGCTTGCGTCGTCTCATCCGTATGGCTCCCGGTTAGATCCGGATCAGCGCCAGGCCCGACTCCTTCGTCGACCTGTTTCCGCAGATGCGCGGGCGACTCGGTCAGGATGACTTCCAGCGTCGGCCGGACATGGGCCTCGAGCAGGTGTCCGCCGCGCGTCGAGCCGTCGGAGCGGCCGACGACGACGTGGGCGTGCACCTTGGGCTCGCCGTCCTTCGAGGGCCACGTCGCCGATCAGCGAGAGGACCTCGACCTGCTCGCTCACGGGGATCTTCTTGTACTCCTTCGTCTCCCAGTCGAAGTAACCCAGGGTCACGTCGCGGAACGCGCCGATGGCGGTGAAATGGCCGGCGCCGAGCTGGTTCGCCTTGGCGAACTCGACCAGGCCCGCCATCGCCTCGTCTCCGGTGTCGAAGATCAGGGCGAACGTCTTCTCGCCGTCGTGCTCGTGGATCAGTTTGGATTTCATGGACATCTCCTGGTGAGGATTTCGCCGATGTCCTGCGATCGCCGCCATTCGGCGATCACGCGCGGTCGAAGGGGTCGTCCGGCGGCTCGCCCGGGCCGGGCCAGGTCGCCTTGAACAGGTAGAAGACCTTGCCCGCCCGGGGGCTCCGCTGGCGCATCACGCCGAAGCCGCGGCGGAAGAGCCGGTCGGCGATGTCGCGGATCTTCCCCTCGTCCTGGTCGATCGCGTCGAGGTTCGACGGCTTGCCCTCCTCGTCCATGCGGGCGTAGACCTGCACGCCGTCGACCACGTGCAGCTTCGATTCCTGCGGCTGTGTGCCGGGCTTGGCGGATTTCGCGGTTTGCTGGGCCATCGACTGCCTCCTCATCATCGTCGCGCGATGTCGCGGAATGACTCGGCTGGCCGCCGTCGGTTTCGGGTCAGGGCCCAGACCAGCCCGACGCCGGCCAGCAGGCCCGCGCCCAGCGACGGCCGCGGCGGCGGCCGGCGACGGGGCCGGCTCCCACTTGCCCAGCGGCTGGTACTCGCATCTCGGGCAGCGGTCCCGCGCGGGCCGTCCGGGCCCTCGTGCATCGCCATCTGGATCACCTGCGCCAGGTGCAGCGCCCCGCGGCCGGTCAGGCCGGCGATCTGCTCGCGGCAACTGAACCCGTCGGCGATGATCAGCGTGTCCGGCGTCGGCCGCGCGCACGGCCGGCAGCAGCACCCGCTCGCCGACGGCGACCGAGACGTCGTAATGCTCGCTCTCGAACCCGAACGAGCCGGCCATGCCGCAGCAGCCGGAGTCGAGCAGCTCGTAGTCGAGCCCGAGCTTCTTGAGGACCGGTTCTCGGCGTCGAACTTCATGACGTGCTCGTGGTGGCAGTGCTTCTGCACCAGGGCCTTCCGCTTGAGCTGCGGCAGCTGGTAGTGCGGGCGCCTTCTTCTCGAGGAACTCGCTCAGGATGAAGGTGTTGGCCGATGAGCCGCTTGGCGTCCTCGTCCATCGGGAACAGGTTCATCAGCTCGTCGCGGAAGACGGCCACGCAGCTCGGCTCCAGGCCGACGACCGGGGTGCTCGCCTCGATCTCCGGCCGCAAGCGTGTCGAGGATCTCGCGCAGCAGGCCCTTGGCCGTGTCGAGCATGCCGAAGTCGTAGAGCGGCCGGCCGCAGCAGAGCGACTTGCTGCGGGACGACGACCTGGAAGCCGGCGTCCTCCAGGACCTCGACGGCCGCCTTGGCCGTCTGCGGGATGGAAGTGGTTGTTGAACGTGTCGGGCCAGAGGACGACGCGCGGGCATGCCCGACGTTCCGCGGCGCGCCGGCGCGACCACCACGCCTTGAAGGTCTCCGGCGCGAACGACGGCGTCGTCCGCCGGGTCGAGATCCCGCCGAGCCATCTGGAACACCTTGCCGACGACCGGCAGCGTGCGTGACGAGGTTGACGACCCCGGGCGCCAGCGAGGCGAGCCGCGCCCACCAGTAGATCAGCCCATCGCGTAGGCGTGCCGGGGCCGGAGCCGCCCCTCGTAGTAGTGCGAGAGGAACTCGGCCTTGTACGTGGCCATGTCCACGTTCATCGGGCACTCGGTGCGGCATCCCTTGCAGGCCAGGCAGAGGTCGAGCGACTCCTTCACCGTCTCGCTCTTCCAGCCCCCCTTCATCGGGTCGCCCTGGAGCATCTCGAAGAGCAGGTGCGTCCGGCCGCGGGTCGAGTCCATCTCCTCCTTGGTCACCATGTAGCTCGGGCACATGGTGCCGGCTTCTTCCTTGCGGCACTCGCCGATCCCGACGCACCGCTCGGTCGCGTAGGCGAAGCTCCCCTTGTCGTCGAGGAACTTGAAGTGCGTCTCGACCTGGGGCGGGTTGTAGGCGGGGCCGAGCCGGAGGTTCTCGCCGGGCAGGTACGGGTCGACCACCTTGTGCGGGTTCATCTTGTTGTCGGGGTCCCAGATCGCCTTGAACTCGCCGAAGGCCCGGACCAGCTCCGGCCCGAACATCTTGGGCAAGAGCGCGGCCTTCGACTGGCCGTCGCCGTGCTCGCCGGAGATCGAGCCGCCGTAGCTGACGACCAGGTCGCCCGCCTCGTCCAGGAACTTGCGGTAGTGCTTGACGCCCTCGTAGGTCTTCAGCTCGAAGTCGATCCGGGTGTGGATGCAGCCCTGGCCGAAGTGGCCGTAGAGCGAGCAGCCGTAGCCGTACTTCTCGAAGCAGCTTGCGGAAGTCGCGGAGGTAGGGGCCGACGCGATCGGGGGGCACGGCCGCGTCCTCCCAGCCCTCCCAGGCGTCCTTCTCGCCGGGAATGCGGGCGGTCGCGCCCAGGCCCGACTCGCGGACCTTCCACAGGTGCTCTTCCTCGGCCTCGTTGTCGAAGAGCTTCATCGACGGCGGCGTTGCGCCACCGTCTTCAGGCGGTCCATCAGCTTGCGGGCCTTGTCGTCGGACTCCTCCTTGCTCTCGCCGCCGAACTCGACCAGGAGCCAGCCGCCCCCCTCGGGCAGCAGGGTGATGTCCTTCGGGTGGATGCCCTTCTTCTTCATGTCGCGGACGAGGACGTCGTCCATCCCCTCCAGGCCGGTCGGCTTGAACTCCAGGATCTCGGTGATGTGGTCGCCGGCCGCGTAGACGTCGGGATAGCCGAGCACCAGGACCGACTTGACGGCCGGGCTGTGGACCAGGTGCAGGCTCGCCTCCAGGACGGTGACGCACGTCCCCTCCGTGCCGGACAGGGCCCGGCGCGACGTGGAAGCCCTTCTCGGGCAGGAGGTCGTCGAGGTTGTAGCCCGAGACGCGGCGCGGCAGGTTCTTGGGGTAGCGGCGGCGGATCTCGTCGGCGTACTGTGTCGCGGAGGGCCTTGAGCTTGCGCGTAGATCTCCCCCTTGCGGCCGCCCGTCGCGGATGATCCGCTCCAGCTCGTCCTCGCTCGTGGCGCCGACGGTCATCCGGGTGCCGTCGTAGAGCAGGATGTCCAGCTCGTGGACCTGGTCGGACGTCCGCCCGGTCCCCAGGCCCATCAGCGAGTGGACGCCGCAGGAGTTGTTGCCGATCATCCCGCCGAGGGTGTTGTGCGTGTGCGTCGAGGGGTCGGGGGCGAAGGTCAGGTGGTGCTTCTCGGCCTGGGTGCGGAGGACGTCGAGCACCGTCCCGGGCTGCACCCGCGCCAGCTTCGTCGCGGGGTCGATCGAGAGGACCTTGTTGAGGTGCTTCGACCAGTCCATCACGACGGCGACGTTGCAGCAGCCGCCGGTCAGGCTCGTGCCGCCGCCCCGCGACAGGAGCGGTGCACCGTGGCGGCGGCAGACGGCGACGGTCGCGACCACGTCGTCGACGTCCTTGGGGATGACGACGCCGATCGGCACCTGGCGGTAGTTCGAGCCGTCGGTGGCGTAGAGCGCGCGGCTGCCGGCGTCGAACCGGACCTCGCCGCGGATCGCCTCGCGCAGCTCGGCCGCGAGCGCCGAGGCGTCGATGAAGAGGGGCCCGGCGACCTCCTTGCGGTGCCGCTGGTCGTCGTGGTCGCGGTCGCGATGGTCATCGGTGTCGTCCTCTCTTTCGTTGCTTCGGTCCTTCAGACGGCGAATCGGGCGGCGTCCTGTCGCTTGAACTCGAGGCCCAGGCCGGGGCGGGACAGGTCGGGCCGCAGCGCGCCGTCCGACCGGCGTCAACGCGCCGTCGAAGAGCATGTGCTCGATCCGGTCGTGGTCGTGGAAATACTCGAGGTGGCGGAAGCTCGGCAAGGCGCAGGCCGGGTGGGCGTGGAGCGAGGGGCGCAGTGGGCCGACAGCGGCAGGCCGAGCGGGCTTCGCACAGCGCCCCGACGCGCAGGAAGCCGGTGATCCCGCGCAGCGGGTCGCGTCGGCCTGGAGCACGTCGACGGCGCCGGCCTCGAGCATCCGGCGGAAATAAGGCAGGTCGTACCCGTACTCGCCGGCGGCGATGTCCATGCCGGCCGGGGCGCGGTCGCGGATCAGCCGCAGCCCTTCGAGGTCGTCGGAGGAGACCGGCTCCTCGAACCAGGTCACGCCCAGCTCGGCGAACCGCTCGGCCTGGGCCAGGGCCTGCTTGCGGCTGTAGGCCCCGTTGGCGTCGACGAACAGCTCGGCCTCGGGCCCGATCGCCTCGCGGGCGGCCCGGACCCGGTCGAGGTCGTCGGCCGGTTGGCGGCCGATCTTCATCTTGACCCGCGGGATGCCGGCGGCGACCCAGCCGCCGAGCTGCTCGCTGGAGCCGCTCGATCGAATACGACGTGAACCCGCCGCTGCCGTAGACCGGCGCGGCGTCGCGGACCGCGCCGAGGAGAGTGACCAGGGGCAGGCCGAGCAGCCGCGCCTTCAGGTCCCAGAGCGCCGCGTCGACGGCCGAGATCGCCATCGAGGCGATCCCGGGCCGGCCGAGGTTGCGGATGGCCGCGACCATCGCCGACCAGGCACCCGGCACCGCCATCGCGTCGCGGCCCGCGGACGACCTTGGCCAGCAAGTCGCGGATCAGCGCGGCGGTCGCCGTGTCGGCATAGGAGTAGCCGAGCCCGGTCACTCCCCCGGCCGTCGCCTCGACGACGACGAGCGTGGTATGATCCCAGGCGATAGGTGCCGTCCGATTCCGGGGCGTCGGTCGGGACCTTGTAGGCGGAGACGTCGATCCGCTCGATGCGCGCCGGCTACTCACGCGATCGTCGGCTCGTGCCAGTCATCGATTTCGCCCCGAACACGGTCGTGTCCCATGCCCGGCGTTCACCGCTCAGAACCATTCCTTCATCTTGTCGCGGAACAGCGTCAGGGCGATCTTGCCGCGGTGCGGCTCGCCCCGCGCGAGCGCCTCGGCCATGTGCAGCCCCTGCTTGAACGTCGCCCGCGCGGGCTGCGGCGGCTCGAACGGGTCGACGACCGCCTCGACCAGCGCCGGGCCTCTTCGAGGCGAACGCCGCCGCCAGGGCGGGCCGCACCTCGTCGGGCTTCTCGCAACGGAAGCCGACGCCGCCGCAGGCCTCGGCGAACTTCACGAAGTCGATCGGCTGGAGCTCGACGCCGTACTCGGGGTTGCCCAGGAAGACCATCTGCTCCCACTTGATCTGCCCGAGCGTGTTGTTCTTGATGATGATGACCTTGATCGGCAGCTTGTGCTTGACCGCCGTGACGAACTCCATCATCAGCATCGTGAAGCCGCCGTCGCCGACGAAGGCGACGACCTGGCGGTCGGGGAAGGCGATCTGCGCGCCGTTGGCGTAAGGCAGGCCCGGCGCCATCGTCGCCAGGTTGCCCGAGCACGAGAACTTCATGCCGCGGCGGATCTTCAGGTGCCGCGCGGCCCAGGTGGTGATCGTGCCCGAGTCGGTCGTGATGATGGCGTCGTCGGCGAGCAGGTCGTTGACGTGCCGGGCGATGACCTGCGGCTTGAGCGGGACGTCGTCGCGCTCCTCGCGGTTGCGCATCAGCTCCCACCACTCCTTCATCCGCTCCTGGGCCGTCTCCAGGAACGAGCGGTCCTGGCGGCGCTTGAGCAGCGGCAGCAGGGCCTGGAGCGTCGCCTTGGCGTCGCCGGTCAGGCCGATGTCGATCGGGTAGCGCAGGCCGATCCGGGTCGGGTCGCGGTCGATCTGCACGGCCTTGGCCTGGTCGGGCTCGGGCAGGAACTGCATGTAGGGGAAGCTCGACCCGGCGATCAAGAGGGTGTCGCACTCCTCCATCGCCTTCTCGGAGGGCAGCGTGCCCAGCAGGCCGATGCCGCCGGTGGTGTACGGGCGAGTCGTCGGGGACGACCGCCTTGCCCAGCAGGGCCTTGACGATCGGCGCCGCCGAGCGTGTCGGCGATCTGCTCGAGCTCGTCCCCGGCCCCCAGCGCCCCTGGCCGGCGAGGATGACGGTCTTCTTCCCGCCGTTGAGCAGCGCCGCGGCGCTCTTGAGCGACTCGGCTTGCGGGACGACGATCGGCGGCGTCCACGCCTCGGACGTGTGCCCCTTGATGTTCGCGGCCGAGAGCGCCTCGTCCGAGGTCGATTTCTCCTGCCAGTCGTTGCAGCAGTTGATGTGCGCGACGCCCTTGGCCGCCAGCGCCGTCGCGGCAGGCGGCGTCGACCAGGGCGTGCGCGTGCGCCGGCCCCATGACCTGCTGGTTGAAGACGGCGACATCCGAGAAGAGCTGGAGCAGGTTGACCTCCTGCTGGTAGCGCATGCCCATCAGGTCGTGGTAGGTCTGCCCGGTGATGGCCAGCACCGGGGCGCCGTCCATCTTGGCGTCGTAGAGGCCGTTCAGGAGGTGGATCGCCCCGGGCCCGAGGTGGCGATGCAGACGCCGAGCCGCCCGGAGAACTTGGCGTAGCCGCACGCCGCGAACGCGGCCCCCTCCTCGTGCCGCACCTGGATGAAGCGGATCTTGTCCTGGTGCGTCCGCAACGCCTCCATGAACCCGTTGATGCCGTCGCCGGGCAGGCCGAAGATCGACGTCGACGCCCCAGCTCCACCAGCCGCTCGAACAGCACGTCCGCCGTCGTCTTCGCCATCGCTCGCGCTCCTTGTTCGGGTGAAACTTTTAATCGACCTCGGGGAACCCGGCCTCAATCAACTCGGCGAGGGCGTCGATTGCGACCTCGGCATCGAGACCGCTCGCCTCGAACTCAAGCTGAGTGCCGCATCCCGCGACCAAGGTCATGAGGTCGAGGATGCTCTTCCCGCTGACGTCTTTGTCGCCGCGATAGACCCGGATCTCCGCCCGGAACTGCTGGGATAAGCGGACCAATTGATTGGCGGCCCTGAGGCGGAGACCCAGTGGGTTCGTAATCTCAGCCCAACCATTCAGAGTCGGCATAACTTTCCCTTCCGTCGTGGCGCACGCGGCTCGCAACGCCGAGGAAGCAGTGAGAGCGGAGTTTCCTCGCCGTCGTTGCCGGAGCAATTCCTTAGGTTGGTTCCTCAGATTGAAAAGTATGGTTCGCAGCCAAGACCCTGGTGCCCGGTGAGAGCCGGCGTGCGGTTCGTTAGCGACCGGAGCAGTCCGCTCGAGAATGGCCTCTGGCAGCAAGGAACGGGGGCGGCGCGGAGTCTCCCCCAGATCCGACCAACGTTCGTTCACACGCGGGCCCGGGCTCAATGGGGTTGTCGAAGGTGATCAGAAGGCGTCGAGAGAAGGTGGTGGGCTCAACAGCGCAGCGGATGCGGCAATCGGGGTGCAAAAGAGGGGCCGATGATCGGTGAGGGAATCTCCGTGAAGTGGATCTGGGCATCGGCCGGGTCCTGCAACCCCCTGAATTCGGGGACAATGAACTTCAACCGGATCGCCGCCGACAACGCCGTTGCGTATCCGGCTGCCCGCAAGTGAGAAGCTGGACCACATTCTGTTCGAGCCTCCTCTCCAGGCCGTTTGGTCCCTGGCGGGCAGGCCGGCGGTCGCGGGTGCCACTCGCATTAAGATGAGGAGCAACAACAGTCGTATCATATCTCTCGGTGGCCCCTCAAACAGTAAAACGAGTTTCAGACGGTGGCGCTCCTTCTCAACCATCCACATCGGGATCAAATTGCAGCAAATGAGGTGCCAACTTGCCATCGGGCACATGACCGGTGGTGACCCGGCTCAGGATTTGGCGCGATTGATGCCAGCACTTGACGATCACGCACGTTCGCCGCTGGCCGGAGTACCGGATATGCGGGGCTGAACCCCATTTGCCAGGGGTTGCCACGTTCCCTGTGGAGAGCGATGAGCCCCTCTAGGTGGTCGCACGGTACGTTGAGCGAAATGCGAGTGCGTGCCGAACTGTTTCTCCGTGCCGAGCCCGCTTTTCCGGACCTGTCCGGCTTTTCCCCGCTATGGCGGTCGATGCATTGTTTCTGGCTCGCTCTTCCAAAGCGAGAGCGAGCCAGTAATGACGAAAACCACTCCCTCTAAGCCCCCGATCGCGGCGGCCAGGAGGGCAGGTGCATCGGCCCCGCGCCGAGCGGTCATCGGGCATCACGACCCGATGTGGCCGTCCACGTTGTTGTCGTTGGTCGAGGCGTGGTTGCCGGTGATGGTCGTGTTGTCGAAGTCGGCGGTGCCGAAGGTCCCGACGCCGCCGCCGACCCCGGCGCTGAACAGGTCGGTCGCCCCGGGCTGGCCGGCGATGGCGGCTCCGTTGATGCCGAAGGGGGAATTTCCGCCTCCGGCGGTGGCGCCGCCCCCGGCGCCCGCCTGCCCGCCGGATGCGGCCAGGGCGTTATTTGTCGTGATGACGTCCGTGGCGTGGGCCTGTTTGGACCCTTTCTTCGCCCCCAGCTCGGGCTTGAGCGTGAGGGTGCCGTTGGTCGCGTTGAAGATCCCGCCGCCGACGCCGCTGGCGCCCTCGCCGCTGGCGCCGCCGGCGCCACCGGTTGCGCCGCCGCCCTCGAGGCCGCCCGTGGCCGCGGCCGCCTGCCCCGCCGGTGCCGCCGGTGCCGCTGGACGCCTGGTTGGAGGTGAACGTGACGGTTACCCCGGTGAAGGAGGCGGTCGCGGCGTTGAACAGGCCGCCGCCGTCGCCATTGCCCGCGGCGGAGCCGGCGCCGCCGGCGCCGCCGTTAGCGGATCCGCCGGCGCCAACGTGCGCATCGGCCCCGCCGGCTCCGCCCGCGCCGCCGGAGGCACTGCCACCGACGCCGCCCTGGACGCCGCTGCCGCCGTTGGCCCGATTCGCGTTGAACGTGCTGGTGGCCGGCGGCTTGGCGGAGGTCCGCGCGCGGTAGGTCACGGTGCCACCGACGTCGTTGAACAGGCCGCCGCCCTGGCCGTCTCCGGAAACGCCGGCCTGACCGCCGGCTCCGCCGACGCCATTCCCGCCGTTGCCGCCGGGCCCGCCTGCGTCATTGTTGTCCGGACTGCGCGAGGTCGGTCCGCCGTTGCCGCCAATGCCTCCGGCGCCCTGGCCACCGTTGCCGCCGGCGCCGCCGGCCCCGCCAGTGGCGACGTTCGACGCGATCGCCAGGGTGGTCGTGTTCGCCAGGTTCGCGCCGCCGCCGTTGAAGATCCCGCCGCCTTCGCCGACCCCGGCGTTGCCGCCATTGCCGCCGGCGCTGCCGTCGCCCGCCCCGCCATTGCCGCCGGAATTGGCGAGGAGGCCGTTGCCGCCTCCGCCGCCGTTGCCGTTGCCGCCGTTCGCGCCATTCCCGCCTCCGCCGCCGATGGCGCCATTTGCCGTGAAGGCGCTGGCCGACCCCGTCAGGGAAGCGCCGCCAAGGTTGAACAGGCCGCCACCCTCACCGGCGCCGCCTGCGCCGCCTGCGCCCCGATCCCGCCGATTCCCTGGCCGCCGGCGCCGGAGAAGCCGTCGATCGTGCTGCTGCCGCTGCCGCCGCCGGCGCCGCCGGTCCCGACGCCCCCACCGCCCCCGTTGCCGCCGATGCCGCCGTGGGCCTGATTGGCCGAGATCGTGTCCCCGTTGAGGGTCAGGGTCGCGCCGGCCGCGTTGAAGATCCCGGCGCCCAGGCCGGCGCCGCCCGCGCCGCCGCTGCCGCCGTCGCCACCAGCCCCCTGGTCCCCGGGGGCGCCCGTGCCGCCGCTCGGCGCCGCGATCCCAATACCCGCCGCGCCGTTGCCGCCCGCACCACCGATCGCCTGGTTCGAAGTGACGGTGGTCTTCGTCAGGCTGAGCGACCCGGCCTCATTGAAGATCCCGCCGCCCCGAGCCTCGCCGCCGGCACCTCCATTGATGCTCCCCCCGAAACCGATGAAGATGGTGCCGGCACTGCCGACGGTCCCGACCGCCACGTTGTTGGCGACGACTACCGAGCTGAGCGAGAGCCGGCCGCCGTCGTTGAGGATGCCGCCGCCGTCGCCGACGACGCGGCCGTGCTGAATTGTCACCCCCGTGATCGTCACGTTGCCGCCATCGACGGCGATGACGCGATCGAGGTTGTTGCCGTCGATGATCGTCTGGGTCGCGCCGCGGCCCTGGATGGAGACGTTGGCGTCGATGTCGAGGTCCCCGCTTGCGTTGCCGTCCCCACTGGCGGCGGGGATCGTCAGCGTGAAGTCGCCGGCGGGCAGGATGATCTTGTTGCTGCCCCCCTTGGCGTCGGCAGCCATGATGGCCGACCTCAGCGAGACGTGGCCGGAAGCGTCCGTGCCCGTCTTGAGATTGACGGCGACCGTGTCGAGCGTAGTGTTGACGTGGAACGTGGAGAGGACGACGCGCCCCTCGAGCCACTCGAGGCGGGGCCTCAGCCGTACCATCGACCGTTTGCCCCGGGCCTGTCGCTTTGCAAAGATGGACATTGAACACTCCTCGTGACTGAGAGATGGCCCGGAACGGCATCGCCTCGACCGACCAGGGCCGGACGACGCTCGCGGGCTTGAGACTCGACTCTGTTCTCGATGCGCCATCCCGGCCCTGAATACCTCAGGGTCTTCGAGATTTTTTTTCGAGGCACTGCAAGCCGGACTCTGACCCGGCGTCGCCGCCAGCGATCTCAAGGCGGAGCCAGCGCGCGCATAAGCCCAGCAACGGTCGGCTGTCGCGATGGGCAGACCGAGGACCTCGGCGGCCTCCGTAAGGCTCAAACCGGCGAACTCGCGGAGCTAGACGAGCCACAGGTCGGCGGCGGCAGCGGCGAGGCGGGCGGCGAAGGTATGGGCGCCGGGGTCTTCATCGCGGCCGGTGCGAACCGGAAGCCCGCGATCGAGGAGCTGGTTCCGGCGGGCCTTGAAACCTACCAGCGACGCTAGAACAGCTCAAGGCCGTTGCCCATGACCTGCAGAAACTCGCGGACGTCCGGCCGATCCGCATAGCGCTCAAGCCGCGGGAAGCCCGCCCAGCGGAAGCAGAGACGCAGGTAGTCGACAAACGGCAGTCCATGGGCCTCATTCACGAAAACGGGATCGGCCCCGAAAAATGGAAGCTCGATCCCGTATGGTGCGCCGCCGCTGATGTTGGCCTTGTGCAGGTAATCGGGTGCCAGATCCAGGTTAAATGGATCGGCAAGCTCAGGATCAACGCCTGACCTACGCTCCTCCCACTCCTCGAACAGGCGCGTCACTTCCTCGGGAGCGTCCACCGAGAGCGGGTCCATCTCGTCCATCGGAACGTCGACCCCCAGGTCCGGGGCGTCGCCGCGCTCGTAATCCCAGACGAAGTTGATGCCACCGACGACTTCCCAGAAGGCCCGGAGGCTTACCGGCAGCGGGGCGCCCGTGGTTTCTTCGATCCGGCGCATCACCTCCCGGTCTTCGGCTCGCGGCCTTGTCCGTAGCTCGCCGTAGAGTGGTACCCACCCCAAGGCTGCGAGCCGCTCGGCCAATACATCCGCGCCGCGCGCAACGCGCCTCATGGTTTCCTTCGCGACCGCCCGGGCCTCCTCCAACAGGTCTCCCCCGAGCGCCTCGTGCGACCGCAACTCATTCCACACCGGGCCGTGTTCGCCGCGGAGATAGCGGGTCAAGAGGTCTCCGGCCGCCTTGGTTGCGGGACGGACGACGCGTGGACCCTCGCGGGCCTGAGCCTCCTCCAGCGCGGGGCCGACAAGGTCCGGGTCGGCGTACCTCAGGACCTTACGGGCAGTGTGCCCCAGTTGCTTGTCGTGCCGCAGGGCGACGCACAGTCTGACCCAGCGCGGGTCCTGCCGCAGCCAAAACGGCGCCCTCGAGTCCGCCCATTGGGGGGTCAGTTCCCCGTTTGCGCCCGGCGACAAACGAGCCCGGAGCGAAAGTCGCCAGGACGGCATTGGGGATTACGGCCCCGCCAGGCTGCGCGAAGCGACCCGGCTCGAAGTAGTGCAAGAGGTGGTCGAATGCCGTTGCGGAGTCTTCGTCGAATACGGCTGCGACGGCCAAGTACACCGAGAGGTGGTCCGAATCCTCGATGAGATCTAACAACGCCCGGCGCGCCTCCGGAGTTCCGATGGTACGAAGCGCGTGGCCGGCGGCGCTGCGCACGGGCTCAAGCGCGCAGTCGGCCCAGAGTTCGGCCAACAGCGGCACGGCGGCAGCATGCTTCGCCTTGCCGAGTTGTTTGACAGCGTCTGCCAGATCCCGGGCATTCTTCACCCGACGGATGGCGATTAGGCCGGGCTCGTGTGTCCGCGCGCGTTCTTCCTCACCGAGCCCGGCGCACTCCGCGTGCGAGCGCCGCAGGCGCTTTGGAAAGTCCGCCGAAAACAGGACAGACTTTTTGAGTGTGTCGAGCAGGCTATCGAAACGGTTGCGGCCCATCGATGCACCCGTGCTACCGCACTTCTTCGCCGAACTGGTGATTAACCTGACCGGCCTGTCAGCATCTTACTGTGCCGGTCAGCACATTGAACGAGGCTTGCCAGAATACTAGAGGACGGACGTTCCAGACACCCAGGTTTCGGACCGTAAGCATTCGTGGACGACCGGGTTGAAAAACTGGGCGTCGGCTTCGTCCGCTCGTAGTTTACCGATACCGGACCAGTCCCGCTTTTCGTGCCGATCCGTCCGGCTTTTCGTGATCGAACCACCGCGCTTCCGCCGAGAAGCACGCGTGTTTTCGCAATTGATCCCGCGCTTAGGGCCAGATGGCGACGGGGTTCAAATCCGGCTTCCCGACTCGATTTCCGTCGAGCGGGCCCGCTATACTTAGTGACGTTTCGATCCAATGACTCCTAAAGCCATAGAGAAGCACTTACCGCTCGGACTCACGAAGCGAGGGAGTTACAATGGTGGCTGTCTATTACGAACCATCCTTCGCTGCAGCGGCATATGCTTTTCCCACAACTCGGAAGGCCCGGTGGATCGCTGACTCCCTGAAATCGAACCCGATCCCTGGCCTTAACCTGGAACCGCCCGCTCCGCTGACGGAACAGGAACTCGTGACAGCACATCACTACCAGTACATCCAAGCCGTGCGAACGGGTGAGCCGCGAACCCTCGCTGAAACCAATAACCTGAAATGGGATCCTGGATTGTGGCCGATGGTGCTCGCCTCGAATGGAGGCGCCGTGGCTGCGGCGCTACGTGGCGCTGCGAAACGGGATAGCAGGCTCTCTCTCCAGTGGCCTACATCACGCGCGGAGGGACCGAGGTCATGGATTTTGCACGTTTAACGGGCTCGCCATCGCTGCCGAAGTCGCTCTGGCCGCCGGAGCGGGAGATGTTTTGATCCTGGATCTCGATGCCCACTGCGGCGGTGGCACGCACGGGATCATTGCCGGAAATCCTCACATATGGCAAATCGATGTCTCGGTAGATCCTTTCGATCTGTACGAGCCAGGCGAGCGGACTACGTTCGACATGGTCGCGAACGCCTCGGACTACATACGGACCATCGAGAAACGGCTCCGGGATTCACAGGTTCGCCGGTTCGGAGCTGTGTCTCTATAACGCGGGCATGGACCCGCACGAGGACAGTCCCGCGGGCGCATTGGCCGGGATCACGGATGAGCATCTCCAGCGCGCGAGGAACTGGTATTCAATTGGTGCAAGGAGCAGGAACTGCCGATCGCCTTCGTGATGGCTGGCGGATACGTCAGCCCGACTCGGATGGATGAGTCGAGGCTTGTAGAATTGCACCGGCTCACACTCGCCGTCGCAGCGGTCGGCCAAACCTGGCCCGCACGAGGGCATACTGTGATGCGGTTTTTCTCCACTCGCCAATGAGAGATTGTAAGCGTCTTACGAACCCCGTCTTGGGGAGCGGCAAAGCAGGACAGGTCCGGTATCGACAAATTGGGGAATTGTTGGGATATGGGGTGGGCATGCCACGAACAACACGGGTTGGTCCTGGGGGAGATGGTCTTTCACATAGTGAATCGCGGCGGCGCGTGCGTGCAGTTGTCCGAGAAGTCGGCGGATTACGACTCGTTCGAAGGCGTCGTGCGTGAAATGCGCGGCCAATCGCCGATGCGGATGTCTGCCTAGTCGTTGATGGCGAACCACTGGCATCTGCTGCTCTGGCCGAAGCATGAGGGAGAATTGGCACGCTTGATGCAACGTTTAACTATCATGCACGTTCGCCGCTGGCAGGAGCACCCGGGGATATGAGCAGCGACAGGAGCAGCGACCAGGTCAGACCGGGTTTCCGGTATTTCCTACAAAAGACCGCGAAACCCAGTCTCCCACTTTCTGACTTCCCGATACCGGCCGGTCCCGCTTTTCGGACCCGGGCCTGTCCCGCTTTTCGCACCCCGGGGTAACGTTCAGTGGGTGCGCCGTGCAATATGGGCCATCCGACGGCCGGCCTGGCACACCAACTGGCGAGCGCCTGATTTTTTTCTTGACATAGAAAAGTGCGGAGTGCTGCAATGCCCGTTTCAATCAAGCGAACGGGTTGATCGACCGACTCAGCCAGGAATGATCCGGGTAATCCCGGTCTTCACATTTCCATTGATGTTCAATGTCCGCGGCGTTACGGCCGCACGAAGGAGGTTTTCGATGTGCATGACCCGAAGCAAGGGAATTCGGTGCGCCGGCCTCGTACTGGTGTTGGTGATGGCGGGGGGATCGGCCCGCGCCCAGATCGGCAGTGGGGCGCACCCGTTCCCCAACAGCAGTGGTCAAATCCTGATCTTCACCGACCAGTTACCCTCCCAGCCGACCAGTGGCCAGTGGAACTTCATTGCGTCGCATTACGTCGGGACGCAAAAGGAGTTGCTCTCCTGGACGCAGACGGTCCGCACGATCAACCCCAATTTCATCGTGCTCCACTACCAACTGGCCGTCGGTTGCGGCACGGCACTCTTCATCGACGGCAACTCCTGGACAAACGACTTCACCTACGTCGAGAAGAACCCCTCCTGGTTCCTCGACGATGGTACGAGTTGGATCCAGCAGACGACCTGGGATTGGTACGTGATGAACATCGTCTTCGCGGGCGCGCCGCCGTCTCGGGCTTCCCCTCGTACTGGACCACCGCGGCGCTGAAGCCTGCGCGACAACCAGAACGACGGTGTCTTCGCGGACAGCTACACGCAGGACGTCCTGTTTGACCAGGTGAACCCAGCCTATTCGTGGTTCACAAACGTGGACGACTGCCTGGCCAACTGGATTCCCAACCTTAACCAGTGCGGCGCCTACTGCGCGACGACGATGCACTCCCAGCCGGAAGCGTTCTACTACCTGCCCAACCTCGGGGCCCTGATCACAAGCTGGGACACGACCAACTACGGGATAGGCGATGGCGGGATGAACGAGGGCTTCGCCATCCCGAACTCGACTAAATACTACGCCTTGAGCGACTGGCAGCTCCAGATGGGCCGGGTCCTCAGCCTCAGGCGCGCAGGGCAAGATCGTCATCGGCCAATCTTATATCAACGGCAGCAATAATGACCAGCGCGGTTCGTGGTCGGCTCCCACCTGTTGACCAAGGGCAACCGGTCGTACCTCAATATGTTCCAGACCAACAGCCTGGAGTGGTATCCCGAGTACACGGTCGACCTCGGGGCCTACGACGCGGGTCCCGTGGCCGATCTGTCGGAGTACTGGAACTCCACTTGGGGAGTTTACCAGCGGAACTTTGAGAATGGCATGGTACTTGTCAATCCCGGGACGACCGCAGTGAAGGTCCGGTTGGGCGGGACGTACTACCTGGTCGCATCGTCGGGTGGCGGCCCAGTCCCGAGCAATGGGTCGCAGCCGGGGTCGTTATCGACGTCCGCGGTCACTTCGGTAAAAATCCCGGCCCACAGCGCGCGTCCTGCTCTACTGACGCGTCGCGGACGAAATCGCAGTCACGGCTGACATCGACTTTCCTCGTCATGTTATGTCACAACAGGGAACGGTCTCGTCCCGTGCCCTTACAGGTGTAGCTGGTACAAGGACAAATCGGCGGTGGCGGCGACCATCTTGGCACGGAGCTGCCTGGGCTCGAAATAGCGTAGGGCACGGAAACGAGGACGCACCTCGTGGGCCACTTCGCCGCACAGAACTCCGGCTATGGACTTCTTGCATCCTCCGTGAGAAGATCGAGAGGTACGCGATGGCTCAGCGACTCCATGATCAGCGCCTCTGAATGGCCCAGGACTGGCCAGGACCCAACCCGTAAGAGGTCGAAGGTCGTATGGACTCAGCGTTGCGCGAATTGCTGAAACGCCTCGAAGAGCGACTCGGCCGCCTATCGAGTCAGATGGATGAATTGCGCGAGAATGTGAGGCAGGTTGCCGCCGTTGCGGAGGCGGATCCCGAAATGGCGCTGACGAAGGCGCAAGGTGCTCGAAGGCGTGCTCCGCCGAGTCTGGGAGCACTTCATCCCAAACGAGCCGATCGGAAGCCGGCCGCTGGAGGAAGTGCTCCAGCGGCTTCAAAAGCACGGCTACATACCGCGCAAGCAAGCGGCGTACGCCATCGCCGTGAAGGAACTGGGCAATGTCGGCACTCATGTGCACGGAGAGAAGGTGGACAACAAGGATGTCGCGCACGCCCTTAACCCTTTGATTTCGGTCCTGGAGTGGTACTTCGATCAAGACTGGGTCGAAGGGGTCCGCTCCGCCAGCGCCAGGCGGACCGTCCCAGCCGCCCGGCTCCGATGTAGGTCAGGGGGGCGAAGTTGCCGGGCCAGACCGACCTCGCATCCCGCGGTTCGTTGCCGGTTTGGCTGTCGCGTGCGGTGTGATGCTGGCAGGGCTCATTGCCGTTGGATTGTCTGGCATGTTCCGGAGTAAGACCTCCGAGCCGGTCGCGGATCCAATCGCTCAGACTGGTCCGAAGTCGATCGCTCAGACTGTCCCTGAGCCGGTTGCCGATCAAATCGCTCAGACTGTCCCTAAGGCGGTCACTCAGCCGGTCGCCGCGACTACGCCCAAATCCGACGAAGAGCGAATTCAAGGTCGCTGGAAGGCGGTCGAGGGGCAGACCACAACGAAGAAGTCCTCCGGCGTCAAAGCCGTCTCCTTCCTGTGGGTTTGGACGTTTAAGGGTGCGCGCCTGACGACCGCCCGGCTGCTCGATGGAAAGGAAGAGGCAAACGATCGTGGGGTCTTTTCGCTGAGCCGTGGCGCAGAGCGAAAGTTGTTCGACTTCAAGGGCAAGCGGCCGAATGGCACTGCAGTCGAGCTCAAGGGTATTTACGAGTTCGACGGCGAATTTCTCAAAGTCTGCTATACGTTTCGCGTTGATCCGGCCAAGACCTCCAACCTCGTGCGGCCGGATTCGTTCGCGCTAGCACCCGGCAGTAGAGGACTTTCCCTGAAATTCAAGCGCGTCGGGGAGTAACAGTGAAGTGTCCCCGCTGTGCCGGCGAAGGCGTCGCCTCGCCCGGCGCAGTGCGTCGCTTCCGAAGAGCCCAACCAACGTTCCCGCCTCGCTCAACGCGGTCTGCCCGCGCCCTGCGTCTGACGCCGCGCCACGATGCGATTCACTCGGAACAAAAACAGACCCTGGGCACGAACGGTCGGCGCTCAATCGAAAACCGCGCTAGGGGATTGCGGAGGGTCTGGCCGTTGGGTACGATGCGGGCCAGCTTCCCGCTGCCTCAGGGGAGTTGAAAGGGGCTCAGGTAATTAACGGTGCCCGAGCCCCTTTTTGCGCCGCTCGATGCCGACGTCTCGCAATACCACATTTCCACCGTTCTTCCCATCAAACATGCTATTGCCAAGTTCGGACACTTCTGTTAGTACGCCTTTCCCACCGGCCTTGAGTCATCGAGTTCCACAAAATGGAGTGAGTGCGAATGTTTCGATTGCTACTGTCGATTTTGCTCAGCACAATTTCCTCGAACGACGATGGTTGGAAACCGACGGAAGCCGAGCTGATACGAGCCCACGAGCTACTTGTGGGCTCCTGGCAGATTGTCTCGATCACGGACAGAGGGGAGAAGCTGGGGCCGAACCTGGTCGGAACCCGGTTTGCCCAGGATGGTATTCTCAACATCACCGATCGACAGATGACGATCGTGAACCCGGAGACGGGAGAGAAGCGGACGGCAACCTACCGGATCGACCCCTCAAAAAACCCGCGACGATATTGACCTGATCACCCGGAACGATCGCATCTTTCACGGGATTTACAAATTCGACGACGATAATCTGATCATGTGTTTGCAGCCCGGCGAGAGCGGGACCGTGCCGGAGGGTTTTTCCTCGCCCGACCGTTCAGACCTGATCTCGGTCCGCCTGAAGGCGATATCGCGACAACCTTCAGCCCCGCTCAGGCCGGCGTCAATCACGAGAAGCGACGCCACGGCGGAAACCGTCCGCGACCAGCGTCCCACCGAGGGGAGCCTCCGCCGCGCCCACGAATTGTTAGCCGGGTCCTGGGATATTCTCTCGATCACCGATGACGGATCGACCCTCGGGGCCGACCTGATTCGAGCCAAGTTCGCCGAGAATGGCCGCGTTCAAATCGGCACGCGAGCCCTCGCCATCGTGTCGCCGAAGGCTGGCGAACGGCGGATCTCGGCGATCCACATCGACCCATCGAAGACACCTTCCGAAATCGATGTCACAACCCAGTTCGACGAGGTGTTAAAGGGAATTTATCAGTTCAACGGTGATGAGCTCATCGTTTGTCTGGCCAAACGCGAGGACGATGACCGTCCCACGGAATTCCAAGCCGCCCAGTGGTTCGAACGACTTCTTGTTTCGGCTGAAAATGGCCAAGCCTGACCCGCCCGTGGAATCTGCGGCTCCGGTCGCTCGATCCACACCTCCGCCGGTTGATTCGTCCAAGCAGAGAGACGACCGGATCAAGCAGAAGATCATTGGCGCCTGGTCGCGCAACGACTCGAAGGGAAACTTGACACTGGTTTTCCGCGCCGACGGAACCTTCGTCGCAACCCGAACGTGGAAAAGCAGTCTCAAAAGGATCTTCGAGGGTGATCAGACGACATCCGAAGGACGATGGAGTTACGCAGGCGGGCTCCTTGAGGCATTGGTGACCAGCACGATGGACATCAAGCTTCTGGCTCGCAACTACAACTTCCGGCTCCAGTCGATCGGCGATAACACGATGGTCGTGAAAAACCTGTTCGGAGAACTCATGACGGCGCAGCGGCTTCGCTGATCCGATGACCCCACGCACGGGGCGACATCCGCCAACATCGCTGAGTCGCAGTTTGTTCTGTGCAAGAAGCTGGAGGACAAGAACCTCTCCGCGACCGATCACGCAGCCGCTGTCGCTGATCTCAGCAGCTACATGGGTATGATCGTGCCCCCTCCGAATCAACCGAGTCGGGGTCCAGGGGCACGACTCATTCGCCGTTCACGGCCTTCACCGGGCCGGCAGCGGGTCGATTGGCTCGGCTCGCCAGAGCTTGACGGACCCATCGTGGTCGCACGAGGCCAGGATCGACCCACTGGGTGAGAAAGCGAGGGCGTTGATCTGCGGCCTTGTGCCCCTCCAGACTCAGGAGTTCCTGGCCGCTTGCGATATCCCAAACTCGGATCACTTTTCCTTTGCCGGCCGCTACGACGTTGCGCGAGTCGGGTGTGAACGCGAGGCAACGAAGCTGTGTCGAATCAGTGCGGATGGTCCGCATCAGCGTACCGCTGGCTGGATTCCAAAGCTTGATCGCGCCCTCCTCGTTGGCTGAACCCAGCAGTGAGCCGTCAGGGGCGAATGCGACCGCCAGCGTGTTTCCCACGTCGGTGAGCGTCTGCCGCGACTTCTGTCCGGCGATGTCCCAGAGCCGGACCGTCGCGTCGTTGGATCCGGTGGCGATGAGCCGCCCGTCGGGGCTGTAGGCGATCGAGTTGAGATTCTTGGAATGCCCGGACAAGGTGGCCACGGCATTCCTGGATGAGATCTCCCAGATCCGCGCGGTCAGATCGTCGCTGGCGGTGGCCAAGAATCGACCATCTGGACTGAATGCGAGCGAACGCACCCGATCGGTGTGACCGTCGAGGTTGGCCAGTCGCTGGTGCGTCCTGGCATCCCAGAGAATGACATTGTGATTTCCTGGTTTGCCTGAATCCAGGCTCGCCGAAGCGAGGATGCGGCCGTCGGGACTGAATGCCAGTGAGGTCACCGTGGCCGTGTGAGCTGTCCAACCGGCGATGAGCCGCCCGGTGGCCGGGTCCCAGAGCTTAATCGTTTGGCGCTCCCGTGTGTCATCGCTGCCAGTGGCCAAGATCTGTGCATCAGGCGAAAAACCGACAGTCCAGGCCTCGGCGATGTGGGCTGCGATCGCGTCGGGCTCCGTCGGCGGATCGAGGCGCCAGATCCGTGGGGTGGTTCCCGCGGGCAGGACGATCGATCGGCCGCCGGGAAGGAACGCGGCGGCGCCGGTGAGTCCTCGACCGGAATAGGCACCTATGCGGCACAGGGTGGCAAGATCCCAGACCTCGAGCGAGGCTTCTCCGCCCGGGTCCTTCCTCGACGAGACGGCAATCAGCTTTTCGTCGCGTGAGAAGGCCGGGAGGTAATTCAGAGACTTTCGATGGCCCCGGGCATTCGTGAGGACTTTCTTCTGCCCGCTCGCTCGGTCGAACATCGTCAGGCGTTGCGAGCCATCCACCACAGCCAGCCAGTTTCCCAGCGGACTGACCACCAGTCCGCTGATGTTATCGTCGATCTTGAAGCCCGTCAGCTCGCGGCCGGAGTCGGTCTCCCAGATCCGCACGCGATTTGACGCGACGGCGGCGGCGAAATAACGGCCGTCGTTCGAGAACGACGAGTGATGAACCCGGCCTGGCTGGGCTTCGGCCGGCACGATGAGACCCTTGCCCGTCCAAGGATCATGAAGTGTGATTCGATCGTTTTCATGAACAACGACGAAACGGCCATCGTCCGAAAAGACTGAGATGAAGGGGAAGTCCCCTTGGATTACTGGGCGTGGCGGAATTGCTGGCTCGCAGCAAAGTCCCACACACTGACGGACTGCTTCGCTCCGGGGTGGCTGAGAATAATCGCGAGCCGCTCGCCTCCGGCATCAAAACAGATCGCAATGGGCAGGTCGCCATCTTCGAAATCGTGTCGAGCTGTGTCGCGGCTCTCGGCCGTCTCGAGCACGTCGATCCCCCGATTCTTGGGCTCACGCCTCGCAATCGCGAAATACTGGCCGTTTTGTGATAAATTGAATATGTAATCATTTTTGTGCCGCCGTATCGGCATTCGACGTAGCTTCTCCGGCGCCATGCCAGGCCGGCTATCCCAAAGCAGGATCGCGCCTTGTATGTCCGAGGTGGCGAGCACCTCACCGTTTCGCGAGACCATCACGCTGGTTACAGTCGACTCATGCCCCCAGAGCTGCGAGAACTCACGATGGGTCAGTCGCCACAGGTAACTCCAGGCGAAGCCGCGGGGGTCAAAGCCGTCGGGCTCGGGCTGGATGTCGTGGAGGATATCCTGCGCCAGCTCGATCCGGCGCGCATCGAGCGCCTGATGGGCTCGGCGGAGACTCTCCGCGTAGTGGTGCCGGTCGGACAGTCGCCGGCGCTCTTCGGCAAGGCGATGCTGTTCCTCGGCCTTTTGGGTCTGCCGGTCCGCGCGCGCGACCTGGATCTCGAGTTGGCGAGTGTGCCGCTCCAGCCAACTGATCCAGGCGGCGATGCCGCCGAAAAAACCGCACACCATGAGGACAACGAGTGCGATCAGTGCGGACACGGCGGGCCGGCGTCGCGTCCAGGTCCGCGCGCGCTCCCAGGCGCGAGACCGGCCGGCCGAGGATCGGCCTATTGTCGAGGAACCGCTGGAGGTCATCGCGCAGCGCCGCCGCCGACGCATAACGCCCGGCCGGCTCCTTGGCCATCGCCTTTAGGACGATTGTCTCGAAAGCGGCGGGGACGGCGGGGTTCAGCCGGCGCGGAGGGCATGGCTCGTCCTGGGCGATGCGTCTCAAGACCTCATTGCGATCGTCGTCGGAAAACGCCGGCGCGCAGCGTCAGCAGCTCGTATAGGGTCACTCCCAGCGAATAGACGTCGCTCCACGTGTCGATCATCACCCGCTTTCCAAGCGCCTGTTCCGGGCTCATGTACCGCAGCGTCCCCATCATGTCGCCGGTCAAGGTCAGGTTGCTCTCGCCAGGGATGCGCGCCAAGCCGAAGTCAGTCACCCAGAGGTGGCCGGCTTGATCGACGAGAAGATTCGACGGCTTGATGTCGCGGTGCAGGACGCCGTGCTGGTGGGCGTGCTCCAAGGCCTCGGCGGCCTGGATGCCCAAACCGGCGACGGTGCGGATAAACGACCGTCCTCGAAGTGCGGAACCGCCTGAGGCGGCTGTTGGCCCGGTTGGTTCGGAGGACGCAGTCTCGGGCGCAGAGCCATGGCGTTCGGCAACGTTCCTCCCCTGCCGATGCCGGCGGTGCGAATTGTCCGGCGATCAACGAGCGAGTGAGTGCGCACACCGCTGCCGCTTCCAGGCCATCGTGCTGCCTCAGCTCGCGAATGACCTCAGCGAGGCTGCGGCCCTCGATGAACTGCATCGCATAGTAGGGAACGCCCCGTTCGGTACCAACCGCGAAGACGGGGACGATGTTCGAATGGTGCAAGGACGCGGCGGCTTGGGCTTCGATCTGGAACCTCTGAAGTTGGCGTGTGTCCATTGCCGAGGCGAAGGGAAGGACCTTGAGGGCGACCCGGCGCTTGAGCGAAATCTGCTGGGCCTCGTACACGACGCCCATGCCGCCCCGGCCGACCTCGCGAAGCAGCCGGTAGTCGCCCAGACAGCCTCGCTCGGCCAGCGGATCGGAGATCGGATCGCGGTGGGCCGGCTGACGTTGCACGGGGTCTCCCAGGCGCGCCATCAACGTAAAGGCCGGGAGCATTCGGTCGAGCGCCTCGGCACGCTCGGGATGGGCGTTGGCGAGTTCCTCCCAGTCGACAGTCTCTCCTTCCCGAATCCGGACGGCCAGCTCGGCGGCCCATTCGACCAGCAACGGATCATCCTCGCCGGCCTCGTCTTGGCCGCTGACCTCGAACGGCGCGCTCATCGTTCGACCTCGCCGACATCATAGCCTTCGATCACCTTGCGGACTCTCTCCAGGGCCCGGAAGTGGCGGACCTTGGCGGCAGTCTCGCTGATCCCCAAGGAGGCTGCGATCTCGGCGAAGGTGAGCTCCTCCAGGTAACACATCACCAGGACCTCTCGGTCGTTAGGGCTCAAACGGTTCAGCACGTCCCGCAGCCGTTGGCCCTGCTCATCGCGCAGGACCCGTTGGCTGGGGCTGGTCCCGCTGGCCACGAGGCAGTCGGCGAGTTTCATCGCCGAGTTGTCCGGCAAGAGTAGATCCAGTCGTTCCTCGCGGGTGACGGCCCGTTTTTGGGTCCGGATGTGACGGCGGTGGAGCTGAATGATCCGTTCCCAGGCGAGCCGGCGCAGCCAGGGATAAAACGGCAGTGGGCGGTCGCGGAGGAAGTTATCCAGCTTGTGGCTCGCGTCAGCCAGGGCCTCCTGGACCACATCCGACGGGTCGACCAGGGGAGCCAGCCGACTGTCGAGACGCACAGCGACCATCCGCCGCAAGCGGTCGCGGTGCCGCTCCAGCAATCGCTGAAGCGCTGGTCCGCCGCTGGCGGCTGTCAGCAACAGTTCCTCGGTCTCAGGGTCTTCACGAGACATCGCCACGATCGACTCGCTTCGTCTGATCCTGCGAAACAACTGGAATTGGTTACAGCTTACCGGTTTCGTCGTTCGGGTGCGCGATCTTTCTGCCTTGGAAGCAACAACTTGGAGACGAATCCGTCAGCGCACGGGATAAGAACCCACAGGCGGCCTGTAACCTTTTCGCGGGATTTGCAGGATTTACCTGAGAGGCCCTGGGGCTCGGTGATGGAACTGGACCGAAGTTCATGACACAAAACCGAGGCTGACCCCGGCCCGCCCTTTCAAAAGTACCCGATGCCTTTTGATCTTTCAGATGCGCATAAAAATACCATATAATGATGATCATCGGACGCGGATTATCATTGTGCGCGGAAAACCACCATCTTCCATGTTCCAGCCAGGAGTCCTCCTCGTGCGTTATCGAACGCTGATCTGTATCAGCGGCACTCTTGTCCTTTCCCGGTCTAGTCCGTGCTTCGGACCTGACGTTTACCGAAACCTTCGTTGCGGATTTCCAGTTCAACCTGCTTGCGAATACGGTCATCAACCCTGGCCCGGCGTCGGGGTGGATCCCCTTCGAGGCCATCGGAAGCTTGACCTTCACGCTTGATCCCTCGCTCAACGACCCGAGTCATCCGACGACGGTCCCGTTCACGAATGTCACGGGATCGCTGGCCGGCGTCTCCCCACCGCCGTTCCTTCCGTACGTGATCAGTCCGGATTTGCAGTTCATCGGCGGGGATTTGACCAATATCGTGCGCGACGGCAGTGGCAACGTGACGTCCGCCGAGTATCACGGATCTCTCAATGCGATGGACCATGGTCGGGACGCCGTTCGGCCTGACACTCTTCACGGCGGACGGGTTGCCTTTCAACGGTTCCACCAATTCCATCCCGTTCTCGAATGGCACGGTACTGGCCGGTCCTGACCCGTTCAACGTGTATCTCGATGACCCTGCGCTGGGCAACCCATTGGTCGTGATGGGCCAGGATCGCACGCTGACCGCCGTTCCCGAACCGAACTCCGCCATACTGGCGGGCCTGGCGTTCGTGGCCGTGGGAGCTATAATGGCTCGTCGGCGAATTTGTTCTGGCTGAATTCGACTCAAGCTTCGCTATAGACGGAACGGGACCGTACTCACTTGCCGATTTGGAGTCGAAGGAAGTGTGAGGAAGTCCGTTGATCAGCCCCGGAGGGGTCACGGTTCATCGCCAGGGGCGGCTGCCGACCCAGGAATAAGGCTCGCGGCTCTCGGCGAGAAACCCCGCCCCAGCGGCGCAGGATTTTCAATCGGGGTTGGTTCTCCCAGAGGCTGAAACCCTTGGCTATTGACCTCCGCCCCAGCGGTGCGAATCCAATCTCCGCCCTTCGGTCTTACCGGAAAACGATTTACGGCCTATTCCAAAGGTCCATCGTGGAGCGAGATCAAGATCCATCGATGTTGAAGAGACCGAGTGGATTCACGCTTATCGAGCTTTTGGTCGTGATCGCGATCATAGCACTTCTGATCGCCTTGTTGCTCCCCGCGGTCCAGGCATCTCGGGAGGCCGCCCGGCGCGCCCAATGCACCAACAATTTGAAACAATTGGGACTGGCCATCCTCAACTATGAGTCGATCCATACGATGCTCCCCTTGGGCCGGGTGTGGGCGCCGTTGCCGGGCATACCCCTCCCAACTTTCTTCGAGGGGGCCCAGAACACCACCTGGTTCACACAGATGCTCCCCCAGTTCGAGCAACTGTCGCTTTATAATGCCTACAACTTCTCGATCGGCATCGAGGGCCCGTCCGGAATCGATGGCATGCCGATCGGCTTCGCGATCAACTCGACGGTTTACCAGACCAAACTGGGTGCCTTCCAGTGCCCCAGCGACAACGATCGGCTGCTCACTCTGATCTGGCCGACGAACAACTACGCGATCTCCGCGACTCGCGGGAACTACGTGGTGAGTTGGGGCAATACCCAATGGGCCCAGCAGGACTCCGCGGGGGGCACGGCGACTCTCAATCTGCCAGTGCGCTATCAGCAATCGGCTTTCGGGCAGACCGTCCATCCGGCTGGCGCAGGTCACCGACGGGACCAGCTCGACGGTGTTCACGGCGGAGACAATCCAGGGCCGTGACAACGACGTCCGCGGCGCGATGTGGATTATGGAGGGAATGTTCATGAGCCGGTTCACTCCCAATGGGCTGGCGGATTTCTACGGGGTTGCGGACCCGCCCGACGGCGGAGGCGACCGCCCCGGGGAAGCGTTTTGCGTCAACGATCCGTGGGACAAGCTGCCGTGCACTCCCGTACCGTTCCCGTTCTACGATATTTACCTCGGCTCTCGCAGCCGCCACCCTGGAGGCGTCAACGCCGGCTTTGGCGACGGCTCGGTCCACTTCATCAAGAGCACGATCAACCCCGTCGTCTGGATCGGCCTGAACTCCATCCGGGGCGGCGAAGTCCTCACGTCAGATTCGTATTGAGCCTCGTAGAACCCTTTCCGGTTCGCACCCAGGTCAATCTTGCGCGCATCATGCCCGGCCAGTGACACGGCTCGGAATCCGACTTCTGGTACACCGCACGGCACCCCCGCGACAAACTCGCGTCGCCTGCAGACAGGGGTCAGCGCCCTGTTCGCAGGCGCCGTTCCTCGCCGCCGGGAAATTGGACCACGCCCCATCTCGGCACGACTCGGAGACGTATTCTTTCGACTTTGGGCAAGGATTCGCCGTCGCGCTGTAACCTTTTGGCGCGATCTCACAGGATCTGTTTGAGAGGCCGAACGGTTCGGCAATTGGATTGGCGGCCGGCGAACGGAGTGCGCCCATCGTGGGTTCGCGCCGCTCTCATCGCCGTGACAGGCCCGACATCGGCGACAGGAATCGAGGAACTTCGATGGTGAAGAGGCGCGAAGGCTTTACGCTCATTGAGCTCCTGGTCGTGATCGCGATCATCGCGGTCTTGATCGGCTTGTTGCTTCCCGCGGTCCAGGCCGCCCGGGAAGCCGCTCGCCGGGCCTCGTGCCAGAATAATCTCAAGCAGCTCGGTCTGGGCTTACACAACTACCACAACACCATGAACAGGTTCCCGTCGGCCCTGACCTACATCGCGGGATCACCCGACGTCCCCACCGGGATCGGATCTCCCCTTGCTGCGATCCTGCCCTATCTGGAACAGAAGAATCGTCCAGGACCTATTGAATCCGGACCAGCCGTGGATCATGGTCAGCCCGACCGTCGCCCAGATGACGCTCAACACCTTTATATGCCCTTCGGATACGGGGCCGAGTCCCTACCACTATCCGTTCTTTGACTCGTGGGGGCTGCCCGCGGGCTCGACCTTCGGCAGCGACTCCTACGGCCTGAACAAGGGGGTCAATGACGCCTGTTGTCTGTCCCCCGGATTCGGGCCTCCCCCAACCACGGCATTGTCCGGCCTGTTCGATTTCAACACCTTTCACCAGATCACCGAGATCCGGGACGGGACCAGCAACACCTTCATGATGGGGGAGGCCGCGGGCGGTTTCCCGATCTGCGACGGGATCGGTTGTTCAACGCCGTACCCCGGCGGCATCTCCGTCCACTTCTGGCTTGTCGGAGGGCATAGCCAACCGCCATGGGTGCTCCAGGGATTCGTCTACTCGGGGAACAAGTGCAGCACCGTCGAGAGACTGAATAAGACGCCCAGTGACCGATGCGGTCCATGACGTGAGCCAGACCTTCAACTGCACCCCGAGCTTTCAAGGCGGTCCGCACTGGGTGACCAACTTCCGGAGTTTCCACCCAGGTGGAGCGAACTTCCTGTACGTGGATGGCTCGGTGCGCTGGATCAAGTCAGTCGATCGCCATGCCCACCGTACCGCGCATTTTCAACGATTCAAGGCGGAGAGGTCGTCAGCAGCGATTAGCCGCGTGTGCGGTTGCCGGAACGCGAGCCGATCGTCGAGAAGGTTCACGCCCGTTTTGGCGTCGATCATTCCACGGTCCGGGCTGTCCGAAAGCCGAACGCGAACAGCCCAAGATTCGGGCTGAACCTCAACCTGACGCTCGACCGAATCCCTTCAGAGGGTTCGATGGGAGTGGAACCCCTCAACACCTGGCGATCGGCATTTCTCACCTCTTTGCCCCCCGTGAGAGTTTCGTCGGGGAGATATGTCCTGACTCACTCGGAGACCTACGCCATAGACCTGTACGTTGGGTGCGTAGGCATCGAAGAAGGCGGCCGCACCGTCTCCGGGACAATGTGCCAGTGTCGGGCTCCGTAGTGCTCGCCATTGCTGGTCGCTCACGACTTCGGGCACGGCGCGGCCATCACCCGGCTTGACTTCGAGCGGCCTTGGAATGATCGCGAAACGCGATTGTGACACCAATCCAGCGTGTTGCCCAACATGTCAAACAGACCGAGATCGTTTGGCTTGAAACTCCCGACCAAGGCGGTTCGGCGGCCCAAGGAGTTCTGCACGGTCCAGGCATAGTGATTGTCGAGGTCCAGGTTCTGGCCGTAGTACCGACTGGTGATCGAGCCGGCACGGCAAGCGAATTCCCATTCCTCCTCGGTCGGCAGACGATAACCTGTCCGGCGGAGGCAATCCGGAACGATTGTCATCCCATGGGCGTACTCGCCCTGGTCGTTCGGCAGGTAACACCATTGTTCCTTCGGGATGCCCTTCCCGCTCGTTCAACCAGTTGCAGTAAGCCACGGCGTCATACCAGGTAACATTGTTGATCGGACAGGCAGGCTCGGGCGAAAAGTACTTGCGATAGAAGAAATCCTTCCGAAACTCGAGGAATTCGGCCACCGTCACTTGATGAATCATGACTGCGAAGGCATAGTCGATGCGAACATACCGCTGCATCTCGACGCCCCCTTCGGGGCCGCCCTCCCGGCCGACCTCGGTCGGGGGCGAGCCGATGACGAACTCTCCCGGCGGCGGGATGATGACCAGAGTCTTTCCCTGCCGGTTCACGAACCAGCGGCGGTCTCCCACGGGTGAGCCGGTGGCAAACTCTCGATCGATTTTCTGGAGTTCCGCCGTGCCGCCCCCATTGCCGTAGCGTCCAGGCGACAGCCCCATGAATCCCGGGGTCGGGATCGTTGGCGTAGAGATCGAGCAGGCGAGGAGTCGACCGCTCGCGTTCGGCCGGCGCGAGCTGTTGCTCGCTGAACTCACCCAAAGTGAGGATCAAGGCCCGGCGGATCGAAACATCATCCTGCCTGTCCAACTGAGGCAAGATTTGGTTCGGATCCGCGCCGAGGGGACCAAACCGGTGAATGAGGTAACTGCGGGCTCTCGGGTCGGGCCGATGTTGGAGGATCGGCCACACCTTTTGCTCGCGATTGAGCCTCAAGAGTGCCACGGCCGCATTGGCCTGGCGCTTCGCCAGTCGGTCCTTGGCCTCTTCCGGAACCAGCGGCCTGTGCCAGACCGATGTCGTCATCGGCAGACCACCGTCCGGGCCGGGTGCCACGGAAATCGCCGACCGGGCGAAAACCGTCCGCGGTCAACTGGGGCGCACAAGAGGCGTTGCTCCGTGATCGACAGCCCGTGGAGCACCTTCGACTCGAATTGCGTGCTGACGTTCCACAAGTGCGGTCGTCAGCAGGACGGATTGCACTCTTGCCGTCTTCCTTGACCTCGACTCCAGCTCAATTGCGCATCGGTCAGCAGCAAACCGGGACAGTCGTCCTCACGAAAATGAGCGGCAAGGTCATGGAAAAACCGTGTGCGTGGACCTTTGCTGAGATTTCCGCCGGGTCCACAGGCTACCACCGTACGGTCTGCCCGTGTTCGTCGAGAACGACATCTGAGCGGTCTGGCAATTGAATTTCTCTCGGACAAGCGGCCTCCAGTGCTTCCTGTTCCGTGCTCCCCATGACGCCCGACGATCAGGCGGACCTCCGTGTCGGCGACGTCCGCTTGCTCCCAGACGGCTGTGTAACTCGGCGGCGAGCCATCCCGCCACGACGGCAGCGGACACGTCGATCGGTACATAGCCTTCCCTTCGCAAGTCGGCGTCGCGTTTCGCGGAGCCTGTTCGACATCGGCGTCACCCAGCCATTGCCAGGAACGGCCGTCGCGGGTCCAAACCGCCGCCACCAGGACCGTAGAACCAACACGGTATGGTCGGATTCGCATCGGACGATAGCCGGAACCGCGGAGCTGGCTCGACAAGTTCGCGGAACCGTCGGATACGGCAGGGTCTGACAGAGCACGAATCGCTCGTTCGACCATCCCCGCGGCGGCCTCGATCGCGCGCCGGACGTTCGGCGGTCGACGTTCCGCCAGGCCGCGTCCGCCGGGGCATCGGCCCATTGGGGCCTGGCCACCGTGTCCAGCTCGCGTTCCAGCTCGCTGATGGCAGCCTCACCGTGGCGGGCCAGCACCGGGAACAAGCTCGGCAAATTGCCGAGGGTTGGCATCTTCGAGCAGGTCCGCGAGCAGGCGCACGTCATCCGCGGCGTAATCCGCGAGTGTGGACGTCGCCAGGGCTTGTTGCAGCTCGCCCAGCTCGTGATTGCGAAAGATCGGCGCCGAGTGGACCGAGCAACTCGGCCCGGACCGGGCCGCAAGGCCTCTTTCCAGTCGCCCAGGAACTCGGGCTTCATGCGGGTTAACGATTGCGCCGACGTCGTCACGAATCGCAGTGCCAGTCGCGGATTGGCCGGCTCATACGTGGCCAGGGCGGCGGCCGCTCGCAACCGCCGCTCCTCGCTCTCGCGCGGACTCCGCGTCCGACCACAGCCGGCCAGACAGTTTCCCCACGATGCTTTTCCAGCATGTCCCGCAGAATTGGGAACTCTGCCGACGCCGACTGCAACAGCCGTTCGTAGAGGTAGTCGAACTGGCTCTCGTCAACCGCCAGGAGCGCCAATGCGCGTGTGCAGTTTCGCCTGGCTCTGCTCGGCCGCGGCTTGTTGCTCCTGCCGCAGGAGCGGCTCGGTCCATTTCCGAAGCTGGTGGCACCTGACCCACGAGCTTCGGCACGTCGACGAAGTCCGCCTCCAGCAGGCGCCGCACGATCGCTTGAGCGTGATACCGCTGCCGCCTGCCGCATCATTCGCCGCTGTGGCTTCGTCCAGCTCTTCCGGTCCGTGAACCGGCAGATATTTCGGTAATCATTCCAGCCGGGCAGGCGGCGGTTCTCCGGCTTGGCGTTCCACAACGCCGCCAGCTCGGCCAGTCGCAGTTCCGCCCTGCCTCGGCGCGTTTCTTTCTGTTTGCGGGTCAGCCACTCCCGTAGCGACGGCACGAGGTAATCGTGGGTGAGCTGGTAGTACTTCGAGCCGAGATCGCTCCCTGAGCCGCTCCGAAAGCCTTCTGGATCTGTGGGCGTGATCAGCCGCAATGCGCCATCCAGAATACGCAGCAGGTCCTTGAACTCTGCCGCGGCAATCCTGATAGCCCGAGGCCGCCAATAGCTCGGCATGAGACCGCATGTGGCCTTTGATGTCCGTGCCGACTTCGGGCAGCAGGGCCCTCAGGACCTCACGCGCGGCCTGCTGATGAAGACGGTGCTCCGGGTTGGCTTTGCGGCTGCTGAAAGTCTCTTCCAGAAAGTTGACGCCGATCCCTTCCGTACCGCCGACCTCCTCCAGCGTGGACGGAATCCACGGCTTGCCCTTGACCATCTCGGCAAACAGGGCCAGCCGCACCGAGACCACCTTGCCGTCCTCCGCCAGGCCCGCGGCGACCGAACCTGATAAACTCCTTCTCGATCGTCGGACAGGTTGCCTGGCTGGGCAGGAAGCTTGCCGAAGGCCTGTCCGAATTTCGTCAGGACTTTGATCGCGTGACTCGGATCGAAGAGGTCGACCGTTGCGAAGTTATGGCCCTCGACGATCGGGGTTTCCAGCACGCGCATGAAGCGAGAGGCCGCCATCGAAAAATCGTCCCGCACCATGACGACGGCTTGCAGCTTGCCGCCGTCGCATTGTCGCAAGGCGTTGACCAGCTCGGACTCCTGCTCAGCTCGACGAGCGTGCAGCCACTGCTCGAACTGATCCATCACGACCACGATCTTGCGACCGTCGGTGAACCACCGCCCCGCCGCAGCAGCATGAAGGTCTCGACCAGTCCCAGATCATCCGGCAGTTCCGGCAACTGCTTGCGCAGTCCGCGGAGGATCCGGGTTTCGGTCTCATCAGCAGTGGCTTCGACATCGATTGCGACAATCGATTTCGCCAGGTGGGGCAGTAGGCCCGCCTTGACCAGCGAGGACTTCCCGCAGCCCGAGGGGCCGTAGATGAGTCCCACATCGAAGGTCTTATCGGGATCGGTCTCTTCGATCCGCGTCTTCCAGAACCGGATGCTTTCCGGCAGGCCGTCCCGGCCGCGAGTGCCGGGCAGCAGGTCCAGGAAGAAGTCGGCATCATCGGGGCCGAACGACCGCAGACCCCTGGGAACGATGGCGACCTGCTTGGCGTCATGTCGCGGTCCCTGCTGCCAGTGCGTCAAGTCATCCACCAGCTCCAGATGCGGTCGCATATCGGTCCGACGCTCGCTTGGACAAGGCCTTCAGGCAGATCCGATCCAGCTCGGGAGGGACGGAATCGTCCAGGTGACGCGGAGACGGCGGATCGACCGAGATGACCTGATGAAGAGTTCATATCGCCGTGCTACCGCGGAAGGGTCTCTTGCCGGTCAGCAGCTCGTAGAAGACGACGCCCAACGAGAACATGTCGCTACGGCCGTCGAGTCGATGACCCTCGCCACGAACCTGTTCGGGACTCATGTAGGCGGGCGTGCCGGCGATCTTGTTTTCTCCGAGATAATCTTCCTCGCTGATCGCCAGTCCGAAGTCGGCCAAATAGGGGGTGCCCGATTCTTCCTCGATCAAGATGTTGGCGGGCTTCACATCACGGTGGATCAGCCGCTTCCGATGAGCATGATCGAGTGCCCGGGCGATTGTGGCCACCAGCCGGCTCGCTTCGTCGTGAGCCGGCCGCTCGTCGATCCGGTCATCGAGCGTGGGGCCCTCGATGAACTTGGAGACGACGTACACCGAGCCATCGGCGGTGCGGCCCACGTCGTAGACCGGTACGATGTTGGGATGGTCGAGCGTCGCGGCGATGCGAGCCTCGGCCAGGAACAGCTCCGCATCGCCGGGATTCTGGAACCGATCCGGCGACGGTACCTTGATCGCGACCTGCCGTTGGAGCTCCTCGTCAAATCCCAAGTGAACACGTCCGAATGCGCCCTGCCCCAGCAATCGGAGCAATCGATAGCGCCCGAACTGCGTGGCGCCGCTGGTGGATTTGAGCAGGCTGTGCGTTTCGGTAAAATGTCGCTGCAATTCGTCGCCAATCTCGTCCGGGGCCGGCTCGGGCTCGTCATCGCAATGCACGTCGTGCGTGTCGTCGTCCCGCGTCCCTGGTTGACTCTCGTCCAGGCGCTGGCTCGAGGTCGACGTAGTGTCATGGGTGGTCGATTGGAGCGACGAGTCCAATGGGGCGAGAACGCTGGGAGTCGCGGCCTTGAGGAATCGAACGCGATCTTCTTCGTGGCTCGGGCGGTCGCCAGATCCGCGCTGCATCTGGACCTCGATTTCAATTCGATATTCTGCTGGCTTCGCCGAGCCGGAGGTCGAGTGGTCTGATGAGATTCACACCAGTCGCTTCGTCCAACGCCGCGGGCGCGGATTCGATCGCAGAGCCTCAAGAACCCCTGAGTCTTATCCTGCAAGTCGCGTCAACAAGGTTACCGTGGCCAGCGATTTTCCTCTCGGTGGCGACCAACTCGCGTGGTTGGATCTTACGGAAACCCAGGCTATGCATTGTCTTACAGAGAAGGTGTCGGGGTGCGTTCACCGCAGCGTGATTCTCCATCGTGGCGGACAACCAGCGCGGGACGTCGCAGGCACGTACCTTACAGATGTCGCTCGCGAGACGCGAATCCATTGAATGAGCGCAGCGCCCCCTATAGGATGTTTTCGGTTCAGCATTCTGATCGAGAAGACAGGCCGCTCCGTCCGCCGGACTTGGGAGGGCATTGCTTTGGAAGGACACGAACCGCCTTCGTGGACTGAGGGGCGAGACCCTGCGAACGGTGCGGAACCGCGTCCCCTTTCCGAGTTCCCAGCTCCCGTCATGTCACTCGCGGGAGACGCTGACGTTCGCAAAGGCGAATTGTCCTTCTCCGTGATGCCGAGGAGTCTGCCCGGGCGCGATGGTCCGTTTCCACACTCCTTCGGCCGTTATCGGCTACTGGAGTGGCTGGGCGGCGGCGGTATGGGGAGCGTTTTCCTCGCATGGGACCTGAAGCTAGAGATCAAGGTCGCGTTGAAGGTTCCGAAGCCCGGGATCGCGGCCGATTTCCGAGGCAGAGAACGATTCTATCGCGAGGCGCGCCATGCCGCCCGGCTGGTCCATCCGGGTTTGGCGTGGGTGCTCGACGTTGCGCAGGCCGACGGCATGGACTACCTCGTGATGCGATACGTCGCGGGGACTCCGCTTTCCCGCTATCCCGCCAGCACGCCCCGAGACGCTGCCGCACTGATCCGCGAAGTCGCGATCGCGATGGCGGCGGCGCACCGGGAGGGCGTAATCCATCGCGACCTGAAGCCGTCGAACATCGTCGTGACCCCGGACGGGATCCCGGTCGTCATCGACTTCGGACTGGCCGTTCTGATGGATGACCCCGGGCCGCGACCGACCGATCCGGGCGCTTTCGTTGGAACACTGGGCTTCGCGTCGCCCGAGCAGCTCCGCGGCGACGCCGCCCAGATCGGTCCCCACAGTGACATCTTTGCGCTGGGCTGTATCTTGTACGAGCGGCTGGCGCGGCGCCTGCCGTTCCCCAATCCCCGCCGCGCTGACGTCTCCGACCCGATTGATGCGTCGCCGGCCCCGCCGTCGGCCTATCGAGTTGAGGTCGATCCCGCCCTGGACGCGATCTGTCTGAAAGCGCTCGCCCACGAGCCGACGGACCGGTATGGTAGCATGGCGGCGTTGGCCGCCGACCTCTATGCGTATCTGGAGCGAGATCTCGGCCCCGCACCGGCGCGACGGCCGCGAGCCGGGCCAATGACCTCGCCGTCTCCTTCTCTTCGCCGCGACGTCATCCGTTTCGTCTTCGTCGGCGCCGGCTCATCGGTTCCTCGGGGCGGACCGCCTCCGGACCGGTTGTTCCTGGACGTCGGCAATGACCTGAGGACTGGCGCGATCGATCACCACCAGTTACAAGCATACGGGGGTTCGACGACCCGGCTCGTCGCGGCGAACCCTGGCCTCGTCGCCGGCGCGGTCCAACCGCGTCGGGATCCAGGTGCTCCGTTCACGATCGTGCTGCACGAGTCGCCCGACTTCGACTCGGTGGCGTCGGCTTATCTCGCCGTGGGTCTGCTCACCACCGGGGAATTCCCGCCGGGCGCCCAAGCGCTGGCTCGCTATGCCGACAAGATCGACGAGGGATCGATCGGCCATATCCTGAGTCAGCCGTTCTCGCCCTACGCGGCCTATATGCAAATGCTCAATCGACATGCGCGGCTGAGCCGGCCTGCCGATCACTCGTACTGGCGCGACTGCGTCCAGCAGGGGATGGATCTGATCGCGTTTGTCGTGGATCGCAGCCTCCGCGATGGAGTGGCTCTACCCTCTGTGGACGTGTTCGCCTGCCCAGATCTCTTCGACCCCGACGATCGCCGAGACGTGTTGGCCGACGTCGAGCGATACCAACGCAAGCTGGCCGACCCCGCGACTCGGGCGCGCGTCGTCCGGCTGAGCCTGCCCGGACAATTCGGGGGTCGGGTGGATGTGGATACCTTGATGGTCCGTGACGTGCAGAACGAACACGACCCCGAGCGGTGCATTTTTTTCAAGGACTGGGCGCGGAGCGACCGCGACCGCTCGCCAGGCGGCGAGGGCTTCCTGGGCCTGTCGGTCTTCATGCCAGAGACGCCGCGCGATGTCCGCCGTTGCATCCTCTCGGTGACCCCCGACAGTGGTGCCTCGCTCCGCGGTCTGGCGAGCCTACTCGACGAGGCCGAATCAGCCCGGCGCCGGCAGGTCTATGGCGAGGACGATCGCATGATCGAACCGGCCACGGGCTCACGCAAGCCGCCCCGAGCCGGGTACGATAACGCCGATCCCTGGTATGATGGCCGTGCGCACGGGTTTACCATCGTCGATTCGCCGCGCTCGGGCACGATGCTGACGGCCGATGAGATCGAAGGAGGCTTTCTGCAATTCGGCCGGTCGAGCTAATGCCGGCGACTAGTGATCGGGCCGTGCGCGCCTGGTGTCTTCAATCGTCCGCAGGTCAACTTCGAGCAAAAGTCATGGGCCGCCCTTGTGGATCGGCCATTGGGAGATCTATTATGCCAGCCAAAAAGGGGAAGCAACCCGAGGAGACGTTTCCGCTCAAGCTGACGGTCAAGCAGCGGGAATCGCTGATCCAGGCGACTCGATTGACGGCGGGGCTCAAGCAAAGGATTCTGGAAACGCCAAATGATCAGCAGGTCGCCGAGTTTACCAAAAAGGACCTGGAGAAGATGGATGAGGAGATCTACACCGCGATCGCCCTCGCTCCTCCCGCTCATAAGAAACGGCTGTGCGCCGTCCTCGAAAAGGTTGACGACCTGCTCGACAAATTGGACCAGAAGTTATTGGACGTAAAACGTCAGGCAGTTGCCAAGTCCGGTGCCATCTACCAGCTCAAGGTGACGCTCAAGGAGAGCGCTCCGCCGATCTGGCGACGGATTCAAGTGCCGGATTGCACGCTGGGTGAATTTCACGAAGTCCTTCAAGTGGTCATGGGCTGGGACGATTCCCACCTGCACCAATTCATTGTGGCGGGCGAGTACTATGGACCCTCCGATCCCGAAGATCTGGATTGGGGCATGGAAACGCAGGACGAGGAGGAGATCTCACTCAGCCAGGTCCCCAATACGGGACGGAAAATCCGGTTCACGTACGTATACGACTTCGGGGATTCCTGGGACCACGAGATCGTTTTGGAAAAAACGCTGGAGCCGGAGCCAAAGGTTGTCTATCCTCGATGCGTCGATGGTGCGCGAGCGTGTCCTCCGGAGGATGTGGGCGGTATCTGGGGCTACGCGGATTTCCTTGAAGCCATCAGGGACCGGAAGCACGAGAGCCATGACGATATGGTGAGCTGGATCGGTGGGAAGTTCGACCCGGAGAAGTTTTCTGTCGCCAAGTTGAACCGGGATCTCGCGTTGCATTTTAACGCGCGGTGATTGTGGGCTAGATCAGCAGTCAACGCGGGGAGGCCCAAGGCGGTGGCGTCGATCATCGGCAGAGGAAGCCAGGGAGCAGCATGATGTCCGAGTGCAAGGAAAAGGAAAAGGAACGGAAATTCCCGGTGCGACTCACCCTCGCTCAGCGCATCGTTGTCGCTGAGGTCTTGCCGGAGTTGTCTGAGCGACTGAAACTTGAGGAAACCAACCAGAGAGTGGTTTCATTGACACTCGATGAATTGAACGTGATCCGCAACGCAGTTGTCCCGGCCATGCGTCGGGCTAACTCGGGCATGAAACGAACCTCGCTGAGACACGTCCTCTACATAACGAAGGCAGCCATCGATCACTTCCAAGGAATCGGCGTGATCCCGGTCAAGGAGCGACTGTACCAGTTGAGAATCACGGTCAAGAAAATCGAGCCCCCCATCTGGCGTCGAATTCAAGTGCGGGACTGTACCCTCGACAAGCTCCACGAGCGGATACAGACTGCGATGGGTTGGACCAACTCGCATCTATACCAATTCCAGATCAATGACAGCGTCTACGGAGACCGATGGCTCCTGTATAAGATCTTCGAGGAGATGGGCTTCAAGGATTCCCGGGAGACGACGCTGAGCAAGATCCTGCCCAAGAGCGGCGAGCGGTTTCTTTTCGATTATGAATACGACTTCGGAGATTGCTGGACGCACGAGGTTCTCTTCGAAGGCTGCTTGCGGGTTGAACCGGGTCAGCGATACCCCATCTGCGTGGAAGGTGCACGAGCCTGCCCGCCCGAAGACGTAGGCGGATACTCGGGTTACAAAGAGTTCTTGGAGGCGCTTGCCGACTGCGATGACGAGCAGCATGAACAATTCGCTGCCTGGATCGGGGGGTCATTCGATGCCGAGAGCTTCGATCCAGAGACAGCGACGAAGAGGATGCGGCGCGGGCTGCCTGATTGGCGCAAGATGGTGCAAACGCCCCGATCGGACGGAAATGACGATAGTCTGGTCTGACGAGAAACCACTGGAATCGGCGATGCCCCGATAAACACCCCCGTGAGAAGCTGTCCCGGAAGGTCTTTGTAGGGTGCTCTGTGAGCACCGATCAGGGGTGCTTTGCCGAACTCGGTGCTCATAGAGCACCCTACGATAAGGACATCGCCGCCCTCGCACGAAACGCGATCTTGCTTCGGCCTGACACCCCGGTCAAGATGAACGGAAAAGCGATGGGGTCAAAGTGCGCATCAACGCAGATTACCTGGCTCCGGAGTAAGACAGACACGTGGAAAGCGCGAGCGACTCTCGATCGCAAACTGAGACGCGGCGAAGAAGAAGAAACTGGCTCGTCGCGGGCGTCCTGTCAGTTTTGGGAGTCGCCACCGCGCTGGTATCTTGGCGAGCTGCCCGGCCGCCGGGACCGGGCCGCTCCTTGGTGTTGAACACAGGCTCTCCCTATCAAAACACACGCCCTTTAGTCAAATACGTGGGCGACGCCGCCTGTATCCGCTGCCATGCGGAGATCGGCGAGTCCTACCGCTCGCACCCAATGGGTCGCTCTCTTTCGCCGATCACGCCGGAGACCGCTCCGACGGTCGAGAACACCGCCGGCGCAGCACTCTTTGAAGCCGACGGACTGCAATACTCCGTTGAGAATCGGGGTGGTCATGTCATCCATCTCGAGACGCGACGCGCGCCCTCGGGTGGGATTGTCGCTCAGAGTACGGCGGAGGTTCAGTTCACGCTCGGCTCCGGGAGACAAGCGCTGGCCTACCTGATCGAGCGCGACGGCTTCCTGTTTCAGTCGCCGATCACGCGGCTACGTGCGATCCGAACGGTGGGACTTATCCCCCGGCTATGAGAAGAAAAACCTCCACTTCGAGAGGCCGGTCCTTGCCGGTTGCCTATACTGCCACGGTAATCGTGTCGAGAACGTGGCTGGTACAGTCAATCGGTATGAGCAGCCGATCTTCCGGGGCTATGCGATCGGCTGCGAGCGGTGCCACGGTCCGGGGGAGCTTCACGTCCAGCGGCCCACGATGGTCGATGGCCGCGACCTCACGATTGTCAACCCCCGCACCCTCGAGCCCGCGCTGCGTGACGCGGTCTGCGAGCAATGTCACCTGAGCGGTCTTCGGCGGATCGAGCGACTGGATAGACGGAACGAGGACTTTCGGCCGGGGCTGCCGTTCCAGCAAGTCTGGATAGCGCTCTCAGCGGCCGGAACCGCGGAGAATCGGTTCGTCAACCATGTCGAGCAGATGCACGAGAGCCGTTGCTTTCAAGCGAGTGGAGGCCGCCTTGGGTGTATCTCCTGCCACGATCCGCACCGGCTGCCCAAACCCGGTGAGGAGGTCGCCTACTTCCGGACAGCGCTGCCTGGAGTGCCACGCCAATCAGGGCTGTAGCCTTCCGACGGCAGTCCGGCAGGCTCGGAGCCGCGATGACGACTGCATCGGATGCCACTTGCCGCGTCTGCGCACCGCCGATGTCTTCCATGGCGTCACGACGGATCATCGCATCCCCCGCCGCGCGGCCGACGCCGATCGGTCACCGGCGATCGACAAGAAGCCTCGATACGGCGAAGGTCGCATGGTGCTTTTCCACCGCGACCTGATGGATGAGAAAGAACGTGCCGCGGCCGGGCGCGAGATCGGTGTGGCGCTGGCCCGGTCTTATGAATGGGCGGAGAGCGCGGCCGCGGCGATGCCCCTGCTCGAAGCGGCCGTGTCGGCACGGCCCGACGACGTAACGGCCTGGGAGTGCAGGGGGGTGGCGCTGGGCCGGCTCGGCCGGCACGCAGAGGCCCTGGCCGCGTTCCGCACGGCCTTGGCCCGGGAACCGAACCGGGAATCCGCCCTGGCTGACGCGGCGGACTTCGCCGACGAGGCGGGACGACACAATGATGCCGTCGCCTACTGGCGCCGCGCCATTGCTATTAGCCCTTGGCGTGCGGAATATCACGGCCGGTTGGCTTTTGCGTTGTTCCAGGCTCGCGATTGGCGCGAAGCCGCGAAGGAGTGCCGCGCCTCCGTCAGCCTCAGCCCGGCCGACCTCCGAGCTCGGGAGCTTCTCATCCGGTGCGAGCTGCGTCTCAATGACCACGAGGCGGCCCTCAAGGAATTCCAGACGCTGCTCGAATTTGATCCGCCCGACCGTGATGAATTGATCCGCCGGTTTCCCACACTCTCGCGCACCCGAGGCCGCGGGCCGTAAATGGACGCCCAGGTCGCCGCATTTGGCGGAACAAAAGTTAATCCCCGTCGAAAGCCTCGCGGATCAAATCCACGGCCGATTCGACCGCGCCGTACCTTTCAACGATCTCGCGGTGGACTGCCGCTTTACGCTGGCCAGCGAACGATCCGACGGTCTGTGATGTAAGAATTGGAAATCGCGTGCGTATCAAAAGTGGATGCGCGCTGGACGTTCCGCGGGCGTCGCGATCAACCGCGATTCTACTCGAGAAAGGGAATGATACCATGAAGATTAATCCGGAACTCCAGGGAAAGCTCCCTCAGGTACCACCGCCGAGTTTGTTCCAGAGCCCCGATGGCCGGTTTCGGGGCTGGAAGGTCGCCCTTCCTGGCGGTCACTCGCTGGCGACACCGGCCGTGGTCGATGGGCGCGTTTTCTTGGGTGGCGGCTTTGGCAGCTTCGACTTCTACGCCTTCGATGCCGAGAACGGAAGCCTCGCCTGGCAGTACCAGACTTCCGACGACGGCCCGACCGCGGCCGTGGTCGATGACGATCATGTCGTGTTCAATACGGAGAGCTGCGAATTAGAGGTCCTGACTGTGGACGGGATTCCCGTCTGGAAAAAGTGGCTGGGTGATCCGTTGATGAGCATGCCCGCCGTCGCCAGAGGACGGGTCTACATGGCTTACCCCGACAGCAACGGCGACCGGCGACATTACATCGCTTGCTTCGATCTGCGGACCGGGCAGGAGTACTGGAAAGAGCCGATCGCTGGCGAGGTCATCACGGCACCGGTGCTGGCCGGGGAACACGTGCATTTCGCCACTCTCGACGGCACGCTCTACCGCCTTCGGCAGGACGATGGTCACGTGGAGTGGACGGAACCGCGGAACGCCACATCTTCGCCGGTCGTCTGGAACGGCGAATGTTATTTCAGCCAGCGCCAGGAAGTCGAGGCCGAAAACCAGGCTCAAGGCGCCACGTACCAAACGGAACACCTCGGCGCGAGGAAGATCGACGAGGCAGCGTACCGCCATTATCCGGATACTCGCGCAAGGCCGACTATCTTGATCATGCCAAGCGAATGAGTGGCTCGCCAATCTACCGAGTCAGCGAACATACAGGACTCGGCCGTCGGCTTCAGTCAATTCAAGGGAGACGCCAAGATGTACCAGGCGATGAGAAACCTCGGCAAGGGACACGTCCATGCCATCTGGGCTTATCAAGGGTCCAAGCCATTCGTCTCGAAAGCTCGGCTCTACGCGGCGCAAGGAGACACTGTCAGCTCGGCCGATCCCCGGTCGGATCAGGTGTTCTGGAAGAAGACGGTTGGACGGCCGGCCGGAGACGACAAAGAGCTCCTCGATAGCCCGCTCACGCCACCGGCGATCGCCAATGGCAAGCTCTTCTTCGGATCGGTGACCGGTGAGATCCACTGCCTCTCCTCGGATTCGGGCGCAGAACTCTGGAGCGTCTCGGTTGGCGAGCCCGTCATTTTCCAGCCTGCCGTCGCCGGCGGGAGAATCTACGTTGGGACCGATTCGGGCAGCCTGATTTGTCTCGAGACCAGCGACCCGAACGACGACGGCTGGCTCATGTGGGGCGCCGACGCATCCCACAACGGCCGGATCGACTGATACGATCCTGGCGGTCCGATCAGCCGTCGGAGACATGTCGAGGAGTTCGAGCAAGTTGACCCGGTGATCGGGCCTGCTGACGCCGCGGTGGCCGCGCGTTCGTCTGCGCATAGATCAGTCACGGTCGTGCGACCGCCGTCCGTTTGACCGTCCGCACACGGAGTTTTTGAAATGAGTCTTCTCTGGCTCGCTGGGTGTGTGCTTGCGATTGTGGCTCTCGCGTTGGCCTTGTCGGTGCGGGCAGCCGCGGGCAAGCGCATCCGCCTCAAGGGCGGCAGTTTGTATTATTCCGGATCGGTGACCGCCGAAGAAGCCGAGCGAGCGGGCCGCTTCCTCGTCGCGAAGGGATACTTCAAGGGCGGGTTGACCGACGTGCGGCTTTATCGCTGCGGAACGACTTATCAGCTACAAGTGATTGTTGACGGAGGCAAACCGACCGAAGAGCAGAGCTCGGCATCTGAGATCCTTGCGGCCGGTTTCTCCGACGAGGTTCTCGCTGGGGCGGCCTGCGAAGTGCAGTACTGCAACGGCGCCCTGCATCCCATCGCAGTGATCCCGCATCAAGGACGTTTGGGGCGGCGAATGGTCATGAATGCCGCCGAGTTGTATTATACCGACGGCGTCACGGAACGCGATGCTATGGGCGTCGCGACCTTCTTAGTTGCGGCCGGCGTGTTCAACGATTCGTCAAAAGTGGCGCAGCTCAATCGGGAGGGCGATGGATTTGACTTTCGTGTGGCGGTCGAGGTCGATCCGCTCACAGCCGAGATGATCGACGGGCAGCCACCAGATGGCCAGCGACCTTTCAAACAAGGTCCTTGGCGGGAGGCCCGTTCAAGTGCACTACTGCAAGGGCCTCGCGGCGACACTGCACACTGATCGGGCGCGTCCTGCGGCAATGACCAGCGAGGAAACAAAGCTTCCTGAGGGCCAGCAGTACCGCGCCGAGGTTTTCTACCGGCCTTCTGAAGAGGGCAAAGGGACTCCAGATCACGGCGCAACGGATCATCGCAGCGCCGATCGTTTTCGTCCGTCCGGCTGAAAGTACTGAAGGCAATGAACAGTCGCATCGGTGATCCGGCTCGGTCCCAACGGCTGTCTTCCTTGGGTGGACCCCGCCCACTCCAATCTCGGCATCGCCCTGAGGGAGCGGGGGAAACTGGAGGAGGCGACCGCTGTTTGCCGTGCGGCGATCCGGATCGAGCCCGATAGAGCCGAGTCCCACGGCAGCCTCGTTCTCGCCTTGGCCGGGCATGGGAAGCTACGCCAGGCAACCGCCAAATTGCGCAAGGCCCGCGACAATGCCCAACCCGATTCTGAGTTGGCCCTCCTTATCGGGCATGCACAGACCGAGCTGGGTGACTAGACTGACCGAAGACACCCGTGAAGGTGTGGTCCACCGGGCCGTGCCTTCCAATTGAATTGACAAGACCGGCGAGGCGCGAAGCACGGTCGATCTCCGTGTAGCCGCCACCTGTGGGGAGCCCCATTGCGACTGGCGGCGGGAGGGTCCTCGCAGCGATGATTCGAGCCCATGGCGAAGTGATGCGTCGTAAGCGCACCGAGCTTCGAGCCCATACCGTCGGCCCGGCCGGCACTCCCCCCTTGTCGGCCCCGAACCCGTCGAGCGTGACAGGCTCGATGAGCTACGGCAACAGCCGTTGAGCAGATCACGTCGCGGAGGCTGCCGGGGAATCGTGCCTCGGTGGTCGTATCGGGAGCCGTACGCGCCCAGCTCCAACGCATTTGAGCGAGCGCTCAACCCTGGTCATTGGAGTTCTCATGACCTCGGGGCGGCAATATCACGATGTCAACCGACCGACCCGGTGGCAGGGGTTGCGGGTTCAGGTCGGCATGGAAAGAGCCCGCCGAGTATGACGACAACGAAAGCCGCGCCTCGAGGCTTTCGAGTTGAAGGCCCAACCCGCGGTGCTGCCGCGGCCGAACGCTTCGGCGCTCAACGATTCGCAGCGTGCGCGACGCCAGCTCGATCCAGTTCCTGGTCATGTTCGTTGCTCCTGAGTCTTTGGGTCTTGAATATGGCTCAAGGGCAAGAACACCATGTCTTGCCGCATCGGGCCATGGTCGTCGAGTCGCGAGCGCGTGACCCTGGAGCCATCGTTCGGTGTTGCGCCACAACCGCTCGTGGGTCAGGTTGCTCACACCCTGTGATACGTACGCGGTCGAAAATCCTTACGCGGCGGAGTCGCAACCCAAAAACGTTGGAGACAGAGCCCCCTCCTGCAGAAGGACGAGGGCGAGCGTCTTCTTGTAGGAGCCGGCTCCATCCGGCCATCCCCAGACGCGCAAGCCGCAGGGATCCTACGGAGTCCGCGGACACAGCCCCCGCCTCTTTCATCCTCTAGCGCCAGTCGCCGCTGAGGATGAAGCCGGCCCAGAGCGATGGATTGCTGCGCGCCTTTTGGGGATTCGTCGGGGCCACCTGCCCGCCCTCCGGCAGCTTCACCGGCGTCTCGCCGATCCCGCGTTTCGCCAGTTCGGCGCGGCGGGTCCGCACCAGCCCGGGGTCGTTGAGCACGGTGAGCTGGGCCTGCCGCAGCGCCTCGACATTGGTCAGGCGGCGCACCCAGAGATTCTTGTAGAATTCGTCCATTAGAAGCGCCGTGGTGGCGTCGTCCACCCTCCAGAGCGTGCTGATCGCCAGCGCGCCCCCGCGACCTGGAAGGCCCGTTGCATTCCCAACATCCCTTCGCCGATCGTCCCGCTGCCGAGGCTGGTGTCGCAGGCTGACAGCACGACCAGCTCAACGCCGCGCAGATCGAGATGCTGCGCCTCCAGTGCCGTGATGATCCCGTCGTCCTGACCCGCAAGGGGGGCAAGATCGGCGCCGGCGAGGGCGATCCCGGAGAACAGCCCAGGGCTCGAATCAGCGAGGGAGGGCGGGCTCTTCAAGTAGTTGACCCAGACGTTCATGCCGGGTTCCATGCTCCTCAACGAATTGGCGATGGACGCGGGGCTGTTCCAGAAGTCATCGCTCCGCGGATCGTCGCTGGGCAGAGCAGCCGTAGACGGCGGCCTGGGCTGATTGACGGTGGCCGGGGCATTCCCTGGGAGCGGGGCGCGGCTCGGACTGGCGCGGGCTTGCGGGCTGCTGACGTTCCGAGTCACGGGAAGCGCTGGCAGCCTGGTTCTGGGTTGCGACTCGAAGAAGCCGTGGGTGGCCAAGTGGACGTAATGGGATCCCGGCAAGGCGGCCCGAAATGCCTGCTCGGTAGCCTCCGACCCGCGGAGGATGCTCAAGCGTGCGCCCTGGGTGTAGCGCTGCGAATCGGTCGCGGATAGACTCGACCTCGAGGCGCGTGCCGGGCAGCGCCCGAAATGCGCGGCGACGCGGCGCCCTTGCACCCAGTCCAGGGGCCCGCGGGTCGCCCAACGATGCCGCAAATCCGGGATCCGCGTCGAAATCCACATCTCCGATGAGCAGAAGTTTCGATTGCGAGGTCGACGGCGGAGCGAGATCGTCGTCGACCAGCAACCGGGGCACGGGCACGACGGCGATCGCCAGGTCCTCGATCAAGAAGGTCCCCGGCGCCTTGCCCGGCAGGGCGCTCAATGGGAACCGCGTGAGCGGACCATCGGGCGAAACGAGCACTGTCTTAGCGCTGGAGATACCTGGTTCCAACGGCCGCCAGATTCGCTGGTACAATGCCTGGGCAGTCGCCGTAGGATCGTCTCCGCGCTCGGCCCGGGCCAGCCAGTCCGAGACGATTGCCCGGAGCTGACTGGTCTGGCCGAGGTCGAGTGGGCCGATTACCTTGTCGGTTCCGACGATAAAGGCGAGGAGATGATTGCCATCGTTCACGACGCCTTTCACGTTCAGACGGTATCCGGGCCATACCTTGAAGAGGTTCGGGTTGGCGTCTACGAAGTCGACGAGCACGACGTTGTGCGGCAACGCGGCTTGCATTGCCGCTGTCGCGAGAACACTGCGGCCTTCATCATGGCCGAGTCGCAGGGCGCGGGCGGCCAGCTCGAGCTCGAGGTCATACTTGCGCCTCATCGCGACAACGACCCGCTCCCACGCAGCCGAGTCACTCTCTGCGGGTGGGGGATTACTCATGCGCGACACGTCGGCCGACACGGCCTGAAGATCGGCGTGCAGTGGCTTCATCTCCGGCCGCTCGCGCCATTTCCGGACTCGACGCTCGGCGAGGAAATGCGCCCCCTTCCACGCCAGGACGTATCGATACGCCGTCTTCGGCTCGATCCCGGCACGGGGGTCGAGCGAGAGGCCCAGGTATTTGGGAAAACACGACTGATAAAGACCGCGCGATATGTAACCCATGCCCGGCACGGTGGCCAGATAAAGAAATCCCTCCTCGTGGAAGTCAAGCGCCTCCTCCAGGCATCGGGCGGCCTTGCTATATTCTCCCTTTTTTAAGTAAATCCCGGCGAGGGTATCGAGCAACGTGGCCGGCGACGCGTTCCGCCCGTACGCCCTTACGAGCGTTTCGCGTCGATTCCCTGGCGTCTCCGGCGCTGGGCCAAGGGGAACGAACCAGTGCCCGTCGTCGCTACTAGTGGTCGCGGCGCGGCCCTTCCGCTCGATCCGTAATTCCTCCAGCAGCAAGACCTCAGCCCTGTCCGGGTCGCCTCTCGTGATGTTGTAAAATTGACTCAGTTGGCTCAACATGGGCCGGCGTAGAAGACTATCCGCACCGTAGACCTCGCGTTCGATCTCAACGGCCCTGAGAAGGAGCCGCTCCGCCTCGGCAATATCCCCGCCCGCCTGGAGCTTGAGCACCGTCGCCAGCAGGCTCAAGGTGTGGGCGTAAGCGGGGTGGTGCTCGCCCTGCGCCGTTCTGCGGATTTCCAGGGCTTGGCGCAAAAGCGGCTCTCCCGCAGACCGGCCCGCTTTGCGATCGATAGGCATACGGATGGCGCGGGTCTCCAGGCTGAGCGCATAATCCGGGTGTCGCTCGCCGAGCGCCTGCTTGCGGATGGCCTGCACCTGCGCGTAGAGCGCGAACACCGGCTTGTTGGTTTCGTCGTTCCTCCCGCGCTCGGGGCCCTTCATGACGCGCTCTCTGGCGAATCGTTCGAGGCATTGCGCGAACTCGGGGTGCGATTCCCCGAGGGCTTGCCTCTGAAGCTCGAGCGCCTCGGAGAGCAGCTTCACACACTTCTCCAGCTCTTGCACCAGCATGAGCTTGTCAGCCTGAACGAGGACCCGCTGTGCCGCGCGGTATTTCTCGCGGCGTGTCTCATCAAGGCCGATGAGGCGATCATTCCGCTCCAGCGCGTACCGGGCGTCGACGCTCAGCCAGTGGTCCGGACCTTGTACCTTGGTGAGGAGGGCGAGCGCCTCCTGGAGCGAAGCGCCGGCCTCCTCGAAGCGAGCGAAGCGCTGCGCGATCTCGGCCAGGAGCTCCAGGGCGCGGGCAACATCGGGGTGGGAATCCCCAAAGAGCTCGCGCTCGATGGCCACCGTCCGCCGCGCGACGGCGGTCGCCTCTTCGGAAAAGACCTCGTCCGCCAGCCGCCGCGCCTCCCAGACGCTCAGGTCGCGCTCTCTAAGCCGCTGCTCACGTGGCGCGGCCGTGGTCGACCGCGGTTCGGCGAGCCCGGCCTGAGGTGGCTGCGCCCTGGCCGAGCGCGGTGCGACCGATCCCACTGCGAGCAAGACCGTGAGGAGGGCCGGTCCCAGGCGCCGTCGGATCACGTTCCAACGCGAGTCGCCGCTCATCGCGATGCTCCCAAGATGAAACCGTGGTCCGAAGCTCCAAACCAACCTTGGACCGAGCCCAAATTCAACCGGTTCGGGCTGCATGCCCCGTCGGCAGTCAAGACGTAAGCGCCGGTCGAAACCAGACCGGGGTCACGGGGTGCGCATCAAGCCTCATCATATCGAGAGCCGGTCGCAGGTGCGAGCGGCGTCTTGCGGTCAGCCTGGCCGGCATGTTGGGCAGACCGAAATAGCCCAAACACTCACATCCCAGCCCAATCGCTCACCGCACATCGCCGCTCAGGATGAACGCGGCCCAGAGCGACGGATCGCTTCTGCGCGTCGCGGTGATTCGATGCTGACACTTGCCCGCCGTCGGGCAGCTTATCCGGCGTCTCGCTGATCCCACGATCCTTCGCCAGCGCCCTGCGCGGCGCTCTTGTCGACCAGCCCCGGATCGTTCAGGACGGTGAGCTGAGCCCGCCGCACTGCCTCGAGTTTCGGCATCTTGTTGACCCACAGGTTGGTGTAGAACTGCTCCATCAGCACGCACGTCGCCGCGTCATCGACTCTCCAGAGGCTGGCAACAACCGTTCGCGAACCGGCCTGGAGGAACGCACGCTGGAGGCCGAGCACGCCCTCGCCTCCGGCCGTCAGGCCGAGGCCCGTCTGACAAGCGGAGAGGACCGCCAGGTCGCAGCCTCGGAGATTCAGGGCAGCGACTTCTTCGGCCGTCATAATCGCGGCACCGCGGTCGATCAGGCCGGTAGTTGGGTCGGCGGTCGGGTTCGAGGCCCCGGCCCAGGCCAGGCCCGAGAGCAAGCCGGGGTGATAGCCCACCACGTCGCGACGGCTCATCCCCTCCCAGCCCGGGCCTGGGGCGGACTCACCCGGGTTGAGTGCCGACTGCACCTCCGGCGGCGCGAAGTAGCCGTGGGTGGCGAGGAGCAGGTAACGCTTCCCCAGCATCGCCGCCAGCAGCCGGTCCTTGGTGGCCTGGGTGCCGGTCAGGAGCTGGACCGGCCCGGCCTGTTTCTTGCGACAGACCTCGGCCACGGCTTGCACCTCGTCCAGGGTTCCCGGGAGCTGGGAGAAGACCACCCGGCCGGTCCCGACGGGCGCCGCGGGTCGCCACGACTGGCGCGTCGGTGGGGCGGTTCTCAGGCGGACCCGGCGTGGCGATCGCGTCGCGGTGCTGGTAATCCACACCGCCCACGGCAAGCAACCCGTTGGACCCGGGCGACGGCCCTTGCTCATCCGACCCGGGCGCGCTCACCAGTTGTCGGGGGGACGGGACCACCGAGAAGGCGAGCCGTTCGAGCAGGTAAGAGCCAGGCGGGTCGTCGGGAAGCGCCCCCCAAGGCAAGAAGTTCAGGGCGCCATCCGGCGAGACGAGAACCGTGCTGGCGTCCGTTGCGAACGAGGCCAAGGGCTGCCAGACCGCGCGGACAAGTTGCCTTCCCGTGGCCTCGTCTCCGCCGCGGCGCTCGATTGCGGCGAGCCAGGCCCGAATTCCCTGGTCGATCGCGTCGGAAGGCCCCAGCTCGACCCGGACCGGCGGCGAGTTGCGCCGGACCACGAACGCCGCGTAGTGGCCCTCGGCGCGGTCGTTTGCCTCCTTGCCTCCGGATTCCGCGACCGCGCCTTGGCTCGCGGCAGGCCCCGCGGCGAACGGGCTGCCCCCCTCCGGGAGGGCGTGACGCCCGCGCCGTTGATAATGATAGATGTCGATGAAGACCGAGCCGGCCGGCAAGGCGGCCTGAACCTCGGGGGGACCGATACGGATCGGCTTCCACCCCACAGCTTCGGCCAGACGAGCTTCGAGGGCCGCGGAACGTTCCACCTGCGACCGCGTGCGTCGAGCATGTGCCTGGGATTGCGAAGCGGGTACGACACCATAATACAACCGATTCAACTCGTCGCGCGACCGCGCCAGCTCGGTGCGGAGCGAGGCGACCTCACCCGTTCCCGCCGCTGCGCTGAGCCAGGGCGGCCAGGACTGTGATCCCTTTCCACGGGACGAGATGCGCATAGATCTGGTCGTCGGGCTCACGACGACCCGCCGTGATGTCGAGCATCACCGAGACCGCTCGCGCCCGAAGCGCTAGCATGGTCAACCGCTGCCTCTCGGGGAGGAACGGCAGCGAGCGGCTCAGGAAGGCGTCGCTGATCGTCAGAGCTTGCCTGGCCAGGCGCGCCGCCTCCTCGGAGTTGCCAATTTCGTGGTGGAATTCGGCCGCGGGCAGAAGGATCTCGACGAGGTCCGGGTGATCATCCGCGAGCGCCTTGCGACGGATCGCGAGGGCCTTCTCGAACAGCAACATCGCCTGGCGCGATCGCCGCGCAATCGGAGCACTTCGGCCAGCCGCGTGAGGCCGGCCGCGTATTCCGGGTGCCGTTCACCGTAGGAAGCCCGACGATAGATCACTGACCAGCCGGCCAGCGACTCGGCGAGGTCGAGCTCGCCGTCCTCCTGCAAGAGCCCCACGTAGTCGTCGAGGAATGCAGCGTATGACGCCCGCGTGGCCTCCGAAGGGTCGGTCGCCTCCAGGCCGACCGCGACGGCGAGCAGTTGCAACCGCCGCGCCGGTTCGCGCTCGCCCCGCGCCCTCGTGGCAATGGCCAGATTGCGCAGGCAACGGGCGTAGGCGATCCACGATTCGTCGTGCATTTCCTCGCGGCGCTTCTCGAGAGAGTGCAGATACGACGCATCCACCCCCACGTCACCGGCCTTCCAGCCCGCCAACCGCTCCTTCCTGAGCATCATCCACGCGCGTTCTCGAACGCTCCACGGGTGGGCCGGCTCACTGGTAATGTGTGAGAGCTCGAAAGCTGTCGGAGCGGGAGGACCGAGACCGGGCAGCATGCTTTTGCGTCTGGACCCCCTCGAACCGAGCCCGAAACCGCCAATGCCCGAGAATCGGTCCATTGGGCCATCGAACCGTCCCAACATGCTGGGTGCGCGGCGCGTTGGGCTTTCCTTGCCTCGATCTGGAGTCAAGAAGTCATTGTCCCAGTTGGCTCGCCCCATCATTCCGAAGCCTCCGCCCCTGGCAACCGCCCCGTCGCGATCGGCTAGCGATCGGCGGATTTCCGCTGAGCGCTGGAATTGCGTTCGAGCCCCGTCGTGATCGCCAATCTGGAGCAGCAGACGACCGACTTGTTCTAGCAGGGCGGCGAGCTCGGCATCACGGGGGTCGGCCGGCGGGCCTTCCTTCTGGCGGATCTGGGCTTGCTTCGTGTTCTCGAGGCGGATCTGAGCCTGCTTCGTGTTCTCGAGGCGGATCTGAGCCTGCTTTGAGTTCTCGAGGCGGATTTTCAAGGTGTGCTTGAACAGTGAACGTGCTCGCACGAAGTCACCATCCCGCTCTTCGAGCTGAGCCATCGTGAGGATCAGGTTGGCGACATCCGGGTGTTGCTCACCGAGCAATCTCGTAAGCACAGCCAAGGCCTGCTGGAAGAAGCCGCGGGCGAGTCCAAACTCATGGCGCTGCGACTCATTGCGGCCCAGGTTCCTTAACAACGAGGCGTGCGGAATCGTGTCTCCGGGCATTTCCTCGCGCAAGCGTTTGAGCGCGGTCCGTCCGACTTCGGAAGCCTCGTCGATCTGGCCCTTCTGTCGCAGTGTGTCGAATTGATTAACCTGCTGGGTTAACGCAATCCACCTCGTCCGCCGCTCATCTCGCAGAGACATGGTCCATTCCCGAAACGCAAGGTTCGCCTCAATGTCTCGGACGTGCCAGTCTCCCGCCTCGTAGCGTTGACGTCTCAGGTCGAGCATTTCCCGCAAGGTGCGTATCTCGCCCGCGCGGTCTCGATTCATGCCGTGGAGCTGACGGAGAACGTGTAGAGCCTCGTCAACCTGCTCGCTCAACGGTCCGAACGCTTTTCGGGCGGTCGATTGCGCCTCGGCGGCTTCCTGGATGGCTTCGACGTACTTCTTGTCCTGATTGGCCAGGTTGAGTGTGCGCTGGATAGACTGTCTATAAGCCATCTGCTCGTTTACGTTGGCTGGTACGGGGGCGCCTTGGGCGTCTGGCCTCGCGACGGCACGTTACCCGCCGACAGGACGGCCATCCCGAAGGCACAGACTGTGCAAACCGTTCGGATCTTCTTGGGCGCGTCATGGCGTAGTCCTTCCGGTCGCGAGAAGTCGCAGAACGATGGTTTCTCTGATTTTCCGTCCGCCCGCGTTGCTGACTTCCACCACGGCCTCGAGCTCCTCGCCCGGCTTTCCGGCCGGAGCCGCCCATTCGAGCTCGCCGACGGGAGAAAGACGCAACCCGGTGGGGCCATTCCAAAGCTTGAACTCAGTTTGGCCGCGACCTGACCGCGCCGCGAGCGTTTGGTGAAACGATTTTCCAACGAGGACGTCAAACCCCCTCGGCGAGCTGAGGAACAGGTCATTCGCTCCGAGCTTCGCGAGGAAGTCGTTGAGGCGGACGCGACGGAGGATGAGTCGATCGTCGGTCGGGGGAACAACAACCAGCAGCTCCACCGAGGGGAGCCAGTGGAATCTCTGATCGTCCTCGAGGCGGCCTTGGGTGACCGTCGACTGCGCCGAGTAAGTGAATGAGGTGGTGGTCCCATTCGGAGTGATGCTTCGGCTGACGTCGCGTTGACCGTACATACCGACCGGGGACGGCGAGATCAGTGACGTCTTGGACCCAGTGGGTGTGACGCTGCGGTTGACACTGGGTGTCGGTTGGAACGTCGGGGGCCTCGCGGCGACGGAACGCGGGGCCGGCCAGGTCAACTCGAGGGACTCCAGAGCCCGGTCGATCCCGAGCGCGTTGAACGCGACGACGATCTTAGCCTTGGACCCCGCAGGACTCTGTGGAAGCCCCATTCGCGGCCCCTTGATCGCCAGGTAATAGGCTGGATCGGCCGAGGGGACGAGTTTCTGCGGAGTGGCTGGTGGCTGGTTTGGGGCAGGGGCCGGCTTAGGTTGTGCCTTCGGTTCGGTCCCTGCTCGAGGCTTGCCTTCGCGGTCGAGCCGTTCACCACGCCCCGTGAACACGGTCAGTCCCTCCGGGCTCGGGAGTAAATGGCCAAAACCCGAGTGGAGCTGCAGGCTCCGGACTTTATTGCCGATGAGCTCCAGCGTGACAAAGCCCTCGGGGGAAACGTCGGTCTGCCAGAGACAGAAGATGTCGCCTCGGGGCGAGGCGCGGAGATTCACCTGCTCGCGACCCGTTGTAAAACGAGTCAGACGCAAGACCCCGGGTTCGACGATCGTGCCCGGTTGATCGCGCTGAGTGTTATCAGTACGCTCGCGGAACGTCGAGCACTTGAGGACTTTCAGGCTCTCCACGTCGATGAAGCTGAAATCCGTCTGGGTGAACCTTCCTCCGCCCTGCCGCTCGACCCAGCGGACGAGCAATGGTCCCGCCGAGTCGGAGCCGAGCGCGATGGCCTTCACATCGCCACGAATCGGCAGTGCCGCTGTCTTGTCCATTGCCATCCGGCGCAGGCTCCACCGGTGGATGATCCGGAGACCGGGATAGACGAGGAAAAACACGTCGACCCCCGCTGCGACGAGGACGTCGTCATCCACGAGCGGGATCTCGGTGGCGTTACGCTGGGTGAACGCGTCGAACACGACCAGTTTTCTCGGGTTCGACAAGGTCAACAGCAAGTAACGGCCGCCACCTCCGACAGAAACCGATTCGACGATTCCGCCCAGCGTGATCTCCCGATCTTCACCCGTGCCGACTACCGCTGGGTCGTGACCGCGATCAGACGAGACCAGGGCACGGGAGATATCCAGCACCCCTCCGAGATCGACCAAGGTCTCGCGAAGCCGCAGGGGATACTTCTCGCGGAGCAACACCTCGTCCCGCGAGCGGACGACCAGCTCACCGGCAACAGGCTCGACGGATTCGGGGGGATACACGATGTCGAGGCGGGTTGCGTCTCGGAGGTCGACGGGCACGGACTGACGACCGGCATGCCCTTGAGACCCTCCAGCCCCGCTGCTGCACCGGCCAGGACCCGGCCGTCGGCGGCGATGCCATGGCGCTTCCCCACCCAACTCGAGGCGGCGAAGGTCGCTCAGCCGGAGCCTCGAAATGCCGACCGCGACGTCGCGATCATCGACCGTATATCGCGTCGTCTCCGTCCCGCGAGCGACCAGCAGGTCGACGCGGTCCACCGACTTGGGATCGACCGGCACGGCACTTACCGCGTACGTGCCGGGTTGCTCGCCGACGCCTGTCGAACGGAAGGAGCGGCCGTCGCCGAAGGTGAACTCAACCGCGATCTCCTTTTCCTTCGGATCGGCCACCCAGATTGGAATCTCCCAATCATGTTTTCCCTTGCGGGCGCGATACGAGATGGCCGGAGGGGGTGCCATGACGATCGCCTTGCCGAGAAATTCCTCGATCGCATGAATGGGGATCGTGTAGGCCACTCCGGTGCCCGTCAGTCCGTTGATGGCGAAGCCGATCAATCGTCCCTGCTTGTCGAGAACCATGCCCTCCGAGCCTCCCGGCGCCATCGATGCCTCGAGCTGGAGAATCCAGGGGCGGCCGTTCAAGTGCCGGACCGCTGTGATCCTGGATGGGCACAAGCGAATGAACATCGCCTCGGGTTCATCGAAGGGGGAGTTCACCGGGGCGTTCCACTGATTGAGAACAATCGTCTCCTTGCCGATCTCGGGAACGTCGCCCCGCGCAGCTCAACCGAGGCAAGCGACCGAATCGCGGGCACGGCTAACAACGCGAGATCCTCCGTGGCTGCCGTGCGAACAATGCGAGCCGGCAAGACGGTCTGCTCGGCGAGACCGGGATTCACGACAACAAACAATCCCAGCGACTCATCCGGATTGTGCTCAGTCCGCAGCCCGATCAATTCGTGGAACGTGGGGCCATACTCGAAGTGGGTCGTCGTCGTCCTCCAGAGACTCGCGAGCGGGCGCGCCCGCGTCAGGAAAAGCCCGCGTGGATCGATGCAGATGGATGAGGCCAGCGCACCTCGTCCGTTCGAGACCAATCCGATCGTCGGTTTCAGGCGTGAGAGGGCTTCGATCCGTTTACTCCCCAGCGTCCCGAGCCGCTCCAGGCGCCGGACCTCGCTTTGAAGCTCGATGACTTCCCAGCTCTGAGGACCGGTCATGTGGATCTGCATGTCGAGGGCGCGACGTGTCTCCGCCGCGGCCGCGCCGAAGGACTCTTTTGACTCGTGGACCCTCGCCAGCATCTTCACGAGGTCGACACTGGACGCGTTCGGCTGCTCGCCCAGGGTCTTTCGGGCCTGCTCAAGGCACTCTTCCAACTGCTTGGCCGCGTCAACATGCCGACCTTCTCTCCACGTCTTCCGAGCCGAGGCGATCTTCGGTCTGGACTCCTGGGCGAAGACCCTTTTCGTCCGCTCTAACTGGAGCTGCCCGTCGCGCTCGTCCCTGGAGCGCTTCGTGGCCGGAGCCCCCTCGGTCGTCCGAACCTGTGCCACGGCGTTCGACCCGCCTGGCCAGACCCCGATCGCCAGACCGAGTAGCAGCAGACACCGACCCACCGTCCACCGTGATAACCGAGTTTCGTGCATCGACTCATCTCCACGAAGCAAACGCGTTGCCGCCTAACCCGGCCGATCCCGGCACAACCGCCATACCCCACGATACGCAAACCACCTTGCCTTGATCACCCCGGACCGCCCCTGCGTTCTCAGTCGCTCCATCAGTTGTCGTAGCGAGTCGTCGACCTTGTCGGCCTCTTCAGCGATCCCGCGATGGAGGCCCATGCTCAGCGTCCCGATCGGCTGGCCCTCGTCGAAGCCCCGCACGGCGACCTCGCGTACGTCGCGGAGTGGCACCAGCGCGAGCAGCCCGATCAGGACGGCCAGGTCCGTGCTCGGGGGCGGCGGCGTGCGGCGGGCCAGCAGCAACACCGTCTCCAGACCACCGGGTCCGGTTATCTTGTGCCCCTCGTCTCGCGCCTTCGGGCTGAGCACCTTCTGTACGCGCCAGGGCCCCGACGGTGGGTTGCCGAACTTGCCGTCGACGTGCTGGTAGAGCAGGCTCGCGTGTCTCTGTCCGTCGAGCCACAACGAAGATGTCCTGAACGACATCGTTGGCCTCGAACTCCTGCAGGCCCGCTTGCGCAGGTAGGCGAAGGGAATCGGCCGCCAGACGGCGTCGAACTCGTGCCACCGCGGAGGATCCTGCCGGCACACTCCGAACATGATCGAGACGCGGGTGTCCGTGCTTGACATGTGCCGATGTCCAGCATCGACGTGCGTGTGATGACCGTCCGTGGCCGTTTCTTGCTTCCGCAGGGTAACCGGCCGGGGCGCTGCTGAGCCGGTAGGTAATCGGTTTCGTCATGGGTGGCATCGCCTACGGCCGCCTCTCAACCCTGCCAGGTCACGAGTCCGCGCTGGCGTCTCATGATAAGTGGTACGCATGCCCCAAGGAAACCTTACGAAATAATCTCGCTTCACTCGTGCTGCCTCTGGCTAGTGGTCTGACCGTCCAGAATTGACACCGAGTTTCGAGGACACCATCCACAAATCCGGTGGAAGGGGTTTTTGCTCGACATTGGGGAATTCAAATGGGTGTAACTACTCGCTTCCGACAGGTGGCCAGGTCACAGGTAATTGTCACTCAATGATTTAGGATTATCGATGCCCTGGCTGACGGCGAAGAAACCCTTTAAGAACGGGGGATATTCGGGGCCTGTCGGCATATTCAAAAAATGACACAGAATGTGGAGACTCCTCACGGATCTCCACCGGGAATGAAATGACAACAAGTCGTTTTGGACTTGAAAGTTAAGGCTTGCGTCCTTTTGAATGAGGTTCTTCGGATCCCTCTTCAGAAAGGACGCAAGCATGGTGATGGAAGCACCCACGATTCTCTATATACCGGTTCATTGCGCTCCCAAGAAAGCTCCTTGTCCCACGTGTGGCAAATTGGGCAATCGAAAACGGACATGTACCCGTGAGGTACGCACGGTCGCCTTCAAGGCGGTGGCCTACCTAAAGATCACCTACGGCGAGTACACCGCCCAGTGCGAATGCTGCACGACGTTCCGAAACAATCCCGAGGGCGTGCTCCCCAAGGCCCATTACGACAACAAGGTCCGGGATCTGGTGTTGGGTCGCATTATCAAAGACGGGATGAGCATCGAGCGGATCTTGGAGTCGTTGCGCCGCGAGTTCTTGCTGGAGCTATCCCCGGGGTTCGTCTACAACGTGCTCCGCGATCGGGCCGAGGAACTCGATATGTCCGAACATCGACGCATAATTCTGGAACATTTCAGTGGCACCCTCTGTGTGGACGAACTGCACCTGGACCGCTTCACATTGCTTCTGGCTACTGATCCGTTGAGCGACCTGCCGGTGGCTTTCGCCCTGGTAGCAGCCAACGATCAGGACCACATGTGGCGGTTTCTCAAGAACCTCAAAAACTGGGGTCTCAATCCGCGTGTTGTGGTTACCGACGGCTCGAATTTGTACCCCGCCGTGCTGGCCGAGTTGTGGTCCGATGCGGACCATCAGTTGTGCGTTTTCCACGTCATCAAGGACATCAATAAGCTGATTCTGGATGCCGTGCGGCGAATGAAGAAAACCATGAGCAGGCGAGGCAAGGGGGGGCGGAAGAAGAAGCGAGGCCGTAAGAGCCGCAAGGCGAAGGCAGCAGCGGCCCGCCGCGGGATGACGGTCAAAGAGAAAGCGTACTTTGTATTCAAGCATCGGTATTTGATTGTGAAGCGTCAGGAAGACCTCACCGAACAGCAGCGTGACGACCTGAGGCGGATGCTGGAATACCTGCCCGAGCTGGCGACACTACGACGGTTCGCCGATCGGATGTACTGGCTGTTCGACACGCCCAAGGATTTCCACCAGGCGAGTTGCCGCCGGGCAGCGATCGTGCACGATCCGACATTTCAAGCCGTGCCGGAGTTGGTCAAAGCGATGGAGCAACTGGATGAGGAGAAGTTCCCCAAACTGATGGCCTACCTGAACAACCCAATCAGCCAGCGAGTACGGACCAACAATCATGTGGAGCGGACCAACCGGATGTTTCGCTTCTTGGAGAAAGTGCGGTACAAGTGGCGACGTCGAAAGACGCTGGTCCGGTTCGTGGTCCTGACACTCGACGACATCTGGACCGACTGGGAACCCACAACCGCACGAGGGGCCGAACGGTCAAAACCCGTCAACCGCCGCAAGGCGCAACCCCAAGCCAGAAAAGCACCACGTCGAGTCGCGTGATAATCTGGTGGAGATCAGTGAGGAGTCTCAAGTTTCCGAATTGATCGGAAACTCCCTGGCCGGCGATTGTGACGGAGGCACCGCGGTGCTTTGGAGTCACGAGCATCTCATCCATAACGACGCGGATCGGCAGCGTTTGTTTCAGACCGTCAAGCCATTTCTGTTCTAACATGCGGTTCAAAGCTGAGTGCCGGCAGCCTGTCGGCCGTACCACTGTAGGGCCATCTGGGCCGAATTGGCAGGCGCGATCAATTGGCAACTGATTTTCCGTGATTGAGCCGCTGCCGGACGCTTCCCAGCCCCGAAAAGCCAGCGGGATGATCCAGGCCGGAAATGCGGCCGCCATCGACGAGCCGTGCCAGCGCTCTGCTGTAGGCAAGCTCCTGCCGGACGATCTCTGCGTCCATCGCAGCGCCCTGGACACCCTCGAACCGCTCCAGCGTATTTACGACGGATGTGGCCGGGCCTACCTCGGCGACGTGGAAGGCGCCAACGTCATCAGGATTCATCGGCGGTCGGGCAAGCTCTCGTATCTGGTCTATCCGAATTTCGACGATGATCCGCACCCAGCGCCGCTGCCGTCCATCCGGGTGAATCTGCGGACGCGGCAGATCGATGGTACCGACTACGCCCGGAGCGTCAACCCACCGGTGCTGCACCGCAAGGAGTCGTTCCTGGCCACCGATCATCCGCTGCACGCCAAGTTCGCCCGCTTGACGGCCTGCGAAGAGAAGAATGCCTTGCTCGACAATCCGAGCGGGATTGGGAGCCGGGAAGGGTGGTCGAGGAGGTTGACCGAGCGGGGGTTCTCCGTCAAGGGGCACCGGCTGGTGAGAAGTAGCGGCCAGCGGAATGGGGCATCGTTCTAACCACACCGACGCTGCGCGAAGTCAATCCGAAGCAGATGCTGGGAACCGGCGCGGACATTGCGAGGACCTGAAACTGTCAGGGCACTTTCGCTCCCACCTGTCAACACGTCGAAGATAGTGAACAAGACCGCTGGGGTATTTTCGACCGTCGGCCGGCTCCGTACTTGATCGTCTCGATCCCCGAAGATCGGTCACCACATCTTCGGGTAGGCGGCTCGCGGTGAGTCGGTCGAGATCGTATCATAAGACCGGATGTTTTTCGTCGGTTGTGGCTCAGACGACAATCCTCATCGTCGGAAGCAGACTTGGCACTCGGGGAAGGGAGGGATGGGATGGCCATGCCGCGAACGGCCGATACCGGGTTTGATGTCGCCGTCGTGGACAGGGAGAACCATGCGGTCGCCCTCGTCCAGGTGAAGGCGGATCCTGTAGGGAGTTGGGCGACAATCCTTCCAACGCAACTGCCGAAATTCGCCGAATCAGTCGCTTTTGTCTTGACGATCGATCCGAACTGCATTCAGTTGTACACGCCAGTGGGAGAGAGCCTCGGAGAGCCGATTGTCCAACTCGACACCCAGCAAGTCCTCCAGCATTACGACCCGGAATATTCCAGAAAGCGAGTGTTTGAGCCATACCTCTTGACACTCGTCGAGGCATGGCTCCGGGACTTGGCGTATCACTGGAAGTCCGAGGATCCGCCGGCCTCCGAGGAGCTAGGAAGGGCCGGCCTGCTCGAAAAGCTCGAGGGAGGCACTACGCAGCGCCTCGGAGCCTGACTTGGACGTCATCGTATACGTCGAGACCAACTTCCTGATGAGTGTAGCAATGGGACGTGAGGAGAAGGGGGATGACCTCCTCGCCGCCGTTTCACCGTCGGTGCGCGTCGCGATTCCGTCCGGCTGCTATATGGAGTCGTTCTCGGCTTTTGAAGACGAGAAGAAGCGGCGAAACTGGTTCCGAGCGGAACTCGAAAAGCAGATCGCGCAATTACGGCGAGACACGACGTCCGCGAACGCAGGCACTTTAGTCAGGCGACTCGAAGAAAGCAGAATTGCAAACGACGAGATATTGAACGATGTGCAAGCTCGGCTGTTTCAGTTAGTAGACCGGGCCGCGGGCATTCTGGAACCCATCCCCGAAACACCCACCATCATCCATAGTGCGGTGACCGCGATGCTCATCCCTGATCCTACCGACAACCTTATCCTCCACTCGATCCTTGACCACGCTGGCCGCTTCCCTGCGGCGACGAAAGCGTTACTGACTGACAACACGAGGGACTTTGACAGTGAAGACGTCCAAGCGGCTCTTGCCGCTGCCGGCATCAACAGACCCTTTCGATCCGTCACGAACGTTCTGGGTTGGTTGGGATCATTTCTTCCATAAAATGCCGACTACCGGATTATACCGCAGGAGACCCTGATGATCTGGTTCTCTAGGCCGTTTCCTTGGCCTTTCGATTCGCCCCTCGCGAAGACGACGCGGCATAATTCCGGGCATCGATCGCCCAGTCATCCCCCTGGGGCTGGGGCACAAGTCGGTGGAGACGACGCAGATCTATCTCCATGCCAACCTGCGGCAGAAGGAGGAGGCCCTCGCCAAGGCTACGCCGTCCGACCTGCCGCCGGGGCGGTTCCGGCCGGACGACAAGCTGCTGGCTTTCCTGAACGGTCTCCGATTATGTCGCATCAGGCCGTGAACGGCTTGCGATCGGTGAGGGACAACAACCAACGATCGGTGGTGACCGTCGGTTCAGGCGTCATCCGTCATTCGCGATTCCCACCGAGAGCTTCGCTCGGCGGCTCGCCCCGTCGTCGCTCACGCGGGTCGTAAAACGCCACGGCCACGACCGACCCGATCAGCGCGACCAGGATCATCACCAGCTTGTTGCCGACAGCAGAATAATCGCCGTCAATTGTGCCCGTGATTTGCGCGGGCCTGAGCCAGACATTGCGATGGTCGGCCCAGTCGAGCACCCGGTTTATGAACGCGACGGGGTTGCCCGTGCCGTCCCTGGAGAGAACCTCAATGAGCAAGAGATACCCTCCACCGAAGACGACGATCCCCAGCCAGAACGCGCGCTCTCTTCCAGTGCGGTAGATCGCCCCAACGCACGCGGTAAGCAAAAGCCCGATCAAGCAGCCGAGCACACCGCCGACCCACCACATCGAGGGATCGCGCAGCGCGGCAAAGCCGACGCCGGCAAGGAGCACGAGCGCCATCACCGACCTGATCGTCATACGCAAGCGGTTCATGAGCAGTGCCCCCAAAGAAAATGTTACATCGCCGTCTTGTTGACAGTGCGGCGAGCGACATCGACCCGGGCCCGTCCCGGTACGCTCCATCCTCCCAATGATAGCAGTCGCGACGCTCCTTGCATCACTCGCAATCCCGTGAGTGGCAGCGTATCCCAGGGACGTGAAAACCCTGCTTGATTCGCCGGATGTCGCATCACCCTGAGTACCCCAGGCGGCATAAACCGGGGGTCGGCATTGTGTCCCAAGTCGCCAATCTCGGAAAACACCTGTTTTCCGTTGGTCTGAGTCTGGATTGATGCTTTTCGCGGGGATATGCAAAACCCCCCATCCACGAAGGGAAGATTGCGGGCGATGAACCGCGCGAACTGCGGAAGCCTGCCGATGGATCCTTCGACCAACGTCTGCCCACCGTTCCACATCCTGCGAATCATCTCCTCGGCATGAAAGGATAGGCAACGGAGAGCCCTCTCGTCCCCGACACGCCGAGTTCAGCCGATCCCAACCGGGATCACACGAAGTCGGTGACGGCGTGGACCCGACTGAAGGGCCCGATCAGGCTGAGCTTGCAATGCCTGACTCTTGCGGGTTGATGGAATGATGCGATGCCTGTGCGTGAGATAGTGGGAATTGGTGGGGATGATGGGGTGTAGCGATCGTGAAGTTGGCTCGACGGCTGCCGTTTCAAGCGATACGGTACTTGAAGCAGACTGATCGTGTTCAGGGTCTTCATGAATCGGGGCGTTGCAAGCCTGTGATTTTCGATTTCATTCGATTCCGTCTGGCGCGTTCACGCTGGCGGCCCTCCCCGGCGGTTGTCATGCTCGTGCTCTGGGGCCTGTTCATTATCTACGGCACGACGCTGCCCTTTGACTTCTCCGCATCCGGCGAGCAGGTTCGGGAGAGGCTGCAACGTCTGGCGGCGCACCCGTGGCATATCGGGTCAAAAACCGATGTGGTCAGTAACGTGCTGTTGTTCATGCCGTGGGGTTTCCTGCTGGCCATTTGGCGAGCTCGCCGCGGGACAAGTTTCGTCGCAGCCCTGATCCTGGCTCTGCTCAGTGCGGCGTTGTTGAGCGCGTCCGTAGAGCTCGCCCAATTGTTTTGCCCAAGTCGGATAACGTCGTTCGTCGACCTGGCGACCAACACGTTCGGCTCGATGCTGGGGATGTTTATCGGATGGCCATTGGCTCTTCGGGTCTGGCCGAAGCTGTCGATCGGGCTTCGCCAGATGGTAGGCTCTCGCCCCCTGGCTGCGTGCGCCCTGGCGACCGCGGGGGCTCTGGTTTTCGCAGGACTGTCTCCCTTTGACGTCAGCCTGGATGTTGGCGACCTGAAGGCCGCGGTCGCGAAGGCGCGGCCGATTCCGTTTGGACCGCCGTTGAGGGGGCCGCGCCGCCCGCAAAACCTTGGTCGTGGGCCGGCGAGCTGCTGAGCTGGACCCTTGTCGGAGGGTTGTTCACATTGGCGGCTCGGGAGTCGGGCTGGTACGGCGGCCCGGGCGATCGGCTGGTCCGTCGCGTTAAGCGGGGGGTTGGGCCTGGCAATCGAGGCGCTTCAGATCATGATCCCCAGCCGGGAAATCGACATGACTTCGGTGATGCTGGCACTCCTCGGCTCGGCCTCCGGCGCGATCGTCGTCGAGCGCTCAGGGTCCAGGTCCGCGCGGCGATTTATCCGGCCGTCCCTGTTGATCTGGGGCACAATCCTCGCCCTGGCAGCGTGGACTCCGCCGAGCTTCGCCTGGCCACAACCTCCATTCGTACGCGCCGAGTGGTTCGTACCATTCTGGTCGTATTATGTCCATACGAACGTCGGTGCCCTCGCCGACCTGTTTGGACAGGTGCTGGCCTTCGTGCCGCTCGGAGTACTCCTGGCCGTGCGCTCGTCGTCGGTTACCCGAGCCGGCTTGATCGGACTGGGCTGCGGGTTCGTGCTGGAATTCGGGCAGATCTTCCTCCCGGACCGGACTGCCGAACTCACAGACGTGCTCACGGCGGCTTTTGGTGCGGGGCTAGGCACGGCGCTCTGGAGGTGGGGGGAATCGCTCCGAGATCCGCCCAGGGGAACGCGCGGTATCGCGTGGGCCCGCGAGCCGGCCAGATGGGCTGAGCGCCGGGTGACGGTGTAATGAGGACGACGACATCCACGAACTTTCAAGCTGGAGTGCGAGCAGGAACTCTGGTCGGAATGTAGCCGCCTGATCGCCAACTGCATCATCCTTTACAACGCCTCGATTCTTTCACGGCTCCTGGAGTACCAGGAAAGAACCGGGGATTTGCAGGGCGTGGCGGCAACCAAGAAGATCGCCCCCATCGCCTGGCAGCACATCAATCTCCAGGGGCGATATGAATTTCAGAAAACACCGGATGCCCTGAATGTTGACGCCATCATCCGCGTACTGACCAGACCGGCGGGCCGTGTGGTTAATCTCGTGGCGTGATGCGAACTATACCTCTTCGCGGGGATATGCAAAAAACCCTAACTTGGCAAATGCTGCGGGCCAGCGTATCACGTCACCGCGGGCATTGAGCGTAGATCCCTCCTGCCCGTATCTCGAACGCGCGTCGGTGTGTCGGACCGAAGCGCCATTTCGCCTGAGTTCAGGACCAAGTTAAGGCGGTCGCGGCGTTCGTAAAGTGCAACCTCCGTGTGACGGAGCCACGCGCGATCGCCCTCATGGCTCTTTTGATCTACTGTCCTTCGCGGATGCAGAGCGAGCCACGACCATGAAACACTTCCCTCACACCCGTTGCATCCAGCGACACGCCGACGTAGCAAAGAAGGCTGTCAGGCTCGGTGGGCTCTTCAACGCCGGTGATGCCCCCAGGGAGATCGAACGGTATCGGCCGTGGGTGGACGCCATTGAGCAGATCTTGTCGCGTCGTTTCACACGGCTCGTCTTCCTGCTGAGAGTGTCGTACCGGCAGGCCAGTCAAGTGGACGGCAGCCTCGTGCCCAAGGAGGACGGCCATCCCCTGGCCGTCCTCGAATCGCGGAAGCCCGTTGTTGAGGTTGTAGGGCGTTACAATCCATGTCCGCCCCGGACTACCCTGAAGGAAACAGTTGTTCTGTGCTTCGCGCGAAGCATGATGCGGAACCTTGAGGATAATGTGAGTTCCCAGGTTGCGCGATGTCCGGCTATTGCGTCCCAGTGCGGGTTTTCGACATCCGCGCCGAACACGACGCTCATCCCTTTCCATTCGAGAACTGCTGCCGCTGAGAGGTTGTTTGGATTGCCGTGGCGATTGGCGAGAGCGAACGCTTCATCGGGGTGGAGAATGTGCAGCATCCCCTCCTCAAAACGGCAACTGGCCCCGCGGTGAGTCAGTAGCCGACTTGCCGGTCGAGTTCGCCACTGATTCTGAATCTCCGCAAGGACCTGAGCCAGTCCCGCGCGCAGTTGATCTTCGGGATCGGCGACATCAACGGGTTCGGCGTCGGCAACTCGCCAATCATTACATCCAATCCGGTTCCACTTCCCCCAGGCAATGAGATCAACGAACCCGCGGTGATGGTCCTCGTGTCGATGGGTCAGCAGAAGAAGGGCCAACTTTCCCCCATAACGCCGCAGGACATGCAAAGCGGCGGCTTGCTTCTCGATGCGACAACTGTCAAATACAAGCCACTCATCCGGGGGCACGCGCACGGCGACAGACTCCCCGTATCCGGGGCCGAACACGAAGACGTAGAGCCGCCCCTCATCCAGCGGCGAGGCGGGCATCACGATGAGCGCTCCTGACGTCGCAGATAACGCAAAGTATCTGGTGGGTTCAGGTATGGCAGATCGGACTCTTCCCATGTCTCCTGGCGGTGCGATCGAATCTTAAGAACGCCCTCGTCACCGTAGAAAGCGAGTTCGAGGAACCGTCCAGGGCGAAGATCCACGGGTGCGCTCATCAAGTGTGGCAGCATCGAACTGGTTGCTGCGAAGGCTGATCCGCCCGTAGGTAGGCGGAGACCCTCCATTGGGTGGCTTGCCGACGATTAACGTAACTCCTTGCTCCGAGACGGCCTCTACACGAGCAGGATACCACGTCCGCAGGTCCTTGCCCTCCACTTGGGGTGGGAAATCGAGGTGCGGCGATTTGCGCCAGTGTTGGCTGAACGGGACGGAGAGAGGAAAAACACCGCGTCCTCGGCGAGCTTCCTCCATCGACGCCAATTTTTCTACCAGGGCGACGAACCCCCGGTGTTCTTGTCGGACATCCACGGGGACGTGATCCAGCACCTGCCTGGCGAAGTCCAACTGTCCGCGATGAAGCAGCAATGCCGCGACCCACGAATGGAGCGACCGATAAACATACTCCGGATTCGACTCTATCGCTTCCTGCAGGGCCTCAGTGGCCGAGGCAAATGCAGACCGGGCGTCCGCAGTCTTGCCGACCGTGATGAGGTAGTTGATCCAGCGGGAGTGCCACCACGGGTGCCGCGGGTAGAGATCGATAGCTAGCTGGTACTCGCGTTCGATGGTCGGCTGATCCTCCGCGATCCAGTCAAGGTTGAACGCCCGGTAGTGATGGGCATAGTCGTCGGTCAGGTCCAGTTCAAGTACTTGACGAAAGATCTCCGCTGCATCACGGTGTCTCTTTTGCTTCGAGAGACTACGCCCCCGTAGATGAAGTTGCTCGACGAAGAACGGCTGCACATTCGATACAAGAGCGTCATCCCATGCCTCGGTTGCGTGGAAGAACGCTTCGGTGGCATCGACAAAAGAAGCTTCATTGACGAGGTAGTACCGAGTCAGGCGCTGCTGAACTTCTCGGTATTCTGCGCCCAAAACCAATCTCGGGTTAATCGCCTGAACGAGCTCTGGGTGCAGTTCGTAACCGCCTTCGATCCGCGTTAGCAGCAGTTCTTCGGCGATGAAGCGGAGATCGGCGGCTAGGTCAGTCACGAGTTGCTCGAACAAATCCTGGCGGATGGCAATGCGTACCAGTGCAAAAAAGGCCCAGGCTCGCCGGAGTTGCGGTCGGTTCACGGAGCGCTGTTCAAGAAGGGCCGCGATCTCGCTCACGCTGAGGCACGTTCGAGCCGCCGCTTCCGCTTCCTCAAGCGTCGCGACGATGGACAGCATTGCCAGCAAACGGCACAAGAGGGGCGTGGCGCGTTCGGTGAGCGCGCCGCCTAGCCCCCCACTCAGAGCCTTCCATGCAGGATGGTCCGTCAGTGTCATCGGCAGGTCAAACTCATTCCACGCCTTGGGCAGAAAGTATAGTTCGGGTTCGACCGGAATCCCGAAGTTACCGCCCGTGTAAACGACGCGGGAGCCGGATCGGGTGGCCAGCTCATGGGAAACCTGGAGTGTGAACCGTCGCCCTGCCGCCGAGGACTCACCTGACCATTCGCCTGCTGCCCAGCGAGCTGGTTCGTCCATCAGAAGCACGACAGAGTTGGCTGCCTTCCTCATACCATCCAGGACGATGCCGATTTTATCCTCCCGGGACGCGCGTAAATCCTTAAGCGTTGACGTCTCGCCGTTGAGGAGGGTATGTGCCTTCAGCGTGTCAGCCGCAGCCGCTAGTGCGGCCCCCGCGGTATCCTCCGCTCTTGGAGGTGGCGAGAGGTATAGCGGAAGCGAACCTCGGTTCACCAATTGCGCTGTCAGGTCACGTAGGAGCCGGGTCTTGCCCCTTCCCATGCCGCCTTGGACCGAAAAAATGCTGCCGGCACTCGCTTTAAGCACGTGTTCAGTGAAGCTTTCGATTCGCTCTTGCCAAGGCATTGTTAGCGCTTGCATCACGCACCTCCCCAGGCACTTACCGGTACTCGAGTTATCATACCGTTTTTTCGCCCATCGTCGAAGTGATGATAGCCCACTTGGCTACGAGATTAGTCTCCGCTCCGAACGGTCGGACCAGTTCGGCGGTATGGCGCGGACCAAGTTGATCGGATGGCGAACGGATTCGGCCGTTTTGGTCAGCAGTGTGGGAGATCAGGACGCTAACAGATCTCACGTTGCGCTGAAGGCAGACGCGTTCGCGCGTCGGTCACATCGACCGAAGTGGTCTCACCGATTGACCCAGCTCACTTTCAAACGCAATTTGGGGCCCTCAAGACCCGATCGACTGTGCTATTGCGCGATCGACGTCTTCGTCCACTCTCCAAACGAGTCAAAAAAAGTCCAATGGACGTTCTGTCTCCTTGACTTGATAGAACAGCTAATTAGCCCTTCGGACAGCAGCAAGCCCGCAAGCGAGCCGCCGCCGTGCTCTTCCAGGCCGGCAACGCGGCCGCCATCGACGAGGCATGCCAGCGCTCTCCCGTGGGTGAGCCGATGCCGCCCCGGTTATGCATGCCGTCCGTGTAGCACCGACCGCGCTGCAATATTCGAGGCCAGCGAGCGAATAACAGCGAAGGCCGTCCTTCAAGATCTGATCCAGATCGGGTTTCAGCCGCGCGAGAATCCAAACGAAAGCGATTTCACATGATCGAGTTATTGTCCAAATTCCATCCTGGCGAACTGATCGGGCTCACCGCTGTGGTGGGGGGACTGTGTTGTGGGGTCGTGGCGATCGTCATGGGCATTGCGCTCGCGATTCGCAAGACGGAGCTTGAGGCCGGCCTGAAGAAATCGATGCTTCAACAAGGGATGTCCGCGGAAGAAATCCGCATGGTGATAGAGGCTGGGTCGGACCGGTCGCTCGACCACCCCAAGAAGCCTGCATATGCGGAGATCTGAGTGGCTCTCCGACAGACATAAAGTCGGCAACGGCACTTTGAGGACGTTTTCTCGGGCGTAAGCCCGCATGCTACGGACCGCGGCGATGATGGGCTCGGCCGGGATTCTCGTGATCTCTGGACCCCAGGAGATGCGGACAGCGGAGGCGATTAGATCGTCGGAAAGCCCCATCGCCTTGAGCACATGGCTGGGGGAGTAGCTGGCCGAGGTGCAAGCCGCCCCATTTGAGATTGCGAGTTCCTCGCGCACCGCCATCATCAGTGCCTCGCTATCGACCCCGGGGAAGCTCACATTCACAACGTGCGTTTGAGTCCGGGTAGGATCACCGTTGATCTGGTGCTCGACCGCAGCGAGCTCGGCCAGGAAATCGCTCTTCACGCGGGCCGCGGCCTCCCGGCGCAGCGGCCATTCCCGAGCGGCGATCTCCGCCGCCGTCCCCAGACCCACGATCAGGGGCACTGGCAGAGTACCCGGGCGCCAGCCCATCTCCTGCCCGCCCCCGTACATCAGCGGCGTGAGCGGGCGGCGCTGCGCAGCGCAACCGCCGCGCGAAGAGAGCGCCCACCACCTTCGGACCGTAAATCTTGTGGCCGCTGATCGAAAGAAAATCGCACCGTAGCTTGCGCAGGGTCTCGACCTCCTTGCCGAACGTCTGGGCCGCATCGACGTGAAAGAATGTCTTCGTGCCTTCCAAAAGCTCTGCGATTTCCTGAACAGGCTGGAGCACGCCTGTCTCGTTGTTGGAGTGCATTACAGAGACGATCAGTGTGTCCGGCCGCAGCCGCTCGCGCACGGCGTCCGGCTCGACGTGCCCTCCGGCGGTGACCGGGAGAAGCTCTACATCGAAGCCGGCCTCGCGAAGCTGATCCAGCGGTTCCAGCACGGACTTGTGCTCGATGGCGGTAGCCAGAACGTGCCGGCGGCCGGTCGTCTGGCCGTACCGGATCAGACCCAGGAGGACGAGATTGTTGCTCTCCGTGGCGCCGCTAGTGAAAAGAACCTCGTCACTGCGGGCACCGATCAGGTCAGCCACCTGCTGACGTGCTCGGTCCACGGCGTCCTTCGCCCGCTGGCCATAGAGGTGGGTCCGGCTGCCCGCGTTGCCGATGTCTTCGAGGAAGTACGGCCGCATCGCCTCGAAGACCCGCGGGTCGAGTGGAGCGGTCGAGTTGTAATCAAGATACAGCGGCCGCATGAAACCTCCCCGCGTGCTGACCGGGCCACGCAGGATTCTGGGACATCCACATCGTAGGGTGCTCTTTGAGCACCGTTTCTTCCCCGGCGGCAGGCTCACCTCGGTGCTCAGAAAGCACCCTACGAATCTGACAGCCTTTTCCCCGCCGGCAGCTCACATCGGTGCTCAGAGAGCACCCTACGACTACGACAGCTCGGGATATTCCGTGATCGCGAAAAAGCTGTTTGGCCCGCAAATCCGCTCAAACCAGCGCAATCCTCAAGGCTGGTCCGCTTTCCGCTTTCGCTTCGCCCTTCCGGGCCACCTACCGGGAGAAACTAACCCGCAAGTTAGGCCCTCGGCCACCGGCAGGAAGACGCAGACTTCGTAATCCCCGACGTAGCCCCACACCTCCACCGTGCTGTCCTCCCAGTGCAGCCGGTGCCGCGTGACCTGGAGGTCGACCGTAATGACCGCCGACGACTGCACAAAACTCATAGAATCGCCCCATATCGCCTGATAGTTGTGCCCGCCCGCCGTCCTCATCCAGCTTTTCCGAGCCACTCTCATTGACGTTCCGTACGTGAATTGTACGATGATGGAAGTGAAAAAGAAACTTCCAATAACGAGGACGATTCTCCGTGCCCTCCTTCGAGTACATCTTTCCAGCGATTCGAGGCATCCAGGCGGGACGGGAATACTACGTCTCGATGTGTCCGCTCCGACTCATCCCGCGCATCTTCATCTTCGACGAGGATGAGCTACGCCCCGAGCTCCGTGCGCAGCGCATCCTCAACAAGGCCCGCGTGCCCGAAATGGCCCGCTACATCCTCAAACGGTCGAAGACCTACACGTTCTCGGCGCTGACGGCTTCCATCGACGGTCGAGTCCATTTCGAACCGCTCGGAGCCGACGAGACCGAGCGGAGCGTGGGCCGGCTGCGCATCCCGATGAACGCCAAGTTTGTCATCAACGACGGACAACACCGCCGCGCCGCGCATCGAGGCGGCGCTCTGGCGAGAACCCGGATCTGGGCGACGAAACCATCTCGGTCGTGTTCTTCCTCGACGTGGGGCTGAAACGCTGTCAGCAGATGTTCGCGGACCTCAATCGCTACGCGGTTCGCCCGACAACCTCGCTCAGCATCCTCTACGACCATGCCGACGAAGACGCCCAGATCACCAAGGCGCTCTTGCAAAAGGTACCAATCTTCACGGGACCTGACCGAAAGCCAGCGCAGCACGATCAGCAATCGCTCGATCAAGCTCTTCACGCTCAGCGGCATTTATCACGCCACGCAGACCCTGCTGGCGGCGCATGCGGAAGAGCCGCTGGAGAGCACGGTCAGAGCTAGCCGCCGCCTTCTGGAACGAGGTGGCCAAGCACATTGCCGACTGGGGGCTGGCCAAGGAGCGGAAGGTCAGCGCCGCCGACCTGCGCCGCGACTACATCCACGCCCACAGCCTGGCGCTCGCGGCACTCGCGCGGGCCGGCAGCGACCTCCTGACCAAGCATCCGCGGGACTGGAAGCAGCGGCTCGCCAAGCTGGAGACGCTCGACTGGTCCCGCGGCAACACGCAGCTCTGGGAGGGACGGGCGATGAGCGCCGGACGGCTCTCGAAGAAAACCGTGAACATCGTCCTGACCGGCAACGCGATCAAGAAGCACCTGGGGCTAAGCTCTCCGACGAAGAGCAGCAGTTGGAGAGCGAATACTTGAGGAGCCGAAATGGCCGAAGCACCTAAAAACTCGGGCAGTCGCCCCTCAGCCTTCGCCGGGCGCGGCATGGCCAAGACCGTCGCCGCCCTCAGCGAGGAGATCCGCGAGCTTTACCTCTGCGACGCCATCCCGTGGGTGGTCGGCTACAGCGGCGGCAAGGACTCCAGCGCCGTCCTGCAGCTGGTGTGGAACGCCATCCGCGACCTGCCGCCCGAGACAGCGGCAGAAGCCCATCCACGTCATCACGACCGACACGCTCGTCGAGCAACCGCTCGTGGCGGCGTGGGTCGACAGTTCCCAGGCGAAGATGCGGGAGGCGGCGGCCGCGCAGGGCCTGCCGATCACCCCGCACAAGCTCACCCCGGAGATCGAGGATTCCTTCTGGGTGAATCTGATCGGCAAGGGTTACCCGGCCCCGCGCAACAAGTTCCGCTGGTGCACCGAGCGGCTGAAAATCCGCCCGTCCAACAAGTTCATCCGCGACGTCGTGCGCCAGAACGGGCGAGGCCATCCTCGTCCTGGGCACGCGCAAGGCCGAGAGCCAGCGGCGGGCGGTGACGATGGCGAAGCACGAGGCCCGGCGCGTCCGCGAACGGCTGAGCCCCAACGCCAGCCTGCCCAACTCGCTCGTCTACACGCCGATCGAGGACTGGACCAACGACGACGTGTGGCTGTACCTGATGCAGGTCGAAAACCCCTGGGGCCACGACAACAAGTCGCTCCTGGGCATGTACCAGGGCGCCTCCGAGGGCGGCGAGTGCCCGCTCGTCGTCGACACGACGACGCCGAGCTGCGGCACCAGCCGGTTCGGCTGCTGGGTCTGCACGGTCGTCGACAAGGACCGGTCGATGGAGGCGATGATCAAGAACGACGAGGAGAAGGTCTGGATGACCCCGCTCCTGGAGCTGCGCAACGAACTGGACAAGCCCGACGACCGCGACCGCCGCGACTTCCGCCGGATGAACGGCTCGGTGCAACTGTTCCACGACCGCACCATCCCCGGCCCCTATACCAAGGAATGGCGCGAGCGCTGGCTGCGGCGCGTGCTCGAAGCGCAGCAGAGCGGCGCGGACAGAGGGACCGCCCGAGTTCCGCAACCTCCAGTTGATCACGCTGGACGAACTGCACGAGATCCGCCGCATCTGGCTGTACGAGAAGCACGAGTTCGACGACAGCCTGCCGCGGATCTATGAAGAGGTCACCGGCGAGAAGTTCCCGAAGCGCTGACGACGAAGGGAGCGGACTACGCGCCGACGACTGGGAGTTGCTGCGCGAGGTCTGCGGCGGCGACCAAGCCCTCTTCGACCTGCAGGTTGCGCTCCTGGGCGTGGAGCGCCAGTTCCGCGGCATGTCCCGGCGGGCCGGGATTTATGAGGTGCTGGAGGATCGCCTGCGGACCGGAATCTACGGGACCGAGCAGGAGGCCGTGACCGTCCTGCGCGAGCGACTCATGAAGCGGGAACAGGGGCGGCAGACCGGCCTGATCTCCGCCAAGGAATTGCCGGAGAGAATGCCCAAACCCAAGACCAGGGGAAGGGCGAATGATTCTCGATCAACTCAAGCGCAGAAAGTTCCGCCGATCATCTTTTCGTGCCCACCAGTGCTGAACGAAGAAGGCTACTTCTGGAAGGAGTGACGCCCCCGAGCGTGAAACGACCATGAGCATCAAGCAATTCCACCACTCAAACCACGGCAGGCATTTATTACATCCTACCTGCTGTCTCCGGAATCCAGGCTGGTCGCGAATACTTCATTGCGATGTGTCCCCTGGCGCTTATCCCTCGCCTATTTCCTACGAAGACCGATCGCTCGCGCCCTGCACTCCATCTGCAACGCACCCTCACTCCAAGCCGAATCCCTGAGATCGTACGTTACCTTGTGCGTCATCCGAAGTCCTATGTCCTTTCTTCACTCACTGCATCAATTGATGCCGAGATCGAATTCGAAAAGCTCCCAGGCGCCGAAGGGCCGACTGGCTTCGGAAACCTGAAAATACCGATGGCAGCCCAGCTACTTCTTCACGATGGCCTCCACCGGCGGGCTGCCATCGAAGCCGCTCTGAAGTCAGATCCCAAGCTTGGCATCGAGACAATATCGCTCGTCTTATTCGTGGACAAGGGATTGCAACGATCCGAGCAAATGTTCACCGATCTCAAGAGAAATGAAGCGCACACGGAACGGTCGCGAAGCATCCCTTGCGACCACCGTGACGAATTGGCACGTCTCGTCAAGGCAGTCTTAACGCGCGTTCCCGTTTTCACCGGTCTGACTGAAATGGCCCGCAGCACCATTTCGAATCGTTCGACGAAGCTTTTCACGTTCAGTGGTCTCTACTACGCGACGGTTGTCCTCTTGTCGGACCGTAAACAAGAACCGTTCGGCAGCCGGCTGACATCTGGCCGCTGATTTCTGGCTGGAGGTGGCGAAGCAGATTCCCGACTGGAGCCGGGCCAGCGAAAACAAGGTGACAACCGCCGAGCTTCGGGGCGGCTATGTTCATGCTCATGCGCTCGCCCTGGCGTCACTGGCAAGGGTTGGAAAATCGCTGTTCGCGAAGTATCCGTCCTCTTGGCGCCGACGACTGAATCCTCTCGCCACGCTGGACTGGTCCCGAAGTAACACGCGGCAATGGGAAGGTCGAGCCATGATCGGTGGCCGCATCTCCAAGGCTCGAACCTGCGTCGTTCTCACTGGCAACGTGATCAAGAGGCACCTCGGATTGCCACTCGATCCGGAAGAAGAAGAGGTAGAGAGCCGATTAAAGGCACAATGAGACGTCCATTCAAGGATGCGATGTTGTTTGATCTATCATGCTCATGGCCCCTTAAAGCGATGCTTCCGATGCCAAGCAGGTGCACGGGATTCGGCCAGATCGCCGTATCGTTCGGAAGCCGTATCTTGTGCCCGTGGTACTCCAACAGTCCCTTCTGATCGGGGCTGAACTCCAAGAACTGTCCGGTCGGCCACAACCACCCGATACTCGTCCGTGAGGGTCCACAGGCCGTGATCGAACAACCAATGGGCGTTCTTGCAGAGGGCGATCCCGTTGCGGGCGTCGTTGTTCCGCGAATCGGAGAACTGGTGAATATGGGCAGCATCCACGATGCTGCCGGCGGCGATTGTTGTCAGTCGGTAGCCAGTGAGAGCACACGTGTAATTATGCGCGGAGACAACGGGAGCATTCAGAAAAAGTCGGTTGAGTTGAGACGGTTGGGGTTTTGACACGGCTAACGCCATTCTCGACAATTGTTACCTCCTGGAATCAACCTGATCAAGGAGGCTTTCACCCATGTCCAAACCCCGTCAACCTCACGGCCACTGCGACGCCGACGACCCCGTCCAGCGCACTCCGAGCCGTCTCGTAATCGGATGGCTGAGATTCAGGCCGAGATTCAGGAGGTCCAACAGCAAATCGAGTTTTCTCGACGAGCCTGTCGGCTGATCCGCAATGCGGCCGAATTGACGGTCCTGGAGCAGGAGATCACTCGGTTAACCGATCGCCTGGCCAAATTGTTGATCGCCGAGACTCTTCAACGGACCGCCGATGATGATCAGACCAACCAGCAGGCCCGCTCCCGATTTCAGGGAGCGGGCATCGCGCTCGAGAACGAAGGCAACCGCCACGTCACAATCCGAACGGCGCGTGGGTCGCTGATCATTCGTGTCACCTATTTCAGCCGCAACTGTGATCGATCGCGGGAGCACAAAGGGCTTTTTCCCGTCTTGCTGGTCTGGGGCGTTCACGACGGTTGTACCCTGGGATTGGCTTCCGAAGTCAGCAAGTTGGTCGCCATCCTGGGCTCGTTGGAAGAGGTCGAACAACTCCTTAATGGAGCGAGGCCATGGCCTGAGTATCAACACCATTCGGGGGATTGCCTATCGGTTCGCGGCCAAGGCCCGGGCCATCCAACGTGCTGGCCAACTCGACTGGGGAGAGAGCGTGGCCGGCCGCCGCGTGGTCGTCTCGACCGACGGCGGTCGGCTGCGAATCCGCGAGACCAAACGCGGTCCCAAGATGGCCAAGGGCCGTAACCGGTATCGCACCGATTGGAGAGAGCCTAAATTGTTGATGATCTACGTCCTCAATGAAGAAAGGAAGATGGATCAGGAGTTCCTGGCAGTCCTCGACGGGACCCTTGATGGTCCGAATGCGGTCTTTGCCTTGATGGAGTCCTACTTGCGTGAGTTGAAGGTCCAGAGTGCGGACCAGGTCCTGTTCATCGCCGATGGGGCGCGGTGGATCTGGAACCGAGTCGAGCCGTTGGTGCGTGAGTTGGGGATCAAGCCCGAGCAGATCAATTGCTTAGTGGATTTCTACCATGCGGTTGAGCATCTGGGAGCGATCGCGGGGCAAAAAAGCCGTTGGACAAGCCAGGAACGCAAGACCTGGGTAAAGCGTCAGCGGCGTCGGCTGTTGACGGGTCAAACTCAAAAGGTTCTGGATGAGATCGAGACGGTGTGTGGTCCACGTTGTAGTGGGGTGTTCAAGTGCGAGCGTGGCTACTTCCGCCGGAACATCAAAGCAGGCCAGATGGATTACCATCGGCTGGCCGAAGCGAAATGGCCGATTGGTAGCGGAGCGATCGAGAGTGCGATTCGCCGGGTGATCAACCTTCGCCTCAAGGGCGCCAGGATCTTCTGCACAAAAAGAGGCGCGGAAGCGGTGTTGCTGTTACGGGCGTACTACCAGGCGGGAAGATGGAAGAACCTTGAAAATCAAGTGGTTAAGGCAATTCTCGAAGACGCCGCGTAAACCGACGAGATCTGAATGCTCCCGAGACAACCGTGAGCCGAAATCGAGCCTCGCGACCCTTCTCGCGAGCTGCGGTCGAAGACGTGAAGCTGGCATCGCGCGTGATTTCGTCTTCGTTCGGGATCGGTAGATCTACCAGGGTGTAGAGCGAGATGCGTTCCGCGGGCTCGAAGTACTTGGCAATTAGCAACCGGCGTGCTCGCTCTCGCCAGATGGCCTCTTTCATGCAGTCGAGAAAACTCCCGTCCAGCTCGGCATATCGGGTGAGGCGGAAGTCCGGCGAAGAGTGCCAGTCTCGGTTAACGCCGACCAGAAACCGTCACTCTCAAGATGATGAAACGGTAAGCGCACGTCGGGCGGCTGTGTCCGGCGATGGGCAACGATGCCCCAATAGGAGTCGAAGCGAAACGAAAGGTCCGGTGTCAAGTGAAGGGTTTTTTCTGGTAACAGCCCCTGTTCCGCGATCTCAAGTAGGACAAGGAGCAACAGTGGCTTGTGCGGGGCTGGTCCGCCCTTCGCATTGTAAACGCGTAGTTTCGAGATCCTGGTGAGCCAATCTTCTTCGGAGGGCATGTCTAGCTCCAGTTTCTTGACCAAGGTGTCGAAAGTGGCCCACCGCCCCGCACCTGCACCATGTTCTGGCAAACTCGCCACGGCGGCTGTGGCGCGTTCCTTGCGCCTGTCTTTCCCACGTTCTCAACTGCCCTCGCATAACGCAAGATTGCAGGTCGACGACCGTCTGAGCGAAACTCACAAGTGCCTGGTTGTCGCCGGAGGTCTCATTTGGTTCGGAGCATATCAGCCAATCATATGAGGGGAACGAATGGCGGAGCGCCTCGGGTTGACCGAAGCGGGGCCGCGGAGCGTCTAGCGAACGGCGGAGGGGAACGGGCCCCGCACGCGGGGAGATGCTTAGACCTCGATCGAGGAACGACGGCTTCAGCCGAACCCTAACGTTGCAAGCCGTGTCAGGAAACCGGGATAATTCGGTTGGGTCAACAAGGCGCATGACCTGGGAGCCGGATACGATGGCGATTGACTTCACGAAAAAGGAGGCCGCAGACTTCCTCAAGGCTGAGGACCTAGAGAAGCACTCGGCGGCGATGCGGTATTTTCACGATAAGCTATCCGAGTTGCACCAATATGTATTCTTCGTCGATCACGTCATCGATTTTCCGTTTGACTTATTCATAATGCCCGGAGGCGATTTGTTCTTGCTGTTTGTCTTGCATAACTTCATGCAAATGGCCGTGCTTCAGATCACGAAGCTTATGACGGACTCAGGCGGCGACGCCGGAACGCTGAGGCAGTTCAAGAACTTCATGGGCTCCGCTGTGAAAGACGAGTATCAAGCCGATTACCGCGAAGTCCTGAAGAAAGCCAAATTCAAGCCAAGGATCGAAAGCCTGATCAAGACGGCCAAGCATCTTCGGGACAGGCAAATCGCCCACGCGGTGGCCCCGAAACCCGGAGATCAGGCATGCGCTCTCACATTCGATGAGATCAAAGAGATCGTGCGTGAGCTGACCAACCTGTTCGAGGTCGCGTCTTTCAGCACGGAGTATCGATATCTCATAATGTCCTATGATCCAACTGTTGTGCATCCTGCCGGCAACGATCCGCCGGACATTGAGGAATCCTCGACAGCATCGCGAGGGAAAGCTCTGTGCTGCACCTGCCAGAGAGGAATCCGATGGCATGGCCCCACATGCGAAAGAAATGGTCGCCGCGAAAGGTCGAGCAATTCAACCGTTATCGGCGGAAGTGCCGGCTGCCAGAAGTCTGACCTGTAGTCGGAGATTCACAGCGCGGCCAGTCGTGGCCGCGCAGGATTCCCGTCGCCCGGCACTTCCTCCCCCGCGACCAACCGGGGATACAATGCCTGTTCTAACAGACACCATACTCATCGGAGCCGACGATGGACCCGTTCGACCTGAATAACCCTGACGTCGTCAGAGCAATGGCAGAGGCCGATGAGTTCCACGATTATATGAACTCGCCGGAGCATCGGTTGAATGCGAAGCTAAGAACCTTTGACATGAGCCTCGCAATTTTCGAGGGAAATTTCGCGGAACTGATTCGCGGAGTTGATCGCTCGATGCCCATAGCCAGGGAGGGGATTTTGCCGTGGGTAACCGACGCCGCCCGCAGGAGCGATCAGCAGACCGAGGTCACAAGGATGCTCCATAACTTTCTGGCTTCCGCATCCGCGCTGATCGACCATGCGCGAAAGTTCTATCGCGAAATGTATGAGAGCGAACTCCAGATGCCCTCCTACCAGTCCAAGATTACCGAAGCCTTCAGTAACGACGGCCTCTCTCAGTTTGTCGTCGGACTCCGGCAATATTGCCTGCATTACCGATCGCTCATCATAAGCTTTACCGTGTCGGTGGATAATATAAAGAACGTGATGACTTGCCGCGCAAGCCTAAACCGGAAGCGCTTTTCGGCTATAACGGCTGGAAATCGGTGGCCAAGTCCTTCATCAAGGCATCACCAGAGGCGATAGACCTGGTCGCGACGTGTGCCGATTACCATGGCAAGGTGAGAAATTTCTATGAATGGTTCAAGTCAGAGCAGGCGAGGATACACAAGGATGCTTTCGAATATATAACGCGTATGGAGAAAAAGTTCAATCAGCGTTCTTAATGGTTTATGTCGTTTGCGTTGCGCCCTTCTGGGCGGACGGCGCACTCCCAAAGCTCGTCCCTCGACTTATTGCGATGTGTCAAACTCGACGTCGAGGATATCCTGTTCAGTTCTCGCTTGAATGGCTTGCAAACTCGGCAGAGCGAAGGCTTTGCGGATTCGTCGCAGCAAATAAACAAATTCAATCAGGTCCTCTAACGAGCCTTGGGTACACGCGAAGTCCTGAAGTTCGGCTTTCGACACGCCTTCCCACTGGAACCGGGTCACCGCACCGTTGTGATAGGTCACCTTGCAGCAGCGATTTGCACATCCATCGAAGAACTGTTGTTGAATCCGCAGTGAAAGCAAATCCTCGACAAGGCGCTCATGCTTGATGCTAAAGTTCTTCGGTTCCATGGGTTTGTCAGGATTCAGGGTTGTTGTCTGCGAGTTGAAAATGAAACCGAGGTCACAAACCCCGTTGCAGGCATTAATCCCGGTTGCATCATGATCGAATACAAAAAACACCGAAAACATCCTTATTCTAAATACATATGAATATATCTCTTCAGCGAGTTTTACGAGGCGGTCGGCACCACCCCTGGAAGGGTCCGTCGGATTGCCGACGGTCAGCAGGGCTATGCGAGTCTGCGTGCCGTCATCGTCGGTGGCCGTCAGGAGATCCTCATCGAGGTGCTCGGCGGCCAATTCAGCAGCCCTTTTTAGATATAGAACATCGGTCCACCCCTCAAGGAAGACGCTGAACTGCGGCAACGGGTTGAGGCAGAACCGCTCCCCAAGGATGCGATTGAGGTCGTCTTGGATTTCTTGGAGCGACTGTGGACGGCGATTTGGAGCAAGATGTGCTGCTCTATCCTTTTTGCTCATCGGTCGTCCCCTTCGGACCGAGGGACAGCTTGGGGACCGAAGTTTGTGAACTGGATCAAGCAATCTGAGTTCCCCACCGGGTAGGATTCGATCCTGCGGGAAGCGGTGGGGGAAGAACTGCACGTCGATCGTAGCCCAACCGATAGGAATCCCAAAATTACTTTTCCCGGTACTCGAGTGCGGCTTGACAACGATCGAAGTTGGCAAGGATTTTCGGTAATCGGTGCGTGGATCTCGTAGAAACTTGAGTTCGTCAGGCACGAGGACATTGGCCGTGCGTTCCCGTTTGAACAATTCGGTCCGAATTTCTTTGAAAATCTTGTGCCCATCGTGGCGTCGCTGGGGGTCGCCCGTTTGGAAAAGGAGGACTCCATATTCGAGAGAGAGTTGGAGCGGCCAGGCGAAATCCGGGTCGCGTTTCAAATCCTCTAGGACCTCGAGACGACCAGGAAAATCGTAACGGCGGCTCTGGCTAATGACTTGGTAGAGCGGAAGGCGTGAGCGCCAAGTCGACTCGAACTGGTGCGACCAGCTTGAGATAAGTCTCGGCCTGCTTGTGCCGCCTCGTGGGTCGAGACCTGGCTGTCTTCCGTTTGGAGTTCAAGTTTGGCTAAGGCCGTCAGCGCCGCCTCGAGGCCGTTTGCAGCTTGACCGATCAGAAACTGCTTGCCATTACCTTCTCTTAGCATGTTATAGGCCTTGCCAAGTTCTTGCAGGACAGGTTCGTCCCGTAGTCCACTGGTGTGGCCGCACGCTCCCACTCCAGCATCGCGATTGCCTCTATCACGAGTCGTGTGCGCTCGGCCGTCTGTTGTAAAGTTCGGGCGACGTGTAATTTGTAGCGAGCATAGTTTTCGAGGACGTAGGAGTTGTCAGCATCATATCCGATCGCAATGGTGTAGTTCTCCTCACTCCGCTTACGGTAGATCTCAGCATCTTGGGGACGATTGTCCTCATCCTCAAGACGTGCACGTGCATCACATGTGAGTGCCAAGGAAACATGCAAGTTAAGGGGTGACTCGGCTCGATCTGAGTCCGACGGAGTTAGATAGTGGAGGGCGTCATTTAGATGGTCTTCAGCTAGTTCCAGTTGCTCGCGCCGAGCCTCGATCGTCCATTCTGGCGTGGGTGGGTAGACGGCAAGATTGCGGCGGGCCTTGGCCATGTGGTGATTAAAGACCGGGCTTCGGTCCCAAAGGGTGTCCGGGGCTTGCTCAAGCAGAGCAACGATGCGGTCGCGAACTGGCCAATTACGCGGCGCCTCGCGAAGATCGACGCGGAGGACCGAGGTAATCAAGGTCTCGATGATGGGCACACATTCCTCGTTGCCGGCTGATGTCCGGGCGACGAGTCGGCCGAGCAAGTGCAGTTCAAGATCGAGGAGGGCGTAGCACGTATTCACTTCAACCGCTGCAAGAGCAAGCGGCTGCCCCATGGCGATTCGCAAAATCTCCTCGGCGATCTGCGGGTGACCGTACGTTACGCAGGCCACCTTGCCGAAGCGGAGCAATCGGAGGCCGATTGGATTTGCTGAATCGTTGGCGATCCGTCGTATGGCCTCGAAGCACTTGGGAAGGAGTAACGTGGACGGGCGTGACAAGTCGGTGTTTCGCCAGGGCGGCGACCTCGAGAAACCCGGCGTAAATCTCTGGTTGGCTGCCCGCCAAATTCTCGAATTTCGTGGTGAGCCAATGCCTCAGGGACTCCTCTGCACCGGCAACACGCGTCAGCCAGAACCGCAGCCGCCACCCAGAACAAGCTCTTCGGCCCTTCGGTGCTACTCCGCACCGTGTCCTCGACGTAAGCCTCCCACTGTGAGCGAGTCCGAACGGCCAGCCTTGGTAGAAACTTCGTTAGGTGATTCCCTAGGCCCACTCCCTCGTCTACCGTGACGGTGTTGGCCAAAGGGTTCTGCGTCAGCGTGCGTTCTGTCCCCTTGGCTTCGAGCCGGAGTTCGTCCCGCGGGCGAACGGCGAGCACGATCACCGATCGCATCAAATTCTTGAGGCCGTTGCACAGACCTCCGACGAAATCCCAGTTCAACTCGACATGTTCGGCGTCGAAGGCAACGACCCAGGGTACATCAGCGACTCGAACTCCCTGCTCTACCATCTGATCGGAGACGTCTTTGAGGAACGCTGAGATCTGCCGGAAATCGAAGTCGCTCACATCGCGCCGGGCAACGAGAACTGGATAACCTTCTCGGGCAATATCGAAGCAGATTTGCCGGAGGGCGGTGGTCACCCCCGAACCATCTTCGGCCTCGAACCAAGCGGTGAGCGACGAGGAATTTCCTTTCATGGCGAATTGGCGAAGGTATTTGACTAATGCCTGGAGGTAAGCCGCATGCCGCGGGTAGGGGATTCCGTCGGCGTAGGGCTCCCAACTGTGCTCGGGTCGGCGAGGAACGCCTGGACCTGCTCCTCGCTCGGCGGCGGCCGATCTGTTCCAAATGTCGCCTCGGTTATCAGGTCGAAGCGGCTGGTGATGGGGTGGCTTGGGTGTATGCAGCGGGTGATATCGACTGGCTTCTTTGAAGCAGCCTTATCCCCTGAGATTCGCATTCGGATCAGCACCTGCCCAGTCGAACCGCCAATCCGCCCGGATTCGTCGAATAACGAGATGACTTCGGACCAATCTGCCACCCAGTGAATCAACCGACCTAGCCCGCGGCCTGTCAAGGGCTTAAGATCAAGCGATTCCGGGCTCACCACGATTAAGCGTTTGAGGCTTGAACTCACCTGAACAGCCTCGACCAGCCCCTCGAGGTCTGCGGGGGTAGCGATCCCCAGAGCGAATAACTCGTAGTCAGGTTGACACGTCTCGATCGAGCAGCTTCAGCATGCCGATACGCTTGAAGTAGGCGTCAGGCTCAGTAACGTATCTCGGCCCAACCAGCCCCTGAGGCCCACGGAGGCCGTAAATCGGCAGGCGGTTCGCCCCGAGGTTCGGCGGCGTCTCCTGGTCGAACAGGCGTGGGACGAGACCACCGAACTCCTCGAGACCCGGCAGTGCGCTCGCGATTGGCAAGCCGGGTACATCAACATAGACCGCCGCCCAACGGTGATGTATCACCTCAGCGAGCACATTGGCGGCATCGGCCCGGCCGGATTGCAAAACCAGAGATGGGCCGATCCAAAAGTACCGCCTCGCGTTTGTCGATTTTGAGCGGCCACGACGGATCGGCGGTACGCTGGACTCGTGTTTCTTCGGATACCATAGCAAAACCCTTCCCGGAACTGGGAGTGGGGCGATCAACCAATCATTTCTTATTCGTATTTCCCCATAATAGGGATGATTCATCCGACCTCGTGGTTCAACGACCCCGCCCCCGATAATCATTGGACCCGCGCACAAGGATCAACGCAACCCAGCAGAGACAAGATCGAGTTGCCCCCCGGGCTTTTAATGCCTAGACGAGCTGTAGCTTGGCGTCGCCGATCAGGCACAGCTTCGGGATAGATCGATGACCGCGTGCGTCTTTCTTGGCAGAACGCGCACTACTGAACTGGCGGTCACCGGAGGTCGATGGTTCTGGTCCGTTTGCCATCGCAGGGCCATCTCGCCCTGGCACGTTTCGGCAAGTGGCCACCAAATGGGGCAGCTACCCCGCACGCTCCAGCGGGACATGCGGGCCTTTTTCGGCAACTACACGAAAGCCTGCAAGCAAGCCGACGCCTTGCTCTTCCAGGCCGGGAACGCGGCCGCCATCGACGAGGCGTGCCAGCGCGCTCTCTGGTGGGCAAGCTCCTGCCGGACGACCTCTACGTCCATCGCAGTGCCCTGGATGCGCTCGAACCGCTCCTGCGTATTTACGAGGGATGCGGCCGGGCCTATCTCGGCGACGTGGAAGGGGCCAATGTCATCAAGATTCATCGGCGGTCGGGCAAGCTCTCCTACCTGGTCTATCCGGAATTTGACGATGATCCGCACCCTGCCCTACTGCGGTCGATCCGGGTGAGCCTGCGGACGCGGCGGATCGACGGCACCGACTACGCGCAGAGCGCCAACCCGCCGGTGCTGCACCGCAAGGAGTCGTTCCTAGCCCCTGATCATCCGCTGTACGCCAAGTTCGCCCGCTTGACGGCTTGCGAAGAGAAGAATGGCTTGCTCGATAATCCGAGCGGGATTGGGACCCGGGTAGGGTGGTCGAGGAGGTTGGCCGAGCGGGGGTTCTCGCTCAAAGGGCATCGGCTGGTGAGGAGCAACGGCCAGCGGAACGGCCCGCGCGGATCGTAGGGTTCGCCATCGACGAACAGGCAGGCCATCAAGCGCTAAACGTTGAGCCACGATCATCGGCCAGAAGTGATTCTCCAGAGCGGAGACGGCTGGTACACCGAGCCTCATTACAGCTTCGATATGGGCTTCATCACGGGCCTGAGGGAACCGGAACGAATCCTTGCGAGAGAGTCCAAGGTGATGGACGCTACCTCTCGAAGCATCGTAATCGACGCGGGGAACAACCGGATTCTTCGGTATGGTGTCGTCGAGCGATTGAGTCGCGGCGCCATTGGCCTCTATGGAGGCGTACGAACCGGGCCTGCTCGGATGCGGGTTGCGTTTACCTTTGTCGATTCTTTGCGGAAACACGGCATCCTCAGGCGATCACTTGACGCCCGTATGGTAGCCTCCCGAAAGGGCCCTGACAGAAGTGATTGAGGGATTGAACGAACCTGACCGGCGGCGATCACGGCGGCCAAGGATTCGCCAGGCCGAGTGTCGTGGTGAGGTGGTTCCGAACGGCATCGTCGGTGCATCGCGCTAGCCGCCGCATGAAGCCCGGCAGCCGCTTGGAATACGCGTTGTGGATGACGGGCCGAGGGTTCACGCCGTGAGCGATTTCATGGCGAAGAGCTAATGCTGCATCAAGAAGACCCTCTGCCTGTGCCGAGGTGCAGTTCCGCCATCCCCACGAAGTCCGCACGTTGGCAAGCCCAAGGCAACGATTGATCAAGTTTGCGACGTTTTGGGCATTGGGCGTGTTGAACCTTCCGAGTTCCCCCAGGATGAACGCGGCTCAATGCGGGCCAATTGCCGAGGGGAGGGGCCGCAGGGCGGAGCGCCATCAACGACTCCCGCATGAGTTCCTCGACATACGACTCCCAAGCCGAAACACTGATCACGATAGCGGCACGGTTCAGAGATGCCAGTCCGTACTGCCTGCCGGGAAGCCCTGTCCTCAATTGCGTATGGATCGTATCGAGTTCGGTGGCGTCCGTCAGAAGCTGATCGAGATGCATGGAAAGAGCGTTCGAGGGCACAGCGGAGTTCCTTCAGTCGCCTGGTCAACTCACCGCCGCAGTCCTCGCGAACTTGAGTTTATCCAGGTCGATGTGACGCTTTTGGATCTCCTCCATCGCGTCCGTCAGGTACTCCGCAAGCGTCGTCTCCCCCGACATTTGGGCTATCGCCAGGTCTTTGCTGGGGAACGTCTCTTTCATTGTCTGGTATGCGGGCAGGAGATCATCAGCGCCGAAATCGCCGCGGCCCACGTACGTGAGGAGAATGATGGCGTAAAGCTGATCTTCCGGCAGGCTTTTCAGCAGCGATTGTATCTGTGCTTCCTCGGGTGGTGGAGGTGCTGAAACTTCCTCGGCGCGAATCAGGGGATAATGCGGATGGTGCTTGGGCAACTCTCTGTCCCAATACGCACGGCTCGCATCGCCCAAGCGGATGACCTCTCGGATTGCTTCTGAGAGTTTCATGGCTCCCTCTTCGGTTTTCTCCCAACCTACACATGTCAGATTAGCCTCTAGCAACCCGTGCGCCAATCCCATACCGCGCTTGCCTCTTCTTACCCCTCTTGCCCCAACGCCAGGTCAGGGAAGCGATCTTGGGTGACCAGTGCCCGTTCGGTTGGCCTCGCTCCCCTTTTCGCCCGTCGGCGAGAGGTGGATGGTCAAGGACATCCTCAACCGGCTGGAGCCTCGACCCGCCAAGCGAACTTTGTAGGATGATCTCAGCCTGTTGCAGTCGTTGGGTCTGGTCAAATTGAGCGGGCGTGGCGCCGGGGCAAGATGGTCGTTGGGCGTGATCAGCAAAAGCGAACCGCCCCTGGACGATCTCGATCCGGCTGATCAGCATAATGGTCACTTCCTCCGTGGCCTGTGCAACTCGCTCCGTCACCCGAGCATGAGCCCGGAGCAAGAGTGAGAGTATGTCGGTATCGAGAACGAACATCACGGCTCCTCCCGTCCATCAATCACTGACGTTCTTGGAAGAGCCTCCTTCGATGATCGGTCGGCGGCGTTGGCGGTAGGCATCCTCGACAATCTGCTTCAGGTCAGGGTCATCCTTGTACTTGCCGGCCAGTTCCAGGATGGCGGCCTTCCTCGTCTCCCAGCTCGGCGAGGCAGTGGCGAGCCAGTGCTGGATGGCCGCTTTGAGGAAGTCGCCATTCGTCGGCGGTGCAACGACCGGGCAGCCCCTGCGAGTGAACCAAGCTCACGACGTCCGCTTCGGGGAGACGCAGGTACGCGGCCGCCTCGGCCAGCGTCAGCACCTCGCTCGAGGGACCATTGACCGACGTAGGCGGCGGCTGAGGATCCGAGAGTGGGCCCGGTTGGGGGGGTTTCGTTCGAGGCATAATCATCCCTTGTTCTATCCCGCAGCTTTGTCAACCGATGATCGAGCCAGCGGCTGCACCATTCCGTCATTATCGGCCAGCGATTTAACCAGGATCAAGTGCGAAACCCGGCCGCTTCGCCGAGAGTCAGCGCGGAGCTGACAACGATCGATATTTCAGCGCCGATTTTGAGCGTCTCCTTCGATCCCTGCTGAAGAGAGAATGGATTCACCCGTTTGATCGTTTCCTGTGGTAAAGGCTGCTAAACTATCCCCCGAAACCTCGCAATCCTGCGCTGGAACGCCCAAGAATCGCCTGGCCTCGGCGACTTCAAAAAAAGTGCGCAGAACGAATCCGATGGCGCGCTGCTGGATCTGCGCACCTGTCTCCCATCGCGAGAGGGTGTACATCGAGATTCGGAGATAGTCGGCGAGTTGCTGCTGGTTAAGGCCCAGGGCCTCCCGCCTCCGACGGATCTCACACGGAGAGAGGAGACCGATCGTCGCGCGTAGCGCGTCCTCAATCCTCTCATTTGCGGAGTCATTCAAAACGATCGCCCCACAGTTCTGGCATTGAAGAACGTCGAGATTGGGGACGGAGAAAGAATACTTGCGTCCATCGTGCTCCAACTCGACCGGGTACGATGACAACGTCGTCGGCGAAACAGTCCGTTGGCGGCAGTGCATGCATTTTCTGAGTAATGGCTTTGTCATAAGTCGTGCTCCGCTATCTTGTCTGGGGATGAGCACTTAGTATCGTCACCTCTGGAAAATCCGGGTCATCGACCCCCGTCAATCGCATCTCAACGAACAAGCCGTATTTGAATTCAGGCAATGGTAGAATGACCTTGTAATAGAAAGCAAAACTGTCTCGCCAATTGGGACGCTCTTCCCGGACCTGTATCACCACGGAACCACCGTTTTTTCGGACGTACTCAGCAACTTCTCTCCGAATGAAACGTGCGCGGTAGCCCTTGTTGTCAGGGTTTCCCAACGCGGTCATCGCGCGGACTTATCGTCCCATTCGAAACAACCACCCAGGCAATCACAGACGGCTTTGACAACAAGAGCATGCTCGCCTCGATCATCCATCTCTCGGTGACCTTTGGCCGATCGTTGGGCGAATTCAGAGCACTCTACGAGCCAATTTGCTCTAAGTCAAATCAGTTGCTTTCGCTAACAGAATCGCAAGAGCTATGTGGCTCGCGGCGCTCTAGTTAAACCATTCCCGCACAGGCTTTTGTGGTGCGCTTGTTATTGACCAGACACTTCGAAATAATGGCATGGTTCAACGGGAGGTTAGATTTGAGGGTGGCTGGGTCGACGCCCGCGGGTTTCCTTTGTCGGCTTTCGCTCCGCGAAAGGCGACATTATCCTAACGCCAGCTCATGTTACCCGCGAAACACGCAATCTGAACCATGCCCGAATAATGGAAAGAATAACAATGACCTGCCAAAGGCTGCAGGACTTGTAGGAGCGAGCTCTGTCTCCGGATTGCGGGTAGCTTCTGGAGGGTCATTGATTTTTACATATTCAAGGACGAGACGCTCCAGCAGCAGTTCCTCGCCAATCGGTACCGCCGCCGGGCGGCCACGCCGCGAAAGCGGATCTCGGAGCTGCGCTTTAAAGAGCACCGAGAGCTCCTGGAACCGTTCATGGCGGCCGTCGCCGAGCTCGGCCGCCTCCCGGAGGACAACGAATTCCCCGGCGAGTCGGGCGTGGCTGAGGAATTCGGCTCTCCCAAGCGAGCGTTCGCCCTCGTACGCCGTGTGACTGGCCCCGCGGAATGGGACGCCATCCGACATCGCCGCACCGAGGACCTTCTGGTCTACCTCGCGCTTGCACGTTTCGGCAAGCGGCCACCGCTGGGGCAGCTACCCCGCGCGCTCCAGCGTGACATGCGGGCCTTTTTCGGCACCTACACGAAAGCCTGCAAGCGAGCCGACGACCTGCTCTTTCAGGCCGGCAACGCGGCCGCCATCGACGAGGCGTGCCAGCGCTCTCCCGTGGGCAAGCTCCTGCCGGACGACCTCTACGTCCATCGAAGCGCCCTGGACACCCTCGAACCGCTCCTGCGTATTTACGAGGGATGCGGCCGGGCCTACCTCGGCGACGTGGAAGGCGCCAACGTCATCAAGATCCATCGGCGATCGGGCAAGCTCTCGTACCTGGTCTATCCGGACTTCGATGATGATCCGCACCCGTCGCTATTTCGGTCCATCAGGGTGAACCTGCGAACGCGGCAGATCGATGGCACCGACTATGCCCAGAGCGCCAACCCACCGGTGCTGCACCGCAAGGACTCGTTCCTGACCACCGATCATCCGTTGCACGCCAAGTTCGCACGCTTGACGGCCTGCGAAGAGAGGAACGGCTTGCTCGACAATCCGAGCGGGATTGGGACGCGGGAAGGGTGGTCGAGGAGGTTGGCCGAACGAGGGTTCTCGCTCAGGGGACATCGGCTGGTGAGGAGCAACGACCAGCGGAATGAGGCGTCGTCCTGACGCACGGCGACCGTATGTGCCTCACGGAATCGGATTCGAGCCACGATGAATGGCCAGTCATCGTTCCCTGTGGAAACGGCTGGTACACCAAGCCGCAGTAATGCTCAGGGAGTTGGCGTTCCTTAACGTTGATGGGTTACACAGTGCGAACACAAGAAAACACAAGAGAGGCAGCGACTTAGGCCTTTCTGCGTGTCTCTTAACGTTTCCTCAGTTACATCGCGCTACATATACCGAGCCGCATTACCGATTCGATATCGGCTTCATCACAGACCCGAGGGAACCGGAACGAATCCTTGCCAGAGTCCAAGGTGATGGACGCTTCCATCGGAAGTATCGTCATCGACGCGGGAAACAACCGAAATCTTCGCTCTGGGGTCGTCGAGCGATAAAATCGCGGCACCATCAGCCTCAAAGAGCAGGAACTCCGTAGCTGCGTCCGTCGCGGGCCTTTCTGCGATCTTCTTGCTGAGCTGGAGAACGTCCCGACTTGGAGACCGATCAAGGGCGCGGAGAAGCCGTAGCCGAGCGAGGGCCACGGCCGTGCTATTCTTGCGGGCATCACAAATCGCATCAATCGATCGGTAACGCCATTCCCGGATATGCTGGGACAGTTCATCCACGATTCAATCGGCGGCGAGTCGAAGGCGCACGATGAGGCTTTCGTGTTGGACGCGCTCATAAACTCGTGCCCAGAATGCGCAACATCCGCACAAAGCTGGGTAAGTGGGGCTTGAGCACCTCCGGGTCGAGCTCGCTCAGGACTTCAAAGGACCTCTTGCCCTTGGTATAGGCGTTCGAGCACTTCTCTGTCGCATTTTCCAGCCTTGTCTGAACATCGTGTCGCGCTCGTGATTCGACATTCACGAGCGGCGGGAGGGTCGACGTTCGCAACTTCTGGCCGTAGTGCCGGGCCAGAGCTGCCCGGTCAACGATGATCCACGTCTCCATGCAGGTTGTCATAAGAAGCGCTTGCGCATCACTTGCGCCGGGTGGCCGCTCCCAGCCGTCCCGGGCTTTCAGGTGTGCCCAGGCGGCCTCGATGTCGGCCATTGGGTCTTCACTATCAATTAGCATCGCCACATATTCGCCGGCGGTAGCAGTCTCGTGAGCGGTCTCAAAATGGTCGAATGCGGCGTCTCGCCCGCCGCAGGCGACAAGTTTCGGCATCCGCCCGTCGAAGCCACACTTTGCCAGGAGCTTGCGGAACCCTTCGCGGCAGCGAATCTTGAGCTGGGCCGAGTCGCCGCCCCCCTCCAGATAGATCGTGCTCACCAGCGGGTTCCCCCAAGCTGGCCGTTCATCCAAAGCTGGCCGAGGCGGTATTTCTCCAGCCAAGCCGCCAACGTTTCCGCGTCGGGACGCCGCATTGTCGTTTGCCCTTTGTGCTTTTCGCACACGACGACCGCGCCCGGTCGCTCCGTGAGCGCGTCCACCAGAATTTCTGAGTGCGTCGTCACGATGAGTTGGGTCCGTTCCGATGCTGCCGTCAATAAGTCGGCAACTTTCGGTAAAATGTCCGGGTGCAGCCCGAGTTCCGGTTCCTCGATGCCGATCAAGGGCGGCGGCTCCGGGTCGCACAGAATCGCCAGCAGGCACAAGTAACGGACGGTGCCGTCCGACAGCCGCGTCGCCGGGATCGGAAAGTCGCCCTCCGTGAAGAACACCTGGACCGTGCCGCCCTCGATGCTCACGTCGAAATCGGTCAGCCCTTCGTAGAGGTTCGCCAGGCCGGTGAGCAGGACCGCCTTCGTCTTCGGCAGTCGCCGCAGGCGGTTGAGAAACATGCCGAGGTTTGAGAAATCCTCTTCCAAACGGTCATTGCGCAAGTCGGACTTTTGCGGCTCGCGAAACACCGTGTTCCGGCCGAATGCCCACTCTCGGTACAGGCGAATGCGGTCATAGACGGTCGCCAGGCGGGTGATTTCCGGGAAGCGTTCCGGGTCCTGCCGTTGCGCAAGATGGATGCGTCCGTCGCGACGTCGTCCCGGTGCAACTGCCGTTTCTTGCCGCCGAAGGTGTTGATCATCGGCCGGCCGTGGCCGTAGTCGTAAAACAGGTACGGCACATTCTGGCCCTTGGCCGGCCGTTCGTTCTCGATTCGCTCGTCCTCAAGCCGGAATGACTGCTGCTCCTTCCGCAAGGCCACGGTATGCCGCAACGGCCAACCGTCGGGGCGAGCCACCAGCGCTTCTACAGAGGCCGGCTCGTTCGGCCGGCCCTTCCAGATCCACTCGCCGATGCCCCCGCCGCGGGCGATCACCGGCCGGAATCCCTCACGGTTCGGGCATGTGCGGAGCAAGGCAATCGCTTCCAGCAGGTTGGACTTCCCGGAGCCGTTCGGGCCGATCAGGACGTTGAGGCAATTCAGCTCCAACGGCTCGTTATCCGGTCCGAATGACAGAAGGTTGCGCGGTGTGATCGCATTCAGCAGCCGGGGCCCGTTCTGGTCTGTCGCTTCCATCAACCTCTCCGCGCGTCTGTCTGCCCAAGGGCAAGGCCTGAGAATTCTCCTTGAGGCGATTGCCGGCGGCTAGGACGATCGGAAACTGCGGCGTTATGGCTCGTCTCGATCAATGATGGCAGTCTGGCGATTGCCCATTCTAGTCGTCTCGGAACAAACCGCCAATGCTCGGAGCGGAAGTTCCGGATGTTCCGACGGCTGCAACATCGCGCGCGTCGGTCACATCGACCGAAGCGATTCTCCCCGATTGATCCAGGTCACCTTCAAGCGAGATTTTGCCGCCCTCAAGACCCAAGCCCGTGTGCTCTCTCCCCTGCGCGCTTTGACAAGCGCCCTACACTGGGACAGCTAACGTGCGCGCTCCAGCGGGACATGCGGGCCTTTTTCAGCACCTACACCAAAGCCTCCAAGCGAGCCGACGACCTGCGCTTCCAGGCCGGGAACGCGGCTGCCATCGACGAGGCGTGCCAGCGGTCTCCTGTGAGCGAGCCGATGCCGCCCCGGTTGTGCAAGCCGTCCGTGTCGCAGCGCCGCGCCGTAATATTGGAGGCCAGCGAGCGAATAACAGCGAAGGCCGTCCATCGAGATCTGATCCAGATCGGGTTCCAGTCGCCCGAGAATCCAAACGAAAGCGGTGTCACATGATCGAGTTATTGTCCAAATTCCATCCTGGCGAGCTGATCGGGCTCACCGCTGTGGTGGGGGGACTGTGCTGCGGACTCGTGGCGATCGTCATGGGCATCGCGCTCGCGATTCGCAAGACGGAACTTGAGGTGGGCCTCAAGAAATCGATGCTCGAACGAGGGATGTCCGCGGAAGAAATCCGCATGGTGATAGAGGCAGGGTCGGACCGGTCGCTCGACCACCACAAGAAGCCCGCGTATTCGGAGATCTGAGTGGCTCTCCGTTAGACGTTGGGTAGGCAACTGGTAGGCAGTACGAAGTAGGCAGTAGGCAGCAAGAAATCTAAGTGGCTCTCCGACAGACGTAGAGTACGCAACGGCACCTTGAAGTCGTCTTCTCTGGTGTTGGGTCCAATTCCGTTGAATTAGCCACAAAGCATACGCGGAACCGGGCTTTGAAATCTTCACGCCTCCGGGGCTGGCGAAGAGACACACGCGCCATCCATTGCGGGACTCAGCCGTCCCTCCTACTCGGCTGACGAAGGCGCGACCACGCGCGGTGTTCCGCAATGAGTATCGAAACGACCGTCGTCAGCCAACCGATTGCTCGAAAGCCAGCAGCCGCATTCCCACAGGTGTGGTAACGGCACCCCAGCCCGCATCACCTCACTCACATCCCCAATGCAACCGGTGCTCACACGGCTGCTTCGCTTTATCGCGATTCGCGCGGTCGCGCGGAATGGGCGAAATGGTCCGGTCGTTCATTCACGAAATTGCGCCAGGAACTCGACACGATCACTTTTCCTACTTCATCTTCTTTAATAAGGCAGCTCACTGGCCGGCGCGACGCCGTGGTCCGCGCTTCTCTCCACCTTGCTTCGAGCTCAGCCTTGCTCTCATTTTCGGGAAATGGATAAAACCATGAGTTCCGAACGCCAGATCGAAGCCAATCGCCGGAATGCTCAAAAAAGCACCGGGCCGAGGACGGCGGAAGGGAAAGCCCGTGTCGCGGTTCAATGCCGTCACGCACGGCATGACCGCTGAGCTCGACTTCCTGCCCGATGAGGACGCCTCGGCGCTTCGCGGGCGGATCGACGACTGGACGGCCGATCTCCGGCCGCGCAGCCAGCTCGAGTACGACCTGATCGAGCGGGCCGCCCGGATCTCGTGGCAGCTCGAACGGGTCGAGCACGCCCATGTGGCCCGGCTGACCGCCAATATCCTCAAAGCGACATCCGGCGAGAATGAGCAACGTGAAAACGAAGTCCGCATTCTGGGAGCGCGGCTGTTCGGGGATTCGCCGGCGCTGGATGTTTCGTGCCCGGGCATCGCGGGCGAACCTGATATCCCCGCGCGGATCGTGCTCCGTGTGGAGTCGTCCGCCGAGGGTTGTCGCTGGCTGATGGACCGTTGGGCCGAGCTGCGCATCGCTGTTGGATCAGGGACTGACCTGGCAGTCGGCAGCCAAGCTCAGGGCCATTCGACTCTTGGGCCGGCAGCCCCTCGATGTATTTGATCACACCGAAGTCGGCCTGGTCTTCCTCGCCTGTCACACGATCGATTCCGCCGGCGGCGAGCTCTTCCATGAGATCGGCGACTCGCTGACCCCCGACCAATGGAAGATCGTCAAGGACTTGCTGGCGAATCAGCCATTCGATTGGCTCCGGCCCCGCGATCAAGCCGAGGCGCGTGAGGCGCTGATTCAAATCGTCACGCGGGCCGTTGGACGATTGGAATCAAAAGCCGACGGCGCATCGGCAACGCGACGACCGCGATGCCGCGTCCGCGCCGACCGTGCTCGCGTTCGACGACAGTAGGAAGGGCGAGCTGCTTCGGAAGTATGAGTCGAAGTGCCAGCGTGCGTTGCAGCGCACGGTCGACGATCTCGTTAAGGTGTACCGGGCCAGCAAAGCCGGCAGATCGGTCAGTGCCGCCCTCTCCGTCGGGTCATCGACCAAGTCGGTGGCGGCCGTCGAACAAGGATTCGCGCAAAACGAACCCAATTTCCTGTCCAGCGAGAACAGCGAAATCGAGTCAGCGACGGCCGTCGAAGAAGGATTCGCGCATAACGAACCCAATTTCCTGTCCAGCGAGAACAGCGAAATCGAGTCAGTAGCCGGCGTCGAACAAGGAATCTCGCAAAACGAACCCAATTTCCTGTCCAGCGAGAACAGCGAAATCGAGTCAGTAGCCGGCGTCGAACAAGGAATCTCGCGAAACGAACCCAATTTCGTGTCCGGCGACGACACAGAAGTGAACATTAAACACAATCATAAAGCCAGAATTCGCTTTCCAGAGAATCGGACGCCTCGTTCGAGGCCGGAGAAACGGTGGCGACGCTGCCGTCGAGGTCATCGGCGCGGGCCGGTGGATGCCGATCAGCGTCGGACAAAACCAGCTTTTGTTGCGCCACGCCGCCGAGGCTGGCGTTCTGTTTCCCGCCCTTGCGGAGGAGGGGAAAGGATTGCGCACCGTCACTCCTTTGCGCAACAAAAACACGCATCTCGATACCTGACCTCAATCACGTTCAACCCCGACTTTTCATGAGCCCAGCCTCGCCTTGCGGAATCACCCAATCCGATGTCGGCCATCCGGGAGATCTGTAGTGCGGTTGCATCGCCGGAACCAACAACTGTTTCGAGTCGCGGAACGATCTGGGACAGCTCACCAACGACAAATGCAAAACCAGTCGCTTGCTTCCCATGTATTCGTTCGGCAAGATAGAGAATGCCACGAATACCGATCAGGCAAGGTAGAGAGGGTCTGGGGCGACATGGTCGGCGGGCGGCCGGATCGTCTCGAACCGGTTCAATAGTCGAGCTCGTCAAGGATTTCTGTCCATTCCGATAAATGGCGGCCGGCATTGGTGCCGGTCAACCTTCAGTTGAGGAGTCATTCATGAGTCGCATCATCGCGTGGGGATGGGCCGCGGCGTTGACCGTGTCCTTGATGGCGGCGGACCTGCCGGCCCAGGAACCCGGTTCCGACGGGCCTAACATTGACTTCCAGCAGGTCATCGCGGGGGCGAGGGCCGGCCGAATGGGGCCTCGAGCCCCGAGCCAGTTCCAAGATTTCAACGTGGTCACCCAGGGTGCCGAAAAAATCGATGGGTTGTTTACCCTTCACAAGAAAGGGGACCACCTTTACGCCGAGATCCAGCCCCAGCAGTTCAACCAGACGCTACTCGTTCCCGTAACGATCGCCCGCGGCCTGGCCATGGCCGGCGTGCCCGTCGGCGATGACGACATGGTATTGATCTTCAAACGCGTGGGTGATCGTATCCAGCTCGTCCGCAGGAACATCCACTTCAAATCGACCGGCTCGTCGCTCGACAAGTCCGTCAAGCAAAACTACACCGATTCGGTCCTGATGGCGCTGCCGATCATCGCGATCAACCAGATGCGGGGCGGCGCGGCCCTGATCGACTTCTCCGACATCTTCATGACCGACTTCGCCCAGCTCGGCCTGGGCATGGTCGACCGCTCTCGGAGTAGCTGGTTCAAGGTCAAGGGGTTCGCACAACAACATGGAGCTGGAGGTCGAGACCACCTTCAGCGGCGGAGGCCGGCGAATGGGCATGATGGGCGGCAGCGACGGCGTGGCCGATCATCGGGGCATCACGTTGGTGATCCACTACAGCCTGATGAAAACCCCCGACTTCGGCTACCACCCTCGCGGGCGCCGATGACCGCGTTGGCCACTTCTTGAGCGCCACCAAAGACTTCGGCGTGACCGACCCCGATACGAACTTCGTCCGGCTGGTCAATCGCTGGCGGCTGGAAAAGGCCAACCCCCGCGCCAAGCTGTCGCCGCCCAGGAAACAGATCGTGTGGTACGTCGAGGATACCGTGCCGATCGAGTATCGCCCCTATGTCGAGGAAGGGATCCGCGAGTGGAACAAGGCGTTCGAGAAGATCGGCTTCAAGGACGCGATCGCCGTTCGCTGGGAGGAATCCGGTCGCGACGAGTTCGATCCCGAGGATACCAATTACTGCACGTTCCGCTGGATCACCTCGGACGGCGCCTATGCCATGTCCTGCCTCCGCGCCAGCCCGATCACCGGCGAGATGATCGACGGCGACGTCATCTTCGACTCGGCGTTCGTTCGCTACTGGAAACAACAATATGCCCTGTTGTTCGGCAACACGACGGCCGCTAACGGTGAGCAACAGAGCACACCGCTGGCCATCGGTGAGGTGATCAGTCCGATCCTGGCCTCGAAGATGGGCTACGGCCAGCCGAGTCTTTCAGGCCTTGCCGGGCTTGGATGCTCTGAGCAAGAACACCAACCAAATGGTTCGCCGAGATCGTCCCCGCCGACCAGAATTTCCTCTCATGGCAACTCGCCAAGAACCTGGCCCGCGGAAGTCGGGGCTTCTGCCAGTTCCAGTCCGGCTTCCAGCACGACTTCGGACTGGCCATGATCGCCCTGGCCGAGACCCAGGCCGCACGGCTGCACCGCCCCCACGACCCCACCCGCCACGACCGACAAGCACAAGGATAAAGCCAAGGACAACAAGACAAAGGAGAAAGAGCCGCGAAAAAGAAGCCCGAGCCCAAGGACGAGCTGCCCGAGGAGTTCGTCGGTCAGGCGATCAAGCATATCGTGATGCACGAGGTCGGCCACTCGCTCGGCCTGCGGCATAACTTCAAGGCGAGCACGATGCTGACGGCCGACCAGCTTAATGACACCGCGATCACTCGGTCCAAGGGCCTGGTCGGCAGCGTGATGGACTACAGCCCGGTCAACATCGCCCCCAAGGGCAAGAAGCAAGGCGATTATTACTCGACGACGATCGGCCCCTATGACTACTGGGCGATCGAGTACGCCTACAAGCCGGTCGACGGTGACGAGGCGACCGAGCTGAAGAAGATCGCCGCCCGCGCACCCGAGCACGACCTGGTTTACGCGACCGACGAAGACGCGATTCTTGAACGACGACCCTTACGTCAATCGCTGGGACCTGGGCGCGGACCCGTGCGAATTCGGCAAAGAGCGGATCGCACTGGCCGCCGACCTGCTCAAGAACCTCGATGAGCGGGTCGTCAAGGACGGCGAATCGTGGGCACGGACCCGGCGCGCCTTCAGCATCCTGCTCGATCAGTGGGGCGACGGCGCGACGCTTGCCTCGCAGTATATCGGCGGCCAGTCGGTCTCGCGCGACCACAAGGCCGACAAGGACGCACGCGACCCGATCGTGCCCGTAGCCGGGACGAAACAGCGGGAATGCTTGAAGTTCCTCACCGACGCCATCCTCAGCGATAAGTCGTTCCAGTTCTCGCCGACCTTGCTCCGCCGCTTGGGAACCGAACGGTGGTACACTGGGGCGAGCAATAGCTTCGCTGGGCCCGGCATCGATATCTCCGTGCTCGAGCGCATCCTGGGGATCCAGAAGATCGTCCTGAGCCATGCCTTGAACTCCAAACGCTGGCCCGGCTCGAGAACCAGCAGTTGCAGGCGAACCCGAAGGCCGACCCGCTGCGGATCGACGAGGTCTTCCGCTCCTTGACCGACGGGATCTGGTCTGACCTCGACCACCTGCCCAGCGGCAAGGACGAAAAGTTCGCCCTGTCGACGATTCGTCGCAACCTCCAGCGCGAGTACCTCCGCCGGCTTGAGCGGCATGGTGCTCGGCAGTGGCGGAAGCCCGTACGGCGACTCGATCAGCTACATCGTCTTCATGCGAGGCGGAAACGCCGCGGTGCCTGCCGATGCCCGCGCATTGGCACGGCTCCATCTCAAGGAAATCTCGAGCCGAATCAATAAAACCCTGGAGACGACCACCCTCAAGATCGACGACACCAGCCGGGCTCACCTCGAAGAGTCTCGGCATCGGATCGCCAAGGTTCTTGAGGCCAATCTCGACGTCAGAGAGCCCTGAGCGGCTCAAGAAATGACGCCGGCACGCTGTTAGCCACGGATTAAACACGGATCGAGAAACGGTATGAAGCCGCGAACCAATTCGGTGGCCTAATTCTTATCCGTGTTTTATCCGTGTTACATCCGTGGCTAATTTCCTCTTCCATTCAGGATCTGGGGGCCTTGATGATTGACGGGCTTCGATTGATCGGCGCCTTGGCGGTGGGCATGGCGTTGGTCTGCGCTAGTGGTCGGTCGAACGCGGGCGCGCAGGGGACCACCCCACAGCCGCGACCGGGATTGACCGCCCAGCAGACCAAGGACGCCATCAAGCTCGCCAAGGGTGCGATGACCGAGCTGCGGAAGAAGACGGAAGGGGCGAGCCTGCCCACCGCCGACGTGCGCGAGTATGTTGTCGGCGTCGAGCTGCTCGTCGGACAAGGAGACAACTCCGTCCCGCCGCGGAAGGAGACGCACCCAAGAAGGACCCCCCGGCGGAGAAGGATAACGATAAGGAGAAAGAGAAGGAGAAGCAGAGCAAAGGCAGAAAGCGACTCCGAAAGGCAAAAGGCCCGCGGGCCGTGGTCACCTCGTATCGCTACTTTGACGATATCACGGTCTTTTCGATCATCGACCTGGGGACCGGGCGCGTCGTCGACGTCCAGGCCGCCCAGCACCTGCGACACACCGCTTTCTGACGACGAGTTCGCCGACGCCCAAACTTTGGCGCGTCGAGAAAAGCGAGGAAGTCAAACAGCTTTACGAGCGATTCGGCGAAGACATCCGCGTCGATCCGCAATTCAGCCAGTTCAACCTCAAGGACGACCCACGGACCCATCGGGTCGTGCATCTGATTTACCGGGTGGGAAAGCGGGAGCTGAGCTATCCCCGCCCCCAGGTCGACCTGACGACGCCGCGAGGTCGAGACACCCGCCCCCGAGCCCCAGCCCAAGGAGCGCGCGGCGGCACGCAATGAGACTTCGCCGATCGCTGGCAAATCCGATCAATTCCGAGCCGATGCTCAAGAGGGGATTCCGCATGCACGCTGCCGCCGATCCGCAAGGGCGTGTTTCTCGCGCTTTTGGCTCTGGAAGTCCTGTTGCCCGCTGCGTCCGCACAGCCGTTCTTCCGGCCGCGAACCACGCTGGTTGACCCACCGTCGCAGGAAGTGACCGCCGAGTTCCTCGTCGGCGAGTCCGGGGGCCTGGCAGCCGCGCAAGGGAACGGCCTGGAAGGTGCATTTCGCCCGTGGGCGTGCACAAAGGTCTTTATATCACCGGCGCATGGTTCAAACGCGATCTGAACGAAGATTGGATCAAGGTCTTGAACGACGCCCGCATCTCCGAGCTGTTCGTCCCCTATCACCAGCACAGTCAGACTCGCTTCTTCGACTTGACCAGCTTCTCTTTCCCCATGGCCGAGGTGAAAGCCGAGGATGCGGGCCCATTCGGCACGTTGATGCCGCCGTTTCAGGGCGACCCTTTCCCCACCGTGGTGAAGGAAGTACGCGACCGAGGCATCGCCTGGAAGGATTCCATCCACGGCGTCCGCCGTGGACGTGAGTTGGTCATCTGGGGCGGGCTCGAGGCGGCGAATTATATGTACCTGATGTCCTACGCCTTCCACGACGACGGTACGATCGCCTTTCGCGTGGGCGCGACCGGCCAGAATCTCCCCGGCCAGCGCTATGAAGCCCATGTGCACAGCGCCCACTGGCGCATCGACATCGACTTGGTCGACGGGAAGCAAGAACTCAGCGATGCTCATGCGACATATCGAGGACCCTGAGAGTTTCCCCGCGGAGGACCTGAAAGAGCCGTTCAACGGCGGAATCGAAGGGAGGCGTCGACTGGAACCCTCGGGAATTCACGATGATCCGTGTCGAGTCCGACAAGAAAAATGCCCGA